>NZ_JBSRXO010000001.1:0-1601483 GCF_054055695.1 Burkholderia sp. PvR073
GGCTCCTCCCCCCGCGCGCGCCCCCCCCGCGGCCCCCGCCCGGGGCGGCGGGGGGGGCGCCGGCGTCCCCCGCCGGGTACCGGGGGGCGGGTGGGGCCCCCCCCCCGCCCCCACCCCGCGACCGGCGCGGTTCCCGGCTGTGCAACGTTTGCCATTGACGCGCATCAAGTTTTGTTCGTCGCTTGCCGTGACAATGTGCTGAAATGAGCGGTGGCCCGCGCGTTGCGCGCCCCGTTCTTTCCGTTTGCGCTTCCCCAGGTCCCGCACCATGCAGACGACCGTCAGCCAGACGCACGAGGAAAACCGGCAAATCGCGGCCTGCCTGCGCGAAGCCGCGCAGCTGCTTGCCGAACAGGGGGCGAATCCTTACCGGGTTGCCGCCTACCGCGCGTCGGCCGATACGATCGAGTCGCTCGACGACGGCATCCGCACGCGCTTCAACGCGGGCGGTGTCGATGCGCTCGGCGCGCTCCCGGAGGTCGGCACGGGCGTCGCGCAGGCGATCGCCGAATGGCTGGTGACCGGGCGCTGGCGCCTGCTCGATCGGCTGCGCGGCGATGCGGAACGCGTGTCCGCATTCGAAGCCGTGCCGGGCATCGGCCACGGGCTCGCGCTGCGGATTCACGACCAGTTGCACATCGATACGCTCGAGGATCTCGAACGCGCGGCCCGCAGCGGCCAGCTCGACGCGATTTCGGGCGTCGGCCCGCGTCGCGCGGCCGGCATCCGCGCGGCGCTCGACGACGTACTGAGCCGGCGCCGGCGCTGGCAAGGCCACGCGAGCGACGCCGACCTCGGCACCGAACCGCCGGTCGAACTGCTGCTTTACATCGACCGCCTGTACCGCAACAAGGCCGCCGCCGGCATCCTGCCCATGCTCGTGACGCGTCGCGTGAACGCGGACGTCAGCGTGTCGCCGCCCGTGATGCACATGACGAAAGGCGGCTGGCACTTCACCGCACTGTGCCCGTATCCCGCACGCCCGCACGAGGCCGGCCGCACCGCGGACTGGGTCGCGCTCTATTTCTACGATGCGTTGCAATGCGAGCACCAGCGCACGGTCGTCACCGAAACGTTCGGTTCGCTCGTCGGCAAGCGCATCGTGCGCGGACGCGAGATGGAATGCCGCGTCTATTACGCGGGATGACGCGCTCGGGGCATTAGCCGTCGCGGCATGCCCGCCCCGTCGCACGCTCGAGCACCCTACTCAGGCAAGCCGAACCCTCTACGCGCCTTCCGTCTTCGTGCGACGCGCCGGATGACGGTGCGCGGCGATGCGCAGCAGCTTGCGGAACGACGGACACTCGAGATGACTCGGCGCCGGACACACGGCCGCATGCCGCAGCGCATCGCGCACCGCACCGAGACGGCGGATCGTACGGTCGAGCTCGTCGGCCTTGTCGTCGAGCTTCGCGCGATCGATCGCCGGCCGGCCGTCCGCGCCGAACATCGCGAGGATGTCGTCGAGCGCAAAACCGGCCTCCCGGCCGAGCGCGATCAGCGCAAGGCGCTCCAGCACCGACTCGTCGTACTGGCGCCGCAGCCCGAGACGGCCGTTCGACACGATCAATCCCTTTTCCTCGTAGTAACGCAGCGTCGACGCGGGCAATCCCGAGCGACGCGCGACATCGGCGATATCCAGACGGCTCATGCTTGACCTCAAGTTAACTTGAAGTTGCAAGATAGCCGCTCGACTCCTTCGACACAAGACTGGACCGCCGTGAACCCGCCGAAACCGACTCGTCTCCCGTCGCGCCCCGCCGCAACCTTTCGTCCCGCAGGCGCGCGATGACCTCACCCGACTTCCTGGTGCGCATCCTGCTGATCGGCGCGGGCGCGACGCTCGTGACGGACCTGTGGGCGCTGCTGCGTCGCAATGCATTCGGGATTCCGTCGCTCGACTACGCGCTGGTCGGCCGCTGGCTCGGCCACATGATGCGCGGCCGGTTCCGGCATGCGTCGATCGTCACCGCGCCGCCCGTGCCGGGCGAACGCGTGTTCGGCTGGATCGCGCATTACGCGATCGGCATCGCGTTCGCGGGGCTGCCCGTTGCGATCGCGGGCGCGGAATGGGTCGGTGCGCCGACGCTCATGCCCGCACTTGTCGCGGGCCTCATCAGCGTCGCCGCGCCGTTCTTCGTGATGCAGCCGGCGTTCGGGTTCGGCGTCGCCGCATCGCGCACGCCGCAGCCGGGCGTCGCGCGCCGGCGCAGCATCGTCACGCACCTGGTGTTCGGGGCGGGGCTTTATCTGGCGGCGTTCGGGCTGGCGGCGCTGGGCCGTTGAGCGCCGCGCACCGGCCCAGCGGATCGGGCCGGCGCGGAGGGGTTGAAACGGAATCGGCCCAGGCCGAGCCACCTCGTCATCGCGAACGACGCTCCGCCGTGTCCGGTCGATTCAGCGGCCGAGCACGCGCCTGCGTCATTCGCCGCCGCTGTCGATCAGGTTGTGGCGCACGCGCCCGAGCAGGCGCACGAGCGTGTCGCGCTCGTCGCGCGTGAAGCCGCGCAGCCCGTCGTCGGTGACGGTGTCCCCCACTTCCAGCATCTGCGGAAAGATGTCGCGCGACTTATCGGTCAGCCGGATCACGAACGCGCGCCGGTCGTCGTCGTTGGCGATCCGTTCGATCCATCCGCAGCTTTCCATCCGGTCGAGCAGCCGCGTCAGCGAGATCGGCGTGATCTCGAGCCATTCCGCGAGCCGCGCCTGATTCATCTCGCCCTTCCACGTCAGGTACGCGAGCACGCGGCTTTGCGCGCGCGTCAGTCCGATGCGCTTCGCGCGCCGGTCGAACAGGCGTCCTTGCAGGCGGGCCACGTCGCTGATCAGGTAGCCGATCCGGTTCTCGTAAGTCTTGTCCATGCGGCGATTATAGGGGCAGGCCGCGACTGACCCGCGGCTCGATCCAGGGCGATAAGCACGGATATAATAAGCATGCTTATAATTCGAGTCGCACCGGATCGCCGCCCACGGCGACCGCCCCACGGAGACACCCGCTTGAATCCAGCCGCCGCCGACACCCCTGCCTCGCCGCCTGCCCTCAATCGGCCGATGCTGACCCTGTCGATCATGCTCGCGACGCTGATCCAGACGCTCGACAGCACGATCGCGAACGTCGCGCTGCCGCACATGCAGGGCACGCTGTCCGCGTCGCAGGACGAGATCACCTGGGTGCTGACCTCCTACATCGTCGCCGCGGCGATCGCGACGCCGCTGACCGGCTGGCTGTCCGACCGCCTCAGCATGAAGCGGCTGCTGACGCTCTCGATCGCCGGCTTCACGATTGCGTCCGCGCTGTGCGGGCTGTCCGAGTCGCTGGTGCAGATCGTCGGCGCACGATTGCTGCAGGGGGTGTTCGGCGCCGCGCTGGTACCGCTGTCGCAGTCGATCCTGCTCGACATCAACCCGCGCGAGAAGCAGGGCCAGGCGATGGCGATCTGGGGGATGGGCGTGATGGTCGGCCCGATCCTCGGCCCGACGCTCGGCGGCTGGCTCACCGACAGCTACAACTGGCGCTGGGTGTTCTTCATCAACGTGCCGATCGGCGCGTTCGCGCTGGCCGGCGTGCTGACCTTCCTGCCCGCGCGGGCACCGCGCCCGCACGTGAAATTCGACGCGTTCGGCTTCGCGACGCTCGCGCTCGCGATCGGCGCGTTCCAGGCGATGCTCGACCGCGGCGAACAGCTCGACTGGTTCGGCTCGTACGAAATCCGCATCGAGGCGCTGGTCGCCGCCCTCGCCTTCGCGTTCTTCCTCGTGCACACGGCAACCGTCGGCAAGGCGTCGTTCTTCAAGTCGGAGCTGCTGCGCGACCCGAACTTCGCGACCGGCACGCTGTTCATCTTCGTCGTCGGCGCGGTGCTGTATGCGACGCGCGCGCTGTTGCCGCCGATGCTGCAGAACCTGATGGGCTATCCGGTCGCGACGACGGGCCTCGTCACCGCGCCGAGCGGCGCGGGCACGATGATCGCGATGCTGTTCGTCGGGCGCTTGCTGAAATACGTGGACGCGCGGGCGCTGCTGTTCGCCGGGCTGGCGATTTCCGCACTCGCGTTATGGCAGATGATGCAGTACACGATCGTGCTGTCCGAGGCGGACATCGTGTGGCCCGGGGTGGTCCAGGGCTTCGGGCTGGGGCTCGTGTTCGTGCCGCTGAGCGCGCTGTCGTTCTCGACGCTCACGCCCGAGCTGCGCGCGGACGGCACGGCCACCTACAGCCTGATGCGCAACATCGGCAGCAGTATCGGCATCTCGATCGTGCAGACGCTGATGACGCGCAACACGCAGGTCGCGCATGCCGACCTCGCGACCCACATCACGCCGTTCGACCCGGCCGTGCAGGCGATGGCCGGCAGCCACCTCGACATCGCGCTGCTCGACCGCACCATCAACCAGCAGGCCACGATGATCGCGTACCTGAACGACTTCAAGCTGATGTTCGTCGCGACGCTGCTGATGATCCCGCTGTTGCTGCTGATCCGCCCGCCGCAGAAAACGGCGAGCGTCGACGTCGCGCACGCGGCGATGGACTGACGAGGCGACGGGCGCGCACGGTGCGCGCCGGCGCCCCGGCGGGCCGGCTCAGGCCTTCATCGTCCCGGTGCGCACGTAGCGTTCGTGCCACGACAGCGCCTCGGCGAGCAGGTGCGGCGTGTGCTTGCCGAAGCTCTCGCGCGACGCACGCTCGAAGTAGTCCTCGAGCATCGGACGGTAGTCGGGATGCGCGCAGGTCGCGATGACCTTGCGCGCACGCTGCTTCGGCGACAGGCCGCGCAGGTCGGCGAGCCCCTGCTCGGTGACGACCACCGCGACGTCGTGCTCGGTATGGTCGACGTGGCTCGCCATCGGCACGATCCGCGAGATCGCGCCGCCCTTCGCGGTGCTGGCCGACATGAAGCACGACAGGTAGCCGTTGCGCGCGAAGTCGCCCGAGCCGCCGATGCCGTTCTGGATCTTCGTGCCCATCACGTGCGTCGAGTTCACGTTGCCGTAGATGTCGGCTTCGATCATCCCGTTCATCGCGATGCAGCCGAGCCGGCGCACGAGTTCCGGATGGTTGCTGATCTCCTGCGGGCGCAGCAGGATTTTTTCGCGGAACGTCGCGATCTCGTCGGCGAAGCGCTGCACGGCGGCCGGGCTCAGCGACAGCGCCGTGGCCGACGCGAAGCTCAGCGTGCCGTCGTCGAGCAGGTCGAGCATGCCGTCCTGGATCACCTCGGTGTACGCGGTCAGGTTCGAGAAGCCGGCCGAGCTCAGTTCCGCGAGCACCGCGTTCGTGATGTTGCCGACACCCGACTGCAGCGGCAGCAGGTTTTCCGGCAAACGGCCGCGCTTCACTTCGTGGCGCAGGAAGTCGATCAGTTGCTGCGCGATCTGCCTGGACGTGGCGTCCGGCGCGGAGAACGCGTTGCTACGGTCCGGCGCGTCGGTCTCGACGATCGCGACGATCTTGTCGGCCGAACAGCGCAGGTACGGCTCGCCGATCCGGTCGTCGCTTTTCGTCAGCGGAATCGGCTTGCGGTGCGGCGGCAGCGCGGTGCCGTAATAGACGTCGTGCATCCCGTCGAGGCCGAGCGGCTGGCGCGAGTTGACTTCGAGGATCACATGCTTCGCCTGCTCGAGCCACGTCTTGTTGTTGCCGATCGATGCGGACGGAATCAGCAGCCCGTCCTCGCGGATGCCCGCGACTTCGACGATCGCGACGTCGAGATCGCCGTACAGCCCGAACCACGCGTATTGCGCGACGTGGCTCAGGTGGACGTCCTGGTAGTCGACTTCGCCGCTGTTGATCTTGTCGCGCAGCGTCGGGTCGGACTGGTACGGCAGGCGCATCGAGATGCCGTTGGTGCGGGCGAGCGCGCCGTCGAGTTCCGGCGCGGTCGAGGCGCCCGTCAGCACGTTGATCCGGAAGTCCTCGCCGCGCGCATGGGCGGCGTCGATGTGGGTGGCGAGCGCGGCCGGGACGGCCTTCGGATAACCCGAGCCGGTGAAGCCGCTCATCGCGACGGTCATGCCGGGACGGATCAGCGCGGCGGCTTCGTCGGCGGTGCGGACGAGCGAACGCAGGGCGGGAGCGAGGATGCGTGATGAAGACATGGCTGTATATCTGACGCTTCTGGTCTGTCGTTGACGTCGCGGGGGGTGTCTCCTGAGCGACGCGAAGCCCTTGGGGCCGCGAGGGGCGGCCCGGCACCACAGGCACGGTCGGAGTATCGCAGAGGCCATCGCCGCGAAATGTCCGCTGAATGCAAAAGATACTTACTGAATGCACCGGGTATCGAACGGCCGTTCTGTGACAGGCGGAACAATCTGCCGAATGCACTCGAAAGGTGCGCGAAAGCGAATCGCCAATTTGCCGGCCGCGGATTACGAACGACTGAACGTCAATCGACTGCGACCTTTCCGGATTGACCGTGTGAACGCAGGGAATCCGCATGCCACGGCCGACCGTCGATCGCCGCGGCCAATTGTCGCCCGGCACCGCTTTTTCGGGCCTGATGTATATCAACCCGGTGACGCGTGCGACGCGCCGCCGGGCCCGCGAGCGAGGCCCGCTGGCCCTTGACAGTCGCGCCATGCGAACCACACTGGATCACGTATGGGCCGGATGCGCGAACGCCGTTTCGCGCATCCGATTCGCAACCGGCCGATGCCCGGAATCGCGGTAACACTCCCGCATGTCAGGACATTGATTGAATAAAAAGCAACAAATTACAATTCCGTATATATTTCGCCGATGGACCAAAGAAAAACCACCAAACTCTCGGAACCGCCGCTGCCACGCACCTGGGATGCGCGGCTCGCGCGCGCGCTCGTCCGACCGCTGATCGACACGCCTGTCACCCCGAATCACCTCACTACCCTTCGTCTGCTGATCGGCCTCGCCGGCGCCTGGTGCCTTGCGCAAGGCGGCTTCGGCTGGAGCAACGCAGGCGCACTCCTGATCGTGCTGTCGAACTTCGTCGACCACACCGACGGCGAACTCGCGCGCATCAGCGGCAAGTCCAGCAAGATCGGTCACTTTTACGACCTCGCGGCCGACGCGCTCGTGACGGTCGCGCTGTTCGTCAGCATGGGCCTCGGCATCGTCGCCCAGGGCGGCCAGATGGCCGCGTCGCCGGTGCTGCTCGGTGCGCTGGCCGGCGGGGCCGTCGCGCTGATCTTCTTCCTGCGCATGCGGATCGAATCGGTCGCCGGCAAGGCCGGCACCAAGCAGGCATTCGCCGGCGGATTCGAGACGGAAGACGTGCTCTACCTGCTGCCGCTCGTGACGCTCACCGACAGCGTCCAGCCGTTCCTGCTCGCGGCGTCGATCGGCGCCCCGCTGTTCGCCGCGTGGGTCGTGATCGACTGGTGGCGCATCGTGCGCCGCGGCAACGCCCCGCACAGTTCAACCGAAATCCAGGCTTCCAAATGACTTCTAGCACGCGCGACGACTCCGTGCTGAGCCCGGCACGCCCCGCGCCTGCGCGCGCGGCAGCAGCCGATCCCGATCGCACCGTGGCCGGCTGTGTCGGCCGCCTCGACCTCGACCGCCTGCGCAGCGACTACACGCGCCAGGGGTCGTTCCTGTATCTGGACGCATTCCTGCCGCCCGACGCGCACGCGAAACTCGCGGCCGCCGCCCGCACGCTGCAGCCTGGCCTGAACCGCAATTACCTGCCCGGCCACAAGCAGGGCGGCAGCGTGAGCCGGCACACGATCGACGAGCAGGCCCCGTACATCGCGGAGCTGTACCGCTCGAAGGCGCTGATCGGCTTCCTCGAGAAGATCACGGGCGACAAGCTGATGGTGTCGCCGGAGAACGATCCGCACGCGTACGCGCTGTACTACTACACGAAGCCGGGCGACCACATCGGCTGGCACTACGACACGTCGTACTACGACGGCCGCCGCTATACGCTGCTGATCGGCGTGATCGACGAATCGTCGTGCCGGCTTGACTACGAACTGCATACGCGCAATCCGGACGTGCCCGACGAACCGGGCTCCGTGCAGATCGCCGACGGCGGCATCGTGCTGTTCGACGGCGACAAGCTGCGCCACCGGATCACGCCGCTCGGCCAGAACGAGACGCGCGTATCGCTGACTTTCGAATACGTGACCAACCCCGGCATGCGGCCGTGGAAGCGCTTCATCTCGAACATGAAGGACGCGATCGCGTATTTCGGTTTCCGCCAGGTGTTCAAGCAGCTGGCCACGCGACGGTCGAGCGGGTCATGACACGCGCCGGCCTGATCCTGCTGTCCCTCGGAACGGCACTCTTCATCGCCCTGCTCGCGTGGCAGGGCGTCGGCGCGGTCGCGTCGACGCTCCTCGCGGCCGGCTGGGGCCTCGCGCTCGTCGCGGCGTTCCACGTCGTGCCGCTCGTGATCGACGCGTTTGCGGTATCCGTGATGTTCCGCCGCGGTCAACCGGCCGCCGAGCTCGGCAACGCGCTGCGCGCGCGCTGGGTCGGCGAATCGGTGAACAGCCTGCTGCCCGCCGGGCAGATCGGCGGCCCGGTGCTGATGGTGCGCTACCTCGCGCAGCGCGGCACGCGGATGGCCGATGCGGCCGCCGCGATCACCGTCGGCACGACGATGCAGGCGCTCGCGCAGATGGCGTTCGCGCTGATCGGCATCGCCGCGTTCAGCCTGTATGCGACGCACGATTCGGTCGCTCACCTGCGCACGCCGGCGCTGATCGCCACCGGCGTGCTCGGCGCCCTCGCCGTCGCGTTCTACGCGGCGCAGCGGCGCGGGTTGTTCGGCCGCGGGATGCGTCTCGCGTCGAAGCTGCTCGGCCCGCGCGACTGGTCGTCGCTGGCGACCCGCGCGGATGCGATCGACAACGCGGTCGCCGCGCTGTACCGCGATCGCGCGAAGGTCGCGAAGACCTTCGCGTTGAGCCTCGTCGGCTGGATCGCCGGCACCGCGGAAGTGTGGCTCGCGCTGCACTTCCTCGGGCACCCGGTCAGCTGGCTCGACGCGCTGCTGCTCGAGAGCGTCGGCCAGGCGATTCGCGGTGCGGCGTTCGCGATCCCGGGCTCGCTCGGGGCGCAGGAAGGCGGGTACCTGCTGCTCGCCCCGCTGGTCGGCCTGCCGCCCGACGCGGCGCTCGCGCTGTCGCTCGCGAAGCGCGCGCGCGAACTCGCGCTCGGCCTGCCCGGCCTGCTCTATCTGCATTTCAGTGAAAGAAACTGGCAGCGGCGCCATGCGCCGCAGCCGCTCGCCGACTGATCGTTCAGATCCGCCGGCTTTTTGGTTGGAGAACCCATGCGAGCCATCATTCTTGCGGCAGGCCTCGGCTTGCGCCTGCAACAACCGCCCGAGGCGCAATACCCGAAGTGCCTGCTGCGCTTCGACGACGTGTCGCTGCTCGAGCGCCATCTGCGCGTACTCGACGCCGCGGGCGTCGATGAAATCGTGCTCGGGCTCGGCTTCCAGTCCGAGAAGGTCGAGCAGGAATTGAAGCGCCTCGGCCGCACCGCCGAGATCGTGATCAACGAGCGCTACGACCTCGGCAGCGTGCTGACCGTGCACACCGTCGCCGATGCGATGACGCGCGGCGGCGACGTGCTGCTGATGGACGCCGACGTGCTCTACGACGAGAACATCCTGCACGCGCTGGTGGCCGACTCGGACAAGGCGGTCGACCGCCTGCTGATCGATCGCGACTTCGAAGCCGGCGACGAGCCTGTCAAGCTGTGCCTGAAAAACGGCGTGCCGGTCGAGTTGCGCAAGCAGCTCGCGGTCGACCTCGACTACGACACGATCGGCGAATCGGTCGGCTTCTTCCGCTTCACCGAAGGCACCGCGCGCCGCCTCGCGAAGATCGTCGCGGGCTACGTCGACAGCGGCCGCGCGAACATGCCGCACGAGGAAGCCGTGCGTGACCTGCTGCTCGAAGGCGGCCATTCGTTCGACGTCGCCGACGTCACGGGTTCGCCGTGGATCGAGATCGACTTCCCGAACGACGTCGCACGCGCGACACAAGACATTCTTCCCCTGATTCAACGCACCACGGCAGGAGCCGCACGATGAACGCTCGCGAACCCAACTTCTCCGAATCGCGCAGCGCACGCCTGCGCCGCATGCTCGTCAGCAACGAACTCGAATTCCTGATGGAAGCGCACAACGGCCTGTCCGCGCGGATCGTCCGCGAAGCAGGCTTCAAGGGGATCTGGGCATCGGGCCTGGCGATCTCCGCGCAGTTCGGCGTACGTGACAACAACGAAGCGAGCTGGACCCAGGTCGTCGACGTGCTCGAGTTCATGGCCGACGCGAGCGACCTGCCGATCCTGCTCGACGGCGACACCGGCTACGGCAACTTCAACAACGTGCGCCGCCTCGTGAAGAAGCTCGAGCAGCGCGGCATCGCCGGCGTGTGCATCGAAGATAAGCAATTCCCGAAGACCAACAGCTTCATCGGCGGCGAGCGCCAGCCGCTCGCGGAAATCGACGAGTTCTGCGGCAAGATCAAGGCCGGCAAGGATTCGCAGACCGACCCCGACTTCTCGATCGTCGCGCGCGTTGAAGCGCTGATCGCCGGCTGGGGGATGGACGAGGCGCTGCGCCGCGCGAACGCGTATGCGGAAGCCGGCGCCGACGCGATCCTGATCCACAGCAAGCTGTCGCGCCCGGACGAGATCCTGCAGTTCGCACGCGAATGGAGCGGCAAGGCGCCGCTCGTGATCGTGCCGACCAAGTACTACAGCACGCCGACCGACGTGTTCCGCCAGGCCGGCATCAGCACCGTGATCTGGGCGAACCACCTGATCCGCGCATCGGCATCTGCGATGCAGGCGACCGCCCGCGAGATCCACGAGAACGAAACGCTGATCAACGTCGAGGACCGCGTCGCATCGGTCAACGAGATCTTCCGCCTGCAGGACGCCGACGAATACTCGGCGGCCGAGCGTATCTACCTGTCGTCGTCGTCGCGCGCGTCGAACGCGGCGATCGTGCTCGCCGCGAGCCGCGGCAAGGGCCTCGAAGCCGTGACCGAAGACAAGCCGAAGGTCATGCTGCCGGTCGCCGGCAAGCCGCTGCTGCGCTGGCTCGTCGACGGCTTCAAGACGCACGGCGTGAACGACATCACCGTGGTCGGCGGCTATCGCGCCGACGCGATCGACACGTCGGGCATCAAGCTCGTCGTCAACGAACGCCATGCGCAGACGGGCGAGCTCGCATCGCTCGCATGCGCGGCCGAACGCCTGACCGGCGATACCGTGATCTCGTACGGCGACCTGCTGTTCCGCAGCTACATCGTGCGCGACCTCGCGGAGAGCGAGGCCGAGTTCAGCGTCGTCGTCGACTCGTCGTTGACGGAGCCGACCAACCAGAGCGTGCGCGATTTCGCGCTCTGCTCGGCCGCCGACGACCGCGGCCTGTTCGGTCAGAAAACCTACCTGCAACGCGTATCGAGCGACGTCGCCGCAGGCACGCCGCACGGCCGCTGGATCGGTCTGCTGAACGTGCGCGGCGCAGGCGTCGACCGCCTGAAGGCGATGCTCGCGACGCTGCAGGCACGTCCTGATTTCGAGACGCTCGATATCCCGTCCCTGCTCAACGAACTGATCGCCGCCGGCGAGAAGATCGAGGTGCAGTACGTGCACGGCCACTGGCGCGGCGTCAACGATCTCGAAGACTTCCGCCGCGCGGGCGACTTCGCGCACGGCCAGACGCCGCTGTCCGAGCCGGGCGCCGGCAACGGGGGCGCGCAATGATCGAAGCGGCCCAGTTCGTCGAGGCCGCGCGCGAGCGCGGCTTCGACTGGTACGCGGGCGTGCCCTGCTCGTACCTGACGCCGTTCATCAATTACGTGCTGCAGGACCCGACGCTGCACTATCTGTCGGCCGCGAACGAAGGCGACGCGGTCGCGCTGATCGCGGGCGCCACGCTCGGCGGCAAGCGCGGAATCGCGATGATGCAGAACTCCGGGCTTGGCAATGCGGTGAGCCCGCTCACGTCGCTGACCTGGACGTTCCGGCTGCCGCAGCTGCTGATCGTCACGTGGCGCGGCCAGCCGGGCGTATCCGACGAGCCGCAGCACGCGCTGATGGGGCCGATCACGCCGGCCATGCTCGACACGATGGAGATCCCGTGGGAGACGTTCCCGACCGACCCCGAACAGGTCGGCCCGGCGCTCGACCGCGCGATCGCGCACATGGACGCAACCGGCCGCCCGTACGCGCTCGTGATGCAGAAAGGCAGCGTCGCGCCGTATGAACTGAAGGCGAACCCGGCGGCGACGCCGCGCGCGCATGTTGCCGCACAGTCCGCGGCACGTGCTGAATCACCCGCCGCGTGGCCGACCCGCCACGACGCGCTGCAACGCGTGATCGCGCACACGCCGGTCGATTCGACCGTCGTGCTCGCGTCGACCGGCTTCTGCGGCCGCGAACTCTACGCGATCGACGACCGTCCGAACCAGCTGTACATGGTCGGCTCGATGGGTTGCGTGACGCCGCTCGCGCTGGGTCTCGCGCTCGCGCGCCCCGACCTGCGCGTGGTGGCCGTCGACGGCGACGGCGCCGCGCTGATGCGCATGGGCGTGTTCGCGACGCTCGGCACCTACGGTCCGTCCAACCTCACGCACGTGCTGCTCGACAACGGCGCGCACGAATCGACGGGCGGCCAGGCGACCGTGTCGCGGCATGTGTCGTTCGCGGGCGTCGCGGCCGCGTGCGGCTATGCGTCCGCCGTCGAAGGCGACACGCTCGACGTGGTGGATGAGACGCTCGCTGCGCAGAGCAACGGTACGCAGTTCGTGCGCGTTGCGATCCGCACGGGCGTGCCCGACGGCCTGCCCCGCCCGACCGTCACGCCGGTCGAGGTCAAGACCCGCCTGATGCGGCATATCGGCGCCGCACAGGCCGAAGCCCACGCCGAAGGAGCTCATTGATGCTGCTGCTGAACCCCGGCCCGGTCACGCTCACCGAACGCGTGCGCCGCAGCCTGCTGCAACCCGACCTGTGCCATCGCGAAAGCGAATTTTTCGATCTGCAGGATGAAGCGCGTGCGCGCCTCGTCGCCGCGTACGAGCTCGATCCGGCCGAATGGGCCGCCGTGCTGATGACGGGCTCGGGCACCGCCGCCGTCGAAAGCATGATCGCGGCGCTCGTGCCGCAGGACGGCAAGCTGCTCGTGATCGAGAACGGCGTGTACGGCGAGCGCATCACGCAGATCGCGACGCAGTACGGGATCGCGCATGACGTGCTGAAGCATGAGTGGATGCAGGCGCCTGATCTCGCGCAGATTGGTGCGAAGCTCGACGCGGGTGGGTATTCGCACGTTGCGGTGATTCATCACGAAACGACGACCGGCCGCTTGAACGACCTCGGCGCGATCGCCGACGTATGCCGTGCGCGTGGTGTGAAGATGCTCGTCGACGGTGTGAGCAGCTTCGGCGCTGAGGCGATCGACTTTGCCGGCGGTGTGATCGATGCTGTTGCCGCTACCGCGAACAAGTGTCTGCACGGTGTGCCGGGGGCCGCGTTCGTGATCGTGCGCCGTAGCGCGCTTGCCAAGGCCGCGAGCCGTACTTATTACCTCGATCTCGGTCGTCTCGCGAAGCTGCAGGATCAGCGGAATACGCCGTTTACGCCTTCCGTGCATGCTTACTATGCGCTCGTCGAGGCGTTGCGCGAGTTTGATGAGGCCGGTGGCTGGCGTGCGCGGCATGCTCACTACAAGGCGCTCGCTGATCAGGCGCAGGCTGGGCTTGCTGCGCGGGGGATGTCGCTCGTGCTGCCCGAAGGCGCTTCGTCGGTCGTGCTGCGTGCGTATAGGCTGCCGCAAGGCGTCACGTATGAGACGCTGCACGACGGCCTGAAGGCGCGTGGCTTCGTGATCTACGCGGGGCAAGGCGGGTTGTCGAAGGAGCTGTTCCGGATTTCGACGATGGGGGCGATTCAGGCCGCTGACGTCGATCGGTTGCTGGATGGGTTTACGGAGTTGACGCGGTAAGCGCTGCCCTGCTCGTACGTTCGTCCATGAAAGGCCCGCAAGGGCCTTTTTTGTTGGTCATCGTGGGTCACGGGGGAATGCGGGGAGACTGTCGGTATTCGGTCACAACCGGACGTTTATGGGCTAGCTGGCAATGCCTGCTTCAGGCTAATCTGAGTCTCTCGCAGTCCAAGACCTGAGGGGAAGTGATCACAACACGGGCCATTGAACACCAATGGCCTCGATCTCGTTGAAGTCGGCTTGAATGCTGTCGCCGCAGGCGTAGCAGGGAGCATCAGAGCACTAGGAGTGCTAATCATGGAAGAGGGAATGAATGCGGCCGCATCCGGTGCCGCGCTGGTGGCGGAGTTGGCTCTAAACCTTCACCGCCAGTACGGAGTCGGGCTGCGCATCGACGTGCCCGCCGGCGCGGTTCTGACCGCAGTCGAACTGCCAGGTGGTTGCCAATTGGTGGAAGAGGCGGTGCTCCAGTTCGACTCACTCGTCGTTCGCAATGCTATCGTTGCAGGCGCGGCGTTTGAAGGTCTAAAGTCCCCTTCCGGCATTGACGCAGATGCACTGTTCGAGCAAGCATACGAACTCTGGCGCGACGAGATCGGTCACAACGACCAAGCTTCCGGGCGCCTCCTCGCGCTGGATTCAGCCAATACGGACGTCCTCGCCATCGGAGCCCAACGCATACGTAACGGCTCAGATGTTTTCGACGTTCTCCACCTTGTCGAAGCCACCTTACCCTACCTGCAAAGAATTGAAGCGCGATCGATCATCGATCTTTTCGTTGCCAAGTACGAACCGACCAAGAACGATATCGCGGGGGGGCCAATTCATAGTGCTCTTGAATCTTGGCTGGAGACACGGGCAGGTGACGCTCTGGCACTTCATGCAAACGTGCTGGAGCATCTATCCGAAGCTACGGCGAGCCTGTTAGGGAATGCGATCGTCGCACTCGCGAAGACGGACTATTCAGCAGCCGTTGAGATCGCGAGAAGGGATGCGCAGGCAGAAGGACCTTTACGAGCGCGAGTCGGCGTTTGGGCGCTTGGCCGCCTGCTGCTCGACGAGCGTGCGCCATCAACTTCGATCGACGTTGTCATACGAGCGGTCCTCGAACTGATTGAGCGCGGACAAGGTGAACTGAGATCACAGGCGATTCAAGCGGCCGTGAGCGCCATGCACGTCATGACCGCATTTGATCCCATCCTGCAACGTCTAGCCCAAGGCGGCGACCAGGATGTACTTTGTGCTGTGGCAACGGCACTCTTCCTCAAGGCAAAAGAGCTGGGCGAGCGCGGCATCACGCAACGCTGGCTCGAATTGATAACGTCGCTGAAGCCCGAGTTCAAGGGCGCTATTCGCAACCTGGATCACGCTATGGCCAGATTGCTCTCCGATCCAGCCAAGGCGCCCATGGTCGCGTCTGTGCTAGGGAAGTGGGTCGCTGAACATGGCCGCAGGGGAGCCATCGACTCTGAGACGGCGAGTCTCTTTGGCGACACAGTACGAGAACTGGCCCAACTCGAGGCTAGTTGGGCGTCACTGGTAACGGACTGGCTGCTGAGTGGCGCGCAGGAGCATCCCGCAGCGTTGGCTGGATTTCTCACCCCACTCAGTCACCATTTGCATACTGAGTTGGGTCTAGACAAGGGACACCTGGATGGGCTTGCAACAGAAGACCTCCTGTTTCTCGCGCGACGATTGATCGGCTATGTGCACGACAGGGCGCAACTGACCTCCCTAGCCCTGTCGATGCTTCTGTCGAACGAACCAGAGAAGCGTATCTACCCAGTGCTTCGTGCCTTGCTCGTGGACGAAATTGGATATGACTATCCCGGAAGCACGGCCGCTGCGTGCCGCAAGGCCGGCGAGACTGCTTCCATGGACAGCCACAAGGCGTTTTTGTTTACGGTCGCAGAGACGATTGAGCAAGTCGCTGATGCACAGAGTGCACTGCCGATGCTCAATGAGCTTCGACCGCCCACCCGGCTGCGCAGGCTTTTTGCTCGAGCCCGAGCGAAGCAAATGAACGAATCATTTGAAGAGGCCAGCCAGAACGCTATTTGGCGACAGGTCGCGACACATATCACCATCAAGGCTGGGCGAGGCACATTCAGCTACCACGATGCAAACTATGGCCCCTCAATGAAGCTCTCGTCGATGTCTCACTCGATCGAACTGCCGCGGCGCGAAGCCTTTGACCCGATCGGGAACTCGATCCGCCATCTGGGATTCAGGCTTGCAAGGCGGAGCGGATCATGAGGCTGATCATTTCGCAGTTTCTGCGAACGCTGCGCGAGCGTGATGAGTTCGACCGTTTGCTTCCCGACCTGCTGCTGGCCATGGGGTACGTGCCGCTGGCGAAGCCACAGACCGGTGTGAGGCAGTTCGGCGTCGACCTAGCTGCCGTCGGGAAGTCGCCTGCCGATGGTGTAGAAGAGTTGCTTCTGCTGGTCATCAAACAGGGGGATCTTGGACGCCGCGACTGGGACAATGGCGATCCGACCTCGGTCCGACCGAGTCTCAACGAAGTGCTGGACGTCTACTCGACGAAACTCATAGCGCCTGAGCATGTAGGGTTGCGAAAGACGATCATTCTGGCTACGACGGGGGACCTCAAGCAAGACGTTGAAACGAATTGGACTGGATTCAAGGAGCAGAACTCGGCACGCGCAAGTTTTGAATTTTGGGGCGCGGATCGCGTGTCTAGCCTGATCGAGCGATTCATGCTGGACGAGAACCTCTTTGCTCCAAGCGACCGAGCCGATCTTCGAAAATCTCTCGCACTGGCCAGCGACTCAGAATACGACTTCCGCGACCTAAATCGTATGCTGCTCAGACAATTGGGCCTTACAGCAGACGGAAAGCTACAAATGCCGAACCCGGACACGCGGGCTCTGCAAAAGGCATTCCGGCGAGTTCACCTTGCCGCACAGATCTGTACGAGGTGGGCCCAAGCCGATGGCGATTCGCGGCAGGCGCTTTGGATTAGCGAGCGGACTTTGCTTTGGTCCTGGCACAGGCTACAGCTGACGGATGCGAAGGAGCGGCCCAAGCTTCACGCAGCGATCGGTGGCATGTGGCACTCCTATACGCAGGCAGCGGCGAGATACTTCGATGTGATTCGACCACACCTCGAGGTACGGGACGGCATGGCAGGTTACGACAGGGAAGGCGCCGCGTTCGCCGTCGTGCTTTTCGAGCACATCGGCTTGATCGCTACGATCGGCCTCGCCTGTCGGGTGGAACCGACCAATGACCCAGAGGCCACGGCTATCATCGAGAACAATGTCGCGGTGGTTGCGGATGGTCTGTGTGCGCTTATTCAAAACCATGAAGCGAGTGCTTCGCCCCGTCTCGACGGGCACATCATTGACGTCACGTTGGCACTGATGTTTCTGGTGCTTGCTGGGAGACACGATGTGGCCAAGGGCTGGGTCGCTGAAATGGCGAAGCGACTCGACTACTGCTTCAAGACCAAATCGATGTTTCCTGTGTCGACAGATTCGCTCGAGGATCTCGTGGAACTTGAAGTCAATCCGAAGGACTCCAAGCTGATCGAAAAGCTAATGGGTACGTCCTGGTCCCTTGCCACGATCGCCGCATGGTGTGTTGTTTTCGAACTGGATGACCACTACACAGCCTTGGCGCGAGGTGCGATCGGCTCCTATGACAACGTCTGTGCCCAACTCTGGCATCCAACTAACGATTGGCCCGGCAATTGGTACTTCGGCGGATCATTGGAGCACGGTGAAGCCGAGGCTCCCTACGCACTCCTTCCGTCGATCGTAGACATGAAGCAACGGATTAAGCAATTCCTGGAACGACCGGAGTTCGATTGGATCGAGTCGTCGCAGACGCGAACGGTCGGGCTGTGGGCGCTTGACTTTGTTGCCTGCCGACACTTTCGAATGCCGGTTCCAGCTTCGGCGTGGTATCGGTTTTGCAACGAGGATCCGATGGAAACTGGTGACGCGCAGGACTCTTCGGCGGAATAAAGTGGGGGCCTTCGGAACTTGCTAGCGAGGCGACTTGGCGGCATAGGAACGCCTAGCCGCATACGTTGCGATGCGGACGTTCGCGATCGCTCAACCGGACAATCCCTTTGCTTTCTGGGTGTGCGACGGATATGCCTATCTGACACCTACTTTGAAGAACGCTCCGAGGCGCGGCAAAACCCTGCCGGGTACGCTCGACACTTGTTCCGCGATCTGCCGCGCCGGGTTGTTTTCATCGCTATCGCCGTGCTTGCAGTGCGGCAAAATGAGCGCCCCGTTGCCCGCGCGGCCCCGATGACTGGCGCACTCGAAGGCGTAAACTTCCCGAGCATGGTGCCTTTGCTCGAGCCAAACATCAGTGCGAAACGGCGTATTATGCCGTCCGGATTCGCGGCACCAAGCCGGGCACATCCCGTGCGATGTTGTGCCATGACAGACATGAGAAATGGAATGACGACTACATTTGACGAGGCGACAACGGCGGCGATCGCCGCGTTCGCCCAATTGGATTTCTACACGGCTGTGCAAGCGATGCGCGCCGAGGCAGATTACGACCACGAACGAGACCAGTGGATCTCGCGCTATATCGACGAGCACGGCGGCGACGCGGACGATGCAGCATACGACGCCTTGCACGCCCAGGCCCAGACAACCCCGGAATACGCGCAGTTCGTCGATGCGGTTCGCCGGGAAATCCTGGACTACTTCGGCGTGACTGACGATCAACTGGACTGCATGATCGTGCTGCGCGACGACGACAGCGATGAGCTTTGGGCGGAAGTCAATCGGCAGCGGAGCGCGCTGGGAACCGGTGAAGTGCGCGGAGATCTCTGATCGAAAGATGCGAAACACCTTTTCCATTGGCGCCATGAGAGTCTCCCGCTTCGTCCCGCTGTTGGCACTCGTCTTCGCTCCCGCCGCTCACGCCGCCGACAACCAGCCCTGCGGCGACGCAGCCGTCACGGCCGTCGCCCGCTGGGCCGGCATCGCGAGTGCACGCATCGCCACGCGCGACGCGGACCGGCTCGTCATCGCATCGGCGTGCAAGGCGATGCCCGACGCACCGAGTACAACGATCGCAGCCGTGGCGTTCGATTCGCTGCCGAAGAGCGAGAACCCGGGCGGCAACAACAAGCTGCAGGTCGTCGCGCTCCTCGAGGGTGGCAAGATCGTCGCGGCCGCGCGCTCGATCGTCGAGGAAGATGCCACGACGGAAGTCGGTCCGGACAGCTATCGCATCGACACCGCGCCGTATCGGCTGTCACCCGACGTGCGCGCGTTCGGCGTCGTGTTCCTGAGCAGCGCGCGCGGGCCGAGCTGTCCCGATGCGAATGCGAGCGAAGAACTGACGCTGTGGGTTCGCGAAGGCAATCGCATCCGCCCGGTGTTCGGCACGAACCTGTACGGCTGGGTCAGTGTCGAGGGCGAGGCTTGCGGCGCGGGTGCCGGCGACGCGCGCAGCGAGGACGCAAGGATGACGATCGCGGTCGAAAAGACATCGAGTCACGGCTTCGCCGACCTGTCGATCACGGCACACGTCACGAAGACGCAACGCAAGGACGGCGACTATTCGGAAACGGGCAAGCGAACCACGCGCACGGTCGTCAAATACGACGGCCAATCGTACGGTATCGATATGTTCCGGGACTTCTGGTATTCACCCGCCGCGCGCAAGCGCTTCAAGTAAGACGGCGGCAGACCGCCGCCCCGCCCACCTACTCCACCACCTTCGGCCCGATCGCATCGGTCGGCGCCGGCATCCGCAGCGCGTCGTCGCGCACGCGTCGCGCCTCGCGCGCGGTGTAGCGATCCTTCAGCCGCAGGAACGGTTTTTCAATGAGGAAGTAGCTCGCCGTCGCCGCCAGCAGCGCCCACACGATACCGAGCGGGAACGCATGCGCGACCGGCAGACCCGGGTTCGCGAACGGTTGCTGCCACAGATACAGGCTGAACGAAATCGTGCCGACGAACACGACCGGCGCAGCCCGCAGCCACCGCGCGCACCAGAACTCGCTGCGGAAATTCAGCACGACGATCACGATCGCGATCAGCGCGGCCTCGATCGTCACGCCGTAGGTTGCATTCCAGAAGCCGCCGAGCCGACGTTCGGCAAGCGGCATCCCGAACAGCACGATGAAGACGATCGCCGTCACGATGCGCGTCTCGCCGCGCCACGAGCCAATCCACGCTTCGAGCCGTTCGCGGTTGAGCGCCGCGTAGCAGCCGATCAGGATCGGATCGACGCCCGTATGCAGCATCATCGCGAGCTGCCCGCGCAGCGCCGGCGCGACGAAATACGTCAGCGTGCGCACGAGCGGCACGGCCAGGATCAGCACAGCCAGCCAGCGCGTGCCACGGTGGCGGGTGCCGTACACGAACAGCAGCGGCCAGAACCAGTAGAACTGTTCCTCGAGCGCGAGCGACCAGAAGTGGCCGAGATACCACGCGCCGTCCGGATGCAGCGCGTTGTCGCCGGCCAGGCCGAACCACGCCGAGTAGTTCCACAGATGCAGCGCCGCATACAGCCACTGGCGGCGATCGACGTCGAGCCAGCCGGCCACGGCGAGGATGCCGACGATCACGAGATACACGTAGCAGGCCGGCCAGATCCGCAGCGCGCGGCGCACGTAGAACGACGTCAGCGCGATCCCGCCGGTGCGCGCGAACTCCGCGCGCAGCACGTTGGTGATCAGGAACCCGCTCAGGACGAAGAAGATCAGCACGCCGAGCCGGCCGTCGGCGATCAGCCGCAACGGCGCGAGCCAGCCGGTGTAGCCGCCCGGCAGCACGTGCTCCGCGTGGCCGACGACGACCATCGTGACCGCGACGGCGCGCAACCCTGTCAGCTGCTTGACGCGATGGTTCATCGGATGGTTTCCGTTGGCACGGTGGAGGGATGGCAGGCCGGCGCGCAATTCCCGATTCCGAGCCAGCGCTGACATGCCGCCGCGATTTTGTCTGAAAAATATCGGAATGAAATTATTTCAAAAATTCAGGGGCGCCGACCGCCGCGCAGCGGCCGGAATGAATGGGCATAATGACCGGCATTGTCCGGCGGCAGCGGCGGCCAGATGCAGACGCAACGAATCTTGCGGCGCCGCAATCCCCGCGATACCGGCGCTCCCGCATCCCGGCCCGCGCCTCGTCCGCCGTCCTGTCGACCCTCACCCGGAGCCCTGCCTGTGTACCCACCGATCGAACCCTACGCCCACGGCCACCTCGACACCGGCGACGGCCACCACATCTACTGGGAGCGCTGCGGCAACCCGTCCGGCAAGCCGGCGGTGTTCCTGCACGGCGGCCCGGGCGCGGGCTGCAGCCCCGACCATCGCCGCCTGTTCGATCCCGAGCGTTACGACATCCTGCTGTTCGACCAGCGCGGCTGCGGGCGCTCGACGCCGCATGCCAGCCTCGACAACAACACGACCTGGGACCTGGTGGCCGACATCGAGCGGCTGCGCGAGATGACGGGCGCGGAGCAATGGCTCGTGTTCGGCGGTTCGTGGGGCAGCGCGCTCGCCCTCGCCTACGCGCAGACGCACCCGCAACGCGTGAGCGCGCTCGTCGTGCGCGGTATCTTCACAATGCGTCGCGCGGAGTTGCTGTGGTACTACCAGGAAGGCGCGTCGTGGCTGTTCCCGGACCTGTGGGAAGAATTCCTCGCGCCGATTCCGGAAGCCGAGCGCGGCGACCTGATGGCCGCGTACCATCGCCGGCTGACGGGCGACGACGAAGCCGCGAAGCTCGGAGCCGCGCGTGCGTGGAGCCTCTGGGAAGGCCGCACGATCACGCTGCTGCCCGATCCGGCGCTGGCCGCGCACTTCGCGGACGGCCGCTACGCGCTCGCGTTCGCGCGGATCGAAAACCACTACTTCGTGAATCGCGGGTTCGTCGACGAAGGCCAGTTGCTGCGCGACGCGCATCGCCTCGCCGGCATTCCGGGCGTGATCGTCCAGGGCCGCTACGACATCGCAACGCCCGCACGCACCGCGTGGGATCTCGCGAAAGTGTGGCCGGACGCGACGTTCGAAATCGTGCCGGACGCCGGGCACGCGTACAACGAACCGGGCATCCTGAAGGCGTTGCTCGCCGCAACGGACCGGTTCGCCGCGTAAGCGACTCCACGCAAAGCGGCGCGGCGCGCTGCATCAGGCACGGCCTGCACGCGCCGCGCCGCTCACAACGCGGCTTCGACGATCGCTTTGCCGCTGATCGCGCGCTCGACGAGCTGTTCGTCCCCGACCTTGCGGATCGCATCGTCGAGCAACCCTTCCGGCTCCTCGGTCGCCACCTTCAGCAGGCCGGACAGCCCGCGCGCGTCGAGCACCACCAGCGTCTCCATCGAATCCGCGCGGCTCACGAGCACGCGGCGGAACGCAGGGCCCGCGCCGAAGCTCGCGCAGAGCGCGATCGTCTCGTTGCCGAGCGGGTAGTCGAAGTTCTTGATCATCTCAGCCGCCGTTGCAAGGGAATGGCTGCGCGCGACGGCGCGGCGCCGTGACGTCGACGCACCCGCGCGTGCCGCCGGCGCCAGACCGGGTTCGATCCGTTCGCCGGCACCATCATGCTAGGCGGGCAGTATTAACGAAGACTTAAACGGCCGGCGAGCGGTGTATCGGGCCGATCACCGCGTATCACGACGCTTCGTCGAGCGGCTCGACCGTCACGCCGACCTTCAGCTCCTGATCCGCGCCGCCGCCACGTATCACGCCGCGCAACGGCGTCACGTCCGCATAGTCGCGGCCGATCGACAGCATTACGTAGTCGTCACCCGGCGCACGGTCGTTGGTAGGGTCGAGTTGCAGCCAGCCGCCATCTTCGGGCCATGCCGGGTCGTACACGTCAACCCATGCATGCGACGCATCCGCGCCGATCAGCCGCGGCTGCCCGGGCGGCGGCTGGGTCAGCAGATATCCGCTCACGTAGCGCGCGGCGAGCCCGAGCGAGCGCAGCGCGCCGATCATCACGTGCGCGAAATCCTGGCAGACGCCCTTGCGCAATCGCAACGCATCGAGCGCAGTCGTCGTGATGTCGGTACTGTTCGGCGTGTACGCGAAATCCGCGTGAACTCGCCGCATCAGGTCCCATGCGGCCTGCACGAGCGGCCGCCCCGGCGTGAAGCTCGCCGCCGCATACGCGGCCAGTTCGGGATCGCACGCCACATGCGGCGACGCGAACACGAACTCGCTCGCCGCGTCGTATGACTGCCCCGCGCGAAACCGCAAGCGCTCGCGCACGGCTTCCCACGCCATCGCATGATCGGCGTCGGGGTTCGCAATCGCGGGCGGCGGTGCGCCGCGTGCCCCTAGCGACCATACGGGCGGGCTCACGCGCACCGTGCTGCAGCTGCGCACGAGCAGCGCATCGTGAGGCTGGTTCAGCGCGAACGACGCGCGCGCATTGCCGAACGCATCGATCTCGGTGCAGACCGACTCCGGTGCGGGCTCGATGTCGAGCGCGAACGACAGCACCTGCTGGCGCGGCGTCGCGAGCGGCTGCAGCCGCGCCTGGTGCTGCGCGGATTCGACGCGCGCCGCGTAGCGGTATTCGGTGTCGTGCGTCACCCGCAGCACGCGACCGGGCGCGACGGTGGTCGGCGCGGCGGGTGTTGCAGGCGTCGCCACCGGCGCGTCCTTCGCGCTGCCGGAACCCGGCGCGGGCGACATCTTCGCCGCGTGTTTCGTCGTCACCATAGCGTCCTGCCCGCCTCGCGCACATGACTGAAATAGCGCTCGCCGATCCGGTTCGACAATTCCCACACCGCCTTCACGGTCGCGTCGAGCGCCTCGAGCAGCTTGTCGTGCCGGCCGTCGTCGCCGGTTTCGCACAATTCGTGCAGCGACCACGCGGGCACGTCCGGAATCGTCTCGGCGAGTTCGGACAGCGCATAGCCTTCGCTGTGCTCGACCTTCGTCAGCCGGCCGCGCAGCGCCTGCACGACCCAGCCGAGCGAGCGCGGGTTGTCGGTGTCGAGCACCACGAGCGACAGCAGCGGCGCGACGTCGAAGCCGCGCTGGAACCGCGAGCGGAACGTGATCGTGCTGTCGAACAGTTCGAGCACGAGCTCGAAGCCGTCCTGCCGGTGCACGGCGCCCTCGTCGAATGCGAACTTCAGCACGCTGCACAGGAAGTCCAGCCGCTCGATCTGCCGGCCGATCGACAGCAGCCGCCAGCCGTCGTCGCGCGTCATGTTGTCGGTCTGCGCGCCAGTGATCGCACCGAGCAGCAGCCCCAGCCGCTCCAGCAGTTGCAGCGCCTCGTTGCCGATCTGTTCTTCGGCTTCCGGATGGTCGGCGCTGTCGGCGAACAATTGCGTCGCGTCGTCGATCAACCGCCACTGATCGCTCGACAGCCGCTCGCGGATCGCGGCGGCGGCGCCGCGCATCCCGAACAGGCAGGATGCAATGCCGGACGTGCGGTCCGCGCCGCGCGTGAGCGACGTCGCGAGCGCGTGCTGGAACGCACGCGGCGCATCGACGGCGTTCGGCGCGTCAGACGCGATCAGCCCCGTGTCGCGGCACAGCGTGTCGATGAGCTCCAGGTGCGCGGGGCTGTCGACGTCGTCCTCGCCGCGCAGCCGTTCCAGCGCGGCGCGCGCGAGACGCATCAGGCTGGTCGCGCGTTCGGTGTAGCGGCCGAGCCAGAACAGGTTCTCGGCCGCGCGGCTCGCGATCGCGCGCGGGTGCTCGACGAGATCGTCGGGGCCGAGACGGGTCTGCAGCAGCGTCGTCGAATCGACGATGCCTTCGGTCATCACCCACGTATCGACGGTGCTGCCGCCGCGCGGCATCGGCGCGTTGAACAGCGTATCGCGCGTGCCGACCCGCGACAGGCCGCCCGGCAGCAACCGCCAGCGCTGCGCGCCGTCGGCGAGCGCGAACACGCGCAGCAGCAGCGGTTTCGGCACGATACGCGCGCCGCCGTTACCGTCGGGCGCGTCGCGACCCGGCCAGGTCGGCGCCTGCGACAACGGCAGGTCGGCCTGCACCGTGTAATGTTCGGGCCGGGCGAGGATCCGCGCACGCCACTCGGCCAGCTGCGCCGGCGTGAGCCGCGCGCCGATCACCGGATCGAACCCGCCGCCGGCCTGCGCGTCGGGCGGATACGACGGTTTCACGATGCTGCGCGCGAGCTGCGGCAGCGCGTCGTTGCACGCGGCGGCCTCGCCGCACCACCACGAATGCACGGCGGGCAGCGTCAGCGTTTCGCCGAGCAGCGCTTCCGCGAGGCGCGGCATGAAGCCGAGCATGCCCGGCGATTCGAGAAAGCCCGAACCCGGCGCATTCGCGAGCAGCACGTTGCCCGCGCGCACGGCCTGCAGCAGCCCCGGCACGCCGAGCATCGAATCGGGCCGCAGTTCGAGCGGATCGAGCCACGCGTCGTCGACGCGCCGCAGGATCCCGTGCACGGGCTCGAGCCCGCGCAGCGTCTTCAGGAATACGTGGTTGTCGCGCGCGGTCAGGTCGCCGCCCTCGACGAGCGTGAGACCGAGATAGCGCGCGAGATACGCATGTTCGAAGTAGGTCGCGCTGTGCGGCCCCGGCGTCAGCAGCACGATCCGCGAATTCTTGCGGGCCGGGCTGAGCGCCTGCATGCTCTGCAGCAGCGACCGGTACGCGGACGCGAGCCGCTGCACGCGCAGCCCGCGGAAGCCGCGCGGAAAGAGCCGTGACACGATCAGCCGGTTTTCGAGCAGATAACCGAGCCCGGACGGGCCCTGCGTGTGCTGCGCGACGATCCGCCATTGCCCGTCGGGGCCGCGCGCGAGATCGAACGCAACGATGTGCAGCCACGTGTCGCCCGGCACGCGCGCGCCGCGCATCGCGCGCAGGTAGCCCGGGTGGCCGGTGACGAGCGCGGGCGGCAGCAGCCCGCGCTCCAGGATCGTCTGCGGACCGTACAGGTCGGCCATGGTCGCGTTCAGCAGCCGCACGCGCTGCAGCACGCCGCGCTCGATCGCGACCCAGTCCTCGGGCGTGACGATCAGCGGCAGCAGGTCGAGCGACCACGGACCGGCCGCGCCGTCGCCCGCGCGTTGTTCGTGGAGCTGGTAGAACAGGCCGTTCTCGCGCATGCGTCGCTGCAGCGCGTCGGCGCGGCGGTCGAGGTCGGCCACGCCGTCGCTGCCGATCGACGTGAAGAAGTTGCGCCATGCGGGGGCGAGCAGCGGCGCGGTGAGGCCGGCGGCACTGCCGCGCAGTTCGTCGTAGCGGCCGGCCGCGGCCGGCGCCGCGAGCGCGGCGGCCAGTTCCGCGGCGTCCGGCTGCGCGCCGGTATCGAAGAGCGTGGGCATCGCGTCGGCGTCGGCGAGATTGTCGGGGTGAAGGGGCGGCACGGTCTGTATCGTTCCGTCGTCAGGGTGCGGCCGTGCCCGCGCGCCGCCGCAGCGGCGGCCGGGCACGGCGGACGCGGCGGGCAGCCGCGGCCTGCCCGCATCCTAGCACTCCGGCCGGCGCGCCGGGGGGTCGCGAACCACGCATCGTCGTCCGTCCGTTCATCCGGCGCTCAGGGCCGCCGCAGGTCGAGCGTGAACGGGAATTCGCGGCTCGGCGCGGCGGCCGATGCCGTCATCCGTCCCGGTGTGTGTCCCATCTCGACGAAACGCGTGAGCCGGCGGCTTTCGGCCTCGTACGCATTGACCGGGAACGTCGCATAGCTGCGCCCGCCCGGATGCGTGACGTGATACCGGCAGCCGCCGAGCGAGCGCTGCAGCCACGTGTCGACGATGTCGAACGTGAGCGGCGCGTGCACGCCGATGGTCGGATGCAGCGCCGACGGCGGCGCCCACGCCTTGTAGCGTACGCCCGCGACATATTCGCCGACGGTGCCGGTCGGCTGCAGCGGCAGCGGGCGGCCGTTGACGGTCACGACGTGCCGGTTGTCGTTCAGCCCCGTCACGCGCACCTCGAGCCGTTCGACCGACGAATCGACGTAGCGCACCGTGCCGCCGGGCGCACCCTCCTCGCCCATCACGTGCCACGGCTCCAGCGCACCGCGCAGCGACAGTTCCATCCCGTTCACCGCGATCTGGCCGAACAGCGGGAAGCGGAACTCGAAGTGCGGCGCGAACCACGCCGGATCGAACCCGAAGCCGGCGTCGCGCAGCTCGGCCAGCACGTCATCGAAATCCATTTTCAGGAACGCGGGCAGCATGAAGCGATCGTGCAGCGCGGTGCCCCAGCGCGTGAGCGGCGTCGTGTACGGCGCGGCCCAGAAACGCGCGACCAGCGCGCGCAGCAGCAGTTGCTGCACGATGCTCATCCGCGCATGCGGCGGCATCTCGAACGCGCGCAGTTCGAGCAGGCCGAGCCGGCCGGTCGACGAATCGGGCGAATACAGCTTGTCGATGCAGAACTCGCTGCGGTGCGTGTTGCCGGTCACGTCGATCAGCAGGTTGCGCAGCACGCGGTCGACAAGCCACGGCGGCATGTCCTGCCCGTACAGCAGCTTGTTGCGCTGGATTTCCGCGAACGCGATGTCGAGCTCGTAGAGCTGGTCGTTGCGCGCCTCGTCGACACGCGGCGCCTGGCTGGTCGGACCGATGAACAACCCGGAGAACAGGTACGACAGCGACGGATGGTTGTGCCAGTAAGCGATCAGGCTCGCGAGCAGGTCCGGGCGGCGCAGGAACGGGCTGTCGGCCGGCGTCGCGCCGCCGAGCACGAAGTGGTTGCCGCCGCCCGTGCCGACGTGCCGGCCGTCGACCATGAACTTCTCGCTGGACAGGCGCGACTGCCACGCGGCGTCGTACAGGAATTCGGTCTGCTCGACGAGTTCGTCGAAGCTCCGGGCCGGATGGATGTTCACCTCGATCACGCCGGGATCGGGCGTGACCTGCAGCACCTTGAGCCGTGCATCGCGCGGCGGCGGATAGCCTTCGAGCACGAGCTTCACGCCGATTGCGTGCGCGGTCAGCTCGATTGCCGCGAGCAGGTCGAGATAATCCTCGAGCGCGGCGAGCGGCGGCATGAACACGTACAGAATGCCTTTGCGCACTTCGGCGCACAGTGCGCTACGCGTGATCCACCCGGCGGATTCGAAGCGCTCGGGGCGGCGCTGCGGGTCCTGCAAGCCAGGCGCGTGCCTCCCGGCTGCGCCGGTGCCGTCGCCGCGCCACTGCATGACCGTTTGCGTGGGGGCTTCGCGATGCGCGCCGACGAGATACCGCGGCGCGTCGGCCGTGCCCACATGACGCGCACGGAACGCGGTCGCGTCCGGCAGCGCGGCGCGCGGCGCGAACGGATCGCGTTCGACCAGATACGGATAGTCGGCGCCGGTGACCCACGGCAGCGAATCGAGCGGCAGCCGATAGCCCATCGGCGAATCGCCGGGCACGAGATACATCCGCTCGTCGCGGAAGAACCACGGGCCCGTCTGCCAGCGCGGACCATCGAGGCCCGACCGATCGCCACCCGACTCATCGTCCGCGCACTTGAGCGGCAGCACGTAGCCGACCACGCTGTCGAGCTTCTGATCGAACACCTTGCGCAGCCGCGCGCGTTCGAGCTCGTCGTCGAGGCGCGAATCGAACGGATCGACGTTGACGGGCAGCCGGCGCTCGCGCCACAGGTAGTACCAGACATCCTCGTAACCGGGCTGCACGAATTCGTGGGTCAGGCCGAGGCGCGCGGCCAGCGCGTCGATGAAGCGCTTCGCGTCGTCGGTCGTCAGCGCGGACGGCTCGCGCTCGTCGGCGAACAGCGACGGATCCTGCCACACGGGCTGACCGTCGGCACGCCAGAAGATCGACAGTGCCCAGCGCGGCAACTGCTCGCCCGGATACCACTTGCCCTGCCCGAAATGCAGGAAGCCGCCTTCACCGTATTCGGCGCGCAGCCGCTGCACGAGTTCGGTCGCGTAGCCGCGCTTGGTCGGGCCGAGCGCATCGGTGTTCCACTCGGCGCCGTCGCGATCGTCGATCGACACGAAGGTCGGCTCGCCGCCTTGCGTCAGCCGCACGTCGCCGGCCGTCAGCGCGCCGTCGACCTGCGTGCCGAGCGCGCGCACGGCATCCCATTGCGACTCGGTATACGGCTTCGTCACGCGCGGCGATTCGTACACGCGCGTCACCGCCATCTCGTGCTCGAACGAGACCTCGCATTCGTCGATCAGCCCTTCGACCGGTGCGGCGCTAGTCGGCTGCGGCGTGCATGCGAGCGGAATATGCCCTTCGCCGGCGAGCAGGCCCGACGTCGGATCGAAGCCGATCCAGCCGGCGCCCGGCAGATAGACCTCGCACCATGCGTGCAGGTCGGTGAAGTCGACCGACGTGCCGCTCGGGCCGTCGAGCGCCTTCACGTCGGGCGTGAGCTGGATCAGGTAGCCGGACGCGAAGCGCGCGGCGATGCCGAGATGCCGGCACAGCTGCACGAGCAGCCATGCGCTGTCGCGGCACGACCCGGAGCCGAGCTCGAGCGTCTGCTCGGGCGTCTGCACGCCCGGCTCCATGCGCACGAGATAGCCGATGTCGCGCTGCAGCTGCTGGTTCAGCGCGACGAGGAAGTTCGTGGTGCCGGCCGGCGTGCGGTCGACGCTGTCGAGATACGCGCGGAACCGCGGTGCCGCGCTCGTGGCCGGATCGCACGCGAGGTACGGCGCGAGTTCGGTCTTCAGCGCATCGTCATAGCTGAACGGGTATTGCTCAGCGCTCGCTTCGAGAAAGAAGTCGAACGGGTTGTACACCGACATTTCGGCGACGAGATCGATGGTGATCTCGAAGACTTCGGTGCGTTCCGGAAACACGAGCCGCGCGAGATAGTTCGAAAACGGGTCCTGCTGCCAGTTGATGAAATGCTCGGCGGGCTCGACCGTCATCGAATACGCGATGATCGGCGTCCGGCAGTGCGGCGCGGGCCGCAGCCGCACGATCTGCGGCCCGAGGTTGACGGGCCGGTCGTAACGGTAGCGGGTGGTGTGATGCAGCGCGACGTGGATGGGCATGGGGGAGCCGCTCGGTTCGGGTTGGGCCGGCCGCGCGCGCCGCGTCGCCGTCACTGCGGCGGCACGGCACGGCGGATTCGGCGAAGGGGCGCGTCAGACCAGTTCCGGCGACTGCACGACGCTGATTTCGACGCCGACGGCGCGCGCGCCGACTCCTGTCACCGGCTGCGCGTCGCGATGGTCGAGGCCGACCGCGATGCGCACGTAGCGCTCGTCCGGGCAGCGGTTCATGAACGGATCGAAGCCGACCCAGCCGAGCCCTTCGACGTACGCCTCGGCCCACGCGTGCCCTGCCGGCTGCTGCATCAGCGCGGCGGCCCGCGGCTGCGCGCCGAGCGCCGGCTGCTGCAGCCCCTGCGACTGCGACTGTGACTGCCCTTGCGACTGTGATTGCGACTGTGACTGCGCGGCATGCGACGCGCCGAGCGCCTGCTCCATGCCCTCGCTGCTCTGCAGCGCAAGCGATTCCTCCTCGTCTTCGTCGGCAACGCTCTGCTTCGCGTCGGCGATGCGCTGCATCGCGCTGTCGGCGAGCACGTAGCCCGAGATATAGCGCGCGGGAATCTTCAGCACGCGCGCGGCCGCGATGAACGCATGCGCATGGTCGCGACTCGTGCCCTCGCCGTTTTGCAGCGCGGTTTCGGCGTCGACCGGCGCATCGGCCAGGTTCGGCGCGTACGCGATGCGATCGTGTACTTCCGTCATCAGCCAGTGCAGCGCATCGAGGCTGTGCGGCTCGATCGGCAGCGCCTGCGCGAGCTCGCGCACGGTGTCGCCGGCCTTCGTGAGCGCGGTCTCGCGCTCGAAGACCCACGGCGGCGCATAGCCCTCGGAGTTGCCGAGAATGCCCGCACGGTCCTGCGTCTCGACGACGCCGGCCGCGACCACGACGATCTCGTTCCGCGCGCCGGGGTCGTGGCGCACGAGGTCGATCCGGTTGCCGAAGCCGTCCGCATAGGACAGCGTCGGCTCGACGCCGTCGATCGTGACCTGCCACGCGCGCACCGTCTGCCCGGGCCCCGATTGCGGGCGCAGCCGCAGCCGTTGCAGCGCGTGGGTGGCTTGATCGTCGAACTTATAACGCGAGATGTGTCGGATGGCGAGGCGCATGGCAAGTCTCAGTCGAAGTTGTAGGCCTGGGCGATATCGGCCCCGAGGCTGTTGTTGCGGCCGATGAAGTCGGTCAGGAACTCGTGCAGGCCGCTCTTGAAGATCCGCTCGACCGAGGTGTCGGACAGCATCTGCAGGATCTTCGCGGCCGTGTCGTGACACGGATGTGTCACGCCGTAATCCTTCGCGAGCAGGTTCAGGCTCGACACGACGCGCCCGTAGCAATAGCGCAGCGAACGCGGCATGCGGCCGTTCAGGATCAGGTAGTCGGCGATGTTCATCGGCTTGTACTGCACGTCGTACACCCAGCGATACGAGCGGTGCGCGGCCACGCAGCGCAGGATCGTCTCCCACTGGTAGTTGTCGAGGATCGTGCCGACGTGCGACACCGACGGCAGCAGCAGGTGATATTTCACGTCGATGATCCGCGCGGTGTTGTCCGCGCGCTCGACGAACGCGCCGATCTGCGCGAAATCGAAGATCTCGTTGCGCAGCATCGTGCTGTAGAAGCTGCCGAGGATCAGCGCGGTTTCCCGCTTCACTTCGTCGAGCACCGCCGGCAGCCCGCTCTCCGGTACCGGCTGCGCGAGCGCGCGGCGCAGCGCCAGCCACGCGCCGTTCACGCTTTCCCACGCCTCGCGCGTAAGTGCCGTGCGCACCATGCGCGCGTTCGAGCGCGCGGCCTCGATGCACGACAGCACGCTCGACGGGTTGTCGCGATCGCGCAGCAGGTAGTCGGTCACGGTATCGGCGGCATACGCGTCGTACTTCTGACGATAGCCGTCGTCCGCGCCCGAGCTGACCAGCACCGACGACCATTCGGCCGGCGCGTCGGCCGTGCGCGTAAGCGCCATCCGCAGCCCGGCATCGACGATGCGCGCGATGTTCTCCGCGCGCTCGATATAGCGGTACATCCAGTAGAGCCCGCTCGCAGTTCGTCCCAGAAGCATCTCGTGTCCACTCCGTCTTCGTTCGGTTCGCGCGCCGGCTGCGGCGCGCGTGGTCGTGCCCGGCTCAGTCGGCCAGCACCCAGGTGTCCTTGGTGCCGCCGCCCTGGCTCGAGTTGACGACGAGCGATCCTTCCTGCAGCGCGACGCGCGTGAGCCCGCCCGGCGTGATGCGGATCCGGTCCGACACCAGCACGAATGGCCGCAGGTCGACGTGGCGCGGCGCGAGGCCGGCTTCGGTCAGGATCGGTGTCGTGGACAACGCCAGCGTGGGTTGCGCGATGTAGTTCGCGGGCCGCGCGCGCAGCTTCGCGGAGAACGCCTCGAGTTCGGCCTTCGACGCGCACGGCCCGACCAGCATCCCATAGCCGCCCGAGCCGTGCACTTCCTTCACGACCAGTTCGTCGAGATGGTCGAGCACGTATTTCAGGCTGTCGGCCTCGCCGCAGCGCCAGGTCGGCACGTTCTCCAGCAACGCCTTGCGGCCCGTGTAGAACTCGACGATCTCCGGCATGTACGAGTAGATCGCCTTGTCGTCGGCGATGCCGGTGCCCGGCGCGTTCGCGATCGTGATGTTGCCGGCGCGGTAGACATCCATGATCCCGGCCACGCCGAGCACCGAGTCGGGGCGGAACGTGAGCGGATCGAGGAACGCGTCGTCGACGCGGCGGTACAGCACGTCGATCTGCCGGAAGCCTTCGGTCGTGCGCATCGCGACGCGGCCGTCCACCACCTGCAGGTCGCTGCCCTCGACGAGGTGCACGCCCATCTGGTCGGCGAGGAACGAATGTTCGTAGTACGCGGAATTGTGGATGCCGGGCGTGAGCACGGCGATGGTCGGGTTGTCGGCGTTGCCGCCCGGCGGGCACACGGCCGCGAGCGACTGCCGCAGCATCTGCGGATAGGTCTCGACCGGGCGCACCTTGACCTGCTGGAACAGCTCCGGGAAGAGCTGCATCATGGTTTCGCGGTTTTCCAGCATGTACGACACGCCCGACGGCGTGCGCGCGTTGTCCTCCAGCACGTAGAACGCGTTTTCGCTGGTGCGCACGATGTCGACGCCGATGATGTGCGTGTAAACGTTCCCGGGCGGCCGGAAATCGATCATCTCCGGGATGAACGCCTCATTGTGCGCGATCAGGTGCTTCGGCACGATGCCCGCGCGGACGATTTCCTGGCGGTGGTAGATGTCGTCGAGGAACGCGTTGAGCGCCATCACGCGCTGCTCGATGCCGAGCGACAGCCGGCTCCATTCCGCGCCCGAGATGATGCGCGGCACGATATCGAACGGAATCAGCCGCTCGGCGGCCTGCGCGTCGCCGTACACGGCGAACGTAATGCCCGTCCTGCGGAACACCCCTTCGGCGTCGTGGGCCTTCTGGGCGAGGCTTGCTGGGTTCTGCGTGTCGAGCCACTGCTTGAGGCGCGCGTAAGGCGCTCTCACCATGTCGCCGGATTGCAGCATTTCATCGAACGGTTTCATCGAATTGTTCTCCATCGTTCTCCCCGGCATTGCGCATGCCGGACCGGCGTACTCATTGCTTTGCAAGGAACGTGCCTTGCGCTATCCGCTCGATTCCCCCCTTTTGGCGCCGCACCGCGCACGCTCGTGCGCCATGACGCACCACGACGGTGCAGCGACGGCTCTCTCCGCCGCATCGACGCGCCGCGATCGCGCGCGCCTGTCGAACATAGTTCCCCCGCGTGTCACGAATGCGCAATCTGCACTGCACCAAATGTGCGCCCGCGCCCATCGTGCCCGTCGTGGCAAATGGTGCCCCGCACCACCCGCCCTGGCCCTGGGCGCCCCGATCCCCGCCCCCGTTCGCCGATCAGGATGGCACGGCGCCGGGTCGTCGCAACCGACCGCGGGAAAGCGGGCCGGCCACGCAACCTGCGCGGCCGGCCCTGGGGAAGTACCGTCTGCGGCCGCACCAGCGTTCGACGCGGTGAACTAACTGGTTAGCCGGGTCCGGCGCCTCAAACTTATGCAGCCGTAATGCCGCCGACAATGCTCATGCATATTTCGACTGACACCGATCGAAAAAAAACATCGGCTGCCGGCGCGCGAGGCGCGGTAGGCTAGAAGGTTCGTGCAGCGAAACGGCGCCGCCGCCCCTGTGGGCGCCCGACCATAACAAGCGAAGATCGAAATGGAAGCGAAGTGGCTGGAAGATTTCCTGAGCCTTGCGGATACCAAGAGCTTTTCCCGGGCCGCGCGTCATCGGCACCTGACGCAGTCGGCGTTCAGCAGACGAATCGCCGCGCTCGAAACGTGGATGGACGCGAAGCTGGTCGACCGCAGCATCAATCCCATCACGCTGACGCCGGCCGGGCAGATGTTCCGCGGGCTGGCCGCGGACATCCTGCGCAGCATGTATGCGGCACGCAACCTCGTGAACGGCTACGACCAGTTCGCGGCAAGCGATCAGGTCGTGCGCTTCGCGGTCGCGCATACGCTCGTGTTCACGCTGTTCCCCGAATGGCTCAAGCAGTTGAACGGCGAAGTCGGCCATGTGACCGCGCGCGTCAATGCGGTGAACGTGCCCGAAGGCGTGCAGCAACTGGTCGAAGGTGAGTGCGACCTGCTGCTCGGCTATCACCATCCGCAACTGCCGATCGTGCTCGATCCGAACCACTTCCCGTTCGTCACGCTCGGCGTCGAACGGATCCTGCCGGTGTCGACGCCCGACGCGCGCGGCAGGCCGGTATTCGAACTGCCGGGCACGCCGGACGCGCCGCTGCCGCTGCTCGCGTATTCGTCGGGCGCGTTCCTCGGGAACGTCGTCGAGATGCTGCTGCTGAACGCGTCCGAATCGTATGCGCTGCACCGGTGCTTCGAGACGCACATGTCCGAGGCCCTCAAGGGGATGGTCGTGGCCGGGCACGGGATCGGCTGGCTGCCGGAAAGCTGCGTGGCGAAGGAACTCGCGGAAGGTTCGCTCGTGCGTGCGGGCTCGGCGGACTGGATCACCGAGCTCGAGATCCGCCTGTACCGGTCCGCGCGCAAGCGCGGGCTCGCGGCCGAACAGCTGTGGACCTACATCATGAACCGGCCGCGCGCCGCGGCCGACGGCCCGATCGCGGCCGAGCCGGTCGCACCGGCCGTGCGCATGGCGCGCCGCAGCGTCGGCGGCAGCCGATAGCACCCTTCCCCGTCCCTCATCGCCTGACTCGCCGGCGCACGATGCGCAGATAACCGCGCGTCGCGCCGTCATTCAAACGGCGCGCGGCGAGCATTTTCCGGTCCTGCCCCGGGTATTGATGCGAATATCGCGCGCTGGATCAAGCGCGTAAAACAGGCCAAACGTTTGCGAGTTCAGGCCGTATTTCTTTCTATCAGAAATATCTGATCCTGAATAACTTGCCGATTTCAACAGCGGAAATAACCTGTTACAGAACAAAATAAAAGTTTCGATTTGCATGGGACGACGATTCGCACCAAAGCCGTCACACCCTATTTTTCGATTTCTCCAATCTGTGCGCCGATGTCATCGCAATGCCTCGCATACAGAGGCAACACTTCCTTTTATCAGTCGTTATTTTTCGGTACGAATTCCGGTACCTCTTACGTCGTAAGTTTCCCGACGGGTCATCGCTACCGGTGAGCAAATTTCATGTCCGGCAATATCGCCTTTATTCTGTTGATAGGCATTCGTCGAATAAATCTGAATCCTATTTAAATAAGACATTTTAAACGGTGTGCCGTTCGGGCTACACACAATTGTTTGTTCCAAACCCATCGTGTATCAATATCATGTCGCAAAAGCACGCACATAATTTCGACTCGGAATAAATGCGTTGTCATCGATTCCGGCTGGAGGTTGCAATGTCTTCCTCGTCGTTTAAACAGCATGCTCGCCCGCTCCTCGCCATCGTCGTATTCGCGCTCTGCATCGATGCCGTGGCCCAGGGCCAGACCCAAACCGAGATGCCTGCGTCCGGCGCGGTCCCGGAGCGATACGTGATTTCGTACATCTGCGGTGATGCACGAATCGACGGTACGGCGCCGCTCCCCCCCGACGGCCGTCCATACAACCTCGGTGTGTCATTCGTGGCGGGCAGCACCGGGCAACCGCTGTCCAACGTGCAGGTACGGCTGCGGAGACACGGCCGCGTGCTGCTCGAGTTCAAGGCAACGGGGCCACGCTGTCTGTTCAGCGTGCCCGAGGCCAGTTACCGGGTCGAAGGCACCTATCAGGGGGCGACGCAGTTCGCGATCGTCGAAACGGGTGCGCTCACCACGCAGTTGAAATGGTGAGCCCCGCCTGAATCCGCGTGCCGAGAGCGCGCAATCGCGCCATTCCCCCATCCACCCCTATCCACCGAAACGAGGAGCATGGAATGACTCGCGCAGAACGACCGGACGACTCGCCGGTCCGTCAGGCGAAACCCTCCTGGGGCCCGGGCAAGAGTGCGGCACTCAGCATCGTTGCGTTTGCCACGATCTTCGGTGCGTTCGCGTATGTCGAGCGCGACGCGGGTGTGGGCAATGCATCCCACACAACCGTGGCGCACGACATCGCTGGCGTGATCGGCACCGCCGTCGACAAATATCGCCACGCCGTCGTGACCGCGACGGACGCCGCTTCCGGCGCCTCCGCGCCCGCCGGCGTGGCAACGGCTGTCGCACAGGCCGCGCCGGTTACGTCGTCCGCACCGGCCGCGCCGGCTATGTCGCCTGCACCGGCCGCGCCCGTGATGTCGGCGGCGGCCGAACCGACCGTGCCACCGCAAACGACGGCCCACTCCCCCGCGAAACACACGCGTCGTGCGCATGGACACTCCACGACGCTCGCGGGCAACGGGTACGCCGCATCGGCCAGCACGCGCGCCGCGCGCTCGACCGACGCGCACCGGACGTCACGTTCGCAGACGCTGGCGCGCACGAAAAAACCCACCGACCCCGAGCCGAGAATTCAGCCGCATTCGTATATAGCGGACTCTGCGCACATGGAGGCTGCCAGCGTGACACGCGAGGAGGTGGAAGGCGCCCGCGCGCTGGCGAAGGCGCGCTCATGCGCACAGATGGACGAATGGAACTGCGTGGAGCACAACGCGAGCCGGGCACTCGCGATCGACCCGAAGAACAGCGAATCGCGCGCGCTGCTTGGACAAGCGATCCGCAACCGCCTGTGAACCGGCCGGATGCTGCCGGGCCTCGCCACCCGGCAGCGTGATGGCCGGCGACGAGCATCGTCGGGCATGCAACCGATGTGATCGATTCGAAGAGAGGACATACCGTGGCTAACAATCGTAAACAACAATGCACCACCGTCGCTCCGTCCAACCGGCGGATCCTCCTGCATGCGCCATTGCTGTTGCTGCTCCTCGCGTCCGGCCCCTGCTTCGCCGCCGAAGGCGACGCGGAACCGGGCAGCGCGCGCGAAATCGCCGGGACCCACGGCACGCAGGACGCGCTGCCGCCCGACATGCAGCCAACGGGGGCGCCGATGCAGGTCGCCCAGGGTTCGGGCGCGCTGCCCCCTCATGCGCCGACGCCGATCGCGCAGGCGTCGGACGCGTCGATGCAGATCGCTCAGGCATCGAATACGCCGACCACGGTCGTGGTGGAGCCGGAAGCGCCGCAATCGAGCGACCCGGCGTCTGGCGCGCAGTCACCGGTCGCGCAAACGCCGGACGCATCGATGCAGCTGGCGCAGGCGTCCGACACCGCACCGCCGACTACGCCGGCACCGATCGCGCTGACGCCGGACGCGCCGATGCCGCCTGCCCAGGCGTCCGACACCGCACCGCCGACTACGCCGGCACCGGTCGCGCAGACGCCAGACGCGCCGATGCCGCCTGCACAGGCCGCCGACACCGCACCGCCGAATACGCCGGCACCGATCGCGCTGACGCCGGACGCGCCGATGCCGCCTGCCCAGGCCGCCAGCACCCAACCGACCGATACACCTGCGCCGACCGCCTCGACGCCATCCGAACCATCTGCATCAGCACAAGCCGCGACCACCGCGCCGCCGAATGCGTCGACGCAAACGGCTCAGGCATCCGGCACGCCGATGCCGAACTCGCCCGCGCCCGTGACGCAGATGCCGGGCGCGCAATCGCCGTCGTCCCAGGGGCCGAGTTCACAGACGCCCGGCGCCCAGCTACCCGGCGAATCCCTACAACGATCGCAGGGGCCTGACGTCGAAACGCCGAACGCGCAGGCGCCGGATCTCCGTACCGCCGACGTCGAGACCGTGCGCAAAGACGTGTTCGGCCTCGCGGCGAGCGGCGGCGCGGTCAAGGCGCTCGACGAAGCGAAAATGCGGCCCGATGCGTTCTCCGCCGTCGACATCGCGCAACTGGAAGAACTGTCGATTCGCCAGCAGGTGCGCGGCGGACGCGACAAGTCGCGCTCGATGACGAGTTCGGACCGCTTCGACGGACTCGACAACGCGCTGCGCGCGGCCGACGACCTCGACCAGCGGATGCCGGCCACACCCGAGTACACGCCCGTCAGGACGGCGCTCGCGGGCGACCGCACGGTCGCCCTTGCGGCACGCGGCGACATGACGAAGGCCGTCGCGACGTTCGAAACCATCCCGCCCGACGCGGAGATCTCGATCGACGCGCTGGCGGCCGTCGGCGACGCCTACCTGTACCTGAGCGAACCGGGCAAGGCGAATGCCGTGTACCAGCGTGCGCTGAATCAGGCGACCGCGTCGCCGACGGACCGCGCGACCCGCGGCTTCCAGTACGGTGCGCGCACGCGCGCGATCGAACTGCGCGAAGGGCTGTTCTGGTCGTACGTCGACCAGGCCCGCGCGGCGGACGCGAAGCAGGTGCTCGACGACATGGGCAAGTCGTTGCCGCCGGCCACGGAAGTCCGCAACTACGGCCCGGGGGAAAGCGACTATCTGCGCTACTACCGGCTGCGCGCGCAATACCTGATCTTCACGGGTCACCCCGACGAAGGGATCACCGCGCTCGAACAACTCGAGAAGGAGGTGCCGTTCAACGCGGAGGTTCGCGCCGCGCACGCCGACGCGGTGTCGGGCCAGTCGCATCCGCGCCAGGCGATCTCGATGTATCGCGCGTCGCTGGCCGACCACCCGGACAGCGTCGAGATGCTGGCGGGCCTGGGCCGCGCGTCGCTCACGGCGGACGACTACGCAACTGCGAAGACCGTCGACCAGACCCTGGACAACACGTTCCCGGACAGCGGCGCCGTGCGCAGCTTCAAGCGCGACTACAAGGCCTACCGCAGCCCCATCTTCACGACCGATCTGAGCTTCGAGCACGGCAACAGCGCGCTGGCCGACAACAGCTTCACGTCTGACAGCTACATCTATTCGCAACCGTTCGGCGACAACTGGCGGGTCTTCTCGCACACGTTCTTCGGCCACGCGCAAACCGACAGCGGCAGCGTCAGCCGCACCCGCACGGGCATCGGCGGCGACTACCGGCACGGGCCGCTCACGGTCCTCGGCGAAGTCACGCGCTCGTTCGGCGGGGACGGCCGAACCGGCGGCCGCGGGTCGATCGCCTACGCGCTGAACGACTACTGGACCGTCTCCGGCGGGCTCGACAGCAACGACAACTCGCTGCCGTGGAAGGCGTATGCCGCGCACATCTGGGGCCGCTCCGCGAACGCGTCGGTCGTGTATCGCCAGAACGACCGTCGCGAGGTCAAGCTGAGCTACGGCGTGAGCCGCTACAGCGATTCGAACCTGCACCAGGAGATCACGGCGACCGCCACGCAGCGCGTGTACACGGCCGCCAACCAGCTCGTCAACGTATCGCTGGATCTCGGCACCGACAGCAACACGCGCCGGGACGCACCCTACTTCAGCCCGGGCCGCGACTATGCGGCCGCAGCGACCGTGATGCACCAGTTGACGCTGTGGAAGAAAGGCGACATGGGGCTGCAGCAGCGCATCTCGGTGTCGGGCGGCGCTTACAACGAGCGCGGATTCGGCACCAGTGCGCTGTGGAGCGCGCGGCTCGAGCACGCGTGGACGTTCAAGCATGACATCACGCTGAGCTACGGCGTCGAGGTCAGCAGCCACGCGTACGACGGCGAGCGCGAGCGCTCCGAAACCGGCTTCCTGTCGCTCAACCTGCCGTTCTAACAAGGAGATCGTACGATGCAATCCAGACGGACCTTCATGTGCGGATGCATGGGCGCATTTGCCGCCTGCTCGCTGTTCCCGGGCGTGAGCAATGCCAAGATGATCGACCTGCTGCCGCCGTCCGATCCGGCCGACGGCAAGACGTTTCGCGTGATCTGCCTGCATGACGTGCGTGACAACCTGATGGCGTCGTTCAACTCCCCGTCGGCGGTGGTCGACCCGTTCGCGGTCGATACCGGCACGCTGACCGCGATCTTCTCGTGGCTGCAGACCAACAACTACCACACCATCACGGTCAAGCAGATCGAGGAGTCGCGGCACGGCGGCAAGCCGCTGCCGCCGCGCTCGGTGCTGCTCACGTTCGACGACGGCTTTCGCAGCCACTACACGAAGGTGCTGCCGCTGCTCGAGCGCTTCAAGTATCCGGCCGTGATGGGCATCGTCACCGCGTGGATCGATACACCGCCGGATACGCCGATCCGCATCAGCGACAAGGTGCAGGTGCCGCGCGACTACTTCCTGTCGTGGGACGAAGTGAAGAAGCTAGGCCAGTCGCACCTCGTCGAGCTCGGCTGCCACACTCACAACCTCCATCACGGCGCGATCGCGAATCCGCAAGGCAACGAGTTGCCGGCGACCACCTCGCACCTCTATCTGCAGGACCAGAAGCGCTATGAAACCGACGCCGAATTCGAAGCGCGCGTGCACAACGACCTCCAGACGTGCGTGCGGCAGATCCGCGAACACACCGGCATCGTCGCTCGCTCGATGGTGTGGCCATACGGCGCGGAAAACCAGCCCGTGCGCAAGATATCGACGTCGCTCGGCATGGACATCCAGTTCAGCCTCGACGCCGGTCCGAATACGCCGGACGTGCCGCTGGACCGGTTGAGACGGATCCTGATGATGTATGACGTCGACATCGGCGGATTCGAACGCTCGATGCGCGAACCGGCATCCAACCGCGGTGACGTCGACGTGCCCGAGCGCACCGTGCAGGTCGATCTCGACCAGGTCTACGATCCGGATCCCGCGCGGCAGGAAGCGAACCTCGGCAAGCTGATCGAACGCATCTACCGGATGCAGCCGAAATCCGTGTACCTGCAGGCGTATGCGGATCCGAAAGGCACGGGCGTGGCCGAAGCGGTGTATTTCCCGAACCGGCACCTGCCGATGCGCGCCGACCTGTTCTCGCGCGCCGCGTGGCAGCTCAACACGCGCGCCAACGTGCAGGTGTACGCATGGATGCCGGTGCTCGCCTTCCGGCCGCCGGCGGACAAGCAGCGCGGGATCGAGGCCGTGAGCGCCTACGGCGGCGCGCCGGCCCGCGAGAACGGCACGCGCGTGTTCCGGCTGAGCCCGTTCGATCCGGATGCGCGGCTGATGATCCAGCAGATCTACGAGGATCTCTCCAAGCACGCGTCGTTCAGCGGCATCCTGTTCAGCGACGACGCCGTGCTCGACGACTACGAGGATGCGGGCAAGCATGCGCTGCGCATCTATTCGCAGTGGGGGCTGCCGGCGGACATCGGCAAGATCCGCGAGAACCCCGACCTGATGAAGCGCTGGACGCGCCAGAAGTCGCGCTACCTGATCGACCTGACCCGCCAGCTCTCGCAGATCGTGCTGGCCCACCAGAATGCGGGCGACGTGCTGACGGCACGCAACATCTTCGCGATGCCGGTGCTCAAGCCCGAATCGGAAGCGTGGTACGCGCAAAACTACGACGATTTCCTCGCGACCTACGACTACGTCGCGCTGATGGCGATGCCGTACATGGAACAGGCGAAGGATCCCGAAGGCTGGCTCGACCAGCTCGTGCAGGCCGTCCATGCGAAGCAGCGCGGGCTGGAGCGCACCGTGTTCGAACTGCAGTCGTATGACTGGCACGCGCACAAGGACGTGCCGGCGGGCACGCTGCTTGCGCAGATGCGGCGGCTGCGCAGCAAGGGCGCGGTGAATTTCGGCTACTACCCCGACAACTTCCTGAACGGCCAGCCGCAACTCGAAGCGATGCGCGACGTGATGTCGCTGAAGTCCCGCCTCGATCCGAACTCGATCAACGCGCTGATGCAGATGCAGCATCCGCAGGGAAGCAAGACGCCATGAACACCCACAGCATCATCCAGCGCCTGCAGGACTTCGTCTTCTACTATCCGTTCTTCATGTCGTATCTGTGGATGATCGGCGGCGTCGTTCACTACTTCCTGCTCGAGGAGGGCCGCGAGCTGTCGACGCGCACGATCGCGTCGAGCGGCATCCCGAAGATCTCGATCGTCGTGCCGTGCTTCAACGAAGCGGCGAACGCGCGCAGCGTGATCCGGCACCTGAACGCGATGGACTACCCGAACTACGACATCATCGCGGTCAACGACGGCAGCCAGGACCGCACCGGCGAAATCCTCAACGAGCTGGCGGTCGAGATCCCGCGGCTGCTCGTGATCCATCACGCGCGCAACGAGGGCAAGGCAGTCGGGCTCACGACCGCGGCCGCGGTATCGAACGCCGAATACCTGCTCTGCATCGACGGCGACGCCCTGCTCGCGCACGACGCGATCGGCTGGATGCTCGAGCATTTCCTGACCGATCCGGGCGTCGGCGCGGTCACCGGCAACCCGCGCATCCGCACGCGCACGTCGCTGCTCGGGCGCATGCAGGTCGGCGAATTCTCGTCGATCGTGGGGCTGATCAAGCGCACGCAGCAGGTGTACGGCCGCATCTTCACGGTGTCGGGCGTGATCACGATGTTCCGCAAGACCGCGCTCGCCGATGTCGGCTACTGGAGCTCGGACATGCTGACCGAGGACATCGACATCAGCTGGAAGCTGCAGTGCCGCGACTGGCGCGTCGTGTACGAGCCGCACGCGCTCAGCTGGATCCTGATGCCCGAGACGGTCAGGGGGCTCTACCGGCAGCGGCTGCGCTGGTCGAAGGGCGGCATCCAGGTGCTGATCAAGTACGCCGGCACGCTCGCGCGGCCGACGCAGATGATGATGTGGCCGCTGTTCATCGAGTACCTGATCGGCATCGCGTGGGCGTACTCGATGTCGTTCATCCTGCTGCTCGCGCTGATCAACGTCGTCTACCCGCTTCCGCCGAGCTGGCATGTGTCCGTAGTGCCGCACTGGCACGGGATGCTGCTGGTGGCGACCTGCATCCTGCAGCTGATTATCGGCAGCATGATCGATCGTCGTTATGACGAAAAACTCCTGATGTACTTCCTTGACACTATCTGGTACCCCGTCGCGTTCTGGTTGATCAGCATGGTCACCACCGTCGTCGCCCTGCCCGCCGTTGTATTGCGGGGCCGCGGCAAACGCGCCGTTTGGGTCAGTCCCGACCGAGGCATTCAACATGAAGAACGCGCCGATTATTGACCTTTCCCTGCGCGCCCCGCGCGAACTGATCGCCGAGCGCGGCGGCATCGTCGGACCTGTGCTCGTTGCGTGGTTCCGCCTCATGCGGCCCGCGCTGGTGGGTGGGGTCTGGGCATCGATCTGCATCTATACCTACCGCTACCTGCTGCCGTTCAACGAGGCCGAGATGCCGATCGAACAGATCGTGTTCTACGTGACGAGCATCGCGCTGATCGCCGGCACGATCGTCATGTGGCTGATCGCGGGGCGCGTCGTGCATCCGCTCGCATACCGGTGGCGCGTGTCGAAGATGCTGCGGCGCTCGGCCAGCGTGAAGGTACGCTCGGTCCCGACCGCGCTCGCGGGCGCCCGCCGGCGCGGCGCACGACGCACGACGCGCATTCTCGTCGCGTCGCACGACGCGAACGGCTCGATCTCGGGCATCGAATGGGTCGCGCACGCAGGGCCACAACACCGCGAATAGGTCAGCGGAGACGTGCCACGCCGCGCGCGACGCATGCCGCGCGGCGCGACACCGCTCCTGATAGCGCGCTGCCGCGCGTCGCGCGCGCCAGCCGGCAACTCCCCTGTAGACGAGGTGAATCATGTGCGGAATCGTCGGAGCAAGCGGTCTGAAGAATCAAGTGCCGCAACTGGTCAATGCACTGAGCCGGCTCGAGTATCGCGGCTACGATTCATGCGGCATCGCCGTGCTGCGTGACGGCCACCTGCGCAGCGAACGCACGCTGCGGCGCGTGGCGGACCTGCAGCACCGCGTGCTGACGCTCGGTCTCGAAGCGCAGACCTGCATCGCGCACACGCGCTGGGCGACACACGGCGCGCCGTCGGAAGTCAACGCGCACCCGATCATGTCGGGCGACACGATCGCGGTCGTGCACAACGGGATCATCGAAAACCATGACGCGCTGCGCGCCGAACTGCGGCAGCGCGGCTATACGTTTCGCGGAGAAACCGACACCGAGGTGATCGCGCACCTGATCCACAGCGTCTATCGCGACGACCTGTTCGATGCCGTCATCCGCGCGGTCAAGCGGCTGCACGGCGCGTATGCGATCGCCGTGCTCAGCGCGCTCGAACCGCAGCGGCTCGTCGCCGCGCGCGCCGGCTCGCCGCTCGTGATCGGCATCGGCGCGGACCAGAACTATCTGGCGTCCGACTGCGCGGCACTCGGCGACCTGACCGACCGCTTCGTCTACCTGGAAGACGGCGACGTCGCGCTGATCACGCCGGATCGCATCGACGTCGTCGATTCGGTCGGGTGCGAAGCCAAGCGTCCGTTGTGCGAGGTCAAGGCGCGCGACGACGACGCCGCGCTTGGGCCCTACCAGCACTTCATGCAGAAGGAAATCTTCGAGCAGCCGAAGGCGATCGCCAGCACGATCGACGGCATCGACGCGATCTCGCCCGCGCTGTTCGGCGGCGACGAAACCGCGCGAGCGTTGTTGTCGAAGACCCGCAGCGTGCTGCTGCTCGGCTGCGGCACCAGCTACTACGCGGGCCTGACGGCGAAATACTGGCTCGAGGGCATCGCGGGCATCCCGGCGCAGGTCGAGATCGCGAGCGAATACCGCTATCGCGATACCGTGCCCGATCCGCGCACGCTGGTCGTCGGCATCTCGCAGTCCGGCGAGACCGCCGACACGATCGGCGCGCTCGAGCGCGCGCGCGGGATGGGCCAGGACATGTCGATGGCGATCTGCAATGTGGCGACCAGCTCGATCGCGCGCAGCGCGCCGCTCTGCTTCCTGACGCGTGCCGGCATCGAGCTCGGCGTCGCGTCGACCAAGGCGTTCACGACGCAGCTCGTCGCGCTGTTCCTGCTGACGCTGACGCTCGCGCAGCAGCGCGGCCGGCTCGACGCCGCGCAGGTCGCGATGCACCTGAAGAAGCTGCACGCACTGCCGGAGCGCATCGCCCACGCACTCGCGCTGGAAACGCAGATCATGGGCTGGGCCGCGAAGTTCGCGCGCACCGAGAACGCGCTGTTCCTCGGGCGCGGCATTCACTATCCGATCGCACTGGAAGGCGCGCTCAAGCTCAAGGAAGTGTCGTACATCCATGCGGAAGGCTATCCGGCCGGCGAACTGAAGCATGGCCCGCTCGCGCTCGTCACGAGCGCGATGCCGGTCGTCACGATCGCGCCGGACGACCGCCTGTTCCAGAAGCTGAAGTCCAACATGGCCGAAGTGCGCGCCCGCGGTGGACGGCTGTACGTGCTCGCGGGTCATCAGCTCGAGATCGACGCCGACCGCGACACGCACCTGATCCGCGTGCGCGAATCGGGCGATGCGCTGTCGCCGATCGTCAACGTGATTCCGTTGCAACTGCTCGCGTATCACGTCGGCTGCGCGCGCGGCGCCGACGTCGACAAGCCGCGCAACCTCGCGAAATCGGTCACCGTCGAATGAGGGAGCGGCCGGACGTGGCGCACGCGTTCCCCCTGCGCGCACGCGCGGCCCGGCGTGCCGCCGCATGGCGCGTCGCGGCCGCTCTGTGCGGCGCATGCGTTGCCGCCGCGCCGTCGTACACGTGCGCCGGCGCGCCGGTCGTGCATACGGTCACCGTGCAGGAAGCTTCAGCGCCGCAGGAACGCGGCGACGCGCGGCGCTTCATGCACGGGATCGGCGTGGCCGACGCCGGCGACGGCCGGCGCTGGGTGTTCTTCAGCAGCTCGGGCATCGCGCCGCGCGGCGCGCTGCGCAACGGCAACTGGCCGCATGACGTGTATGTCGGCGAATGGCTGCCGGGCAAGCCGGGCCTGCTGCGCGTCCATACGTTCATCAGCCGCCCGGAGGCGCAGGAACCGGTATCGATCGCGCAGAACCCGCGCGGCGACATCTTCGTCACGTTCGAGGACGGCTGGGACACGCCGGAGACGGTCAGCCAGCGATACGGCATCTACCGGCGCGACCTGAAGCCGATCAAGCCCTACCCGAACGACGTCGAAGCGGGCGGCCACTCGGGGCACGTCGCCGCGGTGGGCGAGCGCTTCGTCGTGTTCTATTCCGCCGACTGGATCGACGGCGGCGGCGTCGACAATCTCGGCACCGGCAACGGCGTCTACGTGAAAACCTACGATGCCGAAGGACGCGTGCTGAACCATGTGTCGGTCGCGCCGCACCGCCGCGAGTGGTGGCCCATGGTCGCGGGCTCGCCGCGCCGCGCGCTGCTGGTCTGGCAGAAATACATCGAAGGCAGCACGGACGCGACGCTCGAATATGCGATCTTCGATCCGGTCACGGCCAAGCTCGACAAGCTCGGGGTGCTGAACGACGCGATCCAGTACTACGTGTATTCGTCGGCCTACGCGCCGGCGGTCGACCGCTTCGTCGTCGTCACGACGACCGCGGACAATCGCGGCGTCGCGATGCTGATCGACCCGGACGGCCGTCGCGTCGCCACGCTCGACTGCCTGCCGGCGTCGGTGCGGGAGGCCGGGATCGGCGTCGACGGCACGCATGCGTACGTGCCGACCCGCGACGGGCGGCTGCTGACGCTGGCGCTTTCGGCAACGGGCATATCGGTGAGCGGCGTACAGCGTTCGCCGATTCCGTGGGGCTCGACCGGCATCGCCGGGTTCCCGGCACGCGGCGGGGCGATGCATTTCGTGTCGCTGACACCGTCCGGCACGCGCGAAGCCGATTTCGACACGGCGCGGGACACGCCGTTGCCGAAGGCCGACACGCAGTGTCCGACGCATTGACGACGACGCGCATCGATCATCCGGACCCACGCGAATCACCCATCCCTTTGCACCGCTGCCCGAATCGCGCGGTGCGATTCCTGCGCACGCATCCGGCGGCCGGGTAGCCGGACAAGCTACCGTCGCCGGTTCGATCCCGGCCCCGTGCTCCCGCCGCCGCAGTCGCCAGCGCCGCCCTTAACCGCTAGACTGTCGCCCGATTCCTTCCATCGGCCGCGGCACTCGCCCCTTCTGCCGCCGCCGCAACGCCCCTCCACGGAGTACGAATGCTGAAGCGCCGGTGGTTTTCGCTGTTGCTGCTGATGATGTGCCTGATCGCCACGCGCGCGTCCGCCCAGGGCTCGCTCGAACTCGACACCGACGGCACGCCGCGCGTCCTGACGCGCCAGGCGCTGCTCGCGCGCACCGACGCGACGGACATCCACGTGCCGCGCGACATTGCGTACGGCCGGCCGATGACGTTCCGCGCGGTGCCGTTCGCCGCGCTGCTCGGCGACACGCCGCCAGCCGCCGACGGCGTGCTCGAAACGCGCGCGGCCGACGGTTTCGCCGCGCAATTGCCGCTGGATCTCGCGCGCCGCCGTGCGCCGGCCGGCGCCGTCGCGTGGCTCGCGATCGAGGATCCCGCGCACCCGTGGCCGACGCTGCCGGACAAGCAGGTCAGCGCGGGGCCGTTCTATCTCGTGTGGCTCGGGCCGGACGCGTCGTCGGTCCGCGGCGAGCAGTGGCCGTATCAGATCGTGCGCATCACGGTCGAATCGTCGCCGCTCGCGCGCTGGCCGTCGCTCGCCGTCGCTCCCGCGCTGCCGGCGAACGATCCGGCCCGCGCGGGCCAGCGGCTGTTCGGCACGCAATGCCTCGCGTGCCACCGGCTCGACGGCGCGGGCAGCAGCCACGCCGGCCCCGACCTGAACGCACCGATGAATCCGGTCGATTACTTCCAGCCGGCCGCGCTGCGCCGCTACATCCGCAATCCGGCATCGGTGCGCGACTGGCCAGGCCGCGTGATGCCGGCGTTCCCGCCCGAGCAACTGAGCGACCGGGAACTCGACCAGATCGTCGCCTACCTCGCGTACATGGCGCGGCGCAAGGCCGGCAAGTAAGCCGCGCCGGTCAAGCGCCCGCTTCCTGCGCGCTCTGCAGCACCGCGCGCAGCAGCACGTCCGCCCCCGCCGTCGACCATTCCGGCGTGATCGCCTCGGCCTCGTTGTGGCTCAGCCCGTCGACGCACGGCACGAAGATCATGCCGGTCGGCGCGACGCGCGCGACATAGCACGCGTCGTGGCCCGCGCCGGACACGATGTCCATGTGCGACAGCCCGAGCGCCTGCGCCGCGTCGCGCACCGCGTCGATGCAGCGCGGCGCGAACGGCACCGGCGGATACGTGAAGATCTGCTCGATCCGCGCGCCGAGCCCGGCGTCGGCCGCCACGCGCGCCAGTTCCGCACGCAGCGCCGCATCGAGTTCGTCGAGCACCGCATCGTCGGGATGGCGGAACTCGACCGTGAAGAAGCAATTGCCCGGCACCGTGTTGCGCGAATTCGGCCGCGCCTCGATCATCCCGACCGTCGCGCGCGCGTGCGGCGCATGGCGCCGGCCGAGCGCATCGACGAATTCGATCATCCGCGCGGCGCCCACCAGCGTGTCGCGCCGGAATTCCATCGGCGTCGTGCCCGCGTGCGCGTCGACGCCCGTCAGCGTCACCTCGTACCAGCGCTGCCCCTGCCCGGCCGTCACGACGCCGATCGTCTTGCCCGCGCGCTCGAGAATCGCGCCCTGCTCGATATGCAGTTCGTAGGCGGCATGCACCGGATAGCCGCCGACGGGCTCGGCGCCCGCATAGCCGATCCGCGCGAGTTCCTCACCGATCGTCTTGCCGGCGCCGTCCGCGCGCGACAGCCCGTATTCGAGCGGATAGACGCCCGAGAACACGCCGGCCGAGATCATCGCCGGCGCGAAGCGCGAGCCTTCCTCGTTGGTCCAGATCACGACGTCGATCGGGCGCTCCGTCTCGATGTCCGCATCATTCAGCGCGCGCACGACCTCGAGGCCGCCGAGCACGCCGTAGATGCCGTCGTAGCGGCCGCCGGTCGGCTGCGAATCGGCGTGCGAGCCCGTCATCACCGGCGCGGCGTCGGGATTGCGGCCCGCGCGGCGCGCGAACACGTTGCCCATCCGATCCACCCGCACCGTGCAGCCGGCGTCGCATGCCCACTGCACGAACAGGTCGCGCGACTCGCGGTCGAGATCGGTCAGCGCGAGACGGCAGACACCGCCCTTCGGCGTCGCGCCGATCTGTGCCATCCGTTCGAGCGATGCCCACAGCCGCGCGCCATCGACACGCGGTGCGCGTGCGAGGTCGTCATGCATTGCCGGCCTCCGCTGCGTCGTCGCGCGGCGCGGCCTGCAGCGCATAGCGGAAATCGCAGCGCTTGCCGCCCTGCATGATCGTGCTCGTGCGCGTGAGCGCGATGCGCGGGTCGTAACCCTCGATGAAGTAGCTGTCGCGCGCGCAGCTCAGCAGGTGGCCGATCTCGCCGAGCCCCATCGCGTGATACATCTCCGCATAGCTGCAGCGATGCACGTCGTAGTCGTAGTGCGCGTCGTCCGCGCGGCGCACCTCGACGTCGAGCGCGTCGTCCTTCTCCCACAGCACCTGCAGCGCGATGAACGACTGCACGCTCGTGCCGTCGGGCTCCTGCGCGGCGAACGTGCGGCCCGCGTCGACGGCCGCGCCGCGCACGGCTTCCGCGATCACGGCCTGCGCGCGCTCGGTGCCGAATTCGCGTTTCATGATCTCGTAGATCGGCTTGATGATTTCCGCTTCGATGCGGCGCCGCGCGAGGATGCCGAGGCGCGTGTCCTCGGGTGCCGCCGCGGCTGCATGGGTCGTGTCTGTCATGGGAAACGTCTCCGTCGTTATTTCGTTGCGGGGCGCGCGCCGCCGAGCACGTCGACGACGGTCCACTTGCCGCCGCGTACCTGGTAGATCGTGAACGCCGGGTCCTTCAGGTTGCCTTGCTGATCGAACGCGACCTGGCCGGTCACGCCGGACCGGTCGATCGCGCGCACGGCCGCGACCACCTTCGCAGGCTGCGTCGTGCCGGCCTTCTGGACGGCCGCGATCAGCGTGGCGGCCGCGTCGTACGCGAACGGCGCGTGCAGCTCGATCGGTGCATGCCAGCGTGCGCGATATTGCGCGTCGAACGCCTTGCCGCCCGGCATCCGGTCGAGCGGCAGGCCCGGCTCCAGCGCCGTCACGCCTTCGCCGTCCTTGCCCGCGAGCGACAGGAAGGTCTGGCTCACGAAACCGCCGGCGCCGAGCAGCGGCGCGTTCACGCCGAGTTGGCGCATGCGGCGCGCGATCGGCGCGGCCTGCGCGTCGAGCCCGCCGAAGAACACGAGATCCGCGCGCTTGCCCTTGATCGCGGTCAGCACGCCGCTGAAGTCGGTCGTCTTGTCGTTCACGTACTGGCGATCGACGATCGTGCCGCCGTTCGCCTGCACGCCCTTGATGAACTGGTCGGCGAGCCCCGCGCCGAACGACGTGCGATCGTCGATCACCGCGATGCGCTTCGCCTTCAGTGTCTTCACCGCATAGGCGCCGGTGAAGTTGCCGCCCGCATCGTCGTGACCCATGATGCGGAAGGCGGTTGCGTAGCCCTGCTGCGTGTACTGGTGGCCGGTGGATGCCGGCGCGATCTGCGCAATGCCCGCATCGCGATAGACGCGCGACGCCGGCACGCTGCAGCCCGTGTTCCAGTGACCGACGACGCCGATCACGTGCTGGTCGACCAGCTGCTGCGCGACCGCGACGGCCGTGCGCGGGTCGGATTGGTCGTCGGCCGCGACGAGCTTGTAGACGACCGGCTTGCCGCCGATGCTCGGATGCTTCGCGTTCGCGTCGTCGATCGCGAGTTGCGCGCCGTTCTGGAGGTCCTTGCCGATTCGCGCGGACGGGCCGGTGAGCGGCGCGGCGAGACCAATCAGGATGGTCTGCGGCGCGGATTGCGCGAAGGCGGGAACGGCCGCGATCAGCGCGGCCGCGGAGAAGGCGAGACGGGCGGGAAGAAAGGCGATTTTCATGTGCGGGGATCAGTGATTCGGCTCAAAACATGAAAAATATTAAAGATTCGACACCCGCACCCCAAATACTCAATTGTTGGATGCTTATGCCATTCCCGACACAATAGCGTAAACACCTGTAAATACAGCGTATTTTCAGATTGTCGCTTACCCTGATTTTTCGATAAAATTCGATACATGAAAAATATCGAACAATTGCCGCACGATCCGCCGCTGCGCGCCGTCCGCGCGTTCGAGGCATTCGCGCGTCTCGGGTCGGTCACCGCGGCCGCGCACGAGCTCGACATCACGCCGTCCGCGGTCAGCCACCAGCTGCAACTGCTCGAAGCGTTCATCCAGACGCCGCTGACCGTGCGCGAAGGCAGGCTGCTCGCGCTCACTGATGAAGGGCGCGACTATTACCGCTCGATCAGCGCCGCGTTCTCGGTACTACGCAGCGCGACGCGCTTCGTGCGCGACCGCTCGTCGCTGCGGCAGATCACGATCAGCCTGATTCCGCTGCTCGGCATCGGCTGGTTCATTCCGCGGCTGCACGCGTTCCTCGCCGACAACACCGACGTCGACGTGACCGTGCTGTACGCCCATCACCGCAACTATCGAAGCGACGCGTCGGACCTGTCGATCCGCTTCGGCACCGGCGACTGGCCCGGCTACCGCTGCGAGCGGCTGCTGCCGGGCGCGATGGTGCCGATGTGCAGCCCGTCGTTCCTGAAGCGCCACGGGCCGTTCCGCACGCCGGCCGATCTCGCGCGGGCGCCGCTCGTGCACGACGAGGATCGCAGCACCTGGGTCAACTGGCTGCAGGGTGCCGGCGTGCGGCACGTGTCGCATGCGGTCGGGCCGATGTTCGAGGACGGCCAACTGACGCTGAGCGCGGCGCGCGCGGATCTCGGCGCGGCGCTGCTGCGCGCGCCGCTGGTCGAGCGCGAACTGGCGAGCGGCGAACTCGTGCAGCTGTTCGACCACGCGCTCGACGACGGGCGCGACTACTACCTGTGCACGCGCGAGGATGCGGACATGCCGGACGGCGCGAGACGGCTTGCCGACTGGCTGAGGAAGATCGCCGCCTGAGCGGCTGGCTCGCCGCCGGCCGGCCGAGCATCGCCGCACGCGTGGCCCGCGCGAGCGGCGTCCGTCAAGCATGCCGGAGAGCCGCGCGTCACACTGCCCGCCCCCAGCCGCGCTCCGCCGCATAAGTGACCGTCGCCCGCGCCAGCTCCTGCGTGCTGTCGATCAACACGAACGGCGCATCGCGCAACGCACGCGCGGCGATCGGAATTTCCGTGCAGCCCATCACCGCGACGCCCACGTCCCGCCGCGCCAGCGTCGCGAGCGCGCGCGACAGGCATCGCACCGACGCATCGAGCTTCCCCGCCTTGACGGCCGCGATGCACGCGGCGATATCGCGCTGCGCGGCCACGGCCGGCATCACCGGCTCGAAGCCGCGCGCACGCAGCGCCGCCTGGTAGAAGCCCGATACCAGCGTGCCGCCCGTGGCGAGCACCGCGACGCGCCGCACGCCGGCCGGCACCGCGGCCACCGAGGCATCGACGATATGCAGGACCGGCGCCGCGCTGCGCTCGCGCAGCGGCGCATACCAGTGATGCGCCGAATTGCACGGGATCGCGATCACGTCGACACCGCAGCGGTTCAGCAGCGCGACGCCGTCGAGCAGCGCCGGCAGCGGATCGGTCCCGCCGTCGATGATCGCGCGCGAGCGATCGGGCGTCTGCGTCAGGTTCGCGACGATCATCGGCAGATGCTCCTGGTCGCAGCGCGCGCGCGTCAAGCGAATCACGCGATGCATGAAGTCGACCGTGGCCAGCGGCCCCATTCCGCCCAATACCCCGACAAGCGCCATGATGTCTCCTTCACGCGCGCGGCGGCCGCGCGCAGATCGCGGATACGACGGCCGAGTTGCCGATCACCAGCAACAGCGTGCGCAATATCTCGCAGAACGGATCGACCGCCACGAACAGCACGAACGCGGCCTCGAACGGCAGGTGCAGCGCCGCGCAGACCATGCCGGCGAGCGACACCGTCACGACCCCCGACGTGCCCGTCGACGCGAATCCGGCCAGCACCGACGCGACCAGCACGACGCACAGCTCGCCGGGGCCGAGCGAGCGTTCGTAGAGTTGCGCGACGAACAGCGTCGCGCTCGCGTAATAGACCATCGGCCCGACGCGCAGCAGTGACACGGCGAGCGGCACGACCAGTTCGACGCGCGCGCGGGCAAAGCCGAAGCCGTCGGCCAGGCACTCGATCATGCTCGGCATGCAGGCCACGCTGCTGCGCGTGGCGAGCGCCATCGCGAACGGCGTGCGCAAGCCGGCCAGCGTCTCGGCCAGCGTCGCGCCCGAGCGCTTCCAGATCACGGCGATCGCCGCCGCCATCAGCACGAGGGAGACGACCACGAACGCCATGACGAAGCGGAACATCGCCTCGAGCGGCCCGAACCCGGACGTGCCGATCTGCGCGGCGCCGCCGCAGAACAGCACGATCGGCGTCGGATACGCGAGCCAGTGCATGATCCTCTGGCACGTGAAATACACGGTCTCCAGCGTCTGGCTCAGCGCCGCCGAGATGCTCGCCGGCACGCGTCCCGACGCGAAGCCGAAGAACAGCGAGAACACCAGCGCCTTCAGCGTGTCGCCGCTCGCGAGCGCCGCGAAGAAGTTGCCCGGCACCAGCGCGATCAGCATGTCGGCGAGACCCGACGACTTCTCCGCGGGATCGGTGCCGTACAGCGTCATCACGGTGTCGCTCGCCGCGCCGTCGCTGCCGACCAGCGCGCCGAACGCCTTCAGCGTCGCATTCGACAGATGCTCGCCCGGGCGCATCGCGACCAGCACGACCGCGCCGACCACCACGACGAACACCGACACGCAGCCGAACATCGCGATCACGCGCATCACGAGATCCGATGCGCTGCCCTCGCGCAGCAACCGCTGCAGGCTGAAGATCACGGCGGCCGTCATGAACGGCAGCGCCGTCATCTTGAGCAGGCCGACGTACACCTCGCCCACGTAGTCGAACTGCGGCGCGGCGGCCGGCCACAGCATCCCCGCCACGATCCCGAGCGCGAGGCTGCCGAATACCGTCAACGGATGGATCGCGAACGCATGCAGCCGCTCGATGCGTGGCTTGATCCTGCGGGTCTCGTTCATGTTCATTTCAGTGGCCCATCGCATCGAGCAGGGATTTCACGTCGAGCCGCTTGTTGCGCTCGACCAGGAACTGGTTGACGAACGCGAGCAGCGTCGGCGCGGACACCGGCACGCCGACGGCGAGCGCGTCGGTCAGGTCGTCGAAGGTCGCGACGCGCAGCCGGATCGGCGCGCTCGGGTCGTCCTGCATCACGAGCTTGATCGCGAGCTCGTCGCGATACACGGCCGTTACCGCCCCCGCGTTCAGCGCGTCGAGCGTCGCCGGCCAGCTCGGATAGGTGCGCACCTGCGCGGCCGGGAAGTCGTTGCGCACGTATTCGGCGTAGGCCGAGCGCGCGACGACGCCGATCGTGCCGCGATAGTCGCGCACGACTTCCGGCAGCGGCCGCCCCTTCGCGAGTTCCGCGAAGCTGACGCGGTTGATCAGCAGCGCGCGCCGCAGGCTGATGTATGGCGTGCTGAAGCGGACCACCTGCGCCCGCGGCAACGTGCGCGACAGCTTGCTGATCGCGACGTCGGCCTGCCCGATCGCGAGCAGATGAACGACGTCGTCGAAGGTGCGCGCCTCGCGGTCGAACTGCACGGACACGCCGAGCTTTTTCGCGAGCTCGTCGGCGAGGTCGATGTCGACGCCCGCCAACGCGCCGTTGCGCGACCCGAAGAACGGCGGCTGATCGACGCCGAGCACCGCGACGACAAGCGTGCCACGCGTGACGATGCGGGCGAACTCGGGCGCAAGCAGCCGGCCGTCGGGCATCGGCACGAGGCCGGTGGCCGTGGTGGCGGGCGTGGCCGTCGGGGCCGGCGCGGCCGGCGCGGCCGGCGCGGATGCGTCGAGGGCCAGCGCCGATGCGGCGCACGACACGGCGATGAATGCGCAGGCCGCACCGCGCAAGTGCCGACGCAGGCATCGGCGCACGAGGAAGATGTCGCGGCACCACGCAAGCAGCGCGCGCGCGGCGCGTCCGGGAAAGAGGTTCATGGCGCAGGAGGACGAAGAGTGTCGAACGACCGCGCAGCCGTTCGTGTCGAACGGTTGCCGGGCCCTGGCGCGAAGCGCGTGGCCGTGGTTCGGCGCCGCACGCTCCCGCCCGCCCAATGTGTCAGAAGCGCCGCCCGGCCGAAATCCGCCGGAAGGCCCGGCCCGGATGTCACGGGCCGTCCGGACGGCCCGCCGCAACGGGGGCCGGAAGCAGATAGGAATTCCCGATGCCGTGGATTGAAACAAGCAATTTCACAAACTCGGGGTCAACCCGGATACTGGGAACACTTCATCAACACCACTCCAAAGGAACTCGCAAGATGCCGATCATCAACACCCAAATCAAGCCGTTCAAGGCAACCGCATACCACAACGGCGAATTCGTGCCCGTGACCGAAGAGAACTTCAAGGGCAAGTGGTCCGTCGTCGTGTTCTACCCGGCCGACTTCACGTTCGTCTGCCCGACCGAACTGGGCGACCTCGCCGACCGCTACGCGGAATTCCAGAAGCTGGGTGTCGAAATCTACGGCGTGTCGACCGATACGCACTTCACGCACAAGGCATGGCACGACACGTCGGACACGATCGGCAAGATCAAGTACCCGATGATCGGCGACCCGACGCTCACGCTGTCGCGCAACTTCGACGTGCTGATCGAGGAAGAAGGGATGGCGCTGCGCGGCACGTTCGTGATCAACCCGGAAGGCGAGATCAAGCTGTGCGAAATCCACGACAACGGCATCGGCCGCGACGCAGGCGAACTGCTGCGCAAGGTGCAGGCTGCGCAATACATCGCGGCGCACCCGGGTGAAGTGTGCCCGGCCAAGTGGACGCCGGGTGCGGAAACGCTGACCCCGTCGCTCGACCTGATCGGCAAGATCTGACGCTCGCCGCGCGCGCCTCGCCCGAGGCGTGCGAGCGACGCGCTACGGGCCGCCTCGTGCGGCCCGTGCCCTCCTCCGGCACGACGTGCCCGACCAGAATTATCAATACGGAATCCGAAACGCCATGCTCGACGCCAATCTCAAGAATCAACTGAAAGCGTACCTCGAAAAGATCACGCGCCCGATCGAACTCGTCGCGTCGCTCGACGACAGCGCGAAGTCGCAGGAACTGCTTGCGCTGCTCAACGAGATTGGTTCGCTGACGTCGCGCGTGACCGTGACCGAACGCCGCGACGACGCCGAGCGCAAGCCGTCGTTCTCGATCGGCGAACCTGGCAAGCCGGCGGGCATCCGCTTCGCCGGCATCCCGATGGGCCATGAATTCACGTCGCTCGTGCTCGCGCTGCTGCAGACGGGCGGCCATCCGATCAAGCTCGACGACGACGTGATCGAACAGATCCGCGCGCTCGACGGCGACTACGCGTTCGAAACGTATTTCTCGCTGTCGTGCCAGAACTGCCCGGAAGTCGTGCAGGCGCTGAACGTGATGTCGTTGATCAACCCGCGCATTCGCCACGTCGCGATCGACGGCGCGCTGTTCCAGAACGAAGTCGAAGCGCGCCAGATCATGGCCGTGCCGACGATGTTCCTGAACGGCGAATCGTTCGGCCAGGGCCGCAGCAGCGTGAAGGAAATCCTCGCGAAGCTCGACACGGGCGCCGGCGCCCGCGCCGCGAAGTCGCTCGAGAACAAGCCGGTGTTCGACACGCTGATCGTGGGCGGCGGCCCGGCCGGTGCGGCTGCCGCGATCTACTCGGCGCGCAAGGGCATCGCGACGGGCGTCGTCGCCGAGCGTTTTGGCGGCCAGGTGCTCGACACGATGGCGATCGAGAACTTCGTGTCGGTGCAGGAAACCGAAGGGCCGAAGTTCGCCACCGCGCTCGAGCAGCACGTGAAGCAGTACGACGTCGACATCATGGACGTGCAGCGCGCCGACGCGCTGATTCCGGGCGACGTGCACCAGATCCGCCTTGCGAACGGCGCGGTGCTGAAGGCGAAGACGATCATCCTGGCAACCGGCGCGCGCTGGCGCGAAATCAACGTGCCGGGCGAGCGCGAATACCGCAACCGCGGTGTCGCGTACTGCCCGCACTGCGACGGCCCGCTGTTCAAGGGCAAGCGCGTCGCGGTGGTCGGGGGCGGCAACTCGGGCGTCGAGGCCGCGATCGACCTGGCCGGCATCGTGAAGGAAGTCACGCTGATCGAATACGGCGCGCAACTGCGCGCGGACGAGGTGCTGCAGCGCAAGCTGCGCAGCCTGCCGAACGTGACGATCGTCACGCAGGCGCAGACGACCGAGCTGACCGGCGACGGCAGCAAGCTGAACGGGCTCGTCTACAAGGATTTGCGTTCGGGTGAAGCGAAGCGCGTCGATCTCGAAGGCGTGTTCGTGCAAATCGGCCTCGTGCCGAACACCGAATGGCTGAAGGGCACGATCGAGCTGTCGAAGCACGGCGAGATCGTCGTCGATGCACGCGGCGCGACGTCGGTGCCCGGCGTGTTCGCGGCCGGCGACGTGACGACGGTGCCGTTCAAGCAGATCGTGATCGCAGTCGGTGAAGGCGCGAAGGCATCGCTCGGCGCGTTCGACCACCTGATCCGGCAGGACGTGACGCCGGCTACGGCCGACGCGCCCCAGGCCGAAGAAGCGATCGCCGCGTAACGCGCGACGCACCGCTCGGATTCGTCTCTCTTGGCCCCGCATGCCCTGGTCGGCGTGCGGGGTCCTTTTTCATCCGGCGTCGTGCGGCGCGGTGCGAGCGCGCCGGCACCGTTCTCACTGGGCCGCGGCGGGACCGGCACTGGCCGATGCGGGCGCCTTGAAGCTGCTCGACTGCCTGACCAGCTGCTCGGTCATCGCGGCGGCAACCGCATTCCCACCCGCCGACGGATGCGCTCGATCGGCGCTCGGGGTCGCCACATATTGTGGCGGCGGCAACGACGGATCGAGCTTCGCCGATTCATGCACGAGCGCAGCGGTTTCAGGCGTTTCGGATTTCGTGACGGACGGTGCTGCCGCGTGCCGTTCGAGCCCGTCGCGCTTGCGCTCCGCGCGTTGCGCCGGCTGATAGGCCGGCTGACTCGGGCGGCTCGCCTGCACCGCCTGGACCGGCGGTGTCGATTGCACGGGTTGCGCCGCTTGCGCGGGCTGCGCCGGTCGTGCCGCTTGTACCGGCGCTTGAATCGCTGGCGCGGGCTTCGCCTTCGCCGGGGTCGAATCCTCCGGCTCGACCGTCACGACGTGAACGGTCGGCGGCGGCGCACTCGGTTTCGCGGGGGGTGCCTGCGCGGCAATCACCGGCGCGACGGGGGCAGATGGCGGCGCCGCGTTCGCATGCGCGGGAGCCGCGGCCGGCGGCGGCACGGCCGCTCGTTGCGGCACGGCCTCGTCGACGTGCGTGGACGGGATCGCGACCGCCGCCGGCGGCGCGATCGTGCCTTGTGCGGTATGTTCGTCGTTCGCCGCGGTCACGGCGGCGGCAGGTGCTGCGGAATCGCCGATGCCGGCCTCCGCGATCGCGCGGTGGTCGTCGCGCAGGAGCATCACGTAGCCGCTGCCTGCCGCGGCAACCAGCAGTCCGCCGACAATCATCAAAGTCTTTTGGGTCCTTCTCATGCTTGCTCACCGATCTTATCGACGTGAACGAGCCATCATACGCGCGGGTTTGCGCCAAATCTCGCACGAATACATTTGGTTGCATTGATGCCGGCGCAACGCCGGCGGGGCCCGACCGACGCTGCGCCGCCCTATCGTCAGACGGTTCGACACCCGCCCGCTCGCGCCCCATCAGAGGCAGAAGATCGCGACCGCGATCCCGCCGAACAGCGCCCACTTGACGACGTAGTACACGGTGCGATTCCACGCCTTCAGCCGCTTGCCGGCGCGACGAATCGCATACAGGTACTTGAATGCATGATTGAGGCCGCCGGTGCGGTCGCCCGTTTCGTTCGGCGACGCGGCCGCGCGCATCAGCAGTTGCCCGAACGCATCGTTGACGCGCTGCGCCCAGCGATATTTCATCGGCCGGTCGATGTCGCAGAACAGGATCACGCGATCGTGCGCGGTGCGATTCTCGGCCCAGTGCAGATAGGTTTCGTCGAACATCACGGCCTCGCCGTCGCGCCATGCATACGACTCGCCATCGACGACGATCCGGCACGCGTCGTCATTCGGCGTGTCGAGCCCGAGGTGGTAGCGTAGCGAGCCCGCATACGGATCGCGATGCAGCCCGAGCTTGCCGCCCGGCGGCAGCTGCGCGAACATCGCGGCCTTGATCGACGCGATCTGCGACAGGATCTCGACCGTCCGCGGACACAACGCCTGTGCGGACGGATGCGGCGCGTCGTACCACTTCAGGTAGAAGCGCTTCCAGCCGTTGCGAAAGAACGAATTGAAGCCGATGTCGTTGTACTCGCCCGACGCCTTGATCCGGCTGGCATCGCGCAACGCGAGTGCTTCCTCGCGAAAGGTCCGCCATTCGCGCTGCAGCACCGTGAGTTCCGGAAAGTGCCGCGGGTCGAGAAACGGTGTGGTCGGCACCGAAGAGAACGCGTATGAAAAGCAGTTCAGCGGCGCGGTGAAGGTCGAGTGATCGGATAGTTGCCTGAACAACCTGTGCCGAACCTTGCCGCGCCGGTGCGTATGAACCACACACGCAATGAACACGATCAACAGGACCCACCGCATCGATCATCTCCCCGTAAGCTCTTTGCAGAAATTCTAGGTACGGGAAAAATTTCGTGCGCTGACGCGCAGGCGCTGCGATGTGCGTCGGCAAGACGCGGCGAGGATGTCGATCGCGTCACGCCAAAACGCCGAAAAGCCCGTGCTGACGGGCTTTTCGGCGCAATCGAAAGGCGCGCGCGGCATCTGCCGACGCACGCGCATGCAGCGATTATTCCGGAAACGGCAAATCAGTTTGTCCGTCTGCGCGCATACCGAACGTGTTGAGCGTCATCGCGACGAGCGCGTAATAGCCGAGCAGCGCGACGAGGTTGACGACGGTCTCGTGGCCGAAACGCGCCTGCGCGCGCGCGAACGTCGCATCGCTCACGCGTTGCGTGTCGTACAGCTCGGTCGCGAATGCATGGATCAGCGCATCGTCGTCCGATTCGAACGCCGGCGTGACGCCGCGCCGGATCGCGTCGGCTGTCGCGGCCGGCACGCCCGCATCGAGCGCGATCGGATGGTGGATGTGCCACTCGGCCTGCGAGCGCCAGCGCGCGGCGGTCACGAGAATCGCGAGCTCCGAGAGGCGCAGCGACAGGCCCGTGCGATAGCGGCAGAACGCGCCGAGCCGCTGCGCATGCTGGGCGAGCTCGGGGCTCGCGATCCAGCCGAGGAACGGCCCGTTCAGGTTGCCGCGCGGGCCGCTGAGGATGTCGGCCAGCACAGCCTTCTGTTCGTCGGTGGCCGATGCGGGATCGAAGGGAGGCAGTCTGTCTGTCATGGTCGGGACTCGGTGAGGTCGTGGTTCACGCGCCGGCCGACGCGAGCGCCGCGTCGATCGCGCCGGACAGCCGTTCGACGATCGTGTCGATCTGCTGCGCAGTGCAGACGAACGGCGGAGCGACCAGGATGTGATCGCCGTTCACGCCGTCGATCGTGCCGCCCATCGGATACACCATCAGGCCGCGCTGCATCGCCTCGCGCTTGACCGCCGCATGCAGCTTCAACGCGGGATCGAACGTCGCCTTGCTGTCGCGATCGCGGACGAGCTCGACGCCGACGAACAGCCCGCGGCCGCGCACGTCGCCGACATGCGGATGCGCACCGTAGTGCGCGCGCAGCGACGCACGCAGTTGCTCGCCGCGCGCCTTCACGTTATCGAGCAGCTTCTCTTCGGCGATCACGCGCTGCACCTCGAGCGCGGCCGCGCAGGCGGTCGCGTGGCCGAGATACGTGTGGCCGTGCTGGAAGAAGCCCGAGCCGTCGACGATCGTCCGGTAGATGCGGTCGCTCACCAGCGTCGCGCCGATCGGCTGGTAACCCGCGCCGAGCCCTTTCGCGATCGTCAGCAGATCGGGCGCGACTTCGTCCTCGTCGCATGCGAACAGATAACCGGTGCGCCCCATCCCCGACATGATTTCATCGAGGATCAGCAGCACACCGTACTTGTCGCACACCGCGCGAATCTTCTTCAGGTAGGTACGTACCGGCGGCACCGCGCCCGCCGTCGCGCCAACCACCGTCTCCGCGACGAACGCCGCGACGTTTTCCGCGCCGAGTTCGACGATCTTCTGCTCGAGCTCGTCGGCCAGGCGCTGCGCATACGCTTCGTCGGTTTCTCCCGCGTGCTGGTCGCGATACGCATAGCAGGGGCTCACGTGGTGCGCTTCGATCAGCAGCGGCAGGAACGGCTCGCGCCGCCATGCGTTGCCGCCGATCGCGAGCGCGCCGAGCGTGTTGCCGTGATAGCTCTGGCGGCGTGCGATGAAGTGACGGCGCTGCGGCTCGCCCTTCTCGACGAAATACTGGCGCGCGAGCTTCAACGCGGCTTCGATTGCCTCGGAGCCGCCCGACACGAAATACACGTGTTCGAGGCCGGCGGGCGCCGCTTCGACGAGCCGGTCGGCCAGTTCCTCGGCTACGTCGGTCGTGAAGAACGACGTATGCGCGTACGGCAGCTGCTGCACCTGCCGCTTGATCGCATCGATCACGCGCTGGTTGCTGTGGCCGAGACACGAAACGGCCGCGCCGCCGCACGCGTCGATGTAGCGTTTACCGGTCGAATCGATGATCTCGATGCCGTCGCCTGCGACAGCGACGGGCAAGGTGGCGCGTGGAGCGCGATGAAAAACGGTCGTCATGCGTTGCCTCATGGATCAGAACGCGCTGCGCGCGTGCGCGGACGGCACGATGCGCGTCGCGAAGCGCTGCGTGCCGTGTTGATGGATGGTGAAGTCGATCGCTGTGTCGCGAATGGCGAACACCGCGGTCGCCAGCGTGTTCTCGTCGTCGGGATCGGCCGGATCGTCGCGATAGATCGGCAGCCCTTCCGGTGCGCGATCGCCGAGCACGCGCAGCAGCGCGGCTTCGTCGATCGTGTCGATGCCCTGTGTCAGCGCATCGACGCGGTGCTGGCGATCGCCGGACGATTGCGTGACGATCTGCGCCTCAGCTTCGCAGCCGGGATGTACGAGATGGTTGGCATGGCCAGCAAGCCGCGCGACGTCGACCACCGAGCACCGCGCGACGCTCGCCTCGATGCTCAGGAGCCGCGCATCGCCGGTCGCGCCGAGCGTGTGGTGAAAGCCGCTCGCGCGCGCATGCGTGCGCAGCACGTCGGCGGCCGCATCGAGCGACGTCGCGTCGAGCACCGCGCGCGCGAGGATCATCCGCGGCACGCCGACCGCCGGCGTAAGGATCCGCAGGTTGTTGATCGCCTGCGCGATGCCCGCGCGATTCGCGGCGAACGTATGCCCGGGCAGCGAGCCCGGGTAATAGAAGCTGATGAAGCCCGGCTTGCCTTGCGGCTGCACGTCGACGAGCAAGCAGCGCTCGCGCAGGTACGGATCGCCGTCCTCGTTGTGCGCGATCCAGCGCGTGCCGTGCGCATCGCGCGCGGCGAGCGTCGTGCAGCCGTCGGGCGCGTTGTGGATCAGCTCGCCGCGGCAATTCCACAAGAAGATGTCCTCGGCCGGCCAGCCGACGCCCGCCGCGATCCCGTCCAGTTCCGCGACGAGATCGGGGTACGCGGCCAGCGCGGCCTGCCGCAGCGCGGCGACGAACGGATGGCCGCGCCAGCGGCGCACGGCCTGCCATGCGCTGCTCTGCTGCATGTACGTATCGAACACGGGGCGGGCAAGCTCGCCGAGGCGCACGCCGATCTCGAACGGCGTGCCCGCGATAACGGGGGAAAGGGAAAGCGGCATGTCGCGTGGTTCGGTTTCGTTCAGGACACGTGTTTCAGGAATGCCTTGTTCTCTGCATGATCGAGCGATGTAAGCGGCCGGCTGGCCGGAGAACGACGACCTCGAGCCTCATCGCAACATGCGATGTTGAATTAGACATTAACGCAACATGTGTTGTCAATGCGGATACTACGACAACAAAAACATGCTCACCGGATAAATGCATGGAGAGAAACCCGCGCCGAACGGACGGGATAAATCGGAGGAAAAGGAGGCGCGGAGCGCGCGGCGCGCGAAGCCCCGCCAGCCTCCCCCTTCACGCCGTCGTCACGGCGCCGCGAAGAACAACGCGACGACGCACACCATTCCGCCGAACCACACGAGCGAGCGCAGCGACGCCCAGTTCAGCAGGTACATCAGCGTGTAGACGACGCGGATCGCGACGAATCCCATCGCGATCTGGTCGACATGGTGCGCATTCGCGCCGTTGTGCCACGCGACCACCAGCGCGGCGGTGAACAGTGCGAGCGCTTCCCACGCATTCTGGTGCGCGGCCTGCGCCCGCGCGCGCCACCCTTCGAGCTTCGCCAGGTACTCGCGCGGCGTGTGGTTGTCGTAACCCTTGCGGGCCTTGGCCAGGAACGTCAGCGGGAACGGCAACAGCGCGACGATGAACAGGCACAGCTGGGACGTGGTCATCCAGGTCTCCTCCTTTATGATTACATTGATCAATGACACGGTCGCGCAGAGCTTAGCATTGGCCTGCGCTGTTCGGGCACCGGTTTTCTAGACGGGAGACTCGGCCGTGCGAGCTGCTGACGGCCATCGCTCCACGGATCCGGCACCCAAAATTCCACCAAATCACCGATAAATACGTTAATTAAAACTTGTCGAACACCAATAAGATAGCGATCAACACTGGCTCGGCGCGTTGCCGCGCCAGTCTGCCGACCCGCGCCGCGCCGCCGCGCGCGCCGAACGACTTTTCGACCCGAGCCTGCCCATGCCCCGTCCCATCGTCGCCCATGTCCGTCCGGACGCCGTCCGCCACAACCTCGACTTCATCCGCCGCACCGCCGCGCAATCGCGCGTGTGGGCCGTGATCAAGGCCAACGCATACGGTCACGGAATCGAGCGGATCTACCCGGGCCTCGCGGCCGCCGACGGCATCGCGCTGCTCGATCTCGACGAAGCCGTGCGCGTGCGCGAGCTTGGCTGGGACAAGCCGGTGCTGCTGCTCGAAGGGATCTTCGAGCCGGCGGACGTCGAACTGGCCGATCGCCACCGGCTGACGGTGGCCGTGCACTGCGACGAACAGCTCGACCTGCTGATCGCCGCGAAGCCACGGCAGCCGCTCGACATCCAGCTGAAGATGAACTCGGGGATGAACCGGCTCGGCTACCGGCCGCACGCATTCCGCGCCGCGTGGGAACGCGCGGCGGCCGCGCCGTCGATCGGCAAGATCACGCTGATGATGCATTTCGCGAACGCCGACGAAGGCGAAGTCAACTGGCAGCTCGAACAGTTCGATGCGGCCACGGCCGGGATTCCGGGCGAGCGCTCGGCATCGAATTCGGCAGCCGTGCTGTGGCATCCGCGCGCGCACCGCGACTGGGTGCGGCCCGGCACGATCCTGTACGGCGCGTCGCCGACCGGCGCGGCGCGGCACATCGCCGACACGCCGCTGATGGCCGCGATGACGCTGACCAGCAAGATCATCGGCGTGCAGACGCTCGCGCCGGACGAGACGGTCGGTTACGGTCGCCGCTTCACCGCGGACCGGCCGATGCGGATCGGCGTCGTCGCGTGCGGCTACGCGGACGGCTATCCGCGCCACGCACCGACCGGCACGCCGATCGCGGTGGACGGCGTGATGACGCGTGTCGTCGGCCGCGTGTCGATGGACATGCTGACCGTCGACCTGACGCCGTGCCCGAACGCGGGCATCGGTTCGAGCGTCGAGTTGTGGGGCGATCAGGTGAAGGTGGACGATGTCGCGGAAGCCAGCGGCACGATCGGTTACGAGCTGATGTGCGCGCTCGCGCAGCGCGTGCCGGTCGTGATCGTGCCGCCGGGGGCGTCGACGATGGAGCCGCTGCTGCGCACGGGCAGCCACGGGCGATGATGGAGGTCACGGATGCGGCGGCACGCTGTCGTGTCGTGGCGTATCCGGATCCATTTGCGGGCCGCGTTGCAAGCGGCCCGTTTGCTTTTACGGCGTGCCCGGAACGCAGTCGAACGAGCACGCGTTACCGCCCCGCCGCCACGCGGCGCTACGAACGCCACGTCGGCTTGCGCTTCTCCAGGAACGCATCGATCCCTTCGCCGGCGTCCTCTTCCATCATGTTGCGCGCCATCACGTCGCCCGCATACGCATAGGCTTCGTCGAGCGGCAACTCGCGCTGCCGGTAGAACATCTGCTTGCCGTAACGCACCGCGGCCGGGCTCTTCGCGACGATCTCCGCGACCTTGCGCGCGAGAGCCGCATCGAGTGCATCCTCGGGCACGGACTCGTTGACGAGCCCCCACGCGGCGGCCGTCGCCGCATCGACGAAGCGCCCGGTCACGAGCATGTCGAACGCGCGCTTCGTGGTGACGTTGCGGCTCAACGCGACGGCCGGCGTCGAACAGAACAGCCCGACGTTGATGCCCGATACCGCGAAGCGCGCGGTGTCGGCCGCAATCGCAAGGTCGCACGCGGCGACGAGCTGGCAGCCGGCCGCCGTCGCGATCCCCTGCACGCGCGCGATCACCGGCACCGGCAATGCGCGCATCGCGAGCATCACGCGGCTGCATTGCGCGAACAGCGTGCGGTAGTAGTCGAGTTCGGGCTTGCCGCGCATCTGCCGCAGGTCGTGGCCCGCGCAGAACGCCTTGCCCTGCGCGGCGAGCACGACGCAGCGCACGTGCGGATCGGCGGCCAGCGATTCGAACGCGTCGTGCAGGCTCGCGAGCATCGCCTCCGACAACGCGTTGAACTGTTGCGGCCGGTTCAGCCGCAGCGTGACGACGCCGTCGTGCGCGTCGCGCAACAGGATCGGCTCGGCAGTCTCTTGATCGGGTTCCATGATGTTCCGCTCGACAGGGTTCGGCAGGATTCGGTGCGGCGCGAACAGCGCAGCGATCGTGCACGCGCGTTCGCGGCGTATCGATGAAATGGTCCTCCACATTCGGCGCGGCGTCCAGTCACGTGCCTTTCGCCGTGCCCGCCGTCCGCGCGGCAACGGCGGCCGTCGCATAGGCGACACAGCCGACCGCCGCGATCGCCCACAGCGCGTCGGTCAGATTCGGCAACAGTATCGTCGCGGCGCCTGCGATGGCCACGCCGAGCAGGCTCCCTGCCTGTCTCGCCGCATTGAGGAATCCCGACGCCACGCCCGCCGCATCCGCAGGCACCTGTTCGAGCACGGTCGCGATCATCGGCGCCACGGACAACGCGGTCCCGGTGCCGAAGGCGGCCATCGCCGCCCAGACCACCGGCCACGGCGCGCGCAGCGTGAGCGCGACCGCGAGCGCCGGAATGGCCAGCGCCGCCATCCCGAGGCCGTTTGCCATCAGCCGGACCGGGTGGACGCGGCCCTGCCATTTCCCCGACAACAGATTGCCAAGCGACAAACTCAGCGCAAACGGCAACAGCGTCAGCCCCGTCTGCCGCGCACTCATGCCGAAGCGCCCATGCAGGTACAGGCTCAGGACGAACAGCAGACCGAAGTAGCCGACATAGACCAGACTGCCCATCAGGTTCATCGCGACGAATATGCGATTGCGAAACCAGGCCAGCGGAACCATCGGATTGCGGGCACGCCGCTCGACGACGATCAGCACGGCTGCAGCGAGCCCGGCGACCAGAAGTGCACACCGGACTTCCGCGGCGCCAGGGCCGCGCGTCGGCAATTCGATCACTGCAAAACACAGCGCGCCGAGTGCCGTCGCACCGAGGCACTGGCCGGCCCAATCGAAGTGGCGTGCATGCCGCGCGACCGACGCCCGAACGAGCACGGCCGCCCCGGCGAAGGCGAGCGCGCCGGTCGGTACATTGATCAGGAAAGCGCTGCGCCAGCCGAAATCATCCACCAGGATGCCGCCCAGCACCGGCCCCACGGCCACCGCGACCGACGCGATGCCCGCCCAGACCGCAATCGCGCGCGCCCGCTCGGCAGGTACGTCGAAAGTGCTGCGCACGACCGCGAGCGACGCGGGCAAAAAGAGTGCGGCGCCGATGCCCTGCACGAAACGCGCGGCCACGAGGATCGCCACGGACGACGCGACGCCGCACGCCGCCGATGCGCCGACGAACAACGCCAGCCCCGCGAGATACACGTGCTTCGCGCCGTACCGGTCGGACAGCGCGCCGCCCGCGAGGATCAGCGCCGCGAAGCTGAGCGTATACGCGTCGACGATCCACGCGAGTTCCGCGACCGTCGCGCCGAGACTCGTGCGCATCGCGGGCAGTGCAACGTTGACGATCGTCGTATCGAGTACCGCCATGAACATTCCGATCGCGACAAGCGCCAGCGTGAAGCGCTGCTCGCGCGCCGTCGGGCGGCTCGCTGCCGCCATGGATACGGGAACGGAAACAGGATTGCAATCGGTCATGAGATCTCCAGGCAGATGCCGGGAGTCTAGAAACCGCATGCGATGCAGAAAAGTGATAATTTTGCATTTCCCTGATGCAGATATGCATCTTCACTTCCCGCCGCCGCGCTACCCGATGACACTGTCGACCCGCATGAACTGGGACAATGCCCGCTTCTTCCTGGCCCTGGCGCGCACCGGCACGCTGCGCGGCGCCGCGGCGCAACTGAACGTCGATCAGGCGACGGTGGGGCGCCGGATCGCCGCGCTCGAAGACGAGCTCTCGGCGCGCCTGTTTCTCCGAACGCCGGCCCTCTACGTGCTGACCACCGCGGGCGAAGCGCTGCTCGAACCCGCCGAAACGATGGAACGGGCGTCGCTCACGATCGAACGACGCGTGATGGGGCTCGACGAGCAACTGGCCGGATCCGTGCGCATTGCCACGACCGACTCGCTCGGCAAGCGTTTCGTGATTCCCGCCATCGCCCGCTTGCGGCGCAGGCATGCCGGCATCGACGTCGTGTGCGTGACGTCGGCCGAAATCGCCAATCTCACACGCCGCGAAGCGGATCTCGCGATTCGCACGTTGCGGCCGGAGTCGCCGGACCTGATCGTCAGGCGGCTCGGACATCTCGAAACGGGCATCTATGCATCGCGCCACTACCTGGCCGAGCGCGGCGAACCGGTCGCGGGCAGCGCGTTCGACGGACACGATCTGGTGATGTACCAGCAGCCGGTGATGCCGACGATGTGGGACGCGCTATGCGGCGAACCGACTTCGCGCGGGCGCGTGATGTTCCAGACATCGTCGACGATGATGCTGGTCGAGGCTGCGCTTGCAGGGCTCGGCATTGCCGAGCTGCCGTGCTTCCGCGCCGAGGCCGAACCGGAACTGGTGCGCCTCATGGCCCGGCGATGCAATCATTTCGACGTGTGGCTCGTCGCCCATGCCGATCTCTACAAGACCGCACGCGTGCAGGCAGTGATCGAAGCCGTCGTCGACGAATTCGCAACCGCCACGCCATCCACCCGGTAACGGGCTTGCGCGCTCAGCCCGCGAGCTTCTTCAGCGCGTCGAGCACCGCATCGCCCTTGAACGGCTTCACGATCCAGCCCTTCACGCCAGCGGCCTTGCCGCGCTCCTTCATTGCCGGGCTGCTTTCGGTCGTCAGCATCACGACGTTGACCGACGCGTTCGCCAGTTCGCCGCGGATCTTCTCGACCATCGTCAGGCCGTCCATGTTCGGCATGTTCACGTCGCTGATCACGAGGCGCACGCCGGGCGTTGCCTTGAGCTTCGCGAGCCCGTCCTTGCCGTCCACCGCCGTCGCGACGTCGAGCCCGTGATTGCGCAGGAAACCCGCGACTTCGTCGCGCACCGTGCCCGAATCGTCGACCACCAGAATCTTTGCCATGCCGTGTTCCTCTTTCGTTGTGACTACTTCAACATTCAAAACAGTTCGAGTTCGCCCGATTCGACCATCGGCCCCACGTCCTGCACCGATTCGCGGAAATCCTCCGGCGACCAGCTCAGGCTGAACACGAAACGCTGATCGAGCTGCACCGACCGCCCCGATGCGGGGTCGGTCATCCGGTACTTGAAACAGAGCTGCGGACAGTCGCCGCCGAACGAAATGAACTTCTGCTTGTGATTGACGACGAGCGGCACCTGCACCGGATGGCGCGCGAGCGCCTCCGCGTCGCCGAGATAGCGGTTCTTGAACGCTCCCCACACGAGGTTGGTCAGCTCGCCGAGCAGGCTGTTCACGTCGCGGAAATCGGGCGCGCGGCCGTCGTCGCGCGTGCCGCCGATCATGTCGAGCAGCGGCTGCTCGCTCGTCTGCAGCAGCATGTAGCCGCGGCACCACGCGCTTTCGAGCGCGATCAGGCTGAACACTTCGCCGAAGATGATCTGGTCGCGGACGATGCACGGCGTGTCGCGCTCGATCGTCATGCCCGGGAACAGACTGTCGAGCCGCGCCTCGGTGATCTCCGAGATGCCGCGCACGAGCGCGTTCGGATAGTCGCGGCCGAACAGGTATTCGCCGATCGCACGCGCGAGCGGCGTCATGTCGTCCGCGACGTAGGCGGCGCACGCGACGCGCGCGAGCGCTTCGGGCAGCCCGTCGCGCGACGCGTCCGACGCACGGCGCAGGATGATCGGCAGCTCGGGGCGCAACGCGTCGATCTGCGTCGCGATGATCGCGCTCTCGGCCGGGGAGCCGCCGTAGTCCTCGGCGAGCAGGATCGCGCCGAGATCGATGTTCGAGCGCAGCACCTTCAGCAGCCGGTTGCGCCGCACGGTCAGGCCGACGAGGTTGTGCTCGTCGCAGAAGCGCTTGATCGTCGCCGCATGCGCCGGACTGTCGTCGAGCACGAGCACCTTGCTGACGGGTTGGTCTACGGTCATCTCGTGAAGTCCTCGGAATCAGTCAAAACAGTTCGAGTTCGCCGCCCGTGTCCACGCTCGCCCCTTCCGGCACGTGGAAATCGACCGGCGCGTTCGCGCACACGCACAGCGTCGCGCCGATCCGCACGTCGCCGTCGAGCGTCACGTCGTACGCGGCCACATGATCGGGATTCAGCGCCGGCAGGTAGTCGATGCTCGCGCCGCTCAGCAGGTAAGGCGTCGACATCCCGAGATCGGGGAACGGCGCGGTCAGCGCCTGGTTGATCGCGCCGCAGCACAGGTTCGCGACTTCCATGAACGCTTCGGGCAGCGGCCGCTGCGCGCTCGCGCCAGACGCGGCCGCGGCGAAATGACGGCGCGTCGGCGCGTCGTCACGAAAGCGCAGCGCGAGCAGCAGCCGGAAATGCAAAGCCGAGATCGTCAGCACCGCGACGTGCTCGGACACCTTCGGCGTCGTGCGCGACTTCTGGCGTGACGGATCGTGCGATGCGTCGTGCGCATCGCCCGCGGCCGGCCGGATCTCGCAGGCGCCGCCGGACGCGAGCCGCGTGCGCGCCGCATCGAAGAAGATCCGCTCGAAACCGGCCCGGGCCTGCACGCTGATCACGCCGCCGCTCCTTCGAGCCGCGCATGCAGTTGCCCGGCGAGTGTCTCGACCGTCGCCAGCGCGGCCGTGATCATCTTGCCGCCGGCCTGGATGTCCTGGAACGTCGCGGCCGTCACGAGATCGTTGCGGTTCAGGCTGTCGCGATAGCTGTTCGACAGTTGCTGCGAGCGCGCGGCGAGCCCGCGCACCTCGCTCGCGACGATCGAGAAGCCGCGTCCGGCCGCACCCGCGCGCGCAGCCTCGATCGATGCGTTCAGCGACACGATCGACACGTGCGCGACGATCGCCGACAGTTCCTGGTTCTTCGCGCGCATGTCCTGGTTCTGCGTGGTCAGCGAGATCATCTGCTCGTGCCAGCGTTCGAACGTGCCGGCCAGCCCGCGCAGCCGCGCCGCTTCGTCGGCAAGCTTCGTCGCTTGCTGCGCCAGTGCCGCGCGCTCGGCCGCGAGCGCCTGCAGCGCGTCGCGCTGCTCGCCGGTGCCGGCCGCCTCCCGGGCCAGCGCTTCCTCGAGCTCCGTCTCGCGGCGCGCCCATGCCTGCGCCGCTTGCGTCTGCGCGGCGACGGCTTCGTCGGCACGCGCATCGGCCGCGCCGAGCGCATCGCGCAACGCATCCGCTTCACGCGTCAGCGCGGCAACGAGCCGCGCTCGCATGACGCGACACACGATCGCGGCGATTACCGCGACCACCAGGCCGCCCGCCAGCGCGGCGCCGATCGGGATCATCCATGCTTGCACGATCACTCCGCCACGTCGACGTTCACGATGCCGGCGCGTGCGTGCGGCTCGGCGTGGTGCGCGGCGCCGTCCGCGGCGAAGCGCGCCGGCAGCGACACGATCGTCTCGAACGAGCGATACGGCGAGCCGACGCGATCGTCGGTGAAGCGCAACGCGATGTCGCCACCGTCGCGCTTCAGGAAGTTGCGCACCGCGTCCATCCCGACGCCGCGCCCGGACACTTCGGTCACGGCACGCGCGGTCGAGAAGCCCGGACGGAAGATCAGTTCGGCCACCGCTTCGTCGGTCAGCGCGGCTTCGTTGCCGGCGTCGATCCACCCGCGCTCGCGCGCGATCCCGCGAATCCGGTCGAGCGCGAGGCCGCGGCCGTCGTCGCCTAGCACGAAACGCAGCGCATCATCCTCGACGTCGACCGCGATGTCGATCTTGCCGGCCGGCGCCTTGCCGGCCGCGCGTCGCTCGTCGGACGTTTCGATCCCGTGGTCGATCGCGTTGCGCAGCAGGTGCATGAACACGTTCTTCAGCGTCGCGCCGATCTCGCTGCGCACGCGATGGCCGTTGCTGTCGATATGCACGACGGGCGCCGGCTTGCCCAGTTCGGCCGCGAGCGACGGCAGCGATTCGATCACGCCGCCCAGCGCATCGCCGATGCCCTGCGTGCCGAACTGGCTCAGCAGGCGGCGCACTGAATCGCGCGCAGCGAGCCAGTCGCCCGCGTTCGCCGGATCGGCGCCGTCGAGCATGCGCAGGCTCTCGCTGATATGCGCGCGCTCGACCATCAGGTAGTCACCGCCGCCGGGCTGCGCCGGCTCGCCCTGGCGGCCGAGCGTGACCGCGTTGATCGTCGCGTAGTGATCGACCGCCTCGCGCACGCGAACCAGGTCGTCCATCAGCGCATCGCGGTTCCACTCCGGGCCGCCGTCCGCGCGGCGCAACGATTCGTACGCCTGCTCCGCTTCATGCACGATGTTGGTCAGATGCTGAAGGCTGTACGTACGCGCATTGCCCTTGATCGTGTGCATGTTGCGGAACAGCGCCGCGACGATCGAGTGATCCGCGCGCTCGTGCTGGCGGATCATCCGCTCGTTCTCGCTGAGGAAGCCCTTCGCGCTGTGCACGAAGTCATGGAACTTGTCCTGGCTGATCGACAGGATCTCGCCGATCATCTCGAGGCGGCGCTGCTGCTCGCCGGCCTGCGCGGTCAGCTCACGGATCTCGGTCACGTCGCGCACGCACAGCATCAGCCGCACGACCGTGTCGGTCTCGTCGGTGATCGCCGACCAGCTCAGGTCGAGCCACTTCTCGCGGCCGTCCGGCATCCGCTTCGCGACTTCGTTGACGAGCAGGTGCTCGTTGAACGCGAAGTTCATGCTGTCCTCGCCGAGGCACGCATGCACGGCCGCATCGACCTGCGAGCGCGCGTCGGCGCCGATGCTCGAATCGTCGAACACAAGCGTCATCAGGTCGCGTCCAGCGATGTCGCTCGTCTCGAAGATGGTCTCGAGGTACGCCGAATACTCCGCATGCACGACGCCGCCTTCGACGACCGTCATGATCCCCTGCTGCATGTTCTGCAGCATCGCCTGGATGTCGGCCGTCTTCTGCTTCAGTTGCGCGGCGTTCTCCTGGATCTTCTCGATCATCCCGTTGAACGCGACGATCGAATGACCGATCTCGTCCATCCGGCCCACCGGCACGCGGCGCGTGAAGTCCTGGCTCGTCGCGATCTCGCTCATCGCCGTCTGCATCCCGATCAGCGGGCGCGCGATCTGGCGGTACAGCACGAAGCCGAGCGCGGTCAGCAGCACGACGACCGTGCCCGCGACAGCCGCGATCGCGGTCGCCGTGGTCGACAGCATGCCGTTCAGCGCGCGGATCGCGTCGTCCTTCTGGCGGTTCTTCTCGACGCGCAGCGTGTCGACGATGCTTTCGAGTTCGTCGCGATACTGCGCGACGTTCGCGAACAGGTAGGCCTGCGCCATCTCCAGCTCGCCGTCGGCCTTCATCTTCACGGTGTCGTCGATCGCCGCGAAGTAGTTCGCGGCGCTGTCCTTCGCCTGCTCGACGAGGCCCTGCTGCGCCTGCCCGACCGCCGACTTTGCCTGCGCGTCGAGCGCCGCGCGCAGTGCGGCCTGTTTCGCCTTCAGCTCGTCGCGCGCCTGCGCGGCGGTGTTCGCGTCGGGCGCGTACACCAGCGTCATCGTCGCGATCTGGATGTTCTTCACATCGGCGACGAGATCCGCCGACGCGAGCGCGCTCGGCACGATTCCCTGGGTAACCTGACGCACCTCGGACGCGCTCTTGCGCGTCTGGTACACGGCGTACACGCCGATCGCGGACAGCGCGAAAAACGTCAGGACGACTAGCAGCGTAATGCGATGACGAATGGTCATGAGTACAGCTCCCCGCAGCGATCCGGCTTCGATCGCCCTTTGGTCTATTGAAAGAATGTGAGCGCCGAATTATCGGGGATGGTGTATGACTGTCCGATGACTGCAAATCAATCGGTCATTGAGGAAATCGCAATGGTCAATTGCGGCGAGAAAATCCTAAAGTTATTCTCGAATCGGCCGTTAACATCGGGCCTGCAGGCGCTGTCGGGGCGGCCAGGCGGCCTGCCGTAAATGAATCCGGGTATTTATTCTTTTATTTGTGATCCGGCAATTCAATCCGGTCGAATACCGGTAAAACGTTTGCGTATTATCTGCGAATCGAGTCGCTTGTTCGGTCTCTTTCGCCGGTATTGATGCAGCCTTTTACTGCCGGCGAATCCGTCCCTCCGCAGTCGCTGCCCCTATATTGGGGACCCTGGCCCCCTTACATTCATTCCCGTCAGGAAACAATCAATCGCCATCCGGCGATTCACGTCGCCGTCCGCGCGTTCTAGACTGTCGGCTCATCCCCCTACCGGACCCACGCAATGACCGACGTCCTGCCGCTGACCACCGACGCCGAATCCGGCCTCCAGTACCGGCTGCGCCCGGCCGCCGGCCGCCCCGCGGGCCGCCTGTTGCTGCTGCATGGTGTCGGCGGCAACGAAACCAACCTGCTGAACCTGGCCGGCACGATCGATCCGCGCATCGAAATCGCCTTCGTGCGCGGCCCGCTGACGTTCGGCCCCAACCAGCACGCGTGGTTTCCGGTGCGCTTCGGCCCGAACGGCCCGGAAATCGATGCGGCCCGCGCGGAGGCGAGCCGCGTGCAGCTGATCGCGCTGCTGCGTGCGTTGCGCGCCCCGGACGCCGACACCGGCGCCCCCGACTTGCCCGCCGTGATCGCCGGTTTCAGCCAGGGCGGCATCATGAGCGCGAGCGTCGCGCTCACGTCGCCGGCCGACGTGGCCGCATTCGCGGTGCTGTGCGGGCGCATCCTGCCCGAGATCGATCCGCTGATCGCGTCGCGCGATGCATTGAGCCGGCTGCACGCGCTGGTGATGCACGGCCGCTTCGACGACAAGCTGCCGCTCGCGTGGGCCAATACGGCCGACGCGAAGCTGACGGCGCTCGGCGTCGCGCACGATACGCGGCTCTACGACGCCGGCCACGAACTCACGGCGCCGATGGCCGACGACTTCAGCCGCTGGGTCGGCGCGCGCGTCGGATTGAACTGAGCGCACGGGCGGTCGACCCGCCCGCGCGCATCATCGGACATCGTCAGACGTTGCTGGCCGGATCGGCGATGGCCGGTGCGGCACTTGCCTGCTCTCGCGCGGCACCGCGCTTCGCGAGCTTCCAGCCGATCACCAGCGCGAGCACGACCAACGGAATCATCCCGACGGTCCACGTGCCGCCCGGGTAATCGAACGCCATCAGCACCAGCACGCTGACGAGAAACCCGAGCGTGAGCCACGACGTGAACGGTGCGCCGGGCATCCGGAACGACACGGGGCTCAGCTCGCCGCGATTGACCGCGCGGCGGAACAGGATCTGGCACATCACGATGAAGCCCCAGGTCGTGATGATCCCCAGCGACGCCATGTTCAGCACGATCTCGAACGCCTGCGCCGGCACGATGTAGTTCAGCGGCACGCCGATCGCGTTGACCGCGACCGTGACGAGGATCCCGCCGTACGGCACGCCGCGCGCGTTCATCCGCGACACGAAGCGCGGCGCCGAGCCACCCATCGCGAGCGAACGCAGCACGCGCCCGGTGGAATAGAGGCCGGAGTTCAGGCTCGACAGCGCGGCGGTCAGCACCACGACGTTCATCACCGTGCCGACGTACGGCACGCCGAGCTTGCTGAAGAACGTCACGAACGGGCTTTCGTGCGCGCTGTACGCGGTCCACGGCAGCAGCATCGTCAGCAGCACGACCGAACCCACGTAGAACAGCGCGATGCGCCACATCACGCTGTTGATCGCCTTCGGCAGCACCTTGCGCGCATCGGCGGTCTCGCCCGCCGCGACGCCGACGAGCTCGATGCTCGCATACGCGAACACAACGCCCTGCACGATCAGCACCGCCGGCAGGATGCCGTGCGGAAAGATCCCGCCGTGATCCGCGATCAGGTGCAGCCCCGGCATCTGGCCGGCAACCGGATGGCCGCTCGCGAGAAACACGGCGCCGACCCCGAGGAACAGCGCGAGCGTGCCCACCTTCACGATCGAGAACCAGAACTCCATCTCGCCGAACACCTTCACGCCGATCATGTTCATCACCGACACGATGCCGAGCGCGCCGAGCGCGAACACCCACTGCGGCACGTCCGAGAACGCGGCCCAGTACTTCATGTAGATCGCGACCGCGGTGATGTCGACGATGCCGGTGGTCGCCCAGTTCAGGTAGTACATCCAGCCCGCGACGAACGACGCGCGCTCGCCCATGAACTCCCGTGCGTACGACACGAACGCGCCGCTGGTCGGCCGGTGCATCACCAGCTCGCCGAGCGCGCGCATGATCAGGAATGCGAATACGCCGCACACGAGATACACGACCGCCAGCGCGGGCCCCGCGCTCTGCAGGCGGCCGCCCGCGCCGAGAAAGAGGCCGGTGCCGATCGCACCGCCCATCGCGATCATCTGCACGTGTCGCGGCTTCAACTGTTTCGCATAGCCGGCTTCGTGCGACGCGAACATCGCTTCGCGATCGGCATGACGGGGATCCGCGCCGCCGGCCGTGTCGGCCGGGCGCTCGCTGACGTGCTTCATGGTGTGTCTCCGTTTCTTGATGTATCGCGCCCGTCGACGGGGCGCTGCGGTAACGGGCGCGCGCGGGCCGCCGGCGGCATGCGCCGGCGCCGCGCGGCCGGAATCAGTACGCGCGCGGACGGATCAGCGCTTCGGGCTGCAGCGCTTCGTCCAGCTGCGCGGCGGTCATCAGCTCGCGATCGAGCACGACTTCGCGGATCGACTTGCCGCTCGCGTGCGCCTCGGCGGCCACGGCTGTCGCACGCTTGTAGCCGATGTACGGGTTCAGCGCGGTCGCGAGCGCGACCGACCGCTCCATCGTGTCGCGCAACCGCTCGGGGTTCGCGGTGATCCCGCTCACGCAGCGGCCCGCGAGCGTCGTGCAGGCGGCCGTCAGGTGGCTGAAGCTGCGGAACAGCGCGCTCGCGATCACCGGCTCGAACGCGTTGAGCTGAAGCTGGCCGGCCTCGGCGGCGAACGTCACCGTCAGGTCGTTGCCGAACACTTCGAACGCGACCTGGTTCACGACCTCCGGAATCACCGGGTTCACCTTGCCCGGCATGATCGACGAGCCGGCCTGCACCGGCGGCAGGTTGATCTCGCCGAACCCGGCACGCGGGCCGCTCGACAGCAGCCGCAGGTCGTTGCAGATTTTCGACAGCTTGACCGCGATGCGCTTCAGCACGCCGGAAATCTGCACGAACGCGCCGCAGTCCTGCGTCGCTTCGATCAGGTTCGGTGCGGTGCTCAGGTCCAGGCCGGTGATGCGTCGCAGCGCGGCCAGCGCCTTCTCCGCGTACTGCGGATGCGCGGTGATGCCGGTGCCGATCGCGGTCGCGCCGAGATTGATCTCGCGCATCAGCCAGCCGGCTTCCTGCAGGCGTGCGATGTCTTCCGTCACCATCACCGCGTAGGTCGAGAACTCCTGGCCGAGCGTCATCGGCACGGCGTCCTGCAACTGCGTGCGGCCGAGCTTCAGGAGGCCCGAGAACGCGTCGGCCTTCTCCGCGAACGCATCGCGCAGGCGCGCCATCGCCTCGAGCAGATGCTCGACCGCGAAGCAGGTCGCGATCCGGATCGCGGTCGGATAGACGTCGTTGGTGCTCTGCGCGAGATTGACGTGCTCGTTGGGATGCAGGTATTCGTACTGGCCGCGGGCATGCCCCATGATTTCGAGCGCGCGGTTGCAGATCACCTCGTTCGCGTTCATGTTGGTCGACGTGCCGGCGCCGCCCTGGATGATGTCGACCACGAACTGGTCGTGCAGCCGGCCTTCGCGGATCTCGACGCACGCCGCGGTGATCGCGTCGCGATACGCGGCCGGCAGGAGCCCGAGCTCGCAGTTCGCATCGGCGGCGGCTTCCTTCACGGCCGCGAGCGCCATGACGAGGTACGGCAGCGACGCGATCGTGCGCCCCGAAATGTCGAAGTTCTCTTTGGCGCGCAGCGTGTGGACGCCGTAGTACACCTCATTCGGAATGCTTCGTTTACCTAAAAGATCCGCTTCGACGCGGAAGCCGTTTGCCGTCATGGTGTCCCCTCCAGAATTGTCCCGTGCCGCCAGGGGAAAACAGCTGCGCTCGCCGCTTCCCGGGACGACGGGATCGCATTCTATGCCTTTGCATAAAGAAGCTCGATTCTGTATTATCGAAAGCGGTTTTGCGTGGGACGCAACAACGAGAGACGAATGAAAACCATGGCGAGAGACACCGGCCTCGATCACCTGGGCGCGATGCGCGCGTTCGTGCGTGTCGTCGAAATGGGGAGCTTTTCCGCGGTCGCGAAGGAGATGCACGTGTCGACGTCCACCGTCGCGCGCAAGATCACGGCGATCGAGGACGCGTTGGGCGTCGCGCTGCTGCATCGCTCGACGCACAACGTGACACTGACGGAAGCCGGCCACATCTACCTGGAACGCGCGGTCACGCTGATCGCCGATCTCGACGACACGCTGCGCGTCGTCGCCGAGCTCAATGCGCAGCCGAGCGGCCCGCTGAAGCTCACCGCCCCGGTCGCGTTCGGCCGCCGCCATCTCGCGCCGCTGATCGCGCCGTTTCTCGCGCGTTACCCGACGATCCAGCTCGACGTGCGGCTCACCGACAACCACAACGACCTCGTCGCCGGCGGTTACGATCTCGACATCCACGAAGGCGAGAACTATCTGGACAACCTGGTCGTCCACCGTCTGTCGCGCAACGACAGCATCCTGTGCGCGACGCCCGGCTATCTCGACCGCTGCGGGCGGCCCGCGACGCCCGACGACCTGCTGCATCACAACTGCCTGCGCTACGTGCATCCCGAAGGCGATCCGCGCTGGGAACTCGTGCGCGGCGACGCGCGGCACAGCGTGCTGCCGGCCGGCAATCTTGTCACCGATCATTCGGAGCTGCTGCTGGAGGCGACCTGCGCGGGGCTCGGCATCGCCGAGTTCGAGATCTGGCTGGTGCGCGACCTGCTCGCGAGCGGCCGGCTCGAAGCCGTGCTGCCGCGCTATCGGCTGCACAACAAGCTGACGGGCGAGCACATCTACATCGCGTATCTGGCGAACCGGCGCAGCTCGGCGAAGCTGCGCGTGCTGAAGGACTTTCTCGCGGACCATCTCGCGCACATCGGCGAGCTGTCGGAAGTCGAACTGATGAAGATTCGCGACGCGGGCGCGTAGCGGCCGCGCGGGCGGCCGCAGGCGCGCCGGTCAGCAGGCAGGCATCGATGCCGCACACATCGTACGCACCGCCCGCATACGGCCTCGACGTGTCGAAGCATTACCTACCTTCAGGCAGGCTGCAATTCGAACGGGAACGTCGCGTGCCCGATCTCGACGCCCTGCGTGTTCAGCATCCGCGGCCGGTGGAACGCCGCGAGCCGCGCGCGCTGCGCGTCCGTGCCGATCCGCAGCCGTTCGAGCAGTTCGCTGACCATCATGTACAGCACGTCGATGTTGCCGTCCCCGATCTTCACCGAGATGCCGAGCGCGCCGTCGGCGCCCAGTTCCCGCGTGCGCGCCGACGCGCGTACGCCGATCCCGTAGCACGCATCCGCGCCGAGCTTGCCGACGACCTGCCCTTCGAACGCGTCCATCAGCACCGTGCAGTAGCGCCCTTCTCCGGCGACCAGCTCCGGATGGGCCGTCATCGCATGATGAATGCGCGCCAGCGCACGCACGCGATCGGTCGTCGCCGTGCCGCGGGCTTCCACCGTATCCGCGCCGTCGGCCACCGACGCGTAAAGGCGCGCGAGGCGGTCGAGCGGGAACGCCGGCGTCGGCAGGTTGCAACCGTCGATCGCCCAGTCGACCTCGTCGTCGCGCAGGCCGCACGCATTGGCGACCACCTGCTTCACGCGCACCTGCATCGGATGCTCCGGCAGATGGTAGTCGGCGATCGCGGCGCCGATCGCCCGCGCGCCGGCCAGCATCCCGACGTGCTTGCCCGAGCAGTTGCTGCAGACGCCGGTCGGCGTGTAGTCGCGCTTGATCCACGAGCGGTACACCGCGTCCGACAGCGGCGCATGGCCGCCGCAGCGCAAATCCGACTCGTGCGCGTCGACCTTCGCCAGCATCGCCCGCGTGCGCGCGATGTGCCGCTCCTCGCTGCTGTGCGACGCGCACATCAACGCGATGTCCGCATCGTCGAAACCGAACCGCTCCGGCGCGCCCGTCTCGATCACGGACAGCGCCTGGGCCGGCTTCGCCGCCGAGCGCGCGAGCGTCGTCCGGAACGGATCGCCGAGCCTGAACAGCAGCTTGCCGCCGGCATCCACCACCGCCACATCGGCGACGTGCGTGTTCTCGATCGCATTGCCGCGGTACGTGACGACCGCTGCGCGTTGGGTGTCCATCTTGTGCTGTCTCCTTCGTCGGGCCTGATTGCCGGGGCCCGTGCAACCGGTACGGCAGTGTATCGATTTGCCGCCGGGTCGCGCCGCTCGGCCGATGGAAAGTGGTGTTGCGCCGGATGCAAAGCCGTCGCAACAATCCCCAGCGAAGCGACTACGCGTCGAGCGCCAGCAGCGCGAACGTCGCGAGCCAGTGCTCGCCCATGTAGTCGCCGGCCACGTGCGCGAGCGCGCTCGCGAGATGCCGCTCTGCCGCATCGAGCAGCTTCGCGCGCCGCGCATCGCCTTCCGGCAGCGCGCCGGCAAGCGAGCGCTGGCACCACGCACGACTCAGGTTCAACCCGTCCAGATGCGCGATCTTGCCGTCGCTGCGGTCGCTGACCGTTGCCGGCACAAACAGCGTCGCCGGCTCGCCGCGTGCGAGATCGGGCAGGAAACGCGCGAACCAGCCGTCGAATTCGGCGGCCGGCAGCACACGCCGCATCAGCTCTGCCTCCATCAGCGCGGGCGACAGGAACTCGTCGCCCGACGGCTCCCACGCCTGGCACGCGACATCGCCCAGGTGCCAGCGTTTCGCCGTATCGACGATCAGCGCCGCGAGCCCGTCGCGCTGCGTCGCGCGCGCGAAGTCGAGCGTGAGCGCGAGCGCGAACGCGGTGTTGAAGTGCGTGCCGACGCGCAGCGGATAGGTCGCCTTCGGCAGGAAGGTCTCGAAGCGCGCGACGAACAGGTCCGTGAGCGGCGCCATCGTCTTCGCCCAGCGTGCGGCCTGCGGCACCACGCCCTTCAGCGCGAGCCGCTCCAGCTGCGCGGACAGCGCAAGCAGCCACGCCCACCCGTAAGGCCGCTCGAAGCCGCTGTTGTGCGGCAGCGCGAGGTACGCGCGTTCGCCGGCGACGTTCGCGTCGGTGAAATGCGCGTCGACGACAGCGATGATCCGCTCGGCCTCCGGCAGCGCCGGATAGCGTTCGAGCACGCGCAGCAAAAGCCAGTAACCGTGCACGCACGAATGCCAGTCGTAGCTGCCGTAGAAGATCGGGTGGAGCGCGCGCGGCCCCTGCACGTCGTGCGGGCCTTCGAGCGAATGCGTGAGCTTGTTCGGATATTCGCGGGTCAGGTGCGCGAGCGCGAGCGACGCGAATTTCGATGCGAGTTCGGGAGTCAGTCGGTCGGTCAAGGGCATCTCCTCAGAAGCGGAATACGAACGCGTACATCAGCAGCGTATTCACGGCCAGCAGCAGCACGGCGGTCGGCCACTGCGCCTTGATCACGCCGTTCTTGTCCTTCAGTTCGAGCAGCGCCGCGGGCACGATGTTGAAGTTCGCGGCCATCGGCGTCATCAGCGTACCGCAGAAGCCGCTCAGCATCCCGATCGCGCCGAGGATCGCCGGGTTGCCGTGAAATTGATGGACGATCAGCGGCAGGCCGATGCCGGCCGTCATCACGGGGAACGCGGCGAACCCGTTGCCCATGATCATCGTGAACAGCGCCATGCCGACCGTGTAGGCGGCGACGACGGCGAACGGCGAGTCGATCGGCACCCAGTCCTTCACGAGCCCGGACACCACGCCGCCGACGCCCGCGACCGCGAACAGCGCGCCGAGCGCCGCGAGCATCTGCGGCAGAATCGCGGCCCAGCCGACCGCGTCCATCGTGTGGCGCGCCTCCTTCAGCGCGTGCACCGGTGAGTCGCGCAGCATCGCGAGCGCGACCGCGAACGCGACGAGCGTGCCGAGCACGAGCGAGATCAGCGTCACGCTCTTCGGATCGACGAACGGCACGAGCTTCAGCGCGAACGTGCCGATCAGCGTGACGACGGGAATCAGCAGCGCCGGCAGGAACAGCTTGTTGCCGAAGCGCAGCGCCTTCGCGTCGCGCCGCGCGGCCGCCGCGTCGCCGGCTTCGTCCGACTTGCCGCGTCCGAGCTTGCCCGAGCCCGCGATCAGCGCGAGCGCGATCGCGAGGCAGCCCATCACGAAGTGCGGCAGCAGCGCGCCGAACAGGAACGTGAGCGCATAGATCGCCCAGAACGCGAAATTGAACACGCGACGCGGGTTCGTGCGATCCATCAGGTTGAAGCACGCGAACGCGGCGAACATCAGCCCGGCGAGCGTATAGAGCGGTTCGAGGCCGATCATCGCGCGCCCTCCCGGCCGAACGCGCCGAAGCCGCGCGACAGCCGGCGGTCGAGCAGCGCGAGCCGCGTGCAGTGGATCAGCAGCGCGGCGATCGCGGTCGGGATCGCCCAGACCGACAGGTGCAGCGGCTCGATCGCGATCCCGTTCTGTTCGAGAAAGCCCTTGATCAGCAGGATCGACTGGATCGCGATGAAGATGTCCTCGCCGAAGAACACGGCGACGTTGTCGGCGGCCGATGCGTGCGCGCGGATCTGCTGGCGCACCGACTCAGGCAGCTCGCCGTGCTGGCTGACGGCGGCGGCCTCGGCCATCGGCGCGATCAGCGGCCGCACCATCTGCGCGTGCCCGCCGAGCGACGTGAGGCCGAGCGCGGCGGTCACCTGGCGCAGCACGAAATACAGCATCAGCACGCGGCCGGTGGTCGCCGCTTGCACGCGCGAGATCATCCGCTTCGCCTGCTCCTTCAGGCCATTGCGCTCGAGCAGCGCGATCACCGGCAGCGTCAGCCAGATCAGCCCCATGTAGCGGTTGTCGGTGAACGCCTTGCCGAATGCACTGACGATGTCGACAAGATTCATCCCGCCCGCCAGCCCCGTCGCGAGGCCCGCGATCGTGACCACCAGCAGCGCGTTGAAGCGCAGCGCGAAACCGATCACGACGATCGGTACCCCAATCAGCACCAGCATTGCCCCTCCTTGTGATGGATGCGCGACGCTGAAGACGCGCCGCCCGCCCGGTTTCGACCGGCTTCAGGTCGCAAAATCTAGCACGAGACTTTATCGATAAAAAATCGACAATTTGACGCTTCGGGTAAACGTTGAAACCGGTACGACGGTGCGCCGGCCGTGTGTCCGCGGTGTTGCGGCGGTGTTTCGGCGGTGTCGACCGGAGCGGCCCGCGGCGCGCCCCGCTCCCGCCGCGCATGGCGGAGCGCCGGTACGCCGACTACACTGGAAGGCATCGGCAACGTTCGGGAGAGCCGCCATGATTGACGTATTCCAGACCATCGGCAGCCGCGCGTTCTCCGCTCATCTGGCGAAGGACGGGATGGTGACGCTGATGGAACAACGCCAGGAAGTCGACCGCGTGACGCTCGCGACCGCCTATGCCGCGCTCGTGGAGGAATCCGAGCAGGAAGCCGACCTGCTCGACGCGACCGTCGAAGGGATGATGCGCGCGCTGATCCAGGGGTACGCGCGCAGCCATTGACGACGCGGCCGCGTCTTCGGCGCGCGGCCGGGGGTCGCTGCCGGGCGGCCGGCGTGCCGGGGTCCATGCCGAAGAGCTACCGGCCCGCGTGAAGATCATGGGCAGGTTCGCCAGCGCGCCGCTGCTGGCGCGATCGCGCTCCGCCAGGAAAGTCTCGAGCTCGTCGCGGCCGGCAAACCGGATCGCGCGGAAGTAGCGTTCGCGCACCGCGTCGGCATCGACCGCAAGCTCGCGGTTGAAGGACTGCCTGCCCGCTCCCGATGTCGATCCGCCACCGCACCCGGCTGCGCTCGTCGTCTTTCCACCGCGCGGACGGCAAAAAATGCCGGCCGTCCATAGAGGAAAGGGTCTGAACGACGCAATGCGCAATTTTTTCGATTGCCGCCGCTCGCGGCGCATGACAGCATTCGGGGCGTTGCCAATCGAAAAGAATTCCGTGCCGTCCGCCCGCCGATGCCGTTCGGCGGCGCCGACCCGGCACTGCCTTCCATGAACCCGGCCCACCTCCAACACTACGAACCGACCGGAGTATCCCGCTTGTGAACATCGGCATCGTCAACGACCTCCCGCTTGCCGTCGAGGCGATGCGCCGTGCGATCGCGCGCCGGCCCGAGCATCGCGTGCTGTGGGTTGCGACCGACGGCGCGCAGGCCGTCGAACTGTGCGCCGCGCAACCGCCCGACGTCGTGCTGATGGACCTGATCATGCCGAAGTTCGACGGGATCGAGGCGACGCGGCGGATCATGCGCTCCGGCCGCCCATGCGCGATCCTGATCGTGACGAGCTGCATCGGCGCGAACGCATGGCGCGTGTTCGAAGCGATGGGCGCCGGCGCGCTAGACGCGGTCGACACGCCACGCCTCGGCGAAGGCGCGGCCGGCGACACCGCACGGCTCTTGCTCGCGAAAATCGACCAGATCGGCCGGCTGCTCGACGCGCCCGGCGGCGCCCGCGCGACCGGCACGACCCCACGCGCGGCCGGCGGCCCGCTGATCGCGATCGGCGCGTCCGCCGGCGGCCCCGGCGCGCTCGCGTCGATTCTCGGCAGCCTGCCGGCCGACTTCAGTGCGCCGATCGTGATCGTCCAGCACGTCGATCGCGCGTTCGCCGAAGGGATGGCGCAATGGCTCGACGGCCAGACATCGCTGACCGTGCGCGTCGCGCGCGAAGGCGACCGCCCGCAGCCGGGCGTCGCACTGCTCGCGGCGACCGACGATCACCTTCGCATCACGCGCGCCGGCACGCTGGAATACACGCGCGAACCGGCCGCCACGCCGTACCGGCCGTCGGTCGACGTGTTCTTCAACAGCCTGACCGAGCACTGGCCGGGCCGCGTGATCGGCGTGCTGCTGACCGGCATGGGACGCGACGGCGCGATCGGCCTGAAGGCACTGCGCATGAAGGGCTACCACACGATCGCGCAGGACGAGGCGACCAGCGCCGTCTACGGCATGCCGAAAGCGGCCGCGACGCTCGGCGCGGCACGCGCGATCCTGCCGCTCGAACGCATCGCGGGCGAGCTGGCGGCACTCGCGCGGATCTGAGCCCGATGAAACCCCGTCACACCCCTCGCGGCCATGGCGCAACCCGGCATCCCTCATGACTAGCGACCTCACCCGCCCGCTTGGCGGCCTGCATGCGGCGTTCGACGCCGGGCCCACGCCGCACGCCGACGCCCCCGCGATGGTCCTGCTGGTCGACGACCAGACGATCGTCGCGGAAGCCGTCCGGCGCGCGCTCGTCGACGAGGACGGCATCGACTTCCACTACTGCCCGCGCTCGGACGACGCGCTGGCGACCGCGATCGAGACGCGGCCGACGGTGATCCTGCAGGATCTCGTGATGCCCGGCACCGACGGGCTGAGCCTCGTGAAGGCGTACCGCGCGAATCCGGCGATGCGCGACGTGCCGATCATCGTGCTGTCGACGCAGGAAGAGCCGGTGATCAAGAGCGCCGCGTTCGCGGCCGGCGCGAACGACTACCTCGTGAAACTGCCCGACCGCATCGAGCTAGTCGCGCGGATCCGCTATCACTCGCGCTCGTACATGAGCCTGCTGCAGCGCGACGAGGCCTATCGCGCGCTGCGGCAATCGCAGCAGCAACTGCTCGAGGCCAATCTCGAACTGCGACGCCTCACGCATTCGGACGGCCTGACCGGGCTGTCGAACCGGCGCTATCTCGACGAATACCTGGCCGCCGAATGGCGGCGCGGCACGCGCGAGCGCAGCGAGCTGTCGCTGCTGATGATCGACGTCGACAACTTCAAGCTGTACAACGACACGTACGGCCACGTATCGGGCGACAGCGTGCTCAAGCAGGTCGCGGCGACCATCGAGCGCTGTCTCGGGCAGTCCGGCGATCTCGCCGCGCGGTTCGGCGGCGAGGAGTTCGCGGTCGTGATGCCGGCCACGTCGCCGGGCGCCGCGCGGCTGCTCGGCGAGAAGATCCGCCTCGCGATCGAGGCGCTGCGGCTCGAGCACGCGCACTCGTCGACGGGCCGCTACGTGACGATCAGCATCGGCGGCGCGAGCATCGTGCCGACTCCCGGCCTGCCGACGACGTCGCTGATCGAGGCGGCCGATCGCGCGCTGTATCGCGCGAAGCACGACGGCAAGAATCGCGTCGAGATCGATACGCCGCCTGCCCGCCCACCCGGCGGCGGTTTCGCTTGAGCGCCTACACGGTGACGAGCCGGCGCGCGTAGTCGGTCGGATCGAGCGGCCGGCCGAACAGGTAGCCCTGCTGCATGTCGCAGCCGATCTGCTGCAGGAACCACGACTGCGCCTGGGTCTCGACGCCTTCCGCGGTCACCTTCATCCCGAGCGAATGCGCCATCGCGACGACGGCCTGCGTGATCGCGACCGAGTCGCGATGATCGGGCACGCCCGACACGAACGAACGGTCGACCTTCAGGTTATGCAGCGGAAACCGCTTCAGGTACGCAAGCGACGAATAGCCGGTGCCGAAATCGTCGACCGAGATCCGCACGTTCATGTCCGTGAGCGCCTCGAGCATCGGCAGCACGGTGTCCGTGTCGTTCATCAGTAGTCCTTCGGTAATCTCCAGCTCAAGCGCGCCCGGGTCGAGCTGCGTCTGCGCGAGGCAGCGGTCGACCGACTCGACGAGGCCCTCGTGGAACTGCCGCGGCGACAGGTTGACCGCCAGCATCAGGTCGGGCGCGATCGTGCGGCGCCATTCGGCGGCCTGCCGGCAGGCCGTTTCGAGCACCCACTGGCCGATCGCCACGATGAGCCCCGTATCTTCCGCGACCGGGATGAATTCCGTCGGCGACATCGGCCCGAGCTCGGGGCTCGTCCAGCGCAGCAGCGCTTCGGCGCCGACGGTGCGGCCGCTGCGCGCGTCGACGACCGGCTGGTAGGCGAGCCGTAGCGCGTCCGACGAAATCGCGCGGCGCAGCGACTGCTCGATCGCGAAGCGGCGCTGCAGGCGCAGATTCAGTTGCGCGGTGAAGAACGTGAAGTGGTTGCGGCCGCGTTGCTTCGCGTCGTACATCGCGGAGTCGGCGTTACGCATCAGCGTGACCGCATCGTCGCCGTCGCGCGGCGCGACGCTGATCCCGATCGACACGCCGAGCCAGTACTCGTTGTTCGCGATCGCGAACGGCTTCGCGATCGTGTCGATCACCTCGCGCGCGAGCGCGGACAGTTCGTCGGGATCGTCGCATTGGTCGACGAGGATCACGAACTCGTCGCCACCGACGCGCGTGAGCGCGTGGCGCCCGCCCGCGCAGGCCGCGAGGCGCGCCGCGACGCTGCGCAGCAGCGCGTCGCCGGCGTCGTGGCCGGCCGTGTCGTTGACCTTCTTGAAACCGACGAGATCGATGAACAGGATCGCGACGCGCGCGGGCCCGGCCGCCGCCTCGCGCGTGCCGAACAGCTCGCGCATCCGCTCGGAGAGCCAGCGTCGGTTGTAGAGGCCCGTGAGCGCGTCGCGCGTCGCCAGGTAGCGCAGTTGCTGCTGCGCTTCGCGCACGGGGCCGATGTCGTGAAACGACACGAGCACCGACTCGGGCCGCGTCTCGCCCGGCTTCACGATCGGCACCGCGTTGCCGCGCACCCAGATGATGTCGCCGTCCGCGAGCCCGAAGCCGACCGAGTAGTCGAGCAGCGGCATGGCCGTGGTGAACGCGAGCCGGCTCGGCCAATCGTCGGGCGCGATCGGCGTGCCGTCCTCGCGCAGCTTGTACAGGATCACGCTCGACAGCCGGCGTCCGACGAGGTCGCCCTTCACGCGCATCATCCGGTTCGCGCTCGGATTGCTCGCGACCACCACGCCGTCGGGCGACAAGACGAGAATCCCTTCGTTCAGGCTGTTGACGACCAGACGGTGATGCTCCTCGCTGCGCGCGAGCTGCCGCGCAATCGAGTCCTGGTGCACCGCGAGGCCGACACTGTTGCCGATATCGCGCAGCAGGTCGGTTTCCGTGTCGCTGGGCCACCGCGGCGCGCGGTGATAGACGGCGAACGCGCCGAGCACGGTGCCCGTGTCGTCCAGGAACGGCACCGACCAGCACGCGCGCAGGCCGAGCGGCAGCGCGAACGCACGATAGTCGGCCCACAATGGATCGGTTTCGATGTCTTCGACGGCGATCATCCGGCGCTCGTACATCGCGGTGCCGCACGAGCCCGCGGCGGGCCCGATCGACGCGCCTTCGATCGCGGCGCTGTACTGCGCGGGCAGCGACGGCGCGGCGCCTACGTGCACATGCACGCCGTCCGCGTCGAGCAGCAGGATCGTGCACGACGCGCCTTCGCCGAGCAGCGCCTCGGCGCGCCGGCAGACCTCGACGAGCAGTTCCGGCAGCGGTGTGTTGCGCGTGATCAGCCTCAGCACGCTCTGCTCGGACGCGAGGACTTCCGCTGCGAGGCCCAGACTGTATCGAGAACTTTGCGGTTCGGTATTCAAGTGAATCCTGCCGTCAGTTCGATCGGGTCTGATGCGCCCGATTCGTGAGCGATTCTTCGTGCCGTTTATCGCTCCGGGTTTACGCGAACCCGGTGCGTCCCCATGGGCACGCGCCGCAACGCGCACCAAAATACATTTAACACCAATCCACGACGCCCCGCGCATCCATGCGCATCAGGGCTTACGCGCGGTCGCGGCCGGCATGCATTGCCGGAGCGTCATTCATCAGATGATTGCACCACGACGAAGCGGCCAGCCGCGTTTGCGGATACGTGATCCAATGTCGTTGAAACCGGCGCCGCGCCGCCGCCACGCAGCGCAGCGCGCGTCCCTTCACCGATCTTCACGGAACCCCATGACGAACCCTGCCGACATCAAGGCGCTCGTTTTCGACGTATTTGGAACGATCGTCGACTGGAGAAACGGCGTCGCGCGCGAAGCCGCCGCGTTCCTGGCGCGCCATGCGCCGGATCTCGATCCGCTCGAATTCGCCGACGCGTGGCGCCGCGAATATTCGCCGTCGATGGAGGAAATCCGCAGCGGGCGCAGGCGCTACGTGCGGCTCGATGTCTTGCATCGCGAGAACCTCGTGCGCACCCTCGACCGCTACGGCATCGACGGCGCGCCCGATGACGAGATCGACGCGCTCAACCTCGCGTGGCACCGGCTCGATCCGTGGCCCGATTCGGTCGCGGCGCTACAGCGGCTGAAGCAGCGCTACGTGATCGCGCCGTTGTCGAACGGCAACATCCGGCTGATGATCGACGTCGCGAAGCACGGCGGCCTGCCGTGGGACGCGATTCTCGGCGCGGAAGTCGCGCACGCGTACAAACCATCGCCGAAGGTGTATACCGATGCGGTCGAGATTCTCGGCGTCGCGCCGGCCGAGCTGTGCTTGGTCGCCGCGCACAACGGCGACCTCGCCGCCGCGCGGCAACTCGGGCTGGCGACCGCGTTCGTGCTGCGGCCGACCGAACACGGGCCCGGCCAGACGACGGACCTGCAAGCGGACGACGCGTGGGACTTCGACGTCAGGGACCTGAACGAACTCGCGGACCGGCTCGGTTGTCCGGGTTGAATGCCGGCTTTGGTGCGTGATCGCAGCGCGCTGCCGACCGCGCGGCAGCGCCAGCGGAACGACTGGTAGACTCCGCAAACTTTGTCCCGTTGCGACCACCTGCCCCCGATGTCATCTCCCTTGCGCCTCGTCGAAGGCAAACTGACCGCGTTGCGGTTTCTCGAGCGCCCCGACCAAGACAGTGGCGGGAACCGTCAAATGTCGCCCGTCAACCCCGAAGCCCGCAAAAAATCGCTCGGCTACTGGTTCACGCACACCGTGGTGCCGATCCTTGCGGCGCTCACTGGCAACGGGGCCGCGGCCAATGCGCTGGTGTTTCAGCAAACCAACGAAGACCTCATCCTGGCCCGGTTGAACGCCGCGGCCGACAAGGTCGAACATCCGGCGACCTGGTCGTACGCGAACATGCGCGAGACCCGGACCTTCGTGTCGGCAAACGCGTTCGTGACTGTCGGGAAGAACGACAAGATCCTGTTCGCGAAACTTCCGGTGGAAATCGAAACAGGCGGCGAAACGTACCGCGGATTCCTTGGCGGCCAGTGCTTCGACGTTGGCGACGACGTGGTTGCCGTGGTCGATCGTCGCGGTCGCCTGTTCGCGCTGTCATCCCCCGACCGGCGCCGCATGGTCATGGATCACGCGTGCAGTGACACGGGGCTGGCCGGCCTGACGCGCAGCCTCTGGCTGGCGTGGAAATGGATGTTCATCGGCATGAACTGCTTTCTCGTACCGATTATGGCCCTCGTGCTTTGGACTAGCGACCGCGGGTTTTCCAACCTGGATGTCGATCTGGCCATGCTGCTGGGTATGCCGCTCACGATCGGCATCCTGCTCGCGCTGGTGCTGGGCGTGCGGCTGTCATGGTCCGACTGGCTGCCGGCGTGGCGCACGTCGAGCATCCTGAAGGCGCTTGGGCGTCCGGATCTGTGCACGGTCGATTTCCTAGATACGCGCACCGAGGCCGAACGCAATGGCCAGGCGCGCGACACGGATATCGGACAAATCTACTACGCGCCCGCGCCCAAGACCTAACACGCTGCCTCCGGCGCGACCGTCTGTCCCCTCGCCGCCGGACCCGCGCGTGCCGCCAGCCGTGTTGTCATCCCGATCGATCGTCGCGTCGCCGATGCGACATGCCCGTCGGCCGCTATTGCAGCTCGCCGACGAAACACAACGCCCCCGACTCCCCCATCAGCAACGCCCGGTTCGCGTCCGCCGCCGCGCGCAGGTAATCCCACAGCGCCGTCACCCGCCGCAGCTTGCGCAGATCCTCGCGACAGGTCAACCAGAAGCACCGCGTGACCACCACGTCGTCCGGCAGCACCGGCACCAGCGCCGGCTGCGTGGCCGCCATGAAGCATGGCAGGATCGCGAGCGCGCCGCCCTGCAGCGCCGCGAACACCTGCGCGATCACGCTCGTCGTGCGCAACCCGGCCGTCGCGCCGGGCACCGCCCGCTCCAGGTACAGCAGCTCGCTGCTGAACGCGAGATCGTCGACGTAGCTGATGAACGCATGGCCCGCGAGATCGTCGGTACAGGTGATCGGCGCATGGTTCGCCAGATAGTCGCGCGTCGCATAGAGCCGCAACTGGTAGTCGCACAGCTTCGTGACCACGTAAGGCCCGCGTTCGGGCCGCTCGAGCGTGATCGCCAGGTCGGCCTCGCGCTTGGGCAGGTTGACGAAATGCGGGACCGGCAGCAGGTCGACCGTCACATGCGGATGCACGACGCGAAACCGCGCGAGTTGCGGCGCGAGGAAAAAGCAGCCGAACCCTTCGGTCGACCCGATCCGCACGTGGCCCGACAGCGCGCCGCCGGTGTTCGCGACCAGGTCGCACGCGGATTGCACGGTCGTCTCCATCGCGTCCGCATACGCGACGAGCCGCTGCCCCTCGGCCGTCAGCGTGAAGCCTCCGGAGCGCGACTTGTCGAACAGCAGCGTGCCCATCGCGGCCTCCAGCGCGCGAATGCGCCGCGCGACGGTCGTGTAGTCGACGCCGAGCCGCTTCGCCGCGCCGCTCGCGCGCTGCGTGCGCGCGACTTCGAGGAAGAAGCGCAGGTCGTCCCAGTTCAGGTTGCCGGAAACCGGCTCGGGGGTGTGTCGCATCGGCAGGCGTCTCCGGGTCGGCCGTCGATATGCAGAAATGCATATCCAACCGGTTTTCTTGTCGGTACATCATGGATCAGCGCATAACTATACTCGACCGTGACCTGCGGACCATGAGCCACGGGCACCCAATACGGAGACACCATGCAGACCCGATCCACCCTCGATGAGCATGCAACCGTCGCGACGCCGGCGCCTGCCCGCACCGCGCGGCACTACCTGCTGGCCGGCTGGGCCAGCATGGCCGGCACGACGATCGAATGGTACGACTTCTTCCTCTACGGCACCGCCGCCGCGCTGGTATTCAACCGCATCTTCTTTCCGTCGCTGGACCCCGTCGTCGGCACGCTCGCCGCGTTCGGCACGTTCGCGGTCGGCTTCATCGGCCGGCCGATGGGCGGCATCGTGTTCGGCCACTTCGGCGACCGCATCGGGCGCAAGGCGATGCTGATGATCACGCTGCTGCTGATGGGCGTGCCGAGCATGGTCATCGGGCTGATCCCGTCGTACGACAGCATCGGCTACTGGGCCGCCGCCCTGCTGATCGCGATGCGTTTCCTGCAGGGGATGGCAGTCGGCGGCGAATGGGGCGGCGCGGTGCTGATGGCCGTCGAGCATGCGCCGAAGGGCCGCAAGGGGCTGTTCGGCAGCCTGCCGCAGACGGGCGTCGGGCTCGGACTGATCCTGTCGTCGGTCGCGATGGCCGCGGTGGCCGCGCTGCCGGACGCCGACATGCTGTCGTGGGGCTGGCGCGTGCCGTTCCTCGCGAGCATCGCGCTGGTCGGCCTCGGCTGGTTCATCCGCGCGAAGGTGCCGGAGTCGCCGGACTTCGAGAAGATGCAGCGCCAGGGCAAGGCCGAGAAGTCGCCGGTGACGGCCGCGCTGCGCCGCCATCCGCGCGAAGTGCTGACGATCGTCGGCGCGCGCGCCGCCGAGAACACCTGGTTCTACATGGTCGTCACGTTCGCCCTCGCGTATGCGACGCAGCAGCTGCATCTGCCGAAGGCCGAGATGCTGCACGCGATCACGGCCGGCGCGGCGCTGTCGCTTGTCACGATGCCGCTGTGCGGGCATCTCAGCGACCGCATCGGCCAGCGCCGGATGTTCGCGATCGGCCTCGTGCTGATGTGCGCGTTCGCCGCGCCGTTCTTCATGATGCTCGGCACGCAGCAGACGTCGTATGCATGGTGGGCGATCGTGCTCGGCCTCGGCGTCGTGTTCCCGATTCTTTATGCGCCGGAGGCGCTGCTGTTCGCGCAGCAGTTCCCGGCGGAAATCCGCTACAGCGGCATCTCGCTGTCGGTGCAGCTCGCCGGCGTGATCGGCGGCGGCTTCGCGCCGATGATCGCGACGTCGCTGCTCAAGGCCGGCGGCGGCCAGCCGCACTACGTGATCGCATACCTCGTGGGCTTCGGCGTGTTCGCCCTCGCGTGTACCGCGCTGATGCGTCCGGCGCGCGTGTGAGCGCACCGAAGCACCGCCCGTATTGACCCGATTCCTGTTTGACCTGCCGTCCGCCGCGGCTGCACGCGCGACGGACGCGGGCCACCCTTTTTCCTCGCACCACCGATTCCCGGAGAATTCCATGAACGCCGCAGTTCCCCAGACCACCCTCGCCCTGCCCACCGCCAAGCTGCTGATCGACGGCGCGTTCGTCGATTCGCAAAGCGCCGAATGGGGCGACATTGTCAACCCCGCGACGCAGGAAGTGATCGGCCGCGTGCCGTACGCGACGCTTGACGAGGTCGATGCCGCGATCGCGTCCGCGCAGCGCGCGTTCCAGACCTGGAAGACGACGCCGATCGGCGCGCGGCTGCGCATCATGCTGAAATTCCAGGACCTGGTGCGCCGCAATCTCGAACGGATCGCGCACACGCTGACGGCCGAGCAAGGCAAGACGCTGCCCGACGCGCAGGGCGACATCTTCCGCGGCCTCGAAGTGGTCGAGCACGCATGCTCGATCGGCACGCTGCAGCAAGGCGAATTCGCGGAGAACGTCGCGGGCGGCGTCGACACCTACACGCTGCGCCAGCCGATCGGCGTGTGCGCGGGCATCACGCCGTTCAACTTCCCCGGGATGATCCCGCTGTGGATGTTCCCGATGGCGATCGTGTGCGGCAACACGTTCGTGCTGAAGCCGTCCGAACAGGACCCGCTGTCGACGATGCAGCTCGTCGAACTCGCGATCGAGGCCGGCGTGCCGCAGGGCGTGCTGAACGTCGTGCATGGCGGCAAGACCGTGGTCGACCGTCTCTGCACGCACCCGGACATCAAGGCGATCTCGTTCGTCGGCTCAACGCGCGTCGGCACGCACGTGTACAACCTCGGCAGCCAGCACGGCAAGCGCGTGCAGTCGATGATGGGCGCGAAGAACCACGCGGTCGTGCTGCCCGATGCGCACCGCGAGCAGGCGATCAACGCGCTGGTCGGCGCGGGGTTCGGCGCGGCGGGCCAGCGCTGCATGGCGACCTCGGTCGTCGTGCTGGTCGGCCGCGCGCGCGACTGGCTGCCCGATCTGGTCGAAAAGGCGAAGGCGCTGAAGGTCAACGCGGGCGCCGAAGCCGGCACGGACGTCGGGCCGGTCGTGTCGAAGGCGGCGAAGGCGCGCATCCTGTCGCTGATCGACGCCGGCGTGAAGGAAGGCGCGACGCTGTTGCTCGACGGCCGCGACGTGAAGGTGCCGGGCTACGAGCAGGGCAACTTCGTCGGCCCGACGATCTTCTCGGGCGTGACGACCGACATGTCGATCTATCAGGAAGAAATCTTCGGACCGGTGGTGGTCGTGCTCGAAGCCGACACGCTCGACGACGCGATCGCGCTCGTCAACGCGAACCCGATGGGCAATGGCGTCGGCCTGTTCACGCAGAGCGGCGCGGCCGCGCGCAAGTTCCAGAGCGAGATCGACGTCGGCCAGGTCGGCATCAACATTCCGATCCCGGTGCCGGTCCCCTACTTCAGCTTCACCGGCTCGCGCGGCTCGAAGCTCGGCGATCTCGGCCCGTACGGCAAGCAGGTCGTGCAGTTCTACACGCAGACGAAGACGGTCACCGCGCGCTGGTTCGACGACGACACGACGGCCGGCGGCGTGAACACGACCATCGCGCTGCGCTGAACTGGAGCCCGCACATGGAAATCGCATTCATCGGACTCGGCAACATGGGCGGCCCCATGGCCGCCAACCTGCTCAAGGCCGGCCACGCGCTGACGGTGTTCGACCTCGACGCGAACGCGGTCGACGCCGCGGTGCGCGCGGGCGCGACGGCGGCCGCGTCGCCGCGTGACGCGGCCGCACGCGGCTCGCTGGTCATCACGATGCTGCCGGCCGCGCAGCACGTGCGCGCGGTCTATCTCGGCGACGACGGCGTGCTGGCCGGCGCGCGCGCCGGCGCCACGTTCGTCGACTGCAGCACGATCGACCCGGACACCGTGCGCGCAGTGGCCGACGCCGCCGCGCAGCGCGACTTCCCGCTCGCCGACGCACCGGTGTCGGGCGGCACCGGCGGCGCGCAGGCCGGCACGCTGACGTTCATGGTCGGCGCGCCGGCCGCGCTGTTCGAGCGCATCCGCCCGGTGCTGCTCGACATGGGGAAGAACGTCGTGCACTGCGGCGGCACGGGCACCGGGCAGATCGCGAAGATCTGCAACAACCTGCTGCTCGGGATCTCGATGATGGGCGTGTCCGAAGCGATGGCGCTCGGCGCCGCGCTCGGCATCGATCCGGCCGTGCTGGCCGGCATCATCAACACGTCGACCGGCCGCTGCTGGAGCTCGGATACGTACAACCCGTACCCCGGCGTGAACGACGCGGCGCCTGCCGCGCGCGGCTATGCCGGCGGTTTCGCCGCGAACCTGATGCTGAAGGATCTCGGGCTCGCGACCGAAGCCGCGCGCAGCGCACGGCAGCCGGTGTGGATGGGCGCGCTCGCGCAGCAGCTCTATCAGTCGATGAGCCAGCAGGGGCTCGGCGCGCTCGACTTCTCCGCGTGCGTGAAGCTGTACGAGGCGCAACCCGCGTAACGCGATCGACGGACGTGCGCCGACCCGCGATGCCCGTCAACGGCATCGCGGGTCGTTTCATATCCGGAGCAGCACGGGCAGTGTGGCGCTTACCCGCGCGGGTTCGACGCGGTCTCGAAGGTCGGGTGGCACTCGAACGCGAGTTCGGAGCGCGCGTCGACGCGGCGGCCGGCGCTCACCTGCTCCTGCCTCAGGCTCGCGCGCATGCCGCGCTGCGTGCAGTAGCTGGTCGCTTCGCTGATGGCTTTTTCATGGGCGTCGGCCCACGTCGTCGACACGCCGAGCGTGCGCGTCGTCACGGTGAAGACGTTCGGGTTCGACGTCGCGGTCACATCGGAAGCAGTCGAACACGCGGCGAGCAAGCATACAGCGGCCGCGATGGTCAACCATCGCAAGGATCGAAAAGGTACGGGAATGGGCATGGGGGGCAAGCGCACGTCGGTTCGACGGCATTGAGCAACATAGGCGACAGTATGCCTGCCCGATCGCCGGAGATCATGCCCTTTTGAGTGAACACATTGTTTCGAATGGTTAAACTATGCGCCGATGCCGGCAAGATTTACGGCGCGCGGCGCGCCCGGCGTTGCCCGGTGGGTCGCTTTTGCCGGTCGTCGCGCGGTTTCGGGCCATGCCGCGCGAAACGCTTTTCGGCAAACGCGCCCCCGCCGCCAGCGTCGCCACGCCGCCACGCCGCCGAGCTGCGGAGCTGCGGAGCTGCGGAGCTGCCGTTTTTTACAAGCACGGCGCCGCCCCACTCGCGTAATCACTCCCGGCATGCCCTCGCATCCGCACGCCCCGCACGCCGCCGGATCGACTCACGGCCGCGTTCGAAGCCGTGCAGGCACGTCCCTTGCGACATCAACGCGCCCGCCGCCCCGGCGGAAGGCAATCCTTCCTCAACCGGCGCTGCACACCGCACGACGCTCTTCGTGCGGCGGCGCTGCATCGCAAGCAGATTCCCTGAACGAGAGGACGACAATGAAATCCATTCGAACGATAGTGGCCCTGTGCTCGGTCATTTCCGTACTCACGGCATGTGGCGGCGGCGACGACGTCGGCACCGAACTCGGCATCTCGAAACCGCAGGCGCGCTTCATCAACGCGGTGCCGGCCGGTCCGAATCTCGACTACTACCTGAATGCGAAGGTGGATGCGTCGGGCATCGCCTACAAGGGCGTGACGCGCTATCACGACGTCGACTCGGGCGCGCAGACCGCCAGCTACGACGTATCGGGAACGACCACGACCGTCGCGTCGCAGTCGTTCAGCGCGGCGAACGGGCACCACTACACGACCATTGCGTTGCCGAGCACGTCGTCGGCGATCTCGGTGATCGACGATCCGTTCGACAAGAAGCTGCTGTCCGACAAGGCGCGCGTGCGTAGTTTCAATGCGTCGCCGAATGCACAGAACGTCGACGTCTACGTGGTCCCTCCGGGCACCGACATCACGGCACAAAGCCCGACGCTGGCCGGTGCGGCCTACCAGAACGCGGTGCCGGCATCCGGTCAGGATTCCGTGTATCTGAACGGCGGCACCTACCAGGTGATCGTCACGACGGCCGGCAGCAAGACGCCGATCCTGAAGACCGCGCCGGTCGCCCTCAACAACAACGCCGACTGGCTGCTGTTGACGATTCCAGCCGGCGGCATCAGCGACGTGGTACCCAACGACGTTCACGTGCTCGTCGCGCAAGGCAACGATGCGGACACGTCCGCGCAGGAACTCGGCCCGCAGTAAGGGCTTGCAGTAGGGGCTCGCGGCGGACCGCCTCTTGGCGGTCCGCCGAAGCAACGATCGCGACGTCAGCCGATCCGCTCGAAGCGGATCACGTGTTCGGCCCGCGCGCTGCCGCCATGCTCGACCTCGACGTCGACATCACCGACATACCGGACGCGCCAGCCCGGCCGCGTCGCGATCAGCGGCACATTGCCGCCCGGCCGGCTCTCGATGCCGCCGAGCCCTTCGTCGGGCGTAATGACAGCGTCGTCGAGCGACGCATTCGAGTAAATCACGTTGTCGTGCCACTCGGTCGCGCCGGTGCGGGCCTCCATGCCCTTGCCGTCCACGTCGACCGTGTTGTCGGTCATCGCCATGTTCGCGTTGTCGAGCGTGACGATCCGGCCGGCGGCACGACGCACGGGGTCGCCACTGTCGACCGCGTGCGCGTCGACGTCGATCGGCGGCAGGCCGGTCGGCATTTTCGCCGCGATCGTCTCCGGCGTCAGCGGCCGCTTCGCGACCTCGGCAGCCTGGGTCGCCGCATCGGGCATGTCGCCGGCCGCCGGCGTCTTCACCGGGCTTTTCTCGATCTGTTCGCGCTGCTGTTTCGGGGTTGAGTTCGATTCCGCGTTCTGCATTGCACCTCCTGTTCCGGACGGCGTGCGACGGCGAAATACGGCCGGCGCCGGTCCGGGAATCGCTACAACGGTCCTTGCAAATCTTTCACGCGCAGGGCATCGCACGCGTGCGCCTTGCGACGCACGTGCCGTGTCGGCACGTCACCGCGGCAGTACCGGGCGACGCCCGCTGCCGCGTGTCAGCCGCCGCTCGCGCCTGCCGGCGCGGATGCCGCACCCGGCATGCTCGCCGCGCCGCTGTCCGCCCCGCTGCCGGCCGCGGGGCTGCTCGCCATGCCCGACGGCGCGGTGGACGGCGCCGGCGCCATGCCGCCCGTGGCGCTCGAACTCGCACCAGTGCCGGTGTCGGTCTCACTCTTCTTCTGACAGCCTGCAGCTGCCGCCAGGCCGGCGATCAGGATGCCGGCGAACACGGCTCGCGATACGTAACGAATGGAATATCGCTGCATGACACCTCCGCTGATGTCGATGAATGGAAGCCCGGGGCGCGCAATTCACGTGCCGCGCGCCGACGCCGACATTCGTCGCGCCCCATTCATTTTCCAAATGACGCCCAGCCGAATATTTAATTTCCCATCGCCGCGGCGCCAACCCATACTCGCGAACACATCCGAGACATAACGTCCACGGTGGCCGGGCCCGCGCTGCGCGCACACGCTGCCGGTTCGCGCCCCGCACATGGAAGGAGACAAGGCGTGCAACTGGAAGCCATCCACCGGCCCGGCATCGTGCTCGGCGCGGACGACGCCGCGTCCGAAGCGGATCGTCGGCTGGCCGGGCACCTTCGTCAAATGACGGGCCGCGGGAACGCGTAGCGACATGCGGGACGCACCGGAGCCGAACGGCCTGCCCCTCGACGCGTCCGACGCCACGGGCGCGCTCGACGTACTGGACGCGCGGCTGATGCGCATTCTGCTCGTGCTGCTCACCGAGCGCACCGTGTCGCGCGCGGCCGTGCGGCTGAACATGTCGCAGCCGGCGACGAGCGCCGCGCTCAAGCGCCTGCGCACGCTGCTCGGCGATCCGCTGCTGGTGCGCAGCCGCTACGGCATGGTGCCGACCGAGTTCGGCTCGCGGCTGATCGACCCGCTGCGCAATGCGCTGCGCGTGATCGACTTCATCCGCATCCAGCAGCCGACCTTCGACGCGCGCACCTCCGTGCGCACCTACCGGATCGGCTGCCCCGATTACCTGAACGTGCTGTTCGTGCCGAAGCTCGTCGCGCTGTTCCGCGAACGCGCGCCGAACGCGCAGCTCGTGTTCCATCCGCTCGGCGACGGCTACGACGACGAACGTGCGCTCGCCGACGGCGAGCTCGACGTCGTGATCGACAATCGCCCTGCCCGTTCGTCGCGGTTCCGGCAGGACGACCTGTTCGACGACCGCGTCGTGTGCCTGATGCGCGCGACGCATCCGCTCGCGCGGCGCGGCACGATGACGGCCGCGGAATTCGCGCAGGCGGCGCAGCTGTGCCCGACGCCGTCGTGGCTCGAAGCGTCCGGCGCGATCGACCTGCAGCTCGAACGCGTCGGCCTGCAGCGGCGGATCGTCGTCACGCTCCCTCATTTCGAACTCGCCGCGCATGCGCTCGTGCGCTCCGACCTGATCCTGACCACCACCTATCGGCTCGCGCGCCACTACGCGAAGTTGCTGCCGCTCGGCGCGGTCGCGCTACCGGCCGCGCCGCCCGACATCGTGTACCGGATGACGTGGAACGAGTCGGGGCCGTGCATCGACGGCGTGCGCTGGCTGCGCACGCTGATCGCCGAAGCGACGCGCAGCTGGCTCGACGCGGAGGCAGCACTGCCGGACGTCACGGCGGTTGCCGCGAACGCGGACGCGCGAACGGCTGTGCCGGTCGCCGACGACCCGCCCGAACCCGCGCGACGCCCCCGCCGCCGGCAGGCGACGCATTGCGGCACCTCGCAGCGGCCACGCCCCGCGCGCGCGACGCGCATCCATCGCATCGTGACTAAGTCGCACTGAGTCCCGCTGAATCGCGCGCGCCACGCCAGCGACACCGGAACCCCGCCGCGATCAGCCCGAACACTGGCAATAGAATCTCGATCGTCGATGACATCTTGCGCACGCCGCGCGGAACCGGAACGCGCTTAACGGCTCCGTGCAGTCGCACGCAATGGGCGCCGCACGCACCGCCACACGCATCACGCGTCGCGAATCGGTTGCGCAAGCAACTTGTATGCAACAACGGCGGCAGCAAGCGCGAGCACGCCGCTCGCCGTCAGCGCGGTGGCGAATCCGCTCGCGAAGGCCGCAGGCGCCGCTTCCGCGAGCGTGCGCGCGGCCGACGGCGGCACGTGCGCGAGCGCCTGCGCGAGATCGCCGGCCAGCAGGCTCGACATGAACGGCGCATCGACGAATGCCCGCACGCCCGGCGCGGCGGACAGCAGCCGGTCGAGTTGCGCGTGCGTACTGGCGGCCAGCACCGCGCCGAGCACGCCGACGGCCGTCACGATCGCCGAGAAGCGGGTGGTCGTGCTGATGCCCGACGCCATCCCGGTGCGGTTCGGCGGCACGCACGCCATGATCGCCTTCTGCGTGTCACCGTTCATGATGCCGGCGCCGCAGCCCGTCACGAACATGCCGAGCGCGACGAGCCGATAGTCGCCGCCGGCCGTCAGCGCGGCGGTCGCGAGATTGCCCGCGCCGATCAGTGCGAGCCCGCCCGCCAGCACGCCGCCAGGCGACACGCGCGCGGCGAGCATGCCGCCGAGCGACGGCCCGCCGATCATCGCGACCGCGAACGGCAGCATCCCGAGCCCCGCGTCGATCGCCGACATCCCGAACGCGTTCTGCAGGTACAGCGGCAGAAACGTCATCATCACCTGCGCACACGCCGCATAGCCGAACATCGCAAGCACGGCGCCGACGAAGCGCGGCTGGCGGAACAGCGCGAGATCAATCATCGGCCGCGCCTGCCAGCGCTCCGCGCCGATGAACGCGGCCAGCAGCGCGGCGGCGAGCGCGAACTGGCCGAGTGTCGCGCCCGACAGCCAGCCGTGTGACGGCGCAGCGATCAGCGCCGCGATCGCGCACGCGAGCGCCGCGCCGAACAGCAGGCTGCCGGCGGCGTCCACCCGTTTCGCGTGCGGATCGCGCGACTCGTCGATCGCGACGCGTGCGCCGGCCGCGAGCAGCGCACACACCGGCAGGTTCAGCAGGAACACCCAGCGCCAGCCGATCCACTGCGTGATCGCGCCGCCGACGAGCGGCGCGATGGCCGTGGCGATCCCCATGCACATCCCCCAGATCGCCCACGCGCGGGCCCGTTCGCGCCCGTCCGGAAAGCGGTTCGCGATCACCGCGAGCGCGGCCGTCAGCAGCAGCGCGGCCCCGCCGCCCTTCACCGCGCGCGCGGCGATCAGCCAGCCGGCCGACGGCGCGAGTCCGCAACCGAGCGACGCGAGCGAAAAGAGCGCGAGCCCCGCGCCGAGCATGCGCTTGCGCCCGAAGCGGTCCGCGAGCCCGCCGGCCGGCAGCAGGCAGGCGGCGAACGCGGTCATGTAGGCGCTCACGACCCATTCGATGTCGGCGAAGCTCGCGTGGAAGCCGCGCGCGATGCTCGGCAGCGACACGGCGACGACGTTCGTGTCGAGCACGATCAGCGAGCACGTCGCCGACGCGACCGCGAGCGTCGCGGTGGCCGGCAGGCGGGGGATCGCGGGCGCGGCGGCGCGCGGGACGGGGGAAGGCTGGGACATCGACAGCTCCGGAGCAAGAGGAACGAGCCGTATGCTAGGCTGGGCCCGTATTGCCTGTCATTGATATGTCCGTGCAGTTTTATTGACGAAAATTGCAATCATGAATCCGCTCGAATTCCGTCACGTGCGCGCGTTCCTGAGCGTCGCGCAGCATCTGCATTTCGCTCGCGCGGCCGACGCGCTCGACATGGCGCCGCCCGCGCTCACGCGGCAGATCCAGGAGGCCGAGCGGCTGCTCGGTGTGCGGTTGCTCCAGCGGTCGCGTCGCGCAGTCACGCTGACTGCGGCAGGCGTTGCGTTTCTCGCCGAGGCGCGCGCCGCGTTCGAGCATCTGCAGCGCGGCCGCGAACTCGCGATGCTGGCCGAGCGCGGCGAACTCGGCCGTATCGAAATCGGCTATGTGTCATCGGCCGTCTATTCGGGCGCGCTGCAGCGCACGGTCGGCGCGTTTCGCGCGGCGCATCCGCGCATCGAACTGAACCTGCGGGAAGTGCCGATGGACGAAGTCGCGAAGCAGCTCGACGCGGGCCGGCTCGACCTCGCATACGTGCGCCCGCCGTTGCCGCTACCGGGCGGGCTGCGGATCGTCACGCTGCAGCGCGACGTGTTCGTCGCGGCCGTACCGGCCGATTCGCGCTACGCGTCGATGACCGCCGTGCGCGCCGCCGATCTCGCCGACGCACGCTTCGCGGTGCCCGAGCAGGAGCGCGGCACGCTCGAAGTCGCACGCCGCGGCCGCTTCGCGCCCGTGATCGCCGCGCGGCCGGGCGGCTTGCTCGCGGTGCTCGCGTGCGTGTCGGTCAACGGCTGGGTCGCCGTGATTCCGGACGCGCTCGCCGGCTGCGTGTCGTTGCCGGGCGTCGTGTACCGGCCAATCGCGGGCAAGCCGATCACGTCCGAACTCGCGCTCGCGCACCGGCGCTTCGAGAAGGCGCCCGCGGTACGCGCGTTCCTGCGCACCGTCCCTGCGGCAGGCTAGCGCCTGATCTTCCCCGGCCGCCATTCCCCGCTCGCACGAATAAGCATTGCGCGATTCGATGTTTGCCGGCGCGAAACCGATTCCGTAATCTGCCCGGCAGCCGCGCGGCCCGCGCGCGGATCACCGAGGACTCGCCGCCGATGACTTCGCCCTCCGCCCCTGCCCGCCGCCGCGCGTTGCTGCGTGTGGCCGCCCTGGCCGCCGCACCGCTTGCGGGCGCCGCCGCACTGCCCGCCCGCGCGGCCGGCCCCGACCTGTCGAACGTCACGCTGGTGCTCGGCGATCAGGCCGGCGGCCTGCGCGCGCTGGCCGAGGCCGCACGCGTGCTCGACGGCGTGCCGTACCGGTTTCGCTGGGCGAATTTCCAGGGCGCCGCGCCGCTGTTCGAAGCGCAGCGCGCGGGCGCGATCGATCTCGCGCCGGCCGGCGACCTGCCCGTGCTGACGGCCGCGCTCGGCGATCCGGCGCTGCGGATCGTCGCGACGCGCGTGGGCTCGCCGGCGTCGCTCGGCATCGTCGTGCAGTCCGATTCGCCGGTGCGCACGGTCGCCGACCTGAAGGGGCGCACCGTCGTCGTGTCGTCGGCGCGCGGCAGCATCTCGCAATACCAGCTGTACGGCGCGCTGCGCGAACACGGCCTCGCACCGGGCGACGTCGACGTGCGCTTCGTGCTGCCGGTCGACGCATTCGCCGCGTTCGAGGCGAAGCAGATCGGCATCTGGGCGACCTTCGATCCTTATTACGGCAACGTGGTGCGGCGCGGCGCGCGCATCGTGCGCGACGGCAGCGGGATCAATTCGGGGCTTGCGTTCCTCACGTCGCCGGTCGACACGCTCGACGATCGATCGAAGCGCGCGGCGCTATCGGACGTGCTCGCGCGGCTCACCCGTGCCGGCCAGTGGGCGCTCGCGCATCCGGCCGACTACGCGACCGTCTATGCGTCGCTCACGCGCCTGCCGCGCGATGCGGCCACCGATATCGCCCGCCGGGCGGCGCTCGCGCAACGCGGCGTCACCGGCGCGGACATCGACGTGCTGCAACGCGTCGCCGATCGCGCGGCCGCGGACGCGATCCTGCCGAAGCGCGTCGACGTCGCATCGATCGCGGTGCGCAACCTGTCGGCCGCGTAACCGGTTGCGCGCACACTCAGCGCGGCGTCGACATGTCGAGATCGGGCACGTCGTCGCCGAACGTCGACGCGACCAGCGTGCGCATCGCGGCGACCAGCAGCGTCGGCCCCGACTGATTGAACGTGCAGCGCTCGCCCGCCGCCGGCACCGCCCGATGCAGCACCGCGCGCCACGCGCCGTGCCCGCCGTCGCGTTCGAATGCGCCGAACGGCAAACGCTCGACGAGCGGGCCGCCGTCCGCCCATGAAGCCGACGGCGCGTACGGCACCGGCGCGCCGCCCGGCTCGCGAATGACCGTGCAGCCCCCGGCGTCGACGCGCGGTGCGCCGAGGTCTTCCGCCATCGCCACCCAGAAATCGAGCGGCGCACCTGTCAGATCGTGAACTTGCACCGCGCGCTCCTTCGGCATTGAAAACGCCATCCTAGCGCCGTCGCGCGGCCCGACGCCAGGCGCCGACCGGTGTTTTCCCGACAGGCCGTTCGCAACGACCTGCAAATCCGCCGATACGTGTTACGAATCGGCGATTACCTGCATACAATGGACACAACACCTACGTCCGGTCCGCGGTGGACAAGCAGGCCGGAACCGACTTCGCGCCGAACCGGGCCACGCCCGCTCGGCACACAACAACCGGAACTACACGGTGCAGCGCAGGCCGGACCTCTCGGGAGCCCGCAGCATGTCCACGCAAGCCAGGAAGCCGCTGATATCGCTCGTCGTGCCGTTTCATGACGAAGAGGAAACGATCGACGCGTTCTTTGCCGAAACGCTGCCCATTCTCGAGTCGGTCGCCGCGATCCGCTTCGAGGTCATCTGCATCAACGACGGCAGCCGCGATCGCACGCTCGACCGGCTGCTCGCGGTCGCCGCCGGCGACGCGCGCGTGCACGTCGTGGATCTCACGCGCCGCTTCGGCAAGGAAGCGGCGCTCACCGCGGGCCTCGACGAGGCGGCTGGCGCCGCGGTGATCCTGATCGACGCCGACCTGCAGGACCCTCCCGCGCTGATTCCCGCGATGATCGAACACTGGCGCGGCGGCGCCGAGGTCGTCGCCGCGAAACGCACCGACCGGATGTGCGATCCCTACATGCAGCGCGCGGCGGCGGCGCTCTACTATCGCGTGCACAACGCGCTATCCGAGGTGGAAATGCCGGAAAACGTCGGCGATTTCCGCCTGATGGATCGCGAGGTCGTCGATGCACTGCGCGCGTTGCCGGAGCGGCGACGGTTCATGAAGGGGCTGTTCGCGTGGGTCGGCTTTCGCACCACGATCGTCGAATACACGCGGGCGCCGCGCAGCGGTGGCCGCTCGAAGTTCTCCGGATGGCGGCGCTGGAATTTCGCGCTGGAGGGCATCACGAGCTTCAGCACGGTGCCGCTGCGCGTGTGGACCTACGTCGGCCTCACGTTCGCGATGCTGTCGCTCGTGTACGGCGCGTTCATCGTCGTACGCACGCTGTTGTTCGGCAATCCGGTGCACGGCTACCCGTCGCTGATTTCAGTCGTGCTGTTCGTCGGCGGCATCCAGCTGATCGGCATCGGCGTGATCGGCGAATACCTCGGCCGGATCTATCACGAGTCCAAGCAGCGTCCCGTCTATCTCGTCAGGCGGCGCTACCGGGCCGAGCGGGATGCCGCCGCGCAGCCCGCATCGAAGCTGCTGCAGTTCCCGCTCAAGCGCACGCACGCGGCCCGCCGCCGGACGACGATACCGGCAGCCGCCGGCCTCGCCGCCCGCAAGACGTCGTTCAAGTAAGCCGGGCCGCCGCAATTGGACATTTCCAGCCAATCGATGCGCTCGGCGCAGCGCCCGGTCGGCGCGTGGCTCACCCCGCGGCGCCTCGTCCTGTACAGCGCGCTGATGCTGGTGTTCTACGCGCTGTTCATCGCGATCTGGACGACCGTCGTTCGCCACACGCATGGCGACGCCGGGTCGCGCCCCGGCGCCGACTTCTCGGTGTTCTGGGCCGCCTCGTACGTGATGCTGCACGGCTCGCCAGCGCAGGCGTACGATTTCTCGTCATTCTCGCGGCTGACGGCCGAGCTGTTCACACACTTTCGTCGTGACAGCTTCGCGCCGTGGCTGTACCCGCCCACCTATCTGCTGCTCGTGACGCCGCTGGCGCTGCTGCCCTTTGCGCTCGGGTATCCGCTGTTCGTCGCGTTCGGCGTGCTCGTGCTCGGCCTCGCGGCGGCGCGCGTATCCGGCCTCGGCACGATGGCCGGTGCATGGCGCGGCGGTACGCTCGCACTGGCCGCCGCACCCTGCGTGTTCGTCACCGCGACGCTCGGGCAGAACGCGTTCCTGACCGCATCCTGCGCGGCGCTGGCCGTCCATTGGGCCGCTCGGCGGCCGATGTGGGCCGGCCTCTGCATCGGCCTGCTGTCGGTCAAGCCGCAGATGGCGTTGCTGTTCCCGTTCGTGCTGGTCGCGGCGCGCGCGTGGCGCACGATCGCATGGGCCGCGCTCGCCACGGGAGCGTTCGTCGCGCTGAGCGTCCTGGTCTGCGGGGTCGAGTCGCTGCGTCTGTTCGTCGCCAGCACCGGGCTCGCACGCTCGATCGTCCTCGAACACGGTGTCGTGTTCTGGCTGGCGTCGCCGACGCCGTTCGCGACGCTCCGCCTGGCGGGCGTGCCGCTCGGCGCCGCCTATGCCGCCCATGCGTGTATCGCCGCGATCGCGATCGCGGCCGCCTGCATCGCGTGGGCGCAGTCACGCGATACCCGCGTGCGCGCGGCCGTGCTGACGGTCGCGACGCTTGCGGCCAACCCGTACGTGTGGCACTACGAACTCGCGTGGCTCGCCGTCGCGATCGCGTGCATGCTGGCGATCGGCTGGCGCGACGGCTGGCTGCGTGGCGAGCAGACCGCGATCGCGCTGATGTGGGCGCTGCCCATCGTCGAATACCTGAACCCGTGGCTGCAGTGGCCGCAGATCGGCCCGGCCGTGACCCTCTTCGCGCTGCTCGTGCTGCTGCGGCGCGCGCGGCACGACGCTCACAACGCGAGCCGCGGCGGCACGTATACGCCGTAGTACGGCCCGACGCCCGTCGCGACGCCCGTCAGCTTCACGCCGGCGACGAAGTGGCCCTGGATGTACTTGTACGTGCCGCCGAGCGACACGTCGATGTGGAACGCGGCGAACGCGACGATCGGCACGGTGGTGCTGCTCGAGGTCTGCGTGACGACCGGCAGCACGACCGTCGCACCGATCGGCACCGACGTGTAGAGCGTCGCCTTCACGCCGGTGGCGAGATTGATGCTGTCGCCGATATTGAGCGTCGTCGGGTTGCCGGTCACCATCAGGCCGCTCATTGTCGTGGTGTCGGTCGCGGTCGACTGGAACGACGTCCACTGACCGCCCATGCACAGCGCGCCATAGGTCTGGCCGTTGGTGATCGAGAACTCGAACGGCTGGCCCGTCAGCGGATTGATCAGCGGCTGGTTGGTCACCGCGTTCCAGTACTGGTTGTACACGCACTGGTCGATCGCGATCGGAAAGAGGCCGCCCGCCGCCACCCCGCCGGGCGCGGCGAGCACCGCGATCGCGGTTGCGCTGCCGGATGTGCCGGGAATGCCCAGCAGCCCGCCGAGCAGCAATGGAATCGAGCCGCCATTGACACCCGGCGCGCGCGATACCGTGACCTGCACCGCCGGCACGTCGTACGCGCCAGGCGTGATGGTGGTCGGCTGCATCGACGCCGGGTTGCGCGTCACGTTCCAGTACCCGGTCGTCACCGAGCCCGTCGACAGTGCCGCGCCCGCCGCCGAATTCTGCGCGATCACGCCGTTCGCCGCCGGCGCGGCCTGCGACCAGTTCAGCGGGCCGCCGGTCGGCGACATCATCGCATCGGCCGCCGCGAGCGCGGCCGCGTCGGCGGCGTTCTGAAGCTGGTTGCGCACGGTGGCGACCCATGCGATGTCGATCGCCAGCGCGCCGAACGACAGCAGCGGAATCAGGAACATCACGAAGAACAGCGCGACGGAGCCCCGCTCGGACGCGGGGCCTGTGCATCGCGTGCCGGCGGCGTCATTCATAGAGCATCACCGAGCTGGCCGAGATCGTCAACGGGCCGGTCAGCACGCTCAATGCCGTACCCAGCACCAGCCCGGAATACGTGTAGGTCACCGTCACCGTCAGCGCGGTGCCCGCGGTCGTGCCGTTCGCCTGCGTCACGGTCACGGTCGGGGTCGTCGCGGTGCCGCCGGTGATCAGGCTGTTCTGCGTGTAGCTCAACGCGACGTTGGCGATCTGCGTCGTGGTCAGCATCGGCACGCGCAGCACGACACCGGCCCGCGCGGCTTCGCGGCTCGCGTTCGTGATGACGGCCTTGTCGCACAGCAGCAGGCTCACGTCGATGATGCCGATCAGCACCATCAACAGGAACGGCAGCATCAATGCGAACTCGAGGGATACGACGCCGCGCGCGTGGCGGGCGCCCGTCGCCCCGCGTGTCATTTTGCGGCCCCCGCGGCACTCGGCACGACGCGCGGCTCGAGCGCGGCGCCCGTCAACGGCCGCGCGGCGGCGGTAGCCGGACGCGCTGCAAGCTGCGCGCGCACCGCCTGGTAGAAGCGCAGGTTGTCGGCCACCGCCGACGCCGGCAGGTCGGCGGACAGCAGCTTCTTCGCCGAATCCGTGTTGCCGAGCACCCCGTACGCGAACGCGAGGTTCTGGCGCGCCTGCCACGGCGCGTCGGGCAAGCCGGCCACGTCGAGCAGCACGTTCACGCCTTCGCGCGGCCGGTTGCTCAGCACGAGCGACAGCCCGAGGTCGACGCGCAGCCCCTGCGCATCCGGATGCGCGTTGAGCGCGTCGCGATACACGGCTTGCGCGTCGGCATGGCGTCCCTGCAGGTCGAGCACCGTGCCGAGCCCTTGCGCCGCGAGCGGCAGGTTCGGCTGCGCGGCCAGCAGTTCACGGTAGCGCTGTGCGGCCTCGTCGAGCCGGCGCTGCCGCAACGCGACGCGCGCCAGCCCGAGCTGCGGCCCGAGATCCGCCGGCGCCTGTTGCCGTGCCTGCTCATAGAGAATCCGCGCGCGCTCCAGATCGCCGGCCCGGTAGTTGACGTCACCGAGCCCCAGCTGCGCCGCGAGCGAATCGGGATGCCGCGCGAGCACCTTTCCGTACAGCGTCGACGCGAGCTCGATGTTGCCGCCGGCCAGCGCGCTGTCGGCAATGCGCAATTCGGCCTGCGGATCGTCGCTCTTGTGCGACAGCGCCGGTCTCGTCTGGATGCCCGGCGCGCAGCCGCCGGCCAGCACCGGCAGCACGATCGCGAACGCAAGCGCGCGGATGACAGTTCGTGTCATTTGAATACCTCGATCAGGCGGATCGCCGCCGGGCCCGCCGCGATCAGGCCGACCGTCGGCAGGATGAACAGCATCATCGGCACCGTGATCTTCGGCGCGAGCTTCGCGGCCTTTTCCTCGAGCGCGACGACCTGCTCGGTGCGCTCGCTGCGCGACAGCGTGCGCAGCGCCTGCGTGATCGGCGTGCCGAATCGCTGCGATTGCGTGAGCGTCGTGGCAAGCGAGCGGGCCGACGAAAAATTGACGCGCAGCGCGAAATGCGCGAGCGCCTCGGAAACATTCCCGCTCAGCGTCAGCTCGTCCGCGCACACCGTCAGCTCGTCGGCGAGCGGCGGGCAAATGCGCTCGAGTTCGCGGGCGACGCGCCGCACGCCCGAGCCGAGACTGTTGCCGGCCATCGTGCAGATCACGAGCAGGTCGAGCGCATCCGGAAAGCACGCGGCGATGATGCGCCGGCGCCGCCGGATCATCGCGCCGAGCACGTACTCGGGCACGATCACGCCGATCACGAACGCGCCGACCATCGCCACCGCACGGATCACGAAGAATTCGCCGAGACGCGGAATGTACGGGCTGAACACGATCGCGAAGCCCGCGAACAGCACGCCGCAGCTCAGCTTGATGCCGATCATCGACGACACCGCGCGGCGCTCGCGAAAGCCGGCGCGCGTGAGCTGCAGCCCGAGCTTCACGCGCTGCATCGGGTCGAGCACGGGCAGCCGCTCGCCGAGCTGCGCGAGCCGCCGCGTCAGGTCCTGACGCACCTCGCCCGGCTGCAGCCGCCCCGCCGCCAGCGACAGCGAGCGCTGTCCGGCCGCCTGCTGCACGCGCGCGGCGATGCGCCGGCGCGTGCCGCCGCCGGGCGTCGCGAGCGCCGCGGCGACGCACGCGATCAACAACAGCAGTTCAAGGCCGCGGGCGGCCAGCATCGACATCGTCATCGCGCGGTATCCAGTTTCGAGATCTTGTTGATCGTCAGCAGCCCGATCGTCAGCAGCACGGCGGCGATCGTCAGCATCACGTGTCCGGCATGCGTGTCGAACAGCAGCATCACGTACGAGCGGTTCACGAGGAACAGCGCGCCGATCATCACGAACGGCACGGCCGAAATGATCTTCGTCGTGATCCGCCCTTCGGCGGTCAACGCGCGCGTCTTCAGGCGGATGTCGCGGCGCGTGCGGATGATGCTCGACAACTCGTCGAGCGTTTCGCCGAGGCTGCCGCCGGTCTCGCGCTGCAGCAGCAGGTAGACGGTGAAGAACGAGAAGTCCGCGATCATCAGCCGGTCCGACGCCTGCGTCAGCACGTCCTTCAGATCCGCGCCCACGCGCAGGCTGTCGCCCATCGTGCGGAAGGTCGAGCGCACCGGCTCCGCCGCGCTGTCGCCGACCGTGCTGATCGCCTGCGTGACCGGGATTCCCGCGCGCACCGCCCGCACGATCAGGTCGATCGCGTCCGGGAACGCTTCGAGAAAGCGCAGCCGGAAGCGCTCGACCAGCGCGCGATAGCTGGTGCGCATCGCAAGCAGCGGCAACCCGACGTAGATCAGCGGATGCAGGACGCTCGGCAGCGTGACGAGCTTCATCGCGACGATCGCCGCGATCGCGCCGACGATCGTGCTGGCGATGACGATCCGCATCCCGCGCTCGCCGCCGACCGCACGTACGCGCGTCACGTAGCGCTGCAGCCAGGCACGCACGCGGCCCTGCCGGCGCGGCAGGTTGAACAGCGCGACGCCGGGCACGGCGGCCGCACCGGCCTTGCTGCCCGCCAGCGACGGCGCGAGGCGCCGCATCCGCTCGCGAATGCGTTGCTCCGGCGCCTGTCGCGCGCGGTCGAGCAGCGCGGACAGCACGAGGCCGATCACGAGGATCACGACGAATGCACCGAGCGCGACCAGGTCTGCGGGCCTCATTGCCGGAATACCTCGGAGAGCGCGTCCTCCATGCCGTAGTACGCGGCGCGCGGGGCGAACGCGGGACGCAGCGACGACGCCTCGAACACCCCCTTCACCACATCGCGGGTCGTGTCGCTTTCCTGCCGGAACGCGAACAGGTCCTGCGTGATCACGACCTCGCCTTCCATCCCGACGATCTCGGTGATCCGGGTCACGCGGCGCACACCGTCGCGCATTCGCTCGATCTGCACGAACAGGTGCACGGCGCTCGCGATCTGGCGCCGGATCGACAGCAGCTGCAGGTTCGCGTTCGCCATCATGACCATGCTTTCGAGCCGGCTGATCGCGTCGCGCGGCGTGTTCGCATGGATCGTCGTCATCGAGCCGTCGTGGCCGGTATTCATCGCCTGCAGCACGTCGAATGCCTCCGCGCCGCGGATTTCGCCGAGGATGATGCGATCGGGCCGCATCCGCAGCGCGTTGCGCACGAGGTCGCGCTGCGAGATCCCGCCAAGCCCTTCGGTATTCTCCGGCCGCGTCTCGAGACTGACGACATGCGGCTGCAGCAGTTGCAGCTCGGCCGCATCCTCGATCGTCACGATCCGCTCGTGCTCCTCGATGTGTTGCGACAGCGCGTTCAGCAGCGTCGTCTTGCCCGAGCCGGTACCGCCCGAGATCACGATGTTCAACCGGCACGCGCAGGCAATCTTCAGCACCTGCAGCATCCCGTGCGAGATATTGCCCTGGTGCGCCATGCGCGCGAGCGTGATGTCGCGCTTCGCGAACTTGCGGATCGAGATCGACGCGCCGCGCATCGCGATCGGCGGCAGGACCACGTTCACGCGGCTGCCGTCGGCAAGCCGCGCGTCGACCATCGGGCTGCTCTCGTCGACACGGCGCCCGACCGCCGCCGCGATCCGCTGCGCGACGCTCGTCACGTGCGCGTTGTCGCGAAACTTCAGCGACGTGAGTTCGAGCCGCCCCGCGCGCTCGACGTACACCTGGTCAGGGCCGTTCACGAGGATGTCGGACACGGTGTCGTCGGCGAGCAGCGGCTCGATCGGCCCGACGCCGAACATGTCGTTCAGGATCGCGTCGACGATCAGCACCTGCTCGCCCGCCGTGATCTTCAGGCGCTCGCGCTCGACGGTGTGCGCGGCTACCTGCTCGATGCCCGTCCGCACTTCGTCGCGCGTCTTCATCAATGCCGCCGACATGTTCATCGACGAGAACACCGCGGTGCGAATCGCATCGAACTTGCCGGAGCGGATCAGCGCCTCCTGCGTGTCGGCCGCCGCCGCACCGCGCACGGGCGGCGGCGCGTGGCTCGCGATCGGCCCCGGCGCGGGCGCGTCGTCGCGCGGCGCGGCCGGGGACACTGCCGGCGTGGGCTCCGGCGTCGACCGTTTGCGAGTACCGAACGTCACGATCCTTTCCTCCACTTGACGAAGCGCGCATACCACGGCTCGGCGACGGCCATCGATTCGCCGGTGATGCCGTTCGCGAGCCGCCGGATCTCGTCCAGGAAGCCATGACGCTTCCCGCCTTCGATCGGCTCGCCGAGGTTCTCGGCGACCGCGAGCGGCTGCGGCTCGTGCGGCAGCTCGCGCAGCTTCACGCCGCCGAAGGCGTCCTCGAAATCGGTCTGCGCGACGCGCCCCTTGACCGGCTCGAGCGGATTGTTCAACACCATCGACAGCAACCGCTCGCCGGGCAGCTCCTTCACGAAGCGCGCAAGCCGCGCGGCTTCGTACGCGGCGTGCACCGAGCGGTCGGCGACGATATAGACGAGATCGGACGCCGCCAGTGCGTCCTCGAACAGTTTGCCGGCGCGGTTGCCCACGTCGAACAGCACGTAATGGAAGCGGTCCTTCAGCATGTCGACGAGTTGCACGATCGCATCGTCGCGCAGCGGCGCGTCGTCGCCGTACGCCAGTTCGGCCGACAGCACGTGCAGGCGGTCGCCCTTCGTGACGAACATGCGGTCGAACAACGCGTCGTCGGGACGCTGCTCCATGTTCAGCAATTCGATCAGCCCGTTGTTGCTCGACAGCCCGAGCATCGAGTTCGCGCCCCCGCCATGAAGGTTCAGGTCGGCGTACGCGACACGGCGGCGCTTCTCGCCCGCCAGGCAGCGCGCGAGACTCACCGCGACCGTCGTCGCGCCCACGCCGCCGCGCGCGCCGACGAAGCTGACGATCTTGCCGGTACGCGCGTGCACGATCGATTCCGTCGCGGTCAGCGCGCGCCGCATCAACTCGACGGTCAGCGGCTTCACGATGTAGTCCTGCACGCCGATGCCGAGCAGGTTGCGGAACAGCCCGACGTCGTTCTGCGTGCCGATCGCGATGACCCGCACCGACGGATCGCACATCTCGGCGAGCCGCATCAGGTCGGACACCGGCAGCACCGAATCCGACACGTCGACGATCAGCTGGCGCGGCGAGCGCTCGTGCTGCTGCAGCAGGTGGATCGCGTCGTCGCAGTTGCCGGGCTGCACGTGGGCGCGCGTGATCGACAGATCCTGCACGACGCGGCGAATCACGTCTTCGCTGCCCGCGTCCGACACGACCGCGATGAGATCCGCCGCCCCGGCGGAGGCGGCACGCTTGGCGTTCTGGCGATCGAGGACGTTCATGGGCGGCATCGCGATGGCCTCGTGAGCGGGTCAATGGCCGGGCGAGCCGGTCGTCAGCGTCTTGCCGGGTGCCGGCTGCTTCACGCGATCCTCGACGTAGCGGCGCACCGCGTCGGCCGCGACTTGCGCGTCCGCGCCGCCGTACGGCACGGGCGCGACGAGATCTTCCGGCCGCGCGAGCATCGTCGCGAGGTTCGTATAGGTCGCGCAGCCGAACGGCACGCCGGGCCGCCCGAACCCCGCGTCGACGAGATGCGACGGCTGCATCAGCGCCGCGCAGTCGGGCGGCACCGCGCGCACGCCGTCGAAGCCGATCGCGCGTGCATCCGGCAGGTTGATCGGCGGCGGCGCCGACAGGCAGCCTGCAAGCGCCGGCGCCAGCAGAGCGAAGATGATGGTTCGAACCCGCATGCGCGCTCCTCCGGTCAATACACGAAGCCCGCGGCGCCGACGAGGCGCGGCGTTTCGCCCGACAACAGGTCAAGCCCGAGGTTGCGCTGCACCGCGAACTCGAGATCGCTGCTCGGCCGGGCGACGGTGTCGAGCGCCTGTTCGAGCTGGCCGGGGCCGGTCGGCTGCACGATGTACGGCGTCACGATCACGACGACCTCGGTCTTGTTGTCCTGGAAGTTCTTCGATGAAAACAGCCGGCCGATGATCGGCAGCCGGCCGAGCCCCGGAACCTGCGACACGGTGTCGGCCGTCTGGCTCTGCAGCAGCCCGCCGATCGCGAAGCTCTGCCCGCTCGACAGCTCGACCGTCGTCTCGACGCGCCGCACGCTGAGCCCCGGCACCGTGACGCCGCCCGTCTTCACGCTGTTGTTCGCGTCGACCTCGCTCACTTCCGGGCGCACCTTCAGGCTGATCCGGTTGTCGGCGAGCACGGTCGGCGTGAAGTCGAGCGACACGCCGAACGGCTTGAACTCCACTGTGATCGCGCCGGTCGTGTTGCCGGCCTGCGCGACCGGAATCGGAATCTCGCCACCCGCGAGGAAGCTCGCGGTCTGGCCGGACATCGCGGTGAGGTTCGGCTCCGCGAGCATCGTGATCAGGCCTTCCTGGTCGAGCGCGTCGAGCACGACGTCGATCGACCAGCGCCCCGCGTGGAAGCCGCCGAGCACCGAGTACGCGCCGGTCGGCGACAGGTTGAACAGCTTGGTCGTCGGATCCACCAACGTGCGCCCGTTGAACAGCCCGCCGATGAAATTGCCGGCTGCGCCGAGCGAGCTCCAGTTGATGCCGAGCTGCTGCGTGACGTTGCGGCTCACCTCGGTCACGCGCACGCGCAGGTTGACCTGGATCGGGCGCGACAGGGTGAGCCGGTTGACGATCTTTTCCTTGTCGTTCAGGTAGGGCGTGAGCGACTGCATCACGGCGTCCGCGTCGGCCGCGCTCGGCACCTTGCCCGACACCATCAGCGAGCCCGGCGCGCCGGACACCGACAGCTTCAATTGCGGAAAGCGGCTGTCGAGCACCGCCTGCAGCGATACGGTGTCGACCTGCACGATCACCGTCCGGCGCAGGATCGGCCGATGGTTCGCGCCGAGCGCGATCAGCGTGGTGGTGCCGGCCTTCTTGCCGAACACGAACACGGTGCGCGGCGACGGCACCTGGATGTCGGCGATGCTCGGATCCGCGACGAACATCGCGGTCGCGGGTTCGGACAGCGACAGCATCTCGCCCTTGCCGGTCGCGATCGACAACGCCGCGCCGGCGTCCGCCGCGTGCGCGCGCTGTGCGAGCGCGACGCCCGGCGCAACGATGCAGGCCAGACACCAGAAAGCGATCCAACGAACCATGCGCACCATGCGTTTTCCCGTCAGTTTCTTCACTGCGTCACTGCAACATCGTGGCGCGCGGCGCTTGCGCCGTCGCGTCCGCGGCGGCATTGCCGCCCGCGGGCGCGGCCGGCGCAACCGGTGCAACAGGCGTGCCCGGCCACCCGGACGGCAGCGGCGGCACGCCCGGCGTGCCGGTGCCGCCGGCGCGCGATCCATCGTCGACCGACGAGCCGCGATAGATCACGACCGTGTTGCCCTGCGCCGGCCGCGTGCCGGCGTCCGTCCTCGCGGACGGCGCACGCGCCGCTTCGCGGGCCGCGCGCGATACGTCGCCGGCCCACACCGGTGGCGTATCGGCCTCCTGTTCGTCGCCGCCCGCCGCCTGGCGGCGGTCCCTCGTCGCGAAGCTGCGCAGCGCCAGCGACAGCGAACCGAGGCGCGTCGCGACCAGCACGACCTGCGCGGTGCGCGGCGCGACCTCGAGCGTGACCGTGCGCGCGCGGACCGGCGCGTCCGCGGCGCTCGCGGGCGCCTTCGCGCGCTGGAATTCCGAGCCGACCGCGAGCACGCGCGCACGCCGCACGACCGTCTCCGCTTCGAACGTGCCGGGCGTGGTCGCGGAACCGCCGATCTGCTGCGTGAGCACCACGTCGACGAAGTCGCCCGGCTGGATCAGCCCCGCGTTGCCCGACACGTCGTCGACGGGCACCGAGATCGCGCGCATGCCGGGCTGAAGCGCGGCCGCGAGAAAATCCGGCGCGCCCGCCGGAATCACGTTGTCCGCGCGGATCGGCGCGCCCGCGTCGACGCGGTTGCGCAGCAGCGCGCCCTTCAGGTCCGCGCCCGGTTGCGATTCGACGAACGCGCCGACCGGCACCTGCGCGCGCGCCATGGGCTTCCACGCGAGATCGTTGTCGCGCAGCAGCAGCCCTTCGGGAAGATCCGCCGCCGCGACCCGCACGCGTACCTCGGCCGGGTCGCCGGGCGGCGCAGGTGTCGACGCGGAAACATACAGCTGGCGCAGGATGAACGCACCGATGCCGGCAGCGATGATCAGCACGGCCATTCTCAGGGGTTTGGGCATGGCGGCGCGCGTCCCCCGGGCTAGGTAAGCGAAAGTGCGTGAGGGAATGGCGCCCAGACGGCCAGCACGCCGCCGAGCGCAAGCGCGATGCCGTACGGCACGCCGCGCGTCGCCATCGCGTGCGCAGGCGCGATGCGACGCCGCCGTGCGACGGCCGCGAGCGTGGCGAGGCCGCACGCGGCGCCGCTCGCGCCGACGATCGTCAGCACCGGCAACGCAAGCGGCGGGCCGGCCCACAGGAATACCGCCGCCGCCAGCTTCACGTCGCCGCCGCCGAGCCAGCCCGCGTGACGCAGCCCGCCGAACACCACCAGCATCGCCGCGGCGGTCGCGACGTGACCGGCCAGTGGCGCGAGCCCTTCGCGCACGAGCGCCGCCGCGATCAGGTACAGCATCGCGAACGCCAGCACGGCGCGATTGGACACGCGCCGCTCGCGCAGGTCCTGCGCCGCGATCGACACCAGCACGAGCGTTGCCGCCAGCTGTACGAGATAGAGCATCGGAGAGCCGTCCGTCGGCGCGCCCCGGCTGGATACGTCGTACCGCTGCGGATCCGTGTGTTCGTCGGCGGCGCGCGGGTTCAGGAGATCAGATCAGCGAGGTGACCTTGTTGACCAGCTGCGTGAATATGGCCTGCAGGCCTTGCGCGCCGCTGAGGTACGTGCCAACCGCCGCGAGTGCGACCACGATGATGCCGGCCAGCACTGCGTATTCGAGCGAACTGACGCCCCGTTCATCGCGCAACAAGGACTTGACGTATTGCAGCATGACTCCCTCCGTGTGACGGGGTCGGTGATCGACCGTTGAATGTAAAGACGCTGCGTTGCTTCTGTGGCGGCGCATGGCGTTCGCCCATTCACGACTCATGCGGCGGCCCGGGCATCGGGCCGTTCGCATCCCCCGGAATCCTTTCGATCGCTGCGACGCGCGGAGTACGGCAACGCATCTGCCGGTACTTCGCGCGTTTTGTTGCGTGGCCGCATTTGACACGATGCGGATCACGCCGTTTCGTCTAGTGTATAGATAATTTTTGGGGGGATTTCAAATTATTTAGCGTCGGAGTGTATTTATGGACGGCACCCTTCAGCAATGAAATACAGGCACACCGGTTACCACTTTCTCGCCGCGACACGCAAGGTCTGTCGCGGCTCGGCGTAAGAATGTCAACGACGACACGCATCATTGCTGCTGGCGGATGATTCAATATTTTTTTACTCGGTTTTTCCAAATTCACTTGATTCGCATCTGCAAATATGTAAACGGCATTCGCGCCCGCTTGCCGGCAATCCTTTCGCGCCCGCCGATTTGACCGGGAAAATATTCCGCATCCCGATCGGTTTGCCTGATGCCGCGTACAAGTCGCTCAGCACGACGACACATATCGATCGTCACGACGCGCGCTAAGGTTGTGACGATTCATCGGTTCCGGTTTCGCGCGGCCCCTGCTTGAATGGAGACCCGACCGACCCGACCCAGGAGACTCCCGATGTCCGACGTCCAGCATGCCGCTCACCCGTCGTCGCATGCGTCGCACGCCGCTGCGCCGCACACGGCTGGCGTACCGCTTCAGCTGCGCCAGGTCGCCGGCCGGATCGGCGCCGAGATCGCCGGCGTCCGGCTGTCGAGCACGCTCGACGACGCGACGTTCGACGCCATCCAGGCCGCGCTGCTGCGCCACAAGGTGCTGTTCTTCCGCAACCAGGACCATCTCGACGACACCGCGCAGGAAGCATTCGCGCGTCGCTTCGGCGAGACCGTCGCGCACCCCACTGTGCCGCCCGTCGACGGCAGCGCGCACCTGCTCGAACTCGATTCCGCGCACGGCGCGCGCGCCAACTCGTGGCACACCGACGTGACATTCGTCGACGCGTACCCGAAGGTGTCGATCCTGCGCGCGGTCGTGATTCCACCGTTCGGCGGCGACACGGTGTGGGCCAACACGGCGGCCGCGTATGCGCATCTGCCGGAGCCGCTGCGCGCGCTCGCCGACACGCTGTGGGCGCTGCACACGAACGCCTACGACTACGCGTCGACGCACGTTCATGCCGACGACACGCAACTGAAACGCTACCGCGAAGTGTTCACGTCGACCGTCTACGAAACCGAACACCCGGTCGTGCGCGTGCATCCGGAGACCGGCGAGCGCACGCTCGTGCTCGGGCATTTCGTGCAGAAGATCAAGGGGCTGTCGTCGCAGGATTCCGCGCATCTGCTGCAGGTGCTGCACGAACACGTGACGCGCCTCGAGAACACCGTGCGCTGGCGCTGGCAGCAAGGCGACGTCGCGATCTGGGACAACCGCGCGACGCAGCACTATGCGATCGACGATTACGGCGATGCGCGCCGCGTCGTGCGCCGCGCGACCGTTCACGGCGATGTGCCGGTCGGCATCGACGGCCGCCGCAGCGTCGTGCTGAAGGGGCCGGGCGCGACACTGCAATGACGTGCGCCGCGCACGGTGCGCGGCGTCAGCCGCGGCCGTGCGGGTGCGATTCCTGCGTTCCTGCGTTCCTGCGTTCCTGCGTTCCTGCATTTCCGACAGGATGATCCGGCCACGACCGTCCCGCCACCAGGCCGACGCGTGCATGCGCAACGATGTCGCCGGCCGTCCGCCCCGTTCACTTGCGCCAACAGCGTCGCATCCGTCACGCTCGAAGGCTCGCCAGTCGAGACAGCCGCCGCACTCGCGCTGAACTGAACATCGCATCGACCGCCGGCGCGCCCCGCACGCGCCGGCTTCCCTGCTTCAATCCAGCCACACGCCGTCGAACCGGTGCCCGCCGAGCGGCGAGAACGTCACCCCATGCACGCGCTTCGAAATCGGCAGCGACACGATCGACGTCGCGATCGGCGTGAACGGCACCTGATCCTTGAACACGACCTGCGCCTGCTCGTAAAGCGATGTGCGTTTCGCGACGTCCGCGTTCGTGCGCGCCGCACTGACAAGCCGCTCGAAATCCGCGTTGCACCACTTCGCGAGATTGCTGCCGTGCACCGCATCGCAACCGAGCAGCGTGCCGAGCCAGTTGTCGGGGTCGCCGTTGTCGCCCGACCAGCCGTACAGGATCGCGTCGTGCTGCCCGTCGCGTTTCGCACGACGGTTGTATTCGCCCCATTCGTAGCTGACGATCTTCGCGCGCACGCCGATCTTCGCCCAGTCCTGCTGGATCAGTTGCGCCATCAGCTGCGCGTTCGGGTTGTACGGGCGCTGCACCGGCATCGCCCACAGCGTCAGGTCGAAGCCGTTCGGGAATCCCGCCTGCGCGAGGAGCGCCTTCGCGGCGGCCGGATCGCGCGGCGCGTCCTTCAGGCGCGGGTTGTACGACCATTGCGCGGGCGGCATCGGGTTCGTCGCGATCGACGCGTCGCCGTTGAACACCGTCTTGATGATCGCCGTCTTGTCGATCGCGATGTCGAGCGCGCGCCGCACGTCGACGCGATCGAGCGGCGGATGCTGCGTGTTGTACGCGACGAAGCCGACGTTGAAACCGGTCCCCGAAAACAGCGTCAACTTCGGATCGCGCCGCACCGTCTCGAGATCGGCCGGCCGCGGGAACACCGACACCTGGCACTCGCCGGCCGTGAGTTTCTGCAGGCGTGCGGCCGGATCGGGCGTGATCGCGAACACGAGATGCGCGAGCTTCACGTCGTCCGGTTTCCAGTAGTCGGGGTTCGCGTCGTAGCGGATCACCGCGTCCTTCTGGTACGCACGCAGCTGGAACGGCCCGGTGCCGACGGGGAGCTGGTTGATGTCGGCCTCGCGGTGGCGTGCCGCCAGCTGCGACGCATAGTCGGCCGACAGGATCGACGCGAACGCCATCGCGAGATTGCGCACGAACACGACGTCGGGCGACTTCAGCACGAAGCGCACCGTGTCGTCGTCGACCTTTTCGATGCGCTCGATGTTGCGGTCGAAACCGAGATCGCTGAAGTACGGGAAGCTGACCGGGTAGGCCTTGCGGAACGGACTGTCGGCGTCGAGCATCCGGCGGAACGTGAACACGACGTCGTCGGCCTGGAACGGACGCGTCGGCTTGAACCACGCGGTCGTCTGGAACTTCACGCCGCGCCGCAGATGGAACGTGTAGACGCGCTGGTCGGACGACACATCCCAGCTCGTCGCGAGCGACGGGACGAGATCGAGCGTGCCGCGCTTGAACTGCACGAGCCCGTTGTAGATCGTGTACGTGCTCGCGTCGAAATCGGTGCTGGTCGTGTGCTGGCCCGGATCAAAGCCGGCCGGGCTGCCTTCGCTGCAGTACACGAGCGTCTTGCCGGCCGGCGCGGCGAACGCGTGCGTGAACCCACCGGCGAGCAGCAGCGACGCGGCCATGGCGCGCAACGCCACGACGGCAACGGACGTGCGCCGCGCACGATGCGCGGCGGATGAGACGAATGAAAGCTTCATGGTGGCGCTCGGACAGGACTGTCATGCGAATGACGACCGCCGATCTTCGCGCGCCGCCCGCCGATCGCTTACCAATTAATTCCGCGTTGCTTATCGCGGCGGATGCATCCCGCTGCCGCTGCATCGAATTGTCCATGCGAGCGCCGCGGACATGCCGACGAGCATCGCCGCGCGCCGCCTTCCGGCCCCCTGCAGGTTCTCCGGAATTGGCGCATCGTATCGGTTGGCCGACGCCGGCACCGGCGCGCGGGGATCCGCCCGGCGCGCACGTTCCGGCACGGCGCGCTGCCGGCGCGCCGACCCTTCCTGGAGGACCCACGATGTCGATCAGCCCCGATACGCCCTCTCGTCCCGTGAAGTCGCCGGGCCCCGATCATCCGATCACGATCGAGCCGCATCCGTCGCGCGTCGTGGTCAAGGTGGCCGGCAAGACCGTCGCCGACACGCGCCGTGCGCTGGCGCTGCGCGAGGCCAGCTATCCGGTCGTGTTCTACATTCCGCGCGAGGATGCCGACATGTCGCTGCTGCAACGGACCGACCATGCGACGTACTGCCCGTACAAGGGCGATTGCGCGTACTACTCGATCCCCGCCGGCGGCGAACGCGCGACCAACGCGGTGTGGACGTACGAGCATCCGAATCCGGCCGTCGAATCGATTCGCGCGCACCTCGCGTTCTATCCGGACCGCGTCGACTCGATCGAGGAAAGCACGCTCGGCACCGATTAAGCGCGGCGGCCCGCTGCCGCCTCGTCGTTCACGTATCGCCCGGCCGCTGATTTGCATATGCGGATTCGTTGGTTGGTCGCCAGCCCGCGCGGCCGTTATCGTGCTGAATCCGGCGCGGGCCGGCCGTGCGCATCGCCCGCAAACGGCTGCGTCCCGTGCCCCCGTGCCGATTGCGCCGCCAGCCCGCGCGCCCCGTGAACCCGCCAGCAGGACGCCTCGATGAACGACACCCCGCACGCCGACCTTGAAACGACCCCGGCCAACCCGCGCCGCCGCCACTGGCTGCACGGCGCGGCCGCCGGGCTGGCCGGACTCGCGCTCGGCCCGCTCGCGGGCCTGCCCGCACGGGCCCAGGGCAGCGACAAGCGGCTGCGCATCGGCTTCCAGAAATACGGCAACTTCGTCGTGCTCAAGGCGCGCGGCACGCTCGAGAAACGGCTCGCGAGCCAGGGCGTGGCGGTGCAGTGGCTCGAGTTCCCGGCCGGTCCGCAATTGCTCGAGGGGCTGAACGCCGGCGCGATCGACGTCGGCACGGTCGGCGAGACGCCGCCGATCTTCGCGCAGGCCGCCGGGGTCGATTTCGTCTATATCGGCAACGAACCGCCCGCGCCGCACGGCGAGGCGATCGTCGTGCTGCCCGATTCACCGATCCGCACCGTCGCGCAGCTGCGCGGCAAGAAGGTCGCGTTCAACAAGGGTTCGAATGTCCACTACCTGCTCGTGAAGGCGCTCGAACACGCGGGCCTCACGTATGCCGACATCCAGCCGATCTACCTGACGCCCGCCGATGCGCGCGCCGCGTTCGTGCAGCGCAGCGTCGACGCGTGGGTGATCTGGGATCCGTATCTGGCGGCCGCCGAACGGCAGCTCGGCGCGCGCGTGGTCGCGAACGGCGACGGGCTCGTGCGCAACACGCAGTACTACCTTGCCGCACGCAAGTATGCGGCCGCGCAACCGCAGGTGCTGCGCACGCTGCTCGACGAAGTCGACGCGGTCGACCGCTGGGGACGCGACAATATTCCGGAAGTCGCCGCGCAACTGTCGCCGCTCGTCGGCCTCGACGCGCCGACGCTCGAAATCGCGCTCAAGCGGGCCGGCTACGGCGTGCAGCCCATCACCGATGCGACGCTCACGTATCAGCAGAAGATCGCCGACGCGTTCAGCACGCTGAAGCTGATTCCGGCCAAGGTGACGGTCGCCAACGCGCGCTGACGCCCCGCCGCTGCGACGCGTTACGGCGAACGCGTCGCGCCGATCCGCCGCCATTCGTCGTAATCGGTGACGAGGCCCGCCTCGTCGACCGCGATGTCGGCCGCATACGTGCCGCTCTCGTAGCGGTACACGCGTTCCGCCGTGCGCGCATAGCGCTGCTCGCCGCGCACGAGCTCGAATGTGGGGAAACACAGCCACGCAGTGTGGATGACAGCCGACGCGCCGACCGCCAGCCCGAGACGCCGGATCGGCAGCGTATTGGTCGATGGACTGAAACCGAGATCGATGTCGGTTGCGCCCGCGAGTGCCGGCGCGTCGGCGCCGTCGACGGTCCAGCGCCCCGCGTCGCATTCGATCTCGAGCTGCGTTGGCGGCGCCGCGCCGAGCCAGTGCGTCACGCGCACGGCACGCGTCAGCCAGTCGGCGCCGCACGCGATCGCATAGTCGACGCGAAACGGCGTGCCGTCGATCGCGCCCGCGACCGCCCCCGACAGATCGATGCCCTCACGCGTCTCGACGAGCCGGCACCATTCGGCCGCTTGCCAGGTCTGCGCGATCTGCCATGCGACGCATCGCGTGCGCGCCGCTTCGTCCCGTTGCGTCATGTGGTCTCCTGTCGAGCGAGCGAAGGCGATTGTCACTCGCGGCGCCGATGCTCGCACGCGCCACCTCGCAAGCCCGACGGCGAACGCGAATCAACCTGCAAGGATCGCGGTCAGAAATAGCAGCGGCCGGTGACGTTACGCCGCCCGCCGTCACGCAGTCACGCGCACCGCATCACCACGCGTGCCGATAGATCGCCAGCGCGTCCGCTTCCGTCACTTCGCGCGGATTGTTCACGAGCAAGCGCGTCTGCAGCATCGCATCCGACGCCATGCGCGGCAGGTCGCCCTCGCCGATGCCGACCTCCCGCAGCGTGCGCGGGATGCCCGTCGCGACGATCAGCCGATCGATCTCGTCGATCAGCGCCTGCGTCCTCGCTTCGTCGCTGCCCGTCGCCGACGGCGCGACGATCGCCGCGAGCTCCGCATACAGCGGCGCGGCGGCCTGGGCGTTGAAGCGCAGCACATGCGGCAGCACGAGCGCGTTCGACAACCCGTGCGGCACATGGAAAATTCCGCCGACCGGATAAGCCAGCGCATGCACGGCCGCGACCGGCGCATTCGCGAATGCCTGGCCGGCGAACATCGCGCCAACCAGCATCGCTTCGCGCGCGTGGCGATCGCGGCCGTCGTCGCACGCCTTCAGCAGGTTGCGCGACAGCAGCGTCAAGGCCTGCACGGCCAGCATGTCGGACACCGGATTCTTCAGCCGCGACGACGTATAGGCCTCGATCGCATGCACCATCGCATCGATGCCCGTCGCAGCCGTTGCCGCGCGCGGCAGCCCGAGCGTCAGTTCGGCGTCGAGGATCGCGACGTCCGCGAACAGGTGCGGCGACACGACGCCCATCTTGCGCGCCTCGCCGACCGTGACGATCGACACGGCCGTCACTTCGGAGCCGGTGCCGGCCGTGGTCGGCATCTGCACGAGCGGCAGCCGCGACGTTGCCACCTTGTCGACGCCGTACATGTCGGCCAGCGCCTGCTGCCCCGGCGCGAGCGCGGCGATCAGCTTCGCGACGTCCATCGATGAACCGCCGCCGAGGCCGAGCACGATCTCCGCGTCGGCCGCCACCGCCCGCGCGGTCGCGTCGAGCACCACGTGTTCGGGCGGATCGGCGATCACGTCGTCGATCACGGTCACCTGCCAGCCGTGCGCGGCGAGGCTCGCCAGCGCGGGCGCGAGCACGCCGCTGCGATGCAGGAACGCGTCGGTGACCACGCACAGTCGCGCGAGCGCCGGAAAGCGTTCGCGCAACACCGCGCCGAGCCGGCGCGCGGCGCCGAATTCGACGATCTGCGTCGGAACGGTACGGAATTGAAACGGGTTCATCGGGTGCCTCCCGGTGGCGTCGCCGTGCCGCGGTCCGGCTGCACCATGTAGCTCGTCACGTCGCGGCGATCGAGCAACGGAATGATCGCGCCGACACCGATCCGCTGGAAATGCGGCGTTTCCCGATGCACGTCGAGGCCGTCGGCCTCGCGGTAACGCTCGAGGATCACGATGTGGTCAGGCTCGACCGGCGAGCGGAAGTACGCGTAGTCGAGGTTTTTCGGCTCGGCGCGCGTGAGCGGCGCGAGTTCCGCGAGCAGTTCGATCACGCGGTCGCCGTTGCCGGGTTTCGCGAAGAAATGGGCGATGACCTGCAGGTAGGGTTCGTTCATGCTGCGCTCCGTATTCGCCAGCAGCCCGTCGGGACGGGGCGTGATTCCACAATGCGCGGTCGCCGGTCGATACCGCTCATCGAACGGGGCGCTCGGCTGCCCGACACGGCGCCGACACCTCGACGTCGCATTGTATTGAATCGGCGCGGCGTGCGCAGCGCGTCGTCACGCGCCCCGCTGCAGCGGCCACTACCACGGCACCGTGCGCCCCTGGTAATCGAGGTATTCGAGCCCCGCGCGCCGCTGCTTCCCGATCAGCACGTTCACGAGGCTCGGCACGCTTTCGTCGATCGTCAATCGCGCATCGGGGCCGCCGAGTTCCGTGCGGACCCAGCCCGGCGCCATCAGCACCATCGCGCGCGGCGTAGCGGCCTGGCGCGCCGCGAAGCTGCGCATGAACTGGTTCAGCGCGGCCTTGCTGCCGCGGTAGACCTCGCGCATGCCGCTGACGTTGTTCGCGACACTGCCCTGCCCCGACGACATCGCGCCGATCAGGCCGTCCTCGGTCACGAGATCGTGCAACGCCTCGATCACGCGCATCGGCGCCAACGCGTTCGTAATCATCACGCGCACGAACTCGTCGGTCGTGACCTCGCCGATCGTTTCGTTCGGATCGTTGGTCGTGCCGGCATTCACGAACAGCATGTCGAAGCGCCGGCCCGACAGGCGCGCGCGCAACGCAGCCAGTTGTTCCGGCTCGCAGATGTCGAGCGTGTCGATCTCGAGCCGTCCGTCGAAGCGCTCGGCGAGCTCATGCAGCTGGGTGCGCCCCGATCCGGCGCGGACGGTGCCGGTGACATGCCAGCCTTTGTTCAGGAATTGCTCCGCCATCGCGAGCCCGAGGCCGCGCGAGGCCGCGACGATCAGGATCGATGGTGTGCTGGCGTTCGATACAGTCGATTGCATGGGTTCCCCCTTTGCCGAAGTCCATCATCCGGCCACTATAGGCGCGCACCATCGCATGCACCAGACGCACCGAATTCAATCAATAGTTGCGTCAAACGCCGTGTCATCTCGCGCGATGTCGTATGCTGTCCGGATGGAAGATATCGACCTGAACCTCGTCACCGCGCTCGACGTGCTGCTGACCGAAGGGAGCGTGACCGGGGCCGCGCGCCGCCTCGGACTGAGCACCTCCGCGATGAGCCGCACGCTCACGCGGCTGCGCACCGCGACCGGCGATCCACTGCTCGTGCGCGCTGGACGCAAGCTGGTGCCGACGCCGCACGCGGCGGCACTGCGCGATCGCGTGCATGCCATCGCGGTCGATGCGCGTGCCGTGCTTCGGCCGGCCACGGCCGACATCGACATGACGACACTCTCGTCCACGTTCACCGTCCGCGCGGCCGCATCGTTCATGGACATGCTCGCCGGCCCGGTGGTCGCCGCGATCGGCGACATCGCCCCCGGCGTGCGCGTGCGTTTCGTCCCCAAGCCCGACCGAGACCCGGGGCCGCTGCGCGACGGCATGGTCGACCTGGAAATCGGCAAGCGCGGCGACGACGCCCCCGAACTGCACACGCGCGAGCTCTTTCACGACTCGCACGTCGCGGTGGCGCGCGCCGGGCATCCGCTGTTCGCGGCGGCCAGAATCACGCCCGCGCGCTACGCGGCCTGCCGTCATGTGATCGCATCGCAGCTCGGCGACTTCGGCGGCCCGACGAACGAGGCGGCCGACATGCCCGCACCCGCCCATACCGTGCAGGTCGTGGTGCCCGGCTATCCCGATGCGATGCGCGTCGCGGCCGGCACCGACCTGATTGCGCTCGTGCCGCGCTCGAGCCTCGGCAACGCATTCACGCCGGGGCTCGTGGATGCACTCGGGCTGCGCAGCTTCGCGATACCGGTCCGGCTGCCCGAGATCCTGATCTCCGCGCTATGGCATCCGCGCATGCACGGCGACCCCGTCCATCGCCGTCTGCGCGATGCCATCATCGACGTATGCAGGCGCGCGTATCCGGCGGCCCGCGCGCCGCGCGCACCGGCGCGCAGCACGAAACCGCGCAGCGTCGGCTGAAGCGCCGCGAGCCACGCGAAACGCTCGCGGGGAAGGCACCGGCCAGCCGACGATCGGCAAGGTCGTCGTCGCGTGCTCGGCGGCACGCATCCGGCGCCGCTTTGCCGCCTGCAGCCCACTGCATCGCGCCCGGGCCGCCGCAGGGCCCATCGGCTAAAATGCCGCACTTTCCACCTTGTCCGGCCCGCTCGCCATGCAACCCGCTTCCCCCGCCCGATCCGCCTCCCCCGGCGCCGCCGACGCAGATTCGTCGCACGACCTCGTCTATGGCCCCAATGACCGGCCCGCGCCGATGGTCGCCTTCGTCGCCGCGCTGCAGCACCTGCTGGCGATCATCGTGCCGATCGTCACGCCCGGCCTGCTGATCTGCCAGGCGCTCGGCGTATCGAGCCGGGATACCACGCTTATCGTGTCGATGTCCCTCGTGATTTCCGGCATCGCCACCTTCGTGCAGTGCAAGCGCTTCGGCCCGCTGGGCGCCGGCCTGCTGATCGTGCAGGGCACCAGCTTCAACTTCGTCGGCCCGCTGATCGCCGGCGGCAGCGTGATGATCAAGCAGGGCACGCCGGTCGAGACCGTGATGGCCGCGATCTTCGGCGTCGTGATCGCCGGTTCGTTCGTCGAGATGAGCGTGTCGCGCATCCTGCCGTTCGTGAAGCGCCTGATCACGCCGCTCGTCACCGGCATCGTCGTGCTGCTGATCGGCCTCACGCTGATCAAGGTCGGCCTCATCAGCATGGGCGGCGGCTACGGCGCGATGGCCAACGGCACGTTCGCGAGCGCGCAGAACCTGACGCTGTCGTGCCTCGTGCTCGGCACGATCATCCTGCTGAACCGCGTGCCGATCGTGTGGGTGCGCAGCACCGCGCTCGTGATCGCCCTCGTGATCGGCTATGCCGCGGCCGCCGTGCTCGGCCGCCTCGACTTCACCGGCGTGCATCAGGCCGCGCTGTTCCAGGTCCCGACGCCGCTGCACTTCGGCATCGGCTTCTCGTGGTCGCTGTTCGTGCCGATGCTGATCATCTACCTCGTCACGTCGCTCGAAGCGATCGGCGACGTCACCGCCACCAGCAAGATCTCGAAGGAGCCGGTCGAAGGACCGGTGTGGATGCAGCGGATCAAGGGCGGCGTGCTCGTGAACGGCGCGAACTCGCTGCTGGCCGGCGTGTTCAACACGTTCCCGAGCTCCGTGTTCGCGCAGAACAACGGCGTGATCCAGATCACCGGCGTCGCGAGCCGCCACGTCGGCATCTGGATCGCCGGCATGCTCGTGGTGCTCGGCCTGTTCCCGGTCGTCGCGGGCGCGCTGCAGGCCGTGCCGGAGCCCGTGCTCGGCGGTGCGGCGATGGTGATGTTCGGCGCGGTGGCCGCTTCGGGCATCAACATCCTGTCCGGCATCCAGCTCGATCGCCGCGCGCTGCTGATCATCGCTGTGTCGCTCGCGCTCGGCCTCGGCGTGTCGCAAGTGCCGGACATTCTGAACAGCCTGCCGCATGCCCTGAAGAACGTGCTGGAATCGGGCGTCGCCACCGGCGGTATCTGTGCGCTCGTGATGAACTGGTTCTTGCCGGAACAGAAGTAACGCTGGCGGCTCCATGACGACGCGACCCGGCGGGCGGGCCGCGTCGCGCTCGACGCCCCGGCTTGGCCGGGCGCCCGACACTCGCTAGAATCGGCCCATGCCTCAAGCCCCTCTCTCCACGAACACGCCGGAAGCCATTGCCGTTCCCGTCAAGGAACGGGCGACCATCGTCTGCTACCGCGAAGAACAGGTCCTGCTCGTTGCGCGCGCGACGTCGCGCTGGGCGCTGCCAGGCGGCACGATCAAGCGCGGAGAAACGCCGCTCGAAGCCGCGCATCGGGAACTGCAGGAAGAGACCGGCCTGACCGGCCAGCATCTCGTCTACTCGATGCAGTTCACCGGGCTCGCGAAGGTGCATCACGTGTTCTTCGCCGAAGTCGGCCCGGACCAGACGCCGCAAGCGAGCAACGAGATCCAGAAGTGCAAGTGGTTTCGCATCGACAGCGTCGACGCAGTGCGCACGAGCATCCCGACCAAGCGCATCGTCGAGCTCGTCTACCGGCACGAACTCCTCAAGTAGGTAGACACCCCACCCCCAACGGCTCGCACGAGCCGATATGATGCGCCCACGGTCCGTCGTCGCGTTCCCTTCCGAGCGAGCTGCAGATGAACAGTGCGTACACCTACCGCGGATACACCATCGACGTCCGCTGCGAATTCCGGCTCGACGAACCGCGCGACCACGCGCCGCCGCCCGACACGCTCCGGTTCGGGTTCGTCGCGGTCGTGCAGGTGCGCACGGCCGGCAGCGCGCCGCGGCTGCTCGCGCCGATCCGCCTCGCGGACGATGGCGGTCGGCTGTTCGACAACACGCTCAATGCGTTGCGCGCAGGCCGGACGGCCGGCGAAATCATCGTCGACGATCTATTGGTCGATTGCGGCTCCGCCGACGGGCGAGCGCATTCCTGAGCCGGTGGCCGGCCTCGAACGTGCTGCGCGGATCAGCGGCGTGCGGACGCTCAGTGCAGTCGCTTTCTTCGCAGTTCGTGCGTGGAATAGACGACGAGGAAGATACCCAGCATCGCGACGCCGGATGCAATGAAGTCGTTTGCGGTTCCCGCGCTGTTCAGCGATTTCGGGAAGATGCCGAGACTCAGTCCTGCAGCAGCCAGGAGCACGCCTGCCGCCACACCCCACACCGGTCCGGTGGTCTTTTCGATTGTGTTTTTCATACAGCACCCGTCTACAGTTATTGCCTGAGCGGTATCGGCGCATTGCGCACGCGTCTACCGTCCGTGCCTCGACTATAGCGAGGAAAAAATTAAACGGGTTCGGTGCTTTTACCCATCAAGTTTTTTGCGGCCGTAATCGCGCGGCGTCGCGGGCCGCCAGTATTCATCAGACGAATAACGGATATTTGGCCGCCAGCAGCGGCCTTCCCGCCGTTGCATCGCCACGCGCAATCGATCGCCAGCAGTCCTTACGCTCCGACGCACAATTTACCGTTCGTTTCAAAGCTGTCCACATTCCGGGCATTCCCGACCGCTATGCTTCGTTGCATCCACAATCACAACGGAAGGGGACAAGCCATGAACAACCGCTTCTGGAAGGCCGCGCTGTGTGCGGCCATGGTGCCGTTTGCGCTGGCGGGTTGCGGCGGCGGCGACGATGGCGGCGGCGTGCAGACCGGCACGCTGCATGTCGCGATGACCGATTCGCCTTCATGCGGATTCGACCACGTCTACGTGACCGTCTCCCAAGTGCGAGTCAATGCGAATACGAATGCTTCCGATAACGATGCCGGCTGGTCGACGATCACGCTGGCGACCCCGCGGAAGATCGACCTGCTGTCGCTGACCAACGGCGTGCTCGCCGATATCGGTCAGACCGCACTGCCAGCCGGCCAGTATCAGCAGGTCCGCCTCGTTCTCGCGCAGAACCAGGGCAACAATCTCGCGAACTCGGTCGTTCCGACGGGCGGCACCGAGCAGGCGCTTGCAACGCCGAGTGCGACGCAAAGCGGTTACAAGATCATCCAGCCCTTCACGGTGGAGCCGAACACGCTCGTCGACCTCGTGCTCGACTTCAACGCATGCAAGTCGATCGTTCAGCGCGGCAACGGCACGTATGCGCTGAAGCCGGTCGTCACCGCGATCCCGACCGTCGTGAGCGGCGCGATCTCCGGCTATGTCGCACCGGCCGAAGCCGGCGCCACCGTGTATGCGGAACAGGGTGGCAAGGTGGTCAGGGGCACCGTTGCCGACAGCACCGGGAAGTTCGTGCTGTCGCCGCTGATCCAGAGTTCGACGCAAGGCAACTACGACGTCGTGATCGTGCAGAGCAACTTCGCGTCGGGCATCGTGCGCACGGTTCCGGTCGTTGTGAACACGACCACGGCAGTGTCGGTATCGAACGCCCCGATCACGCTGCCGGCCTCGACGATGAGCACGATCAGCGGCACGGTGACGGCAAGCGCCGACGCGTTCGTGCGGGCCTTGCAGACGGTTGATGCCAACGCGTACGAGATCACGTCGATCAACGCGAACATGGACAACGGCGCCTATGCGCTCAACGTGCCCACGGCCGCACCGATCGTCGGTACGTACTCGGGCTCGCTGCCGGTCGCGCTGGCTGCGTCGCCGGCTGCCGCGGCACAATATACGATCGAGGCGGACGCGGCGTCGGGCGCAACGCAATCGACGAGCGTCAACGCAACGACCAGCCAGTCGAACGTCAATTTCAGCTTCTGACGGGCGCGTCGGCAGCAGCAACGAAAGGGCCTCGCGGCCCTTTCCTCGATAACGGGAGAACGAAGTGAAGAAAGCGGTTATCGCACTGCTCGCCGCGGCGAGCGTGGTTGGCGCACTCGGCGGGTGCGTCGCATACGTTCCGGGTCCGCCGGTCGTGGTCGCACCGCAGGGCGGCCCGGGCAATGGATTCTGCCCGCCCGGACAGGCGAAGAAAGGCAATTGCTGATTGCATCAGGCCCGCGGAAAGCGGGCCTTTTTCATGGTGCGTGCGTTGGCGCCGACTATAGGATGCGCATGGTCGGCTCCGTCGCGTTCATGGGGCGATGCTGCACGTCGCGCGCATGGCGAATCAGCGCTCAACCAACGGTGGAGTCGATTTCCCGCGCCGCCGCAGCTAATTTGAATCCGCCTGCGCGAACCCTTGAGTCAGATCGAAAGCGTCGAGGATCGTCGCCGATGTCCTGGCCATGCGCTTGGCCATTGCGTCCGGATGCTCGCGCGAGGGGCCCTGGCGAAGCCAATGAACCGCCGTCCAGACCAGGCCACCGCCCAATACGGTCAGGCAATCCCCTTCCGCTTCCGTTCGGGTTCCTTCATAGGGTGGGAGGATGCGGCCCGCGACGAAAGTAACGAGGTCATCGAAAAACGCCGATGTCGCCGCGTCGTTGAATACGGTCAGATAGAAAGACTGATGGGCCTGCAAATGCTGAAGGATCAGCGCAGTTTCCATTTCCATCGACTTGACGAACGCGACGTTCGTCGGGTTCAGCTGCTTGCCCTGCTCCTCGACGAACGTGAATGCGTTCTCGAGCCTCACCAACGCCGCCCGCTGAGCGGCAACCTGAAGGTCCGGGAAGTGCTGATAGAAAGTGGGGCGAGCGACGCCTGCACGCTGCACCAGTTGAGCGATGCTGAGCTTGCTCAGCGGCGCCTCGTCGAGCAGTTCCGTCACGGCCCGGACGAGGGCATCGTAACTGCGCTGAAAGCGAGGATCGGCGGGATTAGGGCTTACATCAGGGGGCATAAAAAAGCTCTGGACACGTCGTTTTGTCTATTTTACATTCGTTCACTAGATTGAGCTACGACGCTTCGACATGTCCTTGTGAAAGGTGATTGAAATGAAATCCTCCGCCCTCGTCCCGCAACCGCCGCTGAAGCCCATCATCGGTCACCTGATGGAAGTCCTCGGGCCATCGCCGCTCGCCAAGATGATGGACCTCGCGCGAACGTACGGGCCGGTCTACTGGTTCGAGGTGTTCGGACAAGGTTACTACGTCGTCAGCGGGCAAGCACTCGTCGATGAGGTGTGCGACGAAAGCCGGTTTCAGAAGTCCGTGCACCAGTCCCTGCTCGAACTGAGACCGGCGATCGGCGACGGGCTGTTCACGGCGTTCAGCGATGAACCGAACTGGGCGAAGGCGCATCGTGTTCTGATGCAGTCATTCGGGCCTCTCAGCATCTGGTCGATGTTCGACAAGATGGTCGACATCGCCGATCAGATGTTTCTCTACTGGGAACGATTCGGCCCCGAGACGCCTGTCGACGTGTCCGATCACATGACGCGCCTGACACTCGATACGATCGCGCTGTGTGCGTTCGACTGCCGTTTCAACAGCTTCTACCGCGAAGACCAGCATCCGTTCGTGGACGCGATGGTCGACACGCTCAGCGAGGCCGGCAAGCGCGAGTTGCGGCCGAAACTGGTGTCGAAGCTGATGCTCAGCCGGAGTCGAAAGTTCGACGCGGATATCGAGGTCATGCGATCGCTCGCGACCAGGATGATCGAAGACCGGCGCAAGCATCCGCACGACAACGAAGAAGCGATGGACCTGCTGGACCGGATGCTGAACGGCGTCGATCCCGTGACGGGAGAAAAGCTCGATGACGAGAATATCGTCTTCCAGATGATCACGTTCCTGATCGCGGGGCATGAGACGACGAGCGGGCTCCTGTCCTTTGCCACCTATTTCCTCCTCAAGAACCCGGACGTACTGCAACGAGCACGGAGCATGGTCGACGAGGTCGTCGGCAACGACACCCCGCGGATCGAGCATCTGGCGCGACTGCGCTACATCGAGCAGATCCTGATGGAAACGTTGCGGATCTGGCCGACGGCCCCGGCCTTCGCCGTCACGCCGCTCGCCGACACCACGTTCGGCGGGAAATATGCCGTTTCTCCAGACGACATCATCATGATCCTGACGCCGATGCTGCATCGCGATACCAGCGTCTGGGGCGACGACGTCGAGGCGTTTCGTCCGGAGCGATTTGCACCGGAGCATGCGGAAAAGCTTCCGCCGAACGCGTGGAAACCGTTCGGCAATGGTGCGCGCGCCTGTATCGGCCGGCCGTTTGCGATGCAGGAAGCCCACCTCGTTCTGATCATGCTGCTTCAGCGATTCGACTTCTCCTTTGCCGATCCGGACTATGAGCTGAAAGTCGCCGAAACCCTCACGCTCAAGCCCACCGACCTGCGTATCAACGTACGGCCGCGGGCGCGAAGTGCGCGCAAGGTGTCGAACGACACGCTTCGCGTCCACGCGAGCGCCCAACGCCCGAGCGTCGACCACGCTACGTCGATCGCCGACAACGACGCGTCGAAGATGCTTGTCCTGTTTGGCGGGAACACGGGTTCGTCGGAGTCGTTTGCTCGGCGCATTGCAGGCGACGCAGGCCGCCACGGCTTTCATGCCACCTGCGCCCCGCTCGATGCGTTCGCGGGAAAAATCGACGGGTTCCCCGCGATCGTGATCGTCACGGCTTCCTACGAAGGCCAGCCGCCAGACAACGCGAGAGCGTTTCTGCCGTATATCGAGGCGATGAGCAACGGAACGCTGGACGGAGTCAAGTTCGCCGTGCTTGGATGCGGCAACAAGCAGTGGGCAAGAACGTATCAGGCGATCCCGAAGCGCGTCGACGAAGCCTTCGAGAAAGCGGGCGCCACGCGCGTTCACGCCCGGGGCGAGCTCGATTCGGGCGGGGACTTCTTTGGCGAGTTCGACCGATGGTATGCCGAGCTCTGGAACCACTTTGCGATCAGCTTCGGGAAGGAAGCGCCGGTTGCGCAAAATGGCCATCCCGCACTCAGCATCAACTTCCTCGATAACGTTCGCGAGAAATTGCTCAGCGTTGACGCCATGACGCTCGCAATCGTGACCGACAATCGAGAGCTGGTCGATATTAGTGCGCCGGGAAGCCGCTCGAAGAAGCACATCGAACTGAAGCTGCCGGAAACGATGACCTATCGCGCCGGCGATTACCTGGCCGTCCTGCCTCGCAACTCGAAACGTAACGTCGATCGGGTATTGCGCCGATTCCGGTTGAGCTGGGACACGCAGGTGGTCATCGAAGGGGCATCGAGCAATCCCCGCCTGCCGCTCGGCCAGGCCATCGGTTGCGGCGAGCTGTTTTCGAGCTACGTCGAACTGGCCGTGCCGGCCACCCGCTCGCAAGTATCGACGCTGGCCGCCGCCACGCGCTGCCCACCAGAGAAAGTCGAGCTCGAGCGCCTGGGCGCCGGCGCGTTCGAATGCGAGATTCTGGAAAAGCGAACCACCGTCATCGATCTGCTCGAACGCTTCGGGTCCGTCGATTTGCCGTTCGACCAGTTCCTCGACATGCTGCCCGCGCTGAAAGCACGCCAGTACTCGATTTCATCGTCGCCGCTCTGGAAAGCGGATCACGTTACGCTGACGATCGCCGTGGTCGATGCGCCCGCGCTTTCGGGCAACGGCCGTCACGAGGGGGTCGCGTCGTCGTATCTCGCACGGGCCGACGCGGGGGACGGTGTGTCCGTGGCGGTCAGGCCGTCGAATGCGCGCTTTCGGCCACCGGCCGAACCGGGTCTTCCGATGATCATGATTTGCGCGGGTTCCGGTATCGCCCCGTTCCGCGGCTTTCTGCAAGAGCGTGCGCTACAGAAAGAGCGGGGAGAGAACGTCGGCCCGTCGTTGCTGTTCTTCGGCATCGACGACCCGGACGTCGACTTTCTCTATCGCGACGAGCTCGACGAGTGGGCGAACCGCGGTGTGGTCGACGTGATGCCGGCCTATTCGAACCGCCCGGAGGATGGCGCTCGCTTCGTTCAAGACAAGGTATGGCTCGAGCGCGAGAAAATCGCCGCGCTGTTTGCGCAAGGCGCCGTCGTCTATGTCTGCGGGGACGGCAAGAACATGGCGCCCGCCGTGCGGGCCACGCTGGGTCGGATCTACCAGGATGCAACAGGCGAGAACGACGAGAACGCTCGTGCATGGATCGACACGATGGAACGCGAGCATGGCCGATATGTTGCCGATGTGTTCGCCTGATGCGCACGACGGCCATTCGAAATGCGGTTGTTGGGCGGGAGCCGACGCGCGCTTGATCGACGCCGCCGCGGTTTTCCCGCGTTCTCTCGACTAGCCTCCGGATTCCCCCCGGCTGGCACCCCTCGCCTTCGCCTCCTCCCCTCCGGCTCCGGTCGATCACTGACCGAACCGGATGGGCAATCTTTCCTTTCCATTCGACACGGCGCCGCCGTCACGCATGCATGCCGGCCGCCGCGACCGATCCTTCGCGCCGCGTTCAGCGGATGGCCCTGTCCCTCTTGCCCATGCCGCCACGGTCTCGTGTCGTTCACCGGCCAAATCATTCGGAAAGCGAACGGGTTAACCATGATCGACCCTGGGGGAGCATGATGATAATTTTTCATCGTCGCTTGACTTGATCATCCGACCATATTTGACGCGAACACCCCGGCTCATCGATAACCCGACGGCCCTGTCGTATCCGGCACCGAGCACTGGCCGTCGGACCGTCAGGCTGTCGAGACGGGGGTGTGGCGAGCATGCGCTCCGTTGACCATCGGGAACGGAATCAGCCGCCCAAAGCCGGAGCACATACGGTCACATGATCAAGTCAAATACTCAACTTCATTTACGAATACCGGATCCAGAAAGCGACGCTGCTTTGATTGACCCGTCCCCACCACGTCGAGAAAACCATGAGCGCAAATAGCCGGACCATTCAAGACTCTCTCCCCATCGTCCCCAAGACGACGAGCGCGCAGGAAATCGTGTCGCTGATGAATCGATACGGCGGCGTCCGGATCAAGGGCTACCTGTCGGAAGAACAAGTCGCGAACATCAATCGCGAAGTCGACGGCCCGCTCGAAGGGCTTCGCGAAGGGTCGTCGCACGACAATGAATTGATCAAGGCATTCCACGGCGCGCATACGAAGCGCCTGACGAACATGATCACGCACAGCAAGACCTTTGGCGGCGTGCTCGACGACGACCTTTTTCATGAACTCGGTGAGGTGCTATACCGTGAAGAGTCCGGCGACTGGTGGCTGTCGACTGCACAGGTGATCGACATCGGCCCGGGCAACACCACGCAAATGCTGCATCGAGATGTCGGCAACTTCCCGCCGCTATGCGCGCTCGGCGTCAACGGGCCGACGGTGTTTACGAACCTGATGATTGCCCTCACCCGCTTCACCGAGGAAAACGGCGCCACCCGAATCATTCCCGGAAGCCAGAACTGGGACGAGGACTACTTCGACAGCAAGGGCACGCCCGACATGACCATTGCCGCCGAGATGGATGCCGGCGACGCGTTGCTGTTCAGCGGAAAAGTGATCCACGGCGGCGGCGCCAACGTGACGAAGAACGAGCGCCGGCGCGGGCTCACGCTGCCGATGCAACCGTCCTACCTGACGCCGGAGGAAGCGTATCCGTTCATCGTCGACATGGACATCGTGAGAAGCCTGTCCAAGCGCGTGCAGCGAATCATCGGCTTCCGCTCCCAATATCCGGCTGGCACGCCGGGCCTGTGGCAAGTCGACTACGACGATATTGCAACGCACCTCGGCCTTTGAGCCGCACACACAAGCGTGCATACGGACGGGTTCGGACCATGCGGCGCCGACTTCCTTCACGCGGATGCGCGAAGTACCACACCCTCACCATCGACGAGACAACCCATGACCATTGACCTGACCAATCGTGTTGCAATCGTGACCGGCGCCGGTGCCGGCCTCGGGCGCGAGCATGCGCTGCTGCTTGCCCGATTGGGGGCAAAGGTCGTGATCAACGATCTCGGCAGCGACGTGAACGGCAACGGCGGCTCCGCCACGGCCGCCCAGCAGGTCGTCGACGAAATCGTCGCGGCCGGCGGCAAGGCGATCGCGAACAGCGCATCGGTGACCCATTTCGAACAGGTTCGGTGCATGGTCGATCAGGCGCTTTCGCAATGGGGTCGTGTCGACATCCTGGTGAACAATGCCGGCATCCTGCGCGACAAGAGCTTCAGCAAGATGACACTCGACGACTTTCGTGCGGTGATCGAGGTGCACCTGATGGGCGCGGTGAATTGTTCGAAGGCCGTGTGGGAAACCATGCGGGAGCAACGGTACGGCCGCATCGTGATGACAACGTCGTCGTCGGGTCTGTACGGCAATTTCGGGCAATCGAACTACGGCGCCGCGAAGATGGCGCTGGTGGGGCTGATGCAGACGCTGGCCATCGAAGGCGAGCGATACGACATTCGTGTGAACTGTCTGGCTCCGACGGCTGGCACGCGCATGCTCGAAGGCCTGATGTCGGCGGACACCCTCGACACGCTGTCGCCTGCGTCGGTCAGCCCCGCGGTAGCAGTGCTTGCCGGCGAAGACGCGCCCAACCGCACGATCTTGTGCGCAGGCGCGGGCAGCTTCGAGAGCGCACACATCACGCTGACGCCGGGCATCCATCTCGGGGCGGGCGACTACGTCGTGCACCAGCTCGCGCAGCGCCTTGGCGAGGTCACGAACCGGAACGGCGAGACCGTTCCTTCGTCCGGTGTGGCCCAGGGCGATCTCGAGCTCAAGAAGGCCGGCATCGCCGCCGCGAATGCACAGGCGCGGCCCCGTGCACGACAACACGTGGACAGCGCGGCGCAAACCTGAACGTGCTGTACCGTCCGGCAGCGCGGTCGTGGCAATGAACACCATCACGCGCAGCCATGCCTGGGGGACCGATTTCCGGTGACAGTTATTCGGATTCCTCAGTTTTTGTCCTGCAGATTACGAAGCCAACCGAAGCCCACCCGCTCTATTTCATGACTAGCGAACTCACCCTCTCCCGTCGCGACGTGGAGTTCATTCTTTTCGACTGGCTGCAGGTCGAGTCTCTTGCCGGCAGGCCACGATATGCGGGGCAAGACCGCTTCGACTATACATCCGTGCTTGATGTCTACGAATCGCTCGCCACGGATCTCTTCAAGCCGCATAACAAGAAGAACGACAGCAACGAACCCGCATTCGATGGGGAACGCGTCACCGTCAATCCGGAAGTCGGCATCGCCTTGCGCGCATTTTCGGACGCCGGCCTGATCAGCGCGTCGTTCCCCGGCGAGTGGAACGGCATGAGCCTGCCGAGCACCGTGGAGCGGGCCGGTATGGCGTATTTGCTCGCAGCCAATCCGGGTACCGCGGGCTACGCGTTTCTGACGATCGCCAACGCCAATCTGCTCATGGCCCACGGCGAACGGGAGCGGGTGGAGCACTACGTGAAGGCCATGTCGGAAGGTCGGTGCTTCGGCACGATGTGCCTGTCGGAACCGCAAGCCGGGTCGAGCCTTGCCGACATCCGCACGCGTGCGGTCCCGAGCAAGGACGGCCGCTACCGCCTGTTCGGCAACAAGATGTGGATTTCAGGCGGCGATCACGAGCTTGCCGAGAATATCGTCCACCTGGTGCTGGCAAAAATTCCCGACGAGCGCGGCCAGCTTCCGCCGGGCACCCAGGGCATCTCGCTCTTCACGGTTCCGCGCAAGTTGATCGGCCCGGACGGCCTGCCGGGCCCGCGAAACGATGTCGCGCTGGCAGGCATCAATCACAAGATGGGATATCGCGGCACCGTGAACTGCCTGCTCAATTTCGGCGAGGGCCGCTACCTCCCGGACGGTAAGGCCGGGGCGATCGGCGAGATCGTCGGCGAGCCCGGCAAGGGGCTGGCGTATATGTTCCACATGATGAACGAGGCGCGTATTTCGGTCGGCCTCAGCGCCGCCTCGATCGGTTATACGGGCTATCTGCACGCGCTCGATTATGCAAAGACGCGCGTACAGGGGCGGCCACGCACCGACCGGTCGCCCGCCTCCGCGCAGATCCCGATCATCCGTCATGCCGACGTCCGGCGCATGCTGCTGGCCCAGAAAGCGTATGTGTCGGGCGCGCTGGCGTTGTGCCTTTACGCGGCGCGTCTGAGCGACGATATCCAGTCGCTGGAAGACGCCGACGGCCGCGAAGAAGCCCATTGCCTGCTTGACCTGCTCACCCCCGTCGTCAAGAGCTGGCCATCGCAATGGGGCCTCGTCGCCAACGATCTCGCCATTCAGGTTCACGGCGGGTATGGATACACACGCGAGTACAACGTCGAGCAGTTCTATCGCGACAACCGCCTCAATCCGATCCACGAAGGCACGTTCGGCATTCAGGCGCTCGACCTGCTGGGCCGCAAAACACGCGCAAACGGCGGTGTCGCCATGGCGGCGCTCGACAGAAAAATCGCCGCGACGGTATCGCGCGCGCAGTCGGCCCGTTCGCTCCAGCGCCAAGCCGGCACGCTCAATGCCGCGTGGGAGCGCATCCGTACCGTCACCGGTGCGTTGCACCGGCTCGACGATCCCGATGTCCAGTTGGCGAACGCCGCTGCCTATCTCGAAGCATTCGGGCATGTCGTGGTCGGCTGGCTTTGGCTCGATCAGGCAATTGTGGCCAGTACGCTCGAGAACGGCCCCACGGGAACCGACTTCCATCGCGGCAAGCTCGCCGCATGCGACTACTTCTTCGGATGGGAAATGCCCAAGGTGGCCGCGTGGCTCGCCGTGGTCGATCCAGTCGAGACGACGCCACTCACCATGCCGGAGCACTGGTTCTGATCCGTACGCAACGTCTCCATTTCATTTCGTCGCTTGCTTTATAAGGATGCCCCATGATTGACGCAGTCATCGTTTCCACCGCGCGCACGCCGATCGGCAAGGCTTATCGCGGTGCGTTCAACCTCACGCACTCGCCCACGCTGCTCGGGCACGCGATCAGGCATGCGGTGCTGCGTGCCGGCATCGAGCCCGATCGCATCGAGGACGCCGTGATCGGTTCGGTCCTCAACGCCGGCACCGCCGGCGGCAATATCGCCCGACATGGAGTGCTGGCAGCCGGATTGCCTGCCAGCGTCGCGGCGCAAACGCTTGACCGGCAATGTGCGTCGGGCCTGATGGCGATCGCGACGGCTGCGAAGCAGATCATGTATGACGGGATGGAGGTCGTCGTCGCGGGCGGCCAGGAGAATATCTCGGCAGTTCAAACGCGCTACTTCGAGTGGACGCGCGCCGACCAGGATCCCAACGTGCTGGCCGTGCAACCGGCGGCCTACATGCCGATGCTCGAGACCGCCGAGTTCGTTTCCCGCAAGTACGGGATCTCCCGGGACGTCCAGGATCAGTACGCCCTCGACTCCCAGCTGCGCACGGCCGCCGCACAAGCCGCGGGTCGCTTCTCGAGCGAAATCGTCCCGATCACGACACGAAAGCTGGTCGTCGACAAAGTGACCGGCAAGACGTCGCAGCATGAGGTCACGCTTACGCAGGACGAAGGCAATCGTCCCGGCACGACGCTCGAATCGCTTGCGTCTCTCGCACCGGTAGTCGACGGCGGCGTCGTGACGGCAGGCAACGCGAGCCAGCTTTCGGACGGTGCAAGCGCGTGCGTCCTGATGAACGGAAATACCGCCCAGCAGATCGGCGCCATGCCGCTCGGCATCTATCGCGGGATGACCGTCGTCGGCAATGCGCCGGAGGAGATGGGCATCGGCCCGATCTACGCGATCCCCAAGCTGCTGAAGCTTCATGGCCTGAAGACCGACGACATCGGCTTGTGGGAGCTCAACGAGGCGTTTGCATGTCAGGCGCTGTACTGCCGCGAGAAGCTCGGCATCGATCCCGAGCGATACAACGTCAACGGCGGCAGCATTTCCATCGGCCATCCGTACGGGATGACCGGCGCGCGCATGGTCGGTCACGCACTGATCGAAGGCAAACGGCGCGGCGCCCGCTACGTCGTCGTATCGATGTGCGTGGGAGGCGGAATGGGTGCCGCCGGCCTGTTCGAAGTGGTCTGACGCAATGCTCGTTTCCCGCGAATACGGGCATCGCCTCACGCTCCCGGCATGTTCGCGAACAATCGATTTTCTAACTCAGCTCATCAACCGCGGAGGCTGATCATGGCGAAGCGCTTACTCATCTTACTCTCGCTTGTCGCCGGGATACTGTTCGTATTCAGCCCGGGACTCATGGTTCTTTACCATATCGAGCATTACGACTCGACCCGGTAGTTCGCGTTATGAAAGTCAATCGACCAATTCAACTGATCGAATGTCAATCTGGTATCGCCTGAAACGAATCTTTCACAAGGAGTCGAGCATGGACAGGCTGGCGAAGAAGAGCGAGTGGTTTGCAAGAGCCGAAAAAGTCATCCCGGGCGGGATGTATGGTCACCAAAGCGTCAAGTATTTGACGGAAGACTTCCCGCTGTACTTCGCAAAAGCGAAGGGAACCTATCTTTGGGACGTCGACGGCAACCAGTACATCGATTACGTGTGTGGTTACGGCACGAATCTGTTCGGCTACGGCAACGAGCAGATCGAGCGCGCGGCGGCCCTTCAGTTGCAGAACATCGACACGGCCACGGGCCCGAGCGCGGTGATGGTCGAGCTTGCCGAGGCGCTCACTCGACAGGTCAGCCACGCCGACTGGGCGATGTTCTGCAAGAACGGCTCGGATGCCACTTCGATGGCCATGGTGATCTCGCGAGCCTATCGCGGCAAGCGGAAGATTCTCGTCGCGCGCGGCACGTACCATGGCGCGTCGCCGTGGAACGTGCCGTATACGACGGGCATTACCAAGGAAGATCGCGCACACGTCGTCTACTTCGAGTACAACGATATCGAGAGTCTCGACGCCGCCGTCAAGAGCGTGGACGGTGACGTGGCGGCCATCTACGCAACGCCGTTCCGCCACGAAGTGCTTTTCGACCAGTTCTTCCCGTCGGTCGAGTACGCCCACGCATGCCGCCGCCTCGCTGATGAACAGGAAGCGCTTCTGGTCGTGGACGAGGTCCGTACCGGGCTGCGCCTCTCGCGCGATTGTTCATGGTCGGATTGGGGCGTGCACCCGGACCTCAGCTGCTGGGGCAAAGCCATTGGCGGCGGCTATGCGATCGCCGCGGTCCTGGGTTCCGACAAGGCACGGGAGGCCGCGACGAACATTTTCGTCACGGGCTCCTACTGGCTGTCCGCCGTCCCGATGGCCGCCGCAATCGAAACGCTGCGCCTGGTCAGAGAGACCGACTACCTCGAACACACGAAGCGCCTGGCGGACACGTTACGCGCCGGCCTCGCCGAACAAGCGGAGCGGCATGGCTTCGAGCTCAAGCAGACCGGACCGAGCGTGATGCCCCAGATGCTTTTCGCAGGTGACGACGAGCTCGTGTCCCGCGGCCGGGCATGGGCTTCGGAAGTCGTCAAGAACGGCGCTTATCTTCACCCGTGGCACAACATGTTCTTCACGGCGAGCCACACTGACGAAGACATCGCGCGTACGCTCGAGGCGACCGAAGCGGCGTTCGGCGCACTCAAACAGAAGTCGGTCGCATTGAATCGTCTCGATATTCTGGACACCGTGCAGCGTTGACCTTGATGTTTCGCGGGCCTTCGACCGATGGTTGAAGGCCGCATTGCCGGGCGGATTCGCCCGGCGCGCACGGCCTCTCTCGATCGACCGCCCGCCCCTACCGTCGGTAGTCGCCCCTTCGTCTCGCACGCAGAACGACCGGCACTTCGGCGGGGTCTCCCCGACTACAGCGGATTTCGTCTCAGGCTGCCAAGGCTATGGCGTCGATCGAGGTTCATTTGCTGTTCCTGCGCACGCTCCAGCGCACCATACGCGTAGTACAAGGCAACGGACAGGTAAGACCACGAGAGCAGCGCAAAGATGTAGAAAATCATGTGATCGCTGTCGCCTGGTATCCGATGGAAGTCGTAGATGCTCGCAATGATCTGCGTGGACACCAGCGCGACGATCATGCTCACGGCGGTGCGTTTCTCCCCGGCGCCCAGCAACCTCTTGACGACGTATACGAGGTACACGGAGAACAACGACCACATCACCAGGTAGAAATACGGCTTGGGTTGAACCATGAAATCCGCTGTCCACACGACAACGGTTCCCGCCAGCGCACCCACTACGTACACGACATCGATGAAGATCGACGGCTTATATCGATGCGTAACCGCCATCATGCCTGCGATGGTGATGATCGGTATGCCAAACCCTCTGGAAAACGCATCGCAGAACAGCGAAACACTGAAGAACGCGGGTTCGCCGGTCAGCGCATTGAGCATCAGATTCGTTGCCGAAAACGTCGTAACCAGCCACTCGAATCCGAGGAGAGCGTTGCGTTTCCTGAGCAGTTTCACGCCATAGATGAGCGAAGTCGCGATCAACGCGAGGTCGGCAAGACAATAAAGAAGAAATTTGGGTTCCATGAGTTATTCCGACGATCGTCAAGACCTGGATCTCGTTTGCGCTTGCCCGCATCAATACGAGTCGATACATCGCGTCCCGATGCGACATCGCGCGACAGGGATCCGTCGGGTTCCGCTCGACATGCCGGGCGGCCGGTACCGCACCAACGCGCGCAGCGGCCGGCGCGAGCTCGGCCGGCAACGCGGTTGTCTGGCCTGTCGCGTCAAGCGATCGCGGGCCGGGCATGTCGCGACTTGAGCTGCCGGATCGCAACACTGGTCAGGAAAATCGGCACGACCAGCAGCCCGACGGAAAGCCAGCCGACCGCGCGCAAACCTGCCACGCCGAACACCGTGCCGGCAATCGCGGGGCCGACCGCCAAGCCAAGATTGATTGCCGACGCGCAGGTCGCGGTGCTTCTTCCGCTGGCATCCATTTTCGAGAGCGCGGCCACCATATAAGGGGCGATCAGCGTCGCACCGGCGCTGATGAGCGCCGTCGACACGAGAAACGCCCATCGGCCGCCCACGCAATACATGCCCAGGCTGCATGCGATCAACAGCGCGAGTCCGAAGGCGATCGGCTTGAACAAGCCGAAGCGGTCGCCCAACCAGTTGACCGCTACCCCCACCGGCAATTGCGCAGCGGCATTGACCATGAACAGGATGCCGAGCTGCTCCGCTGCAACGCCCCGGGTTGCGGCCACTTCCGCGGCGAATCCCATGAGCGCCGTCTGCGACACGTAAATAAAGAACGCACTTACCAGCATCGCGCGGACGTCGTTGGATTTGATCGCATCCTTCGCGACGTTTTCCTCGGCTGCGTTCACGGCAGGATGCATGAACGCGGCAAAAAACAGCCCCGCCACGACGATGGCGAACTGGACGGCATCGACACCGATATTGCCGATCTTCGCAGTGGCGATCGGTACCACGTACATCGCTCCGGAAAATATGACGGCCATCGCCACGGCCACTTGCGCGGCGACCTTCTCCGGGTGCCTGACGTGTGAAATGACGCCGTATGCACAAACGCAACTGACGCCCAGCGCAACGCCGAGCACCAGCTTTGCCGCGACGAATATGTGGAAATCATTCGAAAACATCGCGCAGGTCGACAGCACGGCGAGCGCCGCCGCAACGAGCGCGCCCGTTCGCTTGTTCAACGTCGCCATCTGTCGTCCGAAGATCACGATGGACAGTGAAAGGCAGAGCAGTACCGCGGACGCGAGCCACCCGGCGCTGCTTTCGGACAGCCCGAACCGGGCCATCGACTCTTCGATGTTGAACGGAAGCAGGTAGGTTGGTGTCCAGACCACGGCTCCGGTATAGAGCAGCGCGATTTTCCGGATTCCGTTGATTTCGTAATTCACGATCTACTCCCAATCGTTTGCACGAGTGCGGAATCGCGTCGACGCGTCGAATCGCTCTCCAGCTCGCATTCATGAATGCATTGTTCAGATGACTGGTTCGCATCACGAAACAATCGAATGACGCTCGCGTGATGGAATCGCCCGGTTGCCATCCGGTTACCGGGCCGGAACCCCCACCCCGCCACGTCCTCGTTAGTCGAAATGCCCGACCTCGAGGAAATCCTTCATTTTCAGCAGGTCATTCGGGTCCGACATCTGTCCGTTACGCTCGACAAAGCCGGCAAACGTCGTGCCGTACGTCCAGCCGAGCAGCCGCTGCAGTTCTTCCGGGTAGCGCTTCACGCGTTCAATCGGCAGCGTGAGATACTGGTTTTCTTCCTGCCGGAGGATCGCCAGGTCATACGACATCGTCAGGCCGGTTCTCGGCGCATTGCTGGCGTTCTTTCCGCCACCGTGATAAGTCGAGCCGATGAAGAAAAGCGCATCGCCGGCGGACATCGCTGCGGGAATCGCTTCCTCCTGCCTGGGCATGCGCTCGTCATCCCACTTGTGGCTGCCCGGAATGACCAGGGTCGCGCCGTTTTCCTCCGTAAAGTCGGATACCGCGACCATCACCTGGAAGCGTGCTTCACGCCCATAGTTCGGGTGTCGCCACAGCCATACGGAATCGTCGCGGTGCAACGGCTGCAGGCCTTGGCCCGGCAGTATCTGAATGGCCTGCGTCACGCCCACCTGGATATCGGGTGCGACATCGACCTGGTTTTCGCCGCTCCAGATCTTGATCGGCGTTTGCAGAATGCTGCGCGCGGCGCCCAGGTAGAGCGGATGCAACGCGACCTCGGCCATCCAGTCGGTACGCGCGAACAGACGCGACACGCGCCGCGTCTGCGTCCCGGCAAAGTATTCGTCTACGCCGTTCGGAGCCGACTCGAGCGTATCGAAGAGCGTACGCTGGATACGCGCGAGCAAGTCGGAACCGATGAAATTCTTGACGATCGCACCGCCGTCCTGACGAACCGCGTTCGCCAGATCGTCAGGAGTGCTATCGCTCGAAAGGCGTTGCAACGACATGATGATTTCCTCCAACAAGTATCAATGATTGAAAAGTGCCGCGTATCCGCGTTCACCATCGCCTTGCGCGACGGATGACCGGATGCGCTCGCGTAATGCTTTCAGGATGCGTGGCGGCGACCCTGCATCTTCCTGTGCCTGCCGGAACAGGTCGACCGCCCGCGCGTAGACGTCCAGGCTCGCGCCCCTTGGCTGATAATCGGAAGCCGCCACTGATTCGAACAGGCCTTCGATGAAGTGCGCCTGACCGGCGATGTAGGTGGGAATCAGGCCGCGAATCTCGTCGATCGACATGCCTGAATCCACGACGAACCGGAGACCTTCCAGGAAGGCTGCGCCGGCGCCAAAAACGAACGTGCCCGTCAACCCGGCGTCGAGCACATTCGGTACATCGGGGCGTGTGCCGACGTAGACGGATTGCGGCGCGATCTTTCGAACGACGGACTCGGCTTCGTTCCAGACAGCCTCGTCGCCACCCAGGAGGATGGATGCGCGCTCGCCGCCGATATCGGGCGGGAAGCACTGGATGGTTCCGCTGATGAATTTCGCGCCGGCGCGGCTCACGATTCGATCCAGCGTCAGGACCTCGGACGGACGCCCCGTTGCCAGATTGACGATCGTTTTTCCCTGCAGGCGCTCGCCGAGTTCGTCGAAATCCGCCGCGAGGTCGACCGGCGTTGAAGTCACGATGACGATCACGTCCGCCTGCGCACAGGCAGCCATCGCACTGTCGGCCACCCGTGCGCCCAGCTCGGCCATGAGTTGCGCCTTTCCGGATTTCCTGTTCCAGACGACGACGTCCTCGCCCTGTCCAATCAGCGAGACAGCGATCGCGGATCCCATCGCGCCCAGGCCGAGGACGGCAATCAAATTGCTCATTCGCATACCCTTTCGATGTCGTTTATCACGTTTCCGGGAGGCAGCCCTCACTCAGCCCGGACCACAAGATCATTAGACTTGATCAAATGACCATATCAGCAGGTACGAGTCTTATGCTTCGAAATGACATTGGGAATACGGGGTTTCCATTAGCCGCCCGATGAACGCGTCGAGCGGGCCACCGCAGCGGCGCCGCGCACCGCCGCGCCAGCATCGTCACGCCGTGCGCTGCTTCCCTGCGTGGAGCGCCGCAGTCATGCCCGCCACGAACCGGCGCACCATGTTTTCCACGCCGCGTCCGATGCAACATCCGTGCTCGACGATGCGTTGCGTGGCTTTCCAAAGCCTGCCCATCGTCATGCTAATATCGGGCGATTCGACTACCCGGCGCGGGTAGCATCCTTGAACGAAAACATAAAACGGAGCGCTGGCCTATGCAGCGAGTACGGGCTGAAGTCCGCCGCCAGGACCTCGTGGCGGCGACTGTCGCGGTGATTGCAGAGCACGGTGTGAAGGGCGCCACGACCCGTCGCATCGCCGAAGCGGCGGGGTGCCCGCTTGCTTCGTTGCACTACGTTTTCCACTCGAAGGACGAGCTGTTACTGGCCGTCTACGAATCCTTGATCGACCTGATCCGCTCGGACAGCCCGGACGCGCCCGAGCATGGCAGCCTGGCCGATCTCGCGGAATTCAATCTGCGCTCGGTGATGGCCTGGTTCGAAGCCAACCCGGCCTACGCGAAGACCCAGTCGGAACTGTATACCTGGGCGCTGCGGCATCAGCCCGACGTGGCCGTCGGCGCCCTGCGTATCTCGCTGGAAGGCGCGCGCGCCTACCTTTCCTCCGCCGAGCCACGCCCCGATGCCAAGGCGCTGGATGCCGTCGCGCGACTGACCATTGCCCTGGCCGACGGGCTGCTTTTTTCCTGGTTCGCTCAGGAAGACTCGAAACGCCTGGCGACCGATGTCGATCACGCGAGCAAGATGCTGGCCGCCTATGCGGCAACCCTTTCGGATGCTCGGCCCACTGCGAAGGCCACTCGCAAGACGGCGCGCAAGCAGTAAGCTTCTGCCGCGTCGCCCACGCATTCGCTTCCCGACAACCTCGCTGCCGCGAGGTTCGCATCATCTGGTCGGCACCTCCACGCGGCACGGCGCATGATGCCGACAGTTTCATCCCATGCGCCGCCGCGCCCGCACGCGAGCCCTGCTCAAGGGCGCCCTTGAAGAACCATCGCTCGCGCCCCCGGCGTGGTCAGCGCGACGCGCGTCATCGGCACCGCAGGCATTCCAGACAAATCGCTCCCCCTCTCGCTTCGATCCTCACGGAAACGTGACATGACAGGCGAGCGTCGAGCCTCGCGCACGGGTTTACCTCCATCGACAGCACATGGCCGCCTGCGTAACGTTTTATTGGTCACATGACCAAGTCAACGGAACACGCTTCTCGTCAGCAATTCAATGCAAGCGGGATATTCGCGGAACGAAAACCGGAAGCTGGCCGCCCCATGGACAAACTTTCAAGAAGCCGACATAATTCATCCACGTCATGGTCACTTGACCACGTATCACGAATGAGCGCTACACGCCCACAAGACGTCACTGACGAGGATTTTCGGGTACCGGAGCTTACCAATGGCAAGAATTCGCGCTGCGTTGCGGCGACAAGATTTTGTTGACGCTGCTGTAGAGGTCATCGCCGCGCACGGTGTCGCTGGAGCCACCACGCGGCGCATTGCCCAAGCCGCAGGCTGCCCGCTCGCATCCCTCCATTATGTCTTTCATACCAAGGACGATCTGTTCAACGCGGTGTACGAATCGCTGTTCGATCTTCTCGCGACGAACACTCTCGCTCATGGTGAATTTCAGTCGTTCGGCGAACTCGCCGGATGGCAGTTGCGCAAGACCGTCGAATGGCTCGTTCAGCATCCATCGTACGCGCGAGCGCAATCCGAACTGATCCAGTGGGCAGAACGCCATCGTCCGGATTTCGCGTTGAAGACCTATATCCAGACTGTCGAACGCATGGTCGCCTATATCGGCAAGCAAGCCCCGCACGTCAGCCCTGACGTGATCGAACCCGTCGCCCGAATGAGCATCATCCTGGTCGACGGATTGCTGAATAGCTGGCAGGCCGAACCGAATATCGGCAGGCTGCGGGCGAACCTGGATAGCGCAAGTTCGGCCCTGGAAGCGTTGGCCGCCTCCCTCTCGAACTCGACGGCACGCGCCTGAAAATCGGCGCGGTGCGTCGTTGCACCGAAAGCCGACACCGTGGCAAGGCCGCTACGATGCCCGCCCGCGCAACACCGCGCAGGAAGGCAGCACGCGACATCGTCGCGGCTTCGTAGATAGGCGGCGGCTTGACGCGGGGCGCCCACCCGACATGGGCGCCCGTCGTCGATTCCCTTCAGTTGACCGCATCCGGCACCGCACCGAACATGGACTTCGTCTCGAGAAACTCCTCGATGCCGGCGTAGCCCCATTCGCGCCCGTTGCCGGACTGCTTGTAACCGCCGAACGGCGCCGCGATGTCGACGGCCGCACCGTTCAAATGCACCATCCCGGTCCGCAATTGTCTGGCGACCCGCTCCGCCTGCTCGATCGATTCACCATAGACGTAGCCGGACAAACCGTACGGCGAGTCGTTGGCGATGGCGACGGCGTCCGATTCGTCCCGATAGGGAATGATTACAAGGACCGGACCGAAAATCTCCTCCGTCGCAATCCTCATGCGATTGTTCACGCGGCTGAAGATGGTCGGCTTCACGTAGTAGCCTCTTTCGAGTCCCGAAGGACTGCCGAGCCCGCCCGACAATAGCAGCGCGCCCTCGTCGATGCCCGCCTGGATCATCTCCTGCACCTTGCGATGCTGGCGCCGGTTCGCCACCGGGCCCATCGTCGTGCGCGGGTCGCGCGGATCGCCGACCACGACCTGCGCGCACGCGGGCGCCGCGATCCTTTCCGCCTCGTCGAGGCGATGCGCCGGCACCAGCATGCGCGACGGCGCGGTACAGGTCTGGCCGGAATTGGCCATCATCTGCAGCACGCCATGCGTGACGCCTTGCTCGAAGTTTTGGCTGTCCAGAATAATGTTCGCCGATTTTCCGCCGAGCTCCAGCGTCACCCGCTTGATCGTCGTCGCCGCAGCCTGGGCCACCTCCACGCCCGCGCTCGTCGACCCCGTCAGCGACACCATGTCGAAGAGCGGACTGGAAGCGATCGCCCGCCCGAGGCGCTGCCCCGAGCCCTGCACGAGATTGAAGACGCCGGGCGGCACCCCTGCCTGCTCGAGGATCTCGGCGAGCACGATGGCCGAATACGGTGCATTCTGGCTCGGCTTCAGCACGATCGTGCAACCCGACACCAGCGCCGGTGCGACCTTGCACATGACCTGGTTCATCGGCCAGTTCCACGGCGTGATCAACCCGCACACCCCTACCGGCTCCTTCACGATCCGAGATGTGCGCTGGATGCGATCGAACGGGTATTGCCTGGCGACTTCCAGCGTCGTATGAAGATGCCAGAGCCCCAGCGCCGCCTGAAGCGGACGGGAAATCGCATCCATCGGCGCGCCCATCTCGAGCGTGATTGCATCCGCCATATCCTGCATCCGCTCGGTGTACACACCGATCACGGCCTCGAGCAACTCGAGCCGCTCGACCAGCGGCGTGTTCGAGAATGTGGCGAAGGCATCGCTCGCCGCCTTCGCGGCCCGGTCCACGTCCGCTTCGTCGGAGAACAGCAAAACGCCCGAGACTTCGCCCGTCGCCGGATCGATGATTTCCTGTTCGATCCCCCCGTTCACCGGCTCCACCCATCGCCCGCCGATGAACGCCCGGCGGAGATGATCTGCTTCAAAAATCGCCATCAGCTCGCTCCATGTCAGTTGGTCTCGGGGCACGTCGTCAGTCTTCGGAATCGCCCGGGACGACCGATACTATCGCCTTTTTTGATCATTTGTCCAAGTCATAAGACTACGTAATAATCAGCATTGCCAAAAGCGACGCAGAGTACGACGCTCGTTGCACGTTTGCAGAACGGGCGCGTTGAAGTCTGCCCCGCTGATCGCGGGTCGGTCGCACATCACAGAGGGTTAACCTTCATCGACAACGCATTTTTCGAGCAATACTTTTCTACTACACGGTCATTTGATCAAGTCATGTGGCAGACTTTCAGCCGGATAGCCAGGCAGCAAGCCATCCGCAAAGTAGCGCACCGCGATCCGGTCGCTTTCTGACATCAACGCCGAACGGCAACTCTCCCACGGGAGCGAAAGGTAATTACCATGGCAATCATCCAGGTCCAGCAGATCATGCATGAGCACCCGTTGCATGCTCGTGCACCGCATGAACCCCGCTACGCGGACGGCAGCGCCTTCTGCGACGGCAACTATGTCCCCATCACCGAAGCGACCGTCCCGCTCGTCGACGCCGGCTTCCTGCATGCCGACGCCGCCTACGATGTGGTCACAGTGTCGCGAGGCAACTTCTTCCGGCTCGACGATCACCTCACCCGCATGGAAGAGTCGGCCGCGAAGTTCTTCCTCGAGAATCCGTTCAATCGCGACCAGGTCCGTGAAATCCTGCACAACCTCGTGCGCAACGCCGGCCTGAAAGACGCATACGTGTGGTGGTGCGTCACCCGCGGCCCGCTGAGTGTCGACCGCCGCGACCGCAGCGCGATGAAGAACGCGATGTTTGCGTTCGCGGTGCCGTTCTTCTTCCAGGCGGACGACGAGATCCGCACGCGCGGCTCGAACCTGCTGGTCAGCAAGCGGTACAACCGCATCTCCGCGAAAGCGGTCGACCCGACTGCCAAGAACTTCCACTGGATGGACATGAAGCTTGCGCTGTTCGAAGCGATGACGCAGGAAAAGGACTGGGCCGTGCTCGTCGACGAACACGACAACCTCACCGAAGCGGCCGGTGCGAACATCTTCTTCATCAAGAACGGGGAGCTCCATACGCCTGCAGAAGGCTGCCTGCTGGGTATTACGCGCCAGAGCGTGTTCGACATCGCCGCCGAGCTCGGCCTGAAGGTGAACATCGGCACATACACCGCGACCCAGTTGCGCGAAGCCGATGAAGCGTTCACGTCGTCGTCCGCGGGCGGGATCATGCCCGTCAGCGCGATCGACGATCAGCCGCTCGGCAATCGCAACGGCCCGGGCCCGATCTCCGAGAAGATTCACAACCTGTATTGGGAGAAGCGTTGGGCAGGCTGGCACGCGCAGCCGGCCGAATACTTGTCGTCGGTCGCGGCATAAGCCGACGCCACCCGAAGGTGGCACGCGTACGGAGCCGCGCCGGTCGAGCAGACCGTACCCGGCTTCGGCAAACGAAAGTCAGCTGCATGCAGCACACACCGTCCGGCACGCCATCAGGTGTGCCGGACAACCCGGGCACCGATGCAACACGGATGAACGGGCCGGTTGATTCATGCAAAAGACGGTAAAACGCACGTTTCTATAATTCGCATTACGAATCAATTGCAACGAAAATCGCTACGTTCGCATACATTCGCCTATGCCCAACCCTTTTGACGGGCGCACGTTACCCGGTCAAGGTCAAGGAGATTGATGTGGTCAAGACGCATTCTTTCAAACAATCCGCTTCGCTCGTTCGATCGGCAGCGAAATCGTCGCTTCTCGCTTCCGCAGTCGCGATGACTTTGACCAGCGCGTTTGCGGAAGGGTTGGACTCGTCTCATACGCCGTCCGGCGCCGAGATCGCCGGCACCGCCAGCGGCATTCCCGCTTGGGCGCAGGTCGGCAACGTCGGGCCCGGCTGGACGTTCGGCAAACGCCGCGCGGATTTCTTCAAATACAAGTCCGACAAGCCGCTGTACACGATCGACGCCAGCAATGTCGACAAATACGCGGACAAGCTCAATCCGGGCCAGATTGCATTGTTGAAGAACCTGAAGGGCTTCACGATGCCGGTCTATGCATCGCGGCGCACCTGCGGCGTCCCGGATTTCGTCGCGGAGAACACGAAGAACAACGTGGGCTTCGCCAAGATGTCCGCGGACGGCTCGGAACTCGCCGATGCCCGCCTGCCCGGCTACCCGTTCCCCGCGCCCAAGACCGGCGCGGAAGTGATGTGGAACGCGAAGCTGCATTACCGCGGCGCCGGTGTCGAGATGCGCGACATCATCACCGTCGTCTCGCCGCGCAAGGGTGCGTCCGACTGGATCAAGAACGTGTCGGACGCGTGGATCTACCAGCCGTGGGGCGACAAATCCGGCACGGCGTTTGCGAAGGTCAACCAGGTCGAAGGCAACGCGTACTACGCGTACAAGTCGCCGGCCGCCATTGCCGGCCAGGCCGCGATCTTCACGACCTACGCCGGCAAGCCGACCGAAGTCTTCTACTACTTCCCCGGCCAGCGCCGTACCCGCCGCATGCCGTCGTACGCCTACGACGCACCGCAGATCGGCTTCGACAACCAGTACAACATGGACGAAGCGCTGGTCTTCTCCGGGCAGACCGACCGATTCTCGTGGAAGCTGCTCGGCAAGAAGGAAATGATCGTGACCTACAACGACCTGGGCATGTACGACTTCTCCGACAAATTCGAAGACGCGTATGGCCCGGACTTCGTGAATCCGTCGAAGCGCCGCTACGAACTCCACCGCGTGTGGGTCGTGGAAGCCACGGTCAAGCAGGGCATGCGCCATACCGCGCCGAAGCGCCTGTTCTACGTCGACGAAGACAGCTGGAGCTACCTCGGCGCGGTGGACTACGACGCGCAGGGCAACATCTCGAAAGTCCGCGAGGGCTACATCATTCCGGTGTACGAGACGGGAAGCTGCGACACGCTCGCGTTCGCTCAATACAACCTCGTCGACGGCCGGTACCTCGTGGACGGTTCGATGCTAGCGGCCGGGCGGGACGCAAAGTGGTCGGTCGACTCGTCGGCGGACCAACACTACAAGCCGAGCTTCTACAACGCCGACAATCTTCGCGCGTTGAGCGAGCGTTGACAGGGGCCGACACAAAATGGCTACCCCCTCCTCATTTCAGCCCCGCTGCAGTGTGGCGTTCGTGCGCGCGGCGGTCTCGGCGCTCGTCGCCCTCGGGTGCGGCAGCGCGCACGCCTTCACGTTCACGATCGGCAATGTCGAAGGCAGTTTCGATTCGACGGTGTCGGCGGGCGTCGGGATTCGAACCGCGTCGCCCAGCAGCAATCTCGTCTCGCCGACCTATGACGCGGCCACCGGTGCACCGACCGGTGGCGGCCGGCTCGGTCAACTGAGCGGGCTCTCCGATCAAGGCGACATCAACTACAAGAAGGGCGATCCGTTCACCAGCTATCTCAAGGGCAACCACGAGCTGCTGCTGAAGATGCCGTCGCAGGGGCTGACGTTCATGGCGCGCGGCACCTGGCAATACGACTACTCCGGCACCCGCACGTCCGGCGCGACCAGCGGGCAGGATCTCTTCTACAATCCTGCGCCGAGCCTGAGCGGCGGACTCCCGTCCGATGCCGAGAAGAACATCCGCTTCAAGCCGCGCCTGCTCGACCTGTGGGTCAGCAAGCAGTTCAACGTCGGCGACCAGATTGCGCGTATCCGCGTGGGTAACCAGGTCGTCAGCTGGGGCGAAAGCGTCTGGGAAGTCGGCGGGATCAACGCGACGAATGCGATCGACGTGAATCGCGCTTCGCAGCCCGGCGCGCAGGTCAAGGAAATCATCCTGCCGGCCCCGATACTGAGCGTCGCGTCCGGCCTCGGTCACGGCGTGAACGTCGAAGGGTACGTCCAGAGCAACTGGAACCAGAACTATCTACCCCCCGTCGGCAGCTATTGGTCCAATCAGATCGTCGGGCCAGGCAACAACGCGTATGGCGTGGCCACCGTGCATCCGAAGAACGGCGGGCAGTACGGTTTCTCCGTCCGCTATCAGCCCGCGGGAACGGACCTGAACCTCGGTTTCTATACGATCGCGTACCACGACAAGTTTCCACAGGTGTCGCTGAGCTCGACGGGCGGGACCGTCTTCAGGTTTCCTGAAGACCGCCACATGATCGGTGTCAGCGCGAACTTCCCGGTTGGCGACTGGGCGATCGGCACCGAACTGTCGTACCGTCCGCGCGACGCCGTTCCGCTGAATCCGGCCAGTGGATGCGTCGCGCAAGGCGGCAACTGCTGGGTCGACGAGAAGCGTTTCCAGTGGCACCTGACTACCCTCTACTCGCTCCAGCCGGGCAATTCCGGCGCATTCCTCAAGCTGCTCGGCGCGCAGACCGCCACGCTGACGACCGAGACGGTGATCATTGCCTATCCGGGGCTTCACAAGAGCTATGGCGGCTCGCCGATTTCTCCCGGTGCGCTGCTGTGGGGGAACGAATTCAACGACCTGTTCGCGACGGGCGCACTCAACTCGCCGGGTAGTGCACAGGGCACGAAATACTCCGGCGGGATCGACGTCGATTTCAACTGGGTCTACGACGGCACCGTCATTCCCGGGTGGCAGGTCAATCCGGGGATATACGTCCGGTACGGCCTGTTCGGCAATACGCCGAACGTGAACGCCCAGTTCATGCGCGGCGTGACGGCGATGAACCTGTATGTGAATTTCATACAGAACCCGGCGAACTGGCAGGTCGCGTTGAACTACACGCGCTTCATGGGCCCGACCAACCCGCTGGCCAACCCGCTACGTGACAGGGACTTCGTGGCTGTCGTCGCTTCTCGCAATTTCTGAGGTCAATATGAACCAAACGCCTGTTTCCGACGCAGCCCGACCCGGCAAGCTGCTGAGAATGCTTCATTCGCTGGAAAATGCGCTGTTCGGTCACAGGCGGCTCGTTCTGGGACTCCTGGTTCTGTTCACGGTCGTCATGGCCTCCTTCGCCGTGAAGCTTCGCATGGATGCGGGGTTCGAGAAGCAGCTTCCTCTCGGCCACGAATACACGGAAACCTTCAACCAGTATCGCGGCGACCTGCTCGGTGCCAATCGCCTGATCGTCGTCGTCAAAGCGCGCCACGGCAGCATCTGGACGCCCACCGCGTTGAAGCGGCTCTACGACGTCACGCAGGCGGTCACGTTTTTGCCGAACGTCTCGCGCAGCAGCGTTCAATCGCTCTGGACGCCCAATTCATTCGTCAACGAGATCACCGAAGACGGCTTCCGGGCCGACCCGCTCATTCCCGGCACCGTGACGCCGGATCAACTCGACGGCAACACGGTCAGCGCCATTTCGCGCTCGACTGCGCAGGGCGGTTTCGTCGGCAATCTCGTGTCTCGCGATCAGACCAGTGCGATGGTCACCGCGGACCTCAACGAGCTGGACGCGAAAGGCGAGCGGATCGACTACGTCGCATTCGACCGTGCGCTCGAATCGCAATTGCGATCGAAGTTCGAAGATGCGAACTACGAGGTCCAGATCATCGGCTTCGCGAAACAGATCGGCGATATCGCGAACGGTGCGTCGTCCGTCCTGAAGTTCTGCGCGATCGCGCTGCTGCTGACCGCATTGGCCGTCTACTGGTACTGCCGCTCGGTCCGCCTGACGATTCTGCCGCTCACCTGCTCGCTCGTCTCGCTCGTCTGGCAGTTCGGCACGCTGCATCTGCTCGGCTATGGGCTCGACCCGCTGGGCGTGCTGGTGCCGTTCCTCGTGTTCGCGATCGGCGTGTCACACGGCGTCCAGCAGATCAACTTCATCGTTCGTGAGATCTCGCACGGGAAGTCCGTCGAGCAGGCCGCCCGATCCAGCTTCAGCGGGCTGCTGATTCCCGGAACGCTCGCGCTGGTGACCGCATTCGTGTCCTTCGTCACGCTGATCCTGATCCCGATTCCGATGGTTCGTGAGCTCGCGATCACCGCTTCGCTCGGCGTCGCGTACAAGATCGTCACGAATCTGGTGATGCTTCCGTTGGCCGCGTCCCTGCTCAAGGTCGACCCCGGCTATGCGAAGAACGCCGAGCTGCATGCCGCCCGCCGCGGCCGCGTGCTGCGCGTGCTCGCGAAAGTCGCGGTTCCCCGCAACGCGGCGATCATCCTGCTGGCCGCCGTCGTGGTCTTCTGCGTGGCCGCGTGGGAAAGCCGCGACCGCGTAGTCGGCACGCTGCAGGCAGGCGCGCCGGAGCTGCGCGCGGATGCCCGCTTCAACCAGGACTCGGTGTCGATCGCATCGAGCTATGACGTCGGACTGGACTGGATGTCCATCGTCTTCGAGGCGCCGCCGCAGTCGTGCAACAACGTGGAGATCGGTGCGTATCAGGATCGCTTCGTCTGGTCGATGCGCGCCGTTCCCGGCGTATTGTCGGTCGTGTCGTTTTCTTCGCTGCTGCGTCAATACAACGAGGGGTACAACGAAGGCAACCCGAAGATGTCGGCGATCCCGATCGATCCGGACAACTATTCGTCACTGGCCGGCGAGGTGGCCCGCACGCCGGGCGTCATGCGCAAGGACTGCAGCATGACCGCGGTGAACATCTATCTGGCCGACCACAAGGCAACGACGATCAATCAGGTGATCACCGCCGCGAAGCATTTTCGCGACACGAACAAGCTGCCTGGCGTGAAGATCCGGCTCGCGTCCGGAAACGCCGGCGTTCTCGCCGCGGTCAACGACGAAATCGAGCGCAGCGAGCTGCCGATGATGCTTTACGTGTACGCGACCATCGTGTTGCTCGTGCTCGTCACGTACCGCGACCTGCGCGCCGTGCTCGCCTGCTGCCTGCCGCTGACGATCGGCACGTTCATCGGGTACTGGTTCATGAAGGAGCTGCAGATCGGCCTGACCGTCGCCACGCTGCCGGTGATGGTGCTCGCGGTCGGCATCGGTGTCGATTACGCGTTCTATATCTACAACCGGCTGCAACTGCATCTCGCCAACGGCGTGGGAATCGTCAAGGCGCTCGAACAATCGATCCTCGAGATCGGCACGGCGACCATCTTCACGGCCATCACGCTCGCGATCGGCGTGGCCACCTGGTCGTTCTCGGAGCTCAAGTTTCAGGCGGACATGGGCAAGCTGCTGGCATTCATGTTCATCGTCAATATGGTCATGGCCATGACCGTGCTGCCCGCCTTCGCCGTGTGGCTCGAGCGCCTGTTCCCGAGACGCCGGCCCGCGCGCGCACCCGGCCTGCTCGCTCATTGAAGAAGAGGATTCCATGCTCATGAATCACAAGATGCGCGCCATTTCGGCTGCTATCGTCGTCGGCGCAACACTGCTGGGCGGCATGCAATGCGCGGTATCCGCACCGGAACTCAAACCCGTGCCGGCCGTCCAGTCGAGCATTGCGACGCAGTCGGCCGTGCTGGATGCAACGTGGGCGGGGCAGCGGGTCGTGAGCGTCGGTGCGAACGGCATCATCCTGCTGTCCGACAACCGCGGCGCGACGTACCGCCAGGCCAAGGCCGTACCCGTGAGCTCGACGCTGACGTCGGTCAGCTTCATCGACGCCAACACGGGCTGGGCCGTCGGCCACTGGGGCGCGATCCTGAAGACCACCGACGGCGGCGAGACCTGGCAGATACAGCGGTTCGCGACGACCGAGGATCGTCCCCTCTTCGGCGTTCACTTCGTCGATGCGAACCACGGCGTGGCCGTCGGGCTCTGGTCGCTGATCCTCGTCACCGACGACGGCGGCAAGACCTGGACGAAAAAGGAACCCGTTCTTCCGAACGGCAAGAAGTCCGACCTGAACCTGTTCGGCATTTTTTCGAACGGCAACGGCGATATTTTCGCGACCGCCGAGAAAGGGCATCTCCTCGTGTCGAAGGACAAGGGTAATACGTGGGAGACGATCGAGACCGGTTACAAGGGCTCGTTCTGGTGCGGCGTCGCGCTGCCCGACGGTGTGCTGCTGGTCGGCGGACTGCGCGGCACGTTGATGCGAAGCGACGACAACGGCCACACCTGGTCACGCGCAACGCTCGATACCCGGAATTCGATCACCGCACTCACGTCCAGCGGCTCCACCGTCCTGGCCGTGGGTGTCGACGGGTTGCAGGCGCAAAGCGCCGATGACGGAAAGACATTCAAGCGCATGCATACCGACACCGGGACGACCTATACGGCCGCACTCCCGTCGCCTGGCGACAAATGGCTGGTTTTCTCTCGCGACGGGGCGATCTCGCGGTAACCACTCGATGTCCGATCGGCGCAGCGGGCCGCGATGGAAACGCGCGGCTCGCTGCGTCGACGTCGTCCCACCCCGGGACGGATGGTGTGATCATCGCGTAACGGGGCGCGTGTCGCTGATACGGGACGAACCCGACGGGGAAGCGGCATGTGGACGAAGTGCGGTCTGCATGCCGCGCGAAGCTTACCGCTGATGGGATCGAACGACGACCCATCCTCCTGTCAGCCGTGTTTTCGAAGTCGATCTCAGGCGTGGTGCACGCGCATCCGGTACCCCACGACTCTCCGCTTTCTCCGCAGCCGGTGTTCCTTGGCGAACGCACTTGAACGACGACGAGTCGCGCGAAATCGCGTGGCGGCCACTTCCGCGTAGACTGGCCGCGCAAGGGTCACGCGCCGATCGCGGTTGATCGGCTGAGCGATGAGTTGATGGGCCTGACGACAGCGAACGTTGCAGCGCATCCGATGCTGCCGCAACGTCCGTGTTCGATCACGGCTTTCGTGCCGACGCATGCCGGCGCGAAAAGGGACCGGTCAAACCCCGATTCCGGCTTTCACTGCGGCATGGCCGCCGGGAAATCGCGAGATCCCCCGCATCAGATCCGACGCTTTCTCTCCGATCATGATCGTCGGCGCGTTCGTGTTTGCCCCCACCAGCGTCGGCATGATCGACGCATCCACGACACGCAGGCCCTCCGTGCCCCGTACGCGCAATTGAGCGTCGACGACGGCGAGCGCGTCGTTCCCCATGCGACACGTTCCCACCGGGTGGTAAACGGTGTCGGTCCGCTCGCGCAGCAGCGCGCGTATGTCTTCGTCCGAGCGCGACCGGGACGCATACAGATCTTCCGTCACGAACGCCGACATGGCCGGCGCCGCCATCAACTGCCGCGTCAGCTTGTATCCCTCGACGAGAACGTCGAGATCGTCCCTGTGCTCGAGGAATGCCGGGTCGATCAGCGGCGCATCCAGCGGATCCGCGCTGCGCAGCTTCACCGATCCGCGGCTCTTCGGCCTCAACACGCATACGTGACAGGAAATGCCGTGTCCCAGATGCATTTTCCGTCCGTGATCGCTGACAGGGCCGACGACAAAGTGCATCTGCACGTCCGGCCGCTCGAGATCGGCACGCGTCTTCAGGAACGCGCCGCCTTCGGCAAAATTGGTAGTGAGCGTACCGCTGCGCGATTTCCGGTATTGCCTGATGTCGGCCAGTGTCTTGATCCCGCCGCGTACCGATACGCCGAGCGCATCCAGGCTGTTCGTCTTGTAGCTGACGACGAAGTCCGGGTGGTCCTGCAGGTTCTGCCCCACACCCGGGAGATCGGCCACGACGTCGATCCCGTGACGCTGAAGTTCATCCTTCGGACCGATACCGGACAGCATCAGCAACTGCGGCGACTGAAATGCACCCGCGGAAAGGATCACCTCCTTTTTCGCCCAGACCGTCTCGACATTCCCCGCACGGGTGACTTCGACGCCCACGGCCCTGTTGCCGTCGAACACGATGCGCCGGACCTGCGCATTGGTTTCCACCGTCAGATTGCCGCGCGCGTTCATGTGCGGAAACAGATAGGCACGCGCGGCACTCCAGCGTTCGCCATTCTTCTGGGTCACCTGATAGATGCCGACGCCTTCCTGCTCCGCACCGTTGAAGTCGTCCGTGATGGGCAGGCCGCACTGCCGTCCGGCCTCCAGCCAACGCGCCTGAAACGGATTGTCCGTCCTCAGGTCGCTCACCCAGAGCGGGCCGCCGCGCCCATGCCAGTCATTGCCGAGGCGCTCGTTATGCTCGCTTCGCTTGAAATACGGAAAGACGTCGTTCCAGCCCCAGCCTTCGTTGCCGAGCGCGGCCCAGTCGTCGTAGTCGGCATGATGGCCGCGCGTGTACACCATCGCATTGATCGCGGACGATCCGCCCAATGCCTTGCCGCGCGGCTGATAGCCGCGCCGCCCCTGCAGCCCTTTCTGCGGCACGGTTTCGAACGCCCAGTTGTTCAGCCGGGACGGGATCATCAGCACCAGGGCGGCCGGCACGTTGATCGGCCATCCGTTGCCGGTGCCGCCGGCTTCGAAGAGGCAGAGCGTCGCATCGGGGTCTTCGGTCAGGCGCGAGGCCAGCACACTGCCTGCCGAGCCGCCGCCTACAACAAGATAATCGAATGAGTTCTTCACGGGTCTGTGTCCTGGATAGATGCCTGAGCGCTTCACAAGCAACTACCTGATGCATCGATTCCACCGCTCGCGTCGCAGCTCCCTCGAGCCGTTGTGCGGTCGGCCTCATTCCGTCACGCATCAGAACTGTGTGGCCGCATCGGCAACGACGGAGATCCCCCATCGAACCGCATGCGGCCACGGAATGGCGATAAGCGCGATTCAGATCGCGACCGCCGGCGTATCAACGGTGCTGCGCGCCGTCGAGCAACTTCCGGAAACTTGCGATGCCCTTCTCGATCCACGTCTGCGCGCCGGGGGAGATCGCGCCCATGTCGAAGAAGCCGTGCAGCATGCCATCGCACCGGATTGTCTCGACCTTGACCCCGCTTGCGTGAAGCAGGCGGCCGTATGCTTCGCCCTCGTCGCGCAGCGGGTCGTATTCCGCGGTCAGGATGACTGCCGGCGGCAGCCCTGCGAAGTCCTTCGCGTGGATCGGCGCCAGCCGCGCATCCTGCGGGCTCGCCCCGTCGGCAACGTAATGCCGTTCGAACCACGCGATCGTCTCGAGGTCGAGCAGATAGCCTTCACCGTTTTCCTTGAAGGACGGAAAGCCTGAACGGTCCCCCGCCACCGCCGGATAGATCAGGAGCTGCGCGGCCAACGAAACGCCGTCGGCATGCAGTTGCTGGGTCACGACGGCCGCCAGATTGCCGCCGGCGCTATCGCCGGCCACCGCCACGACGTCGTTTCCGCCCAGCTCGCCCGCGTTCGCGATCACCCATCTGGTCGCGGCAATCGCGTCGTCCGCCGCGGCCGGATACCGGTGCTCGGGCGCCAGGCGGTAGTCGACCGAGACCACGACCGCGTTCGCGGCGCGCGCCACCTCCCGGCAAATGTTGTCGTGGGTATCCAGATCGCCAATGACGAACCCGCCGCCGTGGAGATAGACGACCGTCGCCAGATGACGCTCCTGGCTCGGCCGATAGAGCCGTGCCCGCAGCGAACCGACCGCGCCGGGAATGGTCAGGTCTTCCACGCCATGAAGGTCGACAACGGTTTCCGGTGCGCGAACGGCGCGCGCCAGATGCAGCATCAGTCCGCGCGCTTCTTCCGGCGTGGACTGCGGCAAGGGTTTCGCGCCGGACCCGGCAAAGGATTCGAGAAAACCCGCGAGATGCAAATCGAGTGCCATGACATCACCTTGTAATCGAACGTTGGGCGGGGATCAGCGATACACGAGGACTTCGGCGTCCGGGCTCAGCTCCGGAATGGTCTTGCGCTCTTCCTCGAACTCGAAGTGGTGCTGCCAAGGCATGCGATCGCCGCGCATGTGCATCTGGTGTTGCGAGCGCATCACGTACCCGGCATTGAAGTTGTTCGGGTCCGTCCAGGGCAGCCGCTGCATGTCGGCGTCTTCGTCACGCAGGCGCGGCTCCACCGTCTTCGCACCGACCTTGTCCATATGCGCGAGTACGCGGCACGTAAATTCGCAGACGAGATCCGCACGCAGCGTCCAGCTCGAACGGTAGTAGCCGTAGACGAACGCCATGTTCGGGATACCTTCGATCATCATGCCGCGGTACGACACGCGCTTGCTCATGTCGACCGGGGCGCCATCGAGCTGGAATGCGATCTGGCCGAAAGCGCTCATGTCGAAGCCGGTGGCCGTCACGACGATGTCCGCGTCCAGGTGTTCGCCCGATGCCAGCGTGATGCCGCTTTCGTCGAACGCTTCGATGGTGTCGGTCACGACCGATGCTTTCCCGTCCCGGATGGCCGCGAAGAGGTCGCCGTCGGGGACGGCAGCCACGCGCTGTTGCCACGGGCGATAGCTCGGATTGAAATGCTTGTCGACGTCGAACCCTTCCGGCAACTGTTGCCGCGTCTCGTTGATCAGCCAGTCGCGCACCGCGTCCGGGTTCGCCGTGGACAGGTTGATCAGGTCGAAGGTCTGCTTCAGGTGCGCGCGTCGCAGAATCTCCGAGCGCCATTCCTCGGGAAGGCTGAGTTCTCGGAGCGTTGCGTCCAGCTGGTGGGTCCACGGCACCGCCGTGAAGAACGTCGGCGACCGTTGCAGCATCGTCACGTGCGCCGCGGTGCCGGCCAGTGCCGGAACCAGCGTCGCGGCGGTTGCGCCCGAGCCGATGACGATCACGCGCTTTCCGGCATAGTCGAGGTCTTCGGGCCAGTGCTGCGGATGAACGACCGTTCCCTTGAAACGATCGAACCCGTTCCACTTGGGGGTAAAGCCCTGACGATGGTCGTAGTACCCTGCGCCCAGCCACAGGAAGCCGGTGGTCATCGTGAAACGTTCGCCGCTATCGTTGCGCGACACTTCCACTATCCAGCGCTTTTGTTCGCTCGACCAGTTCACCGTTTGAACGCGATGCCCATAGTGGATCTTCGAACCGAGGTCATACTCGTCGATGACTTCGCCGAGATAGCTGTGGATCTCCTCCGCCGTCGCGATCGAGCGGCCCTGCCACGGGCGGAATCCGAATGCGTACGTGTACAGGTCGCTGTCGGACCGTGCGCCGGGGTAACGGTGCGTCCACCACGTCCCGCCGAATCCGTCCATGGCTTCCAGAATGGCGAACGAGCGTCCCGGCAGGTTCATGCGGAGATGGCATGCTGCGTCGATCCCCGAGATTCCCGCTCCGATGATTAGTACATCTACGTGCTCAGGCGAACACGCAGCTGTTTGTTTCTCAGTCATGAGATCCCTCCGATGACCAGTTATTGAAGATATCCGTCACGCCGCACGGCAAGATCACGCGACTTGGTCATTTGACCATGCGGCACGAAGACGCTCACCCGTGCATGCCAGCGATCACGCGCCAAACCCGGGAAGATCGCCGCATCATCCGCCCCAATAGGCAAGCGGGCCATGGCGATACGTATCCCGGTTTGGTTTGTCATCCCTAACATGGTCAATTGACCAAGTTCAATGGTTCCCAGTCTATGCAGTCGAACAACAATTTGAATCAGGACTTTCCATTACACGATCGTTTGACCACGCGGCAGCTCGATCTCCGGAAATCGGCCCGCCCGCGACGTCAGGTGTTCGTCACCCGCAACTCGCGCCGAAGGATTTTCCCGACGTTGCTCTTCGGCAGGCTGTCGCGAAACTCGATGCTTTTCGGACGCTTGTAGCCGGTCAGCTGACCCTTGCAGAACGTCATCAAGTCATCGGCCGTCAGTTCGGGCGCTTTCCTGACCACGAACAGTTTGACGGCCTCTCCCGAGTGCTCGTCGGGTACGCCGATCGCCGCGACTTCGTAGACGCCCGGGTGTTTGGCGACGACCTCTTCGATCTCGTTCGGATAGACATTGAAGCCGGACACGAGAATCATGTCCTTCTTGCGATCGACGATTCGCACGAAGCCGTCCGCCGAGATCGACGCAATGTCGCCCGACCGGAAGAAGCCGTCCGCGGTCATCACTTTCGCGGTCTCGTCCGGTCGCCGCCAGTAACCCGCCATCACCTGGGGGCCGCGGATGCACAGCTCGCCGGCTTGTCCGGGCGGCAGTTCGTTGCCGTCGTCGTCCCGGATCGATATGTCGGTGGACGGCAACGGCAGGCCGATCGTGCCGTTGAACTCGCCGCGTGCAACGGGGTTGACCGTCACGCACGGCGATGTCTCGGACAGCCCGTATCCTTCGATGATCGGCGCGCCGGTCATTTCCCTCCAGCGCTTTGCGACGACTTCCTGCGTGGCCATCCCGCCGCCGTTGGCCAGCAGCAGATTGGAGCAATCGAGACGCGAGAAGTCGGGATGATGGAGCATCGCGTTATACAGCGTGTTCACGCCCGGGAAGGTGGTGATCTTGTATCCGGCGAGCGACGCGATCATCCCGCCGATGTCGCGCGGGTTCGGAACGAGCACGCACATCCCGCCCGTGTACATCGTCGACAGGCAGCAGATGTTGAGCGCAAAGATGTGATAGATCGGAAGGGCCGCCACCGTGATGAACTGCTTCACGTCGGGGCGCCAACTGCGCGCGGGCTCGAGCCAGACGTCCGCCTGCAATACATTCGCGACGATGTTCCGATGCAACAGCGTCGCCCCTTTCGACACGCCGGTCGTCCCGCCCGTATATTGGAGAAACGCGATGTCGTCCGGTGACAGGCGAGCCGGCACGAACGGGCGCCCGCGGCCCTCCGCGATCGCGTCGTCGAATGTCGTATGCGCGCCCGGGGCCTGTGTCGTCGCGGTGGGGCCACCCTGCGTGGCGACCAGCACATGCTTCACCTGCGTGTGCGCGATGATGGCGTCCAGCGTCGCCGCACAACTGTCGAGCAGGACGATCGCCTCGGCACCGCTATCGTTCAGCTGGTGTTCCAGCTCGCGGGGCGTATAAAGCGGATTGACGTTGACGACGACGTAGCCGGCGCGCAGGACTGCACAGATCGACACCGGGTAAGGCAGCACGTTCGGCATCATGATCGCGACGCGCGCACCGCGCTCGAGCCCCCTCGATTGCAGCCAAGCGGCCAGCGAGCGCGACATCGCGTCGAGTTCACCATACGTGATCAGCGTGCCGTTACACGCGAACGCGGGGCTTTCGCGAAACTTGTCGAAGCTTGCGTCGATCAATTCGCTGACGGATCGATACGCGCTGCAGTCGATCTCTGCCGGCACTTCTGGCGGATAGGAAGCAAGCCAGATCTTTTCCATACCGAATCTCCTCTGTCCTGTTTTGAATGATCGCGCGATGCTCCGCGCTTCGACGCACCTCGGGCACGCCGGCGCGCGTCGAACGACACGAGAGCGATATCCTGCCGGTCCGTCGCAAGCCGCATTGCTCACACGGCAATGCGCGGACCCAAGCGTCAGGCGCCGACACTGCCCCTTTCGGCCAGCCGCCGAACGAAGGCGCCGGCGCGTTCCAGCAAATAGCGCGCTGTCGCGATATGACGGGCCGCGGTCACGATGCCGTGATGATGCGCGGGCAAATGGTGATGCTCGACTTCACTGCCGGCACGCGCCGCGCACGATGCATAGGCCACGCCCTCGTCGCACAGCGGGTCGAGCCCCACGGTTGCAATGAACATCGGCGGCTGCCGCCGGCCCTCCGCATGCAGCAGCGGAGACAGGCGTGCAAGATCGAGCGGCGTGCCGGCCGGCACGTAGTGGTCGCAAAACCAGCGCATCGATTCGGCCACCAGCGGAAATCCGCCTTGAATGCGTCGATATGACGGCAGCGACGCGGTCAGGTCCGTCACCGGATAAAAAAGGAGCTGTCCGACGATCGACGATCGCGCCGACGATCCCGCATTCGCGATGATGGTCGCCATGTTGCCGCCGGCGCTGTCGCCGGCCAGCACCACCCGGGACGCGTCGATGGCGAGCGCCGGGGCATGGGCAACGAGATAATCCAACGCCCGTTCGCAGTCCTCGAGCGGGACCGGCCACCGGTGCTCCGGCGATCGCCGGTACTCCACCGACGCGACCGGGCACCCGCCATGCCGTGCGAGATGACGGCAAATGCCGTCATGCGTGTCCACGCTTCCGATCACCCACCCGCCGCCGTGAATGAACACGACGAGCGGATCGCGGCCGATACCCGCCGCGTTGCGCGGGCGATAGAGTCGTATCCGAATGCTGCCGCCCGTTACGGGAACCGTCATGTCGTCATGGGTCACCGCGTCGTCACCCGCGAGGCCGTTCAGTTCGCACGCACGCTCGAAGTTCGCGCGCGATTGATCCACGGGCAAGCTGCCGTAGTGCCGTCCGCCCAGTTCGCGGAACGTCCGCACGGCGTCCCGGGCATCGTCGGCCACTTCCGTCAGCGGCAACCACGGCATCGATGTCATGCGCATCCCTCGCTCAGAGCGTACCGAACACGCTTTGATCCCATTGCGTGGCGGCACGGTATTCGTCCACCGTGCCGTGCCAGTTGTTGATCACCTTGCCCTGCGCGTTCTTGTACCAGCTCGAGCAGCCCGCGGAAAACGCCGAGCCGGCCATCGACGCTTGCAGCTTGCCGTTGTATTCGTCGAACACGACCCTGTCGACGTCGACCGCGTCGATACCCGCCGCGGCCATGCCGCCGATCGCATCGATGATGTAGTTCTGCTGAATCTCGAGCATCGACACGATGGAGTTGTGGTTCAGGTTCGTGTTCGGCCCGTACAGCATGAACATGTTGGGAAAGCCCGGCACCGTAATGCCCAGATAGGCCTCCGGCCCGTGTTCCCACGCCTGCGCCAGCGTGCCGCTCGTGCCGCGCACCTGCAGGCTGCCCTGGAATGCCTGGCTCTCGAAGCCCGTGCCGAATATGACCACGTCGAACGGCAGAACACGGCCGTCCCGCGTCACGATACCGTCTTCGACGAACGCCTCCACACCTGCCGTTTCGAGCGCGACGTTCTCACGCATGAGCGCCGGGTAGTAGTCGTCCGACCGCAGGATCCGCTTGCATGCGTATTCGTAGTCCGGCGTCAGCTTCTCGCGCAGTATCGGGTCGGACACCTGCCGATGAAGATGCGCCAACGCGAGGCTCTTGCCTTCCGTCTGCGCATTGGAACCCATCCGCGTGCGCTCGAATCCCGACTCGCGGAACGCGTGCAGCGATTTCCGGCTCTCCTCGAAGAGACGAGGCTCCTGCTCGTACGAATCGAGCTGCTCCTTCGAGAAGATGATCTGGTTGCGCGGCATGATCCAGTTTGCGCTGCGCTGGAACACCGTAAGCTGCGCGACCTTCGGCGCAATCGCCGGCACGTATTGCACCGCGCTCGCGGCGTTGCCGATGCTCGCCACGCGCTTGCCGCTCAGGTCCACATCGTGCCGCCATTGCGCGGAGTGGAAGGTGTCGCCCTTGAAACTCGCCAGGCCGCGCACCGCCGGCGTCATCGGCCGGTTCAGTTGTCCCCACGCCGGCACGAAGAAGCGAGCGGTCAACCGCGATCCGTCGTCCAGCTCGAACCGCCAGAGGTGTGCAGCCGCATCCCATTGTGCGCGGCAAATCTCGCGATTGAACCGCAGATGGTCTGCCAGGTCGAACCGCGCTGCAAGCGATTTCAGGTAATTGAGCAGTTCGTTTCTGCCGGCATACATCGCGCTGACGCGCAAGTGCGGATGGAAGCTGTAGCAATACAGGTGCGACTCGGTATCGCATGCCGCGCCGGGATACGAATTGTCGAGCCAGACGCCACCGAGCTCCGGACGTTTCTCGAGCACGACGAAGTCGTCGATACCCGCGATTTTCATGCGGGCCGCCATTCCAAGGCCGCCGAAGCCGGCACCCAGAATGACGACCTCGTGATGCTCAACCTTTTCTACAGTGTTCACGGTGCACTCTCTCCATTAACGTTACGGCGACGACGGATCGACCTGCGTCGGTTCAATAGGCCTGCTCATACAGGCGCAACGCATCGGCATCCGTGACAACGACCGGATTGTTCTGCAGCAGGCGCTGCTGCTTCATCGCATCCGCCGCGAGTGTCGGCAGGCTCGAACGCGTGACGCCCACGTCGCGCAGGCGTCGCGGCGCGCCGGATCGTTCGATCATGTCATTCAGGAATCCGATGAATGCGACCGTGCGCGCGTGGACATCGCCGTTTCCATCCGCCCCTACGACGTCTGCCAGTTCCGAATATTGCGGAGCGGCCGCTTCCGCGTTGAAACGCAGGACGGGGGCCAGCATCAATGCGTTCGACAAACCATGCGGGATGTGGAAATGGCCGCCCAACGGATACGCCAGTGCATGAACCGCGGCCACCGGCGCGTTGGCGAACGCTTGCCCCGCCAGGGTGGCGCCGAGCAGCATGGCCTCCCTCGCACGCTGATCTGCGCCGTTCTCGCAAGCCGGGATCAGGTTGTTTGCCAGCAAACGCAGTGCTTCCCGCGCCAGCGCATCGGAAATCGCATTCTTCTTGTGCTTGCTGGTATACGCCTCGATGGCGTGGACCATCGCATCGATGCCGGTCGCAGCCGTATGACTGCGCGGCAGGCCAACAGTCAGTTCGGCGTCCAGGATCACCCTGTCGGCATACAGCTGACGGGCGACGATGCCCATCTTGTTCGTTTCGCCTACCGAAACGATGGAAATATTGGTGACTTCCGACCCGGTGCCGGCCGTCGTCGGGATCTGTACCAATGGCAAGCGGTCGCCGTGAACGTTGGCAATTCCATACATTTCTGCGAGAGATTGCTGCGAGACGGCAAGTACCGCGGCCAGCTTCGCAATGTCCATCGATGAGCCGCCGCCCAGGCCGATGACCACATCCACCTCTGCACTGCGAGCGACCTCGACGCACCGCGATACCACGGCCTCCGGCGGGTCGGCCACGACCTCGTCAAAAACCGTCGCATGGAATCCGGCCGCTGCCAACGACGCTTTCGCCGGCTCCAGCACGCCGGCCTCGTGCAACCCCGCGTCCGTGACGATCAGCACATTGCGGCGGTCCGTCCAGGCCGCCATGACTTGACCCAGGCGGCGCACACAGCTCCATTCCTGGAGAATCGACGGGACGGTTTCGAACAACATCGACTGCGGGGACATTTCCATTGACGTTTCCTTGATACCGACGTTGCCGTCAGACTGCAACCACACGTTTTTCATTTCCTGATATTCGTCGATTCCGCAACGGGAACCCGCTCGACCAAGGCCGGATCGCTTCAACCCGCCGAACGGCGCCAACGAAATACTGTTCCGGCGCCAAATGCAAAACGACTTCCGTCATTGAAGACACCGCGTGCGACGCACCGGCAGGCGCCGCGCCGTTTCGCCGCCGCGCCGCGGTTTCCGCTGAACATTTCGCGGCACGAAAGCGCCCGCCTCTGAACGCGAGACGTCCGAGTTTGAGATAGACTACGCGCCTTTGGTCAATTGACATGGTCATTTGACCACAACCAGAAACCCGCGGCAACTTGGTAGTTGCACGGGGCTGCGGTGCCGAAACCGTCGCCGCGACACTCGAACCGACAATGCGGGCCATTGGCGCCTGCGTCCCAAGGAGTCCACATGAAAAATCACAAACGACGCTGCTACGGCGCCGTATGCGCGCTGGCGGCGGCGATGCTGGCGGGCTGCGGGCCCGCCGAACAGCAGGCCGCCGCGGCGGCCACCCCGGTTGCGGCGATGACGCTGGCCGCCTCGCGCCTCGATCTGACCGAAGACCTGCCCGGCCGCGTCGCGGCGGTCCGGATTGCCGAGATCCGCCCCCAGGTCAGCGGCATCGTGCAGCGACGGCTGTTCGAACAGGGCACGGAGGTGCGGGCGGGCCAGCCGCTGTTCCAGATCAACCCGGCGCCGTTCAAGGCCGACATGGATACGGCCGCGGCGGCCCTGCAACGCGCGCAAGCCGCGCTCGAACGGGCCAAGGTGCAGACGACGCGGCTCAAACCGCTGGTCGAGGCCGACGCGATCAGCCGGCAGGTCTATGACGACTCGGTGTCCCAACGCGACCAGGCCGCCGCCGACGTCGCACAGGCCCGCGCGACGCTCGCACGACGCCAGCTCGACCTGAAGTTCGCGACCGTCGAGGCGCCGATCACGGGCCGCATCGACCAGGCGCTCGTGACCGAGGGCGCGCTGGTCGCGAGCAGCGACAGCCAGCCGATGGCACGCATCCAGCAGATCGATCAGGTCTACGTGGACGTGCGCCAGCCGGCCGCATCGCTCGAATCGCTGCGCGGCGCCCTCGCGGCCCAGCCGGACGCGACGGGCAATGGCCTGCCGGTCGACGTGCTGCGCGGCGACGACTCGCGCTACGACGTGAGGGGCCGCATGCTGTTCTCGGGCGTCAACGTCGACCCGGGCACCGGCGACGTGCTGCTGCGCGTGCTGGTCGACAACCCGAAGCGCGAGCTGCTGCCCGGCATGTACGTGCGCGCCCGCATCCCGCGTGGGCACTACGACAACGCGCTGACCGTGCCGCAACAGGCGATCGTCCGCGCAGGCGGCAAGCCACAGGTCTGGGTGCTCGACGCGAAGAGCCAGGCGCATCTGAAGGCCGTCGAGGTGGGCGAGCTGACGAACCGCAGCTACCGCATCAAGTCGGGCCTGCAGGCAGGCCAGAAGGTCGTCGTCGAAGGCATGGAACGCCTGAGCGACGGCGCGACCGTGACGGCGACCGCATGGAAGGCGCCCGAGGCGGTCAAGACCGCTTCCGCGCACTGAGTCACGGGGAGCCTCCAGTCATGTCCCAATTCTTCATCCGGCGCCCGGTCTTCGCATGGGTGATCGCCCTCTTCATCATCCTGCTGGGCCTGATCGCCATTCCCGAACTGCCGGTTGCGCGCTACCCGTCGGTCGCGCCGCCGACCGTCACCATTACCGCCACCTACCCGGGCGCCACGCCGCAGACGATGAGCGACAGCGTGCTGAGCCTCGTCGAGCGCGAGCTGTCCGGCGTGCGAAACCTGCTGTATTTCGAATCGTCGGCGGATACCTCCGGTCAGGCGCAGATCACCGCGACCTTCAAGCCCGGCACCGATTCGGCGATGGCGCAGGTCGAGGTACAGAACAAGCTCAAGTCCGTCGAACCACGCCTGCCCCCCGTCGTGCGGCAAAACGGCGTGATCGTGCAGTCGGCCGCCACGGGCTTCCTGTTGTTCGTCGGCCTCAAGTCGGAGAGCGGCCGCTACGACGAAAACGCGCTTGCCGACTACATGGCGCGCAACGTCGTCGAGGATCTGCGACGTGTCGAAGGCGTCGGCAAGGTGCAGCTGTTCGGCTCCGAACAGGCGATGCGCATCTGGGTCGATCCGCAGAAGCTGATCACCTACGGCCTGTCGATGAACGACCTGACGACGGCCGTCAGCCAGCAGAACGTGCAGATCGCGCCGGGCAGCCTCGGCGCGGCGCCCGCGCTGTCCGGGCAGCGCGTCACGGTGCCGCTCACCGCGCAAGGCCAGCTCACGACGCCGGAGCAGTTCGCGAAGATCGTGCTGCGCGCGAATGCGAACGGCTCGAAGGTCGTGCTCGGCGACGTCGCACGGGTCGAACTCGGCCCGCAGGCGTTCACCTTCGTCAACAGCGAGAACGGCAAACCCGCCACCTTCGCGGGCGTGCAGCTGGCGCCGGGCGCCAACGCGGTGAAGACCGCGGAGGCCGTGCGCGAGCAACTGGACATGATCGCCAGGACGATGCCGGCCGGCATGGCCTACTCGATCCCGTTCGATACCGCGCCGTTCGTGAAGATCTCGATCGAGAAGGTCGTGCACACGCTGCTCGAGGCGATGGTGCTCGTGTTCCTGGTGATGTACCTGTTCCTGCAGAACGTGCGCTACACGCTGATCCCGGCGATCGTCGCGCCGGTGGCGATGCTCGGCACCTTCACCGTCATGCTGATGACCGGTTTCTCGATCAACGTGCTGACCATGTTCGGCATGGTGCTCGCGATCGGCATCATCGTCGACGATGCGATCGTCGTCGTCGAGAACGTCGAACGCTTGATGGTGGAAGAAGGCCTGTCGCCGAAGGACGCGACGATCAAGGCGATGAAGGAAATCACCGGCGCGATCATCGGCATCACGTTGGTGCTGACGGCCGTGTTCCTGCCGATGGCGATGTCGAGCGGTTCGGTCGGCGTGATCTATCAGCAGTTCACGCTGTCGATGGCCGTGTCGATCATGTTCTCGGCCCTGCTCGCGCTGACGCTGACGCCGGCCCTGTGCGCGACGATGCTCAAGCCGGTCGAACACGGGCACCACGAGAAGCGCGGCTTCTTCGGCTGGTTCAACCGCCGTTTCGACCGCCTCACGCAATGGTACGAGACGCGCGTCGGCCGGCTGGTCGGCCGCACCGGGCGCGTGATGCTGCTGTTCGTCGCGATTTCCGCCGCGCTGGTGTTCGGCTTCCGGATGCTGCCGTCGTCGTTCCTGCCCGAGGAAGACCAGGGCTACTTCATGACCGGTTTCCTGCTCCCGGCGGATTCGACCGTCGAGCGCACCGGCGACGTGGTCAAGGCACTCGAGAAGCATCTCGCGTCACGTCCGGCCATCGAGTCGAGCATCTCCATCATCGGCTACGGCTTCTCCGGCCTCGGCTCGAATGCGGCACTGAATTACGCGGTGCTGAAGGACTGGAACAAGCGCGGCGGTGCCTCCACGCTGGACGAAGCGATGCGCGCGCAGGCAGCGATGGGCGGCGTGACCGAAGGCACGGTCATGAGCCTGTTGCCGCCGGCGATCGACGGGCTGGGCACCAGCTCGGGCTTCACGATGCGCCTGCAGGATCGCGCCAACCAGGGCTACGCGGCGCTCAAGGCGGCTGAAACCCGGCTGCTCGAACTGGCCGCGCAAAGCAAGGTGGTGACCGGCGTCTATCCGGACAGCCTGCCGACCGGTACGAGCGTGAAGCTGGACATCGACCGCGAGAAGGCCGAAGCGCTCGGCGTGTCGTTCACGACCATCAGCGACACGCTGTCGGCCGCGATGGGTTCGACCTACGTGAACGACTTCCCCAACGCGGGCCGCATGCAGCAGGTGATCATCCAGGCCGATGCGCCGGCACGCATGCAGATCGAAAACGTGATGAAGCTCTACGTGCGCAACGCGACCGGCGGCATGGTGCCGCTGTCCGAAGTGGTGCGGCCGGTCTGGTCGGAAGCCCCGCTCCAGATGGTGCGCTTCCAGGGTTACCCGTCCGCGCGCATCTCCGGCGGCTCGGCGCCCGGCTACTCCAGCGGCGCGGCGATGGCCGAGATGGAGCGTCTGGCCGCGCAGTTGCCGCCGGGCTTCTCGGTCGCCTGGACCGGCCAGTCGCTGCAGGAGCGCGAGTCGGCATCGCAGGCGCCGATGCTGATGGCGCTGTCGATGGTCGTCGTGTTCCTCGTGCTCGCGGCGCTCTACGAGAGTTGGGCGATTCCGCTGTCGGTGATGCTGGTGGTGCCGCTCGGCCTGATCGGCGCACTCGGCGCCGTGATGCTCCGCGGGCTGCCGAACGACGTGTTCTTCAAGGTCGGGATGATCACCGTGATCGGCCTGTCGGCGAAGAACGCGATCCTGATCGTGGAATTCGCGAAGCAGTTGCGCGAGGAAGGCAAGGGGCTGATCGAGGCTGCCGTGCAGTCGTCGAAGCTGCGCCTGCGCCCGATCCTGATGACGTCGCTCGCGTTCGGGCTCGGCGTGGTGCCGCTCGTCATCGCCTCCGGCGCCAGCTCCGAGACGCAACACGCGATCGGCACCGGCGTGCTGGGCGGCATGATCACCGCCACCGTGCTGGCCATTTTCTTCGTCCCGGTTTTCTTTGTGTTCGTGATGAGCATCCAGGAACGCATCTCGGCATGGCTGGCACCCCGCAAGAAGCCCGCCGCCGTGACCCACGAACATGAAGGTTGATGCCATGCGATTGCTTATTCTTTCCGCCGCGGTTTCCGCCGCCCTCGCGCTGTCGGCGTGCTCGATGGCGCCGAAGCTGGTCAAGCCCGGGATGCCGGTGCCGACCGCCTATACGACCGCTGCCGCGGCCGACCAGCACGCGAACGCGGCCGATCTCGGCTGGCGCACGATGTTCGGCGACCGTCGCCTGCAGCGCCTGATCGAGCTCGCGCTCGACAACAACCGCGACCTGCGCCTGGCCGCGCTGAACGTCCAGGCTGCCGAAGCGCAGTACGGCATCCAGCGTTCCGCGCGCCTGCCGTCGATCGGCGCCGGCGCGAGCTTCACGCGCCAGCGCACGGCGGCCGACTCGCAATCGAACCCGCCGTTGCTCGAAAACACGCAGAACCAGTACGGCGTGAACGTCGGCGTCAGCGCGTTCGAGATCGACCTGTTCGGCCGCGTGAAGTCGCTGTCCGATGCGGCGTTCGCGCGCTACCTCGCGACCGATCACGGCCGCCGCGCGGTGCAGATCGCGCTCGTCGGCTCCGTGGCCAACGCGTATTTCGCCGAGCGCCTCGCGCAGGAACAGCGCGCATTGTCCGAACGCACGCTGAACGACTGGCGCCAGTCGCTCGATCTCGCGCGCCGGCTCAAGCTCGCGGACCAGGCGAGCGGCGTCGACATCGCGCAGGCCGAAGGCCAGGTCGCGAGCGCCAGCGCCGATCTCGAAGCGCGTTCGCGCGCCGTCGAGCAGGCGGGCAACGCGCTGCGGTTGCTGGTCGGCACCGACCTGCCGAAGACCCTGCCCGACCCGCTGTCGCTGGAACGCCAGCCGGTGATGACGCAATTGCCGGCCGGACTGCCGTCGGAATTGCTGTACCGCCGGCCGGACATCCAGCAGGCCGAGCAGAATCTCGTCGCCGCCAACGCCGACATCGGCGCGGCGCGCGCGGCGTTCTTCCCGCGCCTGTCGCTGACCTCGTCGATCGGCTTCCTCAGCCCGGGGCTGGGCAGCCTGTTCGACGGCGGCCAGCGCGTGTGGAGCTTCGCGCCGCAGGTCACGTTGCCGATCTTCCAGGGCGGCCGGCTGCGTTCCGAACTGAATCTCGCGGAAGTGCGCAAGTCCAGCGCGGTCGTCGAGTACGAACGCGCGATCCAGACCGCGTTCCGCGAAGTGGCCGACGGCCTCGCCGGGCGCGAGACCTTCAGCCGCCAGATCGACGCGCAAAGCCGGGTCGTCAAGAGCGCCGAGCGCCGCACCGATCTCGTGAACCTGCGCTATCGCGCCGGCATCGAGGATCGGCTGGAACTGCTCGACTCGCAGCGGCAGCTGTATGCCGCGCGTCAGGCCTTGCTGGATCTGCGCAACGCCGAACTGGGCAACGCGGTCGCGCTCTACAAGGCGCTCGGGGGCGGCCTGACGGACGTCGACGTGCGTTCCGGCAACAGCGTTCCGAACAGCTGAGCCTTGCGTCATCGCTCGTTCATTCACGACGATCAAAAACACGATCGAGTCCGGCGGCACGGGCACCGCGCCGCCGGGCCGCCTGTCGATCACGCTCGCTTCGTATTGCTGACGGTCACCATCGCCCTGGCGATGCTGAACGGATGGTTCATCGTCTATGGCCTGAACGTTGTAACCGCGTCCGCGGTCGCCGACCACGCAATCGCGGCCGTGATCCGGGATGCGCCGAGCTATTTGGTCCTTGCTTTCGTGCTGTTGATCGTACTCGTCTCGACGGTGATCAGGCTCGTCAAACGGGCTCACCAAGAGGAGGGGTAGCCCGCTTGTCCGGCATTCGCCGCCGCCCGTGCGTCGGAGACAGGGCATCTGCCGACATCAATCATGGAGGTCGCAATACCCGACGATCGGAAAGCGGTGGAAGTGCGAAATGGCGGAAGGCAGCCGGAGTCGAACCGACCCGGGAGTGTCTGACACCCCCAACTGGATTTGAAGTCCAGCCGTACCACCGGATACGAATGCCTTCCGACGAGAGAAGAACCAAAAGAACGAGAAGAACGCCGAGCGCCTACGCCTGAATACTCGCCCAACCGCTGTCAGGCCGCAGGAAGTGGAGATCGCGGTGGAAGCGAGTATACCCAACCCGATCGAAGAACTCGAGAATCTGGATCGCACGCTTGCGGCCAAGCCCCGTCGCGTCGCGAAACGTCGCTGCATCGAGCCCGCCGCCGCGCGTCGGCGCGAGATCCGCAACCAGCCCGGCCAGCTCGCGCACGACATCCGCGTGATAGAACAGGTCACGCACGACCTGATGCACGTCGCCGCGCCGCGCGAGCTTGCGCAGCAGCGACCGCACGGCCTCCTCCGCTCCCCCCGTATCGCGCGCCAGATCGCGGACCCACGGCGGATCGAAGCGCCCGGCGTGGATCAGCGGCAGCAGTTGCCGCGCCAGCGCTTCCTCGCGCGCATCGAAACTCACCGAATGCGACGGCAGATGCAGCCAGGGCCCGCTACGCGCCACCTCCCCGCCGTCCACCAGCGCATCGACCAGCGCGCGCCACAGCGCATCGCCAACGAGCGGCGCCACCATCCGCCGCAGGCGTGCCGCGTCGAGCCCCTGCTCGTCCGGCACGCGCTCGTGATACGCGCGCAGCGTGTCGATCGTGCGCGACTGCAGCGCCAGCCAGTGCGCCCGCGCCATCACCGTGCCTTCGTTCGACGCGGCGTCGCGCTGGCCAATCGCGAGCGCATCGTCCGGCAACGCGAGCACGTCGGGCGCAAACCCGCTCAAGTGCGTGAGCATCGTTCGGGCGATACCGAGCGGCGCCTGCGCGAGCAGCGCATCGAGCCGTCCTTCGTCGAGCCACGACGCCAGTGCGTCGAGCCATGCGCGACGCTCGGGCGTGCGGCGCTTGCGCGCGGGACCGAATGGGTCGAGCACACGGCCGCCGCCGACGGTGCGCGTCGCTTGCGGATTGCGAACGATGAAGCGATCACCCGGCAGCGCGAACACGGGTTCGTCGAACACCAGTTGCACACGCATCTTCTGGCCGGCCGCCAGCGTATCGCCGTCGAGCAGCGCGACGTGCGCGACGCGATGCAGCGTGCCGAGATGCACGTGCAGCGGCGCCCAGTGCGTCAGCGTGAGCCCCGCGTCGGCCAGCAGCGTCAGTTCAACGTCAAGCCGCGGCGACGTCGCGACGAGCCGCGCATCCGCGACGGTATCGCCGCGTTCGACGTCCGCCTTGTCGACGCCGGCCAGGTTCAACGCGCAGCGCTCGCCCGCGCGGCCCGCGTCGACCGGCCGGTTCTGCGCATGAATGCTGCGCACGCGCGCCGCCGCGCCGGTGCGCACGACCGCGAGCGTGTCGCCGGTCGCCACGCGCCCCGCGAACGCAGTGCCCGTCACGACGGTGCCCTGCCCGGCGAGCGTAAACACGCGATCGACCGCGAGCCGGAACAGGCCGTCGTCGCGGCGCGCGCGCCACGCGAGCGCCGCATCGGCGAGGAAACGCTTCAATGCGGCGACGCCCGGATCGTCGTCGCGCGTCGCGCAGGTTTCGAAGATCGGCGCGCCATCGAGCGTCGAGCCGTGCAGCCACGCGGCGATCTCGTCGCGCACCGCCGACAGGCGTGCGGCGTCGACCCGATCGCACTTCGTCAGCGCGACCGCGCCATGCGTCACGCCGAGCAGTTGCAGGATCGCGAGATGCTCGCGGGTCTGCGGCATCACGCCGTCGTCGGCGGCGATCACGAGCAGCGCGAAGTCGATTCCGCACGCGCCGGCCGCCATCGTATGAACCAGCTTCTCGTGGCCGGGCACGTCGATCAGGCCGAGCACGTCGCCGTTCTCGAGCGGCGTATACGCATAGCCGAGTTCGATCGAGATGCCGCGTGCCTTCTCTTCCTTCAAGCGGTCGGTATCGACGCCCGTCAGCGCCCGTACGAGCGTCGTCTTGCCGTGATCGATATGTCCTGCAGTCCCGACGATCATGCAGCGGGCCCTGCGATCCGCACGCATTGCGCGACGAATGTCGCTTCGTCGGCCGCTTCGAGGCAGCGCAGGTCGAGCCGCAGCGCATTGTCGGCCACGCGGCCAATCACCGGACGCGGCCATTCGCGCAACCGCTGCTCGAGCTGCGCGAGCGCACGCCCGCTGCGCTTGCCGTCCGGCGTGCGCACGACGAGCCCGGCGCTCGGCAGCTGATCGAGCGGCAGCGCACCGCTGCCGATCTGGCTGAACATCGGCTCGACGCGTACGTCGAAGCCGCTGCCGAGCGCGGCCTGCAACGCCGGACGCACGCGTTCGGCGGCCTCGGTGATGTCACGTTGCGGCCGCGTCAGCAGCCGCAGCGTCGTGAGCCGCTCGCACAGGAATTCCGGCGCCTGGTAGAGCCGCAGCACGGGTTCGAGCGCGGCGAGCGTCAGCTTGCCGACGCGCAGCGCGCGCTTGAGCGGGTGTTTCTTGATCTTCGCGACGAGTGCGCGATCGCCGACGATCAGGCCGGCCTGCGGCCCGCCGAGCAGCTTGTCGCCGCTGAACGTGACGAGGTCCGCGCCGGCCGCGATGGTTTCCTGCACGGTCGTCTCGTGCGGCAGGCCCCATTGCGACAGATCGGCGAGCGTGCCGCTGCCGAGATCGACCGCCACCGGCAGCCCGCGCTCGCGCGCAAGCGGCACGAGTTCGGCCAGCGTCACTTCCTTCGTGAAGCCGCTGATCGCGTAATTGCTGCAGTGCACCTTCATCAGCATCGCCGTGCGCGGGCCGATTGCATCCGCATAGTCGCGCAGATGGGTCCGGTTGGTCGTGCCGACCTCATGCAGCTTCGCCCCCGCTCGGCTCATGATGTCCGGAATGCGGAATGCGCCGCCGATCTCGACCAGCTCGCCGCGCGACACGACGACTTCCTTCTTCGTTGCCAGCGCCGACAGCGTGAGCAGCACGGCCGCGGCATTGTTGTTGACGACGGTCGCGGCTTGCGCGCCGGTCAGTTCGCACAACAGATCGTCGATCAGGTCGTCGCGGTCGCCGCGGCGGCCGGTGGCGAGATCGAATTCGAGGTTCACGGGCTGGGTGAGCGCGTCGACCACCGCGCGTACCGCGTCGTCGGGCAACAGGGCGCGCCCGAGATTGGTGTGCAGCACGGTGCCCGTCAGGTTGAACACCGCGCGCACCGTGCCCGCGCTCTTTGCGGCCAGCGTGCGGGCGACGGCCGCCGCGATACGCGGCTCGTCGAGCGGCTCGGCCGTCGCCGGATCCTGCTGCGCGGCGGTACGCCAGCGTTCGAGTTCGGCGCGCACCGCGTTCAGCACGCGCGTGCGGCCATAGTCGGCGAGCAGCGGCTGCAGCGGCGCCGACGACAGCACGCGCTCGACCGACGGTACGCGCGCGAGGACGGCATTCAGTTCATTCAAACCCGGTTCGCTCACGTAGAGGTGGCTCCATTTCCATGCGGGGCTGGCGGCCGGCGCCGGTGCACGCGCGCCCGCCCCGGCTGCCTGCCGTCAATCCGCTTCGCGCGACATGTCCGGCCACAGCAGCGGGTTCGGCGAACTGCGCTGGTAGCCGGCTTCGTTCATCAGAAGGTCGAGCGTGAGGCTCGCGAGATCGTCCGCGAGCGGCTCGAACTCGTAGTCCTTGTCCTGGTAGCCGATCTTGCGGTAAGTCTTGCATTCGTCGCACGACTCGGCCTTGACGGCTTCACTGCCGCCCTCGATTCCGTGGTAAGCGATGCCCTTGGTCGAGTCGCAGTGCGAACATTTCGTACGCACCATGTGCCACTCGGTCGTGCACAGCCCGCACTGCAGGAAACGGTAGCCCTGGAACTGGCCGCCGACGCGCACGACGCTCGCGACCGGATGCGTGCCGCACACGGGGCACAGCCCCGGCTGGTCGAGATACGGGATGTCGGCCGGCGTGATGCGGCTCGCGAGATCGGTCCAGACGACCTGCAGAGCGGCCATCAGGAACGGCGCGGTGGCCGGGTCGACCTCGGCGAAGCGCAGCGCGAGGATCGCCTCGGCCTGCGCATCGAGTTCGGCGGGCGCCATCAGACGCAGCCGATCGAGCAGCTTCGCGAGCTGCGGGTTGACGAGCCCGGCGCCTTCGACGCGGTCGAGCAGTTCATACAGCACCGCGCGCCAGCGCGGATCGCGCTCGCCGCCGAGCGCCGGCACGAGCGGCATAGAATGCTGCTGCGCACGAGCGATCGCTTCCGTCGACGGCAGCGGCAACTCCAGCGTCTGGAGCGTCGCATGCTGCGCATCGGCGACCGTGGCCATCAGCCGCAGGTAGCCGCTGATCGGATTCAGGTCGGCGAGCTTGCGCAGCCGCGCGGCGCGCGCCGAAAACACGGTGGCGCGCTCCGGCAGGCGAAAGCGCGGAATGGCCGAATGATCGAGCGCCGAGATCTCGGTCGGTTCGAGAATGCGTTGTGTCACAAATATGTCTTCCAAATAAACAAGCGCCGACGAATCGGCGCTTCTGGCGATTCCGGCGGGTGGCGAAACGGTACGCCGCAATCGGCGAACCGTTCCGCTCCGGTGCGTTATTTCACGCTTTCACGGAACCACTTCGGGTGATGCTTGCGGGCCCAGCCCAGCGTGACGGTGCCGCGCACCATCGCGCCGATCGAACCCTTCACCCACAACGCCGCGTAAATGTGCACGATGATGCTCACGATCAGCACGAAGGCCGCCACGGCATGCACGACAGCGGCCGCGCGGATCACCCCGATCGGAAAGTAGAACGAGAAGTAGCGCCGCCAGATCACGATCCCCGACAGCAGGAGCAGCAGCAGGCACGCCACCAACGTGAAGAATAGCAGCTTCTGTCCGGCGTTATAGCGCCCGACGGGCGGCAGCCTGTCTTCCCGGTTGGTCACCACGTCGTCGATCTGCCTCAGCCATTGCCGATCGTCCGCGTCGAGCACGTTGTGGTGCCAGAAGCGCGCCACGAGAATCGCGAACGACACGAACATCACGAGGCCGACGAACGGATGCAGGATCCGCGTCCACTGGCCGCCGCCGAACAGCGCGGTGAGCCAGAACATCGACGGATGGAACAGCGCGAGCCCGGACAGCGCGAGCAGCACGAAGGTGATCGCGGTGATCCAGTGATTCGTGCGCTCGTTCGCCGTGTAGCGGACGATCAGGTTGGGGTCGTCGTGCTTCATTTTGCGTCCTCCTTGATGCGTCGCGCCTCGTCGCGGGCGGCGGCCTCGTCCTCGTCGCTGACCTCGTTCGGCCCGACCCGGATGTAGTGGAAGAACCCGGCGAGCGCGGTCAGCGCGATGCCGGCGACCGCGAGCGGCTTCGCGATCCCCTTCCACAGCTTCACCATCGGGCTGATCGACGGATTGTCGGGCAGCCCGTGGTACAGCGAGGGTTTATCCGCGTGGTGCAGCACGTACATCACGTGCGTGCCGCCGACGCCCTGCGGGTCGTACAGCCCCGCATGCTCGAAGCCGCGCTCCTTCAGGTCCTCTATCCGCTCGGCCGCATGCTGCTTCATGTCCTCCTTGGTGCCGAACACGATCGCGCCGGTCGGGCAGGTCTTCACGCAGGCCGGTTCCTGGCCGACCGCGACGCGGTCGGAACAGAGCGTGCACTTGTACGCGCGATGATCCTTCTTCGAAATCCTCGGAACATTGAACGGGCAGCCGGTCACGCAATAGCCGCAACCGATGCAGTTCTCCTCGTGGAAATCGACGATCCCGTTGTTGTACTGCACAATCGCGCCCGGCGACGGGCATGCCTTCAGGCAGCCCGGATCCTCGCAGTGCATGCAGCCGTCCTTGCGGATCAGCCATTCGAGGTCGCCGGCCGGGTTCTCGTATTCGGAGAACCGCATCACCGTCCACGAGTGCTCGGTCAGGTCGGCCGGGTTGTCGTACACGCCGACGTTGGTGCCGACTTCATCGCGCAGGTCGTTCCACTCCATGCATGCCGTCTGGCACGCCTTGCAGCCGATGCACTTCGATACGTCGATCAGCTTCGCGACGCTCCCGGTCACCGGTTCGCGCGCCGTGGCCGGCGGCGTCGTGGTGGCCGAGACGCGCTTGATATCCAGCGATTGCAGTGCCATCTCTTTCCCCTTACGCCTTTTCGACCTTCACCAGGAACGACTTGAATTCCGGTGTGTACGAGTTGCCGTCGCCTACGGACGGAGTCAGGGTATTGGCGAGATAGCCGGGCTTCGTCAGACCCTTGAAGCCCCAGTGCAACGGGACGCCGACCGTCTGGACCTTCTTGCCCTCGATCATCAGCGGCTTGATCCGCTTCGTGACGAGCGCGACCGCGATGATGTAGCCGCGCTTGGACGACACCTTCACGCGATCGCCGTGCGCGACGCCGACTTCCTTCGCGAGGTCTTCGCCGATCTCGACGAATTGCTCGGGCTGGATGATCGAGTTCAGCCGCGCGTGCTTGGTCCAGTAGTGGAAATGCTCGGTCAGCCGGTACGTCGTCGCGACGTGCGGGAACTCGGACACCTTGCCGAACGACGCGCGGTCGCCCGGGAACACGCGGGCGGCCGGATTGTTCAGCGCCTGCGGGTTGTTCGGGTGCAGCGGGTTCGCGGCGAGCGGCGTCTCGAACGGCTCGTAGTGCTCGGGGAACGGACCTTCGTTCATCCCCGCGCGGGCGAAGAAGCGCGCGACGCCTTCCGGGTTCATGATGAACGGCCCCATCCCGTCTTCAGGTGGTTCATCCGCCTTGAAGTCCGGCACGTCGGTGCCCTTCCACGCGCTGCCGTTCCAGCCGATCAGCTTGCGGGTCGGGTCGAACGGCTTGCCGCTCACGTCGCACGATGCGCGGTTGTACAGGATCCGCCGGTTCGCGGGCCACGCCCACGCCCAGTTCAGCGTCTGGCCGATGCCAGTCGGATCCGAGTTGTCGCGCCGCCCCATCTGGTTGCCGGCCTGCGTCCAGGCACCGCAGAAGATCCAGCAGCCGCTCGCGGTCGTGCCGTCGTCCTTCAGTTGCGCGAACGCGGCGAGTTGCTCGCCCTTCTTCACGAGCGTCTTGGTCGGATCCTTCGGATCCGGCAGATCGGCGAGCGCACGCCCGTTGAACTCCATCGCGAGCTCTTCGGGCGTCGGGCTTTCCGGGTTCGCGTACGGCCAGGTCAGGTTGACGATCGGGTCCGGATACTTGCCGCCGTCCGTCTGGTACATCTTGCGCATGCGCAGGAACAGCCCCGACATGATATCGAGATCGCTCTTCGCCTCGCCCGGCGGCTCCGCGCCCTTCCAGTGCCATTGCAGCACGCGGCTCGAACTCACGAGCGAGCCGTTTTCCTCCGCGAAGCACGTGGTGGGCAGACGAAACACCTCGGTCTGGATCTTCGACGCATCGACGTCGTTGTAGTCGCCGTGATGCTTCCAGAACTCGGACGTCTCGGTCGCGAGCGGATCCATGATCACGAGCCACTTCAGCTTCGCGAGCCCGGCGGCCGTCTTCACCTTCGACGGCGCCGCCGCGAGCGGGTTGAAGCCCTGGCAGATGTAGCCGTTCATCTTGCCGGCACTCATCAACTCGAGCACCTGCAGCAGGTCGTACTGCTTGTCCAGCTTCGGCAGGTAGTCGTAGCCCCAGTTGTTCTCGGCGGTCGCCGCGTCGCCCCACCACGACTTCATGAAGCTGACGTGGAACGCCTTGTAGTTCTTCCAGTAGCTCAACTGGTTCGGCCGCAGCGGCAACTGCACGCGCTTCTTGATGTAGCCGTCGAAATCCTGCTCGGACTGCATCGGCAGCGTCATGTAGCCCGGCAGCAGGTTCGACATCAGCCCGAGGTCGGTCAGCCCCTGGATGTTCGAGTGGCCGCGCAGCGCGTTCATCCCGCCACCCGCGATGCCGATGTTGCCGAGCAGCAGCTGCACCATCGCGCCGGTGCGGATCATCTGCGCACCGATCGAGTGGTGGGTCCAGCCGAGCGCGTACAGCACCGTGCCGGCACGGCCGGGAACGGCCGTCGTCGCGAGCATCTCGCACACCTTCAGGAACTTCTCCTTCGGCGTGCCGCACGTTTGCTGGACCATGTCCGGCGTATAGCGCGCGTAGTGCTGCTTCATCAGGTTGTACACGCAGCGCGGATGCTGCAGCGTCGGGTCGACCTTCACGAAGCCGTCGTCGCCGCGCTCGTAGTCCCAGCTCGATTTGTCGGGGTACGCGTGCTTCTCGGCGTCATAGCCGGAATAGATGCCGTCGTTGAACGCGAAATCCTCGCGCACGATGAACGAGAAGTCCGTGTAGTTCTTCACGTACTCATGCTGGATCTTGTCGTTCGTCAGCAGATAGTTGATGACGCCGCCCAGGAAGACGATGTCGGTACCGGTGCGGATCGGCGCGTAGTAGTCGGCCACCGAGGCCGTACGCGTAAAGCGCGGGTCGACGACGATCAGCCGCGCCTTGCGGTGCGCCTTCGCCTCCGTCACCCACTTGAAACCGCACGGATGGGCTTCGGCTGCATTGCCGCCCATCACGAGAATCACGTCCGCGTTCTTGATGTCGACCCAATGGTTCGTCATCGCTCCACGGCCAAACGTCGGGGCAAGACCTGCCACCGTCGGGCCATGTCAGACACGCGCCTGATTGTCGAATGCGAGCATCCCCAGACTGCGGGCAGTCTTGTGCGTCAGGTAACCGACCTCGTTGCTGCTCGCCGACGCGGCCAGCATGCCGGTCGTGAGCCAGCGGTTGACCTTCGAGCCGTCTTCCGCCGTCTCGACGAAGTTCGCGTCGCGGTCGGCCTTCATCAGCTTCGCGATCCGGTCGAGCGCATCGTTCCACGAGATGGGTTCCCACTTGTCCGAGCCGGGCGCACGATACTCGGGGTGCGTCAGGCGGCTCGGGCTGTGGATAAAATCGATCAGGCTCGCGCCCTTCGGGCACAGCGTGCCGCGGTTGACGGGATGGTCGGGATCGCCTTCGATATGGATGATGCTCGGCTGCGCGTTCTTCGCGCCGTCACCGAGGCTGTACATCAGGATGCCGCAACCCACTGAACAGTAAGGACAGGTGTTGCGGGTTTCGACGGTGCGCGCCAGCTTGTACTGTCGGACTTCGGCAAGCGCTTCCGTCGGAGAAAAGCCCAGCAGGGCAAGACTCGATCCGGCAAGCGACGTGGCCGTCACCTTCAGGAACTGGCGCCGTGACATTTGTAGCATGATGGTCTCGGCGTCTTTGTGGGGTAAGGAGAAACTGAAAGGATTATAGACATTGAGCGCAACTATGATGCAATCCTCGGATCAATACCGATTTGTCTGATCCACCGATGTCCGGCGATCAGCGCGCAACCGAACCGTCATGAAACGACAGATCACTTCCGAAGCCACCCGCCTCGCGCAACAGCAGGCCAACTGGGCGCTCAATGCATTCCAGCGTTTCTCCTCTCACCGCTGCTCGGCGATGGCCGCGAGCATCGCGTTCTTTTCGGCGTTCTCGCTCGCGCCGACACTCGTGATGGTGATCGCCGTGGCCGGCTGGTTCTACGGCGACGAAGCCGCGCGCGGCCAGGTGTTCGAACAGGCCCACCAGCTGATCGGCGACGATGCGGCGGCCAGCATCCAGACGATCGTGCAGAACGCGCATCGCGCGGGCGAGCGCGGCGGCATCGCGACGCTGATCTCGTTCGCCGCGCTCGCGATCGGCGCATCGGCGACCTTCGCATCGCTGAACACGGCGCTGAGCGTGATCTGGCCGAGCACGGAAAACCGCTGGTCGAGCATGCTCGGGCTCGTGCGGGTGCGGCTCATCTCGTTCGGGCTCGTGCTCGGCGTCGCCTTCCTGCTGATCGTGTCGCTCGTGCTCGATACCGCGATCACGTTCATCGGCACGTGGCTGCTCGGCGATTCTCCGTACGTCGCGATCACCAACGTGCTGCAGTTCGTCGTTGGCATCGCGGTGCTCGCGGCCGCGTTCGCCGTGCTGATGAAGTTCCTGCCCGACGCGCGCGTCGCATGGCACGACGCGGTGATCGGCGGGATCGTCTCCGCGATCCTGTTCTCCGGCGGCAAGAAGCTGTTCGCGCTGTATCTCGCGCGTGCCGGTACGGCCAGTGCGTTCGGTGCGGCCGGATCGTTCGCGGTCCTGCTGATGTGGCTGTACTTCTCGGCGGCCGTGCTGCTGCTCGGTGCGGAATTCGCGGCCGCGCGCGGCGATGCGCATCGCCGCGCCCGCAATGCTGCTGCCGTGTCCGCGCCGATGGATCCCACCGTCGATCGCACACGCGACGACTGATTCCCGCCCATTGCCTCGCATGCGGCCGCGCATCGCGCGCGCCGCCGCGCGCTGCATCCACGCTCCCTACGCGACCGCGTTCCTTCTCGCAACCACCCGGCCCCGCCGCGCGTTCGTGGCCGTTGATGCGCTCTTTGCATCGGCCCGGATTGCACGCTGCAACGGCAAACGTTTGCTCACGTCGATTTCCGTGCGCCAACCCGCGAAATCCGCCCTTCCGTTGCCGAGTGCATCGACCACTGCAACAATCGAGCTGCACCAATTGTCAACTATTTCAAAAAGAGGAACAGTCCTTGATGTGCTTGATATATATAGACTTTTCCTCGCTGTTACCTTTTCGAGACACTTTATTTTTTAAGCTTTCTTGCCTGGATAGCACTGAGCTATTCTCCAATCCGCAACAAATAACGAATGACGAATCATTTGCGTGGAGATACTCAACGATGAAGAAACTCGCTCTCTCGACCCTCTCGCTCGCCCTGCTGGGCGCCGCTGGCGCTGCTCATGCTCAGTCGAGCGTGACGCTGTATGGCGTGATCGACACGTCGATCGCATGGGTTCACGGCAACGACGGTCAAGCCAATAACTCGTGGCAAATGCTGTCGGGCAACCTGCAAGGCAGCCGTTGGGGCCTGAAAGGTGCTGAAGACCTCGGCGGCGGCCTGAAGGCGATCTTCCAGTTGGAAAACGGCTTTGATCCGGGCACGGGCCACCTGAACCAGGGCGGTCGCATGTTCGGTCGTCAGGCATTCGTCGGCCTCCAGAGCGACCAGTACGGTACGCTGACGCTCGGCCGCCAGTACGACCCGCTGGTCGACCTGGTCCAGGCAGTGACGGCTGACAACTACTTCGGTAGCGTGATGGCAACGCCGGGCGACGTCGACAACAACGACAACTCGCTGCGCGTCAGCAACGCAATCAAGTACACGTCGCCGGTCTGGGCAGGCTTCCAGGTCGAAGGCATGTACGCCCTCGGCGGCGTTGCAGGCAAGACGGGTTCGGGCCAGACGTGGTCGGTCGCGGCTGCCTACAACAACGGCCCGGTCGGCGTTGCAGCAGGCTACTTCTACGCAGCCAACCCGTCGCCGACGACGGCTGTCGGCCGCGCAGGCTGGGGCTCGACGACGTCCGACGCGATCTTCGACGGCCCGATCAACTCGGGTTACGCAACGGCGAAGTCGATCGCCATCGCGCAAGTCGCAGGTCAGTACGCACTGGGCCCGGTGACGTTCGGCCTCGGCTACAGCAACGCACAGTACAAGCCGGACGCGTTCTCGGGCTTCGGTTCGACCGAAAAGTACAACACGGGCCGCGCGTTCGTGACGTACCAGGTCACGCCGCCGCTGCTGCTGGGCCTCGGCTACTCGTACACGAAGGCGAGCGGCGACACGACCGCGAAGTACCACCAAGTCGGTGTCGGCGCGGACTACTCGCTGTCGAAGCGCACGGACATCTACCTGGTTGGCGCATACCAGCACGCGAGCGGTACGCAGCTCGTCGACGGCGTGCAGCAAAGCGCGCAAGCGTCGATCGCTTCGTACGGCTTCGCCGGCAAGAGCTCGGCCGAACTCGTCGCACTCGGCATTCGTCACAAGTTCTAAGAAGTACGTTTCCGGTGTGCATGGCGTCTTCGACGCCATGCCGCCGAACTGCAAAACCAGTCATCGGCTTCGGCCCTGGCTGGTTTTTTTTCGTCCGTTGCCAGCGGCGCCGTGGCGGGCTACGGCCGCGGCCGGGCCTTGGGTACGGCAACCCGCCGCGAGCGGCGCCTGGGGCCCTGTCGCGCGCGGGAAGCCCCTTTGAGCACCTGCCGGACGCCTCGCGCTGTCGACTCGGATGCGCCGGTTCCCCGATCCTCCAATCCCCCGGATTCCCCGATACGAAGCACGTATGCTTCGACATGTCGATTTCGACGAGCTTGATTCGTCGTATCGATGGCGGCATACAGATTGGCCGCCCCTCACCGAAAGCAGACAGGAGACGCTCCATGACGATTCAGAAGATCACGCCGTTCCTCTGGTACGCGACGGAAGCCGAAGAAGCCGCGGCCTTCTACACGGACATTTTCCCGAACTCGCGCGTCGTGCGCGTCACGGCGGTGCCGGGCACCAGCGGCACCCGGATGGTCGAGTTCGAACTGTTCGGGCAGCCGTTCACCGCGATGAGCCACCCGCGCACCGAGACGTTCAACCATGCGATCTCGCTGATGGTCAGTTGCGCCGACCAGGCCGAACTCGACCGTTACTGGAGCGCGCTGCTCGAGAACGGCGGCACGGCCGACGGCTGCGGCTGGCTGCGGGACCGCTTCGGCGTGTCGTGGCAGATCGTGCCCGATGCACTGATCCCGATGATGACCGACCGCGACGAGGTCAAGGCGGCGCGTGTGGCCGCGGCCATGATGCAGATGACGAAGTTCGACGTCGCCGCGCTGAAGGCCGCGTACGCAGGCACGGCGGGCTGACGAAGCCAACGGGCGCCGCGCCGTCGTTCGCGGGCGCGCTGGCAGGTTCGTGGCGGTCGTGCGGCCCGCGCAATGACCGCTTCCTTCGACGGATTGCATCGCGCCACGACGCAATCGCAGGCCGCGGCCGTTCACACACCGCTACGTCGACAGCATCGCTTCGACGATCCGTCGCGCGTAGCGCACGGATGCGGCGACCGGTTCGCATGACGGCGGCGCATCGGCGCCGTCACCGTGCAGATAGACGGTGCACGCGGCCGACAGGACGGGGCGGTACGCGTCGGGCAAGCGCGCCAGTACCTACGCAGCGGCGACGTCCTTCGGCGCGATCCTGCCGCTCGCGACGCTGTACCAGATGCGTGCGAGCGCAAGCACTAAGTGGCATTCGTCGCCGCGCCAGTCCGGCTCGGCATGCCGCAGCGCGACCGTAGCGAGGAGCGCGGCGACGAAGTCATGCGCGGCACCGGCTCGAACCACGCGGCCCGAGCAGCGCAACGTCGTACTGGCGCATCTTCGTCAACAGGATCGCCAGATCGTGATCGATGCATGGCGGCTCGACGATACCCGCGCGTAGCTCGCGGCGCAGCCACTCGCCGAACTGGAGCGCGCGTCGGGCCGGATGACGCCACGGCACCACGTCGCCGCGCACGACGATCGTCACTTCCAGCGCGCGCATCTGCGCCGTGCTCCGCGGCAACGCCGACACATCGAGCAACTCGAGTATCAACCCGCACCGCGCCCCTTCGCCCGGCGGGGCGGCAATCGTCATCAGCAGTTCAATGTCGCTGCGCGGTTTCGGGCCACCGTCGAGCGCCTGGCCGAACAGATGCATCGCCTGCAGCGTCGCACCCAGATGCCGTTCGATCGAGGCGCACGCGGCAGCCATCTGGCCGGCGACTCGACGGGAATGATCGCCGCGTTCATGACGCGAGACCCGCGCGACGCGCAGCGTTGCAAGGCTGCGCGACCAGCACGCAGCGATCTGGCCATCCGCACGCGCGGCCGGCAGCCCCGGATGCGCACCACGTCATGCCGCATCCGCGCGGCACGACATCACCGCCGCGCGATTTGCGCAACGCAATAAAAATCCCCGCACGCTTTCGCGTACGGGGACCGTCGGACATCGTAACGGTCGCCGACTTGCATTCGGCGGCCGTTACGCGGCATTACGCAGCCGCGTCCTTCAGCTTCTTCAGCGCACGTGCCTTCACGCGCACGCTGGCCGGCTTTGCCGGGAACCAGCGCTCTTCGCCCGTGAACGGATCCTTGCCGAAGCGCTTCTTCTTCGCCGGCACGACTTGCGCCGTGATCTTCAGCAGACCCGGCAGCGTGAACTCGCCTGCGCCCTTCTTGTGAACCGAGCCCAGCACGACGTTCTCGAGTGCGGTGAGCACTGCCTTGACCGCCTTCACTTCGACAGCTGCACGCTCAGCGATGTGCGTTGCGAGCGATGCCTTCGTGAACTTGTCCTTCAGCGGCGTCGGAGCGGCCGGTGCTGCCTTCGCGACAGCCTTCTTGGCCACTACTTTCTTCGCGGGCGCAGCCTTTTTTGCAGCCACTTTCTTGGTGGCCGGTGCGGCAGCCTTCTTGGCCACCTTTTTTGCGGAAGTCGCCATGTTTCTCCTACCAGGTGTGGTCGTTGGATACACGAAGCGTGCAACGCGCGCGCTTCAACGCCGGATTCTACAAGCGCCTCGACGCTTCGTGCAGTACTTTTATGCGTTTTCGCGGGGTTTCCCGCAGGTTTTGTTGCGCGCGACCGACTTCGTCGACGCTCGAACGTCAAAAAACACCTTCACGTATACGTTCGAACGCGAATTACGTTCGATATTTGCACACCTATACTGACCTCGCTCAGTGCCCCGGATGTCTTCATGCGCGAAGTCAGATACGTCAAAGGACTCGACGGCCTGCGAGCCATCGCCGTCATCCTCGTTTTCCTGTCCCACAAAGGCCACGTCCTCGCTGTCGACGTGGGCAAGCTCGGTGTGTGGACGTTTTTCTTCATCAGCGGATTCCTGATCGTCGGCGAACTGCATCGCAACCGTCAGGCGATCGAATGCGGCACGATGACCCGCCGCCACGCGCTCGCGCTGTTCCTCGCGAAGCGCGCGCTGCGGATCTTTCCCGTCTACTACCTGCTGCTCGCCGCGCTCGCGATCGCGCACGCGCTGTTCTACCAGCGCGGCGTCAATCTTGGGCTCGCGTGGCACGCCGCGTTCCTGTCGAACTACTGGATCGGCATCGTCAAGGACGGCTGGCCGGGCTCCACGTCGCACTTCTGGAGCCTCGCGGTCGAGCAGCAGTTCTACCTGATCGCGCCGCTCACGCTGCTCGCGGTGCCGGCCGCGCGCCACGTCGCGCTCGGCGTCGCGGCCGTCGCGCTGTGCGCGCTCGCGCATCTCGCGCTGTACGCGCTCGACGCATCGCCGGTGCTGATCTACGCGTTTTCCCCGTGGAATTTCGCGCTGATCGCGCTGGGCGGCGTCGGCGGGATGGCGCTCGCCGATCGCGGCCCGACCGTCGTCCGCCGCATTCCGCCCGGCTGGCTCGGGGCCGTCGGCGTCGTGTTCTTCCTCACGCTGCCCGCGTTCACGGCGCTGCCGGACATCGTCTCGGGGCTCGTGGATCTCGGGCTGTCCGTGTCGCTCGGCGCGCTGATGCTGTGGATCGTCACCGAGCCCGACCATCCGGCCGTGGCGCTGCTCGACCGGGCGCCGCTCGTCTATCTCGGCACGATCAGCTACGGCTTCTACCTGTTCCACAACCTGATTCCGGCACGTTTCGGCGAAATGCCCGCGCTGTTCGCCCACGTGCCGATGCCCGGAATCGTCCGGGAAGCGCTGCCCGAACTGCTGCAGTTCGCGCTCGCGGTGCTGCTTGCCCATCTGTCGTGGCGCTATCTCGAAAGGCGCCTGCTCGACTTCAAGAAGCCGATCGCCGCGATGCTGGCCCGGCACTTCGTCGCGCGGCCGAGCACGTCGCCGCGCTGAACGGAACAGCCGTCCCGGCGCGACGCAAGCGGAAAACATACGTCGGGGCCGGCGACGCCGAGCACCGAAACGGTGCGCCGCCGACGCCGTTCGTCCCTCACGAACACGCATCACGTCGGCGGATGAAAGTGCCGCTGCGGCAACGTGGTGCTTCGTCGACATCCACCGCGAAGCGACACCCCGACCCAGCGTCAACGACGGCTATCGCCCCGCGCAACCTTCGTCCCTGAAGCCGCACGCAACCGGCACGTCGGCGCCGGTTTCATCGCCACGGTGTCCGGCAGCCACGCACTGCGCAACGCGCACCCGGCAACCGGTTCGCGCCTCGCGGCACACCGGAATCGCCGCACACGCCCCGGTTCGATCCCGCCGGATTCGACGGCGCCGATTACCCTGCGCCGCGCATTCCTCACCTCGCCCACACGCAAAAAAGCCCCGGCGCACAAGGCAGCCGGGGCCAACGGAACAACCACCACCTGAAACAGCGGAGCAGCGTGGCTGCTTATGCGACAGCAGCCAGCGCGGGCAGGCAGGTACGCAGGTACGCCTCGAATTCGCGGCTCACTTCCGGATGCTGGAGCGCGAGCTCGACGGTCGCCTTGAGATAACCGATCTTGCTGCCGCAATCGAAACGCGTGCCGAAGTAGCGATACGCGAGCACCTGTTCGTTCGCGAGCAGCGACTGGACGGCGTCGGTCAGCTGCAGTTCACCGCCGGCGCCCGGCTTGAGCTTGCGCAGATGATCGAAGATCGTCGGCATGAATACGTAGCGGCCGACCACGCCGAGGTTCGACGGCGCGTCTTCCGGCGCCGGCTTCTCGATGATGCCCGACAGCTTGATGATGTCCTCTTCCCACTCGCGACCTTCGACGACGCCGTACGAGCGGCTGTCCTCGCGCGGGATCGTCTCGACCCCGATCACCGAGCTGTGATAGTGGTCGAACACATCGACGAGCTGCTTGAGCACCGGCTGTTCGCCGTGCAGCAGGTCGTCGGCGAGGATCACCGCGAACGGCTCGCCGTGCACGAGCTTTTCCGCGCACAACACCGCATGGCCGAGGCCGAGCGCTTCCGGCTGGCGCACGTAGAAGCAGTTCACGTGGCTCGGCTTGATGCCGCGCACGAGCTCGAGCAGCTTTTCCTTGCCGCGCGCCTCGAGTTCGGCCTCGATCTCGTAGGACTTGTCGAAGTGATCCTCGATCGCGCGCTTGCTGCGCCCCGTCACGAAGATCATCTCGGTGATACCGGCGTTGATCGCTTCCTCGACCGCGTACTGGATCAGCGGCTTGTCGACGACGGGCAGCATTTCCTTCGGGCTCGCCTTCGTTGCCGGGAGGAACCGGGTGCCGAGACCGGCAACGGGGAACACGGCCCTGGTGACTTTCAACATGTTCGCATCCTGATTGCGTTGACTGCGCCGCGTCGCCCTGCGACCCGGCGCGATTGTTTTCCGAACGGCATATCGAGAATCGACGGTACGGCCAATTCCACTCCGCTCATTTTCGATATGGAACGATTGCCCCATGTTTCCGGAAAATAGATAATCCGCGGATCCGGTCGATATTGCCGAACCGATTGCCGAAGTAGAAACAAATTACCGATTTTCCGGATACAAATTCTTACGAATCGAATTCCTCGATAAACGGGACGCCGCCCCGCTCGAGACCGGGGCGAATCGGCTCGTTCTGCAGCGCCTCGCGGTACGCCGACAGCACGGCCATGACCAGCAGTACAGCTGCGCTAGCGATCCAATGCATGTCCATCTTGCCGCTCCTTGCTTCAATCAACTGGAGCTTCAAACTATCAGAAAAAAATCCGCAAATAATTGTAGCGGTTGCCAAACCGCTTTCAGAGCCGGATGAAACCACTATCTGAAATATCATTATTTCACGGCGGGATTTTTTTATTCATTCGATCGAATTCTTGCGCATTACGATTGGACCATCCCCTTCATCCGTCGCAAGGAATCGAATCGCATGCAAGCTTTCAGCGGATCGCCTTTGACCGCGCCGCCCGTCGCCGACCACAAGGAACACGTGATCGACGCGATGCGCGGGTTCGCGGCGCTGCTCGTCGCCTATTTCCATTGCCGCCAGGTCGTCTGGGTCGGCATGCAGAGCTTCCATCGTGCTTACGGTCATGCGCTCGACCCGAGCGTGATCGTCGGCTACCTGACCTTCCCGTTCGGGTGGGGATCCGCCGGCGTGCCGATCTTCTTCGTGATCAGCGGCTATTGCATCCACCGCAACGCGGCGCTCAAGCTCGCGGCCAATCCCGCGTACCGGCTCGACGCCACGAACTTCTGGGCGCGCCGCTTCGCCCGGATCTACCCCGTGCTGCTCGCCGCGCTGCTGTTCACGCTCGCGATGGACGCGGTCAGCCTGCAGATCGCGCCCGTCAGCCACAAGATCCGCGACGTCGGCCTCACCGCGTTCCTCGTGAACCTGTTCTCGCTGCAGGGCGTCGCCGGCTACACGTACGGGTCGAACGGCGCGCTGTGGACGCTGTCGCTCGAAGTCCAGTTCTATGCGATCTACCCGCTGCTGTTCGCGCTGCGCCGGCGCATCGGGATGCCGGCCATCGTGGCGGCCGTCGCGCTCGTCAACGTCGCGTCGGCATGGCTGCTCGAACGGCACGACCTGCAGTTCTTCACGTCGTACTGGCTGTCCTGGACGATCGGCGCGTGGATCGCCGACGTGCGCGCGCAGCCGGCGCACGGCACGGCCGCCGTGCCGTCGCGCGCGTGGTACCTCGCGGCCGCCGTGCTGCTGGCCGCGGGCTGCGGCGCGTTCCATATCGGCCAGTACGGCGCATTCCAGCTGTGGGCGGCCGGCTTCGCGTGCTTCCTGTACCGCGCGCTCGCCTGCCCGCCGCGCCCGACGCCGCTGCTGCGCGTGTTCAGTTGGTTCGGCGACTTCAGCTATTCGCTGTATCTCGTCCACCTGCCGCTGTTCGTCTGCCTCGGCTCGGTGCTGTTCCATTCCGAACTGCAACTGTCGATCTGGCCGTCGTTCGCGTTCATGGCCGCCGCGATTCCGGTCGCCTATGTGTTCTACCGGCTGTTCGAACGCCCGGCGATGATGTGGTCGGCGAGCCTGAAGCCGACGCGCACCGCTCGCGTCGTCGCGCCGGCCCCCGAACGGGCCGTCTGAGCGGCGCCACTCCCGCGCTCCCTGCCCCCGCCCGGCCTCAGGCTGCGCGGGGGCTTTTTCATGGGCGGGACGGACCGCCGGGATCCATTCGCGCGCCGGGTCGCGACAGGCACCCGGTACGCAAGCATCCCAATCGAGCCAGACGGCCGTCAGGCGGCTGCGCTACCGTCGCGTCGCCCAACCCCTCGCCAGCTCCGCACCATGACCGCACGGCGCCGCTCAGGGCGTTCCGTCAAGCGATCACGGCGCGGGCGACAGTCGCGGTCGGTAATCCCTGCGCCAACGTCGCAGCGGCCCAGCCCGACACCCGACACCCATCGCCCGACCGCGCGACAGGCGTTCGCCCGCCCAAAAGCAAAGCCCTCATGCAGCACGACACCGCATGAGGGCTCGTTTCCCGACGCATCGCGCGTCGGGGCGCACCGCGCCTACCGTTTCTTCGCCTTCGCGGCCTTCGCCGTATCCGCGAGAATCTTCTCGACCCGCTCCACATAGGTTTCGGTGCCGAACCGGCGCACCGCGGTCGCCCGCCCGCTCGCGACGAGCCGCTCGCGCAGCGCGGCGTCGTGCTTCAGCCTGCCCAGCGCATCGGCCAGCGCGGCCGCGTCGCCCGGCTCGCAGAGCAGCCCGTTTTCCTCGTCCTCGATGATCTCGACGACCCCGCCCGCGCGGGCCGCGACCACCGGCCGCCGCGCGAGCATCCCCTCGACGATCACCCGCCCGAACGGCTCGGGCGTGATCGACGTATGCGCGACCACGTCGACCGCCTTCATGCACGCGGCCACGTCGCGCTGGAACCCGAGGAAATGGACGCGGTCGCCCATCCCGTGCCGCGCGACGATCTCATGCAGCTGCGCCGCGTATTCGTCCTCGCCGAACAGCGGCGCGCCGACCAGCACCACATGCATGTCGGGATGGCGTGCCGCGGCCTCCAGCAGCAGATGCTGCCCCTTCCAGTGCGCGAGGCGGCTGAACGAGCCGACCAGCCATGCGTGCTCGGGCAGCCCGAAGCGCGCGCGCAGCGCGGCCTGGCTGGCATTGTCCAGCGCGTCGAACGGTTCAGCCGAAATGCCGTTGAACACGACGTCGACGTGCTGCGGCGTGAAGCCCGTCAGCGCGCGGAACGCCTGCGCGGACGCGTCCGAGTTCGCGATCACGCGCGTGACGCCGAACCGCGCGCAGTACTTGATCGCCATCAGCTGCTTGCTGCCGAAATGGTCGCCGCTGACAATGTCGCGCAGGTGCCACACCACCGGCTTGCGCGCGAGCCGCCCGGCCAGCGCCGCGACCACCATCGCGCGCTGCGTGTTCGCGTAGATCACCTCGGCGCGGCGTGCGCGCCGTGCGACGTCGCGCACCAGGCCGCCGAGCCGCTTCAAGGCGCCGACCGACACGCCACCCTGCTTGCGCACCCCGGCGAGCGCGCCCTGGTCGAGCACGTCGACGCGCGCGCCGATCTCGTCGAGCGCCGCGCGGAACGGGCCGTCGTCGAACAGCAGCACGTCGGCGTTCGCGCGCATGTGCTTCATGATCTCCAGCAGCGACAGCTCCGCGCCGCCGAGCACGCCGCTCTGGTCGAGCACCAGCGTCGCCGGGCCGTGCGCGGCCGGCATCGGCGCGGCGTTGCCGCGCTGCGCGGTCGCGCCGGGCAGCGCGGCCTCCACATAGTCGAGAAAACGCCGGCGGAACGTGTCGGCGGAGAAGCGCTCCGCGTTTGCGCGGCACGCGTGCGGCGTGAAACGCTGCGGCGCGCGCTCGAAATCGTCGACCGCCGCAACGATCGCGTGCGGCGTCTGCTCGTCGAAGAACAGGCCGGTCGGGTTCGCGTGCGAGCGCGGCTCGAGTACGGTTTCGAGCGCACCGCCCTTGCCGTACGCGATCACGGGCGTGCCGCACGCCTGCGCCTCGACCACCGAAATCCCGAAATCCTCCTCGGCCGCGAACACGAACGCCTTCGCGCGGCGCATCCGGTCGTGCAGCACCGCGAACGGCTGGTAGCCCATGATCTCGACGTTCGGGCCGGCCTTCGCGCGGATCTTCTGCATCTCCGGGCCGTCGCCGATCACGACGAGCTTGCGCTCCGGCGTGCGCGAGAAGGCCTCGACGATCAGGTCGATCTTCTTGTACGGCACCATCCGCGACGCGGTCAGGTAGAAATCGTCCTTCACCTCGTTCAGCGAGAAGCCGTCGACGTCGACCGGCGGGAAGATCACCGCCGCGTCGCGGTGATACACCTTGCGGATGCGTCGCGCGATGAACGCGGAGTTCGCGACGAACCCGTCCACCGCGTTCGCGGTGCGCGTATCCCAGTTGCGGATGTAGTGCAGGATCATCCGCGCGAGCAGCGATTTCGGCCCGTGCGTGAGGTTCGACTGTTCCAGATACTGGTGCTGCAGATCCCACGCATAGCGGATCGGCGAATGCACGTAGCTGATGTGCATCTGGTCCGGCCCCGTCAGCACGCCCTTCGCGACCGCATGGCTGCTGGAGATCACGAGGTCGTAGTCCGACACGTCGAGCTGCTCGATCGCGAGCGGCATCAGCGGCAGGTAGCTGCGGTACTTGGTGCGCGCGAACGGCAGCTTCTGGATGAACGAGGTCGTCACCGGCTTGCCGCGCACGAACGCGCGATCGTCGAGAAAATCGACGAGGCTGAACAGGTCCGCGTCGGGAAAGCACGCGACGATCTGTTCGAGCACGCGCTCGGCGCCCGCGTACGTGACGAGCCAGTCGTGGACGATCGCCACGCGCAGCGGACGCGACGCATCGCGTGCGCCCGCCGGCGCGGCCGCTTCGGTCCGGCGCAGCGCGGTGGCGCCGCCGGCTTCGGCCACGGCGGCGTCCGCCGTGGCCACGTTCAGGATGGCGTGTTCCGCCAGATCGCGATTCATATCGTTTTCCTCGCATTGAGACGGACGAACAGGTCGCGCACGAGCGCGCGCAGTCCCGGCGTCATCGTGAGCGACCACGCAAGGTTCAGCAGCAGCACGACCGCGCACAGGCCGATCGACTCGCCGAGCCCCGACCACGCTTGCGCGAGAAACAGGCTCGCGAGCAGGAAGGCGAGATGCGCGAGCATGTCGAGCACGATCGCGCGCATCCGGATTGCCGACAGGTAAAGCAGCACGCCGTAGTCGACCAGCGCGCGCGTCGCGACGACCACCGCCGCGCCGATCAGCCCGAAGTGATGAATGCCGAACCACAGGCCGCCGACGAAGAACGGCATTTCGACGAGCCCGGCGAACGCCGCGCGGGCCGGGTTGACCTGCGACTGGATCAGGATGCGCGTGACGCTCGCCTGGCCGACGAGCCATACGCTGATCACCAGCACGCGGCCGACCGGCGCGGAATGCGCGGCGAGATCGGCGCCGACCCACAGCGAGAGGAACGGCGCGAGCGCGAAGATCGCGACGATGCCGACCGGCGTGAACACGCCGTTCAGGAATTCGAGCGACTGGCGCGCGAGCGTGTCGGCGTGATCGCGGCCGACCGCCGACAGGCGCGGAAACAGCGTGCGCACCAGCGCGTTCGGCAGCATGTTCAGGCGCGTGACGAGGTTCTGCGGCACCGTGTAGTAGGTGACGAACTTCGCGCCCAGGCCGGCGCCGAGCATCACGCGATCGAGCGTGTCGGCGATCATGCTTGTCGTGCTCGCGATCAGCATCCAGCCGCCGAAGTTGAACAGCCCTTTCGCGGTGCCCCATTGCGGCGGGTCGATGCGCCGGATCCCGAGCACCTTGATGCTCGCGTGACCGAGCATCACCGCCGCGACGAGCCGCGCGACGACCGCGGCCGCCAGCACCGTCTGCAGGTTCGGCGCGATCCACCACGCGGCGCCGAGCGGCAGCAGCTGGAACAGGAACGTGCCGATCGTCTGGTTCGTGTTGAACACGCCGAACCGTTCGGCGCCGTTGATCGCGCCGGCGAACACCCACGACACGTTCGCGAGCGGAATCGCGAGCGCGAGCCACGGCAGCGCGAGATACACCTCGTGCTGCATCGCCGCCGACGCCTTCGTGAAATACGCGGTGTAGACGAACGCCCCGAAATAGATCAGCAAGCCGCCCACGATGCCGGTGCCGAGGTTCAGCCAGAACGCGCTCCAGAAGACCCGCGCGCTTTCGTCCGCGTTGCCGCTCGCGAGCGCCTTCGAGATGTGGTTCTGCGCGGCCATGCTCATCCCGAGATCGAGGATCCCGAAATAGCCGATCAGCGTCCACACGAGGCTGACGACGCCGTAGCGTTCGACACCCAGCGCGTGGATATAGGCGGGCACCGTCACCAGCGACACGAAGGTCGGCAGGATCAGCCCGATGAAGTTGATCGAAACGTTCTTGAGTATGCCTTTGTCCATTCTTGTGCCTTGTGTGGCGACGACGCCGGTGCGCCCCGTCACGGTTTCCAGCGATACATCAGCACCTTGCCGCGCGCGTCTTCCTCGACGAACACCAGGTATTCGCCGTTCTCGCGCCGGAACGCGCTGATGCCGAACGGCACGTCGACCCAGCCCGACGCCTTGCCGACCTCGGCGCCCGGGCTCATCACGCCGACTTCCTTGCCGGTTTCCTTGTCATACACGTGGATCTTGCCGACCGGCTCCACCGTGAAGATGTAGCGGCCCTCGACGGTGATCCCGATCAGGTCGAGGATCGGCTTCGCATCGAGCTGCCACGGCAGCGCGACCGTGTAGCGCACGACCGGCGAGCCGGTCGACCACTTGTCGAAGCGCACCAGCACGCGGCCGACTTCCTTGTTGATGCCCGGCTGCGGCGGCGCGTCGGCCGTGTAGCCGGTCACGTACAGCGTGTCCGTCTGCGCGTCGTAGATCGAACGGCGCAGCTGCGTGAACGGCTGCGGCATCGGATAGGTCGTGACCTTGTCGTACGAGTAGATCGGGTTGCCGGCCTTGTCGACGCCGCCGTAGCTGAAGCGATGGATCCCGCGGACGTCGCTCGTGCGCCAGATGTCGCCCTTCGTGTCGACCCACCAGCCCCAGCCGCCCGCCTTTGCCTTGCCGGTCGTGTTGATCGTGAATTCGTCCGCGTCGAGCCGGCCGTTGCCGTTCGCGTCGCGCCAGATCCAGTCGCCGCCCGGCGGCTTGTTCGGCACTTTGTCGACCGGCCGCGCGCGGCCCGCGATCAGGCCCGACGGAATCGCGACCTCGCCGTCGCGCTTCGCGTCGAAGCGGTAGATCTTCAGGTGGTCGGCGTACATGTCGGTCAGGTACAGGAACGTGCGGCCGTCGACGCGCCGCGCGAACGGCATGCCGGGATACTGGTCCGTGTGGAACACGGGATCGTCCGGATACTTGAAACGATTCGACAGGAATCCGGCGTATTTCCAGTCCTGGCCCGGCGGCTTCGACAGGTCGAGCTCGAAGCGCTTGTTGCCCGTATACACACTGTTCGGCCGTGCGGGATCGAGCCACGCGCCGTCGACGAACAGCAGCCCCTGCACCTGCCAGCGCAGCTTGCCGTCCGGCGTGTAGCTCTCCAGCACCGCGCCGAGCCCCGCGCCGATCGTGTCGTGACGCGGCCCGATGCCGTTCATCGACACATACACGTTGCCCGCGCGATCGACGCCCACGCCCGTCAGCCCGTTGAAGCGCTGCGGCCCGGGGCGTCCCGGCACCGGGCCCGCGAAGATCCCGCCGCGCTCGCCGAGCGTGCCGGACGGCGCATAGCCCTTGCCGCCTTTCGAGAAGATCAGCACCTGCTGGCGCGGACCGTTGTCCGCCACCAGCACGCGTCCTTTCGCATCGACCGCCACGTCCACCGCTTCGGTGCCGTCGGGCAGCGCGGGCGCGTCGTCGAGCTTGCGGCCGTCCGCGCGCACGTGCACGAGGTGCGCGGGCCCGCTGATGGTGTCGGTGAGCAGCCACAGCGTGCCGTCGCCGGCAAGCGCGATGCGGCCCGGCTCGTGCGCACTCCACGTGCCCTTCTTCTGCATCGTCTCGGCGTCGAACACGTCGACTTCGTCATGCGACGGGTTCGTCGCGAACAGCGTCTTGTCGTCCGCCGCGAGGCCGCCCACTTCGGCCTTCGCCTCGCCCACCTCCGAGCGTGCGGGGGCCGCCACCTCGTTCATCACCATGAAGCTCGCGGCCATCCGCGCGCGGCCGGCATCGGCGCGCCCGCCCGGCGCGACCTGCGGCGCCGCGCGAAACGGCGCCGGCTGCTTCATGTCGCCGATCGTGCGCCGCGAAATGCCGAACCACTGCTTGCCCTTGTCCGGCCAGATGCCGGGCGACTGCAGATGGCCGCGTTCGTTGCCGACGCCGATCGCGACGTACGCGTACTTGCCGTTCACCGCGACCGCGTTGCCGCCGAGGTTGCCCCAGCCGTGCGTGCCGCCGGCGAAGCCGAGCATCTTGCCGTCCTGGTAGACGCTCGCCTCGGCGCCGCTCTCGTCCCACGGCGCGTTCGTATACACCTTGCCGTCGGGCGTCACCGCGATCGCGCGAATGTCGATCTGCGTCCAGCTGCCGTCGCCATAGCCGAACGTGTTGCCGATCCACGACGTGGTCGCGGGCAACACGGTTTCAGCCGGGGCGGCGCTCACGGACAGCGCCGCGCATACCGTCATGCCAACCAGAATCAGACGTCGCAATGCGCTCTCCAGACTCGATGCAAAAGCAACGGGGCACCGCGGCGGACTGCCTGGCCGGATGCCCTGTCACTAAATGGGTTTCAAACGTCGCGATGCAGGTTACAAGCAAAAATAATCACAAGAAATTTGGAAATATTTGGGGATGTTTCCGCGTGAAATATCGCGCCGGAACAACGGGAAATAGCCGCCGCAAAGCGGAAATAACGACCGCCTTTCACGCGCCGATCCGTAGAAAATGCCGCCCCGGCCCGCCCGACGGCGCGCCCGGCCTGCAAACCTTTCATGTCGCGATTGAAACGACCGGCATTTGAATGTTTTCGGCCGGATAAATGACATGCGTTTTTTTGCCGATTTCTTTTCCCTAGAATCGATTTCGATTCAATATTTCATTCAAAAGGCATGCATTACGTTCACGCATCGGATGCACGACGCGCCACGGCACCGGCCGCGCGTCGCGAAGGAGCGGCGCGATGACGGGCATCTCGCGCACCGCCGACCTCGCCCCGCCGCAACACGGCCGCATCGTGCAGCTCGACGGGCTGCGCGCGATCGCCGTCGGCGCCGTGTTCCTGCAACACGCGCTGAAGGCGCCGCTCTGGATGGGCGTCGACCTGTTCTTCGTGCTGAGCGGCCTGCTGATCACGGGCATCCTGCTCGATCGCAAGGCGCGCGGGCAGTCGTACTTCAGCCACTTCTACGCGCGCCGCGTGCGCCGGATCCTGCCGCCGTACGTGCTGCTGCTCGTCGTGTCGACGCTGCTGTTCGGCGCGAGCTGGCTGCCGCACTGGCCGTGGTTCGCGTTCTTCTCGACCAACATCGGGCTGTCGCTCGGCAGCATCGGGCACGACAGCCTGAACGTGCTGTGGTCGCTCGCCGTCGAGGAGCAGTTCTACATCTTCTGGCCGTTCGTCGTGCTGTGGTGTTCGGAGCGCGCGCTGCTGTGGATCGCCGCCGCGCTGATCGTCGCGGCGCCCGTGCTGCGCGCCATCGCGACGCCGTGGTTCGATTCGTTCTGGCCGATCTACTACCTGACGCCGTTCCGGATGGACCTGCTCGCCGCGGGCGCGCTGCTCGCGATCGTGCTGCGCCGCGACCGGCGCGCGCTGGACCCGTTCTATCCGCTCGCGATCGTCGGCGCGCTCGTGTCGCTCGCGATCCTCGGCTGGCTGCACCTGTCGTTCCCGCGTTTCCGCGCGGCGAACACGCCGATGTCGAATGCCGCGCTCTACAGCATCTCGCTGCTGCTGTGCACGTCGATCGTCGTGATCGCGCTGCGCGGACGCGGCCTCGTGCAGCGCGTGCTGACGAACCCGCTGCTCGTGTACGTCGGCACCGTCAGCTACACCGTCTACCTGATTCACCTGAGCGTGCTGTATGCGCTCTGGCCGCTGCACCTGAACCGCTTCGTCACGGCCGCGCTCGCCCTCGCGATCACGCTCGCCTACGCCACGCTCAGCTGGTACGGCTTCGAACGGCGCCTGACACGCGGCCCGGCGCGCAACACGCTGCCCGCCGCCGCGCGCACGACCGCCTGACTTTCTCAATCCATCGTTTCGACCAGGACATTGCCATGAGCCAAAACCGCAAGAAGGCCATCATCACGGGGATCACGGGGCAGGACGGCGCCTATCTGACCAAGCTGCTGCTCGACAAGGGCTACGAGGTCACGGGCACCTATCGCCGCACCAGCTCGGTGAACTTCTGGCGCATCGCCGAACTCGGCGTCGACACGCACCCGAACCTGTCGCTCGTCGAGCACGACCTGACGGATGCCGGCTCCAGCCTGCGATTGCTCGAACGGACGCAACCCGACGAGCTGTACAACCTGGCCGCGCAGAGTTTCGTCGGCGTGTCGTTCGACCAGCCGGCGACGACCGCCGAAGTCACGGGCATCGGCCCGCTGAACCTGCTCGAGGCGATTCGCGTGGTGAGCCCGAAGACGCGCTTCTACCAGGCGTCGACGTCCGAGATGTTCGGCAAGGTGCAGTCGATCCCGCAGACGGAAACGACCGCGTTCTACCCGCGCAGCCCGTACGGCGTCGCGAAGCTGTACGCGCACTGGATGACCGTGAACTACCGCGAGTCCTACGATCTGTTCGGCTGCAGCGGCATCCTGTTCAACCACGAATCGCCGCTGCGCGGCCGCGAGTTCGTCACGCGCAAGATCACCGACACCGTCGCGAAGATCCAGCTCGGCAAGGCGACCAAGCTCGAGCTCGGCAACCTCGACGCGAAGCGCGACTGGGGCTTCGCGCTCGAGTACGTCGAAGGGATGTGGCGGATGCTGCAGGTCGACGAACCCGACACCTACGTTCTCGCGACCAACCGCACCGAGACCGTGCGCGACTTCGTGCGGATGGCGTTCGCGGCCGCCGGTTACCAGCTCGAATGGACCGGCAAGGGCGAGCAGGAACGCGGCATCGACGCGTCGAACGGCAACGTGCTCGTCGAAGTGAACCCGAAGTTCTACCGCCCCGCCGAAGTCGACCTGCTGATCGGCTGCGCCGACAAGGCCAAAAGCAAGCTGGGCTGGGCGCCGGAGACGACGCTCGAACAGCTCTGCCAGATGATGGTCGAAGCCGACCTGACGCGAAATCGTCACCATGACACGTACTGAAGCCGGCCACCCGTCGCGCCGCGCATTCGTTACGGGCCTGACGGGCTTCACCGGCCGCTACATGGCGCAGCGCCTCGAAGCCGCCGGCTACGACGTGTGGGGCACCGTGGCGCCCGGCGCGGCGCGGCCGGACGATCCGGCGTTCGCGAACTGCACGCTGCTGCCGGTCGACCTGCTCGATGCGAACGCGATGCGGGCGGCGGCGGCCGACGCGCGGCCCGATGCGGTCGTGCATCTCGCCGCGCGTGCGCATGTCGCGCAGGACGAGCCGTCGCAAACCTACGCGGTCAACATCGTCGGCACGCGCAACCTGCTGGCCGCGCTCGCAGGCCTCGACCACCGTCCGTCGGCGGTACTGCTCGCCAGCAGCGCGAACATCTACGGCAATTCGACGGCCGGCGTGCTCGACGAAGCGGTCTCGCCCGCGCCCGCGAACGACTACGCCGTCAGCAAGCTCGCGATGGAATATGCGGCGAAGCTGTGGGCCGACCGGCTGCCGATCGTGATCGCGCGGCCGTTCAACTACACCGGCGTCGGCCAGGACGATGCCTATCTGCTGCCAAAGCTCGTGTCGCACTATGCGCGCAACGCCCCGCGCATCTCGCTCGGCAATCTCGACGTGAGCCGCGATTTTTCCGACGTGCGCGACGTGACGGCCGCCTACCTGAAGCTGCTCGAGGCGGCACCGGCCGGCGAGACGTTCAACGTCTGCTCGGAGCGCGCGTATTCGCTGAAGGAAGTGCTGGCGATGCTGGCGCGGATCGCCGGCTACGTGATCGACGTGACGATCGATCCGCGTTTCGTGCGGCACAACGAAGTCAAGAGCCTGAGCGGGTCGCGCGACAAGCTGCGGCGCGCGGTGGGTGAACTGCCCGTGACGCCGCTCGACGACACGCTGCGCTGGATGATGGAAGCGATGCGCGACGTGCCGCAGCAGCCCGCGCAGGCCGGCTGATTCCGGCAACGCGCGCGTCGCCGGTCAAAAGACAACGGGCCGCTCTATCGAGCGGCCCGTCGTCATGTCGGCCGTGAAAAAACCTGCCGCCGCGCTCAGCCGTCGAGGCCGCGCGTGAGATCACGGCGCAGGTCGCCCGCATTCTCCAGGCCGACCGCGAGGCGGATCAGCCCTTCGGTGATCCCCGCGGCCGCACGCGCTTCCGGCGTGATGCGCGCGTGCGTCGTCGTCGCCGGATGCGTGATCGTCGTGCGCGTATCGCCGAGGTTGCCGGTGATCGAGATCAGCTTCGTGCTGTCGATCACGCGCCACGCATTCGCGCGCTGCTGCTCCGGCGTGTCGCCCTTCAGCTCGAACGAGACGATCGCGCCGCCCGCCTTCTGCTGGCGCTTCGCGAGCTCATGCTGCGGGTGCGATTCGAGCCCCGGATAGAACACGCGCGCGACGGCCGGATGCGAATCGAGCCAGCGCGCGATTTCCAGCGCGTTCTCCGACTGCTTCTCGACGCGCAGCGACAGCGTCTCCATCCCCTTCAGCAGCACCCACGCGTTGAACGCCGACAACGTCGGGCCCGCGCTGCGCACGAACGGGAATACCTTGCCCATGATGAAGGCCTTCGAGCCGACCAGCGCGCCGCCGAGCACGCGGCCCTGCCCGTCGAGGAACTTCGTTGCCGAGTGCATCACGACGTCCGCGCCGAGCTTCAGCGGCTGCTGCAGCACCGGGCTGCAGAAACAATTGTCGACGACGAACAGCGCGTTCGCCGCCTTCGCGATCTTGCCGATCGCCTCGATGTCGGCGAGTTCGGTCAGCGGGTTCGACGGCGTTTCGAGGAAGAACATCTTCGTTTCGGGCCGCACCGCTTCCTGCCATGCGTTCAGGTCGGTCGGGTCGACGAAGGTCGTCGTGATGCCGAACTTGCTGAAGATCTGCGAGAACATCCCGAGCGTCGAGCCGAACAGGCTGCGCGAGCTGACGAGGTGATCGCCCGCCTCCAGCGCGGACATCACGACCGACATGATCGCGGCCATGCCCGACGCCGTTGCGATGCAAGCCTCGCCGCCTTCGAGCGCGGCGAGACGATCCTGGAACATGGTGACGGTCGGGTTCGTGAAGCGCGAATAGGTGAAATAGTCTTCCGAATTCGCGAAGCGCTCGGCGGCCTCGGCCGCGCTCGTGAAGCAGAAGCTCGACGTGAGGAACAGCGCTTCCGAGTGCTCGTTGAAGTCGCTGCTGCGCAGCGTGCCCGCGCGCACGGCAAGCGTGTCGAAATTGAGGGAGTCGTCCATGTTCCGTTTTCCGTATTCGAGGGTCGCGCCGCGGGTCATGCATCGGGCGCGAACCCAGCCAAAAACCAGGCCAAAACAAAAAGCCCGCTATGCGTCGGCATCAGCGGGCTTCGGTGCGGGTACGACAGCGATCGACTCGGGCCGGCTCTCGCCGGCCTTCGCTTTAGCTGTTTTGGGAAGTCGCCCCGCGTCCGCAAGCTGAATCAAATCGACGCATGGCCACATCCTAGCACGCTTCGTCGGAAGCGTGCGCCGGCATCACTCGACCGACAGTTGCAGGTTCATCTGCGAACGCGCGGTGTCGCCCGCCGTGTCGCGATCGGCCTGCGACGCCGGGGCGAGACGTGCGCGCTCGATTGCATCGAGGTACTCGGGCGTCACGGCGCCGGTGATGTAGTTGCCGTCGAAGCACGACGCCTCGAAGCGTTCGAGCTTCGGGTTGATGTCGCGCACCGCGCGGCGCAGGTCGTCGACGTCCTGGTAGATCAGGTAGTCGGCGCCGATGATCTTCGCGACTTCGTCGTCGGTGCGGCCGTGTGCGACCAGCTCGCCGCGTGTCGGCATGTCGATGCCGTACACGTTCGGGAATTTCACCGGCGGCGCCGCCGACGCGAAGATCACCGACTTCGCGCCCGCATCGCGCGCCATCTGCACGATCTCGTGCGAGGTCGTGCCGCGCACGATCGAATCGTCGACGATCAGCACGTTCTTGTCCTTGAACTCGATGCTCATCGCATTGAGCTTCTGGCGCACCGACTTCTTGCGCACGGCCTGGCCCGGCATGATGAAGGTGCGGCCGACGTAGCGGTTCTTGAAGAAGCCTTCGCGATACTCGACGCCGAGCTTCGCGGCGACCTGCATCGCAGCCGGACGCGACGAATCGGGAATCGGCATCACGACGTCGATCGGCACGTTCGGCAGCTCGCGCTTGATCTTCTCGGCGAGGTAGTCGCCCATGCGCAGGCGCACGTTGTAGACGGGCACGCCGTCGAGGCACGAATCCGGACGGGCGAGATACACGTACTCGAACATGCACGGATTCAGCGTCGGCTGCTCCGCGCATTGCTGGCTGTGGAAGTTGCCGGCCTTGTCGATGAAGATCGCTTCGCCCGGCTGCACGTCGCGCACGAATTCGAAACCGATGCCTTCGACCGCCACCGACTCCGACGCGACCATCCATTCGGTGCCGTGTTCGGTTTCGAGCTTGCCGAGGCACAGCGGGCGGATGCCGAACGGATCGCGGAACGCGAGCAGGCCGTAGCCGGCAATCAGCGACACGATCGCGTACGAACCCTCCAGGCGGCGATGCACGCCCGCGACCGCCTTGAATACGGCGGCCGGATCGAGCTCGAGGCCCGTCGTCGACAGTTGCAGCTCGTGCGCGAACACGTTGAGCAGCACTTCGCTGTCGGAATTGGTGTTGATGTGCCGGCGATCGATCCGGAACATCTCGTCCTTCAGCTGTTCCCAGTTCGTCAGGTTGCCGTTGTGCGCGAGGATGATCCCGAACGGCGCGTTCACGTAGAACGGCTGCGCCTCGGCTTCGCTCGACGCCGAGCCGGCCGTCGGATAGCGGACCTGGCCGATGCCGAAGGTGCCGGGCAGGCTGCGCATGTTGCGCGTGCGGAACACGTCGCGCACCATGCCGTTCGCCTTGTACATGTGGAAATTGCTGCCGTCCGCCGTCGCGATGCCCGCTGCGTCCTGACCGCGATGCTGCAGCAGCAGCAGGCTGTCATAGATCAGCTGATTGACCGGGGATTGGGAGATAACACCTACGATGCCGCACATGGCATGTCCTTCAAGATGACAAAATCGGTTCCGTCCTGCCCGGCCGCGTCGTCACACGCGTACGTACTGGGCCATGCCGTCGGGCAGGAGCTGCTTCAGCTCGTGCACGCCCTGTTCGGCGAAAGGACGCAAGAGCGCATTGCGCCAGAAATCCTGTTTGGGCAATTCGGTCAGCCCGGCCGCCGCGACCAGCAGCACCACCAGCACGCAGCCGCGGACGAGCCCGAACATCATGCCCAGCGAGCGATCGACTCCACCGAGGCCCGTCGCCTGCGCGATCCGCGACAACAGCGCGTTCGCGACACCCGCAACGAACACGACGCCGATCACGATCAGCGCGAACGCGAGCACCCACTGGGTGAGCGCGCCGCCCGGCCAGTTCGCCGGAATATACGGCACCACCAGCCCGACATAGCGTGCCGCGATCACGACCGCCACGATCCAGCCGATCAACCCGAAAATCTCCGAGACGAAACCGCGCCATGCGCCACGCAGCGCAGACAACGCGATTACCGCCAATACAGCGTAGTCGAAAGCCGTCAGCATCGCACGTTACTGCGTCAGTCCGGCTTCGCGCACCTTCGCGATCGCGGCGGACGCCGCCGCGCGATCCGCAAACGGGCCGGCACGCAGCAGTGTAGCCGTGCTGCCGTCCGCCTGCTTGCGATGCTCGACATATGCGGGCACACCCGCCGATTTCAACTTGGTGGCCCACGAACGGGCCGTCGTGTCGTCCTTGAACGAACCGAGCTGCACCGCGAAGCGCGCACCGGCCGGCGATGCGGGCGACGACGCGTCGCCGCTGTCGGTCGCGACGTCGGCGTTCGCGACCGTCGCGGGTGCCGGCGCCGGCTTCGGCGCGACCGGCTTCGCCGCGGGGGCGGCCGGCTTGGCAGCGGGCTTCGGCGGCGTCACGCTCGCCGTGGTCGTCGAGGTCGTCGAGGTCGTGGCAGCGGGTTTCGCGGCCGGCTTGGCCGTATCCTTCGCCGCGGGGGCGGGCGCGGGCGCCACCGCGACATCGGAGGCCGGCGGCTCGTCGTGCGCGACGCCCGCCTGCACGTCGGACGCATCGTCGTCACGCGGCGCGACCGCCTGATGCGCAGGCCGGTTCGGAATATCGATCGCGATGTCGTCCGTCACCGGCTTCGGGTGCGAATCGAGCACCATCGGCAGCACGATCACCGCGCCGACGACGAGCGCGATCGCGCCGACGAGACGCCGGCGGGCGCGTTGCTTTTCAGGAAGGGTCGGATCGAGAAGCAGTGCGTCCGATTCCGAACGCTCGGTGCGGCGCGTGCGTCGCTCGACGCGTTCAGTGCGCTCCGTGCGCACGTTCCGGGAGGCCCCGGTACGACCGCCGCGCCGGGTGGGCGCGTCGTCGTCTTTCTTGCCGAACGAGAAAATTCCCATGAATGGCTGAGTCCGAAACTGCCCGACAGTCAGTGTTGCTGCGATTTCCGGTAGGCCATCACACCGGCCACCGTATGGAAACTGCCGAAAACCACGATTCTATCATTCTCGGAGGCTCTTTTTAGCGCATCTCGAAATGCTTCCGCGGGCGACGCGAACCGCGTGACGCTCGAATCCGCCCCGTCCTCCACACCGGCCTTGCGCAGCGCGGCTTCGAGCTGCTCCGCGCTCGCCGCGCGCGGCAGCGGCAGGTCGGTCACGCACCAGTGGTCGATCTCGCCCGCCAGGTGCCGCAACACGCCGTCGATGTCCTTGTCGTGCATCGCGCCGAACACCGCGTACGTGTACGGGAAGAAGCCCATGTTGCCGAGGTTCTGCTCGAGCACGGCCGCCGCATGCGGGTTGTGCGCGACGTCGAGCACGATCGCCGGCTTGCCGGGCAGCACCTGGAAGCGCCCCGGCAGCTCGACGTTCGCGAGCCCGAGCCGGATGTCCTGCGCGGACACCGGCAGCACCGGGCGCAGCGCCTCGAGCGCGGCCAGCGCGGCCGACGCATTGATCAGCTGATTCGCGCCGCGCAGCGCCGGGTACGCGAGCGCCGGATAGCGCTTGTCGCGGCCGAGGTAGCTCCATTGCTGGCGCTCCGCGCCCGGCTGCGCTTCATAGCGAAAATCGCGACCGACCAGCCACAGGTCCGCACCGATCGCGGCGGCATGGTCGACCAGCGTGCCCGGCACGGCAGGGTCGCCGCAGATCGCCGGCTTGCCCGCGCGGAAGATTCCCGCCTTCTCGAACGCGATCTTCTCGCGCGTGTCGCCGAGGTATTCGGTGTGGTCGATGTCGATGCTCGTGACGATCGCGCAATCGGTATCGATGATGTTGACCGCGTCGAGCCGGCCGCCGAGGCCGACTTCGAGGATCACGACGTCGAGCCCGCGCGACGCGAACAGGTGCAGGATCGCGAGCGTCGTGAATTCGAAGTACGTGAGCGACACCGGCTCGGGCAGCGACGTGCGCGCCGCTTCGACGGCTTCGAAGTGCGGCAGCAGGTCGGCATCGCTGACCTGCTGACCGTTCACACGCGCGCGCTCGGCGAATTCGAGCAGGTGCGGCGACGTGTGGCAACCGACCTTGTAGCCCGCGTGGACGAGGATCGCCTCGAGGAACGCGCAGGTCGAGCCCTTGCCGTTCGTGCCGCCGACCGTGATCACGGGGCACGCGAATTCGAGCTGCAGCGCCGCCTTGACCTGCCCGATGCGGGTGAGGCCCATGTCGATGCCGACCGGGTGCGCGCGTTCGAGATGCGAAAGCCACGCGTCGAGAGTGGGAAAAGTGCTCATCGGATCAAATCTGAATCGGTACCGTCACTACGCCAAAAAACGAAACGCGCCGCCCGGCGGTTCAGCCGGGCGACGCGCGCAGTTCACAACGCCGCGCCGATCAGGCCAGCGCGTCGGCCGGCTGTCGCTGCAGCAGCGCGAGCAGCTGCGCGATCTCGTCGCGCATCTTGCGGCGGTCGACGATCATGTCGATCGCGCCCGTCGTCAGCAGGAATTCCGCGCGCTGGAAGCCTTCCGGCAGCTTCTCGCGAACCGTCTGCTCGATCACGCGCGGGCCGGCGAAGCCGATCAGCGCCTTCGGCTCCGCGATCACGACGTCGCCGAGGAACGCGAAGCTCGCCGACACGCCGCCCATCGTCGGATCGGTCAGCACCGAGATGAACGGCAGCTTGGCTTCGGCCAGCTTGGTCAGCATCGCGGTGGTCTTCGCCATCTGCATCAGCGACAGCAGGCTTTCCTGCATCCGTGCGCCGCCCGACGCCGTGAAGCAGATGAACGGCACGTGCTGTTCCAGCGCGTTCTGCGCGCCGCGCGCGAAACGCTCGCCGACGACCGACCCCATCGAGCCGCCCATGAACGAGAACTCGAAACAGGCCGCGACGACGGGCAGCGTGTGAATCGCCCCGCCCATCACGACCATCGCGTCGGTCTCGCCCGTCTCGTCCATCGCTTCCTTCAGACGATCGGGGTACTTGCGGCTGTCCTTGAACTTCAGCGAGTCGACCGGCACGATTTCCTGGCCGATTTCATAGCGGCCTTCCGGATCGAGCAGCCCGTCGAGGCGCTCGCGCGCGCCGATGCGCATGTGGTGATCGCACTTCGGGCACACGTGCAGGTTCGCGTCCACGTCGTTGCGGTACAGCACGGCCTCGCAGGACGGGCATTTGACCCACAGGCCTTCCGGAATGCCCTTGCGGCTTTTCGGGTCGGTCTGCTTGATCTTCGGCGGCAACAGTTTGTCGAGCCAGCTCATCGTGTATGGTTTCCTGTTCCGTGGCGGGGCGGGCCGACCGGCCCGTTCCCGCCTCCTGTGTTGTGTTTATCGCGCCGTCTTGCCGGCGCCGTCCAGGGCGGCGCGCAGCTCGGCGATGAATGTCTTCAGCGCGGCGGCGGCGCCTTCCGGCGCGGCGCTCTCGAGCAGTTGCACCAGGCGGCTGCCGATCACGACGGCGTCCGACACTTCGGCCACCGCGCGCGCCGTTTCGGCGTCGCGGATGCCGAAGCCGACGCCCACCGGAACCGGCACGCGCGACTTGATGGCCGGGATTTTACCCGCAATGCTCGAAACATCCAGATTTCCGGCGCCGGTCACGCCCTTGAGCGACACGTAGTACACGTAGCCGCTCGCGATCTTGCCCACGTCGGCGATGCGCTCGTCGGTCGACGTCGGGGCGAGCAGGAAGATCGGATCGATCTGCGCGGCACGCATTTTCTCGGCGAACACGCCGGCTTCCTCGGGCGGATAGTCGACGACGAGCACGCCGTCGACGCCGGCTGCCTGCGCTTGGGCCGCGAACGCGTCGACGCCCATCCGCTCGATCGGGTTCGCATAGCCCATCAGCACGACGGGGGTCTTCTGGTCGGTCTCGCGGAAGCGCTTCACGTCGGCGAGCACGCTCTTGAGCGTGACGCCGCGCGCGAGCGCGCGCTCCGACGAGCGCTGGATCACCGGGCCGTCGGCCATCGGGTCCGAGAACGGCACGCCGAGCTCGATCACGTCGGCGCCGCCTTCGGCGAGCGCGTGCATGAACTCGACGGTTTTCGCGGGATCGGGGTCGCCGGCCGTGATGAACGGGATCAGGCCCTTGCGGCCTTGTTCGGCGAGTGCGGCGAAGGTCTGCTGGATACGATTCATGGCAATTTTCCTTTGTCGACCGGAGTTAGCGCTTTAGCGCTTACTCCGGTCCATGCAAAGCAGCGATCGGCACTGCGGCGGCGCGACTCACGCGCACGCCTGCGCGGCGAGCGCGTTCACGCGCTCGTGCGCGATCGCGCAATAACTTTCGTTGATCTCGTAGCCGACGAAGTCGCGCCCCTGCCGTGCGCAGGCCACCGCGGTCGTGCCGCTGCCCATGAACGGATCGAGCACGCGGCCGCCCGGCGGGCAGCTTGCGAGCACCATCCGCTCGATGATTTCCAGCGGCTTCTGGGTCGGATGATCGACGCGCTCCGCGTGCTGCCGATGCAGGCGCGAGACCGACCAGACGTCCTTCGGGTTGTAGCCCATCTCCAGCCACTTGCTGCCTTCGAACAGCTTGCGCGAGCGGGCCTTCTTCGTGTCGGCGTCGTACGGGATGCGGACCGGATCGAGATCGAAGTAATACGCCCTGGAAACCGCGAAAAAGCCGATGTTGTCGTGCACCGACGTGAAACGGCGCGTCGTGCCGCCCATGCTCGGCACGCGTCGATCCCAGATGATCTCGTTGACCATCGTGAGCTTCGTCTTCAGGAAGCTGAAGATTTCCGGCGCGTACTGCCACGTGCAGAAGATGTACATCGACCCGCTCGGCTTGAGCTTCGGAATCGCGAGCTCGAGCCACTCGCGCGTCCACGCGAGAAACTCGTCGCCCGAACGCTTGTCCGAGTCGTTGCCGTAGTCCTTGCCGAGCCCGTACGGCGGATCGGCGACGATCAGGTCGATCGACGCATCCGGCAGGCGCGCGGCTTCGGTCATGAAATCGCGGTTGTGCAGTTCGATCCCGGACGGCCGTGCGCGCGGCACGGCGACGGCGGGCTGCCCCGCCTCCGCTTCGCTCGCGGCGCCGCCGCCCGGCTGTTCGATCAGGTCACGCATCGGTCGGGTCAGAGCGCGATGCCCGATCGCTCGGCGACCGTGTGCATGTCCTTGTCGCCGCGGCCCGACAGGTTGACGAGCAGGATCTTGTCCTTCGGCAACGTCGGCGCGAGCTTCACGCCATACGCGATCGCGTGGCTCGACTCGAGCGCGGGGATGATCCCCTCGATCCGGCAGCAATCGTGGAACGCCTTCAGCGCCTCCTCGTCGGTGATCGGCACGTATTGCGCGCGGCCGCTGTCCTTCAGCCATGCGTGCTCGGGGCCGACACCCGGATAGTCGAGACCGGCCGACACCGAATGCGTCTCGATGATCTGGCCGTCGTCGTCCTGCAGCAGGTACGTGCGGTTGCCGTGCAGCACGCCGGGGCTGCCGGCGATCAGCGACGCCGCGTGACGGCCGGTGTCGAGGCCGTCGCCGGCCGCTTCGACGCCAATCAGCTGCACCGAGGTGTCGTCGATATACGGATAGAAGATACCCATCGCGTTCGAGCCGCCGCCGACGCACGCAATCACCGCGTCCGGCTGCCGGCCGGCGAGTTCCGGCATCTGCACCTTGCACTCGTCGCCGATCACGCGCTGGAAGTCGCGCACCATCGCCGGATACGGGTGCGGGCCCGCGACCGTGCCGATGATGTAGAACGTGCTTTCGATGTTGGTGACCCAGTCGCGCATCGCTTCGTTCAGCGCGTCCTTCAGCGTGCGCGAACCCGATTCGACCGGCACGACCGTCGCGCCGAGCAGCTTCATCCGGTAGACGTTCGCGGCTTGGCGGCGCACGTCCTCGGCGCCCATGTAGACGATGCACTCCATCCCGAAGCGCGCGCAGATCGTCGCCGTCGCGACGCCGTGCTGGCCGGCGCCCGTCTCGGCGATCACGCGCTTCTTGCCCATGCGCTTCGCGAGCAGCGCCTGGCCGATCACGTTGTTGATCTTGTGCGCGCCGGTGTGGTTCAGGTCCTCGCGCTTCAGGTAGATCTGCGCGCCGCCGAGCGTTTCGCTCCAGCGCTGCGCGTGATAGATCGGCGACGGACGGCCGACGAAGTGCTTCAGTTCGCGCTCGTATTCGGCGACGAAATCGGGGTCGTTCCGGAATTTTTCATACGCGGCGCGCAGTTCGTCCAGCGCGTGAATCAGCGTCTCGGCGACGAACACGCCGCCATACGGGCCGAAATGGCCGCGATCATCAGGAAGGTTGTACATGGTGTCACTCTCGATTGGTCGGCGCGCCCCGCGTTCGGGGGTCGCACCTTCTTGAATCACCGGGCGTCCGCTTCGCGCACCGCGCGTACGAACGCCGCCATCCGGGCGTGATCCTTCACGCCCTTCGCGCCCTCCACTTCGATGCCACTCGAGACATCGACAGCAAATGGGCGCAACTGGCGGATCGCATCACCGACGTTTTGCGCGCTCAAGCCACCACTCAAAACGGCCCGATGCGCGAGCTCTGCGGGAATAAGAGACCAATCGAAGACCTTGCCGCTACCGCCGTAGTCCGGCACCAGGGTGTCGAACAGGAGGCCGCGCGCTTTCGAATAATGAAGTGCCGATTCTACCAAATCGGACGGCTGCGTCGAGGGGCCGACGCGCACCGCGCGCAACCACGGCAGGCGTGCCGCGCGGCCAAGCGCGTCGCACTGCTCCGGCGTCTCGTCGCCGTGGAATTGCAGCACCGTGAGCGGCACGTCGCGCACGACCGCCTCGATCTCGGCTTCGGTCGCGTTCACGAACAGCCCGACCACCGATACGAACGGCGGCGCGAGGCGCGCCAGTTCGGCCGCCTGCGCGATCGACACCGCGCGCGGGCTCTTCGGGTAGAACACCAGGCCGATCGCGTCGGCGCCGAGTGCCGCGGCGTGCAGCACGTCCTCGGGGCGCGACAGGCCGCACAGCTTGATGCGCGTGCGCGGCGCGAGGCCGGTCGCGGCGGAAGTCGGAGAAGACACGGCGTGATCCGTCATGATGGTAGGTCCAGATCGGCCCAGACGCTGCTCCACGGCACGCTGCCGAGTTGCGCGGGCGGGACGGCGAATTCCGCCGGGTAGCCGACATGGGCAAGATACAGCCCGTCGGCCATGAACGTGGGCGCGGCGAGCTTGCGGTCGCGCCCGGCCAGCACGTCGGCGAGCCAGTCCGCCGGATAGCGGCCGCGCCCGACCGCGACGAGGCAGCCCATCAGGTTGCGCACCATGTGGTGCAGGAACGCGTTCGCGCGGAAGCGGAAATGAATGAAGTGGCCGGCGCGCCGCACGTCGATCTGATACAGGTGTTTGACCGGCGTCTTCGACTGGCATTCCGACGACCGGAACGACGAGAAGTCATGCTCGCCGATCAGGTGCGCGGCGGCGGCGCGCATCGCGTCGTCGTCGAGCGGCGTGTGGATCCATCCCGCCCGGCCGGCCAGCATCGGCGAGCGCACGGGATGCACGTACAGCACGTAGTAATAGGTGCGTTCGAACGCCGAGAATCGCGCATGGAACGTGTCCGGCATCGGCTTCGCCCACTGCACGGAAACGGTCGACGGCAGGAACGCGTTGGTGCCGCGCACCCACGAGAAATCCGTGCGGTCGAGGTCCGTGTCGAAGTGCACGACCTGCCCGAGCCCGTGCACGCCCGTATCGGTCCGCCCCGCGACCGTCGTGTGCAACGGCACGCACGCGAATTCGCCGAGCGCGCACTCGAGCGCGTCCTGCACGGTCTTGCCGTGCGGCTGCGCCTGCCAGCCACAGAACGCGGCACCGTCGTACTGAATTCCCAGCGCGATCCGCATTACGCCTCGTCCGCCAGTTTCGCGAGCAGCGCACGCGCATCGTCGCCGGTGGCGGCGTCGTTCGCGTCGATCACCTCCTGCAGCAGCGTGCGCGCGCCTGACAGGTCACCCAGTTCGACGTACTCCGACGCGAGATCCAGCTTGTTGCGGGCGATGCGCGCGAGCTCTTCCGGCGTCAGCGCGGGCAACGCGGCGCCCGGCGCGGACGGCAGGTCGAGATCGAAATCCAGGTTCAACGCGCCGAACTGCGCGCCGCCGAGCGGCGGCAGCGACGACGGCGCGGATGCACCGCCTGCGTGCGGTGCGGGCGTTGCCGCATCCGGATCCCAGCCGAACTCGTCGTCCTGGTCGGCCGGGTGTTCCGGGGACAGATCGCCCGCGCCAATCGGCGGACGCGATGCGAATTGACCGTTAGTTGCGATTTGGTCGCTTTCGGCTTGCCCTTCCCGTGCGGCCGGCTCGTCCGCCTGGCGCGGCGGCAACGGCATGTCGAGGCTGTTGAGCGCGCTGATCGCGTTCTGCATCAGCGCCGCGTGCTGGGCGTCGTTCGTCGAAGGCGCCGCTGGCGTTTGCAGTGGCTCGTCCGCGGCCGTTTCCGCGACGGGCTTCACGTCGTGCGAGGCCGGCGCTGCGCCGCGTTCGAGCGCGACGTGCGCGGACGGCGCTTCCGGTTGATCGTCGTGCGGCTTCACGGTTTCCGGCGACGACGCGACCTCGGCTTCATGCGTGTCGACGGCCCCCGCCGCTGCCGCGGTTGCCGCGATCAGATTCACATCGGCCGCTGCGTCGCGTGCAAGCAGCGTCTCGGGAAGGATCGGCGGCAAGGGTTCGACGGGCGACGACGATGCGCCTGCATCGACGGCAGCCGCCCCGCCGGATTCCGGGGTGATCGCATCGGCAGGCCGCGCTTTCCGGCGCTTGCGCCACGCGAACCAGGCCGCGAGAACGAGCACGGCCGCGCCGGCCATTGCTGTCGGACGCCAGTCGATCTGTGCCGCACCGCGCGCGGGCGCGGCGGTCGTGACGGGCACGGCCGGCTGCACGGGCGCCGATGCCGGCTGCACCGCGCTGGCGACCACACCGGCCGCCGCTTCGCTCGCGGCCGACGCGGACGCGGCAGCCGATGCACCTGCGTCATTCGCGGCGGGGCGCGGCGCAGCGGGTGCCGGAGCCGGCGCACGCGCCGGTGCAACGTTGTTCGTGTCGGCCGGCTTGCCGATCCCGTGCTTCTGCAGCTCCATCAGCACGCGGTTCTTCAGCGCGAGCAGTTGCTGAAGGCTCGACGGCCGTGGCTGCGACGCGCCCGCGACGGGTGCCGCCGCGGACGGTTCGTGCATGCCTTGAGCCGCGCCGTCCGGTGCGACCTGCGCAGCGGCGTCGCTCGCGGACGACGGTGCGGACTGGATCGCGCCGCTCCATACGTGCGGCCCGCTTGCGCCAGCCGCAGGCGCTACCGGCTGAACGGGTTCAACCATCGACGCGCCATGCGCGGCGGATGCGCCGATCGGCGCCGACGCCCCTGCCGCCACCGCGACGCTTGCACCGCTGACCGGCGCCGCATGCGCAGCCGATGCGGCCGGTGCGCTTTGCACGGCCGACCCCGGGTGCGGCGCGGACGCGCCATGCTGCGCGACTGCGGCCGTGCCTGACGCGGCTACCACCGCCGACGCTGGCGCCGACACCGCCGCTGCACCGGACGCGCTCGACGCACCGGCCGGCACGAGCGCCGCGCCCGTCGCGTCGAGCGCCGGCACCGTCAGCGTCGCACCGACTTTCAGGCGGCTCGGGTCGCGCTTCATGAACGCCTGCGGATTGGCGTCGAACAGCGCACGGCCGGCGCGCGCGAGCACGGCCGGGTCGTGCGACTGCGTGGCCGCTTTCGCGAGGTCGTTCAACGACTGGCCCGGCTGGACCGTCACGTTCAGCGGCGCGGGGCCGCCGGCGGCGGACGCCGCCAGCTCGCCGGTGTCGGCCGCCCCGGCCGACACGGCCGTGCCGAGCGCCAGGATCGCCAGCGCGCCACGCACGGCGCGCGACAGACGGGACTGACGCGGAAACAAGGAAATTCGGGACATCGTAGGCTCAATCGCCGCGCGCGGGCGCGGCTCGGATTCGCGTAGGGAAGCGTCAATAAAGTCGCCGCAGAAATGCAAAAGCGTCGCGCAGAACGCGACGCTTTCGGCGACTCTGCGCGTCGTAACCGCATAGTTTACTTCACACGATCGGGTTCCGGCCGAATTCGTCGCCGACGGATGCGGCCGTCCATGCCCGGCGCCGACCAATGAAAAACGCCTGCCGCCCCGCAAAGGGCTGGCAGGCGTCTCGCTTCGCGCGTCGATCCTTACTTGTCGAGCAGGATACGCAGCATGCGGCGCAGCGGCTCGGCCGCGCCCCACAGCAGCTGGTCGCCGACCGTGAACGCCGACAGGTATTCGCCGCCCATCGCGAGCTTGCGCAGGCGGCCGACCGGCACCGTCAGCGTGCCGGTGATCTTCGCCGGCGACAGATCGCGCATCGACGCTTCACGCTCGTTCGGCACGACCTTCACCCAGTCGTTCGCCGACGCGAGGATGCCGTTGATTTCGTCGAGCGGGACATCCTTCTTCAGCTTGATCGTCAGCGCCTGCGAGTGGCAGCGCATCGCGCCAATCCGCACGCACAGCCCGTCGACCGGAATCGAACCCGGCTCGCCCATGGCCGGCTTGCCGAGGATCTTGTTGGTTTCCGCGCCGCCCTTCCACTCTTCCTTCGACATCCCGTTGCCGAGATCCTTGTCGATCCACGGAATCAGCGAACCGGCGAGCGGCACGCCGAAGTGGCTCGTCGGCATCGCATCGCTGTTCATCGTCGCGAGCACGCGGCGATCGATGTCGAGAATCGCGGAAGCCGGATCGGCGAGCTGTTCCTGCACCGCGCCGTGCAGCGCGCCCATCTGCGACAGCAGTTCGCGCATGTTCTGCGCGCCCGCGCCCGATGCGGCCTGGTAGGTCATTGCCGTCATCCAGTCGACCAGGTTCTCGCGGAACAGGCCGCCGAGCGCCATCAGCATAAGGCTGACCGTGCAGTTGCCGCCGACGAAGTTCTTCGTGCCCTTGACGAGCGCGTCCTTGATCACGTCGAGGTTGACCGGATCGAGGATGATGACCGCGTCGTCCTTCATCCGCAGCGACGAAGCCGCGTCGATCCAGTAGCCGTTCCAGCCGGCCGCGCGCAGCTTCGGGAACACGTCGTTCGTGTAATCGCCGCCCTGGCACGTGATGATCACGTCGCACTTCTTCAGCTCGTCGACGTTGGTCGCGTCCTTGAGCGTAGTCTCGTTTTTCGCGAACGACGGCGCCTTGCCGCCCGTGTTGCTGGTGCTGAAAAACACCGGTTCGATCAGGTCGAAATCACCTTCTTCCTGCATGCGTTGCATCAGCACGCTGCCGACCATGCCGCGCCAACCTACGAGACCTACGTTCATGACTAACCCTTTGAATGGAGCTTCCCCGCCATTTCCGCCCCCGGCGTGACCGCGCGGGGAAACAGGCGGGCACGACGGACGATCAGCGTTTAATGATCGTTTTCGTGGTAATGGTTTTCGTGATGACGATGGCGCGCGCACCCACACGGGCAGTGTTGCCGTGGAGTTTCAGGACCGGGGAGATCAGGGAAATCAGCGCCATCGTTCGAGTCTACACAAAGCCGGTTGCCCGCACAACGGCCAACCCTGCGCGAACCGGCCGATTTCATGGCCTGTTCGCGCCCTTTCTACATTAAATACCGTACGTCATCGCCATGCGCGTTACAGCGCGGCGAGCACCGCATCGCCCATCGCCGCCGTGCCGACCTGCTTGCAGCCCGGCGTCGCGATGTCGCCGGTGCGATAGCCTTGTTCGAGCACCGTTTTCACCGCGCGCTCGATGCGATCGGCCTGCTCGGCGCGATTCAGCGAGTAGCGCAGCATCATCGCGGCCGACAGGATCGTCGCCAGCGGGTTCGCGATGCCCTTGCCCGCGATGTCCGGCGCCGAACCGTGCGACGGCTCGTACAGACCCTTGTTGTTCTTGTCGAGCGACGCCGACGGCAGCATGCCGATCGAGCCCGTCAGCATCGACGCTTCATCCGACAGGATGTCGCCGAACATGTTGCCGGTCACGATCACGTCGAACTGCTTCGGCGCCTTCGCGAGCTGCATCGCCGCGTTGTCGACGTACATGTGCGACAGCTCGACGTCCGCGTATTCCTTCGACACGTCGATCATGACGTCGCGCCAGAACTGCGACGTTTCGAGCACGTTCGACTTGTCGACCGACAGCAGCTTCTTCGCGCGCTTTTGCGCGGCCTGGAACGCGACGTGCGCGATGCGGCGCACTTCCGGTTCCGAGTAGCGCATCGTGTCGAAGCCTTCGCGCGCGCCGGCGAACGGGCCGTCCGGCGCTGCACGCACGCCGCGCGGCTGGCCGAAGTAGATGTCGCCGTTCAGTTCGCGCACGATCAGGATGTCGAGGCCCGCGACCAGTTCCGGCTTCAGCGGCGACGCATCGACGAGCTGCGGATAGCAGATTGCCGGGCGGAAGTTCGCGAACAGCTCGAGGTGCTTGCGCAGCCCGAGGATCGCCTGCTCGGGGCGCAGCGCGCGCTCGAGCGAGTCGTACTTCCAGTCGCCGACCGCGCCGAACAGGATTGCGTCCGCTTCCTTCGCGAGTTTCAGCGTCGCGTCCGGCAGCGGATGACCGCTCGCCTCGTAGCCCGCGCCGCCGACCGGCGCCTGCTCGAGTTCGAACTGTTCGTCGAGGGCGTTCAGCACCTTGACGGCTTCGTTGACGATTTCCGGACCGATGCCGTCGCCGGGCAGCACTGCAATCTTCATGCGTTATTCCTGACTGGGTAGGTGTGGGTGGCAGGTCGGCGAGCGCGCGTCATGCGCGCCCGCCCGGAGGCAATCTCAGCCGACCAGCTTGTTGTTGAGCCACGGCTGCTTCGCGAGCCGCTCGGCTTCGAACTGGCGGATCTTGTCCGCGTGACGCAGCGTCAGGCCGATGTCGTCAAAGCCGTTCAGCAGGCAGTACTTGCGGAACGCGGCGATGTCGAACGGATACTCGCGGCCGTCGCCGGTGCGCACGACCTGTGCGTCGAGGTCGACCGTCAGCTGATAGCCGTTGAACGCATACGTGTCGTTGAACAGGTGATCGACCTGCTGCTCGGTCAGCACGATCGGCAGCAGCCCGTTCTTGTAGCAGTTGTTGAAGAAGATGTCGGCGAAGCTCGGCGCGATGATCGCGCGGAAGCCGTACTGCTGCAGCGCCCACGGCGCGTGCTCGCGCGAGCTGCCGCAGCCGAAGTTCTTGCGTGCGAGCAGCACCGATGCGCCCTGGTAGCGCGGCTGGTTCAGCACGAAGTCCGGGTTCAGCGGGCGCTTCGAGTTGTCCTGGCCCGGCTCGCCGTGGTCGAGGTAACGCCACTCGTCGAACGCGTTCGGACCGAAGCCCGTGCGCTTGATCGACTTCAGGAACTGCTTCGGGATGATCGCGTCGGTGTCGACGTTCTCGCGATCGAGCGGCGCCACGACGCCGGTATGCACTGTGAATTTTTCCATGATCCGTCTATCCGGTTGAAGGGCCGGCATTCAGCCGGCGCACATCGACAAATTCCTGGCGGGCGTCAGTCCGCGGCGCGCTGCAGCGCGTTACCGGCGGCATTGACGTCCTGGCCGAAGCCTCGGACGGTATTGCAGCCCGCAAGGCCGAAGCCCAGCCCCGCGAGCGCCAGCGCGGCAACCAGCCGCGCGATGAGCTTCGATGCCGTCACGCGTTACCCCAGCTGGCGAATGTCGACGAAGTGGCCTTCGATCGCCGCCGCCGCCGCCATCGCGGGGCTCACGAGGTGCGTGCGACCGCCCGCGCCCTGCCGGCCTTCGAAGTTGCGGTTCGACGTCGATGCGCAGCGCTCGCCCGGTTCGAGCCGGTCGGCGTTCATCGCGAGGCACATCGAGCAGCCCGGCTCGCGCCATTCGAAACCCGCATCGGTGAACACCTTGTCGAGCCCTTCGCGCTCGGCTTGCGCCTTCACGAGGCCCGAGCCCGGCACGACCATCGCGAGCCGCACGTTCGATGCGATGCGGCGGTTCAGCTTCTTCACGACATACGCGGCCGCGCGGATGTCCTCGATGCGCGCGTTCGTGCACGAACCGATGAAGATCTTGTCGACCTTGATCGACTCGATCGGCGTGTTCGGCTCGAGCGCCATGTAGGCCAGCGCGCGTTCGATCGCGCCGCGCTTGACCGGATCCTTCTCGCGCTCGGGATCGGGCACGCGACCGTCGATCGACGTGACCATCTCCGGCGACGTGCCCCACGTGACCTGCGGGACGATCTCGGCCGCGTTCAGCTCGACCACGCGGTCGAACTGCGCGCCTTCGTCGGACTTGAATTCGCGCCAGTACTCGACGGCCTGGTCCCATTCCGCGCCGGTCGGCACGAACGGACGGCCCTTCAGGTAGTCGATCGTCGTGTCGTCGACGGCGACCATGCCCGCGCGCGCGCCGGCTTCGATCGCCATGTTGCAGACGGTCATCCGGCCTTCCATCGTCAGCGCGCGGATCGTCGAGCCGCCGAATTCGATCGCGTAGCCCGTGCCGCCGGCCGTGCCGATCTTGCCGATGATCGCGAGCACGATGTCCTTCGCGGTACAGCCGCGCGGCAGTGCGCCCTCGACCTTCACGAGCATGTTCTTGCTCTTTTTCTGCAGCAGCGTTTGCGTCGCCAGCACGTGCTCGACTTCCGACGTGCCGATGCCGTGCGCGAGCGCGCCGAACGCGCCGTGCGTCGACGTGTGCGAATCGCCGCAGACGATCGTCATGCCCGGCAGCGTCGCGCCCTGCTCCGGCCCGATGATGTGCACGATGCCCTGGCGTACGTCGTTCATCTTGAACTGCGTGATGCCGAACGCGTCGCAGTTCGCGTCGAGCGTGTCGACCTGCAGCTTCGAGACGGGATCGGCGATGCCGTGGCTGCGATCCGTGGTCGGGACGTTGTGGTCCGACACGGCCAGGTTTGCGCTGATGCGCCACACCGGGCGGTGCGCGACGTTCAGCCCTTCGAATGCCTGCGGGCTCGTGACTTCGTGCAGCAGCTGACGGTCGATATAGAGCAATGCCGTGCCGTCGTCCTCGGTGTGGACGACGTGGGTATTCCACAGTTTGTCGTAGAGAGTCTGTGCCATGGGTATGCGGGGTCGTTGTGACTACAAGCCTTGCGGATGCGATCGATTATGCCACGCAGAATGCGCCGCGGCGCAGGCGCCGCGCGAAAAAACCCATTAAAAACAGTGGTTTGGCTGGTAGTGCCAATACCTGTATCGGCATTACCCGGCAAACGGCGTGTCCCGGCGGATTAGTTTCGAAGACTATGGTCGATTAGTTCTAGAGACAACATGCACGAGCGGCCCGCCCCGCCTACTCTCCCAAGACGTCTCACGAACTAATCCCGCCCTCGGGAATGCGCGAACAGTGTCGAACTTGATTAGAAGCGGATATAGCTCTCGACTAGATGCGGATACGGGTAGCCGCCACCGGCCCGGCACGCCCGCAGCACAACGCGTATCCACATCTAATGAGATACGGCTTTGGCATCAGCGGAAAAACGCACCCTCGTTTCCAGCAGCACGTCGATAGGCAATCAGCAACACCAGCCCTGTCGATTCAAGCAAATCTGCCCTCCTCCTCCGTCGAAATTCTCCCACGTTGGTTGGACAGCTTGGTTTCGGCCTTGACATGGGCAACCGATTAGAAATCGAATGGATCGCGCTCTCTTAGTCCAAGCCACATATCAACAGAGCGACGCAGCGTTCGCAGAGCCTCCTCGTGCTCTGGAAATTCTGCGGGATCGAGCGCGTCGCACCTGACCTTGGCCACGTCAATGCCGACGAAGTCGTCGATCGTCTGTTTGTCGAATGTGTTGTGCGGTGTAGAGACTCTGTCACCCCACGCGTGGACTGTGCCTCGGCTCATCATGCGTGTGGCGATCCTTGCGAAGCCCTCGTCGGTCCGGATCGCCTCAGCCATCCACTCGCGTGGTTCGTCCAATGAACCCGCATAGTCCCTCCATCGGTACAGGAGCGACATGAGATCCGGTTCGACGATCAGCGCGTCGACGTCCGCGGCGCGGCTCCTCATCAACCGCAGCCATTCGACTTTCATTGCCTCGACGGTATCAGTGTCGAGCGCCGGATCGAAGGCGTCGTTCTCTCCTTCCTTCCGATCGGCGGGATCGTTCAGATTAATCAGGATCGCAGCAATTGACAGCGCCTTGGTCTGGCGGAGCGCCTCAAGCGCCAGACCACCCCGCATACCTTCCGGCACCCGTTTCAGAAACCAGCTCGTCGCTCGCCATGCTGAAAGCCAGGGCGAATTGAAGGGGTCGCCGGCGCGCAGGCCTGCAAGCTTCTGGGCGATCCCGAACATCGCTGGAAGCAGCACGGCGGCGTTGTCGACCGGAAGGCGGTCGACGGACTCGTCGAACCTCGCGACGAGCGAGGGCAGAAGGCCGTCGGTCTCGACATCGGCGATCGCGGCAGCTAGCCCGTCCTCCGTCGCCGTCGCATCGAGGAACGCGACGAAGCGGCGCTCCGACATTTCGCCAGCCGCTGTCTGGAGTTCGAAGTAACGCGGGAAGTAGCGCCGGGAGCACACCCTCTTGGCTGTCAGCCACTTGAGCTGGAAGCCCTCCGCGTAGTTCGTGCCACCGTATGCCCATTCGAGTGGCGGAAAGAGGTCCTTGAGCACGTCCCGGGCGATGACGCGGCGCTCCTCCGGCACAAGCTCGAGAAGTCGCTCGGCCGCCGTCCTGTCCTCATCCCGCCGGCCATAGCCCGGAAAACGCCCCTCTTGGAGGACTAGTTCCCTCTCTCGGAACAGCGCCTCATGAAGGTCCGGTTCGAAGACCCGGAGCGCCTCCAGAAGAAGGAAGTCGACAATGTTGACCTCAAACACGTCGCCGGCCGCATGCAACGGTAAGTGCACAGCGATGGACGAGATCAATCGGCGCGCGTCGCGCATGTTGCGCAATTGCGGCTGGATGCAGGCGACGAACGCGTTACCCCAACGCGTCTGCGAGAACCCATTCGCCTCCGTTGCATGCGTTCCCGCCAGCTCGGAGAGCTCTTCACCGAATATATGATGCACAATCGATACCGGAACCGCCGGTAGATCGAAGCTAGCCTGCACGACCTTTTCGAGGAAAGCGCGACCGTCACCGTCTGCGACCGGATCGAGCGCACGCTCTATGATGCTGGGTTGGAACAGGAGGACAAAGACGATGTTCGGCAGGTTGGCGTTAGCCTTCACCTGCCGGAGAAGCATCCTGATCTGCTCGGGCTCGAGCCGGTCGATGTCGTCGATGAAGACAACCAGCGGTCGGTCGAGTTCGCGAAGACGAACCTCCAGCGCATCGCGCATCTTGTCGAGCGGTTCGCTGCCGCGATCACGTCCGAGATGCGACAGTGCTCGTCCCAGCACGGGCGTGCCGATCGAGAGGAGTGCGAGACCAGTCGCCACCTTCGCTGCCATCGGGAGGTCGAAGCCTATTGCCGACGCGACGGCGATCACCGAGGCGTTCGTCAGCGCTGTCGAGATAAGATGACTTGAGCCGCCCGCCTTTTTTAGCGGCGCGCTGGCCCCCGTAAGGATCGCGCCGTACCGTCGAAGCGCTTCGGCGCGGGCGAGCGCTGCCTTCGAATGTTCGCCTCCCAGACGATCCGCTATCTGTCCGAAGAGGGCACGGGCAATCGCATCGCCCGCGCCCCACTGCCAGGGATTGAAGTCAAGCCAGTCGGCCCCGTCACTCCTGGCATCGAGCCGCTCGGTGATTAGGTTCTTAAGTGAGGACTTGCCGAAACCCCACCCACCTCGGATTGCGAACACCCTGCCCTCGCGCAAACTGAGTTCCGAGAGCACGCCGGCTATGCGGCCTGCGAAGTCCGCCCTTCTCAGGCGATCCTCGGAAGCAGTCCGGATCGGTGCCTCCGCACCGATCCCGCCGTCCGGCCGTTCGGTTCTTGCGGCCTCCGCACTGAGCCTCGCACGGCGACGGGCACGCCAGGCGGACAGACGGACCAGCAGTCCGGTCATCGCGCAGCGACGCCGATCGGATCGGCGGCCCCACTGACGGGGCGGAACGCTGACGTCGAAGTGTGAAGCGACGGCACTGGCATCGGGATAGAGACTCTCGAATGTCTCTCGCTACCTCTGCGTCCGCGACCATTCTCGAAACGTTTTCGACACATAGTTATATTCCCAGTAATACTCAAGGAGATCCCACCGCGTTTGCGCATCCTAGCTCTTACCGTCCGCTAACGGCGAGACAGCCGACATTAATCGAATGGGCAGCGAATGGCAGATTCGAGAGAGACGGCATGACGCTGGCTTTCCGAGGCCGAATTACCGCTTGACAGCCGCCGTACTGAACGCCTGATCGAACTGCCGGGCTCGCTGCGCCTCGTCACTATGCAGATAGGTTGACGTCGTCGAGATTGACGCGTGGCGCAGGTTATCGCGGACCATGAGCAACTCAGCCCCACGCGCCAGCGCGTGCGAGGCATGCGTGTGGCGCATCCAATGGGGGCTCGCGCGGCGCAGTTTTTCGGCCGTCGATGGCCGCTCGCCCTGAATCGCGTCGGCGACCAGCACGAAGAACCGCCGCAACACACGCCAAAGCCTCGTGCTTTCAATGCCAGCGCCGTCCTCATCGAGGCTCGCAACCAACGGTATCGCCGGGTTCCAGCGACTCGGCGTAACCGGCAGCCCGCGCTGGACGAGGTATTGGTCAAGCGCAGCCCGGGCGAGCGATGGCAACGCCACCTTGCCCAGCTTTCCGCCCTTGCCGAGCACATGCAGCCAGTGATCGCCGCGCTCATCGCGACGGACGTCGCCGAGCGTTGCGCCGACCAATTCGCTCGCGCGTAAGCCGGTGGCATAGCCGAAGTCCAGCAGGAACCGCAGGCGCTGCGCGGCAGGTACGCTCCAGCCGTAGGACCATTCGAGGCCGTCGGCGAGCGTGCGGGTCAGCAGCCACTCGCCCTCGGAGAAGCCGCGGGACACGTCCAATCCCGCACGCTGTGCTTGGCTCTTGACCTTGACGCCGGCGAACGGATTCGCGAGCACGTAGCGCTGCTCGACCAGCCAGCGAAAAAGCGCCGATAGGACGTTCAGCGCATATGCCGCTGAGCGAGCCGAAAGCGGACCGGTAAACGGCCGCCATTCAACACTACGCCGCGGCCTCGACGGCCCGACCCAACGCTCGTGTGGCGTCGGCTTCCGCAAGAAGCCCCGGTAGGCGATCGCATCGTCCGTGTTGAGCGACGACAGCGCGCGGCCGCGCTCAACGATGGCCCAAAGGATCAGGCGTTCCGCCTCCTTACGATAGGCACGCTGGGTGGCGACCGATTCATGCAACGCTAGCCAGGACTGGATCGCCTCGTAGTCGTTCGACGCGTTCAACAGGCAGGCCGCCTGCGGTGCCCGGAACTGGCCATGTGAGCCGTCGACGTCGTGTGGCACGCGCAGTTGCTCCCACGGCACGATATTGCCCGTCGGCGCCACGACAATCAGCGCCCGCGCCCGTTCGGTCAGCGCCGGATGGGCGGCGAAGAACGCCTCGACGCGGCGCGCGCCGGCAATGCCGAGTCCGGTGATGGCGGCCCACCAGCGCCGTCGCCGCGGAATCCGCACAGTCAGGTCGGCCAGGGTCCGGATGCCATGTGCCTGCAGCGCCGCGACGATGCGCGGCGGGAACCAGACTTCGAGCGTGTCGGTAATCGCCGGGGTCGGCACGGGGAGGTTGCGCAGCGTTTCAATCGCACGGGCCACCCCGTCGGCCGACGCTTTCGACGGGCGGTCGACGAAGACGGCAGCCAGGTCCTCGCGGTGACGTTGCACGGCGAACGCGACGAGTTGCCGGCGGATACGGCCGAGGATGCCGCGCGACGACACACCGGCTTGCCGGCGGTCGCCCAGGTAGCGGGCAACGGCAGCCCGTGCGTCCAGGCCGGCGTACCAGCCGCGCAATGCGGCGAGCTCCGCTTCGTTCGGGAACTCAGGGCCCGTGCCGTCGACGGGAAGAGCCTCACGCGTTTTCATGATTGCCAGTTTAGGCGAAAATCGATGACAGACTGATAATGTTATTTATCTGGCCGTCTTACTCCAAAATTCCGACAGACTCTTTCAATCGCTTAATCACATGTCCGATAGGACCGTGAGCGGCCAGCCCCCTTCCCGCCACAATATAGTGTCCTGCATGTCGTAAGCCGCCCAGGGAGAAGTAGAGCGGTGCGTTGACTAGCTCCCCAAGTGGGTTATGGACGAGTTGATGGGGTAGATTTTCGATCAAAAAAGGTCTATTACAAATTAGGCCTCGCCTTTCCAATCATTCACGATTTGGTGCTAGTTATGACGTGTCTTGGAGAGGGACGCTTATCGGCTCACGGCCAACCGCCGCATTTTCCTGGAATCGGGGACGCTCATGCGCAACATAAAAACAACCGCATTGGGAACGGCTTTCTTTGTCACCGCATCTTTGCCGCTCATCTGCCTTGGTGAGCAAACGGCTGAAGACAAGCTCAGGACCGATGTCATAACCGCCGTGGCGCAAGCCCTTGGCGCCGATCCAGGCAACCCACCCGACTATGCAACGGAATTGCGGGCCGCTCGCCGCACCGCAGACGTCGCCACGTTCTGCGGTCCAAATCCTCAGGCGCAATTCCTCACGCCCCAAGTCGCGGATAAGGTAACTGCTCGCGCGATTACTTTGCTTAAGCAAAAAAATTCGTCATTGTGGGAGCGGCCGCAGTTCGTCCGCGACCTTATAGTTGTCAGCGCTGCCTCATTTGAGGCTGGTCGCATGGCCGGAACAACCAAAGAATATCGCGCAGGACTTGCTGCCAGCGCGCCTGCTGGGGCGAACTGCAACGTTGCAGCCCGGTAATCGTCCCGACGATCCTTCCTCGTTTCATCTGGGAGGCTGAGGAAACAACCATAACGGTGCACTACGGGCGACGCGTGCATTCGTAACATGTTTCGAAGATAAGGGGCATCGGCATGCGTGGACTCTTGCTCGGCTTACTCGCGACCATACTGGCATTGCAAAGTTGGTCTGCATGGGCTCAAGATTCTGGGGCGACGGAAGCAGCGCCGCAGACTTCGATATGGTTCGAGCGCCGCATCGGGCACGTCGTTGTTGCTACGCGCCAGAAGGATGGCAAAGCAGAGGCTGACCTCGCCTATGGCTACTACTTCGCTGCGATCGGGCCGCGCCCCACTAAGGCCAGCAAGGACTATGGCGACTGTCTTAGGCAAGCAGTCAAGGATGCCGGCGATAAGTTCGTCCGATCGCTGAGCGACCAGGCGAATTTGTTCGTGCCGAAAGTTGAGTCAATCGCTTCGGACAAACAGGTGACGCGGACGCAGAACGCACTGGTCACTGCGCGCGGAGAGTACAAGGCCGCGATTGTCACCCATTGCAGGTCGGTTGGCGCCGCCGACCCACTGAGAACCTATATCGACGGGACGCGTCTGGCGGTAGTCAAGCGGGAATGCACCGGAGATTTCTGCCCAGGACTGGAGGTTCCTGATCGCCCAAATGCCAGCGGGGAGATCTCCGAGGGAGAGCAACGCGAGCGAGTATTCGAGGCGATCTATTTCTGGTCCTTGAAGAACCACTTCGACTCCGCCGTCAACCAGGCGGTGCTTTTGGACTTCAACGCTTCAGGAGGACTGGAGCCGAAGATTGTGGAATTTAGGCCGGCAGAGAAATGGCCGGCGCGATTGCCGTCGGAGGAGATTCAGAAGAAATTCGAAGCGGGCGTTGCGCGCATCGTGTCCAACCCCGACCTGCCGCCCTTGTCATCTGTCGTGCCGGCACAGATCAATTTGCCGAGGTCCACCGTTTTGCGCACCGCGCTTGCGTTTCGAGACCCACGAGATGCGTACACCCTTGGTGTTGACGCCCCCGAACTCAAGCTCAAAAATTTGCAAGATGAGGTCGCTCGCATCCGCTTAACTGAATGCAAGGTCTATCACGGACTTCGCGATGTCGCTGCCGTCGCTGATTGCGCTGGATATCAACTTGACGCTACCACTATGGTCAACTGCCTCAATAGCGGACCATGCATGCCCAACCCCGTCGCAACCGCAGAAGTCGGCGCCCTACTGCAATCATCGCGACGTAGAATAAGTGAGCTGCATACCGACGCTCTCCTCCCGCGTCCCTACTCGGAGATAAAAGGTTCGTTCGTCGCGATGGTCGACACGTACAAGGCTTGCGCAGTCACAGGCGACGCCGATGCCGCCGCCGCGTGTCTCGCCCACAAAAGCATTCCGCCCGAGATTTCCCAACAGGCAAACTGCCTAATGAGCGAGAATGGTGCCAATCGGGTTGACTGCCTACTCCCGGATGGACCTAGTAGCCGAGCGATTAAGCAACTTCAGAAATGCTTTGATAGCAAAAGGAAAGGATGCGCGCTCGACGCTGCTCTGCCGCCGGAATGGGCTTGCGTTTCCGGTGCGAAGTCCGTTGCGGACCTGAAATGCTTGGTCGGAAAGTTTGGAGGTGATGGTGCTCGCGTAGCCCAGTGCCTCGCGGAAAAGTCCGACACACAGGCCCGCATAATTTGCATTGGCGGCAACAACATCCCAGATTCTGTCAAGAAAGTTGTTGCTTGTTACACGTCTTCCACCACCGAAGCCGGACTTGCTGTCTGCGCGATCGGGACGACCCTACCACCCGAGCAGGCCTCAATCGTCAGATGTGCCGTTGAGTCAGGCGGCGATCCAATGGCCACCGGCGTGTGTGTCGCCTCTTCCTCGTTGAAGCTTAGCCCAGGTCAACAGATCCTTCTGCAGTGTGCCGCCTCATCGGGGGGCGTGCCGGTAACCGCAGCGGCCTGCATCGCAGGCCGATTCACGCTCATTGAGCTTCAAGGGTGCAAAACTGCCGAGTTCGGCAAGACAGGCTGCTTTGGCGATGGTAACGAGTTTCAAAAATTGGCCAAGGCCATCACGAACGAGAATATTTCGAAGGACTCTGTCGTTGGTCAGATTGTCATATTCCATGTTCAAGTCGCAAATGGCGTCGTCAGTGGAGCGGGCCACGCCTTTAGCGAACTCGGGAAGGGCGTCCAAAGCACGAAAGATGGAATCGATCTCTCGATGGAAAACCTCCGAAAGGATCCAGTTCAGGAGTTGGCCAATACGCCCAGGAACATCGGAAGCGAACTTGCCAAAGGTGCACAGAATCTCCTCAACGCCGCCAACCCAGCTAACTGGAGTTGGTAGCGATGAAACGACGCAAGTTTGTCTCATGGGCAACCGGTTTGGCGTTGCTGCCCATGCTTTGGCGACCTGCGCGAGCACAAGGTGGGTCTGTCCGACTTCTGATGGTGCGTGAGCAAGGCTACCAAAATAAGTGCCTGCCCTGCGTCGCGGGCAAACTCTACGGTGTGCCGGGAAGCATCGATCTCGCGAGTGCCGAGCATGCATTGGGACTTCTCACTCTAATCGCGGACACGGTTGAGCTAAGCTACGAGCCGGACAGCGCCCATCCCTCCTCCATCCCAGAGGGAACATACAATGCTGCCGTGCGCGGGGACGGCACCAAGAAATGGATGTGGACCGGAGGTCAGGTAGGCATCGGGCTGATTCGACAAAACCGCGCCTGGCGCATCGAATTAAATAATGTGCCACACCGAACCGCCATACAATTCCACTACGGCCTCGATGCAAGCTGGTCCCGCGGCTGTATCATCCTCGGCCACCAGGCTCCCGCTTGCCCAAAGAAAGGGCCTTGCAGTTTTTCTGACTCTCCAGAAGGTGCCGTTCTAGCACTGCGAAAATACGTAGAAACGAACTCGATCGCGTCCAACACGCCGATCGTCGTACGTTTCGCGGCCGCCTAATCCCGCAACGTGCCATCATCGGGCCGAGTAAAAGTGTCGCGCTGGCGCCACCGTCTATTCCATCGTCCGGTGACGGCACTTGCTGCAGTCGTTCACGTAGGCCCCCCAGGGCTGAGGCAAAGTGATGTCGGGGTGTGAATTTGTGCCGCGGCACATGGCCTACAGATGTGGTTTGGCATATCTGCTGGGCGCCAACTCGGCCTGACTGTAATCAACCCTTCTTGGATGCCACCTTCTTTGCCACCCTGCGTGGCGCCGCTACGCCGAGCACACTCTGCGCCAAGGACACCCAGGCCGGCTGGTCAACGCCACCGCGATCGTCGGTCCAAATCAGCACGCCAAGCGTGCTTGCTGTTTCAGGCTCGTCGTAGGAACGAAATCCGTGAGCAACATACCAAGCTTTCTTAGCTGCCCATTCGGCGGCGTAGCGCGGGTTCCCCACCTACAGACAAACCAGCAAGAGAAGCTCACACGAGCTTCGGAAGGTCATCTTCTATTAGGCTGACAAGTTTCGGAGAGAGCTGTCCGCTGACTTTAACCACCCCGCTCGATGAAAAAGCCAATTGCCCTCTCACGCCCTGGTGGATCAATTCGAACACTGCTGACTCGACATTGTAACGAAGCCCATCGAGCAATTTCATGCTCTCCACAACCATTCCTTGCTTTGATGCAAATTCCATCCGAGCAACCAGATCCTCTTGAATGACCGCCCCAACCACTTTGAGCCCTACAAGCTTTGACGATTCGACATTATCAAATACGCTTGTAGGCCGCCCCTTCTCAAACGTAAGTGGCTCACTACTAAAACCAAGTCCGATCATTGACTCGAGCGCATTTAGCAAATCGCGCAAATTCCTACCAGGATTCTCCACGCGCAAGAACGTCATCCCCTTGACGTCAATTACCGCAAAATCCTTAAAGCTGACGCTTTCTATTTCCTCGTATCTCGGAGCTCCTTCGTCATCCAACCTTGTTATCAAAATCTTGGTGCGCCACAAGAATCGAAATTTCGAAACATCACCACCATCCTCAACTCGCACGAATCCAGAGTTCGCCTCACGCGTCAGTGGCCTGCCTACGATCATCGAAGGTAAATCGAATTCTTTTAGAGGCAATCTAATCTTATACCAGCGATATCTTGTGAGCATCAGATACCTCCCGCATTTGCCGCGCCGAACTCCTCCCGGAGTTTAAGCATAAGCTCGCGCGATTTCACCTCAATAACTCTCGAGATAGCATCAATCTCACTCTTATAAGGCGGTCGGCGACGCGAAGAGATCTTCCCCTCCTCCAACGGATACACGCCGGTCAAAATAAAGGAAAAATCGGAACAATCTTTGTAATCAACAAACAAGGCCTCAATATCGTAAACATTACCTACCCCCATAGTTTCTGTAGCCGTCCAACCGACCTTTATAATATAGTAGCTTTCCTCGTCGAGCAGATCATTAAGCAACTCAGACCTCGTTACTCCGTTTCCACGCAGGAATACGCGTTCAACGTGCGTGTCGGGATCGCTAGATACATCTTCGTCGTCGATGTCATCATCTGGCTGGGGCTTGGCCTTATATACGTAAACATCCGTGACATCACGTCTAACGTATCCCGGCAGGTCTGTCATCAGCTCGTGAAAAAACTTGGAGCGCAACTTGGGCGAGGGAACGTCGAATAGAGAAACAACCACCTTTGTTAGTGGCTCTTGTGTCGCTTTCTCCAGCTTACCGAGTAGAGTGTCGCGCACATCATTAAGATATTCGTTCTGAGTATTTCGGACGATGTACCCGGCACCTGATCCTTCAAATTCGATGGCACCATCCCGAACCTGTACCTGGGTGAACTCGCTTCGGTTGTAGTCTACCGTTGAGTATTGGACGTGCATCGTCAGCCGGTTGCCTTCGCGAGAAACCTGAACAACGTCACCCGCGGCTTCCAACTCCTGCTTCAGCTGGTCTACAGCAATTTGCAATTGTCCAATGTCGCCCGCACCAGAAACGTCCATGGAGGTAATACGCTCCTTCCGGGGTGCCACACCGAGTCGCGCCGCGATGTCTTTGTGGTCATAGTAGTCATGGGTCAGCCTTGCAAAATACTTGGCGAGATCCTCGCGCGGCGTTCGCTTTCCCACAATAATGTTCCGACGCCGAAATAATTTAATAACTGTCGGCGTATCCACTTTATGCTGCAGCAACGCATCGAAGATATTCTTATCGGTTGCATAATAGAGAGACGGCCCGTGTATACGCTTTTTCATTCTCTCCACCCCATATCACCCGGGTTATAAGTACTGGTCACACTCGTTACACGATCAATCTCGATCTTATCGAGAATGGCCTCTCGAGCAGGATCAAACCCCCACGCCTTGGCGTATTTCTTCTTTGCCGTATGGAAAATACTCTTAAGATCAGAAGTCGCCTTCTCCCCGGTTACCCTGATGCGAATTTTTTCACTTGACTCCAACATTTGGTACCGAGACAAGCTGTCTAAAAAATATTCAAATTCCTCCGGGGAATCACCGGATCGATTGTAGTAGATCACATATCCCGAGCCGTGACTATTAGTAGCACCATGTTTAATTATAATATATGGTCCAGCCAGGGTTTCAATGGTGGCTGCCTGCCCCCAAACGTCGCCTTGCCGGCGCTTCATAACCAAGTCGGGATAAAAAAACGTATATTCCTTGGGCAGGTCATCTTCGACTTTCAGACGGATTATGTCGTTTCCTATGCTGTAAAGTCTTTGTATGTCGTGCGGACCAAGAAAGTGAAGTATTGACCCAGGCGCCACCGGCAATTTCTGCAAATCAATTCTATCAATAGCATTGTAGAACGATTTTTCATAACCATTGTCATGATTATGAATAAATAGCATACCTCGAACGTCGTGAGGCTCCGACGCATCGACCGAGTATTTCCCCCTCCACTCCGCCGATTCTTTCGCACATTCGATTGTCATACACAACGATTTGAACGCACCTCGCAGCCTCGTAGCCGTAATGGAATCGCTAGCATAGCTCTTCAAATCCGTATGCAGGTAAATGCGCTTCCCGAGATATGGATCGTCATAGTAAAATACGACATCTCCAGGATGAGTGCCCTTCGGCTTGCCTCCCTCACCTACGTGAGTCTCATTAGCGCACTGAAAATTATCATCGCGCTTCGGATGGGTCTCCCACAGAAAGTGCTTAAAGATATCTTTGGATATTTTTGCGGCGATCTCGCCGATATTCGATGTTTCTGCCACGCGTCCCCCGAACAATGGTTTTTCTGATGCAAGCCTTAGTATTTCTCATGCGAGCAAGACTTCGACATCTGCCAAATCATAGCAGGAGAGTCCTAGCGGAACGACCGGTATGGTCCGCACTGACGTCGAAAATGCTTGTCTGGTTTTGCACGCCAATGCTTCGCTTGAAGTTATCTGTAAGGGTGTCGTTGCCACTGCCCCAAGGCAGCCGACCTTCAGCCCCGGTCCGTGAAAGGCGCAACTTGTCCCATTGACAAGCCAGCGCGCCCCACATAGGATCGCCGTTACGAGGCGAAGCAAGCAATGACCGCCGCCGAAGTTCTGGCGCGCGAATTATTCCAGGCAACATCGGCACTCCCCCCGGAGTGCATGCGAGATGTGGGGACTCTTACGGGTCGGCCTAGCGCAAAGCTAGGCGCCATGGATGTATCGGACCTCGGACAAAGCGTTTGGTGCAATTGATCGATTGCACGCGTTTTGGCCGGCTCCGTCACATCCACATCTACTCGGGATGATGGAAACCGGTTTGTTGATTTGCAACTGGAGAATCCATCATGCAAGCGCCGACCACCAACTCCCCTTCGTTCAAGCCGCTTCCGCTCGCAATCGACATTCTCAACGGTAAGCACCAGATGCTTGAGTGGTCTTGCATCGACGCAGCGACGTGGGCATCGTATGTTCGCGACCCATCGCTTGCCGCGACGATTACCGCCGCCGGTCACCGTGAGTTGTACCAGCGCCTTGAGCGTGCGGAATTGCGAGATTTTTGCCTTCGCCAAAACGTACGCCTCGAGCTGAGAGCTGCTGCAGTGCTGGGTTGGGGACGTGCTGGCGGTAAAGGCTACGCGCACGCCCCTTCTCTTTGGGCCGCCCGTCATGTCTGGCTTCCGCTCCTCGAACGCCTGCCGCACCTCTCTCGCAAGGAGGCCTTTCGCGAATTCAGTGAGCTCAGGCGTCAAGGCAAGCTGCCAGGCATGGGCCCGGCGTATTTCACCAAATTGATCTTCTTCTTTGGTGGTGGTACCGGCTACATTCTCGACAAGTGGCTAGCTGCTTCGGCGCAGGTACTCAACGCCACGCACTGGACACTCGACCCGAATGGGTTGCCAGTTTTCACTTGGCGCTCGAGCAACTTTCCGAAGCTCAACCACCAGCGGACGATGGTTGTGGATCAGGTCACTGCTGAAGAATACGAACGTTTCTGCGAGATCCTCGAGGACCTTGCCCATCTGCTTCGACTGGCTGACGGAGAGGCGGTCGAGCAGCTGCTTTTTTCCTCAAGTACATGGCGCGCATTTGTGCGGCAACACTGCCTGTCCGTCAAGACCAGCACAAGAAGCAAATTAAGCCAGCGCGGCACAAGCGGTTGCACCTCGTTTCCGATGATTTAATTTCTCGTCCAAGCAACATATCGACCCGACGGCAAGCAACTACGCCGTCCCTGGCACGCGTTACGTGCTGATCAATATACGGATGGAGAATGCAAACAATAGCTTGTCTTGGCTGGGGCTCTCTCGTTTGGGATACGCGGGAGCTCCCCATTCGAAATGAATGGTTCGACGACGGCCCCCTAGTGCCAGTCGAATTCCTTCGTCAATCGAAAGACGGAAGGATAACGCTGGTTATTGACGAAGGTGGGCCACCCGTACGCGTGCTGTGGGCGCTGATGGAAGCAACAAATATTCAAGACGCACGCCGCGCGCTTGGTGAGCGAGAGCAGATTCCTGAGAAAAACTTGCTGAAGCATGTCGGAGCTTGGCTACACCGAGACAGCGCGCCGCCTACCGTGATTCCTGCGCTAGCCCAATGGGCACAGTCTTGCGGAATCGACGGAGTGGTATGGACGGCACTCCCGCCGAAGCTAGACACCCGAGATGAGTACCGCGCGAAGTCTGAAGAAGTGATCGCGTACCTTGGGTCTCTCGAAGGCCGGCAGCGCGAGGTTGCCGAGCAATATGTCCGCAAGGCCCCGCGCCAAATTGATACTCCATACCGTCGGCGCATCGAATCCGTCCTTCACTGGACCCCGAGCGATGAGTAGCACCGTACGGTAGCGCTTGCTCGGAAAGCATCATCCTCCTCTTTGTTTGGGAGCGCCGCCGCGGTGAAGCGCAGGGCTAGGTGAATGGTTGGCGATGGCACTGTGACGTTGCAAGAGACAGGCGACTCGCGCCGGTCGATTCGCATACAACGCGTCTGGGAATTATCGATGGCAAGCAAGAAATATCGCGACAAGACCTGCATTTATTGTGGGCGGGAGCGGACGTCGAGCACGGGTGATCACGTCGTCGCGCGAGAGTTTTGCCCCCAGGCCGCGCGCGACAACCTGCCCAAGGTGCCAGCCTGCGTTGCTTGCAACAACGCCAAATCGAAGCTCGAGCACTATGTACTGGCGGTGTTACCGATGGGGAGCCTGCTCGCTGGGTCAGCCACGGTCATCGTCGAGCAAGTCGGTCCGCGACTGGACAAGAATGAAGCGTTACGGCGCCAGCTCGCGGTTGGCCAACAGGTGCGCTGGGTCCGAACCCCTGATGGGCGCTGGCACGAAAGCATAATGCTGCCGTTCGACACGACCAAGCTGAGCGAGCTCGCGTGTTATATCGCGCTCGGACTCGCCTGGCATCACTGGCAGACCCAGCTTGTGCCGAATGCGCCGGTAAGGGCATCACTATTTTCCTCCGGTGGTCTACATCTGTTTGAACAAGCCATCGCAAGCCAGGATTCCCGCGCACGAGTCGCAGGTAGCTTTGGGGATGGCGTGTTCGTCTACCGCGGCGTGCGTGACCACGCCAATCCGGCCACGACTTGGTGGCAGATGACATTCTTCGGCGGTGTGGAACACCGCGCTCGGCAATGGCGCGGCCAGACGGCGCAAAGCGTGTTCGTCGCTACAAGCGATGAACCGGAGTGGGTCGCGCAATATGCGGAGCACCGAGCGAACTGAAGCTCCGCAATTTGAACACGGTCATGCGTAGGCCGCAGTCCTATACTCGCCAAGCCCACTCATCCGCGAATCTCATGCAATTCAACGCAGCTCGAGAAGCCCACGCTGGAACCGTCGACGCGCTGGTTTCCTTCATGACCGACTGCCGATTCGAGGCCTCCAGCTTAACCCCCGCAACGCTTTCCCTGCGGTTGATGCCGGCTGTCAGCAACTGCGCGCGGATTGGCCCGAACGCGTCGGGTGGGATGCGAATGTAGGCAAGGCGATCTCTGAATTGTATAAGTCTAGACATGACTTAACAGACAGAGTCAGATCAGGTCGCAGGTAGCCTGATTTCGGTGCCCAAAGCCGCGATCGCCCCATCTGCGACGTCCACGGCGTTGAACACGCCGCCTCGAAGCGGCCGGTCGGATCCCAACGAAGTCCCCCGAAGGAAACCTAAGCCGGACCGTTGACAACCCTTTACTTAGGGCGCATATTTGCGCCATGAATACACCTCCCTATGACCCCGGCACCTTCGCCCAACTCTTTGGAGAGCCGCGCGGCCAGCGTCTATGGACGAAGCTGAACACCCGTGAGTACGTCTCCTGTCTCGAGACGGCTACTGCGTTGCGTCAGCCTGCGGTCAAGGGGATTGAAGAGCCCCTGTTGCGGGACTTTGGGGCCGACGTCATCGAGGACCGCTTCAAACAGATGATTGGCCACATGGTGCGGCAGGTGATGGAGCGCCACGGCTACGAAGTCGATCAGCAGAAGGTAAAGATTGACAGCATTCCCTTCTACGCCGGTACCCGCTACAAGCGGCGGGACGAGTGGGTCTACCACGTCTGGCGCAAATCGAAGGACGCGCGCAGCTGTGCGCTGACGGTAGACAAGCAAGGCGCGCAGCTGCCGACCCAAAGGGGCGAGCGCTGGCTTTACTGGCGTTCTTTCAGCGGTCTACTACGCGCAAGCGTGATGTTCGGGATGCACTCCGAAGAGCAGGCACGCAAAGACATCCTGCGGCAGGGCTATCACCTTGCGACCATGTCGCGTGTCACGCGCGCGACTTGAGGGCTCCCATGGACAAGGAAAGCAGAACACCGAGTTACAGGGAGTTCATGCGCGCTCGGCGCCCACAGTTGTACTCCGACACGCTGCATGCTGAAGTCGGCGAGATGGACCGGCGCCAGTTCGAGTTCCACCTGCAGTCACTCACAAGCCGCAAAGAAGAAACCGCGTTTGAGAACTTCGCGCGGGTGCTGGCTGAAAAGGAGCTTTGCCCGAACCTGATTCCGCAGACCGGGCCCACGGGGGGCGGTGACAGCAAGGTAGACACGGAGAACTATCCGGTCGCGCCGGCAATTGCGACGCTCTGGTACGAGGGTGATCCGGCATCAGCCGGCCAGCGCTGGGGCTTCGCCGTAAGTGCCAAGGCAGACTGGAAGCCGAAGGTCCGCTCCGACGTCGCCAAAATCGTCGCGACGGGCCGCTCGTACACCCTGATCTATTTCATCTCGAACCAAGCCATCAAGGACAAAGACCGCGCCGAGATGGAGGACGCCCTCACGGCCAAACATGGCACGCAGGTGCGTATCCTTGACCGTAGCTGGATTATCGAGAAAGTCGTTCGGCATCGGCGATGGGACATCGTCTCGGAGACTCTCCAATTCGAGCTCACGCACAGGGTCGTTTCGCCCCCCGGGCCGCTGGACGCCGGGAGACTCCGCGACCTAGAGACGCTCGACAAGAAAATCGAGGCGGCGGCCGCGTCAACTGTCACGCTTGAACTGGTCGAAGAGAGCTTGCAGTCGGCGCTGCTCGCGCGAGGCCTTGACCGGCCGCGGCACGAGGTCGACGGCCGCTTCGACCGTGCCGAGCGTCTTGCGCGCAAGACCAGCAGCAGACAACTCCAGCGCATCTGGTACCAGAAGGCCTGGACCGCTCTGTGGTGGTTCGATGATGTAGACGAGGCGACGCGAATCTACGATCTGCTGGCACCCGAGGTGCAGGCGTCCGACTGGATTTGGGACGTCGACGACCTCGTCAACCTTTGGCTGGCCCTACAGACTGGGAAAGCTCCGGACGAAGCACGTACCGGCTCGTTGCGCGCTGCACTGCAGCGCCACGCTGATGACAAGTCCAAGGAGACGAGCTCACTGTGGGCGCGGACACAGCTGCTACAGATGAATCTGGTTGCGGGCATGCGTTCAAAAAGCGATCTGCAGCCTACCCTTGCTGCCTTGCGTCAGGTTCTGGGCGAGGTGCGCAGGCAAATCGAGTTCCCAATAGAGCCTGTCGTTCGCATCGTGCGGGAACTCGCGAACGTCATCGGCGACTCACCAGGCTACGACGAGCTGCTGGACGCTGTCATCGACATTGAGCGTGAGAGGAACGGCGACCGCGTCGCTGGCGAGCTGCAGTTGGAGCGCGGACTGCAAAAGCTTAAGCGCAAGAAGGCCTACGACGCGATTGACGACCTAGCCAAGTCGCAACTGCTCCTCGCGCAGGACGACAGCCGCGACGAGTTCATCGCTGCCCTGTGCGGCACGGGTCTGGCATACGAGTCTGCTGGCCTTCTCTACGCAGCCAGGGCGAACCTGTTGTCCGCGCTGGACCGCTGCTTGTACTCCTGGTTCAAGGAACGAGCGATCGACCGTCGCGCGCTGCCGCTTCTGAAGAAGCTGGCATGGCTGGAACTGCAGCTCGGTCGCGTGCCTTACGTACTTACCTGGGTGAAGTGGTTTGCGCCTATCCAGGTGGCGCTGAGCCTGAACGAGGCCGACACAAAGGAGTTGGAAGAGGAAGTCCGTGCTATCGACCGAGTCCTGGGCATCCTGATTCTGCGCACCCCGCATGAGGATTGGACTTCGCTTACGCGGCTTCCCGATCTGCTCTCTTCGCTGGGATTGGAGATGTCCCGCGCAGCCTCCCTCTTCATGCTCGGGTACGAGGATAAGGTGCGCGAGGAGTACGGGACGGCGGACGACGACCTGAACCAGTTCGTCTCCGAGTGGCTTGCCGCTCCGGCCGCGGCGGACCTTCCTCGGCAGCCAGCTTGGCACTTCGGCACGACAACCATGACGACCGCCATCCTAGGCTGCCAAGTTGATGTTGTCGCCCGAGGCGGCGTCGCCTCGGCATTGCTCGGCGAGAGCATCATCGCCTTTCTCGAAGCGTTCTACTCCACCGCCGTTCGCTCCAGGAACCTGCTCTCGCCCCGAGAGCGACTGGTCATCGAGGTGCGACAGTCAGAAGCAGCGAAGGCTCCGTTCGCTCATCGCCACGTTGAGGACGACTGCGGCGAGACGTCGCTCATCGTCACCCACCCGGTCTCTTCGGCCGCGAGTCTAGTCGGCACGGGATTCGACACAGCAATGATGGGGCTGTTCGCGCGCGTGACCTACGAGTTACTGCTGGGCGTCGGGCACGAGGACTTTGAGGAGATGCTTGCCAAGCATCGCGCTCAAGACCGGGCGTATCACGTAGCGCGCTCCATCGTCTCCGTCACGAACGTGCTGGGGAACTCGCCGCCAGGGCGTGCGGAAGACTGGGTGCAGGACGAGGTGCTTACGCAATACCCGCTGGTTCGCGAGAAAGCATGGGTACCCGCTGCGGCCTCCCCCGCGCCTGCTACGCCTGCTCCTAAGACGGAATCCACCTTCTCTGCGGACGCGCCGCCAGAGCAACTCTTCGGCGCGGATGCGGTACTGCATCGCGACATGACCGTCATGTCGCCCATCATCTTGCCCCTGTGGGACAAGGCCAAGTGGAAGGGCACCGGAGTAGCTCTGCCTGCGGCGCCTGGCGAGGTGGCGCCGCCGCTAATGGCGTTGGCATTCGAGAACATCGACGCGGGCCAGAAGATTTTCCGGGGCTGGCGCAAGAAGGCCGGCGCGGAAAATCGGGACGGGTGGCTTGGCGTGACCGTCATCACTGGAATTCGGCGTGAAAGCCCGCTGGACTATCGAGTGGCCATCGGCACCAGCGAGTCGTACATGACGACCATGATGGAGGGCAAGCGCATGTTCGCCATGGTCTACCGGATGAATGACATGACGCCCTCGTCTAGCCGCAATCTGGACGTCCTTCGAGACCATTTCGGGAGTGCAGGGTTCGTCTTCCTGATGCCGGTGGCGTTCAATCCAGCGTCGCCAGGCGTCATCGAGATGACAAATGAGAACCGTCAGTTGGGCATCAAGCTCTCGCACCTTAAGTTCATCCCGGCGTGGCAGATCGGGGCGACTTCACCTCTCATCACGGCCATGCGCGGCATCACTGACCCGGTCATCCCACATGGAGTCAGTGAAATCCCCTTCTTGCAGGCGATTGAGCGATTGGCGGCCAGGAAATCGGGGGCCGAGTAGGGCTCGCTTCAAGCACGCCGTCCGCTGCTGATGGACGGAGCCTCACGTTGGGGATTTGCTTCGTCGGGACTGGCTTCGTTGACCTCCTCTTTCGCCCCGACTCCTGGCCGGCCGCGCGCCCGATGACAACGGCTATCGTCCATTGAGGTGCGGTGGCCATCGAAGTGATTTGGTTTGCGCTGGCGACGACTGAGTACGCGGACGACGATGACCGACCAACGTGAGCGACGCTGAGCTTGCGGTACACCGCTCCTCTGGCCAGCAGCCGCGCAGCGGCCGCAACACCGGATAAGCGCGACCGGGAAGATATGCTTACGTAAGCGTCTCCATTTGAAAGTCGAGCATATCCATGGATGAGGATATGTTTACTTGAGAATTGCTTGTGAGGATATCCTCACGTGAGCAGAACCGGAATGGCCGGAGCCCCTGCCAGCTGTCGCTTGCCGCCCTTCCACCATTCCATGGTCGAATGGTTCCGATAGACGTTCGGGTCGCGGCTCTATCTTCGCCACCGCGCCGGACTGTCTCAACCCTACCCCCGTGGTCGTCCGGTTTTCCCCAGCGCGCCACCGGTCATGCCCGTTCGCGCCAGCGGTCACCACCGAAGCCCTTCAAGCGGAAGGGGCAGCTCTAGCGTTGGGCGGCCCGTGCTCGGCCAACGTGTGACGGGGAGGTATAGCATCCGTAGTGCGTCATCCCGCGAAAAATTGCATGCGGAACTCGGCTCGGAATATCTCCATAGCATCGAGAGGTCTTTTTCGGCCCAATCCCACACGAGTTATGTTCCGTTGAATGTCGGCACGCGAAAGTTCGTCTTCTCCAGACGCTCGTCGCGCCACGCGACGTCTCGTCGGAGGCTGCATGTCGCAGTTAGTCGCATTCAGGCTAATCTGAGACGTCGGAGCCGTCGCAGTCAGCACCCGGTGCCTCCGCCGAGCACACCGGCAAATTGCGACCGATCAGGCACGACCGCTAGTGAACCGGCTTCGCTTTAAAAGCTGTCAAAATATCCGCTCATGCAATATTGTGGAGACGCAATGCAGGCTTCACTCGTCCCTCTCGACACCTTGAGGGAGTACATCGCGCGGGCGGTCGCAGCAGCCAAGGCCTACGAGATTCCCGACGCATGTGTCCGCCTGGGAATTCAACAGGCGGTCGAAGATGGCGACGCGCAGGAAGCTTTCAACAGCAAGCGGCTGTACGTCCGGCACCGCATCCTCACCTGGAGCGAGCAAGCTCTTCTCGATTTGGCAATGCGGGTGCTGCGCGAGTACCCATCAGACGATCTCGCGGACACCGTGAGCGAGATGACGGTCCATGCGGAGCACCGAATAAGCGAGTTGGTCCGGCGTGATGTGCTCAAGGCCATCAACCACTTGGCATCCCTGTTCGGCGAGCTGCCATTGCTTGATTGCCTCAGCGAGGTATTCGGTGTCTCGGTCATCCGGGATGATCCGGATGGGCTCCTCGGCCGCACCAGTCTGTATGGACAGATAGTTCAACACTGCCTGGACAACGACGACTGGTCGCACGAACAATTGCTGACCCGATGCGGCGCACTGACGTGCAGCCAGACGCGCTTCGTCGAACTGCTGGCCAAGCTTCTGCACCCCATGACACGCCGCGACGCGGAACAAACGGAGTTGGCCACGGCAATTGGCACGGCGCTACGGCGGGACGGCTTCACGGTTCGGCAGACCGGCGTGGAGTCCGGGTACGCCATCTACGGCGTAGTCCGGGCGCAAGCGGGTGTTGCCGGAGCGATGAAGAACTTGATCTTCGCCTCGATCGGCGAGAAGCCGGAGCTGGTCTTTCTCGACGCGGTCAATAACGACGTCGAGATCGTCAAGCATGCCGACAAGGTGCTGGTCTTCGATCGCCCCCTGCCCAGTTCTGGCCTCCTGCTCTGGAAAGATCTGCGGGACTGGTATGCCGAAATACAAGGTATCACCGACCCCGGCAGCGCGAAGGATCAGTTATTCCGACGACTGCGTCAGGCCGTCCTCGGTGCCCGCTCTGCGGGGGAGTTCGCAGTGTTTCAAGGCTACTACGAGCGCTACGGTGTTTCGCTTGGCGATCGATTGCCGGCTCTCATCCCACAGGTCTATCTACACTACGACCCGTACACGCGGCGCCAGCGCGGCGATGAGCAGTTCCTTGTGCGACAGCGCATGGACTTCCTGCTGATGCTCGAGCAAGGTGTGCGCATCGTGATTGAGATTGATGGCCGCCACCACTACGCGGTACAGGATGCCTCGGATCCCGATCGGTTCATCGCGAACGCACCGCGCTACGCCGAAATGGTCGCGGAGGACCGTCGCCTACGGCTGACGGGATACGAGGTCTATCGCTTCGGCGGGTATGAGTTCATGGACGTCGACCTCGGACAACGCAAGGTCGGCCCGCACGCACAGCAATGCGTCGCTGAATTCTTCGATAGGTTGTTGGCCAGGCATGGCGTTCGGTAATCGATTCCGCACGCCGGTCTGCAAAGTTCCGCTTACTGGAAGTTTCGGTTTAACCATAGCGGAGCTTGAGATGTGCCACTGCATCCTGCGGACAATTAACCAGAAGGCGTCAGCGAAGCGTGCAGCGACATGCTGTTTCTTGCGGCTACAAACAGCTAAGGTAGACCAAGGCACTAGAAGATGACCTTGTCGCATTTTGCCTAACATGGTCCAATTGGGATTTCATCTGACCAATCATCGCGCATGACCATCGAGGTGTACTGCGGCGATCCAGAGGCACCACGCAACGCGGCCGAGCAGCGCGTACTAGCCAAGGGTTGTCGACATTCTGCAGCGGCGCGGCGACCCAGCCATCGTGCTAATCAACGTCCGATGTGGGGAGCGCGAATGTGACGTGCTGGTCAGCACGCCGCTTACGACGCTCGTCATCGAAGTGAAGCACTACCTGCAGCCCGTGGCGGGCGGCATGATCGACGCGCACTGGACGGCACGACGCACCGGCGAGCGCTGGAAAAATCCTTGCCTTCAGGTACGCCATACGATGCATGCGCTGAAGGACACGTTGCGCCGCTATGCCGGTCAGGATCCCGGCTATCCGCGTTGCGCCGTGCTGTTCGAAGGCGGCATTCCGCACGATTCACAGGTGCCGCCCAGCACCGACCGTATCGCGATCGCCGACGATAGTGGCCTTGAGGACCTGCTCGCTTGGCCTCTCATTGAGCGGGGTGATACCCGTCGATGGCCCCTCGCACTCTTACGGGCGTGGGCTCTCGAGCGTGGCATGGTCCCCGTCGGCGAGTCACTATCTGACTTACCTCACCCACGTGACGCCCGTCCGGTCGTGATAGACCTGACGCCATCTATCCAGCCGGCACCGGCTACGCGGGTTGTTCAGGCACGACCGGAGCGCCGACCGCGCCGGCGCTTCAAGCTGACAGTTGCAGCTCTGCTTGTAGCGAGCGTTATCGGCCCGTGGTGCTGGTCACGCCTACATCCCGCCGCAACCACGCAGACCGCGCAGCGCGCCAGTAAACGTGGAGCGTCACCGCAGCGCCATTATCGACATTCGGTCGCAGCAGTGAAAGCGCCCACCGCCCCGAGCCCTTCAGCGCCTCCGATTGCCCGGCCGGTTCCCACAATCGAATCACCGCCCCCCAGTGTAGGGCCCCTGCCCCCATGCCCGACGGGAATTGACCGGCTTGGGTGCTTACCAGATAGCGCAACGCTACGGCAGCTCCGTGGTGGTTAAGGCGCGCCGAGATAGCCTGGTCCCACAGCGCGTGGGGGCACATCCGCCGCCTCTACGGTGCCGACATCCGCTCCGGCCGACTACTCCGAGCTTCCAGGGGTTGAGAAAATCGTTGTCTCGCCAGTACGATGCAAGGCGTTACAGTTGAATCAGCAGGTAGCCCATAACCATGGAAGCAGCGCAGCTTCAACCCCGTGTCGCGCCGGACGGCCAAAGCATCACTTTCGTGCTGTCGAGCCGCGGTCGGAACATCGATTGCCAAGTGGCGCGCGAGGTGTTGGAGCAGCACTTCTGGGTGCCGCCCGGCGCCACCGAGACGCGAATTCTACGAGCGTTTGCCGACGGGCGCGGACGCATTGTTGCCATAGCAGAGCGCAAGATGCTCTCGCACGGTGGTGAACGGGTTGTGCTGACGATGGATGACTTCAGCAACCGCCAATAACCGGGACGAAACTGGATTGCACGGACCAGTACCTCCTTCATGGAGGAGATACATAGCAGCCAAGCTGCCTCACTCCAGGCCGTCGTTGCCGGCGCCCTTTCGTTCCACCGCGAAGGGGCCAAGATAGCGCACGTCATTTTCCCGTCGCCCGAGCGGGACATAACATCAGGCTGCTCCAGGACTCCAGCAAAGTGACGTCGCGGCTGCGAAATAGTGCTGCGGTGCCCTATGGCCTACAGATATGGGGCGCAATCCGTGGAGAGCCAACTTTGCCGGGGGGGCCCGACTACCAGCGAATATTTGCGCCGTCATGCCCAAGCAACGCAGCTATACGGGCCAAGTCCCACTCATCTGCGTTGCCCATGCAATCCAAAGTAACTCGAGAAGCTCACGCCGGAACCGTCGACGCACTGATTTCTTTCATGTATGACTGCCGGTTCGGCGCCTCAGACCTGACGGCTGCGACTGTTTCGCTCGCACTTGAGTACGCCTACCAACCTCACCCGCGCTTCTGGCGGGACTTCAACATTGCATTCCTCGTCCGGGCGCTCACTCTGTGTGTTCCCGATTGGCGCGCCGCCATCAATAGCGCCGGTCATGCCTCAGGAGGCGCGACAAGGCTGCTCGCGGACGTCGAGGAATACGTGCGCGTCAACGCGTTCGACGAAGCGAATGCCGAAATACTGAGGGCACTGCCCCGCCACATGCGACCGACGGACGGAGCCGCCGCGTTCGAATGCCTTTCCACTCAGTTTGCAAGGAAAGGGATGGCGGAAGAGCTCGAATTCGCGCGGCGAGATGGCGATGTCTGCGGCGACGGAGCGCTCGATATGTTGCACTGCCTCGAAGAAGCGGCAGTTGGTCGAAACGTTGAGCGGACGGGGATGCTCATTGCCCGCGTGTATCGCAACGCGGTCATGAAGGAGCATGCTGTGTAAGCGTCGTTCGGCTACGCGTCGCTCTGGCACACAGTGCTACGCGCCTGCGCACTCAATGCGCTGCATCCGCGCGACTTGCCGTCGTGCCTGGCTCGCCCGCCCCCCAGTGAAGCGATGTCGACTGGATCGATGCATACATGTCGTCGCGCCCATCAAGCGTGGGTCTATTGAAATTCGTTTGGCAAACCGAGCGCCCCATTCACTATTGCGGAGCGGTACAAAGCGCTCTCCATATCACCTTCGTCGCTGCGCGAAGCGCTTCGTGATCTGCCGCGGCGCTCCCCCTCACCGGCCGGATAAGCACAATCAACCCCGCCAAATGCGTATAGAGTAGGCGGCCACGCAGCGAGCACTCGTGCGCGGAAAGCAAAGGGTTGATCTTCACAACCAGGCTGGCGAAGGTTTTTTCGAACTGGCGATTGAACTTGGTCACCAGTTCCCGGGCAAATTCTTCCCGTTCGCCCATGCTCCATCCTTCGAGGCAAAACGGCGCGATGTGGGTACCGGGCTTCGTCAACTCATCGAAGGCCACATCGACGATGGCATCTAACCGCGCTTGCGGCGTGCGATCGTCGTCGTTGACCAAGCTTTCATACAGCGTTAGGTAGCGCGCTGCCACTGCCTCCATGGCCGCCCGCAACAAATCCTCACGGGCCGTGAAGTAGTGCTGCAAAGTCGCCATATGAATGCCGACCTCGCTCGCAACACGCCGCAGCGTGAACCCTACGTTGCCATACCGCGCAAGCACATCAATCGCCACCTCCAGGATTTCCGGAATTCGCGTCGTCCTGTTACCGCGACGCTTGGGCTCGTCGGGTCCCGCTTGACTACCCGCGAAGGTGATCGCCACCTGCTTCATGTGTAAGGACCTCCGGTGGGTTCGTGCCGTGTACAAGTGTGAATCTCTTGCCGGGCAGGGCCGGCGATATGACGTGTCGGAGCACTGTCACACAGTAAAGCATACGTGCCCTGACTGGTAATTACCAGTCTACCGACTGACATATTACGCATACGACCCCACAAGACCGCGCTTACATATGGAAAATCGGGTGTTTACCCGATTCGTGTTTGCTTGAAATACCAGTCACATGACTGTATAAATAAGTCACTTGACTGGTTTTGAGATTTTGACCTCGATCAAATGGGAACGGAGGCTCGACGCACCAGACGTCGTCTCCCTCCGGCCTTCGGCAACCCGCCCGCCGGCCTGCCAACGTATTTCGAGAACGTTGCCGCAGACGATGTGCGGTGTGGGTACAGGTTCCGACCTGTAGCGATGGGTCTTAGGAGTTTGCAATGAACGGCGGCGAAAAATCCTTGCGCAGGCTGGTCGATAAGTGGTTTGCGCCCACCCCGGCAATGCCGGTTCGGGTTAAGCGAGTGCGACTCAGCCGCACGCCTACGAACGACGCGCGCTGCATTTGTGTCGAGTCGGCGCGCCCGGCAGCGCCGTTGGCAATCTTCTTCTTCCAGCACGAAGACGGCTGGTGGTATGTATTTCCCCCAGCCACAGAACGACCTGCCATGCGCGCCGCGTGATATTGCGGGCCAGTCGAAACGCTTCGATTTTTGCCGGTTGCATCTGTCGCGGCTATGTCGTCACACACATCACCGTCGACGGAAGCGTCCGAACCCTCGACTTGTTGCAAATCGCACTCACGACGGTGTCCAACGTTCTACGAGACCTCGTGTGCGAAAGACCTTCTCCAGGGAGCAAATTCGGCATGCCGCGTAGATGCCGGTATGAAATCGAGCTTGAATACGCCCACCAATTCTGAGAGCTTGCCTGCCTGATCGTGCAGAGATTCGGCGGCCGCAGCGGCCTGTTCGACTAGCGCCGCGTTCTGCTGGGTTACCTGATCCATTTGCTCCATCACCTGGTTGACCTGCCCGATCCCGGCGCTCTGTGCCTGGCTCGCGTCTTTGACCTCACCCATGATGCGCTTCACCCGCTCCACGCTCAGCACGATTTCATCCATCTTCATGCCGGCCTGCGCCACCAGATCGCTGCCGATTCACACCTGTTCCACCGAATTGCCAAAATGGAGCGGCAGTGGTCGGCCGTGACATCGAGGCACGGCCGACCAGCTGCAAGATCAATGTTTCTACGGGAAAATCGCGTGGATCACAGAGAGGCCTTCAACAAACGGCCCATTTCCGACGGGTTGCGCGTGACGGTGATGCCGCACGCTTCCATGATTTCCAGCTTCGCTTCGGCCGTATCCGCACCGCCCGAGATCAGCGCGCCGGCGTGGCCCATGCGCTTGCCCGGAGGCGCCGTGACGCCAGCGATGAAGCCGACGACCGGCTTCTTCATGTTGTCCTTGATCCACTGAGCGGCGTTGGCCTCGTCCGGACCGCCGATCTCACCGATCATCACGACCGCGTCCGTATCCGGATCGTCGTTGAACATCTTCATGACGTCGATGTGCTTCAGACCGTTGATCGGGTCGCCGCCGATGCCGACTGCCGACGACTGGCCGAGGCCCAGCGCCGTCAGCTGTGCAACGGCTTCATACGTCAGCGTGCCCGAACGCGACACGACGCCGATGCGGCCCTTGCGGTGGATGTGACCCGGCATGATGCCGATCTTCAGCTCGTCCGGCGTGATCGTGCCCGGGCAGTTCGGCCCGAGCAGCAGCGTCTTGCGGCCTTCGCGGCGCATGCGGTCCTTCACTTCGATCATGTCGCGCACGGGGATGCCTTCCGTGATGCAGATCGCGAGATCCAGGTCGGCTTCGACCGCTTCCCAGATCGCAGCGGCTGCGCCTGCCGGCGGAACGTAGATGACCGAAACGGTCGCGCCGGTTTCTGCCTTCGCTTCCTTGACGCTCGCGTAGATCGGAATGCCTTCGAAGTCTTCGCCGGCCTTCTTCGGGTTCACGCCCGCGACGAATGCTTCGCGGCCGTTTGCGTATTCACGGCAGGCGCGCGTATGGAACTGACCGGTTTTGCCGGTGATGCCCTGCGTGATGACCTTCGTGTCCTTGTTGATCAGAATCGACATGTATTTTGACCTCTGTTCGATTGGCGTCGCGTATGAACCGCGCCGCCATGCGTGTTCATTAGCGCGCGCTTACTTGCCTGCGGCTGCCGCGACGACCTTCTGCGCAGCTTCTTCCATGCTGTCCGCCGAGATGATCGGCAGGCCCGAATCGGCCAGCATCTTCTTGCCGAGGTCCTCGTTCGTGCCCTTCATGCGCACGACGAGCGGCACGTTCAGGTTCACGGCCTTCGAACCGGCGATCACGCCTTCCGCGATCACGTCGCAGCGCATGATGCCGCCGAAGATGTTCACGAGGATCGCCTTCAGGTCCGGGTTCTTCAGCATCAGCTTGAACGCTTCCGTGACCTTCTCGGTCGTGGCGCCGCCGCCGACGTCCAGGAAGTTCGCCGGCTCGCCGCCGAACAGCTTGATGGTGTCCATCGTCGCCATCGCCAGGCCCGCGCCGTTCACGAGACAGCCGATGTTGCCGTCGAGCGAGATGTACGCGAGGTCGAACTTCGACGCTTCGATTTCAGCCGGATCTTCCTCGTCCAGGTCGCGGTAAGCGACGATTTCCGGGTGGCGGAACAGCGCGTTCGAGTCGAAGTTGAACTTCGCGTCGAGGGCGATGACCTTGCCGTCGCCGGAGACGTTCAGCGGGTTGATTTCAGCCAGCGACGCGTCGGTTTCCCAGAATGCCTTGTACAGGCCTTGCAGGATCGCGCGCGCTTGCGGGATCGAAGCAGCCGGCACGCCGATCTTCGCGGCGAGGTCGTCGGCTTGCGCGTCGAGCAGGCCCGTCGACGGCTCGACGATGACCTTGTGGATCAGTTCCGGGTGCTTTTCGGCGACTTCTTCGATGTCCATGCCGCCTTCGCTCGAACCCATCAGCACGATCTTTTGCGAGATGCGGTCGACGACGAGGCTGACATACAGTTCCTGCTTGATGTCGGCGCCTTCTTCGATCATCAGACGGTTGACCTTCTGGCCTTCCGGACCGGTCTGGTGCGTGACGAGCTGCATGCCGAGGATCTGGTTCGCGTATTCGCGAACCTGCTCGATCGACTTCGCCACCTTCACGCCGCCGCCCTTGCCACGGCCACCCGCGTGGATCTGAGCCTTCACGACCCATACCGGGCCGCCGAGCTCTTCCGCCACCTTGACGGCTTCGTCAACCGAGAACACCGGCTTGCCGCGCGGTACCGCGACGCCGAATTTCCGCAGGATTTCCTTACCCTGGTACTCGTGAATCTTCATGCGTGATTCCCTTCAGTCTGAAAGTTGGATTGAGTTGTTTCGATCGAAAATTGCGAGAGGCGTTGCCCTGTACAAGCCGCAACGGTGGCAAGACAACCGATCGGTGCACCAGGAGCGAACCGCGTGAAGCCGGTGGTCGACAAAGCACCGATCTCGGCGCCAGCCCATTTTCATATGTCTGAGAACGGTAATGGAAATCCTATCGGGACGCCACGCGGATCATTACCTTGCCTTCATTAGCACCGCTGAAAAACAGCTTTAGAGATTCAGCAGCGTACTCGATCCCGTCCACCAAGTGCGCACGATGCTTAAGCTTGCCCTGGGTAAACAAATCGAGAAGCACTTCGTCGAACTCGGCGTAACGATGTTCGAATTGCGAAACGACGAATCCTTCCATCCGCGCTTGTTTGATGAGCATGAGTGGAAGATTCTTGATTCCGTATGCTTCGCTCTCGGTAGCCAGGTCATACTGCGAGATTGCGCCGCAGACCACAATGCGGCAACCAACAGCCATATTTTCCAAGACAGCGTCAAGCGTCGCCCCCCCGACGTTGTCGAAGAAAAGATCAATGCCGTCGGGACACTCGCGACGAAGCGCTGCATCGAGTGGCTCAGACTTGTAGTCAATCGCACCATCGAGTCCGAACTCGTCGAGCAACCTGCGGCACTTAGCCTCACCGCCGGCAATGCCGATCACGCGGGCGCCAAATGCCTTGGCTATCTGCGCCGCCAGGGATCCCGTCGCCCCCGCTGCACCCGACACCACCACAGTGTCCGACGGACTGAGCGCGCCCACTTCGAGAAGGCCCACCGCGGCCGCACGCCCGATGTGCGAAAAGATTGAAAGGTGCGTTTCCAACGGAACGCCTGGTGGCAGCTCGATTTTCTCAAGCGCGTCGGAACGGACAACCGAGAATTCTTCCCATCCCCATAGTCCCTGCACGAGGTCTCCTCGGCAGAAGCGCCCCGACCCCGACTGAACGACCTCACCCACGGCCATGCCAACCATCACGCTGCCTACTCCGAGTGCCGAATGGGAAGATGCAGGATCGAGCCTGAGCCAATTGCGACTACTCGGGTCCAGGCTCAGCAATAGCGTGCGCACGAGGACCTCTCCATCCGCCTGCCTCGGCCTCTCTCGCTCCTCAAGCTTCAGACAGCTAGGGTCATAGGCGCCTCGCGCCGGCTTGTGGACAATCCACGACTTTTGCTTCATACGTTCTCCATGCACCGCTCGATGCCGCGATCGCTATTCCGAAATTCTCAACAAATAGGCGAACAAGGACGCCGCCTTATCGCGGTTTAATGGGTATGTCCGACTGGAGACCGCAGACATTCATCGTCGGTCCGGAGGCACCGCGTCGCGTCCTCGTTCACCCTCGATCGCCTCACATCGCCCGATGCTTCGTGCAACAGGCCAAGGCCGCGATTTTCGGCAGCCCGTTTAGCCGCGCGTATGGCATCGTGAAAATTACTTTCGGCTGCAACGCGAACTCGATCAACGCTCACGACCCATTGACCGAACGCATAGCGCCACCGAACTCTGCGCTCTTCGAGAAGCACGCAAAACCAGCGCCAAATCGAAGCGTCCTCCGCATTGGCCGCGGCAGCCGCGTCAAGGCGGGCCTGCTGCATCGTATCCATCGTTCTCTTCCGCCTTAGATAGTGCCGATGGCGATTTCGACGAACCTCAGTTGATACGCTCGCTCAGTTCGGGCACGGCAACAAACAGGTCGCCGACGAGCCCGTAGTCGGCCACGCTGAAGATCGGCGCTTCCGGATCCTTGTTGATCGCGACGATCACCTTCGAATCCTTCATGCCGGCCAGATGCTGGATCGCACCCGAGATGCCGACCGCGATGTACAGCTGCGGCGCGACGATCTTGCCGGTCTGGCCGACCTGGTAGTCGTTCGGCACATAGCCGGCGTCGACTGCCGCGCGCGATGCGCCCAGTGCTGCGCTCAGCTTGTCCGCCAGCGGCTCCAGCACCTTCGTATAGTTCTCGCCGCTGCCCAGACCGCGGCCGCCCGACACGATGATGCTTGCGCTCGTCAGTTCCGGACGGTCCAGCTTCGTCACTTCACGGCTCACGAACTGCGACTTGCCTGCATCGGCCGCTGCTTCGATCTTGTCGACCGATGCGCTGCCGCCTTCCGCTGCCACCGGATCGAAACCCGTCGCACGCACCGTGATGACCTTGATCGGGTCGCTCGACTGCACCGTTGCGATCGCGTTGCCCGCGTAGATCGGTCGCTCGAACGTGTCGGCCGAATCGACCGCCGTGATGTCCGAGATCTGCGCGACGTCCAGCTTCGCGGCGATACGCGGTGCGATGTTCTTGCCGTAGGCCGTCGCCAGCGCGAGGATGTGCGAGTAGTCCTTCGCGATGTTCAGCGCGGTCGCCTCGACGTTTTCCGCGAGGCCTTCGGCCAGTTGCGGCGCGTCGGCCAGCAGCACCTTCGACACGCCTGCGATCTTCGCTGCTGCGTCAGCAGCCGCTTGCGCATTGTGGCCCGCGACCAGCACGTGAATGTCGCCGCCGATCTTCGCTGCCGCCGCCACCGTGTTCAGCGTCGCGGCCTTGATCGACGCGTTGTCGTGTTCTGCAATCACCAGAATCGTCATTTCTTTCCGCTCCCTCTTACAGCACCTTGGCTTCGGTCTTCAGCTTCTCGACCAGCGTCTTCACGTCCGGCACCTTCACGCCGGCCGCTCGCTTCGGCGGCTCGGCCAGCTTCAGCGTCTTCAAACGCGGTGCCACATCCACGCCGAGGTCCTCGGGTTTAATCGTTTCCAGCGGCTTCTTCTTCGCCTTCATGATGTTCGGCAGCGTCACGTAGCGCGGCTCGTTCAGGCGCAGGTCGGTCGTGACGACCGCCGGCAGTTGAAGCGACAGCGTTTCCGCGCCGCCGTCGACTTCGCGTGCGACCGTTGCCTTGCCGTCGGCAATCGTGACCTTCGATGCGAACGTCGCTTGCGGCAAGTTGGCCAGCGCAGCCAGCATCTGGCCCGTCTGGTTCGAATCGTCGTCGATCGCCTGCTTGCCGAGGATCACGAGTTGCGGCTGTTCCTTGTCGACCAGCGCCTTCAGGATCTTCGCCACCGCCAGCGGCTCGACGCTGTCGTTCGACTCGACGAGGATCGCGCGATCCGCGCCGATCGCCAGCGCCGTGCGCAGCGTTTCCTGCGCTTGCGTCACACCGACAGACACCGCGATCACTTCGGTCGCCACACCCGCTTCCTTCAGGCGCACCGCTTCTTCAACGGCGATTTCGTCGAAAGGGTTCATCGACATCTTCACGTTCGCAATGTCGACGCCCGTGCCGTCCGACTTGACCCGGACCTTGACGTTGTAGTCGACCACGCGTTTCACTGGAACCAACAATTTCATCTCAATCACCGTTCATTGAAAAATGCAAAACCCTCCGAGGGCTCGGAATTTCTTGGTAAGCGAGGGGAACATCCAGCTGCTCCTCAACCTGGCGGCGTTCGGATGCCACCGTTCCTTCAGCGCTCTGCCTCAACACGAAGACCGATACCGCGTCGCCTGGATTTTTTGCTTGCTCTCGGAGTGACTGCGCGGCGGCGGCCGCCTGTTCGACAAACGCATCGTTCCCATCATGCCTTTCATCTGTCGTTCCCAGTTTCCTACCGGGCCGAGGTCATGGCATGCGCACCGGCGTATTCGTGCACACCTGTGCGGTCGAAAGTCATACCGTTTCGTCGGTCTTCACCGGCTCCGGTCTAGTGACGAACGCATCGCTGAAGAAATTTCCCGCGGGAAGTCCGTTCGCTTGAGTGAAGGTGTACCGCGCTGCGTCGACCATCAGCGGGTTGCCACACGCGTAAACTTCATGCTGCGAAAGATTCGGGAAATCCGCAGACACGGCCTCATGCACGAAGCCTTTGCGTCCGGTCCAACCGGGCTCGTCGCCCGACAGAACCGGAACGAAGCGGAACCCGGGATGGGCCTGCTCCCACGCGCATACCTCGTCGTATGCGTAGAGATCGCCAAGACGCACGCCTCCCCAATAGAGCACCGCGCCACGTTGCTGGATGACCGTCTCATGCGCCTTCAGCATCGCCGCAATCGGCGCGTAACCCGTTCCCGAGGCCAGGAAGATAACGGGCGCAGACGAATCTCGTAGCATGAACGTGCCAAATGGTCCCTCGATTCGCAGCATGTCACGCGGCTTCAGCGAGCGGTAGACGTGGTTCGAGAAGCGCCCGCTTGGCACTGCGCGGACATGCCACTCGATCGTTCCGCTCCCGTCGGGCGCGTTCGCCATTGAGTAGCTGCGCCGCGTCCCATCCCGCAAGACCACTTCCACATACTGCCCCGGTTGAAAAGCGAAACCCGCTTCCGTTGGCACTGCCAGCTGCACGCGGGCCACGTCCTCGCTCACGCGCTGGACTTCCAGCACCCGCGCGCCGGTCTGCAAAACACGCTGCCCCGGAGTGGACGCGACCTCCTGGGCCTCGATCGTGACATCCGTCGTGCAGCGAGCCTGACAGGTCAGGACGTAACCGTCGCGCACGCCTTCCGGCTCGAATCCGCTCGGATAGCGCGCGTCGCCGGACAGGACGCGCGCCTCGCACGCGTTACATTGGCCACGCCGACAGCTATGACGCGGAAAGTATCCGGCCGCCAGCGCGGCATCGAGCAGGCTGCCCTCGGGGGAACACGGAATTTCGACACCCGCCGGCTCGATTCTCAGCTTGAATGCAGTCATGGCACTATCCGGTTACTCGTTCGGCCTCTTTTTCCTTGAGCAGATCAAGCGCAACGTCCACGATCATGTCCTCCTGGCCACCGACCATACGACGGCGGCCAAGTTCAACGAGGATGTCGACGGTCTTGAGTCCGTACTTTTTTGCGGCAACTTCGGTGTGGCGCAGGAAGCTCGAATAAACACCGGCGTAACCGAGCGCGAGCGTTTCGCGGTCGACTCGCACCGGCCGATCTTGCAGCGGGCGGACGATATCGTCTGCAGCGTCCATCAGCTTGTAGAGATCACAGCCATGGTTCCATTCGAGTCGAGCGGCCGCCGCGATAAATACTTCGAGTGGGGCGTTGCCGGCCCCCGCCCCCATCCCTGCAAGACTCGCATCAATGCGATCACATCCTTCCTCTACCGCGACGATGCTGTTCGCGACCCCAAGGCTCAGGTTGTGGTGCGCATGAATGCCGGTCTGCGTCCGGGGATCAAGCACGTCTTTGAATGCGCGGAAGCGCTCGCGGACGTCGTTCATGCCAAGGGCACCGCCCGAATCCACGACGTAGCAGCACGTCGCTCCATAGCTTTCCATGAGCTTTGCCTGCTGAGCCAGATGCTGCGGCGTCGTCATATGGCTCATCATCAAAAATCCCACCGCTTCCATCCCAAGCTTGCGCGCATGCTCGATATGCTGTCGCGAGACATCGGCTTCGGTGCAGTGGGTCGCGACACGTACGATGCGTGCGCCGGCATCGTAGGCATTGCGCAAGTCGTGAATCGTGCCGATGCCAGGCAAAAGTAGCGTCGCGACCTTGGCATGCTTGACCGTCCCCGCCACTGCCGCGATCCATTCGAGGTCGGTGTGTGCGCCGAAGCCATAGTTGAAACTCGATCCTTGCAAACCATCGCCATGAGCGACCTCGATCGAGTCGACTTTCGCCTCGTCGAGCGCCTTGGCAATGGCGACGGCCTGTTCCACGCTGTATTGGTGACGAATCGCATGCGAACCATCGCGTAGCGTCACGTCGGAAATGTAGAGCTTCTTGTCAGATGTCATGCCGTCTCTCCCTTCAGGCAGTGGTACGGGCGACCATTTCGGCGGCCATGCGTTCAGCACAGGCCATCGCCGCGGAGGTCATGATGTCGAGGTTGCCGGCATAAGACGGCAGATAATGCGCGGCCCCCTCCACTTCGAGGAATACCGAGATCTTCAACCCGCTCATCCGCGCGCCAACCCCGGGGATATTCAACGGTTGAGTGGCGTCGATGCGGTCGAATTGGACTGTCTGCTTGAGGCGATAGCCAGGTACGTAACGGTTGACGGCAGCCACCATTTCCTCTATCGACTGCGCCACGGCATCCTCGTCGGCCGGCTCTGACAAGCAATACACCGTATCGCGCATCATCAGTGGCGGCTCTGCGGGATTCAGGATAATGATCGCCTTTCCCTTCGTCGCTCCACCGATCTGCTCAATCGCCTTTGAGGTTGTTTCGGTAAATTCATCGATGTTCGCGCGCGTACCCGGGCCTGCCGATTTGCTCGAGATCGATGCGACGATTTCGCCGTAGTGCACTTTCGCGACACGAGAGACGGCAGCGACCATCGGAATCGTCGCCTGTCCGCCGCACGTGACCATGTTGACGTTTAGCGCATCGACATGCTCATCGAGGTTCACGACAGGTACGCAATACGGACCAATCGCTGCCGGCGTCAAGTCGATCATTCGGACGCCAGGCTTGAGCCCACGTAAGAACGCGTCGTTCTTCACATGCGCGGCGGCGCTTGTCGCATCGAATACGATATCGATTTCGTCAAACACCGGCAGACGGGTGAGCCCTTCGACGCCCTCGTATGTCGTGGCTACGCCCAAGCGCGAAGCACGTGCGAGCCCGTCAGATGCACGGTCGATGCCGACCATCGCCCCCATCTCGAGATGCTCGCCATGTCGCATGATCTTGATCATCAAATCGGTGCCGATATTTCCGGATCCGATGATCGCGGCCTTCAGTTTCTTTGCCATTGCTCGTCCTTCGCTAGTGCGTTCAATGAGTGTTGGTGGCGGGAAAGATGACCGAGGCGCCCCCGCCGAATAATCGCTCGACCTCGTGCGCGCGCAACGTCAACACTCTCCGTTGATTGATGTATCCCTTGTCCGTAATCTCGCCCGTCTCTGGGTTCGGCGGACAGCCGATGATGATTGCGCGTGCGACTCGGCTAGCAGAGCCATGACCTTCGTTGAGCGAGTAGAGCGCGGTTGCAATCCTTCTTCGGACCTCTGCATTGGCCGCCAATTGCTCGCCCGTCATCGCACGCGCGTCGTCTCCGACCAGCGTGTGCAACGCCGGTGACGGAAAAACGAGCAGGCCAACTTCATCGCGATCATGTCCAGCCACAACAACGTCCTGCGCGTACGGCATCAGGGCGGCAACGGCACGTAGGCGCAACGTGCCGACCGATACCCAGCTCCCCGTGGTCAGCTTGAAATCTTCCGAGATGCGTCCATCAAACAGAACGCCAGCGTTCGGATCTGCGGGATTGGCCAAGCGCCCTGCATCTCCTATCAAATAAAATCCTTCCTCATCGAATGCCTTGTCTGTCAGCTCCCGCGCATGGAGGTACCCGCGGAAGACGTGTTGGCCGCGCACTCGCATTTCGAACTTGTCACCGTTCGGTACGAACTTGATTTCTGCGCCCGGAACCGGCACACCGAGATTGCCGGGCTCGGGATAATGGAAGTGGAGGCTGGTGATAACCGGTGAAGTTTCCGTCGAGCCCCACGCCGAACTGAACAGTGGCAGCGCATCACAATGGCGTTCAGCGGCCAATTTCAGGCGATCCCATAGCGGCTTTGGCAACGCAGCGCCAGCGAAAAAGATCGCCCGCATATTCTTGAAGAAATGCCGTGCAAACGTCTCGTTTTGCTCGAGATGGGGCAGCAACATATCGAATCCGCGCGGCACGTTGAAATAGAGCGTCGGCGACAGTTCGATTAAATTACACACCGATTTTTCGATCGACCCAGGCACGGGCCGCCCCTCATCGATATAGAGGGAGCCGCCATTGCGCAGGATCATGTTGAAGTTGTGGTTGCCGCCAAACGTATGGCTCCAAGGCAGCCAATCCACGACGATCGGTGCGGCGGAGTCAACAAACGGCCAAACCTGAGCGATTGCCTCCTGGTTTGCACAAAGCATGCCGTGCGTATTGATTACGGCTTTCGGGACGCCAGTCGAGCCCGACGTCAGCAGGTATTTCGCGTGCGTATCCGGCGTGACGCGTGCGTGAGCCTCCATGACGGCTGCCGTTTCCCGCATCTTGCGCAGGCTGCCGAGATCGATCCCGCCGTCCGGTACATTCCGCGAATACACGAGCGGGCATTGCCTGCCGCTAGCCTGCATTGCCTTGCCATAAACGTCTCCGTCGTCGGCATACATCAGACCCGGATCCAGCACGTTCAGGAGTGCTTTCAATTTGTTGAAATCGTGCGCCGCCCTCGAATAGGCTGCCGATATGAACGACACCGGCAAGCCGATATGCATCGCGGCCAGCGCCACAAGCGCAGCATCTATGCTGTTATCCGATAGAACGACAATGGGCCTCCCCGATGCCGGGCCGATATCGAGCAGGCCTTGGGCGATCGCGCCCACCTCTACACGCACTTGCGCATACGTCAAACGGCGCCAACCCGCACCGTCGTCAGTACGCTCTGCCAGGAAGACCTGTCCAGGCGTGGTACGGCTCCAGTATTCAAGCCAGCTGCCGATGCACCGAGCGTGCGGCCTCGGCGGCATGCGCGAACGCAGAATGAAGCTGCCGTCCGGAGCGTCAATGCGTTCGATATCGGGCGTTGCCAAGGCAAGCCCCGCTGACGCCTGTTTCCAGCCAAGCCCGTCGAGTACATCACGCGCCGAGTTCATCACGTCACTCCAGCGCGCAGCTCACGCGGCCCAGGCCGCTGATCTCAACGTCGACGCGATCGCCCCTCGTCACCGGCACCATCGGCCCGAGCGCGCCCGACATCACGACGTCACCGGCGCGCAGGGGTTGGCCGAGTTCAGCCATCTTTTTGGCAAGCCAGTACGTCGCGCTCAGCGGATTTCCGAGGCAAGCCACCCCTGCCCCGACGGAGACAGTCGTCCCGTTCTTCCTGAAGTCCATCCCGCATCCCGCTAGCGCGAGGTCGCCTATACGGCGCGGCTCGAGGCCGAGAACGTAGAGCCCGCACGACGCATTGTCAGCGACGGTATCGACAAGCGTGATCTTCCAATCGTCGATCGCACTGTCGACAACCTCGATCGCCGGCAACGCGTATTCCAAACCGATGAGAAAATGCCCCCAGCTCAAGTCCGGGGCATCTAGATCGCGCCCCACGACGAACGCGATCTCCCCTTCGGCCTTTGGCTGAATCAGCTTTTGTGCCGGCAGTTCGGCACCGCTCAAATACTCCATGTCCGCGAACAGTACGCCGTAGTCGGGCTGATCGACCCCAAGCTGCTGTTGCACGGCTTTCGACGTCAAGCCAATCTTTTTTCCACAGACTCGTGCGCCCGCCGCGAGGGCGCGGCTGACGTTGACCTCGGCGATCGCGTAGGCATCCTGCACCGTGTGAATGTCGAAGGTCTCCGACACGCGAGCGATAGTCTTCCGTTCGGAGCGCGCCTGCCACAATGCTTCGGCCGCTCCCTCAATGCCTGGTTTCATGTCTCTCTCCTCCTAATATTGACGGACCGACGCGCGTCACGCGGATGCCTCTCGCCAGCGGCCCAACAGTGCACCGCTCTGTTCCCGTTCAGTTGTCAGCATTTCGAGGTATTCGCATTCGAGCTGCCTCACCAACTCGGCGACACTGCTCAAGCGCTCGATTGCGCCTAGCCCTTGTCCCGCCGACCACACGTCCTTCCACGCCTTTTTCCCGGCACTGATGTCGCCCGAAAAATCGATCCGTTTGCCTTCACTATTCAGAGACGCATCGATGCCGGCCGCATGCAGCGTGGGTTTGAGCCAATTGGCAAGAACACCCGACACGGCTTTCGACTCAACTAAATCCTCAATCCGGCTACTCACCACCAGATCGCGATATTCGGCCGACGCCATGCTTTCGCGAGTCGCAATGAAGCGTGTGCCGGCCACGACGAAGTCGGCACCGATCAATTGGGCGGCGCGGATATCGCGTCCGCTCGTAATGCATCCAGCGAGCCCAAGTGGTCCGCTCCAGAATTGACGGACCTCGGCGACGAACGCGAAAGGGTTGTAATAACCTGTGTGCCCCCCTGCGCCATGGGTAACAAGAATCAGCGCATCGACACCTGCATCGACAGCCTTGCGCGCCAGCGTGGGTGTAACAACATCCGCCATTACGATGCCGCCGTAGCTATGCACATGCTCGCGCACGCGCGCAGGGCTGCCGAGCGCGGTGGAAACGATGCGTGGCCGATATTTCATGACCAGTGCCAGCTCACGCTCGAAGCGATCGTAGGTGCTATGCACGATCATATTGAGCGCCCAAGGGGAAGCGCCCGGCATATCGCGCAAAGCCGATGTCACCTGCGCGAGCCATACCTCCAGGAGATCGACATTGCGAGCATTCGGGGCGGGGAAGCTACCGACAATGCCGGCTGTTGCACAGGCGATCGCTAGCTCCGGTCCGGAAACCAGAAACATTGGCGCCGCCATTAACGGCAGCCGACCGGCAGGGAACAGCTCGTCGAGGCAGCCCCGGTTTGTCGCACCGTCCATCTTCGTCACGCCTCCCATATCCATCATGCTTTGCGCGGGGGACGCCCGCGCACCTCCCACCCGCCATCGCTTTGAATGATGTTCGCCGTCGTCGCGCATGAATTGGTGCGCGAGGCGAGCAGCACGTAATGTCCCGTGTGGTCTTCCGGTTGGGCCATAAAGCCGAGCGGTACGGCCTCCGCCACGGCATCCGAGAATCCAGGGATCTCGGATAGCCGCGCGTCATGCTTGCCTAGTGCCTCCGGGCCTTTGAGCGGGGTCGCAGTGCCGCCCGGGGCCACGCCGTTCACGCGAACGTCCGGCGCGAGTTCATAGGCGAGTTGCCGAATCATCCCGACGCAAGCGTGCTTCGAAGCCACATAGACGGGACCGCCACCACCCGCATAAAAACTCGAGTTGGAGAGCGTAAAGATCATGCTGCCCCTCGTCTCACGCAACACTGGCGCCGCTGCGTGCGCGGCAAGCAAATACCCCATCACGTTGACCTCGAACACTTCGCGGAAAGTGACGGCGAGCTGCTCTCCGTCGGCAAACTTCCGCAGCGATGCGAAGTAGTCCCAAACGCCCGCATTGCCAACCAACGTATCGAGTTTGCCGAATGCGCTCAGCGTCGCAGCGACAGCCTCTTCGTTGGCCGTGGCGGATCGAACGTCACCAACAGTCACCGCGACGCGGTTGCCGAACTCCTGACGCAAGGCATCCGCGCCTTGAGCACTCCGCACCAACGCCCCGACGCCCTTCGCGCCCTCCTGGAGGAAACGCCGCAGCACGGCGAGCCCGATCCCGGAATTGGCGCCCGTAATCAGCGCTACATCGTTGTCTAGCCAACCCATGGTCAAAGGAACGTATTGAGGTTCTTGGACATCAGCAGCGATTGCGTGATGACGATCTTGCGGCTCGCGATCTTGAAGCTGCCGTCGACTTCGCGGAGTAGATCCTCGCGTCTGCCGAGTAGTAGGTCGTTGTCCGCCTCGCCGCGGCTGCGGTAATTGACAAAGACGGAATGGACGACATATTCGCCAGGGCGAGAACCGGGCAACGCCTCCACATTGCTGATCGCATGCACATGCCGGGTTGGCGGATCCTCCGCCCATGCCGACGGTTGCTTGAACCTGGCAATGCGGCGCGCCAGATCGAAGTGGTTGTCATCGAAGTAAGCGGCACGACCCGGGGCATACGCGCCGAGTTTGTCTGCGCGCCTGCGGTTCTCGATGGCAGGCATCCAATAATGGATATCCTCCGTCATGAGCGAGAGCCAGTCGTCCCATGCCTCCGTATCGAGCAGCCGTGCCTCACGGAAGAGGAACTGCTCGATGCGATGGGCAACCTCCCGATCCACCGTGCCATCCGCCGGGCCGGCTGATACGAGCGTAGGTACCGCACTCATGCGACCTCCTTTGCTGCCTGCCCGTGGACAAATGCATTCTCATCAAGCCTCGCCGAGTCGCGCTTCGGCACGTCACTCCACGAGCGGGCCTGCATCAGATCGAGCCAGCGCCGATAGAACGCGCGGTGGTTGGCCTCGTTGACCTGATTCCGGTAAACATTGCCGGGCAAGTCACTGTCCTCGAGACGGCTGCCGCGACCAAGCCCCATGTACAAGTCCTGTTGCCGCGTGACGAAACCCGCATTGGTACGCGTCGAAAACTCGAAATTTTCGCCGTCGTCCATCTCGAACACACCCGTCGGCGAGAACGTCATCATCGTCCCCTTAAGCCACTTGTCCTTGATCTCCTGCGGCGCGCTCTTGTTGACGATGGTCCACGTGTGCAGTTCGATCTTGCCCGGTCCTCGCGGATGCCAAACGCGGAAAGTGTTCTGCCCCGGCAGGAACGACAGGTTCGGAAAGACGCTGACAGACGAAATCGAACCGATCATCTTGGAGCGAAACTCGCCAAGTCGCTCTGCAACTTTCGGTTGAATGCCATACAGATATTTGCGAATGTCCTTTTCGCCCAACGTAGCCGCATTGCCGATGATGTCGAGATTGAACTCCCAGCCGTGGCCGTTGAAGTTCACATGGTACGAGTCGGGATCCTTATAAACTTCCGCGACCGGTCCGCCAAGCATTGCGCGTGCCGCCGAGTCGTGCGTCCAGAGCGCGTGGTAGATATCGCCGATGAAGTTTTCCGTCGGAATCTTCCAATTGCAGTTGATCACCGACTTGACGCAGCCGCCGACAAACTCGGTGCCCTCCTCGTCCATATCGAGGATCACATCGAGGTAGTACCGGAAATCGCCAAGGTATTCGTTCAACGAGGGCGCATCCGGATCCATATTGCCGAATACCAGGCCCTTGTAGGTTGCGACCTGAGCGACGGGATGCAGGCCGTGCTCGGCACGATTCATTCCACTTTCGTCGAACAATTCCTGGCCGGCCATGCCGCGCAGCGCACCGTCGATGCCGAAAGCCCAGCCGTGATAGTTGCAGACGAAACTGCGTGCGTTACCGGCGTCCGTGAAGTTCAGCTTGTTGCCACGATGCGGACAGGTGTTGAGGAACGCCTTGACGGATCCGTCCTTCTGGCGAACGACGATGACGTTGTCTTCGGCCATATAGGTCGTCAGATAATCGCCGGCCTTGGGAATCTGTGACTCATGCGCGAGAAACAGCCAACTCCGGGCAAAGATCTTCTCGAGTTCCTGCTCGTAGATGCGCTGATCCCAATAGACCCTGCGCGACAGACGCCCGGCGTCGAGATCGATCAGCCGGTCGAGGCCGGCAAGCGGCTCGCTAGCCGGATCCTTGCGCAGCCGCTCGCAGCTTCCAATGCACTCGTGTGTCATTTCTTCGCTCCTCAGATTGCCGACGCCGCCGCGTCCGCTTCCTGTTCAAGGTCGGCGTAAATATCGTCGCCTTCCTCGATCACCTTGTAAGTCCGCAGATCCACCGTGCATGGGAACGCCATCGCTTGCCCGGTCGGAATATGAAATTGCCCATCGTGGAGCGGGCAGGCAATCAGATCGCCGTCTACAATTTCGCCTTCCGAAAGCGAAGCGGTCGCATGCGTGCACATATCGGACGTCGCATAGAAAACACCGTCGACGTTGTAGACCGCAAGCGGGCAGCTCGACTGCTCGACCTTGCACACCTGTCCTGGTTGCAGCTGGTCTCGTTTGATCAAGAAAATCTTGTTGCTCATCTCAGGAGTCCTTCTCGCTTCACTGCGGATGCAGCTGTACGAAACCCAGCCCGGTCACCCACTCCGGCACTGCCTCGTAGGCAATCGTTTCTCCGCGGGCGCCTTCGAGCGCTCCCATGGCGCAGGCCCAATTGCGGATTTCCATTCCACCCTCACCGCCGTGCTTGAGGATGTACTCGTCCGACAACGCGCATAGCGCATTGAGATCGCCTGCCTCGGCGTACCCGATGATTTCGCGATCGAACACGGCGTTCACTCGCCCCATTTGGGCAGAGCCTACCCAGTGACTTATTCCACCGCTGCCGATTACGACGACGCGCTCATCGATTGGGAAGGCCTCCACGGCGCGCCTAATCTGTTCGCCCAGTTCCGCCGATCGCCGTAATGTGATGTACGGATCGACGCCGCACGCCAGATAGACCGGAATGGTTTTGACATCGGCGCCCATCATGCGCAACGGATCAACGACAAGCTGCTGAGGAATCGCCACCGAATGGTCGACCGTGAACGCGCGCGCCACCGCCCAATCGAATCCGTTTTCACGTCCGTACGTAGCGATATGTGTCGCCAGCGCCTCGTTATTGCTGAACGCAGCGCGCTTGAGTCCGGGTAGCTGATCGATGGGGCCGTCGACGTCTCCGGTCGCTATCAGGTAGCTCGGCAGACACTGCGGACCGAACAAGATGTAGTGATCGCAGCCGATGATGATTACAGTGGTCGGCTCCAGCTCTTGCAGGCGCTTCGAGCACGCCGCATAGGCCTGCCAGACCGCATCGCGCTGCTGCTTCGCCGGCGCCTCCGGCGCCACATACATGACGGGATCATGCGGAACCAGAAACGCTCCTACGATTTTTCCCATAGTTGATCTACCCCTTCAGTGCCGCTGCAAACACCGCTTCCCCATCCTTCACATCACGCAGACGCGACAGATAGGCCCTCATGTCGCGATTCGGCGAGAGCTCCTGCCAAAAACCCATGGTCAACATGCTGTTCACGCCGTATCGCTGAAGGCCTTTCACGTCGAACGACAAGATCATCGCGCGCTCGGCATCAGTCAGCGGCAAGCGCTCGAGGAACTGCTCCGCGCCCTCTTTGAACCGCTGTTTGGCGCCGCGATCGATACACAGCTGATGCAGCACACGCTCCACGCTGTTGCGGCTCATGATGGCTGTCCAACGAAATCCGTGACGAGCCGGAGGAAATCGTCTCGGCGCTCCGTTTGCACCCAGTGGCCGCACTTGGCGAACTGGTGCAGATCGGCGTTGGGAATGTGCTGAGCGAGTAGCGCACCGCAAGCAGGCGGCACGACTCTGTCCTCGCGCCCGTGCAGCACGAGCGTCGGCGCTTCGATGCCGGCAACGGCGGACGCGGGAAATCCCTTGACGATCGTCGGCCCATCGCTATTCGGCCTCGGAATCAGCTTACGCAAGGCGTCTTGCGCACCAGGACGAGCGCTGGCCTCATAACGCGTCCGGACCATCTCTTCGGTGATGATCGTCTGGTCGTAAGGGAACAAACGCATCGTCTGCTCCATGTTCTCGAGCGACGGCTCATACGTCCATGCCGACCGCAGGCCGGGGGTCTGTTCGAATTCGCCTGCAGGAGTGCCAAGCAACACCAGCCGGTCAACGCGTTGCTTGTCGAAGAGGGCGAGACCAATAGCCAATGCGCCGCCGAACGAATTACCCACGAAAGAGGCCTTCTCGATCGCGAGTGCGTCCATGATGCCCGTGAGATGCCGCACCCAAAGCTTGATGTCGTACTTGCTTCCTTCCTTGAACTCGGTGAAGCCGAAACCGGCAATGTCCGGCACGATCACATGGAAATGTTCGCCGAGCTCGTTCATCACGCCCTTCCAGTTCGTCCAGCCGGACACCCCGGGACCGGAGCCGTGCAGCAAGAACAGCGGTTTGCCCCGCCCGAGCTCGTGATAGTTCGTCCGATGATCCGCCGCCACTAGCGTCTTGCCGACGCCCGTCAACTCGCCCATTCTTTGCTCTCCTCGTCCGTTCCATACACATACGTATGTGTATGGAACGGATCGTAGAGCGTGGATTGCCGGTTGTCAATCCGATATGGCGTCTCGGGAACTAGCGTTAACGATGATTCCCTCATCAATACACTTATGTATTTTCTACTCAGGTAAAATGCCCTTTTTCGTTACCTGAAGCCCAGATGCCACGCTCTTCCCCCCCGCCTGCGATGGACTCATCGAGCAAACCCCAGCTCACCCCGGACGACTGGATTCGCGCAGCTGCGGATGTCCTGGTCGACAAGAGCGTGGATGCTGTTCGCGTTGAGGTTTTGTCGAAGAATCTCGGCGTCACACGAGGCAGCTTCTACTGGCACTTCAAGGATCGAGACGATCTCTTGAGTCACTTGCTGACCTGGTGGCGCGATACGGCAACGGAGCAAATCATCGATCGCTTTGAGAAGCGCAACGTCAAGGCGCGGCAACTGCTGCGCGATTTGCTCGCGCTGCCGTTTCACGGCGAAGCGGCGCAGGCTGCCGCAGCGACGGAGCTAGCGATCCGGGGCTGGGCAAGGCGAGACGAAATGGCACGCCGATTCGTGGATGAAGTGGATGGAAAACGGTTGTCGTATATTGCCCAATGCTTCAGTGCACTTGGCTTCGACATCGCCGAATCACGCAAGCGCGCGTTCGCGCTCTACAGTTACGAATTAGCCGAGTCGCTGCTATCCAATCAGGGGACCGGCAAACAAAAGGACGAGCGGCGCTTTTTCATGGAACAGATGCTGCTGAGCGACGTCGACGAAGACTAAGGTGCAACGGCTGCCGAACCACTTCGCTCGAAGGTCGGAAAGCACTGTGTCCCGAGAAGCAGCTGGACCTCGCCCGCTAACCGAGGCATCGGCACCGCACATTCTTCAAACGACGCGACTCAGCAATCGTCGCAAGTTGAAACGGGCGAACTCGCCCTCAGGGTTCTCGGGCTAACGCCAAATGCTTGCTTGAACGTGCGGCTAAAGTGAGCCGCGTCGTTAAATCCCCACCGATAGGCAACATCGGTCACGGTCTTTGTTCCAGCGGCGGCACAAAGCTCGCGGTAACAGACCTTTAACCGTCTGTCGCGAATCCATCGGCCAACCGTCGTACCCGTACCCGCGAAAGCGATGTGAAGCGTGCGCACCGAAATCCGATGCGCCGTTGCAATTGACGCAGCGCACAACTCCGGGTCATCCAGGTTGTCCTCTATGTACTGTCGAATGGAATTTAGCAGCGACGCCTTTGGCGACGGGTGATCGGCGTCGACCGTGAGAGACGCGTCGAGCAAATCGAAGAACGACTGGCACGCAAGCGCCAGGGCACCGTCGGACAGTCGATCCAATTCCTGGGAGATGGCGCGAAGTTGCTCTGCCGCTATAGCCGGAAGTCCAGAACCGGGGGCCGCAGGCACTGCGCCGCGCAGATTCGCTGCCGTCCTCGCGACCACCGACGGAACTCGCTCACGGGGCACGAGCAAGTAAACCTCCCGATGCGCCTCCTCGACGTCAAAGTCGAACCCCAATTCGCTATCCCAAATCAACAGGTGATTGGGCGGCAACACGACTTCACGTCTACCTTCGTACCGACATTTCAATTGGCCGCTGAGGTTCATCAGTACACCCAGCATCGGCGCTTGGTTGACTGCCAGGCGTTGCCCTGCGAGTGGGCCGCTTTTCAATTCCCCGATTGTTAGCCGATCCAGTTTCCGGTATCGCACCGATGCGTCAAAACCTCGCGGCTCTGGAATCGATAACGCCCATGTCACATGCAGATCGGAAAGCTTGCTGGCGAACGCATCCTGCACAAGCCTTTGAGGCAACCCGTGGGTCGACCAAGTGACAGCTGCCATGGGGTCCCTCTCCATCGTGAAATTACCAGTAAGACAATTTCCGATCCTGTGGACAAGACGGCACGGCGTCAAGCGCGTGGAAACCCCGACCCAGGCACGTGCTGCACAAATCGACAAGTCGCATGCGCTCATGTGCAAGCGCGCGATGTCCGCCCCCTCGTACATTCAGTCATCACCAACAGTAACCAAACTATTAAATAGGAGGAGACGATGAGCGAATTGCGTCCTGTCGTCATCTATGGCGCCAGTGGTTATACCGGACGGCTGGTGGCTGAGTACCTGCGTGAGTACAGCATTCCCTTTGTCGCCGCGGGGCGGAACAAGGCCAAGCTCAAGGAAGTCATGGATTCCGTCCCCGGGATCGAGACTGCCGACTACGAGATTGCCGAAGTCGACGGCTCCGTCGAATCGCTGGTAGCGCTTTTCAAAGGCCGAAAAGTCGTCTGCAATATGGTCGGCCCCTTCCTGCGATATGGCCCCGCTGTCCTCGAGGCGTCGCTTCGTGCCGGTTGCCACTATCTCGATACCGCCGGCGAACAGCAACACCATCTTCAACTGCTGGACCACTGGGGTCCGAAATTTGCCGCGGCCGGACTGGTTGTCTCCACTGCGGTTTCGATGCAGTACGCAGTGCACGACATCGCTGCCCGCATCGTGTTGGAAACACCTGGAATCGACACCCTCGAGCTCGGCGAATACGTCAACGCCATCCCGACGGTTGGGTCGAGCCAATCGATGTTCGACGTGATTCGTACCGACTCGTACTATCTGCAAGACAACGTCCTGAAGAAGTACGACGGAATCGTGCAGCAGGACATGGTCGTACCGGGCACTGCGTACGTCGTGCCCGGTCTTCAGTGGGGCGGCACCGCATTGCCGGTCTTCTTCCGCGACGATCGACGGGTACGCAACTGTCGCATGTTCGTCGCGATGCGCAACGACAAGGGCGACATTCCTCAACGCGTTCGAGCTGCGGAGCGCATGTTCAAGGTCATGTTCCAGTGGCTACCCGAGGAAAAATTGCACCCCGTGCTGGATCGTGTTGCGGCCAGCATGACGCCGAACACCCCTCCCCGAGAAAACCGGCAGGTACATCGCTCTATTGACTGGTGTATCGGTCGGGGCAACAACGTCACGGCGCGCACCGTCATTCACGGCACCTCCGGCTATCAGATCACCGGCTTGTTGCAAGCCTACGCGGCAATGCGATTGATCGGCAATACCTTCAGCGGAGTCGGCTTCCGCTCCCCGGCGCAACTGCTGGGACATCGCGAGCTCATGGGGGCGTTGGAAGCCTACGGCCTGGCTCGCGTGACCGAGGAGACAGTGGCATGACCCCCATGCCCGTTTGGATCGCCGGCGTCGGCATGACCGAATTCGGTGTCAGGCCGGACGTCTCGGTCAAGGAACTGACGCGGGCCGCGGTCGTCGACGCGCTCGCCGATGCCGGCGCCGATCCTACCGCCATCGAAGCCGCGTATTTCGGCAATACCTGCCAAGACGTCCTGGAAGGTCAAGTCGTAGTGGCCGGTCAGATGGCGCTTCGGTCGATGGGCTTCGAACGTATCCCGATCGTCAATGTCGAGAACGCGTGTGCAACGGGGGCCACGGCATTACATCAAGCCATCATGCATGTGCGCTCTGGAGCCGCCGACATTGTTCTGGCCGTTGGTGCCGAAAAGCTCAGTATCGGCGACAAGACGAAAGCACTCGGCGTCTTTGACGGCGGTGTCGACGTCAATGATCGGCAAGGCGTCCGTGCCGTGCTCGAGGAACTCGGTGGTGCGCTTCCGGAAGACGGGAAGCCTCATAGCCTGTTTATGGACGTCTATGCGGCGCTCGCGAGAGCGCATATGAACGCGTTCGGTACGACTCGGGAACAACTGGCTCTGATCGCCTCGAAGAACCACGAGCATGCCGTACACAACCCGCTCGCGCACTTCCGCGCCGAGATGTCCGTAGAGGAAATCCTTGCTGCACGCCCGGTGTCGGGCCCGCTCACCGTTCCAATGTGTGCACCGCTAACGGACGGAGCCTCGGCAGTCGTCGTCTGCAACGCAGCCGGTTTGAAACGTCTCGACGGTAGTCGGCCAATTCGCATCCTGGCGGCCGTTCTGCAAAGCGGGACCGTGCGTCCGTTATCCGCATGGGACTGTTCCGTCACCCGCCTGGCCGCGCAAGCCGCCTATGAACAAGCGGGCGTCGGTCCACAGGACATTTCCGTAGCGGAAGTCCACGACGCATCGTCCTTCGGTGAACTCCTGCAATCGGAATTGCTTGGATTTTGTGAGATCGGTTCCGGTGGCCGGTTCGCGGAGTCCGGCGCGTCCAGGCTGGGCGGCCGCATGCCCATCAACCCATCCGGCGGCCTTGAGTCCAAGGGACATCCCATGGGTGCGTCGGGCCTCGCGCAGATTTACGAGCTCGTGCAGCAGCTTCGCGGCAATTGTGGAGCGCGTCAGGTCGCCGGCGCCCGCATTGCCCTTGCAGAAAACGGCGGCGGACTCTACGCCGGTGAAGAGGCCGCCGCCGCAATCACCATTCTCGGCTCCTGAGTCGTCCGCATCCAATCCCGGAGGAGACTATGACCTACCAGACACTTAACACTCGGCGCGACGGCCGGACTCTCTTCGTCGACTTCAACAATCCCCCGTTGAATCTCATCAACGCTCAGACGATCGGCGAGTTGTTCGATCTCGCAGGATCGCTGGCTTTTGACCGTGAGACCGCAGTCGTCGTCTTCGGCAGTGCCAACCCCGAATTCTTCGTCGCTCACTTCGATCTGAACGATCTGCTTCGACTGTCGAACGATCCGAGTGCACCGCGCAGTCGCTATGACGACATCAACGTGATGCAGGCGCTCGCAACAGCATGGCAGATCCTGCCTCAAGTGACCATTGGCGTGGTTGACGGAATTTGCCGTGGCGCTGGCCTGGAATTTATTCTCGCGCTGGACATGCGGTTCAGCACGCCAACAAGCAAATTCTGCTTGCCCGAGGCCAGCGGCGGAATCCTGCCGGCCGGCGGCGGTACTACCCGGCTTGCGATGCTGATCGGTCCCGCTCGCGCTCGCGAGGTGATTTTGTCGTCTCGCGATTTCACGGGTGACGAAGCCGCAGCCTACGGCTTTGTGAATCGCTCGCTCCCGCGCGACGACCTGAACGCCTATGTGAATACGCTCGCCCATGATGTCGCAAAGCGCCCTGCCGGCTCGGTCGCCGCAGTGGACGAAGTCATCAAGAGCGTCTTTGGATCCGCCGTCGATGCTCAGTTTGCAGGTTTTGCGAGCGAAAACGCGGCATTCATGAAACTCGTCGATATTCCCGCCGTTCGCGAGAGCCTTGAAAGAATGGCTCAAATGCAGGATGTCGAGCACGAACGCGATCTCCCGGCGCACCTCGCCGCCGCGAAGTAGCAGAAACCACCGTAAAGAAACGAAACGGAGACGCCGAAAATGAGTCAGCAGACGGAACGCAATACACCGGCTTCAGTGCGGCCCGGACTCCCGTATGTAGAACTAACGGGATTTGAAGTGCTCAGCGACGAAGAAAGAACCGTCCAGCACGCGATGCACAGATTTGCACGTGACGTGATGCGCCCGGCGGCGATCGCAATCGACAAGCTCAGTGCCGAGGAAGCGATTGCGCCCGGCTCGCCATACTGGGAATTCATCAAGACGGCCGCCGCATCGGGGATCAGTTTCGACACCGACGCCGGGGACGTTCCGCCCGAGACGCTAGCCCGGCTTCAGGCTATCGTCATCGAGGAATTTGGTTGGGGTGACGTAGGGCTTACGGTGTCGCTAGCCGCGGCAGCATTCCCCAACATGATGGCCAAGCGAGCCGCCAACCACGAACTGATCGAGTTGACGGCGAACAAACTAGGGTGTTGGATCGCCACTCAGCCGGATCGCGGCTCGGACGGGACAATGCTCTATCCGGGGGAGCGGCACCCTCTCGCGCCGCAAGGCAACAAGGGCAACCTCACGGCGAAGGTCACCGGCGGTGACATTGTCATCAACGGGCAAAGCTCCGCGTGGGTTTCCAATGGCTCGGTCGCGCAAGTTGCGATTTTGACGATCGTTGCCGATTACGGCAAAGGGTTCTTCGATGAGGACGGTCACCCACACGGTATCGAAGTCATTGTGCCGTTGGACCTCCCGGGGGTAAGCCGAGGCAAGCCGCTCGAAAAGCTGGGACAACGGGCTTTGCCCCAAGGCGAAATTTACTTTGACAACGTCAAGGTGCCCTTGCGCTATGCGGTGTCGTCCGGGGACGAATATTGGCGCGGTCACGCAAGCACCTGGTCTACAGCCGGCGTTGGCATGGGTCAGATGGCAACGGGCATGGCCCGGGCAGCATTCGAGCTTGCGCTCGAGTACGTCCACGAGCGGCGCCAGGGCGGTGCGCTTCTCGCCGACCATCAAATGGTCCAGTACCGGCTCGGTGCGATGGCTCGAAAGGTGGAAACCATGCGTGCCGTGGCTCGTCGCGCCACCGAGTACACGCTGCTTTCGCCGGCCAAGCATCCGTACTTCACGGGCGGGTCCAAAGTCACCTGCACCGACCTCGCCTTCGAGGTAGTCGATGAAGCCTTGCAACTCTTCGGCGCATACGGTCTGACCCGCGAGTACCCGCTCGAAAAGCTCTTCCGCGACGCGCGGGCCGCGCGGATCGAGGACGGCGAAAATCATCTTCTCAACATGAAATTCGGATACCTGAACTCGCTGCTTTATCGCGGCAATCGAATCGGGTTTTGAGACAGGAACTTGTATGGCTATTACTGATTTCTTCGATCGCGGATGGCGGACGGCGCCGGATAAGATTGCCTTTATCGCGGATGATCGCAATTTCACTTACAAGGAGATTGGCGAGCTGTCCTGTCGTGTCGGCAACGCTCTGCTGAGCCGCGGTCTCGAGCGCGAAGCAAAGGGCGCGGTACTGGCGAGCAATGACCCCACGGCGTGGGGGTGCGTGCTTGGAATGTGGCGTGCAGGGATGGCTTGGGTCCCGGTCAATCCAGCCAATCCGCCGGAGGAGATCCAGCGTCTGCTGGACGGATTCGACTGCGAAGTGCTGTTCTGCCACGAGCAGTTCCTCCCGCTGGTCGAAGGAATCCGTCCAGGCCTTACAAAGTTGCATACCGTGATCTCGTTGGGTCAAAGTCCCGAAGCGGCATCAACAGCAGGCGCAATTACGCTTTCTTCTCTCACGGAAGGTGCATCCGATTCAGTTCCGGGCCACATCCCCGAGCAGGACTCCTTGGCCGGCGTCATGCCGACCGGTGGAACAACAGGTGCACCCAAAGGGGCAATGAACACCCACCGAAGTTTGTCGGTGAGCGCGTTGCATCAGATGTTCGCAGCCCCCTACTCGTCCGACGAGCCGATCGTGAATCTTGTCGCGGCGCCGATGACACATGCCGCTGGCACGCTCACCCTGCCGTGCACCGCACGCGCGGGTACGATCGTGGTGATGAACCGAATGGACCTGCATCTCCTGGTGGACCTGATCGAGAAGCATCGTGTCACGGAGTTGTATCTCCCGCCCACGGTCATCTATCGCCTGTTGGAGATGCCCGGAATCGAGAAGCGAGATTTCTCGTCGTTGAAGTACTTCATCTATGGCGCGGCACCCATGTCGACGGAGAAGTTGCGTCGTGCCATTGAAGTATTTGGTCCCGTGATGTTTCAAGGATATGGCCAAGCCGAAGCACCTTCGGCAATTGCGTTCATGCGCCCGGAAGAACACTTCCGTGACGGAAAAATCGCCGAAGATGCGCGCTTGTCGGCCGCCGGACGCCCCGCACCGTTTGTGCGAGTGGAAGTGCTCGACGAGAGCGGCAAGATCCTTCCCGTTGGCGAAACCGGTGAGATCTGCGTGCGCGGCGACTTGTTGATGGCGGGCTATTACAAGGCACCCGACAAAACCGCCGAGACGATCATCGATGGCTGGCTACACACCGGCGACGTCGGCTATCTGGACTCCGAGGGCTTTCTTCATATTACCGACCGCAAGAAGGACATGATCATCAGCGGGGGATTCAATGTCTACCCGAGCGAGGTCGAACAAGTCATTTGGACGCACCCGGCGGTTCAAGACTGCGCCGTTATCGGCATTCCCGACGCCGACTGGGGCGAGGCAGTCACAGCGGTGATCGAGCTCAATCAGGGAGCCGAAGCAACCGCGGACGAAATCATTGCATATTGCCGCCCAAAGTTGGGGGGAATCAAAACGCCGAAGAAGGTCGTCTTTATCGACGCACTTCCTCGCAGCCCGAACGGCAAGGTTCTGAAAAAAGACGTACGTGAGCCGTTCTGGCGGGATAAATCGCGAAGAATTTGACGAGACATCGGCTATTCAATAGTGCTTCTACGAAACTGATCCATCTGCAACCGGATATTTCAGTTTTTAATAATACGAATTAGCTCTTTGAATAGCCTACTCACCCATTGGTATCGGCGCTCATTAACACGACACCATCGTATGTCAAGTTTCGAGATGTTCAAAACGCCAATGGCGTTTCGGACATCTCTGTCTCGCCGGTCAATTAGTTGTTTACGGCACATCGTGATGCCGGAAGGACATGACGTGTTCAAAGACCAGGTTGTAGTCATCACCGGCGCCGGCTCGGGTATCGGCCGCGCATTAGCGATAGAGCTGGCGCTTAAGGGCGCGCGTCTCGCGTTGTCGGACATAAGCGAGAGCGGGCTAGCGCAGACACTTGCACAACTGCCAATCGGCGTCTCCGCCGGTTCATATGTGCTGGACGTTTCAAACCGGGAGGCAATGCTCCGCCATGCCGATGACGTTGTCAGAGACTTCGGTCAAATAGACTTCGTTATTAATAACGCTGGTACCTCGGTGCTAGCCACAGTCGAACACGCGACGCTCGAGGAATTCGAGAAAGTCATCGGAATCAACCTGTGGGGTGTGATCTACGGCACGAAGGCGTTTTTACCAATGATGTTAGCCAGACGTCAAGGCTGCATCGTAAATGTGTCGAGCGTTTTCGGATTGGTGGCAACACCATGCTCGGCTGCTTACACGATCTCCAAGTTCGGCGTACGCGGGCTAACAGAGACACTGTGGCAGGAACTTGAAGGTACCGGTGTGAGAGCTGTCCTCGTGCATCCCGGCGGCATTAACACCGGTATCAGCAAGGTACCCAAAGCCGCGCATGAGACGGAATTCGAGCGCCGGCTATTGGCTGCCAACAAGCGGCAGATGACCACCACACCCGAGCAGTGCGCGCGCGAGATCGTGGCGGGCCTCGTGCGAGGAAACAAGCGACTGCTGGTGGGAAATGGCGCTCGCTCATTGCAATGGATTGCTCGACTGTTTCCAGACAGCTACGGAGCGCTCGTGCGTCGCAAGTTGGGCGTCTAGCAATTCTTTTGCGTCGTTCAACTGCGTATTACGCAGCTGGCGACCGGTGAGAAGTGGTCGCGCGCAGCGCTCTCGAACGGCTGTACCAGACGGGACAACGACTGGCGTTTTAATCATCAAATATGAAAAAAATAAACCGGAGACAATCATGTGGAATTTGAAAGGCGCTGGAACTTCAAGCCTGGCTGGGCTGATGTTGTTTGCCGGGTCGATTGACGGAGCCTACGCGCAAGCAGCCGGCAGCAACGTTCTCAACCTTGGTTGGGCGCATGTTGCGCCTCAAACGGGCAGCGGCCCGCTTACTGTGACTAGCATCGGCGGGATGCCCGTTAACTCCCCGATAGAGGGTTCGGGCGCTGGCGCCAGAAGCTCTGATTTACCGGCATTCACCTTCGAACACTTTTTCACCGATCAGATCGGCGTTGCGTTTCTCGGTGGCTGGCCGGGCCGCATGCAGCTCGAAGGTCGCGGCGTGATGAACGGATACGGCGTGCTGGGCGATACTCGAACATGGGCGCCGGAACTGGTCTTGCGCTATCACTTCGGCCAGGCAGACGGTCGGTTTCGACCTTTCGTTGGCGTTGGTGTCAACTACACGTGGTTCACCAACACACGGGTGACAAACGGGTCATTTGTCGAGCAAAGCTTCGGCCCCGGTGGAACCGCCACCGCCTCGGCATCCAGCTCATGGGCACCCGTATTCCAGGCTGGACTCGACTATCAGATAAATCGCCGATGGTCCGTCGGTGTCTTGCTCGCGTATATCCCGACCGATACGAACGTCACGTTAACTGGCAGAACCGCAAACGGGCAGGAGATCGTTAGTCATGCGAAGGTGCGCCTACGGCCGCTCGTCACTTACCTTGGCCTCGCATACAAATTCTAGTATTCGACAGAAATAGGAAAACTCGACGGTGCTGCAACCCTGGAGCGGAACTGCAATCTATCCAGGTTGACCGATTTCCACATCGTTACAAGATCAAAGCTGGAGATCGGTCGAGGCAGGCCGCTGGCGTCTTGAACTCGCGTTTCTGTCAACTATTCAATAGATTCGCGAGCCTGGCAAATGCACTGCAAATCGAAGACGGGAGAGGCACCCATGCGTATGAAAGGGAAGGCTGTGCTCATTACAGGCGGCAGCAGTGGAATCGGATTCGCAACCGCCAAGCGCCTCGCGGAGGAAGGGGCAAGAGTCGCGATCACGGGACGCAACGAGGAAACCCTAAGCGCGTGCCAGGAAGCGCTCGGCGAGCAGGCAGTCGCTTTTTGCCTGGATGCGACGGACTTCGCCGGTCTGGAGAGCGCGATCGCTCGTATCGTGGCACAGATGGGTGAACTCGACGCAGTTTTTCTGAATGCCGGCGACGCCAGCATCACCCCTATCGGAGCGACGACTGAAGAACAGTTCGACCATTTAATTGCGACGAATTTAAAGAGCCCGCTATTTTATCTTCAGGCGCTTCTGCCACATTTGCGAAACAATGCATCGGTCGTTTTCAATAGTTCAATCGGGAATACCATTGGATTGCCTGGCATGGCTGTCTACGCCGCCAGCAAGGCTGGACTGGTTGGAATGGCACGGTGCCTGGCCTCGGAGCTATCCGGGAGAGGTATTCGCGTAAATGTGGTTTCGCCCGGCAACATTCGCACGCCGTTCTGGCGGACTGTAGCGGATGACGCTCATATCCCGGCAGTTCATGAATTCGCCGCGCGATCTGTGCCGATGGGCCGCTTGGGCGAGGCTGAGGAAATCGCCAATGCCGTGCTTTTTCTATGCTCAGATGAATCGTCTTACGTGCAAGCCGCCGAGTTGTATGTCGATGGCGGCGTAACTGGCGCGATGATGGGTGCGCCAGCATATCGCCGGAATTAAGCGCCCGGCGCCCGTTCGGAAGTCAAGTTACCCGAAGGCAAGGCTCGACCTCGGAGCTGGCCGTGGTCGCGTCCCACTCTGCCGATAAAAAATATTCACCGCTTCGGCTATTGCGTTGGCTTGCTTTGTCACACCGACCGACTGTCGCGTAATCCATACTGTTGCGCGGTTCAACAAAACGACAGGGGAAATAAAGATGTCGAAATGGGTCATGGAGCGTGCCAGCGTCGATGAGTTGCCGAATCCTGCGCGTCGAGCGTTGTCACTTGGCTTGGGGCTACTCCCCATGCTGCCGCTGCTGCCGGGACTCGGAGTCCAGGCAGCAGCGGCGGCTCGTGCAGGCACGGCGCTCGCGCCGGCTTCGACGAGTGGTGTCTTCCGTCACCCGGGACTGCTAGTCACCGAAGACGACTTCACCCGCATCCGTGCGCTCATTAAAGCCGACCAGGAGCCGTGGACGGGCTGGTGGAACAAGCTGTGCTCCGAGCCCAACGCCTCCTTGAACGCCAAGCCCAATCCGCAGCCCGCAGTCTACCGGGCCGACAGTACCAAGTACGCATTGTACGGCGACATATGGCACGCCTGGACCGTGGTACTGCGCTGGAAGCTGTCCGACCCGCAAGACAACCGCTATGCCGACAAGGCGGTGGAGTTCCTGGACGCCTGGGCGAACACCCTGAAGGAGATCGGGACGGTGCCTCCTGGATCGACCGCCCATGACGATCACACCTTCATCATCCTGGCCGGCATACAGGGCCACCAGTTGGCGCAGATCGGCGAGATCTTGCGCACCTACTCCGGCTGGGCGCCGGCGAACCTGAAGCGCTTCCAGGACATGCTCCTGAATATCTTCGCCCCGATCTCGTCGTGGTTCCTCAGCGACGGGCGCATCGGCTCCCATGCCAACTGGGACATGGCCTCGATGGTGGGCGCCATGGCTATCGGCGTGTTCTGCGACAAGCCGGACTTGTACCGCCAGGCCTACGATTGCTACGCTGGCAACAACCGCGGCAAGCTCAGGAACTTCGGCAACGGCGCCATCGGACATGGTGTGTACTTCATGCACCCGGGCCATTTCGGCCAGTGGGAGGAGAGCGGCCGCGACCAGGGCCACTCCACGCTGGGCATGACGCTGGGCGGCGACCTGCTGGAGATCGCCTGGAACCAGGGCGACGACCTTTACGGGCTGTACAACAACCGCTTCCTGGCAGCCGCCGAGTACGTGGCGCGTTCCAACCTGCACGACGAGAACGGCAAGCCCTACCCGATGCCGTATGCGCGCGAGCAGAATCCGTCGGCGCCCCACACGTCCCTGTGGACCGAGGTGAACCAGTCGTTCGGGGACCTCCCCGGGAGCGATCGCAACTGCTGGGAACCCATCTACAACCACTACGTCAATCGCATGGGACTGGCGGCACCGAACGTTGCGCGCATGGTGAAGCTGGTCGAGCCGAAGTACGGCGGCAGCAGCGACGACGTCTGGTGGCCGACGCTGATTCATCGCCTCCCGGACTATGCCGGCCCCATGAAGCCGGCGTCTGGCCTCACGGCCTACCTGCGCGGCAACCGCGTCGTGCTGTCGTGGTGGGGCAGCGTCGGCGCAACCTCGTATGAGGTCAAGCGCGCTAGCCAGGCCAACGGCCCCTTCAGGCTGCTGGGCACAGTTTCGGCGAGCGAGGTGCTCACCTACAGCGATATACCGCCCAACGGCGTCTGGTTCTACCAAATCACGGCGCAGGGCCCTGGCGCCCCGGGAGCTGGCTCCAATGTGGTTCGTACCGCCGTTCCCGGTGAGGTCCGCCTGTCCCTGCCGCTGAACAACCCGAACGGCACCGGCACGCACGGCGTGCTGCGGACCGCCGCTGGCACCATGACCTTCATCGAGGGCAAGCTGCTGGACGGCGCGACCTGGGGCGACGGGCGCCGCAACGACAAGGCCATCGTGTTCGACGGCCAGAAGGCCGGCCTGCAGCTGCCGTCGGGCATATTCAGCGACCTCGACGACTTCAGCGTGTCTTTTTGGGCCCACGCGAATGGGCTGCACTGGGACAGCTGCATGTTCTTCGCGGGGCTGGACGCGAACGCAGCCATGTGCATCGCACCCCAGACCCGCTCGGGCACGCTGTGCTTCGTGATCTTCGGCGCGACAGGCAACGACGCGCAGGTTGTGGCGGCGCCATGGGCCCTCCCGATTCGCCGCTGGGTCCATCTCGCGGTCACGCTGCAGGGCAATACCTGCCGCCTGTATGTTGACGGTACCGAGGCCGGGAAATCCGACGACATCCTGCTGTCGCCGCGCCAGGTTGGCGACCAGGTTACCTTCCTGGGCCGCAATTGGTCGCATCCGTCGTTCAACGGCCGCATCCAAGGCTTCCGCGTGTACGCAGGCGCATTGAGTGCCGCGGAGGTTGCAGCGCTGACCCGTGATGTGATGTGAGGTTCGTGCGACGCAGCACATCGGACGACAGCTTCCGCCTGACGCTCGCGGTGCGTTCGTTGAGCGAGGGCTTCACCGATACCGAGCGCATCGTCACCGTGGCGCCGCCGATCACGGCGCAGCTGCTGCAGCGCGTCGCGTGGCCATCCGATCTGACCACGCCCGATGGCGACGCGATGATCATCCGCGAGACGCCGCATCGCTTCAGCCGGCTGTCGTTTCATCGCGCGATGGTCGGGCGGCGCTTGCCGATTCTGCTGACGGCGGCAGGCCGCGCCTACTTCGCGACGTGCGCCGACGAGGAGCCCGAGGACATTCTGGAACTGTTGCGTTCCGACGCGGGCGGCGAAGAGCAACAGGCGTTCGCGAAGAACGATGCGCTCGTACGAAAGCTGATCCAGCGAGCGCGCGAGGATGGTTTCGGCTCGAATAACGGTGGCTGGACCGCACAGGCGAGAATCGGTGCGGTGGCGGTCGCGATCAGCGCGGACGAACGCGTGATCGCCAGTCTCAATATCGTCTTCCTGTCACGCGCGGTGAGTCTCGAAGATGCCACTCGCCGCTATGTGCCCGAACTGCAAAAAGCAGCACTGGATATTGCCGAAGCACTGAGGCAGGAACCAGCAACTTGTCCCCATGTATCAACGTAGATTCCTGGACCGACTGAATGTCGTGAACGGGAGGCGGATTCGCCGGTCGATGCAACACACTACACGCTGCGTAAGCAGTCGTAGACCAAAGCTAATGGGTCACGATTTCGGTGTTCGCCGACTGCAAAGCGGTTTCGTACAAATCGTGAAGTTGTATAACTAATCGTCAAGTGCCGGACAATCTGCACGATTTGAGACGTCCGGCATTATCCCCACTCGACAAGCGACTTACTCATCGCATCGGGGCGCCTTGCACTCAATCACGTACGGGAATCATCGCCAGTTCCAGCGAGTAGCTGCATGGTGACGTCGGAGTACGACTTCACGTCGTTCACCGTGCACCACCGTTTCCACACGTACTCTGCATCAAGTGACCAGCCATCCTGGCCGACCAGTTGATAAACGCGGCCCGACCGAGTCTGGCCACGCAGCGTTGCACGGTCAAAATTCGTAATCGCGGAACTGACACGACCAGTCAAATCAAGCACATCGGCACCGACGAAATGCCGGGTTCCAGCATCTATCTCGAAGATACGCCAGCTCGATAGCGTGACGTTAGGCGCTTCGTCAGACGACGGCAGTCTCCAGATTGGCACCGCAGTCTCCCGTGCTGAGTGAGCTTTCAGCTCGTAAAGTCAAGCCGGGCAATCCATGAGCCGAAAGGCCCGGCGCCGCACCCGCCACTTCATCGGCCGGGCCTCGTGCGCGTCACCGGCATTTCCCAACACGCCGGATACATGGCGCACGTCAACTCGATGTCCATCAACGACGGATAGTGGCGCAACAAGTTCTCCGCGGCGCTTGCAATCTCGCGAGGAATCCCGCAAGCCACCGGGCTCCCAAGTTCCATTAGAAACGTCCGTGTCCTAAGAACGGCAACCGTCCGTTCACTCGGCGTAGTCATCCCCTCCACTCCTTGGCCAGCGACAACCTCCATCTCGGAGTGTGTCGACCCGGAAATAAAAACCGTTACCAATATACGGTTTCATTTTAGACGATGGCAGGCGATGCGCAAGGGAACCTCCACGCCACAAGCCTTACTCGACGGGATGTGTGAATCCTTGCATTGCCACTGATGTGAGCGCCTCGAAATCAACGAAAGCATCCAAGCTTCGGCTTCTCAGCACGGCCATGCACTGGAGGAAGAACGAGAGGGAAAAGGTGCCAGCAGAAAAATGCGAGAGCATCGTCTCTTCAGTTGTTTTCACACCCACCACTGCAAGACGACGCACCAATTCATCTGGGGTAACCCATGGCTGCTGAGACAATTCAGCCGCAAGAACGGCGTACGCACGCGCCTGCCATGTGTCGTGCAACACGAGGGCCTCAGCCCATAAGTTCGGCGGACGAGTTCCGGTTACGTGAATGATCTGAAGGAGCAAAGTGAACTTGACAGAGCCACGCGCCACACGAGCAATGAGCGGACGCTCGTCCTCTCGTACGCCTTCCCTGGCCAACGCTTCTGTTAGTTCTGCGTAGCTGTAGTCCTCACGAGCAAGCGCAACCCGGATCACACGGGACGCCAAACTTGCCCAGGACATATCCGCCTCGCTCACACGACTCCTTGAAATTTCATCATTTCGAGCTAAATTAAACTGTGACCAAAGCCTCACTTTCACACCGATTCGCGCAGCGCGGAAATCGACCCATCCGCCGCCTCTAGGAGGCCACGCTGCCGAATCGGCGGGTGAACCGTCAATAAATCACAACAAAAGCGGAACGCCGCGGTTAAGGTCCCGTTGGGGCTCTCCGCGCGCCCCCATGCACTAGGCGTAAGTCGATCACTTCATCTGCACAGAATGCGATACGCCGCCAAACAAACACTAAACGGTCGAAAAGCGAGTGGCTTGACAGCCCGATTGGAATCCACCCCATTATAGGGTCGGTCCGAGGGCTCTACCACTGTTCTCGGGTGCACCTGATGGGGAGCCGACATGAGTCGAACGACCATGACACGCACCCGCGCGCCCGTCGTCGATGTTTCCGTTCGCGAGGAGACTCTGGATGATGGCAATCCGCTCCTCATTGGTGTCCCACGCGTGCCGCGGCTGCCTGAAGCTATGCGTCTGACTGAGCTCTCCGAGGGCGTCGACACCACCAACTGGTCCATCGAAGAAATCATCGCACATCAAGCTTCCCACGCATTTGTTACTAATGCGACGTTCGCACGCGCACTTATGGCCGTTATTTGCCAGGTTCGCAGCTCGTATCGCAGTCGCGATCTACGTACGCCGGAATGCCGGGGCCACGCCATCAGCGCGAACTTGCTGCTCCATCACACAGCTGCACGACAACGGCGCGAAATTCCGTCGCGCTTTGGCGTCGCCCCTCGCGCCCAACCGCGAGGAATCATACTTGCCGCCTCCGTACGCATGGGACGGCGCTCGTTCGCTGGCATTGTCCAATCACAGATTGGACGCGGCACAAGACCCTTCAAGGTACCGGTCGCTACTGGATTCACCGAATATTTGCAGCTTAGATCGCTGCGAATTCAGTGGCCAATCGGCGGCAAGTTGCCAGCACTTGGGCAAGCATACTTTGGGGCAATCGACACGGAGTTGGACACCGATTATGCAGTCCGCACGCATAGCCCAGTGTTTCGCGAGAGCGACGTGGTCCCGTGGATGTGTGCGCTCGGCGTTGCATCAAACCTTGGTCTGCTTATCGTCGAGCGAATTAATTACCACGATGCGCATACGAAAGCTGCCGAATCAAGTTGGAATGCGCTTGGGGAGTTCACGCGGGTAACCGGCATCCCGGTGCTTTGCCTAGCAACACCGGGAGCTGCGGCAATTGGTCTTTCCGAACTACCCGGCGTCGTGAGCGACCTAACGGGAGCTGGATTGATCGAAATCGCCCATTGCCGCAGCTCACACGACTTACACTGGATCGATATCTGCCAAGCCATCAATGGCAACTCACTGGGCGTCGTCTGCGCTCATCCAATGCCTTCATGGCTGCCCGATGCCGCATACGACCTAACGCTCGGGTATCCGGGGGCACTTGCCAGAGCACTGACAAGCATCGCGCTTCAATTTTCGGCGCTCAAGCTCACGTCGCTCACCGCGGAAATCTTCATGCAATATGGTCGCAAGGCACTCGAGCTCGATGCGCCTCACCTCGACGCCGTCAGGATGTTTCGCCAAGGGGGATCGTATCGTCCGTCAAGCATACTCCGGCACGCCGACTGGCTCTCATTTGGCGAACTCGAGACAGCACATCAGATGCCGGAACTGCGCTAGCGGATAGCAGCGAGGCAACCACCATGTTGAGAACACTCTACGCAGCGGCCCCACACGAGACTGCATTCAGTCTCCTCGAAGCACTTGCCACGACAACATGCGACCACGTCATCCAAATCACCGCCGAGCACGCATACTACGTCGATGCACCATTACTTCAAACCGCGCCCTGCCGGCTGACACGGTTTTGTGCGCTCACGGAAGGCGCATACGGCAGGCCCGAACAGGTCCTGATGCAACGAACGCTATATCCCTTTTACATGAGTTGTCTCCCTACTTCGCTGGCAGCGACGGTCGCGACACAAATATGCGGCACCGGAAGAAGCCATGTGCCATGCCCCGCCGTTCCTACACCATTACGCGTCGGAAACCGATACGGGCTCTCCTGCCCTGAGTGCAACCGGCTCTCACGCGCAGAAACGGGGCGATACTGCTCCCTAACCTTCCATTGCTTACCATTCCTGGCCCGCTGCCCCGTGCACGGTTGCTCGCTATATCTTGCAGATCGGTGTAGTGCGCGCGAACTTGGGATGTACGCTTTCCGAAGCGCAGGTTGTTTGCGCAACAGTCAACACCTAAGTGAGATTTGCACGCAGCTACTGTGCAGCACGGAAAGTCACTGCGCGCTCGATGAAATCCAATCTCTCCTGCTCGAGCGTCGATACCTGACTGATGACGGCGCGCCTAGGGAAACTGAGTTGGTACGGGACATCAATGCCGTGCTATCGGACGGCTTCGAGGATAGCAGGCTCAATTTCTGGCTGTTTCAGCTCCAGCTGATTCGCCGAGTCGTGCGCCACTTGCAGCAGCCCCAATATGCGCATCATCCAACGGCGATTGCCGTTCTGTTGATCGCACTTGCACACATCGAATATTCGCGCCGACCATGCAGGTCACAGCCCGTCAGGCCAGTCGCCCTTGGCATCAACACTCCTGGAACCTTGCGATGTCGGTCAGGGAGCAAAGAGAGAGACCGTACTTCCTCGGGCGCGACGCGTAATGTGCTTCACAAGAAGCGAAACATCGACTGCGTGGCTCAAGTTAACGCGACAGAAAAGACACGTACGCCAACCGCCACTTGCGGCAAAGCAAGTGCCTCGGGTACCATAAAATCGTAGATTTTAATTAGAACCACGAAATGTGGATTTTGTCAAGCAACCGAGTCACGCATTCAAGACTGGTTTTTAAGCTACAAATGGAGGGAATTTTCAGCGAGACGACGATAGTGACATAAATCCCATCGCCGATTGAAGGTCGGCGCGTCAGGGCGGTACCCCTGACGCGCCGGGTTTGGTGGCGGCCCCAAAAAAGAGCTCCACGCGGTCACACGCGGAAAGACTCTCACGATGGGTGCGCCATGTCAACCCATGCCTGTATGCAGAAAATCGACAGGCATCTGAAAGGCGCAATCATGTCAGCGAAGAAAAAGCCGCCGCAGTCCGAGCCTGTGGGCAAGCTCATGCATCGACCGCTCGGAAACCGCGATCTGACCGGGAAACCACCTCCAATGCCAGGCCCGGCATTCACGGGCCCACCGCGGCCGCCAGCCCTGAACCCATGCGGGGGGCGGTGTCACTTTTCGCTCCTGCGGCCCTGCGCGCAAGAAGCTTCGGCGCGCAAGTCGCCGGAAGAACGCGCTGAAGCGCATTCTAGGTCCGAGATACCGCATATCTGCTATCAGCTCTCGATACTTCGACTCGACATGCCGGTCCCGCGACGACGCAGGACGCTAGCCCATGAATAGATGCGAATGGGTGAAACGTCGGGACCTGCTCCAAGCGTAAGCGGATCGCACACCTCGCCATCGGTGCGCGGATCATCGACGCGACCAACACAAGCGCTTTCGTCAAGGTTGTAGCGCTGCCGGGCGTCGTCACGCTCGTGAATGGCCCATTCCCGCATCCATACGATGACACTCCGACGCACCGACATTTGAGATCCATTTCCAAAGGATAACTTAGTAATGAAACTAAAAATCTCAGTAGTCGCCTCGACCATGGAATGCGTCAACTCAATTGACGTTTGGCAGACTGGCCCAGCCTCATTGTCACAACCATCGTCTAGATACACACGTACGCGTGTCGCGTCCACGGTTACTCCCCTCAAAACCGGGGATATCGCGCGGCCCTCGCTACGGTTGGTCGCAACCCAATTCTGCACGCATCTACGCGAGGTATTCAAAGCAGCACGCATGTGGCAGCGCCGTCCATCGATCCTGCGCGACACGTCGGAGGCGAGATCATGAAGCAGGAAGATACCGACGAACGTAGCGCTCTTGTGGTCCTCCCGCAATCAGCCTGGACCAGCGACAACCCACTACTGGAAAACGTTCCAGCAATTCCAACCTTATCGCAGGCGATGACTCTTATCGAATCGCAGCTGCCGACCCACGCGAAACCGTCATCCCGCGAGGAAGCCGTCGTATGTAGGATGGCCGAGACGTTCGTGTCGAACGCGATACTCGCGCGTGTTCTCATCATCATTCTCACGCTTGTTCGGCGCTCGTACGGCATCAGGGATTTACGCCTGCCCGAATACCGCGATTTCGCGTTCAGTACCCGCGCCTTCCTGCATCCGAACCCTCTTTCACGCGAGCAGATCCCCTCTGGGTGTGGCGTTGTTCCGAGGGCGAGGCCACATGGACTGGTTCTAGCCGTCCCAGCATGTACAGGGCGACATTCGATTGCCAGCATCGTCGAATCGGTCGTCGGAACCGGATCAAGGGAAGTCATCGTGCCTGCTGATGCAGGATTTAACACATATCGTCAACTGCGCGCGCTCAGAATCAACTGGCCAGTCGGCGGAAAACTCCAAGGTCTTGGGCGAGCGTTCATCGGCGCCATCGACTCGACGTTCGATACGCACTACAACAAGCTCGCGAAAACCCCTCTCTTCGTCGAGCGAGATGTGCTGCCGTCGATGTGTGCACTCGGCGTCGCATCGAACCTCGGCTTGCTCATCGTCGACCGGATCAATGTGGAAGACACTAGTTCCAGGTATGCGGAAGCCACTTGGAATGCGCTTGCGCAGTTCACCAGAACGACAGGCATCCCCGTTCTGAGCTTGCCCACGACGGGTGCAGCGGCGCTGAGCCTCTCGAGATTACATGGAGCGTCGGACGACTTGGCATCCAGTGGCGTCACGGAGATGACGATCTGCCGCGATGCCGCAGACCCCTACTGGGTGGCCGTCTGCCGCGCTCAGTTCGACGCGTCGCTGCGCGTAGCCGGAGTCAGATCGATGCCATCGTGGTTTCCTCAGGCAGCGCACGATCTGGCGCTTGGGCACCCGGGACTGCTTTCGATTGCGCTGGTCGGCGTCAGCCTGCATTTCCTAGCGTTCAATGTAACCAAGTTAACGGCCGAAATGTTCTTGAAGTACGGCCAGCAGGAGACTGCACTGCATAGGCCGCATGTCGATGCTGTGCGGATGATCCGGCAAGGCGGTCGCTTTACCACATCGAGCCTGACCAGGCATTCCGATTGGCTCTCGTTCGATGAACTTGCTTCGACGCATCCAACGCCGGAGCTGCGGTAGCTTCGGGAGACGACCATGCAAACAACGCCGAGGACCACTGAGCCACCAAGATGCCCGTCGAACCGTTGGTGCCGCCCGTCGTCATTACAGATGCGCAAGTGCCAACTGCCACTCCTACCATCACCATCCGTTGGAGCGCAAATCGATCATGGAACTATCAGCCACGGCCGTGAAAGGCCTCTTATCTCTCCCATCGATCTGCAAAGGCGAAAATTTCGCCGGATTTCTCACGAAGAATCAGATGAACTCACTCGTGCCAATCAGCAGGCAGTTCGACGACAAAGTTTCGTGGGTTCTCCCTCACTCCCTCGAAAAGCAGGTCCCGCGCCTTGGGAGCGCCGTAGGTTCGGTGAATGGTGTACTCGCCGACAATACGTTGTTGCCCGCCCTCAGCCGCTTCCTTGCTCCAGCCGACGCAGCCAGACTGCGTGCCTACCATCTTGTCGGCGTAAGTCCGCCACACAGGCATCCCTTTGCCGCATTCCGGAACAGCTTTCCGGGGTCCAACTGGAAACCGGGGATCTGTCTTGCCTGCCTGGACGAAGACATCTCGCCGGACGGCAATCCATTCTGGCGTCGCGATTTCGTACTCTTCGACTTTCGCCTTTGTGCCAGGCACGGGACCCGCATCCACGACATCTGCGACACGTGCGCAAACTGCGGCCGCTGGCTACGACGGCTGACCTGGCCGAAGTCGAGATGCCTATGCGGCGGCGACCTCAAGCCGCGCGTTCACAGGGACATGCAGGGATTCGAGCATGTGGAATTCGACTTGGCACGAGGCTGGTCCCGGTTGCTGGACGCGGGATTCGCGCCGCACATGCACGGGCCGGCAATCGCCGCGGTCATCAACAGACGGGCGCAGTCAATTGGCATCGTTGACGGTATGCACGTGCGCTGGAACGACTTCTACGAATTCTTCCTTTCGCCAGGATGCATGCGTGTAGCCCAAAACATCGGCTTCACGTTCAAATCTGAGAGCGTCAGGGGAGCCCTGGCGGGCGAGGCTCCACCCCGCAACCCATTTCATGCACTTTTCATGCTCATCGCGCTGTTCGATGGCTGGGACAACGCCGAATTAGCATTACTCTCGCCTGCGCCACCACCACCTTCAACTCACACAAGGGTAAAACAGGGGCGGTCGCCCGAACTCGAGACGGCGGCCAAGAAGCGCCTCCACAAGATTTCAATGACTCTGCTTCCGGAGACGATTGCGCAGTACAACAAATTGCGCAAGAAACATCCTTCCCTCTCCCACAGCAACATTCGCGAACTTTTGCCTCCCACGAATCGACTCGCCGTGACGAGAGTGCGACTTCTCGAGCACGGTGCGAACGTGCCTCCCGCCAGGCATGGAACGGCCATGTACCGGAAGAACGATGCGTTGCTCGTTCAGAGAATCAAAGAACGGGCGCGTACCTTCAAGGCGATGAATACGACGCGTCGTCTAACGGCCCACCTCCTGATCGGCGGGCATCGCGGATCGGCCTGCTCACGTCGCGTTTTTGTCGACCGCTATCCGAAAGCCGCCGCAGTCCTCGAAAAACTCATCGAGACGCCTCTGCAACGTTATATCCGATTGCTGCGTCCACTCGTTCTCTCCGGCCAGATACCCGGATGGCGTGCGAAGGATGTCGGACGCCTCAAAGACCTACAGTTCAAACAAGCCCAGCTCCTCTGGAACCGACATATGTTGGCGGAAAAGAAGCAAGGGCGATCATGAAGATACTCGAGTTACCTCTTCCATTCGTCACCCCCCGCGACGTTGCGCTTCCGCGCCGCGACGAGTTCGGCGTGCCGTACGGTGAAGACTATCTACCGATTCTAGACGGGGCCGACAACAGCAGGATGGCGACGCGCGCCAGTTTTGCCGGCGTCAAATTCTGGCGTGTTCACGAAGCTCTAGCTCTCAACGAAAAGCGCGCGTTGCTCGCTTTCGGCTTTAATCCCTACGTCATTTCCGTCCGCGACCAGTATCCGCTCTACGATCAGGAGGCGTACAACCGCGCCCGCCTTCGCGGAACGAGGATGCCCTTCTCCGACCTGTCAGCAGTCGACATCGTGCTAACCGTCGTATTGCCGGACACGCCCGGCCTTCATCAGCATGTCGTTTCCATCAAGGACGCCCAGGCGGAATTCGACCAGACAATCGCCCGGCAACTCGAGCGCGAGAACAGCAGATGCTCACGACGCCAGTGGACATGGGAGGTTCTGCGCGGTGACCAGTTTGGCAAGAGAGCGTGGATAAACAACTGGCTTATGCGGTCGTGGATCTGTGGCGTCGACATCAACAGACACTATGACGAAGCGCAGGCATTCGCTTCGAGACTGCTCAATTGCTCGAGGCGTGGCGACCTCGACCGGATCATGGACAGACACGCTAGGCATCTCGGCATTCCGTCCGACAGGGCATACGAGCTATTCGCAATCGGAACGTGCTTCGGCTTTCTATACCCCGACCGCAACGAAGAGCTTCGCGTAGACAAACCATTACATCTGGAGTTCGCGCCATGAGCACCGAGAAAACTTGCCCCCAGGTGTTTCCTCCCGTGGGTGACAAAGCAACGATCGCAAGGTTACGCGAGTTCGCCTACTCGCAATGGCCCGCGGGACTGTCGCGCTTTGCCACATTCGCTCTCGATGGCGACGCCCCTGATGTCGCCTGGGTTGCGGTAGCCTGGCAGCCCGATACGCGTCGGCTGTACGCGCTCAGAATCTCGCGTACCGGCAATCCTCCGGCATCGCGAATGGGCAAAACGATCTGGGTGGACGACGGCGACTGGGTATCGAGAGTAAGGGTGCCGACGGATCGGTCTCTTCCGGCAAACATGGAGGCAGATCTTGCATACGTACCCCCGAGCATGCTCAAGGGATATCAGCGACGTTTAATGCTCCTCCATGCGCTGATAATGCTCGACCCAAGAGGGCGTCGACAGTCGTCGGATTACATGCTCAACGATGACATCTTCTTCGACATACATATGCGAGCGAGGCGTATCGAGCAAATCGCTCAAGCACTTGGAAGGCCCGCTCACTTTAAAGGGTACATCTGCAAACTTTTTACGCGATTTATGTGGTATGGCGGCCGCGAAAGTTCGATGTTCGCACTAACACCGCAGCAGGGTGGCCCCAATAAGAAACGACTGAGTCCGGCAATGAAGCCTGGTCGACTCACTCGCAGGGAGATGATGAACCGGGCTCGAGCCACCATGAAAGGTAAAACGACGTTCAGGCGCGGCGGACGCATCGACGCTAACGATATCCGCAACATGACAGAAGCGCTGACAAAATATTGGGCAGGCGAAAAGCTGGGACTTGCGACGACCTATCGGCGAATGGTCGACGAATACTATCAGGGCGTGCCGGAGGAACTTATCCCAAGCTACAACCAGGTCCAATACAACTACAAGGACATCGTTCAGGCCAACGGATTGCTCGAGAAGCGTTATGGACAGCAGGTCACTGCGCAATACCTGCTGCCAAGGCCCGGTAGTTCCAGCGACCTGTCTCAAGGTGTGATGGAACTGGTCGATGCCGACGGATTCCGACCAAAAATCCCCATCGGCGCCCTCGTCAAGGGAAGGCTCGAGCCCGTAGAAATCGTCGTCGTGCTGGTCGTATCAAGATCGTCGGGAGCGATCGTAGGATACGAGATAAGTCTGGAGGGCGAGCGCCCATCCGGATACTTGAGGGCTCTGGTCTGCGCCCTCCTGCCGAAGGATGAACGCGTGGCTTCGCTTGGGCTCGAACCTCTGCCCGGCCTCGTTTACGGCAATATTGACGGCATGTTCGTGGATAACGGCGCAGGGAAATCGAAGGCCGTGCAAGCAGCTGTTGTAAACCGACTCGGCGGCATAATGTTTTATGCGCCCAGTGGACGGGGCGACCTGAAAGGCGTTATCGAGCGGGTCAACAACGCGATCATTCAGTTGGTTGCCGAGGAAACACGCCAGGGTTACACACGCGGTAAGAGCCTGCTCGAAAGAACGCGACGCGAAGAGAGGAAGCGCCTCAAGCCAATCTCGCTAGACGACTTCGAGCGACATCTTCTGAAGACAATCAGCTACCTCAATACCACGTCGAACAAAAGCAGACTGAGAACGCAAGCCATGAGGAACGCAGGGGTCGGCATTGCGCCAGCCGACATCCACGTCTACAACCAGGGAATCCGGCGCGGGGAGGCGGCGAAACTTCGAACACCCGCCGAAATCTACGACATTTTCCTTCCTTGGGAGCAGGTCACCGTCGTTAACGGTCGCATACGGTACAAGCGTGCAGGATACACTTCGCCGGATCTCCTTCAGATCGCGACTGAATACTCCATGCTTCCCGGCAAGAACCCACGGCTCACGGTCGAAGTGAAGCGCGTTGGCCGGTTCTCCACCACCTTGCTGTGCAGGAACAAAGGCTACAAGGTGTTCGAAATCGAAATGGTCGAGGAGGACAAACGGCGGTTTGGAATGCTCACCTGGAAGAACCTCGAGCTTGCGTTGCTGGACGATTCTATCGGTGAAACTGTCCTCGCGAAACGTCGGGTCAAGCAATCGAGAACCCTGAAGGCAACGAAACAAGAAGGTATCAACGCGATCGAGCGTGGGCGCGGAAACCCCTACGCCGGCGCGGTTGGCATGACGAAGTCGAAGGCAAAACAAAACGCAGCAGCGCTCAGGGAAAGCGATCAGGGTCGCGCAGAGCGGCGTTCGTACGGCCTCGATACAGGCATCTCCGCCGCGAAGCCACAGCCTCTTCCCAAATGGGAGCTCGAACCGGTTCTTCCGGAGGACCCGTTGGCCGCCGCCGCCCTGCTGGCCGAGGAGCGGCACCGGAAATCGTCGTAACCGTTTGTCGCGAAAGCCGGGAATTTTTTCCAAGGCCCAGCGCGTTCGGCCTCCGCAAGCCATTTGGCTCCCAACAAACGCCAGCCCCCCGGAGGAAAAGCGGTCAGTCCCCGATAAATATCAAGCGCGCACTGCTCGCGACTCGTCTGGCCTGCCTTTTGGTGCCCTGCCTTCGAAAATAATCCATCGTTTTAAAATCTCGTACGCTCTTTCAAGAACGCGATTGAGGACAATGTCGGCATCGGCAAACCTCGCCTCGAAGCCTTGATCCACGGGTGTTTGCGGGCTGTCGCGAAAACTAATCAATGGTGGTCTTCGAAACTATTTCACTGCGACACGGCGTTCACCCCGAGCCGGATTCCGGCCTACGATGGGACGACGCACGTCTGAACGTCCCCACGATCCGGACCCGGAGCCCACGACGATGAAGCTCGGCATCCATGATTCGCTCGCCCGCCTCGACGCTGAAGGCACGCTGTTCACGACACTGTTTCGCCACGGCTCACTCGACATCGAGTTGTACCGGCCGCGCGGCGAGGACCTGCAAACGCCGCATACGCGCGACGAGGTCTACGTGATTGCCGCGGGCACGTCGCGGTTCGTCCTCGACGGACGCGAATGCGGCGTCGCGGCCGGCGACGTGCTGTTCGTGCCCGCGTTCGCGGCGCACCGCTTCGCCGGCTTCTCCGACGACTTCTCGACCTGGGTGTTCTTCCATGGCCAGGAAGGCGGCGAACGCGGCGAGCGCAGCACCGGACGCGACGCGCGCGGCACTTCCCGCTCGATCTCCTAGACTGTCTATTCGCAACGGGCGGCGCATGGCCGCCCTCCCCGCCACCACGATGCGGGCAACCCCGACGCATCGACCGGACAGGAGCAATGCATGCGATATGAACTCTATTACTGGCCCGAAATCCAGGGTCGCGGCGAATACGTGCGGCTCGCGCTCGAGGCGGCCGAGGCCGACTATGTCGACGTCGCGCGCGAATCGGGGCGCGGCATGGGCGTGTCGGCGATGATGCGCATGATGGACAGCACGAAGGACGAATGCGTGCCATTCGCGCCGCCGTTCCTGAAGGCCGGCGACGTGGTCGTCGGGCAGGTCGCGAACATCCTGCTGTTTCTTGGCGCGCGGCTCGGGCTCGCGCCCGACGACGAAGCCGGGCGGCTGTGGGTGCATCAGCTCCAGCTGACCATCGCCGATTTCGTCACCGAGATCCATGACACGCATCACCCGATCGGCAGCGGCCTGTACTACGACGACCAGAAGGCCGAGGCCGCCGAGCGCGCGGCCGATTTCCTCGCGCACCGGCTGCCGAAATACCTCGGCTACTTCGATCGCGTGCTCGAGCAGAACCCGCACAAGGGCGGCTATCTCGCCGGCAGCGCGCTCAGTTACGCGGACCTGTCGATATTCCAGCTGATCGAAGGCCTGCGCTACGCGTTTCCGAAGGCGATGAAGCGCGCGGAGCGCAAGGTTGAGGGACTCGTCGGCCTGCACGATCGCGTCGCGCAGCATCCGCCGGTCGTGCGTTATCTCGAGTCCAAGCGCCGCATCCCGTTCAACGACATGGGGATCTTCCGGCACTATCCGGAGTTGGACAAGTAGCGTCGATTCAGGCGCGGACCGGCGTCTCGTGACGCTGTCGCCACGCGGTCAGGCCATTCGCTTCACGCCGGAACACGGCCAGCGAGCGTCGCACCGCGCGCCGCCCTTCACCGTCGGTCGGTGTCTCGCGCCATTCGTCGATCGCGATCGCGAGTCCAGGGCGTGCGCCATGCCCGCGCAACTGCGGCGCACGCTCGCCATTCAGCGCGACTGCCCGTGCTGCCCGTGCTGCATCAGCGCCGCGTCGACGGCCTCGACCGAGCGCGTGAGCCACGGCCCGATATCCATCTCCTCGTACCGCACGAGCCGGCTCTTGCGCACGCGGCGATACGCCCACCAGATCGCGACGAACAGCGGGATCCACACATAGATCGACAGCACTTCCATCCAGTTGATGCGGGTCGCGAAGAACGCCTGGTAGTCCTGCCCGAGCGAGATCACGATGCAGATCGCGATCGCGAACAGCGGCCCGAACGGAAACCACTTCGCGCGGTACGGCAATTGATCGAGCCGGTAGCCCTGCTTCAGGAAGCCCTTGCGGAACCGGTAATGACAGACCGCGATGCCGAGCCACGCGATGAAGCCGGTGATGCCGACCGTATTGAGCAGCCACAGATAGATGCTCTGGTTGTTGGTCAGCGACGTGAGAAAGCACAGCCCGCCCACCGCCATCGTCGCGTACAGCGCGTTGCGCGGCACGCCGCCCGGTGACAGCGTCGCGAACATCGCGGGCGCACGGCCCTCCGCCGCGAGGTTGTACAGCATCCGCGTGGCCGCATAGGTGCCGGAATTGCCGGCCGACAGCACGGCCGTCAGGATCACCAGGTTCATCGCGCCGGCCGCGAGCGGAAAACCCGCGTGGCTGAACACGAGCGTGAACGGGCTCACGCCGATATCGGTCACGTCGCTCTTCAGCAGGTTCGGATCGGTGTACGGCACCAGCAGGCCGATCACGAAGATCGCGAACACGTAGAACAGCATGATCCGCCAGAAGATCTGCTTCACCGCGCGCGGGATCGTCTTGCGCGGGTTTTCCGATTCGCCGGCCGTGATCCCGACCAGCTCGGTGCCGAGAAACGAGAAACCCGCGATCAGCGCGACGCTCATCATCGCGTGCACGCCGCCGACGAACGGCGCGTCGCCGGTCCTGAAGTTGCGCCAGCCGACCGGCTGCCCGTTGCCGAGCAGCCCGGCCGCGATCAGCAACCCGGCCGCGATGAACCCGATCACGGTGACGACCTTGATCAGCGAGAACCAGTATTCCGATTCGCCAAAGCCGCGCACGGACAGCGTGTTCAGCAGGAAGATCAGCACCAGGAACCCGGCGCCCCACCATACCCCCGGTATCGCGGGAAACCAGTAGCGCATCACGATCTGCGCGGCGACCAGCTCGATCGCGATCGTCACGGCCCAGCTGTACCAGTAGGTCCAGCCGAGCGCGACGCCGAAGCCTTCGTCGACGTATTTCTCGCCGTAGATCGCGAACGAGCCCGACACCGGCATCAGCGCGGCCATCTCGCCGAGCCCGGTGACGACGAAATAGACCATCAGCCCGATCGCGACATACGCGGCGATCGCGCCGCCCGGCCCCGCCTGCGCGACCGACGCGCCCGACGCGACGAACAGCCCCGTGCCGATCGAGCCGCCGATCGCGATCATCGCGATGTGGCGGCCCTGCAGCCGGCGCTTGAGCGCCGTCCCGGACGGCGCGGCCGTCTGCGCTGCCGCTTGCAAAGCATCCATAGTATTCACCCTGATTGGATTCGGGCCGCTCGAATTGATTCGGAATACCAATCGATCGACCCGGTTATTCGCTTCGAAAACCCGTTCTGCCCGCCGGGCCGCGCGTTCGATGCCGGCGGCCCCGACGCGCGCTGCCGCGTCAGACGATGCTGCGCTTGATCGCCTGCAGCTCGGCGGTCGTCACGATCTTCTCGATCCGGAACCGCGGGCTTTCCAGCCACACGTTCGCGATCCGCCGGTATTCGTCGAGATCCTCGCACGCGAGCCGCACGAGAAAATCGAACGTGCCGCTGACGAGCCAGCAGTCGAGCACGGCCGGATTGGTCCGCATTTCGTCCTCGAACGGCGCCTGAGAACGCCCGTGATCGGCCAGCACGATCTGCGCGATCACGACGATCGGCTTGGTCGCGCGCGGCGCCTTGATCACCGCGCGGTAGCCTTCGATCACGCCGAGCGCCTCGAGCCGCTCCACGCGCGCCTGGCACGGACGCGGCGTGAGGTTCACGAGCTCCGACAGCTTGCGGTACGAAATCCGTCCGTCGGTACGCAGGATGTCGAGGATCCGGAGATCGATCTTGTCGAGCTGCATCTTCTTGTCGGTCATCCGCGTTCGCTCCGGTCGGGTCGTGGCTGGTGCGCGGAACGTCTCCTCCGTTTCCGCGCGGGGGCCACATTATCCGGCCGAAGCGGCCGCGCGCCAATCGGCTAGAACCGCAGCGACAGGCAGGTCAGGCCGCCGTCCATCTTGCGGAACTCGCTCGTGTCGATCACGTGCAGCGGCAGCCCGAGCGAGCCGATCGCATCGTGCACGCGCGGATAGCCGGCCGGCGTGATCAGCGTGCCGTTCACGCGCAGCGTGTTGCCCGCGTATTCGTCGGCGGCCGAGATCGCGATCCGGCGATAGCCGGCGAACGCCGGATGCGCGGCCAGCGCCTCGGTCACGAGCAGCGTGTCGTCGCCGAGCGCGTTGACGACCGACTTCAGGTGCAGGCCCGCGCCGACCGGCACCGCGACGACCGAATAGCCGTAGCGCGACACCAGCGATTCGAACGCGGCGATGCCTTCGGCGTCGGTGCGGCCCGTGAGGCCGATGTAGAAGCGCTTGCCGACCAGCATCACGTCGCCGCCGTCGAGACGGCCTTGCTGCATCGGCAGCAGGTCGCGATGCGCGCCGAGCGCGGCTTCGATGTGCACCGTCTCACCGCGCCGCGCAGGCGCGCCGGGGCGCGTGATCACCGCGAATTCGGGCGTCACGACGGCGACGTCCTCGACGAAATGCGAATCGGGGAACGCGTCGAGCGGCGGCAGCTCGGTCAGCTCGACGCCGAGCCCGCGCAGCGCGTCGCAGTAGGCATGGAACTGCGTGAGCGTCTTGTCGTAGTCGGGCGCGCCGAGCGTGGCGGTGGTAAGACCCGCGCCACAGGACGGCGCGGGACGGCGAACGATCGCTTGCGTGAATTGCATCGACTCCTCCATGGTCACGCTGCCCCGTGCGGCGCACGGGGCAGCTGCGTTGTGTCCGGACCATTATCGGAAGCCAAATTGCGCAATTCGCGTCGATTTCGGGCACGCCTGCAGCCGATCGCGTCGAATTGAACGCGGGATGCAGCCGATTCGGCAGACGGCCGGCGGAAGCGGCGCGATCGACCGATTCCGGGAGCCGGAGCGTCCGATCCGGCCGCTGCGGCCGCTGCGGCCGCTGCATCCGTCATGTAGCGAGCGGCTCGAACCCCATTTGCGCACGGCCAAGCGCCGTGAGGTCGCCCTCGCCGCCCCGTCCGTCGAATTCGACCTCGAAATGATCGGCCGGGAAATCCGGCGGGCTGTCGCCGCGCAGGAACGCGAGCCGCTGGCGCTGCAGGTAGGCGTCGTTCTTCGCGCAGCCGGGCGCGGCCGCGATGTACATCACGTTGCTGTCGCCGCTACCGCGATGCGCATCCTCGACCGCGTGCACGACGTCGCCGTGCCAGAACACGGCATCGCCCGGCTCCATGTGCGGAATCGGCATCAGCGCGTCGAGCAGCAGCGCATGCCATTCGGGCAGGATCGACAGCGCGCGGCCCGGACGCGCGCCGCACAGGTCGTCGTCGGCGACGTCGTCCTGCAGCGCGCGCAGCACGACGTACGCCATCGCGTTCGCAACCGGAATCAACTGCAGCGTGCCATCGCCGGGCCCCTGCGGCGTCAGCGCGGTCCAGCCCTGGAACGTGCGGAACATCGAGCATACGGCCGGCGACGGAATCTCCTCGACATCGGGACGAAACGCGGCGTCGAACGGGTCGTAATCGCGCCAGCGACCGCCCAGCACGTGGCGATAGACCTGCCGGAAATTCGCGCCGAGCCAGCGTTCGACCGAGCCGCCGTCGACATGCGGCGACAGCCCGAGCGACGTGGAGCCCGGGGGCCGGCGGCGGATCCGGTCCGCGTAGGCCGGCATCTGGTCGGGATCGAAATGCGTGCGCTGGCCGTCCGCATGCCGCCACAGGCGGTTCATGAACACGCGGGCCTGTGTGAGTGCCGGCGACTGGCGCGCGGCCACCTGCGGCTTCGACCAGTAGACGCCGTAGATCTGCGGCTTGCCCGACGCGAGATTGCCGAAGTAGCGGTCCTCGGCACGCGCATCCAGCCGCTCGGCGAAGCGGTTGGCATCCAGGTAGGCGCCGATCTCGTCGTTCCAGTCACGGGCCTGCGCCGCGTCGAACACGCCGCGGATCACCGCCGCACCGTGCGTGCGGATCGCGGCGATCGCCTGCGGATCGACGGTGCCGCTCGCGATATCCGCGAACCGCAGCACCGGAATCACGTCATGGCCGTGCGCGTGCGCACGGCGGATCGCGTCGACCTGCCGCGCGATATCGCCCTCCAGTTCGCGGAACGTGGCCGCGTAACCGGGCAGGTCGGCGCGCAGCGCCCTTTTCGCCGTGCGGATCGCGGCCGGCAAATCGTCGATCGTCAGGTGCATCGCTGTCTCCTCGTGGAATCGTGTCGTGACGAGTACTCAGCGTACGGCCGACGCACGGTTGCGATCGACACTATTCGGCCAACAATCGATACAATTCTGACAACCGACTCGCTACTCGGCGCGATGGCAGACCACGCACAGCTTGTTGCCGTCCGGGTCGCGGAAATACGCGCCGTAGTAGTCGCGGTGATAGTGCGGCCGCAGGCCCGGCGGCCCTTCGCAGGTGCCGCCGTGCTGCAGTGCAAGCGCATGGCAGCGATCGACCTGCGCTCGCGTTTGCGCGTCGAACGCGATCGTATGGCCATTGCCCGGTTCCGGCACGCGGCCGTCGAGCGGCCGGCCGAAGAAGAACAACGGCCGGTCGGCGTCGGCCGGCATCCAGCCCGACCAGCCGTCCGGCTCGCTGAATTTCAGACGCAGCCCGAGTTCCGCGAACAGCGGCGCGTAGAAATCGTACGCGCGCGCGGTATCGCGGACGCCCACGCAAACATGTGAAAACATGGCATCGCTCCGTCGTGACGATCGATCACGATCATGCCACGGCGCGGTGCCGCGCTCGACCGGAGGTCGCGTTGACGTCCTCCTCCCCCTAAAGGCGGAGGATTCCCACACCTGGCGATGCACGTCCGCATCGGAGAATGTTCAGCGCAGCGTTGATATCACGATCATGCTCGACACCACAGTCACTGCAGGCCCATTCTCTTATTCGCAGTCCCGCGATACCTTTCGGCCGCGTCGTGCTGTCTTTCGACCCGCACGCCGAACAGGACTGGGTAGAACCGCTTTCGTCGACTTCCTCGAACGTGGCCCCGTGCGCGATCGCCTTGTAACGGAGCTTGTTTCGGAAGGACGACCAGGATGCGTCGTAGACGCTCTTCGCCATCCTGGTTCTGGCGAGCTTCGCGGCCGACACGTTGCCGACCGCGATGTAATCGAAACGCCGCACCAGATCGAGCGCGAGCTTGTGCTGGAAATCGGCACGGGCATTCGCCACTTTGGCGTGCAGCTTCGCGATATGCCGCTTGTGCTTGCGCGCCCGTTGAGCTTTCGCCAGTTTCTCCGCCGCGCGTCGGCCGAATCGGTCATTGGGCAGCTTCTCGCCGGTCGAAAGTGTGGCGAAGTCTTTCAGGCCGAGATCGATGCCAACACCGGAACGGACCGGGCGGCCCTGCACATCGGGCATCTCGATCACGATGTTGAGAAACCAATTGCCGCGTGCATCCTGCGCAAAGTTGGTCCCATCCTTGATCTTGCCTTCGGGAAGCGGTCGGCTGTTGAACACGCGGAACGTGTTGCCGGCGAAACGGAACGCGTCGCCTTCGCGCTTCAGGTCACGGCCCTTCAGCGGCACCCAGCCCAGCGATTTCCTGCCGCGATAGCGCAGGTAGGGCCGACGGTGCTGGCTGCGCGACTTCGCGTACTGCTCACACGTCGCGTTGATCGTGCCGGAGTGGATGCCGAGCGCCTTGCTGCTCCCCGTCGTCAGCACGTTCAGATCGAATCCCGTCGGCCACTTCTTGCTCCACTTGAGCGCGTGCTTCTGCGTGTCATTGCAGAAGTTCCAGACGTAGTTCACCGCACGGCTCTGCTTGTTGAGCAGTCCGTTGAGCGACTTCACGCGGTAGCGGTAGACAAGAATCATGCCGGTGATCCTAACCAGTGGAAGAAGCTGCCTGTCAACAGCACGCCTTTCCTTCCCGCCATCCGCCCCGAAGGAAGTCCCCTTGGGGGAAATGGCGGGGTTTCTCGGAGCAAATCCTGATGAAACCGCAGTACGAGCATGTGGCGTTCGCCCCCGGCTGTTCGATCCGCGTGTACCACCGCCAGCTCGCGCGTATTCCGTTCGAATGGCATCGCCACCCCGAGTACGAACTGACGCTGACACTGAACAGCCGCGGCCGACGCTTCGTCGGCGATCACGTCGCCCGCTACACGGACGACGACCTGGTGCTCGTGCCGCCCAACCTGCCGCATACGTGGTCGTCGAACGCGCGCATCGATCGCGACGCGCCGGAAGTCGCGCTCGTCGTCTGGTTCGACGGCGACTGGGCGCGGCGGGTTGCCGATTGCTGCCCCGAGTACGCGCCGCTGCGCTCGCTGCTGCGGCGCGCGGCGCCCGGCCTCGCTTTCGACGCCGCGACGGCCCGCGCGATGCGCGAGCGACTGCCGCGGTTGCTCGACCCTTCGCCGCGCGTGCGCCTCGCGGCCGCGCTCGACACGCTGGCCGACCTTGCGGAAGCCGGCGGCGACCCGCTCGCCACCGCGCAGGCCTACGAGCGGGCCGACCCGGCAACGTCATCGGCCGACTCGGCCGCGCCCGAAGCCGAGCGCCTCGATCGCGTGCTCGATGCGATCGACCGGCACTTCCACGAGCCGCTGCGCATCGACGCGCTCGCGGCCGTCGCACACATGTCCGAGCGCACGCTGCAGCGGCTGTTCGTGCGGCACCTCGGCGAAAGCGTCGGCCGCTACGTGCAGCGGCTGCGGCTCGCGCATGCGTGCCGCCACCTGGTTGGCACCGACTGGCCGATTGCGACGGTGGCCGCACGCTGCGGCATTCCGAATGCCGCGAACTTCAACCGCCAGTTCCTCGCCGCGCGCGGGATGACGCCCGGCGCTTACCGGCAATTCTTCGCTCAGCACGGCCACGCGCCCGACGCCGACGCGCCGCCGCTCGACACGCGGCCGCCGTCGCTGGATCACCGTAGCGGATCGGGCGAACCTGCGCCGCGCAAATGAAAACACCCCGGCGGGATGACCCACCGGGGTGTCGGGGCGTTGCGATTGCCGGACGCGAGCGGCCTGACGGCCGTTCGCGCCGCGCACGACTTAACGTGCGTTGATCGGCTTCGCTTCGCGCGGCGCGTCGCCGATGAACAGCTGACGCGGACGGCCGATCTTCTGCTCCGGATCCGCAATCATTTCGTTCCACTGTGCGATCCAGCCGACCGTACGTGCCATCGCGAAGATACACGTGAACATCGACGTCGGGATGCCCAGCGCGCGCTGAACGATGCCCGAGTAGAAGTCGACGTTCGGGTACAGCTTGCGCGACACGAAGTATTCGTCTTCCAGCGCGATCTTCTCGAGCTGCATCGCGAGCTTGAACAGCGGGTCGTCGTGCAGGCCCAGTTCGTTCAGCACTTCGTAGCACGTTTCGCGCATCAGCTTCGCACGCGGGTCGTAGTTCTTGTACACGCGGTGGCCGAAGCCCATCAGCTTCACGCCCGAATTCTTGTCCTTCACCTGCTTGATGAATTCGGGGATGTTGTCCGGCGAACCGATCTGCTCGAGCATGTTCAGCGCGGCTTCGTTCGCACCACCGTGCGCCGGGCCCCACAGACACGCGATACCGGCAGCGATACACGCGAACGGGTTCGCGCCCGACGAACCGGCCAGGCGGACCGTCGACGTCGATGCGTTCTGCTCGTGATCAGCGTGCAGGATCAGGATACGGTCGAGTGCGCGGACGAGCACGTCGTTGACCTTGTACTCTTCGCACGGGTTCGAGAACATCATGTGCATGAAGTTCGCGCTGTACGACAGTTCATTCTTCGGATAAACGAACGGCTGGCCGATGCTGAACTTGTACGCCATCGCGACGAGCGTCGGCAGCTTCGCGATCATGCGGATCGCCGATACTTCACGGTGACGCGGATCGTTGATGTCGAGCGAGTCGTGATAGAACGCCGACAGCGCGCCGACGGCCGCCACCAGCACCGCCATCGGGTGCGCGTCGCGACGGAAGCCACGGAAGAAGAAGTGCATCTGCTCGTGCACCATCGTGTGCTTCGTGACGGTGTCGACGAATTCCTTCTTCTGCGCCGCGTTCGGCAGCTCGCCCTTCAGCAGCAGGTAGCAGGTCTCAAGGAAGTCGGCGTTCTGCGCGAGGTTGTCGATCGGGTAGCCGCGGTACAGCAGTTCGCCCTTGTCGCCGTCGATGTACGTGATCGCCGAATTACAAGCTGCCGTCGACATGAAACCCGGGTCGTAAGTGAACTTGCCGGTCTGGCCGTACAGCTTGCGGATGTCGATTACGTCCGGGCCCATCGTGCCCTTGTAGATCGGCATTTCGACGCTCGGCGAGTTGTCGCTGAACGATAGCGTGGCTTTAACATCAGACGGAGTCATGGCACATCCTCAATCGAAATAAAGAAACGGGATTCGATAACGGGCGTAACGCGTTACACGTTGCGCAGCATCTCCAACAGCCTGTGAATTTCCGGGCTGTCTAGGTCGCCCTCTGGTTCCTTGCGCGCGAGGAGCAAGTCCATCAGGTCGTTGTCGCTCAGATCGAGCAGGCGCGACAACGCGCCTACGTCTGCATCGGTGAGGTCATGCTCGTATCTGCTGAAGAAACGCTCGAAGATGATGTCGTTTTCCAGCAGACCCCGCCGCGCGCGCCAGCGGAGGCGCGCGCGACGGTGCGGGTCGGATTGATGCGAATCGTCGCTCATCAAACTTTAAACCGCGCGGCGAACCATCAGTTCCTTGATCTTGCCGATCGCCTTCGTCGGGTTCAGGCCCTTCGGGCAAACGTCGACGCAGTTCATGATCGTGTGGCAACGGAACAGACGGTACGGGTCTTCCAGGTTGTCGAGACGCTCGCCGGTGGCGGTGTCGCGACTATCCGCGATGAAGCGGTAAGCCTGCAGCAGGCCGGCCGGGCCGACGAACTTGTCCGGGTTCCACCAGAAGCTCGGGCACGACGTCGAGCAGCTCGCGCACAGAATGCACTCGTACACGCCGTCGAGCTCGTCGCGTTCTTCCGGCGACTGGAGGCGTTCCTTCTCCGGCGGCGGCGCATCGTTGATCAGGTACGGCTTGATCGAGTGATACTGGTTGAAGAAGTGCGTCATGTCGACGATCAGGTCGCGCACGACGGGCAGGCCCGGCAGCGGGCGCAGCACGATCTTCTGCGGCAGGTCGTTCAGGTTCGTCAGGCACGCGAGACCGTTCTTGCCGTTGATGTTCATCGCGTCCGAACCGCACACGCCTTCACGGCACGAGCGGCGGAACGACAGCGTCTCGTCCAGTGCCTTCAGCTTGACCAGTGCGTCGAGCAGCATGCGCTCATGCTGGATATCGAGCTCGTACGTCTGCATGCGCGGCGCCGCGTCCTTGTCCGGATCGTAGCGGTAGACTTCAAAAATGCGTTTTGCCATTTCGGATTCCTTTGACTCGGCTTAGAACGTGCGCGGCTTCGGCGGCACGGATTCGACCGTCAGCGGCTTCATTTGAACCGGCTTGTAGTCGAGGCGATCGCCTTCGCTGTACCACAGCGTGTGGCGCAGCCAGTTGTCGTCGTCGCGGTGTTCGTAGTCGCTGTGGGCGTGTGCGCCACGGCTTTCCTTACGCGCTTCCGCCGACACCATCGTCGCGCGGGCGACTTCGATCAGGTTCTCCAGCTCGAGCGCTTCGACGCGCGCGGTGTTGAACACCTTCGACTTGTCCTTCAGGTGGATGCTTTCCACGCGTGCCGCGAGGCCGGCCATCTGCTCGACGCCTTCCTTCAGCAGCGCCGACGTGCGGAACACGCCTGCGTGCTTCTGCATCGTCGCGCGGATGTCGTTCGCGACGTCCTGCGTGTATTCGCCCGACGACGACTTCTCGAGCTTCGCCAGGCGCGCCAGCGAGAATTCGCCTGCATCGGCCGGCAGCGGCTTGTGTTCCTTCTGGTTCTTCACATGCTCGACGATGTGGTTGCCGGCCGCACGGCCGAACACCACGAGGTCCAGCAGCGAGTTCGTGCCGAGGCGGTTCGCGCCGTGCACGGACACGCACGAGCATTCGCCCACTGCGTAGAAGCCGTTGACCGGTTCCTTGTGATCGCGCGACGTGCCGACGACCTGACCGTGGATGTTGGTCGGGATGCCGCCCATCTGGTAGTGGATCGTCGGGACGACCGGGATCGGTTCCTTGATCGCATCGACGTTCGCGAACTTCAGCGCGATTTCGCGGATCGACGGCAGACGCTTCATGATCGTCTCGGCGCCGATGTGCGACAGGTCGAGCAGCACGTGGTCCTTGTTCGGACCGACGCCGCGGCCTTCCTTGATTTCCTGGTCCATCGAACGCGACACGAAGTCACGCGGCGCCAGATCCTTCAGCGTCGGCGCGTAGCGTTCCATGAAACGCTCGCCGTTCGCGTTGCGCAGGATACCGCCTTCGCCGCGCACGCCTTCGGTAATCAGCACGCCCGCGCCGGCCACGCCGGTCGGGTGGAACTGCCAGAACTCCATGTCCTGCAGCGCGATGCCCGAACGCGCAGCCATGCCGAGGCCGTCGCCGGTGTTGATGAACGCATTGGTCGACGCCGCGAAGATCCGGCCTGCGCCGCCCGTCGCGAACAGCGTCGTCTTGCCTTCCATGATGTAGACGTCGCCCGTCTCCATCTCGAGGGCCGTCACGCCGAGCACGTCGCCGTCCGCATCGCGGATCAGGTCGAGCGCCATCCATTCGACGAAGAACTGCGTCTTCGCTTCGACGTTCTGCTGGTACAGCGTGTGCAGCAGCGCGTGACCGGTACGGTCGGCGGCCGCGCAAGCGCGCTGGACCGGCTTCTCGCCGTAGTTCGCGGTGTGGCCGCCGAACGGACGCTGGTAGATCGTGCCGTCCGCGTTACGGTCGAACGGCATGCCGAAGTGTTCCAGTTCGTACACGACGTTCGGTGCTTCGCGGCACATGAACTCGATCGCGTCCTGGTCGCCGAGCCAGTCGGAACCCTTGATCGTGTCGTAGAAGTGGAAGTGCCAGTTGTCTTCGCTCATGTTGCCGAGCGACGCGCCGATGCCGCCCTGTGCGGCCACCGTGTGCGAACGGGTCGGGAACACCTTCGACAGCACGCCGACCGACAGGCCCGCGCGCGACAGTTGCAGCGCTGCGCGCAAGCCCGAGCCGCCCGCGCCGACGATCACCACGTCGAACTTGCGGCGCGGCAGGGAAGTTTTGATTGCAGCCATTCTTTACACTCTCCAGAGAATCTGCGCGGCGTAGCCCGCACATGCGAGCAGCCAGACGATGGTCAGCGATTGCAGCAGCAGGCGCACACCGACGGGCTTCACGTAGTCCATCCAGATGTCGCGCACGCCGACCCATGCGTGGTAGAAGAGGGAAAGCAGCGTCACGAAGGTCGCGAGCTTCATCCATTGCGCGGAGAAGATCGACGCCCAGCCTTCGTACGAGAAGTCATGCGCGCCGAAGAACAGGACGAGCAGAATGACCGTGTAGACCGCCATGATCGCGGCGGTGACGCGCTGCGCGAGCCAGTCGCGCAGGCCGTAGTGAGCGCCGACGACGAGGCGCTTCGAGCCGATTCGGTTATTGGCTGCCATTTTCTTAGAATGCTCCGAACAGTTTGAGTGCCATGGCGATCGTCAGCGCGATCGAGACGACAAAGACGACGACTGCCGTCCGCTTGCCGCCTTCCTTCGTGACGGCGTCGTGGTTGACGTCCATCAGCAGGTGGCGAATGCCGGCGCAGAAATGGTGGAAGAACGCCCAGGACAGCGCGAGGACGATCAGCTTGACGACGATGTTGGAGAGGAAAGCCTTGAAGACTTCGAAGCTGAGCTCGGAGGTGAGGCTCTGATCGAAGAGGAACAGCACGAACGGCAGGAACAGGAACAGCAGCGCGCCGCTGACTCGGTGGAGAATCGACAATATCGCAGCCAGAGGCATGCGGTATTTCAACGTGATGTCGCCGATTCCGATGTTCCGGTATTCCGGCCTCGGCTTTCTTACTGCGTCAGTCATGCTAGACCCCTACTATGTTGTCACACTAATCCGCGATTTTAGCGCCTTTTTATATCGCGCTGCAGCGAAAGTCTGCTCTGGATAGTTGCGCGAACACGAACAAAGGCGGCCCAAAACGTGCTTCGCGAGCGTGGGGAACGCGAATGCACCCGGCCTGAGCCGAACATCGTCAACTCAAGTCATTCTGATAGTAGTACCCGGTTGTGACATACCAGCCGCGCCGCACTTCCACCGGCCGGTCACCGTATGTGTAGGACACGCGCTCGACCGACAGCAACGGAAAACCCGCCGGCACGTGCAGCAGGTCGGCCACCGCCGGCTCCGCCGCGACCGCGCGGATCTTCTCCGTCGCGCGGATCATCCGCGTGCCGAACTCCGTCTCGAACATCGCGTAGAGCGGCCCCTTGTACTCGCTCAACCGCTCGAACGTGAGCCCGCGGAACATCGTGCCCGGCAACCAGATCTCGTCGAGCACCGTCACTTCGCTATCGAACTCCAGCAGGCGGCGCACCTGCACGACCGGGTCGGCCGGCTTCAGGTCGAGCTGCCGCGCGATCTCGGCCGGTGCGCGCAGGCGCCGGCACTCGAGCAGCCGGCTCACGTGCGGATGCTCGGCACCGTCGTCGGCCAGCAGCCGCAGGAAGCGGAACTGCGCGCGATCCTCGTTGTGCGTCGCAACAAACGTACCCTTGCCCTGTCGCCGGACCACGAGGTTTTCGGCGGCCAGTTCGTCGATCGCCTTGCGAACGGTGCCCTGGCTGACCTTGTAGCGGGCCGCGAGCTCCACTTCGCTCGGGATGATCTCGCCCGGCTTCCATTCACCGGATTCGAGACTCTGCGTGATCAATGACTTGATCTGCTGGTATAACGGACTGAAGGTCGGGGACGGCGAAGCGGCAGGCGCCGGCGCGGAATCACCCGCGCCCGGCTGCCCTGGGCCGCCTGCGCCGGTTGGATTCGCGTTGTTCGCCTGGTTCGATGTCATGGCGCGCATTTCATCACAAACCGCGCTTTTTCGTCCACTCAAATTCCGCAAAACATCTGTCTTATATAAGACATATGATACCGTTTGACTTTGGGCCAGCCGGCTCCTACACTCCGGGGCGAGCAAGGGTTCGCGGGTGCAAATGCGTCCCCGGCTACGTGCCACGGCCGTCTCCAGGTTCACCGCGTCTGCCATTCGCGAGTCCTCCGCCCTGCTTCAATGCAACGCTACGCGTAACGCGCATAGAATGGCGTTTTGCCTAGCGTCCAACGCTTCACCCGTCCTGGAGATTTTCAATGGCTAAGCCCGCAAAGCGCGTTGCCGTCACCGGCGCCGCAGGTCAAATCGCATACTCCCTGCTGTTCCGCATCGCGAACGGCGACCTGCTCGGCAAGGACCAGCCGGTCATCCTGCAACTGCTCGACCTCCCGCAAGCCCAAGCCGCCGTCAAAGGCGTCGTGATGGAGCTCGACGATTGCGCGTTCCCGCTGCTCGCGGGCGTCGTGATCACCGACGATCCGAAGGTTGCATTCAAGGATGCAGACGTTGCTCTGCTGGTCGGCGCACGTCCGCGCTCGAAGGGCATGGAGCGCAAGGACCTGCTGTCGGCGAACGCCGAGATCTTCACGGTCCAGGGCGCCGCACTGAATGAAGTCGCGAGCCGCGACGTGAAGGTGCTGGTCGTCGGCAACCCGGCGAACACCAACGCGTACATCGCCATGAAGTCGGCACCGGACCTGCCGAAGAAGAACTTCACGGCAATGCTGCGCCTCGACCACAACCGCGCGCTGTCGCAGCTCGCCGCGAAGTCGGGCAAGCCGGTCGCATCGATCGAGAAGCTCGCCGTGTGGGGCAACCACTCGCCGACGATGTACCCCGACTTCCGCTTCGCGACCGTCGAAGGCGAGTCGCTGCTGAAGCTGATCAACGACGACGTGTGGAACCGCGACACGTTCATCCCGACCGTCGGCAAGCGCGGCGCGGCGATCATCGAAGCGCGCGGCCTGTCGTCGGCAGCGTCGGCAGCCAACGCGGCGATCGACCACGTGCGTGACTGGGTCCTCGGCACGAACGGCAAGTGGGTCACGATGGGCATCCCGTCGGACGGCTCGTACGGCATCCCCGAAGACATCATCTACGGCGTGCCGGTCGTGTGCGAAAACGGCGAGTACAAGCGCGTCGAAGGCCTGGAAATCGACGCGTTCTCGCGCGAGAAGATGGACGGCACGCTGGCCGAGCTGCTCGAAGAGCGCGACGGCGTCGCCCACCTGCTGAAGAACTAAGCAGGCTGCATGATGGCCGGGCCGCCTCCGGGCGGGCCGGTCACGGCATGGGCGGCGGGCCTGCAGCCAGCCCCGCCGCCCGATCCGATCCGGGCACGTTTTGCCGCTCCAGGCGCCCCGCGCGCCGGCCCAGAACGCGCCCGAATCCGATGTTCTCCACGTTGCCCGCTTCCTGGACGTAGAAGAGATGTCCGCGCTCACTCCTGCACAAGTGCTGTACGACGGGGCGTCCCCGCCCGCGATCCTGCCCTGCTGCGATCACTACGCGGGCAGCGAGAAGCTGATGCGCAAGTCGCTCGCGCTCCAGGCCGAACTCGGCCCCGTGTTCGACATCACGCTCGACTGCGAGGACGGCGCGGCCGTCGGCCAGGAAGCCGCGCATGCGCAGCTCGTCGCCGAGTTCCTCGGCAGCGCCGAAAACCGCTTCGGGCGGGTCGGCGTCCGCATCCACGACTTTTCCCATCCCCACTGGCGCGACGACGTGCGCATCGTGCTGCGGGCCGCGCGCGCACCGGCCTACGTCACGCTGCCGAAGATCGCGAGCGCCGCCGACGCGGCCGAGATGGTCGCGTTCATCGAAGGCACGCGCCGCGAGCTCGGCCTCGCGCAGCCGATTCCCGTCGACGTGCTGGTCGAGACGCACGGCGCGCTCGCGCAGGCGGCCGCCCTCGCCGCGCTGCCGCTGGTCGGCACGCTGAGCTTCGGGCTGATGGACTTCGTGTCCGCCCATCACGGCGCGATTCCCGATGCGGCGATGCGCTCGCCCGGCCAGTTCGACCACCCGCTCGTGCGCCGCGCGAAGCTGGAAATCGCCGCGGCGTGCCACGCGCACGGCAAGACACCGTCACACAATGTGACAACCGAGGTGCGCGACATGGCCGTCGTCGCCGGCGACGCGCGCCGCGCGCGCGACGAGTTCGCGTTCACGCGGATGTGGAGCATCCACCCCGCGCAGATCCGCCCGATCGTCGACGCATTCGCGCCGCGCACCGATGAAGTCGCACTGGCCGCGGAGATCCTGCTGGCCGCGCAGGCCGCCGACTGGGGCCCGACACGCCACGGCGATACGCTGCATGACCGCGCGAGCTACCGCTATTACTGGTCGGTGCTGCGCCGCGCGCGGGCGACCGGCCAGCCGGTGCCGGCCGAGGCCGCGCCGCTGTTCGGCCCGGCCGCCGGAGACGCGCGGTGAGCGCGCGCCGACACACGAATTTCATCGAATCGCCGGGGTGTGAACCCGACACAGGTTTGCGAAACGACAAAAAACGTAACGGAGCCCGAAAACCTGAAATATGCGCGGCCAAATAGGTGAAAATAGCGGCCGCTGCGCGCTTCCGGGGCGCGTGCAGTTTCAAACCGGCCGGCGGTTTCGATTGCCGGCCCTTGTCAACTGATAATCGAAAGGTTCTGACTCCATGAAGAAACTCCTGATCGCTACCGCCATCGGCGCGTTGTCCGCCACGATGCTGGTGTCGGCTCCGAGCGCGTTCGCCCAGGGTACGGCGACGACCGCGAAGAAGACGGCCAAGCGCCCGGCGCCGGCCAAGCGCATCATCCCGCGCAGCAAGAAGGCGCAGGCACGCGCGGCTGCCAAGGTCGACACGGTACCGGAAGGCGCGGTCAAGTGGTCCTGTAAGGAAGGTCTGTCGTTCGACCTCGCCGGCGACATGAAGCGCGACCAGCTCGTCACGGTTCACTGGGCGAAGAGGAACTACAAGCTGCCGCGCGAAGCCACGACGACGGGCGCCGACACCTTCTACGATCCGGCAGCCGGCCTCAAGCTGGTCGTGATCCCGAGCAAGGCGATGCTGTTCTCCGACGCAAACGGCGGCGAGCGCCTCGCGGACGAATGCGTGACGCCGGAAATGGCGCAAGGCACCGCGGCACCGACGCAGTCGAACGAGCTGAAGCCGGCAACGAACTAAGCGCGTTCCCCGGCCCCTCGATGTCCGCCCCGGTCTCCAACGTCCGCCCTGCTCCGGATACGGTACTCGTCGATATCGTCGACTACGTGCTGAACACCGGCATCGACAGCGCGCTCGCGCTGGAGACGGCGCGTCATTGCCTGATCGACACGCTCGGATGCGGACTCGAGGCGCTGTCCTATCCCGCCTGCACCAAGCTGCTCGGCCCCGTCGTGCCCGGCACGATCGTGCCGAACGGCGCGAAGGTGCCCGGCACGTCCTTCCAGCTCGATCCCGTCCAGGCCGCGTTCGACATCGGCGCGATGATCCGCTGGCTGGACTTCAACGACACCTGGCTCGCCGCCGAATGGGGTCATCCGTCCGACAATCTCGGCGGAATCCTGGCGACGGCCGACTGGCTGTCCCGCACGGCCGTCGCGGCCGGCAGGAAGCCGCTTGCCATGCGCGACGTGCTCGTCGCGATGATCCAGGCCCACGAGATTCAGGGCTGCCTCGCACTCGAAAATTCGTTCAATGCGGTCGGGCTCGACCACGTGCTGCTCGTGAAAGTCGCGTCGACGGCCGTCGTCGGCCGCCTGCTCGGGCTCACGCGCGACGAGCTGATCAATGCGGTGTCCAACGCGTTCGTCGACGGTCAAGCGCTGCGCACCTACCGCCACGCGCCGAACACCGGTTCGCGCAAGTCATGGGCGGCCGGCGACGCGACGTCCCGCGCGGTGCGCCTCGCGCTGATCGCGAAAACGGGTGAAATGGGCTACCCGTCGGCGCTCACCGCAAAGACCTGGGGCTTCTACGACGTGCTGTTCGACGGGCAGCCGTTCCGCTTCCAGCGCCCGTACGGCACGTACGTGATGGAGAACGTGCTGTTCAAGATCGCGTTCCCGGCCGAATTCCACGCGCAGACGGCCGCCGAGGCCGCGCTGCAGTTGCACGCCCAGCTCGCCGCGACGGGCCGCACGACCGACGACATCAGCCGGATCACGATCCGCACGCACGCGGCCGCGCTGCGCATCATCGACAAGCAGGGGCCGCTCGCCAATCCGGCCGATCGCGATCACTGCATCCAGTACATGGTCGCCGTGCCGCTGCTGTTCGGCCGGCTGACCGCGGCCGATTACGAAGACGCGGTCGCCGCCGATCCGCGCATCGACGCGCTGCGCGCGAAAACCGTGTGCGTCGAGGATCCGCAGTTCACGAAGGATTACCATGACCCGGCCAAGCGATCGATCGCGAATGCGCTGACGATCGAATTCGCGGACGGGTCGAAGCTTGCCGAAGTGGCGATCGAATACCCGCTCGGCCATCGGCGGCGCCGCACGGACGGCATCCCGCTGCTGGTCGAGAAGTTCAGGACCAACCTCGCCCGCCGCTTCCCGGCCAAGCAGCAACAAGCGATTCTCGACGTGTCGCTGGACCAGGCAAAGCTCGAAGCAATGCCGGTCGATGAATACGTCGATCTGTATGTGATATAGGGGGCTGTTTGCGGATGAAACGGACATGCGAATGCCCCAAATCGGTCGCAGGACAAGGAGTGAGGAGCGCCGTTTGGCCGTGCCAAACAAGAGACGAACGACGCCGTCATGTGGCCGATTTGGGGCATTCCCGTGGTATGAAATTCAAGTTTGGGGTTGCCCCGAGAAAGGCCGCTCGCTGCGTCACGCTCCTTGCGAATACGTCCAGTATTCGCTGCGTCGCAGTCCTTGCGAGCGGCCTTTCTCGGGGCAACGCATGTCCGTTTCATCCGCAAACAGCCCCCTTGTCATCTACAGGACACGTTGTTTCCTAGCCTTAAACCCAGGAAAATCACCATGGCCCACAATCTCCACAAGACCCTCAAGGAATTCGACAGCGGTTCCGGCAAAGGCAAGTTCTACTCGCTACCGCAGCTCGGCAAGGAACTGAAGACGAAGATCGAGCGCCTGCCGGTGTCGATCCGTATCGTGCTCGAGTCCGTGCTGCGCAACTACGACGGCAAGAAGATCACCGAAGAACACATCGAGCAGTTGGCGAACTGGAAGCCGACCGCGAAGCGCGTCGACGAGATTCCGTTCGTGGTGTCGCGCGTCGTGCTGCAGGACTTCACGGGCGTGCCGCTGCTCGCCGACATCGCGGCCATGCGCGGCGTCGCCGAGCGTTCGGGCAAGAACCCGAAGAAGATCGAGCCGCTGGTCCCGGTCGATCTCGTCGTCGATCACTCGGTCCAGATCGACTACTTCCGCCAGAAAGATGCGCTCGACCTGAACATGAAGCTGGAATTCCAGCGCAACAACGAACGCTACCAGTTCATGAAGTGGGGCATGCAGGCGTTCGACACGTTCAAGGTCGTGCCGCCGGGCGTCGGCATCGTCCACCAGGTGAACCTCGAGTATCTCGCGCGCGGCGTCCACAAGAAGGCGGACGGCGGCGACACCGTGTACTACCCCGACACCCTCGTCGGCACGGACAGCCACACGACGATGATCAACGGCATCGGCGTGGTCGGCTGGGGCGTGGGCGGCATCGAGGCCGAAGCCGGCATGCTCGGCCAGCCGGTGTACTTCCTGACGCCGGACGTCGTCGGCGTCGAGCTGAAGGGCAAGCTGCGCGAAGGCGTGACGGCCACCGACCTGGTGCTGACGATCACCGAAATGCTGCGCAAGGAAAAGGTTGTCGGCAAGTTCGTCGAGTTCTTCGGCGAAGGCACGAAGTCGCTGTCGCTGCCGGACCGCGCCACGATCGGCAACATGGCGCCGGAATACGGCGCGACCATGGGCTTCTTCCCGGTCGACGAAAAGACGATCGACTACTTCGAAGGCACGGGCCGCACGAAGGCGGAAATCGCCGCGTTCGAAAACTACTTCAAGGCGCAGAAGCTGTTCGGCATCCCGAAGGCAGGCGACATCGACTACACGAAGGTCGTGACGCTGGATCTCGCAACGGTCGCACCGTCGCTGGCCGGCCCGAAGCGCCCGCAGGACCGCATCGAGATCGGCAACGTCAAGTCGACGTTCACCGACCTGTTCTCGAAGCCGGTCGCCGAGAATGGCTTCGCGAAGAAGGCGGAAGACCTGGGCACGCAATACACGACGAGCAACGGCGTCGACGTGAAGAACGGCGACGTGCTGATCGCCGCCATTACGTCGTGCACGAACACGTCGAACCCGAGCGTGCTGCTGGCCGCCGGCCTGCTCGCGAAGAAGGCGGTCGAGGCCGGCCTCACGGTCGATCCGAAGATCAAGACCTCGCTCGCGCCGGGATCGCGCATCGTCACCGAGTACCTGACGAAGACGGGCCTGCTGCCCTACCTGTCGATGCTCGGCTTCGAAGTCGCGGCCTATGGCTGCACGACCTGTATCGGCAACGCGGGCGACCTGACGCCGGAGCTGAACGAAGCGATCACGAAGAACGACATCGTCGCGGCAGCCGTGCTGTCGGGCAACCGTAACTTCGAAGCGCGTATTCACCCGAACATCCGCGCGAACTTCCTCGCGTCGCCGCCGCTCGTCGTCGCCTACGCGATCGCCGGCAACATCACGCGCGACCTGATGACCGAGCCGGTCGGCAAGGGCAAGGACGGTTACGACATCTACCTCGGCGACATCTGGCCGACGAGCGAGGAAGTCCACGCGCTGCTCAAGTTCGCGCTCGACCCGAAGAAGTTCGAGGACAACTACGCGAAGCTGACCAAGAAGGGCGACCTCTGGAGCAAGATCGAGGGCGAAACGGGCCAGGTCTACGACTGGCCGAAGTCGACCTACATCGCGGAGCCGCCGTTCTTCGGCAACGACTTCTCGATGGAGCCGGCCGCGTCGATCCCGACGGTCAAGGGCGCGCGCGCACTGGGCATCTTCGGTGACTCGGTCACGACCGACCACATCAGCCCGGCAGGCTCGATCAAGGAAGACTCGCCGGCAGGCAAGTGGCTGAAGGAGAACGGCGTGCAGAAGGCCGACTTCAACAGCTACGGCTCGCGCCGCGGCAACCACGACGTGATGATGCGCGGCACGTTCGCGAACGTCCGGATCAAGAACCTGATGATCCCGGTGAAGGCAGACGGCTCGCGCGTCGAAGGCGGTCTGACGATCCACCAGCCGAGCGGCGAACAGCTGTCGATCTATGACGCCGCGATGCGCTACGTCGGCGCCGACACGCCGACCGTCGTGTTCGCGGGCGAAGAGTACGGCACGGGCTCGTCGCGCGACTGGGCCGCGAAGGGCACGCAACTGCTCGGCGTGAAGGCCGTGATCGCACGCAGCTTCGAGCGGATCCACCGCTCGAACCTGGTCGGCATGGGCGTGCTGCCGCTGCAGTTCAAGGGTGCGGACAGCATCCAGTCGCTCGGCATCACCGGCGAAGAGACCTACGACATCGAAGGCCTCGGCGACGACTTCAAGCCGCAGCAGGACGTCACGCTCGTGATCCACCGCAAGAACGGCGAAACGCAGCGCGTGCCGGTGCTGCTGCGCATCGATACGCCGATCGAAGTCGACTACTACAAGCACGGCGGTATCCTGCCGTTCGTGCTGCGCTCGCTGCTGGCAGCGTAAGCGTCCTGCTTTTGCAGGTGTCGCAGCCGCCTCGCGGCGGTTGCGGCCGATTTGAATGCCCGACCTCGTGTCGGGCTTTTTTTTGCCTGCCGGTCGGCGGCGGGAAGGCGGCGGCCGGGCCGTGCGCCCGGTGTGCCGGTGCGTTATGCGGCCTTGTCGGCTCGCGCCTTCGCGCCGGAGCCGGCGCGCGCGTTCTTCTTCAGGTGCGCGCGGTTGTAGTCGATCGCCGCGCGAACGAGGCGCTTCAGCCCCCGCTTGTCGAGCTTGTCGCCTTCGAGCCAATCGATCGAGCGGCGCGCATTGCCGTCGAGGCCCGCATTGAACAGCCCGTCGGGATCAGGCAGATGCGCGCCGTGCATGAAGGTCAGCTTCACCTTGCCCTTGTGCGCATTCGCGACCGCGATCATCCCGTCGCACGCCCACACGGGGCTGCCCATCCATTTCCATTCCTCGACGATGCCGTCGTCGACGGCGAGGATCGTCTCGCGCAACTCGGCGAACGTCTTGCCGCGCCAGTCGGCGATCCCCGCGATCAGCGCGTCGATACGGGCCGACGGCGGCAGGCCCGGGTCGGATGCGCTCATGCCCGGCCCTCCTGATCTTCATCGGGACGCGCCAGCACCTGTTCGAGCGACTCGAAGAACCGCACCCACCCGTGCTGCGCACCGCGGTATGCCTGTTCCTGATCCGGGCGGAAGCCGGCCTGCTCCATGCGCAACAGCGTGCCGCTCGGCGTTGGCGTGAGCGTCCATGTGACGACGCTCTCCAGGCCATACGCGGCCCACGTGTAGGACAGCACGCGCTGCGGTTCGATCGTCAGCAACGTGCAGTCGACCGAACCCCAGTCCGCGTGAAAGCTGAACGCGCGGCCCGCGACGGGCTCGAAATCGCTCTTCATCAGCCACGCCTCGATCAGGTGGGGTTGCGTGAGCGCGCGCCAGATCTTCTCCGGCGAATGCGACAGTTCCCGTTCGACGACGACGGTGCGTGTTTCGGTAGTGGCCTGGTTCATTGGTCCATCCTGTTGAGCAGATCTTCGAGAAGGTCGAACCGGTTCTGCCAGAAGCCGGCCATCTGGCTGGTCCAGTCGATCAACGGAGTCAGCGCCTGCGGCTGCGCGCTGTAGTGCGTCTGCCGGCCCGCGTGACGGTCGCGTACGAGCCCGGCCTGCTTCAGTACACCCAGATGCTTCGATACCGCCGGCTGCGACACGCCTGCATGGGCCGTCAGCGCGCCCACCGTCAGTTCGCCCTGCTCGCACAGCCGCTCGAAGAGCGCGCGGCGCGTCGGATCGGCCAGCGTCCTGAACAGCATGTCGTGAGTGTTTTGCATGTTTCAATCAATAACTCGATGGTTATGGATTGAAGGATAGCCGCGCAATGGTGCGCGTCAAGGAGGGAATTCGCGGAGGGCGTCGTGCGATCCTTCCGCATTTGCGTTCGCCGCGGCGAGCCGAACGGCGGCGTACCGGCGCGCGACGGACCTCGAGCGCGCGTCGCCGGATGAATTCGAGCCCTTCCTCTAATCGACTCACCCGGCCCGCGAACCGAAAGCACGCTGCAAGACTCGGCAACGCGCTGTTCCACAGTTCGGGAAAGGCGCGCGATCGACCGGCCCCGTTTTCGTGACTCCGCGCATCGGGACGTCGTCGCGCGGATGCCGCGGCCGCACTTGACCACATAGTGCGACGCACGACGCGCGCAGGCCCGCTCGCGGCCAATGTGCTCGCGCGCCGCTGCGCTCCGCAATCGCGCGCATTCCGGCACGGCAACGAACGACGCGTGCGTTCAAACGTCGTCGACCGTCGCGCGAGCGCGCCGCGAACCGGTTCCCTTCTCCGGGGCCGCTGCGCCTGCACGAACGACGTGGCGCAGGCGTGCGAGCCCGCCGATGTCAGATCTGACAGCTATGGAAACTGGCAGCTACCTGAACGGCACCGACGCCCTACGCTCGTCACCGCTCGCGGCCCCACAAGGGCCGGGGGTTCCAGCAACGTCGTCCCTCCTTAAAAGGACTCCCGATGAAAAGGAACACCTGGTTTGCGCTGCCCCTTCCGTCGCCCCGACACCTTGCGTGCGCGGTACCGCTCGTGTTCGCCGCCACTGCGGCCCATGCGGCGACGGATTGGGTCGATACCCACACGAAGGCCTTTCTGACCGGCCCGCAGTTGATGGCGCGCAGCGCGGCGCCGTCGCTCGAACTCGCGGCCGGCGAGACGACGGACATCGTCGTCAGCCTGAAGCTGCGCAACGCCGCGCAACTCAAGCAACTCGCGCACGACGTGAACCGGCCCGGCAACGCGCATTACCGCCGGTACCTCACGCACGACCAGTTCCTCGCCGGCTATGCGCCGACCGAAGCACAGGTCAAGTCGGTCGTCGACTATCTGCGCAAGAGCGGCTTCGTGAACATCGAAGTCGCGCCGAACCGGCTGCTGGTGTCGGCGCGCGGCACGGCCGGCACGGTGAAGACCGCGTTCAACACGTCGCTCGTGCATTTCGAGTACGCGGGCCGCTCCGGCTTCGCGAATGCGTCGACCGCGCAGGTGCCGCATGCGCTCGGCGACGTCGTCGGCTCGGTGCTCGGGCTGCAGAACGTCGCACGCGCACGGCCGATGCTGCGCATCGGCAACGTCGCGAAGCCGCAGGCGCTCGCGGCCGGCACGGCCACCGGCCACTATCCGAAGGAATTCCCGGGCCTCTACAACGCGACCGGCGTGCCGACCGCGGCCGGCGTGACCGTCGGCATCATCACGATCGGCGGCGTGTCGCAGACGCTGCAGGACCTGAGGCAGTTCACGTCGAGCAACGGTTACGGCACGGTCACGACCCAGACCGTCAAGACCAACGGCACCGGCACGACCGGCAGCTACAGCGACGACCAGGACGGCCAGGGCGAATGGGATCTCGACAGCCAGTCGATCGTCGGCTCGGCCGGCGGCCAGGTCGGCAAGCTCGTGTTCTACATGGCGGACCTGAACGCCGCCGGCAACACGGGGCTCACGCAGGCATTCAACCGCGCGGTGTCGGACAACACCGCGAAGGTGATCAACGTGTCGCTCGGCTGGTGCGAGACCGATGCGAACGCGGACGGCACGCTCGACGCCGAAGAGCAAATCTTCACGACGGCCGCCGCGCAAGGGCAGACGTTCTCGGTGTCGTCGGGCGACGAAGGCGTGTACGAGTGCAACAACCGCGGCTATCCGGACGGCGCGAACTACACGGTGTCGTGGCCGGCCGCGTCGCCGCACGTGCTCGCGATCGGCGGCACGACGCTGTACACGACGTCCTCGGGTGCATTCTCGAATGAAACGGTGTGGAACGAGGGTCTCGACGGCAACGGCAAGCTATGGTCCACGGGCGGCGGCGTCAGCACGATCCTGCCGGCGCCGTCGTGGCAGTCGGGCAGCAACCGGCAGTTGCCCGATGTGTCGTTCGACGCCGCGCAAGGCACGGGCGCGTACATCTACAACTACGGCCAGTTGCAGCAGATCGGCGGCACGAGCCTCTCCGCGCCGATCTTCACCGGCTTCTGGGCGCGTCTGCTCGCGGCAAACGGCACGGGCCTGGGCTTCCCGGCCGGCAACTTCTATGCGGACATTCCGTCGAACCCGTCGCTCGTGCGCTATGACGTCGTATCGGGCAACAACGGCTATCAGGGGTATGGCTACCAGGCAGGCACCGGCCGCGATCTGACGACCGGCTTCGGCAGCCTGAACATCGCGAACCTCAACAAGCTGATCCAGACGGGCGGCTTCTGAGCGTGACGCGAAGGCCGGCGCGCGGCGGAGGTTCGGCGCGCGCCGGCCAAAGCATTTCCAGGCTTCGGTGTGCTACTCCGTCGCCTGCTCCTTCACCGGCACCGGCGCGCCGGCCCGATGCGACGGCGCGAAGAGCCGCAACCCGCTCGCGACGCTCGCGGCGCCGGCAAAGCCCGCACCGAGCATCAACGCGAGCGTCGGCCCTTGACGTCCGGCGATGCCGAACGACAGCGCGACGAGCGCCGCGCCGGTCGCCTGCCCGATCAGCCGCGCGGTCGCGATGATCCCGCTCGCGCCGCCGCTGCGCTCGGGCGGCGCGCTCGACATCAGCGCCTTCAGGTTCGGCGACTGGAAGAAGCCGAAGCCCGCGCCGCACAGCATCATCCGCCAGCCGATGTCGAAGACGTTCGGCGCGGCCGGCAGCGCGGCGAGCGCCACCATCCCCGCGCTCAGCAGCGCGAGCCCGATCGCGCCGAGCAACCCGGGCGGATAACGGTCGGACAGCCGGCCCGCGATCGGCGCGGCCAGCGCGACGACCGCCGACCACGGCGTCATCAGGAAGCCGGTCTCCACCGCGCTGCGATGCAGGACGGTTTCGAAGTAGAACGGCAGCGATACGAACGCAAGCCCCTGCGCGGCAAACGCGCATACGGCCGTCAGCGCGGACAGCGTGAACACCGGCCGGCGGAACAGGTCGACCGGCAGCATCGGCGCCGGGTGCCCGGCCTGGCGGCGGATCAGCAGCCAGCCGAACGTGAGCGCGGCCGCGGCCGCCGCGAACACGACGGACAGCGGCCCGCGCTGCGCGAATTCGCCGAGCGCGAAGATCAGCGACGCGAACGTGATCACGTTGAACAGCGCGGCGAGCGGATCGAACACATGCTTGCCGCGCGCCGACTGCGGCAGCGACGGAATCGCGACGGCAAGCGCGAGCACGCCGAGCGGCACGTTCACCGCGAACAGCCACGGCCAGGCGGCCACCGACAGGATCAACGACGCGATCGTCGGCCCCACCGCGAACGACACGCCGACGACGAGCGCGTTGAAGCCGACGCCGCGCCCGAGCCGGTGCGCGGGAAACAGGTTGCGGATCAGCGCGACGTTCACGCTCATGATCGCGCTCGCGCCGAAGCCCTGCACGATCCGCGCCGCCGTCAGCTGCGGCAGCGTCGACGCGAGCGAGCAGCCGAGCGACGCGAGCGTAAACACCGCGAGGCCCGCGATATACACGCGCTTGTGGCCGACGATGTCGCCGAGCGATGCGAACGGCAGCAGCGTCGCGACCATCGCGAGCTGGTAGGCGTTGATGATCCACACCGACGCGGCCGGCGACGCGTGCAGGTCGGTGGCGATCGCGGGCAGTGCGGTGTTCGCGATCGCGGTGTCGAGCGTCGCGAGCGCGACGGCCAGCAGCACGGCGGACATCGCGCGCCAGTTGACGGCCGGCTCCCGGGCGCCGGCGGGGGAAGCGAATTCGGACAAGATGAGGCTCGGCTGACAAGCGACGCGCGGCGTCGCGGATTGAGCGGCGCGGCGGCGTATGTTCTGCGGTGAAACCGGTTCACGGGCCGTCGCGACCCGTATTGTTGCAGAGCCCCATCGAACCTGCAGGCAAGCGCGCCGTCAGTCAGCGAAACGAAAGCTTCGGCATGCCGCGCCCGGTGCGCGGCATCGTCGAGGACGCAACGATCGCGTTACGACACCGCCCGTCGCGCGTTGCGTCCGCGCAGCCATTCGAGCGCGAGCAGCAGGCTCGTCGAGAAAATGATCAGGATCGTCGCGAGCGCGGCGATCGTCGGGCTGATGTTCTCGCGAATGCCGGTGAACATTTGGCGCGGCAGCGTCGTCTGGTCCGCGCCGGCAAGGAACAGCGTGACGACGACTTCGTCAAACGACGTCGCGAATGCGAACAGCGCGCCCGACATCACGCCCGGCGCGATCACCGGCAGCGTCACGCGGAAGAACGTCGTGACGGGATTCGCGCCGAGCGACAGGCTCGCGCGCACCAGGTTCTGATTGAAGCCCTGCAGTGTCGCGGCGACCGTCGTCACGACGAACGGCACGCCGAGCGCCGCGTGCGCGGCGATCAGCCCCGTGTAGGTATTCGCGAGCCCGAGCGGCGCGAAGAACAGGTACATGCCGACGCCGACCACGACGACGGGCACGATCATCGGCGACAGCAGCACGGCCATCAGGAGCCCCTTGCCGCGGAAGTCCGCCTTCGTGAGGCCGATCGCGGCGAGCGTGCCGAGCACGGTCGCGACGACGGTCGCCGACGGCGCGACGATGAAGCTGTTCTTCGCGGCCATTCGCCACTCGTCGGACGCGATCAGGTTCTCGTACCAGCGCGTCGAGAAGCCGGGGATCGGATAGACGAGGAACGTGCTCGACGAAAACGACAGCGGCACGATCGCGAGCACCGGCAGGATCAGGTACAACAGCGTCAGCACGACGAGTACGCGCAGCGCGACATACCACGCGCGTTCGACGAACGACATGTGCGGCGCGAACAGCGGCCTGGCGAGTTTCATGGTCGACATCCCCTTCCCGTTTCCCTGTGCCCGGCGCTCAGCCGAGGCTCACGTTCGAGCGCGTGAAGCGCCCGTACACCGCATATAGCACCAGCGTCGCCGCGAGCAGCAGCCCGCCGAGCGCGCACGCCATGCCCCAGTTGATCGTCACGTTCGTGAAGTACGCGACGTAGTAGCTGACCATCTGGTCGTTCGGCCCGCCGAGCAGCGCGGGCGTGATGTAGTAGCCGATTGCGAGGATGAACACCAGCAGCGCACCCGCGCCGACGCCCGGATAGGTCTGCGGCACGTACACGCGCCAGAACGCCGCGAACGGATGGCTGCCGAGCGAGACGGCCGCGCGCTGGTAGGTCGGCGGGATCGACTTCATCACGCTGTAGAGCGGCAGGATCATGAACGGCAGCAGGATGTGCGTCATCGAGATGTACACGCCGACGCGATTGAACAGCAGCGCCAGCGGATGCGAGATCAGCCCGCTGCCGATCAGCGCCGTGTTGATCAGCCCCTCGCTTTGCAGCAGCACGATCCACGCGGCCACGCGCACCAGCACCGACGTCCAGAATGGAATCAGCACCAGGATCATCACGAGGTTCGCGCGCCGATCCGACAGCGTCGAGATCCAGTATGCGAGCGGATAGCCGAGCAGCAGCGCGAACAGCGTGACCGCGACGCCGATCACGAACGTGCGGCCGAAGATCGCGAGATAGATCGACTGATCGGGATCGGCCTGCACGATCCGGCCGAAGCCGTCCTCCTTGTGGTCGAGCGCGGCGAGCAGATAGAACGGCGACACCTGGCTGCCGTTCTTCGCGATCGCCTGCCAGTACGCAGCATCGCCCCAACGCGCATCGAGGTCGAGCAGTTTCGCGCGCGTTTGCGCGGGCGTCAGCGCCGTGACGGCATCGTTGTCGCCCTTCAGCGGCATCGCACGCGCCGTCTTCGCGACGAGCGAGCGGTAGCCGGGAATCTCGGTGTTCAGGCGCCGTGCAAGCGCGCCCATCGCCTCGCTGTCGGCGACCTTCGTCATGTCGGCCGCGAGCGCGACGTACGCAGCGTCGGCCGGCGGCGCCTTGCGGTCCCAGCCCGACAGCGCGGCGACCGTCTTCGGCAGCGCGGTCGCGATCTCGGGGTTCTGCACCGCGCGCGTGAGCAGCGTGCCGATCGGCACGACGAAAATGAGTAGCAGGAAGATCGCGAGCGGTGCGACCAGCAGCAGCGCCATCGTGCGCTTGCGGGCCTCGGCGGCCTTCAGTTCGCGCTTGAGCGCGGCTGTCGACGGCGAGGAAGGAGCGATCGTCATCGTGTTCAACGGTTCTCTCCGGCCGGGCTCGATCCGGCGGAATGCCGCGCGACGCGTTCGGCGCGTCGCGCGGCAGGTTGCATCAGGACAGCCTGAAGACGGTTACTTCGTGGCCCACGCGCTGAAGCGCTGCTCGAGCTCGTCGCTGTGGTCGGTCCAGAAGCCGATATCCTCCAGCACCGCGTTCTTGCCGTTGGCCGGCGAGTTCGGCAGGTTCGCGAGCGTCTTCGCGTCGAGCGACTTGATCGCCACGACGTTCGTCGGGCCGTACGCGATGTGCTGCGCATATCCTTGTTGCGGCTTCGGCGTCAGCGTGTATGCGATGTACTGCTCGGCCAGCGCCTTGTTCGGCGAGCCCTTCGGAATCGCCCAGTAGTCGAGGTCGTAGATGCTGCCGTTCCACACGACCTTCAGGTTCTTGCCTTCCTTCTGCGCGGCATCGATGCGGCCGTTGTACGCGGTCGACATCACGACGTCGCCGGCCACCAGGAACTGCGGCGGCTGCGCGCCGGCTTCCCACCACTGGATGTACGGCTTCAGCTCGTCGAGCTTCTTGAACGCGCGGTCCTGGCCGGCCTTCGTGCCGAGCACCTTGTACACGTCCTTCGTCGCGACACCGTCAGCCATCAGCGCGAACTCGAGGTTGTAGCGCGCACCCTTGCGCATCCCGCGCTTGCCGGGGAATTTCTTCACGTTCCAGAAATCGGCCCAGCCGGTCGGCGCGGACTTCAGCTTGTCCGCGTTGTAGGACAGCGCGGTCGACCACACGAAGAAGCCGACACCGCACACCTGCGGCGCTTCCGGAATCAGGTCGGATTTCTTCGCGATCTTCGACCAGTCGAGCTTCTCGTACAGCCCTTCGTCGCAGCCGCGGTTCAGGTCGCCCGATTCGACTTCGACCACGTCCCAGTTGACGTGCTTCGCCTCGACCATCGCCTTCACTTTCGCCTGCTCGCCGTTGTACTCGACGGCCGTGACCTTGTTGCCGGTCGCCTTCTCGAACGGCTGGTTGAATGCGGCCTTCTGCGCATCGCCGTTCGCGCCGCCGAAGTTGACGACCGTGAGTTCGGCCGCCGTGGCCGATGCGCCGACGACAGCCAGTGCCAGTGCGAGCGCGGTGCGACGTGCGGTTGAGCTTGCTCCGTTCATGATGGTTCCTCTCCTCTCGTGGTGGAAATGGGCTTTGTTGTTGACGACGTGCTACGGAAAAACGGTGAAACCCGGTGTCAGGCGAACACGCGCAGGTGCTCGGGCGCGAAGGCGAGCGCGACCGGTGCGCCGGGCGCGAACGCGTGGAGCGCATCCGTGCCGAGCGGCACCTTCACGAAGCATTCTTCCTGGCCCGGCAGCGCGCAGCGCATGCGCACGTGATCGCCGAAATAGATGAGACTGCGCGCCTCGCCGGTCACGCGGTTGGCGGCGGCGCCATGCGCGTGCCCGTTGGCGGCAAGGCTCATGCGTTCGGGGCGGATGCAGGCGACCGCCGGCGCGCCTTCGGCCGCATCGCCGATGCGGCGCCCGACGAGCTGCGTGCCGTCGTCGAGCCGGAATTCGCAGAACTCGCCGTCGACGCGCGCGATGGTGCCGCGCAGCCGGTTGCTGTCGCCGATGAAGTTCGCGACGAATTCGTTGCACGGCGATTCGTACAGGCAATCGACGGTATCGAGCTGCTGCACGATGCCCTTGTCGAACACGGCGACGCGATCGGACATCGTCAGCGCCTCGCCCTGGTCGTGCGTCACGTAGACGAAGGTCACGCCGAGCTTCTCGTGCAGCGCCTTCAGTTCGTACTGCATGTGTTCGCGCAACTGCTTGTCGAGCGCGCCGAGCGGCTCGTCCATCAGCACGAGCTTCGGCTCGAACACAAGGGCACGCGCGAGTGCGATGCGCTGCTGCTGGCCGCCCGACAACTGCGCCGGATAGCGCTTCGCGAAGCGTTCCATCTGCACCATCTTCAGCGCATGCGCGACGCGCTCCACGCGCTCGGCGGCGGACAGCTTGCGCACCGTCAGCGGATACGCGACGTTCTGCTCGACCGTCAGGTGGGGGAACAGCGCGTAGTTCTGGAACACCATGCCGATGTTGCGCTTGTGCGGCGGCACGGTATTCAGCAGCTCGCCGTCGAGCCAGATTTCGCCGCCCGTCGGAAACTCGAAGCCCGCCAGCATCATCAGGCAGGTGGTCTTGCCCGAGCCGGACGGCCCGAGCAGCGTCAGGAATTCCCCTCGATGGATGTCGAGGTCGAGCGATTTGACGACCAGCGTCTCGCCGTCGTAGGTCTTCCGCACGCCGCGAAAGCTGACGATCACATCATCGGACTTCATCGTGGCTGTCCCCTTGCTGCGCGACAATTGATTATGAGATGAGATTCACTATACGGCGCGCACGGTCCTACAATAGGGAACCATTTCAATATTCCGCGTGGGACCACTTTGGACACCGTCATCGTCGCTGACTGGCTCTCGGGCCGGATCGACCGCAGCTCGCCCGAACCGATGTACCGGCAGTTGCTGCAGCTGATGCAGCAGGCCATCCTGACCGGGGAATTGGGGCCGGGCACAAAACTGCCGAGTTCGCGCACGCTCGCGGCCGACCTGTCGATCGCGCGCAATACCGTGCTGCACGTGTACGACCAGCTGACGGCCGAAGGCTACGTGCTGACGACGACCGGCAGCGGCACCTACGTCGCCGACACGCGGCCGGACGCCGCCGTCATCCACGCGCCGGGCGCCGCGCCGCCCCCGTCGGCCGCCGACGAACCGCCGCTGCCGGACGCGCACGGCGGCCTGTCGATGCGCGGCCGGCAGCTGATCGAGCACGCCGGCGTGTCGCGACGTCAATGGGGCGCGTTCATGCCGGGTGTGCCGGACGTATCGGAATTCCCGAGCCGCACCTGGAGCCGCCTGCAGGCGCGACTGTGGAAGGAAGCGAATCCCGAGTTGCTGACCTATGCGCCGGGCGGCGGCTACCGGCCGCTGCGCCGCGCGCTCGCCGACTACCTGCGCGTCGCGCGCTCGGTCAAATGCTCGCCGGATCAGGTGATCATCACGACCGGCATCCACCAGTCGATCGACCTCGCGGTGCGGCTGCTGTCCGACATCGGCGATCGCGCGTGGGTCGAGGAGCCGTGCTACTGGGGCGTGCGCAGCGTGCTGCAGGCGACCGGCCTCACGCTTACGCCGGTGCCGGTCGACCAGGAAGGCATCGATCCGAGCGCGAGCGACATGCAGCAGCCGCCGCGGCTCGTGCTCGTCACGCCGTCGCATCAGTATCCGCTCGGGATGGTGATGAGCCTCGCGCGGCGCCGGATGCTGCTCGAATACGCCCGCCGGCACCGCTGCTGGATCATCGAGGACGACTACGACAGCGAATTCCGCTACGGCAGCCGGCCGCTCGCGTCGCTGCAGGGGCTCGACGACGGCGGCCGCGTGATCTACGTCGGCAGCCTCGGCAAGATGCTGTTCCCGGGCCTGCGGATGGGCTACATGGTCGTGCCCGAGCATCTGGTCGACACGTTCCGCACCGGCCTGTCGGAGCTGTATCGGGAGGGCCAGCTGATGCAGCAGGCCGTGCTCGCCGAGTTCATCATGGACGGGCACCTGACTTCACACGTCAGACGGATGCGCACGCTGTACGGCGAGCGCCGGCAATTGCTGATCGATGCGATCCATGCGCGCTTCGGCGACGCGCTGCCCGTGATGGGCGACGAAGCCGGCCTGCATCTGGTGCTCGGCCTGCCCGACACATGCGACGATCGCGCAGTCACGCAAAGCGCATTCGACGCGGGCGTGATCGTGCGCCCGCTGACCAGCTACTACAGCCGGCTGGACACCGCGCGGCGCGGCCTGCTGCTCGGCTATGCATGCGTCGCGCACGAGGGCATCGGCCCCGCGTTCGACACGCTCGCGGCAACCATCGAACAGCACCTGCCGCGGCACTTCACGCGCGCGGCGTGATGGCGCGCGTCACCGTGCGCCATCACGCGCCATCGTTCGTCATCGCGCGGCAGCCGCGCCGCGGTCGAGCGACGCCGCTCGCACTGCTTCGCCGGACTTCGTGAACATGCGCTGCCTTAGCGCGGCGATCTGCGCGTCGCGATCCTGCGGCGACAGTCCGGCCGCGTCGATCTGCGCGCGCTGCGCCGCATAGTCGGCGTAGCGGCTCTGCCACGACGCGTCGTCCTGCTGCATCTGCGCGACGCGCGCGGCGGCGTCAGGCCCGAGCGTCTGCGTCAGTTGCGCGCGCATCGCGTCGGGCGTCGCCCCGCTCTTCTGCAATTGCGCGATCTGCTCGATCGCGGCCTGCTGCCGGTCGGCCTTCTGCCGTGCCGCGCGTTCGTCGGCCGGCATCTGCTGCGCGAGCGCCGCGAGCCGCTCCGCCTTCTGCGCATCCGTCAGCGTGCGGTCCTGCGCAATCTTCAGCCGGGCGAGATCGTAGCGCTGCCGCCACTGCTCGGCGCCGAAGAACGGCTGGCTCCAGTCGCCGAGCGTCCGGTACGCGATCGATACGCGCTGGTCGAGCGCGAGCTGCAGCGCACCGAGATCCGACTTGTCGGCCGCGCCGGCGTCCGGCAGCTTCGCGAGCGCGTCGAGATACGCGCGATATCGATGCCAGACGTCGAGCGCCTCGGGCTGCGCCATCGTGCCGTCGAGCTGCGCGGCGATCTCGCGCACGACGAGCGCATCGAGCGCGGTCGCGCTCAGGTCGCTCTGCGCGCTCAGGCAGTAGTCGAAGAAATCGCGAACCGCGCGCGACTTCGCGAGATGGCCGCCGGCATCGAGCGGCAGCCGCGGCGCGCTGGAACCGGCGAGCGGCGACGGCAGGCCCGCGCTCGCCGGCAATGCGGCCTGCGGCGGTGCGGCGCTCGCGCCGTCGCGCGCCGCCGCATCGGCCGACAGGTGTGCCGTGTCGGCACCACGATGCGACGCCGCGCCGCTCCAGATCGCGACGCCGGCGATCGCCGCCAGCCCCACCGCACCGTAGACCGCCACGCGCCGCACCAGCGGCGCGCGTCCTTCACGTGCCGTCATCGATCACACGCCCGCAAGCTTCAGCCGGTTCGCATGCGTGCGGATCACCGCGACCGGGTCTTCCGCATACGCACCGCGCACGCCGAGCAACTGGTTGATCTCGTCGAGATGGTTCCATTTGTAGTTCGTGCTCAGCACCTTCCCGTACAGCGCGCTGCACTTCGACACGAGCCCGTCGTTCTGGCCCGAGGCGCGATTGATCATCACCGTGCCCGTGCCGAGCAACGCAAGCGTCGACAGGTCGAGCGCGTTCGCCGGATCGACCAGCGGAATCGTGCTGGTGTCGGCCGCGCCCGTGACGCCCAATGCGGAAAGGGTCGGCTGAATCGCCGTGCCGGCCCACGAATACAGCAGGTGCGTATTGCCGCCGACGCTCTCCGTCGGCGCACCCGTCTGGCAACTGCCCGGCGCGCCGAGGCCCGCGCTCGGATAGTTCTGGTTGTACGTGGCGGCCTGGGCGGTCGTCAGCGTCTTCAGCGCGGCGAGCGCGTCCTGGTTCGTGTTGTGGTTGCTGCTCGTCAGGATCCCGAACACATTGACGAACGCGGCGATCACCGACGACGACAGCCCGGTCGGATCGTAGGCGAGCACGCCCTGCACGAAGTCGGCGAACTCGGAGCCGCGATGCGGCGTGCCGATCGTCGTCACCGACGCGACGAGATCGGGCGCGACGGCCGCCACATAGCGCGACGTGAGGCCGCCCTGGCTGTGACCGACCAGGTTGACCTTGGTCGCCCCGGTCGCGGCGAGCACCGTCTTCACGTAAGCGAGCAGCTGTTCGCCGCGTCCGTTCGGACCGTCGTCGCTCTGGAATCCGGACAGGTTCGCGACGTAGACGGTCGCGCCGTGCTGCTGCAGGTCATCCTGGATGCCATACCAGTACTCGAGCACGCCCGCGTACTTGTCGGTGCCGGTGAGCCCATGCACGAGGATGATCGGATAACGCGTCGTCGCGTAGTCGTCCGACGGCGCCGTTGCCGCCATCGCCGCGTGCGTCGTCGCGAGCATCATCATCGCCGTCGTCCCCGCGAACGGCGCGACGCTCATCGCGCATGCCACTGCCCCTGCCACCACCCTGGAACGCATCGATCTGGCCATGCATGTTCTCCTGATTATTGTGCTGCCGGTGCGAATGAGATCGGATCGACGCGCACGGCACGTTGCCCGCAGTCGCGGGCATCGTGTGCGTCGAATGCGGGAGTGAAGCACGAGTCGCGAACGTTTGCGCCCTGACTAGATACGGTTCTCTAATCGGTTGACGCGCCCCACCCGTTCGGGCGGGGTCGCGTCGATGCGCGCGCATGCTGCATCGCACACGCGCCGTGGATCAGAGCTTCGCGCTCACGCGTACCCATGCCGTACGCCCCGGCTCCATCACCGGCGCGTTCGCCGGATAGCCGAAGCCCGCGTTGCCGGCGAGGTTCAGGTGCTCGGTATAGGCCTTGTCCAGCAGGTTGTCGACGCCGACCGAAATCTGCACCTTCTTGCTGACGTTGTACTGCGCATGCAGCGACAGCACGCCAAACCCTGCGCTCGGACCGAAGTCCTTGCCGACCACGTTGCCCTCATTCAGCGCATAGCGATGCTGCGGCGCAACGATCCGCCACAAGCCGCCGGCCGACCATGCGCCGCGCGTGTATTCCAGCCCGACGCGCGCCTCGAGCGGCGGCAGCTGCGGCAACGGATCGCCGCTCGTCGCGTTGCGCCCCCATGCATACGCAAGCGACGTCTCGAGGCGCAGCGGTGCGACCGGCCGCCACGACACACCGGCTTCGCCGCCCATGATTTGCGCGTTGACGTTGGTCGCCTGCGTGGTCGGGCCCATCATTCCGGCCGCGTAATTGAACAGGATGTAGTCCTGCACATAGCCTGCGTAGGCCGACACCCACGCATCGATCCGGTCGCTCTTGTACTGCGCGCCGATGTCGAGCTGCGTGGTCTTCTCCGGTTGCACCGCCGAGAACGCGTTGACCGAACCGGCCGGCCCGCGCTTCGCGGAGAACAGCTCCCAGTAGTCCGGATAGCGTTCCGCATGACCGATCCCCGCGTACCACGTGACCGGCAGCGACGCGAGATCGCGCTCGTAGCGCACGAAGCCGCTCGGCAGCACGCGTGCGCGATCGTCGTCGAAGGTGGGGTTCGGCTTGCTCGCCATCATCCCGCTCGTCGTCGCACGCTTGTCGCGGGCGCTCGCGTAGTCGACCCGCGCGCCGCCGATCACGCGCGACGCATCGCTCGCGTACCACGTCAGCTCGCCGAACGCGCCCGCATTCCACATCGTCGCCTGCGCGTCCCACGGCCGGTCGCCGTAGTTCTGCCGCCCCATCGCCGAACGTGCATCGAGCCGGTTCGACTGCGCGTCGACGCCGGTCACGAGCTTGAAGTCGTCGCCGAAACGAAACGTCGCCGCCGCCCGCGCGCCGAGCGTGCGGCGCCGCACTTCGGATGCCATCCGCATCGGCATGCTGCTGGTCGGGTCGGGCTGCCGCAGCGTGTAGTTGTCCATCACATGGTCGGCTTCGTTGTAGTACACGCGTGCCTCGATGCGATCGAGCACGTCGCCGAGATGCCGCTTGTCGAACGACAGGCCGAACGTCTCGCGGCGGAAATGCGCGCCGTCCATCCCGCGCCCCGCATAGCGCGCATAACCGTCACCGGTGCCGGCCGTCAGCTCGACGCGCGTGTGATCGTCGGGCGTCCAGCCGAGCGCTGCATCCGCGTTCCACTTGTCCCATTGCGACGGCACGGTGTTGCCGTTGCCATCCTGGTAGTCCTGCGCGTGCGCGTGGTTCGCGCTCACGCGGCCATAGACGTCCGGCGTGCCGGCCGTCACATCGACGTTCTGGTCGTTGCGGCCGAACGACCCGCCGACCACGCTGCCGTCGAAGCGCATGCCGGGGCGCTCGAAACGCGGCGTCACGCGCTCGAACAGCACGGTGCCGGCCGATGCGCCGGGGCCGTACAGCACGGTCTGCGGCCCCTTCACGACCGTGACCTTGTCATAGCTTTCCGGCGCGATATACGAGGTCGGCGCGTCCATCCGGTTCGGACACGCACCGGGTGTCGGCATCCCGTTCGCCAGAATGTTCAGCCGCGAACCGAACATCCCCCGCAGCACGGGGTCGCCGTTCGTCCCGCCGCTGCGGATCGACGTGAAGCCGGGAATCGTCTTCAGGTAGTCGGCGCCGTCGCTGGCCGGCAGCGGCTGGCGCGGCGTCTTCGGATCCGTGACGATGACGAGCGGTGTCGTCAGCGGCGACGCGACGACTTCGACGGGCGGCAGCAGAGCGGCTGCGTCGTCCGTCGGCATACCGGCCGCACGCGCGGCTTCAGTCGCGGCGGCCGCCGCGGTCATCGCGCCGACGGCCAGCGCGGGAATGGTGAGTTTCAGCATGCGCGGCACGCGCCGCGCGCGGCAATAGCGCGACGCCCTCGGCGTGCGCAAGGAAAGAATGGTCATGATCGAAAGCCCGAGTGACGCCCTCCACGCGGCCTCGACGGACCGCACGGATGTCGGCGATGAATGGAACGGAAGGCAGCGCGTCAGGCGCGCTCGGGCGGTGCGCGTGGATACGCGCGCGGATAGGGGGCGGCGCGCGGCGCGACGGCATGCGGCGCGACGGCGGAAACGACATGGACGGGGACGAAAGCGAACGATACGGCGGCCGCGCCGCCGATCGCGGGACTGTGCGCGAAGAAGCCGCAATAGCCGCACGCGTCGAGATGCAGCGCGTGATCGTGCGCGTGGCCTGCATCGGGCGCGCGGTGCGCGCCATGCTCGCTACCGCAGACAATCGCGTCGGGGATCGCCACCCGCGCAAGGCGCCACTGCGACACCAGCGGCGCCGCGATCGCGAGCCAGATCGCGAACACGCCGAGCCAGGCGGTCAGGTGACGATGTCGATGCAGCATGCGCGGCGACGCGTAAGCGGAATGTAAAAACAACCGAGATGTTACAGAAGGTTCGCCGCGAAGGCCAGTCGCGCATCGCGGTAAACGAACCGGGGGCGCATGGTTGTCAACACAACCATGCGCCCCCGGCTGCTGCGCGGCTTCAGCGCGCGGCGATCACGGCGCCATGCGTCGCAGCACGTCGTCGCGCCGGATGAAATGGTGGTAAAGCGCGGCCAGCGCATGCAGGCCGATCACGAAGTAGAACGCATTGCCGAGCAGTTCGTGCACCGCCTTGATCGTCGGCCGCAGCGCCTTGTCCGGGCCGAACAGCGTGAACGACACGCCGATCCAGTCGAGCGATACGGGCTTGCCGCCCATGTTGATCATCATGATGCCGAGCAGCGGCTGGGCGATGATGAACAGGTACAGCGCGACATGCGCGAGCTTCGACAGCCACTTGAGCAGCGGCGCCTGCACTATGGGCTCCGGCACGCGGCTGACCACCCGCCACAACACGCGCAGCACCGAGAGCACGAGCACGGACGTACCCGCGAGCAAGTGCACGTTCATCCAGAACGCGCGACTGTCGCTGCCTTTCGGTCCGCGAACCTCGATGGCGAGGTAGGCCAGCGCCACCAGCAGGAAGATGATCCAGTGGAAGAAGATCGCAGGCGAGCTGTAACGCGTCTGTTTCGCGAGGATGTTTCTCATGCTTCGTCTCGTATTTCTCGTTTGGTCTGCGGGGAGGCCCATGCGGCGGCCGGGCGGTACCCGGCGGCTGCACCGATTGTAGCCTCACGTGCGGCCGGTGTTCCTCGGCCGGATCAAATATCCGAAGAATCCGCGTAGCGCCCGCGTCACCGCGCTGTCATATGGAAAATCCGCATCGCGCGCGCCGATGGCTGTGGCACGATGAAGCTTTGGTGCGACGTTGCGCGGGCATCATGAGCAAAGCGTTCTTCGTTGCGGCCTACCGGCTGATCGCCGCGTTGCTCGCGGTGTCCACCACGCTGCACAGCGTCGCCGACTACTGGGCCATGCCGACCTTTCATCTCGGCAACTACCTCAGCTACTTCACTCAACTGAGCAGCCTGTATGCGGCGGCCATGCTGGTCGCGGGGCTCTCGCGCGTCACGCGCCCCGGCTCGGCCCGCTACGAATCGATGCGCGGCGCCGCCGTGCTCTACATGCTGATCACCGCGATCGTCTACGAACTGCTGCTCGCTCGGCTCGATGCGCTGCTACATGTCACGCCGGCCCTGAACAACTGGGTCCTGCACCGGATCGTGCCGCTCGTGGTGCTGTGCGACTGGCTGTACGTGGAGCCGCGCTCGCCGATCCCGTGGCGCAGCGCGCTCGCATGGCTCGGCTTTCCGATCGTCTATCTCGGCTATACGCTCGTGCGCGGCGCGGTGGAGAACTGGTATCCCTACCCGTTCGTCGATCCGCGGCCGAACGGCTATCTGCCGGTCGCGATCCAGTGTTCGCTGATCGCGCTCGGCGCGACGGGACTCGCGCTGGGCATTCGCTGGCTCGGCAATCATGCGAGGCAGTCCGACGCCACGGAGCTGAAGGAAGGATGAAGGCGGGAACGTGTGCGCCGCCAGGCGCACACGTCGTGATGCGGCGCGTCAGCCGCCGTTGCGCGGCAGGAAGTTCATCGGATCGACGACCTTGCCGTTCTGCCGGACTTCGAACTCGAACGTCGAGCGGCCGCTCGCGTCGGTGCCCATCTCGGCGATCGGCTGGCCCGAACGCACCGCGTCGCCTTCGTTGACGAGCAGCCTGCCGTTGTGCCCGTAGGCCGTGATGAGCCCGTTGTCATGCTTCAGGATCACGAGCGGGCCGTACGCCTTGACGCCGGCGCCGGCGTAGACCACCCGCCCGTTTGCCGCGGCCCGCACCGAATGGTCGGGCCCGGACGCGGCGATCACGATGCCGCGCGTCCTGCCGGCCGAGAACGGCGCGGCGACGCTTCCCGTGGCCGGCCATGCCAGCGAGCCCGGTTGCGCCGCGGCGGACGGCTGCCCGAGCGACGTCGCGGCAGGCGGCGGCGCGACGCGCAGCACCTGGCCGGGCGACACGGCGTCATTGGGCGACATGTGGTTCCAGCTGGCCAGGTCCTGCACGCGCTGCCCGTAGGCGGCGGCGATGCCGGCGAGCGTGTCGCCCGGATTCACGCGGTAATAGCCGGCGATCACGCCCGGCGTGGCGGCCGACGTGGGCGTCGACGGTCGCACCGGCTGCCAGTTGTCGGTCCACGGCGTCATCGTACAGCCCGTCAGCGCGGCGGCCGCGACGACGAACGCCGCCTGCGGCAACCAGCGCGCGAGCGCATCGTGGATCGGAATCGTTTTTCTCAAGGGTCCTCCCGGATTTGCGTCGATGCGCCGCCCACCGCCCTCCGGCACGCGACGCACGATGTCCGGCCGCATGGCCGGACCAACCAGTATCCGACCGCTCTCGCGGCCGTCAGTTTCCACAGCGGAACGCCGACGCGACGGGGCTCACCGGCCCCTTTTTCGCGCCTTTTGCACGTCGTCCCGATCGTGAAAGATACCATTTGTCGCGCTCGGGACCGCGACAGGCGCTCGATCCGGCAACAATCTTGCGGCACCGCGGACGGGTGTCGGCGGTCCGCAAGCCGCGCCGCGCGGGCGTCCGGGCGGCTTCCTGCGGGCCGGACCGCGGCGGCCGGCCAGCCACCGCCCCGCTGCCGGCCACCTCCTATACTCCGAAATGCACCGCACGATCCGCCAATGACGAGGAGATCAACATGAACAATGCGATGTTTCTGTCCGTGCAGTTCAACGCCGAGGATTTCGCCGGTTCCAGCGGCCTCGTCGAATTGCTCAATCGGCACCTGCTGTTCGCGACGGACGTCGCCGAAGCCGCGGACGCCCTCGTCCAGCTGGCGAGCGTCGCGCACCTGAGCGGCGCCACCCGGCACAGCGTCGAGCTGCCGGTGCTCGCGATCGAGCGGCTGCGCGACGCGCTCGATACGCTGAGCGGCTACGACGAAGCGTGGCTACAGGCGCTCGAGCCCGCCGATGCGCTGTTCCGGGACATCGGCCGCGGCCCGCAGCCGCTGCACTGACGCGGCAGGCACCAATGAAAACAGCCCGTCGTTCCGTGATGCGGAACGACGGGCTGCGTGTACTGCGGGGGTCGGATCAGGCCGCGCATGCGGCCTGCGATCGATGACGATTAACGACCCTTGTAGACCGGTGCGCCATCCGACACGCGCTTCACTTGCCAGCCGGTCTTGGCGGCTGCCGGAGCACCCGACTCTTGCTGGGCGGCCGGTTGCGCGCCGTAGCCGGTCGTATCGGCGGCAGCGACGTTCTGTTGCGGGCTCAGACGGGCTTCAGCTGCCTGGATGCCTGCCGGGTAGTCGGTACGGTCGCTGCCCAGCTTGTAGCCGGCCTGTTGCAGCTGGGCCAGTTCGGCCTTGACCTGCGCACGGGTGACGGGCGCGTTCTGTTGGGCAAACGACACGGCGGGAACGGCGAGGACAGCAGCTGCAGCGAACGTTGCGATCAGCGATTTCATGATTACCTCCGGGATTTTTTTGCTTCGCCGCACACACCATGTCTGCAGCGATTGAACAAAGTTTAGTCCGGAGATCACCTAGGGAAAACCATGAAAGAACGAAAACACTGTTTCCGCGGAGCCAACAATTCCGGGATCCGGAAACGAAAAACCCTACTCAAAGAATAGATTTTCGCAACAATACCGTCCTCGCAGCCCGTTACGACCAGTTCGCGTGGAAGCTGCCCGGCTTGTCGGTGCGCTCGAACGTGTGCGCGCCGAAGAAGTCTCGCTGCGCCTGCACAAGGTTCGCCGGCAGCCGCTCGGAACGATAGCTGTCGAAGTACGCGACCGCCGACGCGAACGCCGGCACCGGCACGCCGGCCTTCACCGCGGCCACCACGACGTCGCGCAGCGATGCCTGGTAGTTCGCGGCGATGTCCTTGAAGTACGGGTCGAGCAGCAGGTTCGCGAGCGCCGGATCCTTCGCGTACGCGTCCGTGATCTTCTGCAGGAAGCGCGCGCGGATGATGCAGCCCGCGCGGAAGATCTTCGCGATCGTCCCGAGGTCGAGACTCCAGCCGTACTCTTCGGACGCCGTGCGCAGCTGCGCGAAGCCCTGTGCGTACGAGATCACCTTGCTCAGGTACAGCGCGCGGCGCACCGCTTCGATGAACGCGGCGCGATCGCCGTCGAACGGCGCGGCGGCCGGGCCCGACAGGATCTTGCTGGCCGCGACGCGCTCGGTCTTCAGCGACGACAGCACGCGTGCGAACACCGACTCGGTGATGAGCGGCAGCGGCACGCCCAGATCCAGCGCGTTCTGGCTCGTCCACTTGCCGGTGCCCTTCTGCGCGGCGCGATCGAGGATCACGTCGACGAGGTGCTTGCCGGTTTCGTCGTCCTTCTTGCCGAAGATCTTCGACGTGATCTCGATCAGGTAGCTGTCGAGTTCGCCCTGGTTCCATTCGGTGTACACCGCGCCGAGTTCGTCGTTGGTCAGGCCCGCGACGTCCTTCAGCACCGCATAGCTCTCGGCGATCAGCTGCATGTCGCCGTATTCGATCCCGTTGTGGACCATCTTCACGTAGTGGCCCGCACCGTCAGGGCCCATGTACGCGACGCACGGCTCGCCGTCCGACGGCGCCTTCGCGGCGATCTGCTTGAGGATCGGCTCGACCAGGTCGTATGCGTCGCGCTGGCCGCCGGGCATGATCGACGGGCCGCGCAGCGCGCCCTCTTCGCCCCCCGACACGCCGGTGCCGATGAAGTGCAGGCCCGATTGCGCGAGTTCCTGGTTGCGGCGGATCGTGTCGGTGAAATGCGTATTGCCGCCGTCGATCAGCACGTCGCCCTTCTCGAGCAACGGCTTGAGCGATGCGATCGTCGCATCGGTCGCTTCGCCGGCCTTCACCATCATCAGGATCCGGCGCGGCGTTTCAAGCGACGCGACGAACTCCTCGAGCGTATAGGTCGGTACCAGATTGCGACCGGGGAATTCGGCGATCAGTTCGTCGGTTTTCGCGCGGCTGCGGTTGTACACCGACACCGCATGACCGCGGCTCTCGATATTGAGTGCGAGATTGCGGCCCATCACCGCGAGCCCGATCACACCGATTGCTTGTTTGCCCATTATTCAATTCTCCGGAAAAAACGGGGCGCGACCCGAACCGGGCCGCGCGCACAGGCGAAAGGATAGTGGAAACCCGGCCGCGATGCGCGCCGGCGTGTCATTGCTCCGCGTGCGGCAGGCGCCGGAACACGACGCTCAGGTTGTTCGCCGGCATCTCGATGACCTCGATGCAGTCGAGCCCGCGATCGAGGCCGAGCGCAACGACTGCCTCGAGATCGCGCACGCCCCACGACGGATCGCGGCTGCGCAACTGCTGGTCGAAGGCTGCGTTGGACGGCGCCGTGTGCCGGCCTTCGCGGCGATACGGGCCGTACAGGAACAGCACGCCGCCCGGGCGCAGCGCGCGCGACGCGCCGTCGAACAGCGCGTCCGTGCAGGCCCACGGCGAGATATGAATCATGTTGATGCAGACGATCGCGTCGAGCGCCGCGGCCGGCCACGACGCGTCGCGCACGTCGAACGCCAGCGGCTCGGCCAGGTTCGCGAGGCCGGCATGCGCGACCCACGCAGCGATCGAGCGGCGCGCGTGCGCGTCGGGATCACTCGGCTGCCAGCGCAACCCCGGCAGCGCCTGCGCGAAATGGACCGCATGCTGCCCGGTGCCGCTCGCGATCTCGAGCACACTGCCGCTCGCCGGCAGCACGCGGCGCAGCACGTCGAGGATCGGCCCGCGATTGCGCTCGGCGGCCGGCGCCGACAGCCGCGCGGACGGATCGGACGAAGACGTCGGCCCGGTCACGATGCGTGCTCCGGCGCACCGCCAGAAACGCCCAGCCGCGCGTTCAGCGCGTCGAGCGCGGGCGCGCAACGCGCCTCGACCTTCAGCGCCAGCATCGGATCGGCGCGCGTGCGGCCAAGATTCAGCGCGGCGACGGGCTTGTTCCGTGCCTGCGCCCACACGCAGAACCGATAGCCGGAATACACCATCAGCGACGAGCCGACGACGAGCAGCGCATCGGCCGCATCGAGCGCCTGCGACGCCAGCGCGACGCGTTCGCGCGGCACGTTCTCGCCGAAGAACACCACCGCCGGCTTCAGCAGCCCGCCGCAGGCCGGGCAGGCCGGAATGCGGAACGTGTCGAGCGCGGCCCATTCGAGGTGCGCGTCGCCGTCGGCGGCGGGCTCCGCCTGCGCGCCCAGCAGTTCCGGGTTGTCCGTTTCGAGCACGGTCTGGATCGTCGCGCGCGCGTGATGCGCGCCGCAATCGAGGCACGTGACGCGGTCGATGCCGCCATGCAGTTCGATCACGTCGCCGCTGCCCGCGCGCTGGTGCAAGCCGTCGACGTTCTGCGTGACGAGGCGCTCGATCCGGCCGGCGCTGCCGAGCCGCGCGAGCGCGACGTGCGAACGGTTCGGCTGCGCGCGGCCGACCACGGGCCAGCCGATCATGCTGCGCGCCCAGTAGCGTCGGCGCGCCGCGTCGGAACCGAGGAATTCGTGCAGCTGGATCGGCGGCGAGCGCATCCATTGACCGTTGCGGTCGCGATAGCCGGGAATGCCGGAATCCGTGCTGATGCCCGCACCGGTCAGCACGAGCAGCCGCGGATGGCGCTCGACGAACGTGTGCAGCGCATCGAGCGCGGCCGGATCGATGCTGGCGGATGAGGGGTCGTGCAAGGCGGTGTCGTTCATGTTGGCGGCGCGTGTTCGGGCGCGGCGGCAGGTCGTGCACCGCACGGGCGGCCAGCGCGCCAGCACATGATACAGAACGCCGCGCGATCGGGCCGGCGGTCCGCGCGCGAGACCGGCGCACAAAAAAAGACGCCCATCGACCACATGGCGATGGGCGCTTCAACAATTGATCCATCGGGGTAGTGGATCAACTGACAGCACAATGTCATCGGATCCGCCGCGGCGCGGCCGGCGGACCTTTCCCCTGAACTACACCTTCGATTTACTGATGTTGCGCGGAGCGCCGCGCTGGACCGCATGCGGCACGCATGCGCATGCGTCGGGCGCGGTGCGCCTGCGTTTCGCGCGTCGGCATGACGATCCGGAGGTCATGGTCGCCCATCTGCATGCACCGGCAGTTCATCCTCGACGACCGACCAGCACCCGTCGGCCTCGCGCGTCACGCCTGCACGTCGTCGTTCGGAACGAATCCGGTTGGTTCGGATGGAACGGAAGGCCGCGCGCTCACGTCGCCGCAATCAACGGCGAGGCAGATTCACGGGCAGGTCGGCGATTCATGTTTGCAACACGGCGCGTTGCGATTCGGTCTGTTTTCATTCTCTTGTCCCCGTCTTCTGTACGTCCGACCCACTGAAGCGATCGCCCGGCCCCTGCTGCGCCCGCGATCGCGCTCACGGCCCATACAGATATGCAAGGAGCGCACCATGCTTCGCGGCGCAAGGCCGCGCGGGCCGGTGAAATGGCCCCGATGCAAATCGCACGGCGACAGGAATGCGTGAATGTTTCGAAAGTGAAACGACGGGAAACGGCCGGCGCGATCGACGGCGGCCGGCGCAACGCGGGCGTTGCAGGAACGGGACGCGTGGCCGGCCGTACACGTGCGCCTACACGATGCCGACGAGCCACTTACAATCGCCCGACGCTGACCGCGTTCGGCGCGCGGCTCTCGCACGTCGGCGCCGAAGCGGGCGTCGCGACGCGTGGCGGAGCGCCTCGGCCTCGCGCCGCGCGACACGACGCTGCGGATCGCGTCGCGGGCGTCGCGAACACGTTAGCATTCGGACACCGTACGGCGCGCGAGCGCTTCGCCCCGTCTTCAAGGAATGCACATGCCCCTGCCCGCCTTCGACCGCGCCGACGTCGCGCATCGCGTCTTCTCGGCCGAGCGGCTGTCGATCGGCCTGACGTTGCCGCTGCTGCGCAGCGGTCGTGCCGTCGCGGATTTCAACGAGCAGCTCGAACTCGCGGCGCTGGCCGATTCACTCGGTTTTCGCGCGCTGTGGATTCGCGACGTGCCGCTGAACAGCGCCGACTATCCCGACCCGGTCGGGCATCTCGATCCGTGGGTGCTGCTCGGCGCGCTCGCGGCGCGCACGCGCCGGATCGCGCTTGCGAGTGGCGCGATCGTGCTGCCGCTGCGTCATCCGCTGCATGTCGCGAAGGGCGCGCTGTCGGTCGCGACGCTGTCCGGCGGACGCTTCATCCTCGGCCTCGGCTCCGGCGACCGGCCGCCCGAATATGCAGCGTTCGGCGTCGATGCGCAAACGCGGCGCGACCGGTATCGCCGGCATTGGGACATCGTCGCGGCCGCGCTCGCCGTGCCGTCCCGCGTGCTGCCCGACGAAACGCCGCCCGACGCACCCGACTTCACGCTGCTACCGCGCGGCGATGACGCGGTGCCGATGCTCGCGGTCGGCTCCGGCGGACAAAGCGTCGACTGGATCGCACGGAATGCGATCGGCTGGATGACGTACCACCGCGATCCGGACACGCAGCGTGCGCGCTATTCGATGTGGCGCGCGGCGGTCGACCGGCTCGCACAACCGGCCTTTCGCGCGTTCGGCGTGTCGATGCGGCTCGATCTCGATGCGAACCGCGATGCGCCGGCCACCGCGCTGTCGCTCGGTTATGCAACCGGGCGGAACGCGCTGATCGGCATTCTGCGGGACATGCGCGCGGCCGGCACGCACCATGTCACGCTGAATCCCGGCTCGGACCGGCCCGTGCGCGAGGTCATCGAGGAAATCGCCGAGCACGTGCTGCCGATCTTTCACGACGAGCCAAGCTGATTCATCAGGAACGCATGCCGCACGCGGTATGCCCGAATCGAATATTCATCGACGGAACTATTCGGTTGCGATCGCGATCATGTTAACTTCCGTCCATCGTCCAGACCGGTGGGCCACGCTTCGATGCGCGCCCGCACGCCTACTCATGCGACATTTCCTGCTCGGCTGGCTGCTCGCCGCCGTCGTATCGGCCGCCCACGCGGCCGCCCCCGCCCAGACCACCGCATCGGCCGCCTCCGGCGCCGTGCCCACGCTGACGCCGCAACAGGCGCAGCAGGCCCTCTCCGTGCTGCAAAACCCGCGCGAGCGCGAACAGGTCGAAACCACGTTGCGCGCGATCGCGGCCGTCGGCGTACTGAGCACGCCCGCGCTGCCGGCGAGCGGCGCGGCGCCGGCCAGCGCGGCATCGGCTGCCGCCGCCCCCGCCGCGCTGACGACGAACGGGCTCGCGTCGATGGTCGTCCGGCAGGGATCGCGCTGGGCCGCCCAAATCGGCGGCGCGCTGCACGAATCGCTGAGCTCGCTGCTCGACGTCGGCTCGGTGGGCAACTGGTGGCACGAGCGGCTGGTCCGCGCCGACGCACGAGCGGACCTCACGCGCGCGATCGGGATCATCCTCGCCGTGCTCGTGCCCGCGTTCGTCGTCGAATGGTTCGCGAGGCGGCTGCTGCGGCGCGCGCTGGCCGCCCTGGGCGCGCGTCGCGCCGAATCGTCGCGCCTGGCCGACGACGAGGCAGCCGGATCCGAGCCGCCCGGGCCGGACGACGACACGGCGCCAGCCTCAACGGTCGACTCCGCCGCTAACGCGGACGGCACCGGCACGCCCGATACGTCGTCGCAAGGCCGCGGCCATGCGCGGCGCAACACCACGCTGCTGCGCCGGATGCCGCGCGCGCTGATCAGTCTCGCCTTGCGGGTCGTGCCGCTGCTGGTGTTCGTCGGCGTCGCGAGCCTGACGATGTCGTTGCTCGACGACGCCGGCACGCCGACCGAAATCGCGCTCGAATCGCTGATCGACATCTACGTGATCTGCCGCCTCGTGACAATCGTCAGCCGGCTGTTCTTCCAGCCCGATGCGCCGCAGCTGCGGCTGCTGCACATCAGCGATGCATGGGCCGCGTTCGCGCAGCGCTCGATCGCGCGGATCGTGATCGTCCTCGGCGCCTGCACCGCCGCGGTCGAGATCGCCGGGAGCTTCGGCCTCAGCGACGCCGGTCACGTCGCGCTGCTGAAGGCCGTCGCGCTCGTCGGCCACCTGATGATCTCGGCGCTGATCCTGCAGTGCCGCCAGCCGGTCGCCGCGCGCATCCGCGCCGCCGGCGAGGAGCGGCCGGCCTTCGCGATGATCGGCAATGCGCTCGCCGACGCGTGGGCGCCCGTGTCGGTGTTCGTCGTGATGGCGTTGTGGTTCGTGTGGGCGCTCGACGTCCACAACGGCTACCGCGTGCTGATCACGCTCGGCGGCCGCTCGATCGCCGTGATGGTCGGCATGCGGATCGTGTCGATCGTCGTGTTCGGCGCGCTCGCGCGGCTGTTCCAGCGCCGCGACGACGATCGCACGCTCGTCCACCTGCACGCGTACCGCTACTACCCGCTGATGCGCCAGATCGTGTCGGCGGTGATCGCCGTCGTGACCGTCGTGCTGCTGCTGCAGACCTGGGGCGTGCCGATCTTCCATGCGTTCGGGACCGGCACGATCGGCCATCGGCTCGCGTCGGCGCTGATCACGATCGCGATCGCGGCCGTCGTCGCGCTGATCGTATGGGAAGCCGCGAACATCGCGATCGAGCGGCGCCTGCAGCTATGGACGCGCGAAGGCAACCTCGTGCGCGCGGCGCGGTTGCGCACGCTGCTGCCGATGCTGCGCTCGCTGCTGTTCATCCTGATTGCGCTCGTCGTCGTGCTGACGGGCCTCAGCGAAATCGGCGTGAACATCGGCCCGCTGCTCGCCGGCGCCAGCATCTTCGGCGTCGCACTCGGCTTCGGCTCGCAGAAGCTCGTGCAGGATTTCATCACCGGGATCTTCCTGCTGATGGAGAACGCGATGCAGGTGGGCGACTGGGTCACGCTCGCCGGCGTGTCGGGCACGGTCGAATACCTGTCGATCCGCACCGTGCGGCTTCGCGCGGGCGACGGGTCGCTGTACACGATCCCGTTCAGCTCGGTGACGACCGTCAACAATACGAACCGCGGGCTCGGCAACGCAGCCGTCAAGGTCAGCATCGCTTACGGCCAGGACATCGATCTCGCGATCGCGACGCTGAAAGAGATCGGCGCCGCGTTGCGCGACGACCCGAACTACAAGGACGGCATCCTGTCGGATTTCAGCTACTGGGGCATCGACCAGGTCGACGGCGCGATGATCGCGCTGGCAGGCCAGATCCAGTGCAAGGACTCGGCACGCTGGGGCGTGCAGCGCGAATTCAACCGGCGGATCGCGGTGATGTTCCGCGAACGCGGGATCCGGATCGCGAATCCGCAGCGCAGCCTCGTCGCATATGACGAAGGTTCGCGGCCCGTGGGCCCCGAAAACGATGGCGATGCCGCCGGCATGCCTGCCGCCGAGACGCGTCCCGCCCCGCCGGAGCGCAAGCCGAACTGATCGCGCGTGCCGTGGGCTTCTTCGTGCGCGGCACGCGCTTCGATGCGTCGGCCGGTGCAGCAGCCTTCGCCGCGCGTTTCACGCCCACGCCGCGCTGTAAGCCGGCCGATGTTTCGTCGGCAATTGCACCGCGCTGCCCATGCCAGTGTTCGAGGCGCTCGCCCGGCAAAGTTCGTCAATGGCGCCGGCATCGCACTCGAATCCGGCGTTCCGCACCGGACGTCGTGACACCCGGTGCATTGCGCGACGGATGACCGGCACCGCCGACTCGAATGTTTCTTCCACAACGGTTCGCCCATTACGATTCGAACCGCGAATGATCCGGCCGATGAAGTTGCGATTACAACCAAATCGGGTTTCGGAAATTACAAAACACCCCAGATCTTTTCAAAAGCATTTCAGCTTAATTCATTTAATTTTGTTTCATATAATCAGAAAAAGTTTGACACCGAACTTTCGTTCTTGATACCGTCCGATGCAAGCAATCTGACACATTGCAAACCACGCAATCGATCCGCTCGACGCATTTCGCTTCCGCCGCACCGAAGTTCTCGCCGCCGACCACCTCTCTTCCGTCGGCGCATGCAACATCCCGATGCATTTCATTGGGCAGCTGCCGTCCGGCAGCGGGCCGAAGGACCGAACCGAATGAGCAGGACACCGAAACTGTTGCTCTAGCCATTCCCGCCCGCATCAAGCCCGCTGGCGCGGCCACCCGAAACGTGGCGCAGCGCCACCACTACGTAGCATTCCAGCATTTCGCTCCCGGAGGTCACCACCTTTCCGGATCGGGCGAAAGGCCCCGTCGCGTCCGCGCCATCCACGCGAGCGCGGCGGATATCGGCGGCACACGATCCGCGCCGCTGTCGACTGTTGTTGTTCATGCCGTTCGATGTTCAACCGGAGGGGTAATTCAAAATGAATCAGGTTGCAGACAAGAAACAAAAGCATATCCGCATCGTCAAGCTCGCCTTCGCCGCCGCGGCAGCCGCTTCGTTCGGCATGACGGCCGTCCATGCCGCACCGGCCGCCGGCTGGACGGAAACGCGCACCAAGGGATTCCTGCCGCTCGTCCAGCAGGGTGAAAGCAGCAGTACCGCCGGCGCACCGGCGGCCAGCACCGCCGCCGCTGCGGCGGCTGCCACCGAGATGGCGCCCGGCGAATCGGTGGACATCGTGCTCGGGCTGAACCTGCGCAACGAAGCGCAACTCGACCAGTACCTGCGCGACCTGCATACGCCCGGCTCGCCGCACTACAAGCAGTTCCTCACGCCGGCGCAGTTCGCCGCGCAATACGCGCCGACCGACCAACAGGTCGCCTCGGTCGTCTCGCACCTGCGCAAGGCCGGCTTCGTCAACATCGTGGTCGCGCCGAACCGCCTGCTCGTGTCCGCATCCGGCACCGCGGCAACGATCAAGTCGGCCTTCCGCACGACGCTCAAGCGCTTCACGCGTAACGGCCGCAGCGTCTACGCGAACACCGACGCCGCGCAGGTGCCGAACGCGATCGGCGGCATCGTCGGCGCCGTGCTCGGCCTGCAGAACGTCGAGCTCATGCATACCGGCGCGGGCGGCAAGCCGCAAGGCAACACCAGCAACCTGACGATCCCGGCGGGCGCATCCGCGGTGCCGCACAACCCGACCGAGTTCTCGTCGCTTTATGGCGGCGACGGTACGCCGACGGCCTCGCAGACCACGGTCGGCATCATCTCCGAAGGCGACCTGTCGCAGACGGTCAGCGACCTCAACACGTTCGCCGCGAACAACGGCCTCGGCACGATCAGCAGCAGCGTCGTTCCGACAGGGCCGTCAGGCAGTTCGTACACCGATACATCCGGCACCGTCGAATGGAACCTCGACAGCCAGTCGATCGTCGGCGCCGCCGGCGGCAGCGTGAAACAGGTCGTGTTCTACGTCGCGCCGTCGATGACGCTCACGGCGATCACCGCCGCGTACAACAAGGCGGTGAGCGACAACGTCGCGAAGGTCATCAACGTGTCGCTCGGCGTGTGCGAATCGTCCTCGTACAGCACCGGCTCCCAGGCGACCGACGACACCATCTTCAAGCAGGCCGTCGCGCAGGGGCAGACCTTTTCCGTGTCGGCCGGCGACCACGGCGCATACGAATGCGCGAGCGGCACGCCGTCGCGCTCGACCTACACGGTGAGCGAACCCGCGACGTCGCCTTACGTAATCGCGGTGGGCGGTACGACGCTGTTCACCAATACGTCGACCAACGCGTACAACAGCGAAATCGTGTGGAACGATCCGAGCTGGCAGGCGGGCACCGTGTGGTCGACGGGCGGCGGCTACAGCAAATACGAAGCCGCGCCGTCGTGGCAATCGTCGAGCCTCACCGGATCGACCAAGCGCGCGCTGCCGGACGTCGGCTTCGACGCCGACCTGCGCACCGGCGCGATCCTCGTGGTGAACGGCCAGACGTCCGACACGCTGTGGGGTTCGGGCTACCTGAACAACGAAGGCGGCACGAGTCTCGCCGCGCCGATCTTCACCGGCATCTGGGCGCGGCTGCAATCGGCCAACAACAACGCGCTCGGCTTCCCGGCGTCGAGCATCTACAAGTACTTCCCGACCAACGCGGCCCTGCTGCACGACGTGACGTCCGGCAACAACGGCAGCGGGACGTATGGCTACAAGGCAAAGGCCGGCTGGGACGCGACGACGGGCTTCGGCAGCGTGAACATCTCGAAGCTGAACACGTTCATCCAGAGCACGTCGGATTTCGCGCGCTGACGGCCGGATGACGCGTGCGGTTCCGCGCCTGTCGGCGAAGCCAAGCGCTGCCGCACGAAAAAACAAAACCCGCGAAGGCCGTGAAGCCTTCGCGGGTTTTTCGCATTCCACGCCGGGCCGCGACAGGCGACCGTGCCTTCCGCCCTGCCGCCACTCCTTCTTGCGGACGGCAAAGCCTTCACATACGGCTCAACGGTCCGGAGATGCTTCGGCGCGAACGCGCCGGCCCTCCACTTCAGCGCGCATCACTTGCGCACGCGCGGCCAGATGCAGACGTAGCGCCTCAGATCGATCCGCGTGGGCACGGGCGAGCAGTTGATCGCGGTCGATCGGGCCCGCGGCCGGCAAACCCAAACGTTCATACTGCTCGTCCGGTGCGTCGCTGGCACGCATCAGATCCCGAGCGAGTGTCGCCATGCGCTGCTCCACGGCATCGTCGTACAACGGGCGCGCCTGCCCGGGATCCGTCATCAAGTCGAACAGCAGCGTGCCGGCACGATACGAATATCCAATAGGCCGGCTCGCGATCTTCATCATGCTCACGCCCTGTGAAAACGGAAACGGCGCTGCCAGCTCGATATCCTGCAGTTCGTCGACGCTGAACATCTCGCGCATGTGCGTGGGCATCAACGTATATTCATACACCGGCGCGTTGCGGTCTGGGTCCGGCCCTGAGCGCATATATACGTAACGCCCGTCCGTCACGTTGACGTGTTCGCCATGCATGCCGAACAGCGCCGCCTCCCGAACCGGCAGATCCTCGTCGATGGTTTTCGCGAGCGCCACACCCTGCATGCGCGGCGTCGCTTGCACGCCGAAGAAATCGAGCAGCGTCGGCGCGATGTCGATCATCTGCACGAGCGACTGGCGTCGAACGCCCGCACGGCGGGAACGCGGGTCCCAGATGAAAAGCGGCGTATGCGCGAGCTCGTCGAACCAGGGTTGCGCCGTCTTGGCCCACCAACCGTGTTCTCCGAGCATGTAGCCATGGTCCGTGCACACGATGAGCATCGTGTCCTGCCACAGATTCAGTTCATCCATCAGGTCGAGAACCCGCCCCAACGAGTGATCGCACATGGATACCAGCGCGGCATATTCGGATCGCGCGTGCCGAATGTCGTCGTCGGTTTCGTTGCCGGATACCGGACCGTATGGCGGCCAGTCGAAATGCGCGTCCGTATTCGTTCGAGGATAAAGATCGCGATACTTCGGATAACTGGCGAACGGTTCATGCGGATCGAAAGTCTCGATCTGAAGCAACCACGAATCCGCATCGTGATTTTCCCGGATGAACGCCTCGCCTGCGTCGAACGTCAGCGTTTGCGGATGGAGATCTTCGGTCGGATAGTACTGGCGGTTGACGAAGTCTTGTCGCGCGGCCTTCTCGTTCAGCGCCCCCTTGAGCCGCGCCGGAATCGGCGGCTGCCGGATTTGCCCCTTCCACGGGTCGCCTTCCTGCCCTCGAAAGAACTCCCAACTGCTGTACCGCGTGTGATAGGTCGCACCGCCATCTTCCCAATAGTGCGGATGATCGCTGGCCAAATGCGTATGGATGCCCTCGCGTCGAAGCATGTTCGGCATCGAATCGTCAAACGGCTCGAGCGGCCCCCAGCTTCGATGCAGGAAGTTGTAGCGCCCCGTATGCAATTCCCTGCGGGCAGGGATGCACGCCATGCTGCCGATATAGCAGTTGTCGAACGTCGCGCTCCGCTCGGCAAGCCGCTGGAAATTCGGCGCCTTGACCCACTCGTTGCCATAAGGCGGGAGCATGTGCCGATTGAGGCTATCGTACATCACGAGAATTGCTTTCATGATTCGCTCATTTCACTCCAGGATTAACGCTCATTCTTCATGCGATCGGCTCGCTGCTCGTCAGTTTCGTGTACGGATACGAAGCTGGTTGCGTACCTCACCGACGCCCGGCACGCGCTGCGCGGTACCGATAGCCAACGCGCTCTGTTCCAAATCTGCTACATCGCCGGAGAGCGTCACGACATCGCCGCGCACGAAGATCAACAAGCGACTCGCATCGAGTCGCTTCGCTCGCCCGAGCGCACGCGCAACGCGCTTCCTCAATTGGCGATCCGCCGCCTTCTGCGCCTTGGTGGGCGCCGCCGCGGGCATTGACGAAAGCGCCGGTTCCGCCTGCCGCTCCTGAGCCGCCGCGCTCGCGGCCAGCACCGTCAGTGCCGTTGCCACAGCGACCCGGCACACCATCACTCGAACATGCATACATCCTCCCCGTAAAATCGATGCGCCGGTCGTGCTTCGTGTTCGAGCACGACCTTGCCATCGAATGTGTATCTAGAATTGCGTGATCATCCCGATCGAAACACCGGTCACCGCGCGGCCATCCGGACGAAGATTCAACGCCGATACGTTCGTGGGATCTTTCTTGTAAGCACCGGAAAATCCGTTTCGGTCGAATTCAACATAGAGTTCGGAGCGCTTCGACAGAAAATATTCGACCATCGCATACGTCGTCATTTTTCGGCCGTCGGCGCCAGCGACATTTTTCAGATTGCTGGCGATGTCGTAATAGGTCGCCCCGGTGAACTGCAGCGTGGGCGTTACCCGATAGACGAGCCCTACCGACGGAATGTGATCGCGTCGTTCCGCGCCGGCCGCGGTCGCCGCGGAAACCTTCAGTGCGCTGTAGCTCAAATACATCCGGGTCGGCCCGAGCTGCCACGTTGCCCCGCCCATCGCCGTCTCCGCGCGTTGCGACGCACTAGCGTTGTAGGTCTTCTGATACGCGGCGGCCAGCAGCAACGTCCGAAACTGATAGCTGGTGCCGACGGCGAAGTTGGTCCCGGCCCGCGTATTGCCGGCCACCCCGCCCGGCGAATAGCTCGCCCGCAACGTGAATCCGCCGTTACGTCCGACGTACTTGATCGTATTGTTGAAGCGCGCGTCCAGCGTGAAGAAGTTGCCGCCCCACACAATGCCCGGCACGGTGGCCAACGAAGGCCCGTTGGCCTCATTCGGGTCGAGCTGAACCCCAATGTCTTCCGCTGCGTTGAGTTGACGCCCCAGCATCAGCCGGCCGAATCCGCCCTCCAGCCCGACATAGGAGCGCTGAGAGAAGAAAGTACTCGACGTTTTCGTGCCGCCCGTGCCAGTAATGAAGCCACTCTGCAACATGAAGATCGCACGCCATCCCGCGCCCAAGTCTTCCACCCCGCGGATGCCGAACGAGTTGCCCGAAATGGAATTGCTGTCGAACCCGATCTGATGCCCACCTTGTATCCCGTCGGTCCAACGCACGCCTCCCCCGACCGTTCCGAACAGCGTCACACTCGACTGCGCATACGTATATCCTGAGATCACCATGGCGATCACCGCTACAGCTCCTTTCCGCACTGTCTCCTCCATTTAATAATTAGTTCTATTAAGTAATTATTATGAAAATTCAACCGGAAAACTGTCTGGCCAATGCCACCGCCCGACCTGGAAATCAGGTCGCCGAGCTGTCGGCTTGGACAACTCCGCGACCTGAGCGCCGTCAACGTTCCTGCTGTTCGCGCCACTCTCCGGGACGCGGCAAATCGACGACCGGGAATCGGGCGCCTTTCCCGGCCGGCAGCACATCCGCTGTCTCGACTTGCCAGCGCAACAAGGACGCGAGCAGATCGGCCTCTATCTCGGCGTATTCCGGCATACCGGCCAGATTCGTCGTCTCGTTCGGATCGGTCGTCCGTCGATACAGTTCCGGCCCTTCGTACAATCGCCACACGTAAGTCCATTCAAGCGTGCGAACGACCGCCACTTTTCCGACCGACTCGGGATGCTCCCTTTGCTGCATGCCCTTGATGTCGTACGGGAAGCCGGCATTCTCGAAATGATCGGCTTCCCTGACGAGAAATCCTCCTTCGCTGAACACCTTCTCGCGATGCGCCGCACCGGTCTCGCGAAGGCACTGCACGAAGCTGCGCCCATAGTGCGCGTGCGTGGCCTCGAGACCCGCCAGATCCAGCAACGTGGGAAACACGTCGATCATTTCCACCAACGCGTCGGAAACGGTGCCGGCCACACCGGGCGCCGACACGCCCGACACGATCAGCGGGTTTCTCAGCAGGCATTCGTGCACGCCAGACGGCCACTTTTCGGCGAGACCGAAATCGCCGAGATATTCGCCGTGATCGGAGAAGAAGGTGGTGATCAGCCGCTCCGGCTCGGTCGCCTGCCGGGCCGCATCCACGATCCGCCCGACGTGATGGTCGAGCCTCGACACCATCCCGTAATACACGGCACGCAATTCCCGCCACTGCGCTTCGGTCATGTGATCCCAGCCGTGCGCTTTCGTGAGCGCGTCGATGTAGGCCGGCATGCGCCCGCTCCCGGCGACACGTTCGAGCACCATCTCGCGGTCGTACATCGAGAACCACGGTTCTTCCGCCTCGAACGGAGGATGCGGGGCAAAGAGCGGGACATATAGCACCCAGGGTTCCCGCGGCGGAGACTTGAGCCAGTGCTCCGCTGTCTTGACCACGACTTCGTCATATTCGACGTTCGCCTGATCCTGCGAGCGCTGCCCGCGATAGAACGCACGGACCATCGGATCGCTCGGATCACCCTGCGTCTTGCTCCGCAGAAATTCGCCGGCGCTGCGCCGCGTTTCCTCGGGCAGGAAGCCGTGCTCATGCATCGACAACTCGGTCGCACCGGCGGCAAACGAGTCGCCACGGCCGCCCGCCATCGCGACGTGGTAGCCGCTTTCCTTGAAGACGCGCAGGAAATTGGGTTCATGCGGGCCCAGCAAGTGGCCGAGTGTCCGATGACCGCCCACATGCGGATACCGGCCCGACAGGAACGACACGCGCGACGGTGAACACACGCTGTGCTGTCCGAACGCTTGCGTAAAGGCCACGCCGTCGGCTGCGAGCCGGTCCAGATTCGGTGTCCGGACCTGGGTTGACGGATGCACGGCATGCACGCAATCGGCACGTAGCTGATCCGCGACAATGACGACGAAATTGGGCTGCTTGGTCATTTCAAATCCGATGGTAAAGAGACGTTCGATGTCAACGAACCGCTTTGATGAAGGTGATGACGAGCGCACCGAGCGCCGTCGCGCAACTCGCCGTCACGAACAAGGTGTCGTAACGGATCGCACCGCCGGGCAATGTCAGCCATGTCACGAAAAGCGACAACACGAATTGCGGCAGCACGTTTGCGAGGTGGAACACGCCCATGTCCTTGGCCGCGGTATCGGGATCGGGCAGCACTTCGGTCACCAACGCCAGATCGACGGCCAGATACGCGCCCTGTGCCAGACCGATCCACACGATCACGCCCAGCAGTTGCGCGAGTGTCGTGCAGGCCAGCAAGGCCAGCAGACCGAATGCCATCCCCACCCCTGCCACGAAGACGAATACCTTCCGGCGTTGCAGGCGGTCCGACAGTCGCCCGAACAGCAACGCGCTGACCGTCATCGCCGCCGTGGCGACCAACAGGCACATGAACATCGCATGAGGCGTTTCCTGTTGCGACAGGCCGATCCGGTCGCGCAAATAGAACATCAGATAGTGTTGCAGGCAGCTCACGCCGAACAGCACCAACGCACGCGATAGCCACGCGATGGCGAAATCGGGATGCTTGACCGGATTCGTCCAGAAACATGCCGCCAGCCGCTTCCATTGCAGCCGCTTGAACTGACCTTCCTCGAGTCTCCGGTCATTCGCAAACACGACAAAACATGTGATGGCGGTAAACGCGATCGCACCTTGCAACATCGCGACGGACACGAGATCGGGCGCCAGTTGCCGCACGATCCACACGCCCAGCAGAATGCCGATCGGCGGCGTGAATCCGACGATCGAGGAAAAGAATCCGAGCCGGGCGGGCGGCACCTGATCCGGGAGAATCGCATTGAGCCCGCTCAAGGTCGCATTGAACGACAGCGCCATCAGCGCCCATCCCAGCGCAAGCTGAGCCGGCGACCCAGCCGTTGCCAGGATCGCCATGGCGCCCAGACCGGCCACCGCGCCACCGAAGATCCACGGTTTGCGCATGCCCCAGCGGGCGCGCGTGTGATCGCTCAGCAAGCCGAAGATCGGTTGCGCAATCGATCCGACGATCGCGCCGACGCCGATCGCCCGGGCCAGCACGTTCGCCTTGTCCAACGGCGCGATGCGCTCGGCCAGCATCGGCAGGATCATCATCGGATACGGAATCAATGCAAGCCAGACGCCGATAAAGGCCAGGGTCAGGGTAATGCCGAGATGTCCGCGGGAGCGCCTGCCGGCCCCCGCAAGCACGAGTTCGTCCATGGTGTCTCCATTGCAGCCGATTGGGCAAAAACCACCCTGAATCATTCGACCGGATAAATTGCTGATGCGAAAATTCCCCGCCCATCGGCTATGCGCGGTACGCGAGCGCGCCCGTACCGACACAGCGCCAGCCGATCCGCCGGTTGCTTACCTGCCGAATTCACGATGCTCGAGCCGAACCGTCGCATCGACGACGTGATCTGCAGCCGAGCGAGCGAGCACGATCCGATAGTCGCCCTCGAGGATGCGCCACCGCCCCGATGTCGCGTCGAAACAACCGAGCAAGCGCGGATCCGCGACCATGCTCACCGTGACCGACGCGCCCGCACGCAACCAGACGCGCTCGAAACCGAGCAGACGCATGCGCGTCGCTTCGGCCGCATGCGTGAGATAAAGCTGCGGAACGTCGTCCCCGTCTCGCGGGCCGGTATTGGTGACGGTAAAGCTCGCCGTTACCGTGTCGCCGCCGCTCACCGCAAAATCGCTGTACGCAAAGTCCGTATAGCTCATCCCGTGACCGAACGCGAACATCGGCGTGTTGCCTTGCTGCGCGAACCAGCGATATCCGACTTCGGCGCCCTCGTGATAACGCACCTGAATCGGCGTGCCGAGTTCCACATCCGCCCCGGGCAACCGCGGATGCGGTGTTTGATCGACGCTGACGGGGAACGTAACGGGCAGACGCCCCGAAGGATTGACCTCGCCGGTCAACACCTCGGCAATGGCCTGGGCACCGGCTTGCCCCGGGAACCAGGCCTGGACGATGCCCCGCACCTTGTCTCGCCACGGCATCGCGATCGGGTTGCCGGTCTGCAGTACGACGACGACATTCGGATTCACACGCGCCACGGCTTCGATCAGGTCGTCCTGACCATACGGCAACGTCATGTCGGGGCAATCGAAGCGCTCGCCCTCGTGTCGAATCGCGTTCACGATCACGACGTCGGCCTTTTCAGCCAGCGCCACCGCATCGGCAATATGCGCGCCGCTGTCGAAATCGATCCTCGCTCCCGGCAGGCGCGCACGCAGTTGCGCGAGTGGCGATGGCCCGAAAAAACACATCGAGGTCGCGCCGAGCAACGGGTGACTTCTGAACGGAATCTCCGCCGTGTAGCCGCCGCGCGGCCGAACCTGGCTCGAACCGGATCCCGACAGGACACCGGCCTGCGCGAAGCCGCCGATCAGCGCTATCCGCCGCACATTCCGGCCGAGCGGCAACATCGCATCGCGGTTCTGCAACAAGACGATGCCTTTACGGGCAATCTCCAGTGCGACGTCGTTATGCGCGTCCGCGTCGACCGGCTCCGCGGCGGACGGCCGGTCGATGCCCACCGCAAAGTACGAGCGCAACATGCGTTGCACCATCTCGCTGATCCGTTGCCGTGGAATGCGACCTTCGTCGAAGGCCCGGCGCAATGGTTCGTTGAACCACTCGCATTCATCGAGCTGGGCACCGGAATGCTGGTCCAGGCCCTTGAGCGCGTAATCCCAGCTATTGACCGCGCGCCAGTCAGACATCACCCACCCTTCGAACCCCATTGCATCCTTTATGGTGTCCTGAATGATCTGCTTGTTACCGCACGCATATTCGCCGTTAACCAGATTGTATGCGCCCATCAACGCACCGGGCCGACCGGTCTCGATCGCGATCTGGAACGCGAGAAGATCGCTTTCCCGATGGGCGGCCGGGTCGATGATCGCATCCAGAAAGAACTTGTTCGTTTCACTCGCATTGAGCGAGACGTGTTTCACCAACGCGATGACGCCTTCGGCCTGCGTACCGGACACCATGCCCGCACCGAGCTTTCCCGACAGGAGCGGGTCTTCCGACAGGTATTCGAAATTCCTGCCGTTGCGCACCTCGCGCACGAGATTGATGCCGCAGCCGAGTGCGACGTTGAAGCCGCGCTCGCGCATTTCCTTGCCGATCAGCGTACCCGCCGCGGTGGCCAGCATCGGATCGAACGTCGCCCCGAGCGCCAGCCCCGCCGGCAGCGCGGTGGCCGTCTCGTTGACGTCATGGGTCGCCCGCAAGCCCAGACTGGTATCGGCGAGCAGCAGCGGCGGAATTCCGAGTCGCGGCACGCCATTAACGTATCCCGCGATGTCGGGGACGTGTGCCGGCACGCGCGATTCGCGCGCGTTCGTGCCGAAAATGCGCACCATCAGGCTGTACAACATCGAAAACCGCTCGTCGTCCGTCATGCGGGCTTCGACTTCCCGGGCGCGTTCGTCAGGATCGGCAATCGCCGCCATCGGCGAGGATAAGGAGGATTGAAGCACCGCATTCGAAAATTCGATACCGGCATCAGGGTCGACAGGCGTCATGAGAGCTCTTTTCATTGAATAACTATCCACTTGGATAATTTATAGATACGGCCGCCCCCTCGTCAAGCGCAATGCGATCCGTGGACACTGGGACTTTCCCCGACATCGGTCGCATGCATCGCCGAGCGAGGCCGACGACACACCCCGCCTTTCATGCGGATACGGGACGGCGTTGCGAACCCTTCGAACGAAAGGCACAATCCGGATGACTCGACTCAGGAAACGTTGCGATGCAGATTGTCAGACAGGCTCAGCAGGAACGAAGCGAGCAGACACGAGCAGAAATTCTGGCCATTGCACTCGAGCAGTTTTCGACTCGCGGCTTCGATGCGGTGAGCGTGCGCGATATCGCCGACGCGGCCGGCGTCAATCACGCGATGATTCGTTACTACTTCGGCAGCAAGGACAATCTGTGGCGGGAAAGCGTGACCTTCCTCTTCGACCGCTTCATGGAAGAGGCGAAGCCACCCGGGTCGGATGTAGGGCGAATCTCTCTCGATGTCGTGAAGGAGTACATCCGGAACTACGTCCGGTATTGCGCGAAGTATCCGGAGCACGCACGCCTGATGATGCAGGAAGCCAATCGCGATTCCGAACGATTGAAATGGATGGCGCAGACGTTCATTCGCCCACGCCACGATCTCACCATTCCGCTGATCGAGCATGTGAGCGCGCAGACGAAGGGGCTCGACAAGATCGATCCCGTCACGCTCCTGTACATGATCACCGCGATCGCGCAAATCCCGTATCTGCTGACCGCTGAAATCAAATACGCACACGGCATCAACGCGCTGCGGGAGAAGGCCGTGGAAGCCCATTGCGAAGCCGTCCTGGCGTTCGTCTTTCGCTGACGACCAGCCGTCGAGCCCGACGGAAAATCGTCGGGCCCGGCCTTATTTCCGCGTCAAATCATAAGCCACGCGAAATCCCGTGTGCCCAGCGGAAGTATCCCTTGGCCGCCCGGTTCGGGCCGCGATCCGATAGCGATAGCAATAGCTTCGATGACAGAGGTATGAGCCGCCTTTCAGCGTGCACTCCCGATCCGAGACCGCCTGCCGATCTCTCGCCTTGCCGGCGCTCGACAACGATCTGACGCGAAGCGGATCGACACACCACTCCCAGACATTGCCACTACAGTTGTAGAGGCCCGCCGGATTCGCCGCAAACGCATCGACCCGCACCGTTCCGAAGGCTCTGTCGCCTCCGCTATACCGATCGGGAAAGCGGCCTTGCCAGATGTTGCAGCAGAGCGCGTCTTCCACCGGTTCCTCGTCTCCCCACGGAAAACGTCGGGCATCGGCACCGCCACGCGCCGCATGCTCCCATTCGGCCTCGGTCGGCAATCGCCCTCCGCACCACCTTGCAAACGCGGTCGCATCGTTCCAGGAAATATGGATGACGGGATGCATGCCGCGCCCGTCAAGCGACGAAAGCGGCCCTTCGGGGGCAGCCCAGTACGCCCCCGGCACCGACCGCCACCAGGGTACGTTTGCCGGCGCCTCGGCGACGCAGTCGGGCTCGAGAAAGGCGTCGAACACGTAGCTCCATCCGAATTGCTCGGCATCCGTGCGATAGCCGGTCGCCGACACGAACTCGGCGAATCGGTCGTTCGTCACCGCGTACCGTTCGATGCCAAACGGCTTCAGATGTACCTTTCGGCGCGGCCCCTCGCCATCGGCCTTGATGACCGGCGCATCGGTGCCCACCCAGCTGGTCCCGCCGTCGAACTCGATGACGTTTTCCGCCGGGAGACGAACATTGGCCGGCGCGGGATGCACGAGCCGATCGGGTTCGGACACCGAGGCCGCGACACCTTCGCATGAATTCTCACGCCGAGGAGCGCAACACGTGCGCCCAGCAGCGGTCGATCGATCAGATTCGCTCAAGTCCGTTCTCCTCCACCCATCAATATTTATCCGATCGGATAAATATTGAACGCAAGCGTACCCGTAGTCAAGCTGAAAAATGTGCCATCAAGCATTGACCTGCCCGGCCGGTTCTATCTCCTGCGCCGATATCGCCGACGGATCGAAGGTGTAAAAAATGACGCTGCCAGACATGACAGAGCATCTGCAACCGATCCTGCTTCAATCCGGCGAGCGGCTTGCAGCGGTGGACAAGGACCGGTCGATCACCTATCGACATCTGAACCGACTGAGCGATGACCTGTCCGTTTATTCGTCTACTCTCCGCCCTGTGCGAACATCGGCATGTCCCGCAGAATATGTTCAAGGAGCTTGAGGGCGGCCGCCGGTAACGGCCGCCCTGCCTTCGCGAGCAACCGCGCCTGGGTGCCCTTGAAGAGCGGATGATCGATCGGCACCACCGTGAGCGTGCCGGCGGCGATCTCCCGATACGCCGCGAATTCGCCGCCGATCAGCGTCATGTAGTTTTCGTAAGCGACGAACTGCTTGAGCGCCGTTAGCGAATTGGTGACCAGCGTCGGCCGTATCGTAATGTTCTCAGCGAATTCGAGCATCTTGGCCGCATGTCCGACACCGAACGATGCTGGCATCATGGCCAGCGGCCACGACAACATGTCCTCGACGCTGGCCGCGCCGCCGCGCAATGCTAGCGGATGGTCGGACCGCACCAGCAGCCCGACCGCCTGCGACGAACTCGCCAGATACTCGATACGCGGGTGCGGCGGCGGGTTGAAGGCAAGCCCGATGTGCGCGCGGCTTTCCGCCACAGCTTCCAGCACCTGATCCACGCCGAGGATCTCCATTCCGATTTCGAGCAACGGGTACTGCGCACAGAATGGCGCCAGCACCTCGTTGACCAGCGCATCCACATAGCCCTCGCTCAGGACCAGTTGGACCTGCCCCTGCTTCAGGCCCTTGAGCGCGTGGAGCTGATCCTCGAGCCGCTCCTGATGCGAGCGGTAGCCGCGCCAGAACTCGAGCAGGTGCGCGGCGGCTTCGGTCGGCCTGACGCCGCGCGCCTGGCGCTCGAACAGCGTCGCGCCAAGTTCGTCCTCGAGCAGCCGGATCTGCCGGGTAATCACCGACGGCGATGTGTTCAGGCTCTCGGCGGCGCCGCGGATGGTCCCTTGCTCGAGCACTGCGCGGAAGTAACGCAGCCGCTGCTGATTGATTTCACGCATGTCGAATCCATCCACCCGGTGATTACCGTCCCTATGGACAGATTCACACCCTACCAGATGCGTTGCCCTGTGGGCAACGAAGTGTGCACATGGTTGCTGTTGGTGATTGCGCCTCGCGCTGCCACTATCCGATGCATCAAGGCGGTACCACGTACGACATTGGAGACAGGCATGCTGGCAATCCCGAACGAAAGTGCGGTAGGCGACACCTCAAATCTCTACAGCAAGATCAACTGGCGGCTGCTGCCGTTCCTGCTGAGCTGCTACCTGTTCGCCTACCTCGATCGCGTCAACATCGGCTTTGCAAAGCTCCAGATGCAAGGCGACCTCGGTTTCTCCGATGCCGCGTACGGCGTGGGCGCCGGAATCTTCTTCATCGGCTACGTACTGTTCGAGATACCCAGTAACCTGATGTTGCCGCGCATCGGCGCGCGCAAGACCTTTAGCCGCATCCTGGTGCTGTGGGGCATTACCTCAGCCTGCATGCTGTTCGTGCGTAACGTGCCGATGTTCTACGCGATGCGCTTCGTGCTCGGCATCTTCGAAGCGGGCTTTGCGCCGGGCATGATCTACTACCTGTCGTGCTGGTATGGCCCGCAGCGCATGGCGCGCGCCATCGCCGTTGTGTTCCTTGCCGGCCCGCTCGGCGGCATTGTCGGTGGGCCGATATCGGCGTGGCTGATCACCGCGCTGTCGGGCGCCGGCGGACTGGCCGGCTGGCAATGGATGTTCCTGGTCGAGGGCCTGCCCTGTATCCTGCTCGGCGTGCTCGCACTGTTCTTCGTGCCGAACCGGCCGGCCGATGCGGCGTGGCTGACCGAGCAGGAAAAGCGCCTGCTCGCCAGCGAGATCGGATCCGCGGCGGGGCACAATCACTCTTTCCTGGCCGTGGCGCGTGACGTCCGGGTCTATGTGCTGGCCTTCGCGTACTTCTGCATCATCGCCGCCATCTATGCCATCAGCTTCTGGCTGCCGACCCTCATCAAGGCCCAGGGCGTGAGCGACACCGTACAACTCGGCTGGTACTCGGCCCTGCCCTATATTGCGGCGGCGTTCGGCATGTACTACATGGGACGCCGGTCCGACCGGGCGGGCGAACGCCGTTTCCATAGCGCGGTGCCCGCAACCATCGGAGGCCTGCTGCTGGCCGCATCCACCCTCGTCGACGGCAATCTCGCCGCATCGCTGGCGCTGCTCACGCTCGGCACCTGCGCACTGTGGATGACCTACACGGTGTTCTGGGCCATGCCCTCCGAATACATCAAGGGCCCCGGGGCAGCAGGCGGCATCGCGCTGATCAACACGATCGGGCTTTCAGGCGGCTTCTGGGGCCCGGCCATCATCGGATGGGCCAAGACGGCCACCGGCAACCTTCACCTCGGTATGCTGATCCTGGCCACGCTGCCGATCATCGCCGCACTGATCATTCTCGCCAACAAGCTACCCGCAAAGCCGTAACAAGGAGTCGTCATGCTTCTACATCTTTCCACCTGGTCCGAAATCGAGCAGTTCCTCATGCGCAGCCGCACGATCGTCGTGCCGATCGGCTCCAACGAACAGCACGGCCCTACCGGACTGCTTGGCACGGACTGGCTGTGTCCCGAGATCATCGCGCGTGAAGCCGAAAAATCCGCCGATATCCTCGTGGGACCCACGTTCAATATCGGCATGGCACAGCATCACCTTGGCTTTCCTGGCACCATCTCGCTGCGCCCGTCCACATTCATTGCCGCGATCGGCGACTGGACCCGCTCGCTGGTGGCACACGGTTTCGAGAAAATCCTGTTCCTCAATGGTCACGGCGGCAATATCTCATCGATCGATGCCGCGTTCTCCGAGCTTTATGCCGAAGCCAGCTTTGCGCGTCGCCGTGCGGGCTTCGCGCTGAAGCTTTGCAACTGGTGGGATCTTGAAGGCGTGGGCGAACTGGCGCGGGACCAGTTCCCGACGGGCCACGGCACGCATGCCACCCCGTCCGAGATTGCGATTACACAGTGGGCCTTCCCCGATTCGATCAAGTCGGCCAACTACGCGCCGCAGATCGCCAACACCGGCCCGATCCGCGAAGCACTCGACTTCCGCGCCCGCTTCCCTGACGGACGCATCGGTTCCGATCCCGGCCTGGCCACGCGCGAAAAAGGCCGCGCACTGGTTGAACTGGCCGCGCAGTCACTAGCGCGCGAACTCGAAGCCTTCGGCAGCGAGCCGATGCCCGCCTGAAACCGACCCGCTGGCGCCATTCCGATTCTCTCTGGCGCCAGTTGCCTTGACTGCTGCTGACCAGCATCACGCATTCACACGATATCCACCAACAACTGAAGGCGCTCGATATCGAGCTGTCCCCGCCGCCTCTGCAGGGATACTGGCACGGAGTTCTCGCTCGCTGCCACCATCAACTCAATACCCGCGTCGTCGACGGCATCAACAACACCATCAAGGTCATTGAGCGCCGGGCTTACGGGTACTGCGACGAGGAATACTTCTTCCTCAAGATCCGCGCCGCGTTCCCCCGCTAATCCGCGACGAACCAAAATTCGGCCCCGTTAGGTTTTACGACAACCTCACTGAATGTCGTCCACGGGTACAGTTCTCGACTGAGTCTGTGCGCGAAAAAAACAGTTGATCGCATACATAGCCGGATCGGACGGCATGCTCAAGTACCGAAGCTCGCTTTGCCAATAAGCTTTGCGTATTCCGAGGAAACCTTCCTGCTACAGTCAATTGCCTGATCCTTGGCGTTTCACTCGGCGAACGACTACCGGCGCTCATACCGCAGGTCTATCTACACTACGATCCGTACACTCAGCACCAACGCGGCGACGAACAGGTCCTTGCACGTCAGCGGATGGATTTTTTGCTGATGCTCGAACAAGGCGTGCGCATCGTGATTGAGATTGACGGCCGCCATCATTATGCGGCGTCGGATCCACACGCACCGGATCGGTTCATCGCGAACACACAGCGCTACGCCGAGATGGTAGCGGAGGATCGTCGACTACGGCTGATCGGATACGAGGTCTTCTATCGCTTTGGCGACCATGAGTTCTTGGATGTCGACCTAGAGGAGCGCAAAGTGGGTCCCAACGCTCAACAACGCGTCGCCGAATTTATCGATAGGCTGGTGGCCAAGCACGGTGTACGGTGATTGGCGCTCATTATCCATATCGGCGACAGAGCCGGACCAGGATTTGACCGTAAAACACAGAGGCGATGGTCATCCGGCTCTACTCAACACTTAAGCAGAGCAGCCACAGGTAGCTAGTCGCGATAAACGCACAGCATATGTAATATCACCCCAAACACATCGATACGGGGGACCAGACAATGACATGGCGCTTCAGAACGAGTTTCAGTCCGATTCCAGGGATACGACTGACGCTATCTCCGAGCGGAATCACGACTTCGGTCGGCGTGGGGCCGGTTCGAATCACGGGCAGTCGAAATGAAGGCGAGTTGTCGATAAGTGCTCCGGGCACTGGTCTGCCGTTCCGTCAACCCGTAGGCTCCGGCCCCATACCTGCCCCTCAACACACGCCCCTACCCTTTGTGCCTCCGGCCGCGGGCGGCTCTCCGCCAACTCCGGCACCGTCGCCTGAACCCTCGCCATTCGACAAAGCTGTCCCGCCTATGCAGGACATCAAGAGTGCCGGCTCGGGGGTTCTGACGAGTTCCGGTCTAGCCGCCTTCAAGGCAACACTCGAAACCGCCCAGCAGCAGTTTTCTGCCATCGAGCATGATCTGGGTGAAGCAAAGAAGATATCGGAACAGGATACGAGAATATACCGAAGCTGGGCCGATGGATGGCTACTGCGCCGAATCATGAGGCAGCGCTTTGCTCAGATGCAAGCAAAAGCCGAGGAGAGTCGGGCCGCTCGGCAAGAACTCGAGACTCAGCTCGAATTGTCTCGCCTACATACCCAATTTGAGGTGCCCGACGGCATAGCGAAGGCGTTTTCCCGGTTCGCTGACGACTTCACGTCGTGCACCCGATCGAAGCGCATATGGGACAACGTTGCATATCGTTCAACCAATCGAGTCGCAGAACGCACGATGGCGTCGCGCGCCGTAGACCTGAAGCCCGTAAAATTTGGCGCTCGCCAATGCGGTGTTATCGAAACGCAGATGCCGTTGCCATATCTCGAGAACGCCAACGGCGGCGACATCTACATCTGCCCCGGCTTCATCGTCTACCACGCATCCACGACCAACTATGCACTCATCGAATTCGGCGATGTGGAGCTGAAGGTCGAGCGCATCAATTTCCATGAGGAGAAAGCCGTTCCCGAAGATGCGAGGCAGGTTGGAACCACATGGGCAAAAACCAATAAGGATGGTTCACCGGACAGACGGTACAAAGACAACTATTCCATCCCAGTGATGGAGTATGCGCAACTCACGCTGAAGTCGGCGTCCGGCCTTAACGAGGAATACATTCTTAGTAACGTCAGTGCGACCGAGGCTGTCGAGCAAGCGTGGCGAGAATTGAGGGATGCTGTTAAACGGGGAACGTGAGATCTCGAAGACTTCGATGAGCGCACTCCATCATACTGGAATGCGCGGCCCTTATAAGCCTTCCCGTTGCGCGACCCTCTATGCCGCAGTGGCGGCACTGCGCAGTCGCGATCGGCACGTTGGCGTCCCAGAATGTTCAACGCAGCTGCAGCGCATTCCCGTGACAATGTTTGCGACGTCCTACAGAGAGTAGGCTGCAAGGTACCTCTTTATTGGGCAGCGCGGTAGAGGCTATCTAGCCCCGCCAGTACTTCAAGGGCACCGGAGCAGTCGTTTCGCCCGGATGCCCGATGAAGTCATGACCGGCATCCGAGGTGCCATAGACTGACGTCAGAAGGGTCAGGAGGCCCTCGGACTGAGCCAAGCATGCTGGTATATATCAGAAACGAAAAAGCCGACCCGGTGGGTCGGCTTTTTTGCGTCCAATCGCGGTCGGTTGCACCGCGAAACAAACTTTCGAACATACAGCCGATTCCCGATAAAGCAAAACGTGGCCGATCGGGGAATAAAGCATAACGTGTCCAGGTGAACAACTCATGCTCAACGGCACAACTTCTGTGCCGTTAAGCATAACTCGTCCGCCATATAAAGCATAAACAGTCCTCGCGGTATGGCGTTACTGGCAATCACATCACCCCCAAAAAACAATAAGTCGACCACTCGTGTAAATATAAAGCATATTCCGTCCATGAAAATCACCGATAAAATAGTCTAGTTTTTAACTTTAATTCGACGCAAACTCGAATACCATGAATGACAGCGCAGTATCGACGGGCCGCCAAGGTGAGAGTCGACATCTTCCCGCCAGGCCCTCATTGGTGAACAGGAGACGCTCATGACTATTTGGAGAATCGCCCCAGTGAGTGAGGAACCTGGGGTCACGTTATCGCGTTGGAGAATCATGGAAACATCGGACGGGACTCGACATTTTGTCGGCGCAGACAACCGAGATCTCACGGGACGCGTCAGCTCCGAAGTCGTTACGTTCGACCATCTCGGCTTACGTGGTGAGACTCGCTCCGGCCGAATTTATCAACTCATCGGGGAGCCTGGCTGGTCAGATAATGCGGACTATGTGTGGAAGCGCTGGTGTGCAATCAACCAAGTGGCTGCATACGTTGACGTCACCAAGCAGCTGCTTGCCGGAGCCGAGGATGACAACTCCATATGAGCGCACGAAGGCCGTCATCGATACCCGCGTGCTCCTTCAGGTGCTTGCTTCCGCCAACCATGTAGATTGCCACAGCAACGTTCAATCAGTCGCGGAACGCCTGCTCAGGCACTACCCGCTGGACGTTGACCTCGCTGTTTCGGCTGCGGCGTTGCCGGGAGTCTGGTCCGCGTCTGAACTCTAGATCGAAAAAAGCGAGCGCGGCATCGTGCCGCGCTCGCCAGTTTTCAAATTCGCTATTGAGGGCGTGCGAGTTTGTCAGGGTTGCCGCTCGTAAGGTGCCTACCTGCCCCGTGCTCTCCCCTTGCAAAGCGATATGCAGTTCGCGTAGTGGTTACGCGCTATGAAGGGAAATCAAACCATCCTCCGCCACCCAGGCGAACATTGCACTCATGTTCGTGAAGATTTCATAGAATTCCTGGTCGGCGAACGTCTTCGCGCGCTCTTCCCATTCCGCAAACTCTGCCGCCAGCTTCGCCGAAGCCTTCGGGCCAACCGTTCCCTCCTGCATCCACATGAAGAAATCTTTGAAAGCGACAGTACCACCTGTATTCAGGAGTTCGTTAGTGCAGCCAACCATGGCCGCCAATTTTATGACCCAGTCACGGCAAACGCGCCAGTGAGGAAATGAGAAGAAGAAGACTTCAGCAAGCCGGTAGGTGGCGCCAACCTCAACGCCTTCAGCCAGTTGCGGGACTTCCGGATTGCCTTCCACGACCATCAGGTCCTCCGACACGTAATCACGGCCCTTAAACTCCTTTAACGCTGCTTCATCAAGCTTCGTCAGCCCTCTGCCAGCCCAAAACAAAACACCCATGATGCACTCCATTAATGTGCGGATTCCGCTCAATCGGCAATTGTTCATCCGCATAGTCCAGTCTCGCTGCTGCGAAGGGAGATCGCGCAGAGTTATCGCCTCGATTTGTCGAATCGGGCATAGGACGTATAGTGTAGACTGAGGCGAATGACGCGATAAAAAACGCCCCCTAAATAGATGGAGTTTCCTCGAATGGAAAAAACAAGCGATAAACTAAGGAAGTTTTTGGTGTAAAAATAAATGCCCGACAAATAAGCCTGTTTTCGGCCTCAGCCCCACCAGCACCAATTTCGGCCTCAGCCCCACCAGCACCAATGGATGTAAGTGATCTCGTGCGCTCCCACCTCGCTCGAGCCAGATTAAAAGGGCCTTATCATGCGGCAGGTCCGCTCCGCTCACGGCCTGGCCTGACCGGGCCGCTGCGGTTGTCCGCCCCGTCTGACTTTGGGCGAAACCTGCTGTTGCCGTGGCTGGATGAATTTCAACACCAACACCCGGGTTTGTCGCTGCACCTCAAAATGAGCGACCGCGCGGCCGACCTCATCCGCCAGCCGTTGGATGCCGTCGTGCGCTACGGAGCGCTACCGGATTCGTCTCTGCTGGCCTTGAAGCTGGTCGACAACAACCGGCGGGCATTGTGCGCCGCGCCGCCATACCTGAAACGGCATGGCGCACCGGCCAAAGTTGATGACCTGCGGCGACACAATTGCCTTCGATACGTCTGGAGCGAGCAGCTCCATGAACGCTGGCGCTTTACCCCGCCCAGCGGCGAGCGCACCGTGGCAGTCACGGGCAATCGCATCAGCGACGATGCCGATGCCGTTCGTCGCTGGGCGGTAGCCGGGGAAGGCATTGTGTACAAGTCGCGACTGGACTACGACCCCGACCGACTGGCTAATCGTACGCGGCGGTAAAGGTGGTGGCGATTCGCGCATCATGGCCGACGTCTGCCAAAAGATCGTCGCCAGCGGTCAATTTGCCGGACCTGACTTTTCGCTGGCGGACCGATACATCTCCGATAACGCCACTGACGGTACCAACCCGGGTAATCCGCAGATCTGGCGTCAGGTCAACACGACACATCACATCACGCAAGTCGTGACCGACGTAGCGGAGGTTCGCGGAATTCATATCGTGCCGCTGCCTTCAGAGCCCGCAATACTCCAAGCGACCTTGTTCGCGTTGGGCGAGTAACGCCAATTCAATTATCCATAGCATCGATAGCACAAGGCCGCGACCGTAGAGGCCGGTCTTGCGCCGGCAACCTCCCCGAACACTCAATTGCTTGCGGCCTTGATGCATTCGAGCGCGAACTCCCCGTAGGTTTTGAAGTCCTGGTCGAGTTTGTTCGCACACATCTTGTTCCATATCCTGGCGTTGTTCGGGCTGAACTTGAAGTCCCCATGAGCACCGGTACCGACCGCATATTCGCGGTCATGCCGCCAAAGCCATTCCGAGCAAAATACTCGACGCACGATACCCCGACCTTGTCGTTGTCGGGGGAGCGAATGCCGAAATGCTGAGGTCGTTGCCGGTCCACATGCGACCGATGGACGGAGCCACCGCGTTTGAATGGCTTTCCGCTCAGTCTGCGAGGAAATGCTTCTCATCCACCGACAATGGTTCCAGCCGCTTTTTGAGGCTCGCCAAGGTCGATGGTTGTGCGATCTGCACCGTCCCACGACCCACCGGCGTGTTCTGGTGCGCGTTTCGCTCGACGACGATGGCCGAGTTTGCGATCTAAAGTTTCAGCGCAGTTGCGGCGACCCCGCGCGTGACGGACGGGTGCTCCATGCAATCGCCGTCAAGCGTTTCCCCACGTGACATCAAGCACCGTTAGCGCGGCTTGTGCGGCGCTAGTCTCAGGGCCTTGCGCAGACGATGGCGGTGAGAATGAACGGAATGACCTGATGCGCGACGGCCTTGCTGCCCGCAAGCCGAGAATGCTCCTCGACCGACTCGATCGGCGCCTTGACGACGACGCCGTAAATCGAGCCCGGCAGAGGGTGGCCGCTTCCTTGCCTGAACAGCGCGTCATACTGCTCATAGGCGAAAACGGCATAGACGTTGAAGCCGAACACCGTGAGCGCGGCGTCCCTTGTAGGCCGGAATGCGTTGATCGAATTCTCTTCGACCCGCATCGGATCGCGATCGATATAGCCGTGATTCAACAGGCGCACGATGAACGCGTGCGCATTGGTTTTACAGTCGAACTGAGCGTCTAGCGCATACGCGTGGCTCGGCGCGGGGGCAAGCCAGACTCCGCCCGCAAAGAATGCGGCCAGTGCATTGAGGAGGATTTTTCTCATGGCAGTTTGCGCGAACCTGATAGGTCCGCCGTGCTAGTCATCCGTACCACATGCCCCGGTTGGACAGGCACGCTCCAATCCGCGATCATTCTACCGATCTTGTCGCGCAGGTGCATGCCGACCGTCTTGCGATCCGACAACAGCGAGGCTGACATCGACGCCCCGATCATCTTTCGCACCGAGGCTTGCGCAACGCGCTCGATGGCTTGCCGGTAGTCGGTAATGGCGAGCGTGGCCTTCTGCGCGTCATGGACGTGCCAGAAGATGGCGGCGTCGACATTGACGGGCACGTGTCCTTGGTCGGCGCTTGTTCGGTGTTGAAGGAGGTGGTTTGAATGCGTTCTTCGGTGGCCGCGTCTACATTGTCGGGGATCGTGATGCGCATGAAAAAACCGGCACCCTCGACGCTCTGCCGCTTTCCGATCCGCAGGATCACGAATTTTTCCCACACGTTGGCGCCCCGCACGGACAGCGCGATGACGACGGCGATGATGAAGAGGAGGACCGCGGGGGTACAGGTTGTCCCACGCGCCGACAGCGAATGCCGCGGCGACAAGCGCGGCGCATAGAACCCGTGTGGTGGCATTCACGGTGGCGTTCCGTTTCGGTGACGACGGCCCGGCCGTAAGCGATGTAACGCGTTGCATCCCGAGTCGTCCTGCGCGCTCTGGCCACTGGGACCCCGGCGCTTGATCCGAACGTGCGCCCGATCGCCGGGCAAATCGGTACGCTGCCGTACCCGGATCGCGCGTGTGAACGACGGGGCGTCACGAAACGCGTTCCGAAGACTGTTTCCTCCCGTACCCACTCACCGGGCTCCGCGATGCACGAAGCATCGCTGCATCGTTCAGTATCTTCACCGGGCACGCGAATGCCGCACGGCAACTAAACCCGACCCAGCCCGGCCACAGATTGCGGGGCTCCGCAACCGGCCAGCCGTCGAGCACGGCTCCCGGGTGCCCCATCGTGCCGCGGGACTAACGAGAAGTGGCACTGCCCGAAGCGGGTACGGCACCGTACCGACTTCAAGCCAGGCTGCGAGCAACGTATGCCGTACGCTTCGATTTTCGGCCTGCATGGGGTGCATTCGCACCGGTCCGAAAGCACCCACCGGAATGGACTATATCGCGGGCATTAGCCGTCATGTTCGATTTCAAGGAGTCGCGCCCCGCGAGACCATCGGCGCGCATCAAGCCTCCTGAGACACCAGGCGTGGAGGGCTTGATTACGCTCGCCGTTGGCGTCACGGTCGTCGCTGCGCTCTATTTCGCGCGCGAGATCCTGATCCCGGTCACGCTAGCGATTCTGCTCAGCTTCCTGGTCGCTCCGCTGGCCAATCTTCTTGGCCGCATCAGGCTTGGCCATGTGGTCTCGGTTCTCCTTGCGGTGACGATGTCGCTCTCGGTGATCGTCGTGATCGGGGCAGTGATCGCCGCCCAGATCACGGATCTCGCTGTTGATATCCCCCGTTATCAGGCGAGTATCGACAAAAAGATCGATGCCGTGCATGGACTCACGGTTGAAAAATTGAACCGGCTGGCAAGTGCTGCTGGCCAGGCGCTTCAACGGGCAACCGTTGACCCGCCGAAAGCGATACGCGAATCTGCTTCATCATCCGCCGGCTCCCAACCGCCTATGGCGCTTCCCGTCGAGGTGCGCGAGCCAGCCCAGACACCATTCCAGCTTGCACGGCGCATACTGTCTCCCGTCGTCAGTCCGCTTGAGACGGCCTTCATCGTATTTATCGTCACCATCGTCATTCTGTTGCAACGTGATGATCTTCGGGATCGCACTATCCGGTTGTTTGGCTCGAGAGATCTGCATCGGACCACCACCGCAATGGACGAGGCCGCACGGCGCCTCAGCCGATATTTCGTTTCGCAACTCGGCGTAAACGCAGGCGTGGGCATCGTAATCGGGATCGGGATCGGGCTGTCCATTATTGGCGTACCGGGCCCAGTGCTGTGGGGGGGATTCTGGCCGCGCTGTTGCGTCTTGTTCCCGACGTCGGAATCTGGATCTCCGCCATTCTGGCTACCGCGCTCGCCGCGGCCGTCAGTCCGGAGTGGTCGATGGCGATCTGGTCGCTGGTGCTTTTCCTGATCGTCGAGTTGCTGGTCGGTCAGGTCGTCGAGCCGCTGCTGTACGGCCATAGCACCGGCCTTTCCCCGTTTTCGGTCGTCGTCGCTGCGATTTTTTGGAGCTGGATATGGGGGCCGATCGGGCTCATCCTGTCCACTCCGCTGACACTTTGCCTGCTGGTCCTCGGTCGCCACGTTACGCGGCTCGAATTTCTCGACGTGCTGCTTGGCGACCAGCCAGCGCTGACGCCAGTCGAAAACTTTTATCAGCGAGCGCTCGCCGGCGACCCGGACGATGCAGTAGAGCAAGCCGGGGTACTGCTTCGCGACCGGCCGCTCTCCTCCTATTACGATGAAATCGTCCTCAAGGGTTTGCAGCTTGCGGCCGACGACGTCTCGCGTGGCGGCGTATCGCCGGCACAACTGGCGCGAATCGAGACCACCGTCAACGACATCATCGAGGGTCTGGAAGGCTTCGCGGACACCGATCCGGGTACCAACGCAGCGGCGGGCAACCGGGGCGCGCTGGCGCCAGCCGCTGGCGGACAAAAGGTATCGTGCGAACCCGCGCCACATGCTGTTTCGCCCAGCATCGAAGGTCCCCCGGTTCCGCGCGCCGGCAAACAGATTCTTTGCATAGCCGGCCGGGGACCGCTCGACGAGTTGGCATCGGCCATGCTCGTCCAGCTTCTCGGCAAGCACGATCTCGATTGCCGGGTGGTCAGCTATGACGCAGCCTCGCGCGTCCGGATCGGCGGTTTGGACGTCACCGAGGTGACCGTGGTGTGTATTTTTTATCTAGGTATCGATGGAATCCCGTCCCACCTCCGTTACCTGTTGCGACGTGTACGACAACGCCTGCCGGACGCGTTGATCGTCGTTGGTCTCTGGCCGGCAGGCGATACCGATCAGTGGAGCAAGGATCTCCAGAGTGCGATCGGTGCCGATCACTATGCTACTTCGATCCGGGATATGGTCAAGGCATGCCTTGTCTCGACCGGCACGGCAAGCGCGCTCGGCCCTGAGCCACAACTTGACGGCCGTTGCAGCGTAAGGGGAATGCAGTGACAAGGGCACATGGCTGCTTGCCTTTGCAGCACAGGCACCACGATCGAATCGATACGCGCATCAATGACCTTCACGACAGGCTCAGATCACCGCGGCGCAAGAAGAACTTTGGCACAAGGCCGCGCGGGTCATGCGCGACAATGCGGGCACGATGGACGCGCTCAGACGGGCGAGAACGAGTCATGCCAACACCATGAGCGCGGTCGACGACCTCAAGTCCTATGGCCAGGTTGCCGACGTTCATGCGGACGGCATCAGAAGGCTCACCCCTGCGTTTCAGATGTTATACGACAGCATGTCCGATGCCCAGAAGAGGAATGCCGATCTGATTTTCCGGACTGACCATCGACACTCCGCGAGGAAGGGGTGATCGCGAGACACCCGCAGCGGGAAGCGGACCGGTGCCCACGTTCGGCGCTCCAGATCTCAGACAGGAGAACATCATGAAAACTCCAGATGTACGCGTCGCGTCGGTCGGCTCGATGATGACCAGAAGCATGACGGCGGTTGGCCCGGCCTTGGCGATTGGCGGCATGTCCATGGCGTCGGCGCTCGGCGCGGACTACGGCGACTACGACGGTCAGCAGCATGGCCCGTATGACGGCTATCAGCATGATCAAAGCCAGCTACAGCAGCACCGCATGGACAACGGGTACCGGCCGCACCATGGACACCGATGGGATCACCGCGATCGGCATGCCTATCAACATCCGGACAATGTCTACCGTCGCGGCGACTACTAGGACTCCCAGGACTATGTGTACGCGCCGCCCCCAGTCGTTTATGCCCCTCAGCCCGCGCCGGGCGTCAGCCTGTTCATACCGCTCCGATTCCGGTAGCGTGCGGAATCGCACGGGACGTTGTCCGCTGAGCCGAATGGCAACGGAACCGGGACAGAACGCCGTTCGGTCTCGTTCGGTTTCCGTGCTTTCCGATTGCTGCGCCGGCAACATTTTTCCATGACGTTATTGCGGTTCCATTCCGTCCGGATTGTGCGACCGCGCGGAGGGCGACATGCACAAACCTGCCGAGCTTGCCGAAAAATTCTTCGGCATACCCTATGAATCGTTGGACGAGCGCACGAAAAATGTTGCACGCCTCATCGCGGAACGAAAGCACATAGCGAGAGACTCCACGCAAACGCTCGATGCAACGGCAACGCGCGGCCAGCGCGCAGCGGATGCCGTTGCGGCCTTCGGTGGGTCGTGGATATTCATCACGTGCTTTATTGTGGTCATGGTCGTCTGGGTCAGCCTGAATTCGCTGATTCTGGCAACGTACAGCAAGGCCTTCGACCCTTACCCGTATATCCTGCTCAACCTGTTTCTGTCGATGCTGGCAGCAATCCAGGCGCCCATTATCCTGATGGCCCAGAACCGGCAGTCATACAAGGATCGGGTGTCGGCCGAACACGATTATGAAATCAATCTGAAGGCCGAACTCGAGATCATGTTGCTCCATGAAAAATTGGACGGGTTGCGCGAGGAGCAATGGACTGAATTGCTGAACATGCAGAAGGAACAGCTGGCTGCGCTGAAGAACCTGCTCGAACCTGGCAGGACGTGAGCGATCGCACATCAGGATCGGCGGCTTCGCGACGCCCCTTCTTCTTTTCCGGCAATCGGGACGTCAATGCAAGCAATTCTTCGCGGATTGCCGCGGGTGTCGCTTGACGACCCGAACCGGCCGAACCAGCCAGTCGGCTCCAGCACCATCGATTCGCTATGCGTATCGGTTTTCGATTCTTGTCAACGGGTACCCGTGCGAAACGTGCAGCCGCGACCATCGAATGCCTACCCTTCCGGACAAGGCGCCGCGCATGGCGCGATGTGGCCTTGGCGCAGGAGTTCGCTGGCGCGAGCGGCCCCCACCGCTTCGCTGAAACGGAAGCCTTGCGCACTTGTCGCCCGATTCGTCGCAGCCAGCAGCGCACGCTGTTGCTCCGTCTCCACGCCTTGGGCAATGACTCCGATCCCGATACTGTGCGCAAAGGTGACGATGGCATGTATCGTCGCCGCACTCTCTGGATCGCTGGTTGACCGGTGGATAAGGGATCGCGCGATCTTGAGATGGTTCACGCGATAAGCCTTGACATACTCAAATGACGCGTAATTGCTACCGAAATCATCGATGGCAAGCTTCGCGCCGAGCGCATGCAGCTGCGGGAGTATGTCGCTTTGTGCCCACGACAGCCTGGCCAGTGTCGCCTCGGTCACGTCGAATTCCAGATCGGAGGGGGCAAGGTGCCACTTCGCGGCAGCTTCAGCGACATCGCGCACGAACGTTTGAGCACTCCAGAGCTCGAAGAGAGACAGATTGATCGCGATCATCAGCGGGGCCACCCCCTCGTCGCGCCACGCTCTCATTTGCCGGCACGCCTGATCCAGCACCCAGCGACCAAGCGCTGCCATGGAGCCTTCCCTCTCGGCGATCGGAATGAACACACCGGGAGCAATGAGGCCTCGCGTCGGGTGATGCCAGCGAACCAGCCCTTCCATTCCGAGAATGTTTCCGGAGGACAACTCAACCTCGGGTTGGTACTGGAGTTCCAGCTCGCCGCGATCCATCGCTCCTTTCAAGTTGTCGGCGAGTGCGACACGTTCGCGTACTTCGTGGTCCAGTTCGTCGGAATGAAAGCGGTACCGGTTGCCGCCGTGATGCTTCGCGCGGTGGAGCGCCAAATCGGTCTGCATCAGCATGGCGTCTGCTCCACTGTCGCCCTGGACGTACGCCCGGATGCCGATGCTCACCGAAATCCGCACATCGTTACCATCAAGCAGATAGGGAGCCGCCAGCGCCGCCTGGAGCTTCGCAGCCAGTGCCCCGGCGTCCGCCGGCTCGATGATCTCGCCCTGCACCACGGCAAACGCATCGCCGCCCAACCGTGCAACCAGGTCGCTTTCCTGAACGCAATTCCCGAGGCGCTCCGCCACCTCCCGAAGCAACGGGTCGCCGATCGGATAACCCAGCCTGTCGTTGACCGGCCTGAAGCGGTCGAGAGCGACAAACAAGATCGCAAACGGCATGGTGCCATGTCGGGCCGCGGCGAAAGCGTGGCGCACCCGCGCGAGGAAGCCGGCACGATTCGCCGTTCCCGTGAGCGCGTCGGTATGAGCGAGCCGCGCGATCTTTTCCTCCGCCGCCTTGCGCTCGGCAATGTCGATGATGATCCCTTCGACTTCGATTAGCCGTCCATCCTTGTCGCGAACCGGAACATAGCGATTCTCGACACAACGGTAAGCGCCGTCGCCAGTGCGCAAGCGGAACTCGATCGAGACGCCTTCGGTGTCCTTGTCCAGTATTCGCGCCAGCGCCGCATCGACTCTGGCCTGGTCGTCCTGCGCGACAAGCTCGTTGGCCCAGACTGGCGAAGCGAGCAAGGTAGCGCGGTCGTGGCCGAACCTGGCGATGTCATGCGATATGTAGATGAGCGGAAACGACGGCACGCCGCGCAGACGGTAAAGAATGACCGGACTGTTCTGGACGATGACGTTGGCTTCGGCAAGCGCATTGATTCTTTCCTCGACGAGCTCTTCCAGGTCGCCCGTCTTGAAGGCCGCCTCTTTCGTCATCTGCCACTTCGTGGTCAGCACGCTGGCCGTCTGACGGACCTCGATGTTGTTCAATGGCTTCTTGAGAATGAGCAGCCGGTCGTCTGCGCCCAGGCGCCTGGCCAGGGTGCCCCAAGGGGTATCGGAATGCGGGCTGCATAGGGCAAACTGCAGCTTCGGATCCACTTGCCAGAGTCGCTCGATGGTCTGAAGGCAGTCCCAACCGTGCAGCATGTGCGTGTCGACAAAGGCCATCGCATAGGGTTTGTCCTCCTCCAGCGCACGCACGACCCGCTCCAGCGCGTCCCGGCCCTGATAGGCGCAATCGATCTGAAACGCCGCTCGACCGGCTGGAACCTCGCCGAACAACGGCGCCCGGGTTGCGGCCAGCGCAGTTTCGCCGTCCAGTGGGCGAGCGAGGATCTTGCGGAAATTCTGGTGCGCCGCAACGTTGTCGTTGATCACGAGGACGCGACGATTGACCGAATCGCTCTGCGCGCTCACGCAGGACCCTTGACGGTGCCAGTGGTGGGTCGAGGGCAACGGTTTCGCCTTTGCAGGCGTCATCGCACCGTGTCTGCCGGAGCGCACGCGCCTGGGCAGCCAGTGCGGTTCCATGTAAGCCCCGGCGTGAGGCCCAGATCGTGCCTCCCCCTGTCCGTGGTGAAGCCTAGATTGAAAACGCATGCCAGGTTCTCCCCGCAATCCCGGTAACGGTTGCCGCTGAATCGAACGGATCTCAAGTGTTGCGCCGACAAAAAGTGCGCCGAACACGGATAGGGACGCATCGATCCCGCCCAGCGCGATCGCATTCGTATCGAGCCGATTGGCGGCGTGGGGTCGGTCGAAGCCTCACGGTGACGGGTCGGGCCGCAGATACACGATTGCTTAGGACAGTTGGACGATTCCGGCCGCTCCACGCTTGCAGCGATGTTGGTTCAATACGTCAACGTCGACTCACCGCGGCACCGCTGTACGTCTGGCCCCGCATGTGTTGGGTCGAACTCAGCCCCAAAGATTGGCCCAATTTCGTCAGACGATCGAAGTATAGTCGCGCGCATCGATCTGACAAACTTTCGTGACCGTGAATCTCATTCGCGCTTGACGGCGAATCGACGGTCGGACGCGGTATGGTCAGGTTGGGGGGCGGGTAGCCGCGCACCTGATAGACGCCGGGCACATCGCAGCAGCCGACGAAACGATGGCCACCACTTTCCGCTGGGACGCACATGCAATCAATCAGCGGGGCCGAGCAGAACGTCAATCGCTGCCTGCCCAGCGATCTCGGCAACAAGGTATGCCCAGCGTCGGGTAAATGGGCCGTTTCGAAGCGGTATCCGATGCCCATGCGCGCCAAGTATGCCGAGATTGTCGCGCCCCTTTATCTGGAACGTGACATCGAACATATCTGGAGCGGATGCGATCAGTTGGATATCAATTTCAAATCCGCGGTACTTGATCGTGCGCTGCATGACAACCTCCGCTACTTGGAAGGAGCCTAGCATGAATGAAATACGCTTGAGATCGCCGGCGTGTGGTCAAGCACCTGCAGGACATCAGCGAGGATGAAGTGGAGGACTAAGGCACGTTCGCTGGAGCGTACCAGTACGATAACGGCGAAGGCACTCAGACGGCGCGCGAGTCGTATCAGTGACTGTGGGACAGGCTGACCGCCGCGCGGGGCGATAGCAGGGACGCAAATCCGTGGGTCTGGGTCGCCGAATTCAGGAGGGTGTCTTGAGACTACTCATCCCCGAAACTTCCCTCGTCGATGAGCAAGTGGCAGTAGGCGTTAGAGGCGTCGAGGGCTAGGCTCTCAGAAATGAACATGCCAGGCACATTCATCTGCGAAATCACGGTTTCGGTTGTACCGTTCCAATGACGCCGAAGAACATCAATCGTGCTGCACCACTGGCCATTGTCGCCAAATTTTGCAGAGACTCGATAGAAATAGCCGCGATATGGCTTGAATCCGTCCAGATTCATTGCAGCCCCCTGCTCGGCCAGTGGTCATCGTAGCACGCGCCGGATACTGAGATTGCAGGAAGCGGCGCACCGAATGTTTAAATTTGACGGGGAGCTTTGGCGGGCATGGCGTCAAATTTACAACAGCCACCATTGTATCCGGATCACGCTTGATCGCCCCAATCTCGACGTCGTAGCCACGATAGGCCGCGTGCTTGCCGTCTTCGGTCACGCGCGGCTCGCAGTTCATCTCCTAACCCGTCACAAATTTTTCTGCATTGCATCAACGTACCTTTTGAGACAGGAGGGTTCGTAGCATGGACCTATCCAAAGGCAAGCGCGCAACTGCGAAGGAGGCCGCCGCTTTCCCCGGCGTTGCCTACCAAACATCAGTTGCATCGATCGCGGCTGCACTGTGATTCAGCGATTCAGGCTGGGACATAAAACGCTTGTCTACGACCTCGACTCGCTATACAGGTATCTCGCGTCATGCACATCGAAACCATCACAAAAAATGGCCGCAGGCGGGTTCGCTGGACGTTCGAGCGCGTCATCGAAGGCGCGCGTATCCGTAAAACCAAAGGCATTCCCTGCGGGACTTTCTGTGCGCGAAGTTGGCGAGTTAGGCCGCCAGTGGGATGCAGAGGTGTATGCACTCGCAACTGGGTGCGCGAATACCGACCGTAACAATTGGCGAATGCGTACAGATCCACGTATGGACAAAGGGTCCGAGTAGAAGGATCGCAAGACCCGGTTTCAAATTCTCACGAAGTATTCGCCCGAATTTGAGGATCAAGCGGCGCTGATTCTGTACGACTGTTCGATTCGATTTGCGGGTTCATGCGCTCGAACGTTGACCGCCAGCGCGGCTGGATGCAACGGTCGAACGCGGTGCCATGCCCCCCGAACGGAGACCGAGTGGACACGCAGCAAGACGGTTCGACCGGCATGTCGCCGTCCAGGTACGCCCGCCGTCGAGTGCGCCCATGGCCGATCTTAGGAGCTGCTTTCAATCGATTGTCAGTAGGAGCGAAAAACACATAGCGTAACGGGGCCCCTCTTCGCCCGACGGTGAAGGGAACCGTCCGCAGAGCATGCGAACGGGTCCTTCGACAACAAGCGGCACGCAATCGAATGAAGAGCAAGCGTCCGGCACGAACGGACATGCGGCACGAATAACCGCATTTGTGAGCGCCGGGCCTGCTCTGTCAGTCAGACCGTGCCCCCACACCTCGACTCCCCCGCCTGATCCTCTAGGAGATCCCTCATGAAAACCCCTGAGCCCTCAATGCTCGCGCTTCTTCTCAGCGCCATGTTCGTCGGAATCGCCCCAGCCGCAGCCCCCGGCAACCTCCCTCCGATACAGCGCGCCAATCAGGTCCTACTTGTCAGGCGGCATTGGACTGGATCAATCGATCGCCATCAAGGGGGCCATGCGCGGCTACGTTCTCGTGCTCACCTTCATCCGCCGCACCCGAGGCGGGAACGAATATTTGTCCGACGTACTGGTGACGATCACGGGTATGAAAGGAAATACGGTTCCGGAGACGCCGTCCGATGGCCGCCCGTTCATGCTGGCCAATCTGAGAATCGGACGTTGTGCGATCAATGCCAGCTATAAGGGCCGATCCGAACGATACATCGTGGATGCATACGTTCATCTGGTTCATGTAAGCATGAGAACCCGTTTTTTCTTCACACACGCGGCTGTCGGTCCAACGACCTGTTGAGCCTACACGGCCGCGTCTATCCGCCGAGGCACGGCGTCCCGTTGTAATCGACGATGAAGCAACAATCCGCACTGCGAGTTCGCCGTCGGCAGCCAATTCGCATTGTCGAATGCCTGCATCCTCGGCTTCACGTCACATCCGCGTAACTCGCCAACGCTTGAAACGCATCGGCCTTTCCATTCGAGTCGATTCGACACCCTGATCTGCATCGATTGGCACGCACTCTGTACGCTTTCGTACCGCGTTGATTGCGCATTGCCGGTACCGTGTAAAGCATGCCGGTTATCCGTTACGACGTCGCGCCAGACTGCGAACCGCGTGAATGAAAGGGATCGGCACGAATCGCCCTTCATCCGCGGGCGAGTGACTGGACGCCACCGCACGGCTCGCGATTCAGCCGGATCATCGGCATGCCGCGCATCGATCTGAAGAGAACATCATGTTACGAAGCACCAAGGCATTACACGGAAGTGCGGTGCGTGCAAAGGACGGAGACATCGGACACGTCAATCAAGCCTACTTCGACAACGACTGGTGCATCCGTTACCTCGTCGTCAAGACGGAGGACTGGCTGCACGAGAGGCAGGTGCTCATCTCGCCCTACTGCATCAAGCACACCGACTCCCGGTCCAGCACGCTGCATGTCGACCTCACGCGCCAGCAAGTGGGAGACAGCCCGGATCTGGACACACACCAACCCGTATCCCGCCAACACGAGATCGAATACCTGAGCTACTACCATTATCCGCGCTACTGGGATGGCCCGAACCGGTGGGGCATGGCCGGATACCCTACGTCCGGTTCTGCCACCCTGTCGCGAGAACTCGAGGCCGGAAATCCGCTCCCCTCCCTCACAATGCCCCGCGATGTGCCGGCCGATGTGCCGACGGATACGCATCTGCACGGCACCAGCAGAGTCAAGGGCTATCGGCTCGAAGCCACGGCCGGACGCATCGGCCACGTGTCTGACTTCGTCTACGACGATGAAGCCTGGGTGATCCGCTATCTCGCAATCAGTACGCGGAACTGGTGGTTGACCAACAAGGAAATTCTGATCGCAACGCACTGGCTCGACCGGGTGAACTGGGCCACGGAAACGGTATCAACCGCGCTCAACCGCGACTCGATTCGCCACAGTCCCGAATACGACGATTCACAGCCCTTCTACCGAAGCGACGAGATTGCGTTGTATCAGTTTTACGGCAAGCATGGCTACTGGCTGAATGCCGAATCATCCTCGGCCCGCGGGACGCTTTGATGCCACCAGCATGACCGCTGCGGCCCTCAGGGTCGTCCATCGCGAACTCTTTATCGGTTCGTATCGAAAAAGCTACGTGTTCGCGTTCATGCCCGTCATCTCGGCCGCAGAATTCATCGAACTGGTCAATCCGCGCCTGCCGTTGCATCACGTATTCAAGGCCGGGAAGCGCGTGTTTCTCGTGACGCCTGCATCTGCCGATACCGGTGCGACCAAGTTCGACTTTTCGCCAAGACGCGCCGGGCGAGCGGCGTAGTCATCTATCTACGTTCGTCTCGTCCGTCGGTCAATCGCCGTCGCGCACTTCGATTAGATCCACCACCTCGACCTACCTCCCCACCTGGACGCCGAGTACCGACGCACCCGAGTCATCGCGGCACACCGTTCCGCGGTCGACGCCGGGCAGGCCTGGCGACCGCGATTTCCCTTCAAACGCTCCGTGAAATATCGGTTCCGTATCGGGCGCACGTGATTGCGCGCACCTTGATGAGACATGTGCCAACACTATAATTTTTTTGAAGGTAAGTTCGCATTCGAACGACATTCCGAACTCATAGAAAAAAGGACGCATTGCCGCCATCCTGTCCGGTCGTCGGATCGGTAAAGTATGATGGGTGTCTCGTCCCGCCGATTTCTGCTGCGCCCATATCGGCCGGATTCACCATCGTCAGCCGCGCGCAGGAGCCTCGCATGCAGGACAACCCGCCCATTACCGAAAATCACCTGCTTGCCGCGCTGCCCGAAAACGAACGCGCTCACCTCGCCGCTCACCTGGCCCTTGTCGACATGCCGTTGGGAAAAGTGCTGTACGAGTCGGGGGGCCAGCTTCATCACGTCTTTTTTCCGACCACGTCGATCGTTTCGTTGCTGTATGTGATGGAGGACGGCTCGTCCGCTGAAATCGCGATCGTCGGCCATGAGGGCATGATCGGCGTGTCGCTGTTCATGGGCGGCGAAACGACGCCGAGTCGCGCCGTCGTGCAAAGCGCGGGGCAGGCCTACCGGCTCGACGCGCGCATTCTGAAAGAAGAATTCCGGCGCGGCAATGCGATGCAACGCCTGTTGTTGCGCTATACCCAGGCGCTCATCACGCAGATGGCTCAGACCGCAGTATGCAACCGGCATCACTCGATCGACCAGCAACTTTGCCGCTGGCTGCTGCTCAGCCTCGACCGCCTGCCTTCGAACCAGTTGCGCATGACGCAGGAGCTGATCGCCAACATGCTGGGCGTGCGCAGGTCGGGCGTGACAGAAGCTGCATTGAAGCTGCAAGACGCAGGCCTCATCCGCTACAACTACGGCCATATCGAAGTGCTGGACCGCCCGGGGCTCGAAAAACGCGTGTGCGAATGCTATGGGGTGGTCAAACGCGAATTCGATCGCCTGCTTCCCGATCTGAAGCGACTCTAGTCGCTACTGCACCGCGAATGTCCGTGACGCTCCCGAAGGCGTGAAACCGGAGCATCGACACGTTCGCGCTCTCGACGAGACGGATTAGCTACCTTCCGACTACCCAGTACGGAGTCCGGTTGTAGTACTGGTGAAGCGACAATCCCCACTGTGATTGCATCATCACCGGCCAATGCTCGTCGTCGAAGTTCGGGCTGCCTTTGACATGCGCGCCGCGCAACCTGCACTAACGGTGCTTGATGTGCGGCGACTTCCGGTGATGCTTTCGATGGGCCGGGCGCGAAATCATCCTGGTGACACCGCCGATCGATGGCGGATCGCTGGCGGGGAATGTCCCCTCGACCGCCTCGTCGACATTGCGTTCGCTCTTGCCACCGTTCGTATGCTGCTCTCGATACCTGCTGCGCATATCCACCTCCATGGAACTGAGTGCCGGACGAGGCCGGCCCGGATTCGACGCGCTGCGTGTCGGCGACACGCCAGCGTGGAATGCCGCCGGTCACAACGCCAGCATAGGCCCGATCCGAATATTCCGCCGGGAACGCGCGTGTTTCGCCGCAACGCGCCGGACATGCCGGTCCGCACACGCTCGGGGGCCGCTCCGGTTCCGCTCGTCACCCGCACCGACAAACCGTCCGGCATCGGACATACTGAGCCCGCGCGTCGAGCGTATAGCGCGTATGACCTGAGCCGTTTCTTGTAGCATTTGGCAAGTGAGTTCTCTTTTATCCTGGTGGCAAGGAGAACTCGATGAAGAAGCGATTTACCGACGAGCAGATCATCCGCAACTTGCGGGAGGCCGAGAACCGGGACGAGCCGGTGAAGGATCGGTGCAAGCGCCACAACATCTCGGAACAGACGTTCTATCGTTGGCGCAACAAGTTGACTCGGCGGGGTCTCTCGCAACGCAAGGCATGTGGTTATCTGGGGTTGAGCTGCCGAGTGGCCACTTGTACGCTCAAGCAACCGGAGAAAGATCGGATCTACAACGAGCGCCGGCCTCATAGCGCGCATCGCTATCAACCTCCTGCCACGGTCCGTCGAGCCTGGCTGGATTCCGATAATATCGACGCGAGACTCACTACTTGATCGGTCACGAAATTCCGCCTCAGGTTAGGTACGACCAGCGCGATATCGTGCGACGAATGCGAGGCATCGACGCCCATCCCGGTGTGTGCCGTCCCGCGCGTGCCGCGTGCAGTCTCGACGACACCGCATGGCGACCTGCGCTCGACGCGCGGCGAGCGCGACGTTATCCATGCAGGACATTCAAAGTGACCGAAACGATTGGATGCCTCATCTTCGGGGCCCTACTGATTTTCATGGGACTCATCGGATCGTCGCTTAAGCGCTTGCCGCTGAGCGCGGCCATGGTGTATCTCGGCATCGGCTTTCTGATCGGGCCGTCCGGTATCGGTTTCCTGGCGATGACATTGCCTGATGACGTCACGCGCTTGCGCATCGCTGCCGAAATCGGCTTGCTGATCTCGCTGTTCGCGATCGGCCTGAGGTTGCGTGTCCCGCCCGCCGATCGCCGCTGGATGCTGCCGCTGCGGCTTGGCGTCGTCGCGATGATCTTCACCGTCGCGTCGATCGCCGCGCTTGGCATGCTGGTGCTGCATTTGAGTCTCGGCGTCGCGGTGCTGCTGGGTGCGATGATCGCGCCGACGGATCCCGTGCTCGCTCATGACGTCGGCGTGCGCGACGCGGGTGATGTCGAACTGGTGCGCTTTTCGTTGTCTGGCGAAGGCGGGATCAACGACGGCACGGCCTATCCGTGCGCGGTGCTCGGCCTGCTATTGTGCGATTCCAGCACGACGTCGGCGCTTCACTGGAACATGGTCGGCGGCGTTGCATGGGGTATCGCCTCCGGTGTGGGCGTCGGCTGGTTGCTTGGCTTGGCCACCGCCCGGCTCGTCGCATTTCTGCGCAGCCGTCACGGACAGGCGCTCGGCCTCGAAGGGTTTTTCGCGCTGGGCCTGATCATGCTGTCATATGGCGCGGCGCTCGCCGTTCACGGCTACGGGTTCCTGGCCGTGTTCGCTGCGGGCGTCGCGATGCGACGCGTCGAGCATCGCACGAGCGGCCGGAAGACGTCGAAGGAGACGGTCGGCGTCGTGGACAGCGAGGATGTCGAAGCCACCTCCACCAACCCCGACAAAGCTCATGCCTTCGTCGCTGAATCGGTCATGGGATTCACGATCGAGCTGGAACACATCGCCGAAGCCGTGCTGATCCTGCTGATTGGCGCGCTCGTCTCCCGCTATTGGGCCGATATGCTCACCTGGACAGGCGCGGCCGTGGTTGCGTCACTGCTGCTCGTCATCCGGCCGACCGCTACCTGGCTTGCGCTGATCGGTTCCCGGGCGTCGCGCCACCAGCGCCGGCTGATCGGCTGGTTCGGCATCCGTGGCGTGGGTTCCCTGTATTACCTGATGCTGTCCCTCGAGCAAGGGCCGCGCGCGCAACTGTTGCCGCTGGTTCCGCAAGTACTGGCCATCATCGCCGTGTCGATCGTGCTGCACGGCATTTCGGCCACGCCGCTTATGCGCCGCTATGCGTAAGACTCAGGCGGACGCCGTGGCGCGCTGCGCGCCAGCGTCGAGCGGTCCAGTGCGATGCCGCCGGCACGCAAGTGCCGGGTGGCCGGACGCAAGTCGCCCTTCTCCTTCATGCAGGACACGTGCTCGATGCACCCGGTTCGGAACGTGCATCGAATCTTTCGATATCAAAGTAGCCGAACGCTGGCGCGGAGCCTGGCCGGCAAAGTACCGGGCGCACGCGGGTCATGGCGGACATCGCCGGAAAGCATCTGCATGACGATTTGAAGCGACGCCAACCACCACTGCACGGCATCGTACCGACTCCCCCCTTTTTCTCGCCCATTCTGTGTCTGCACACATTTGCGGCAGTGGTCGATATCGATACACGGTACGCTCCAATCAGGAGGATCCATGAAACATCATTTAGGCACACCACTTGATCAACGCGATCAGGCGACCCGACAGAAGCAGCGGGAAGATTTCGACCGCGCCGACATCGAGCGGTCCGAAAAGCGCATCCGGCAGGATGCCGGCATCAATTCCAATGCGACCAAGTGGCGTTATTCGCGTCCCGACAATCGGGCGAGATGAGCGATGCAAGGCGCCTTATGGCTTCCACGAGGCCGACCGGTGTTCAGCCGTCATATCGCGATGGAGCGTGGCCAGCGAGTTCGCGGCTAGACTGGCGGGCCTCTGGGCCGACGCATTTGACTGGGTACAGGCACGCTCCAATCTGCGCTTGCCGCGGTGTGCAGGGTCAACGGTGTCGAGTCCCGTCGCTACCTCGTCATGTAGGGCAGCACATCGCCGTTCGCCACAATCGCCGAGCCGACGATCACGAGGCACGGATGCCATGACGGTGCGATCTCATGTGAAAAGCGCTTGCCGACCCACGACAGCCAGCGGGCTGGCAGGCCGCACTCATTGTGCTTCGGAGCGTGAAGATGATGCTGTCGGCACAGGCCTGTGTCCGGCCAGTATCTCTTGCGGATTCAACCCGTCGATGCAACACACTTGAGGCTGCATAGCAGCAAGGAGTGTTGCAATGAAACAGAGACGGCGGATCTACTATACAGACAGCCAGAAGGCGTTAATGTGGGAGCGCTGGCGCAGGGGCGAATCGCTGCAGCAGATCGCCCAGCTGTTTGATCGGAACCATTCCTCGGTACAAGGGATTCTGGCCGAAACGGGCGGCATACAGCCAAAGCAACGGCGCCGTTCGAGCTTGGCACTGACCCTTGCCGAGCGGGAGGAGATCTCGCGCTCAGTGGTTGCTGGCGATTCGATTCGCGCGATTGCGATTCGGCTCGCACGTGCTCCGTCAACCATTAGCCGCGAGCTCAAGCGGAACGGCGGTATGCAGGGTTATCGGGCGAACAATGCTGACGAACTTGCGTGGGAGCGAGCCCGTCGCCCCCAAGTCTGCAAGCTCGTCAGGAACCGGGAACTCGCCCAGGTCGTGGCAAGCAAGCTCGGGCTGCAGTGGTCACCTGAGCAGATCGCCGGTTGGCTTAAGCACGTGTATGCGGTCAACAAGGACTATCAGGTGTCGCACGAAACCATATACCGCAGCCTCTATATACAAGCTCGCGGTGCACTCAAAAAGGAATTGCTCGAGCATTTACGGCGCTCGCGAGCTATGCGTCGTTCGCGTCATCACACGATGAAGACCGACGACCACGGCAGAATCTGCGACACCGTCCCGATTAGTGAACGCCCCGCGACCGTTGATGATCGTGCGATACCGGGCCACTGGGAAGGCGATTTGCTGTTCGGCAGCGCGAACAGTCAGATTGCCACGCTCGTCGAGCGTCAGAGCCGCTTCGTGATGCTAGTGAAGGTCGGCAGCAAGGATACGGAAACGGTCATCAATGCGTTGATTCGGCACGCCGGCAAGCTTCCTCAGGAACTCTACAAATCACTGACCTGGGACCGAGGCAAAGAGATGGCCGATCACACGCGCTTCACCGTGTCCACCGACATCAAGATCTATTTTTGTGATCCGCAAAGCCCTTGGCAACGGGGCTCGAACGAGAACACAAATGGGCTCCTCAGACAATATCTCCCAAAGGGGCTCGACCTCTCGGCCTATTCCCAGGCCAAGCTCAACGCTGTTGCCAGGCGGCTCAATGAGCGTCCGCGGAAAACACTAGACTTTGATACACCGGCTGAGCGCTTTCATCAATTCGTTGCATCGACGGGTTGAATCCGCACTCATAAGCCGGCGATCGATCCGATCGCCACCCGCATGCATACGCTGGCTTGCCGCCTCCGATTCGCGTACGGCAGTACGGCATCGTACCGACTTCCATCACGACGGCGCACAACATGTGTCGGGGTGCCTTGGTTGTCGCGCGCCAAAGCGCCCGATACGAGGCTTCGATCGGTTCGTGGTTTCGTATCGGTGAGACAGGCGACCCATGCCAAGGAGCAATGTGATGAACACGGATCAAGTGAAAGGCCGCATCGATGAAGCAAAAGGCAAACTGAAGGAAATGATCGGCAGGATCCTGGGGAATCGAACGACCAGAATGCAGGGTACGGTCGAGCAGGTCGTCGGAAAGACACAAGCCTCATTCGGTGACGCGAAAGCGCAATTCAAGAAGCGACCGTAGGGTGTGCGCGCGGCTCGTTCCGACGCGCCGCGCGATCGTGCAAATTGCGGTTGACTCGCCGGGTGCCGATAACACACGTCTGCACCCGGCGAATTCCGTTTCCAGCCGGCCGTCACGATGCCGCAGTGTGTCGGGTGTGATCGCTGTGCGCGGCGGCAAGTGGTGTGTGCTGCTCGTCTCCCACGCCGGGAAAGAATGCGTTCCACACGTCTCGGACACCTTTCGCTACGGTCGCATCCGCGGCAATCGTCTCCTGGTCGCCCGACTTGTCCGGATCGGAGCGCAAGCCTCGCCAACGCGTAAAGGCGAGCATCGGCTTTTCCGTCCATTCGCCATCACCAAACTTCGCAAACGCCGTGTCGCCGCTCACCAGTCGCACTTCATACCATCCGTCGCGAACAGGCGCATACCGGTTCAGCGTAAACCATCGTGTAGATTGGATTTTCATCATTGCCTCACTTGTCCATGGAGTGTTGTACGCGACAAAACTCCCATCTCGTCCGATCGACGCGTGCGCGCTTCCTAATAATCGGCGCACCGATTCAGCCACATCCGGCCTGCTGACGTCATATTGATGGAGCCGCCGGTGCGCGACTCGTATGCGAGCCCGTGAGTCAATAGTTCATTGGCTATGGAGCGTGGAATATCGGCTTGGGAATCCGGAATTCGATCAAGCGATTTGAGGGTCTCGACGACCTCGGGTGAAAGTGGGATGCACATGGCAGCCTCCTCGGTGTTGATTTTATCGTGAACCGGACGACACGCGTTGGTCTGTACGGTATCGACTATTTTGAAGCGAATTCTTCCGCAACCGCACCGCAACCCGGTGATTTATCCGTATCGAAAATATGATTCGGCATCCGATATTTTTATTGCGAAACCATTGTCAAGCGCGCACACTGAAGATACCTGCCGGTTTTTTGTCAAGGCATCGGCGCCCTTGAATCCTTCGGCGCCAACGGTTGCTCTGTCAGGAGCAAATCATGACCATCCCCACTCTCGAATATCGCGGACGTGAACTCCGCGTCTATTCACAAATGCTTTTCCCGCCGTTCGGCGATCCCCACGCCCCCGGCCCGAAGCGTTTCGCTTCAATCGTGCGCATCGATACGATTCCGGCGACCTCGGCAACGGCACCGCGTTACTCGACCATTTTCGAACATGGCGCTCCGCAAACGGCGGCGCTCGCACTCGACCTGGCGATGCAATTCGGCAAGGACATCGTGGACGGCAAGATCGCCCCCACAGCGATCTGATCCGTCCGCCGCATCCCGCTCGACGCGGCGTCTCGCGGGGCGGGCACACCTCACTCAGGAGCGATTCATGAAATATTACTCAGGCCCCGCAATTGATCGGCGCGATGACGCGACCCGGCAAAAGCAGCGGGATGATCTGGCCCGTGCCGACGTCGAACGCGCCGAAAAGCGCATCCGCCGGGATGCCGGCATCAATTCCAATGCGAGCAAGTGGCGTTATTTGCGTCCCGACAGTCGGGCGAGATGAGCGGGGCTTGCTCCGCGAACCGTTGCAGGCCGGTCCCGCATGGCAGGGCACCGGCGTGTCGCGATCACGCATACAGGCGCAGACGCATCGAGAAATCGGCAACCGCCTTGATGCCGCTCTGCTCCGCGCAACGGCACCAATCCTGCAACTGAACCAGCAATTGCTCGTGCGATGCGTGTGACCGCGTCCATAGCTCCAGCAACGCCTCGTACATATCCACGTACACGCGTATTCGCCGGTTCGCATTGGGGCTCGTCAACGCACGCAGATCGGGCTTGTCCCGATGGCCCCAGGCCTGGCGCAGCCAGCGTTTCATGCCGAGCGCGAACGCGCGCTTGTCGTCGCGGCTCATGTCCTTGATGCGGCGCAGTTCCCGTCGGCAGGCGAGTTCGAGCATGCGCGCATAGGCGGCCATCACCGCATGCCGATTGCGGATGATCGCTTGCAGCGTTGCGTCGTCGACCACTGCCTTGTTCGGCAGCGGGCGCGGCTTCGTTGCGACTCGCCGAACGGTCGCCAGTCTCAATGCTGCCAGCAGGCGGATGTACAGCCAGCCGATGTCGAACTCGAACCAGCGGTTCGACAGCCTGGCGGACGTCACGTATGCGTGGTGATTGTTATGCAGTTCTTCCCCGCCGATCAGGATGCCCAGCGGGAAAAGGTTGGTACTCGCATCAGGCGTCGCGAAATTCCGATAACCGCTGAAGTGGCCGCAACCGTTGACCACGCCGCCAGCCCAGAACGGAATCCACATCATCTGGATCGCCCACGCCGCCACGCCGGGCAGCCCGAACAGCCCGACGTCGATCACGGCCAGCAGCCCGACGCCGAGGTTCGGATAGCGGGCATAGACGTGGCGTTCGAGCCAGTCGTCCGGCGTACCCAATCCATACCGGCGCAGCGTTTCCTCGTTCCGCACCTCCTCCCGGTACAGTTCCGCGCCGCGAAGCAGCACGGTCGCGAGGCCGCGGGTTCGCGGGCTATGCGGGTCTTCCTGCGTCTCGCTCTTCGCGTGATGCTTGCGATGCACCGCGACCCACTGCGGCGTCAACATACCGGTCGTCAACCACAGCCAGAACCGGAAGAAGTGGCTGACGCACGGGTGCAGATCCAACGCGCGGTGCGCCTGACAGCGGTGCAGGTACACCGTCACGCCGATGATGGTGACATGCGTGAGCGCGAGCACGACCCACGCAAGCTGCCACCAGGACAGCCTCAGCTCACCGTTCAGAAGAAATGCCGACATATCGGTCACACTCCGAGCCATTCTCGTATAGTGCACGCTTCGCCGTGACGGCGAGTGCGCCTGCCGATTCCCTTCCCTTCATCCGGCCGGCCTGTTTCCCGATCTATTTCCCGACCTGATTGCCGACAACCCCGCCGACGGCCGCGCCGCCAACCGTACCCAACGCGCTGCCGCCCGTCAGGACCGCACCGGCGACGCCGCCGACACCGGCCCCGATCACGGTATCCGTTCCACGGCGAGACATACCGCCGCAACCGGTCAGCACGACCATCGTCATGGTGACTATCGCCATCTCGACCGCCACGGAATGTAGCTTTCTCATGATTATCTCCTCGGGTTGCCGCTGCGTCGTCCGATCCGGCTCGAAGCACGGAAGCCCATGCGCTGACGTCTCGATGGAATTCGAAACATCGGTTCATGATGGGAGGTAAATCGCGCACAGTCCGTCCGCTAACGTACCGGCCCGAATGCCAACCTGCCGACTTCCACGTCCGCCTGCCGCTTCACAGGAGCACCGCCTGCGCGGCCCCCAGCGTCACGACCACGCTATGACGCCGACCGTCGTCCACGAGCCGTACCGCTGCTTCGCCGGCGGCAAGCCGCACGCCATCCACGACGACGCGGGACACGCCGCCGCAGACGTCGTCCGGATTCTCGACGACGATGTCGTAGTGCGACGCCCCGTGACGCAGCGTTGCCCTGAAGCCCGGCCAGGATCGCGGTATGCACGGTTGAATCGACAGCAGGTCGCCCTGCCTGCGCAGGCCGAGCAGGCCTTCGACGCCCGCGCGATACAGCCAACCCGCCGAGCCGGTGTACCAGGTCCAGCCGCCCCGACCGACATGCGGCGTCACCGAATAAACGTCGGCGGCGACCACGTAGGGCTCCACCCGATAGCGATTCGCGCCGCTGCGCGTGCGGCTCCGATTGACCGGATTGAGTAGTGCGAACAGATTCGCAGCGCGATCGCCGTCGCCCATTTGCGCGAACGCGAGCACCGACCACGTGGCCGCGTGCGTGTACTGGCCGCCGTTTTCCCGGATGCCCGGCGGGTAGCCCTTGATATAACCGGGATCGACCGGCGAATGATCGAACGGTGGCGCAAACAGCAAGGCCAGGCCATCGTCGCGGCGGATCAACTGCGCTTCCAATGCGTCCATCGCCCGTGCGGCGCGCATCGGGTCCGCCGCGCGCGACAGCACGCTCCACGACTGCGCGATCGCGTCGATCGAACATTCGGCATTGCTCGCCGAGCCGAGCGGGGTGCCGTCGTCGAAGTAGCCGCGCCGATACCACTCGCCGTCCCATCCCGCATCGGCGAGCGCAGCGCGCAACGCGCCGGCGCGCGTCAACCAGCGCGCCGCCAGTGCGTTCGCGCCGCGCGCCGTGGCGAGCGGCGCGAACGCCGTGAGCGTCGCATGCAGGAACCACCCGAGCCAGACGCTTTCGCCCCGCCCGGCCTCGCCGACCCGGTTCATGCCGTCGTTCCAGTCGCCCGTGCCGATCAGGGGCAGGCCGTGCTCGCCGACCTGCGCGAGGCTGGACTCCAGTCCGCGCACGCAATGCTCGAACAGCGATGCGCTCGTTTCCGAGATGCGCGGGATGAAGAACGCGTCCTGCTCGTCGGCGGCGAGCGGTGGCCCGTCGATGAACGGGATCGACGCATCGAGAATCGCGCGGTCGCCGCTGACGTCGACGTAGTGCGCAACCGCATGGGCAAGCCAGACGCGGTCGTCGGAGATTCGCGTGCGTACGCCGCTGCCGCTTTCGGGCAGCCACCAGTGCTGCGTGTCGCCCTCGGGAAACTGGCGCGCCGCCGCCCGCAGCAGATGCTCGCGCGTCAGGGCCGGGCGGGCGACCGCGAGCGCCATGCCGTCCTGCAACTGGTCGCGAAAACCGTACGCGCCGCTCGCCTGATAAAAGCCCGCACGCCCCCAGATCCGGCACGACAGCGTCTGGTACAGCAGCCAGCGGTTCAACATCAGATCCATCGCACGATCAGGCGTTTCGACCTGAACGGCGCCGAGCGTCTCGTCCCAGAACGCCGTCACGGCGGCGAATATCGCGTCGAGATCCGCCTGACGGTAATGCACGATCAACTGTCGCGCCGTTGCCGCATCGGCGCCTTCGCCGAGCAGCAAGACGATTTCGACGCTGCCGCCGGGTTCGAGATCGACCGTGGTCTGCAACGCGGCACACGGGTCGAGCCCGGCGCCGACGCGGCCCGACAACGGCGACGCGCCGGTCTTGCCCGGAAAACCGGCGGGATCGCTCAGGACTCCATTGCGGCCGATGAACTCGCGCCGGTCCGCGCTCCACGAGGTTTGCAGGCCGCATAGATCGGCGAACGCCACTCTGCCGCGATACACCTGACTCCAGTCGTTGCGGGCAAACAGCGCGCCGGTGGGCGGATCGATCTCGCTCGCGGTGTGCGGCGCCGAGGCGCTGCGCGGCGCACCCAGCGCCCACTCCGCATAGATTGCGACGGACAGCCGGCGGGGCCGGTCCGACAGGTTGCGCAGACTCAGGCGGGAAATCTTGACAGGATCGGCCAGCGGCACGAACTGCAGCAACTCGACGGCGACATCGGCCGCGGAATGCGCAAACCGGCTGTAGCCCTGGCCATGACTCGCCACGAAAGCGGTCGCGCTCGGCGCGTCGTCGCCGATCGAACCCGCCTGCGGCCCCCAGCGCACGCCAGTCTCGTCGTCGCGGATGTAGAACACTTCGCTCGGCGGATCGGTAACCGGGTCGTTTGACCACGGCGTCAGCGGATGCTCGCGGCTGTTCGTCACCCAGGTATAGCCGCCCCCCTCCGCCGACGTCAGGAAGCCGCACGATGGATTTGCGACGACGTTGACCCACGGCATCGGCGTGCATTGGCCGGGCTGCAGGATCACGACGTATTCGCGGCCGCCGTGCGCGAAACCGCCGATGCCGTTGAAGTATTCGAGACGCTCGCCGGCCTGTGCGCCTTTCGGCGGCGGGATCACGGGCGGCGGCAGCGGCGCGCGCGCGGCATCCGGGCGCGCGGGCAGCGGCGAACCCCCGAGGCGCCGCAACTGGTCCACCAGCCGGCCGTTGCGCGCGGCGAGCACGGCCCGCGCAACGGCCGGAAACAATGCGCGCGCCGCCACCGCCATCAGGTCCTCGCGCAGGACGAAAATACTGCCGCGTCCGGCTTCGCCAGGGGGCTGCCGGGGCCGCACCAGCCCCTCGAGCGCCACCTGCAAATCCTGCACATACGACGCCGCGCGCTCGTTGATAATGACCAGATCGACCTCGAGCCGCTTCATCCGCCAGTACTCGTGCGCGCGAATCAACTGCCGCACCATGGCGATGTGCTCGATGTCGTCGATCCGGACAAGCAGTATCGGCAGATCCCCCGATACGCCATGCGTCCATAACGGCGACGCGCCCATTCCGCCCGCCGCTGATACCGCCGCCGCATGGCGCAGCAGTGCGGCGGAGCCCGGCCGCATCGACGCATCGCTGTAGAGCATGTATCCGGCCAGCTGCTGGAACAACGCGGCCTCGTCGAGGCTCACCGCGCTGTGCCGCAGTTGCACCTGCGCCTGGGTCCACGCGAGCATCGCCGCACGCGCGAACGATTCGCCGTCGCGATGCTTGTCGACCAGATCGAGCAGCTGCGTGCGCGAATCCGCGACGATGGTCCAGTAAACGATGCTCGCCTTCGCGCCCGGCTCGATGCGCAGCCGATGCCGCAACGTGAACACCGCGTCCAGCACCGCGCCTTCGGAAGTACTCAGCGCACGCCGTTCGGTCAGCGCAAGCGGCAGGCGAACGCTGCGTCCGCGTCCGATGACACGCAGGCGATCGGTATCGAATTCTTCCGCGCCGACGATTTCGCCGGCAGTCACCGCCAGATGAGCGGCCCAAACTTCCGCCTCGCTCGGCGCGCGCTTGCGGCGCGTCGCCAGAATTGCGCCGGACGCCGGCATGTACTCGGTCTCGATGAACAGCTTCGAGAATGCGGGATGCGCGTGATCGGCGGTTGCGGGCGCGAGCACGATTTCCGCGTACGACGTGAATTCGATCATGCGCGGCCGGGTGCCCGTATTGGCCGCCGACACCCGACGCACCTCTGCGTCGTCCTCGGCTGACACCACCACCTCGACCGACGTCGTCAAGGTGCCGTCGCGACGCACGAACTCGGCGCGATCCTCGGTGAACGTCACCTCGTAGCTGTCCGGTACCACGCCGGTGGGCTGCCACGTGGCCGACCAGACGTCGCCGTTCTCCGCGTCTCGCAGATACAGATAGCTGCCCCAATCGTCGCGCGTCGCGTCCTCCCGCCAGCGCGTAACGGCCAGATCGTCGCGACGGCTGTAGCCGGACCCCGCGGCCGTGAGCATCACCGCATAGCGGCCGTTGGACAGCAGATGCGTGACGGGAGCGGGATCGTTCGCGGACAGCAGGCGCCGCGCGACGCCGGCATCGATCCCATGCATCCTGCCGGCGGGGCGTGCGTCGACCCGCGGCCGCCCTGCCGCGACCCGGCCCGGCACCCGCTCCTGCAACAGCAGCTCGGTGGCGCGAACGGCCGGTTCCGCATGGAAGAAGGTGCGAATGCGCCCGCCCAGCAACGCATTGGCGATCGACACGATCGACATGCCCTGGTGATGCGCCATGAATGCCCGCACGATGGCAACCGGCATGCCTTCCGGCACGCGCGCAGGCGTGTAGTCGAGCGCTTCGTAGAAGCCGAAGCGTCCGCACGCGCCGGCCGCGCGCAACCGCTCGAAGTTGCGCGCGGCGGCGTCCGGCGCGACCATCGCCGCGAGCGCGGTCGCATAGGGCGCGACCACCAGGTTCTGGTCGAGATCGCGCTTGAGCCCCAACTCCGGCACGCCGAAGCTCGAATACTGATAGGTCAGCTCGATGTCGCGCGTGTTGTACGCCGACTCGGACATGCCCCACGGCAGCCGCAGCCCGTCGCCATAGGCGATCTGCCGTCGCACCACCAGGTGATTGGTACGCGCGAGCAGGCTGCTGTCCGGCGCGCGCATCACGAGCGACGGCATCAGGTATTCGAACATCGATCCCGACCACGATATCAGCGCCGCGCCATGCCCGATCGGCGTCGCCAGGCGGCCTAGCCGGAACCAGTGGCGCGCCGGGACATCCCCTTTCGCGATCGCGACGAAACTCGCCAGGCGAGCCTCCGACGCCAGCAGGTCGTAGTTGCCCGGATCGAGCTGCCCGTCGGCCACGGCGTAGCCAATCGAAAGCAGGTTCCGCCCCGGGTCGAGCAGAAAGCCGAACTCCATCGCATAGGCCATCTGCAACGCGGAATCGGCCAACACCTGAAGACGCTTGTTCAGCACGTCCGCTTCGTCCGGCGTGCGCGTCGCGTCACTGCAATGCCCTTGCACCACGTGCTCCAGCGCCTGCGCCCAGAACAGCACGTCGTCGACGTCGTCGCCCCGCACCCGGCCGATCTCGTCCATCAGCGCACGCGCGACATCGGCGACCGTCGCGGTGAGGATCGTGATCGCGGGCCATTCCGGTGCAGCGCCCTCCCCGGCCGGCGCGGCGAGCGTCTCCTCCAGCTCGGTCGCGGCCCGCTCGAACTCGCCGTGCAAGGCCGTCCGGGCGTCGCCATCTCGGCACACGGCCTTGCACAACAGCGCCAGCGTATCGCCGATCCCTTCATGCGCGGCCTGTCGTCCCACGCCAGCGGGCTGCTTCGCCCACGCTCGGCAACAATTGCCGAGCGCGATCAGGTGCCCGGCGAGATTGCCGCTGTCGACCGACGACACATACCGCGGCTCGAGAGGCCGCAGGTCGCGCGTGTCGTACCAGTTGTAGAAATGGCCACGATAGCGCGACATCAGCCGCATCGTCGCGAGAGTCGCCTCCAGCCGCGACACCGCGTCCAGCGTGCCAAGCCAGCCGAACTCGCGGGCGCTGACGGCGGACAACAGGTACAGCCCGATATTGGTGGGCGAAGTCCGGTGCGCCTCGACGGGCTTCGGGTCCTCCTGGAAATTGTCCAGCGGCAGCATCTGATCGTCGGCCGTCACGAAAGTCTCGAAATAGCGCCAGGTCCGGCGCGCGTCGCGCCGTAGCTGGCGCGCACCGTGCGGAGCCACCGCCAGCTCGCCCGCCGGCCGCGGCGCGCAACTCAGCCAGTAGGCGATCGCGGGCGCCGCGAGCCAGACCAGCGCGAACGGAGCGGCCAGCCAGCCCGCATGACGATCGAAGCGCCAGCCCACCAGCATGCTGGTGACCGCGGCAAGCAGTGCGAGCGTCACGCCGCCGCGCATTTGCAGATAGGTGAGCGTCAGGGTCCGCCGGTCGCGCGCGCCGGCTTCGGCCGCCGTGGTCCATTCGAGCAGGTGGCGACGGCTGATCCCCACGCGAAACAGCGTGCGCGCGATCGCGTCGCCCATCGACCATGCCTGCTGCGGCAGCATGACGACCGACAGGCCGAACCGCGTCAACGCGAACTGCAGCTCCTCCGACCACGCATGGAGCACGCTGCGCGTGGTCATCTTGACGTGCGTGCGCCGCCAGCGCGGCACCAGCCCGCTCAAGACGGGCAACAGGAACGGCAGCGCGATCGTCACCAGCACGAACGCGCTCCAGGCAAACGACACGGGCAGCGGCAGCATCCATCCGGCCAGCAGCGCGACCAGCATGGCGGGCGCAGTGAGTGTACGGCGCAGGTTGTCCAGCATCTTCCAGCGGCCGACCGCCGTCAGCGGTTCGTGGCCAAAAATCAACCACGGCAGAAGCTGCCAGTCCCCGCGTGCCCATCGGTGCAGGCGTCCCGCCGCGACGTCGTAGCGGGACGGCGACGCCTCGACGACCTCGACATCCGACGCCAGCCCGGCCCGCGCGAAAATACCTTCGAACAGATCGTGACTGAGCACCGCGTTCTCCGGCACGCGGCCGGCGAGCACCGCCTCGAACGCATCGACGTCGTAGATGCCCTTACCCGCATAGGAGCCTTCGTCGAACAGATCCTGATAGACATCCGATACGGCCGATACGTAAGGATCGATGCCGTGCGCGCTCGACAACACACGCTGGAACAGCGACCCCTCGTCGCCGCTCGCGAGGGACGACGTGACACGCGGCTGAAGGACGCCGTAGCCTTCGACAATGCGCCGGCTCGCCGAATCGAATATCGGCCGGTTGAGCGGGTGCGCCATCTTGCCGATCAGGCGGCGCACGGTATCGCGCAGCAGCCGCGTATCGGCATCGAGCGTGATCACGTAGCGCACGTCAGACGGCACGCGCGGCGGCCCGCCTGCATGCGAGATGAACGTCGTGTCCGATGCACCGCGCAACAATCGGTTCAGCTCGTGCAGTTTGCCGCGCTTGCGCTCCCAGCCCATCCAGCATCGTTCGCCGTCGTTCCACACGCGCTTGCGGTGCAGCAGCAGGAAGCGCTCGCCTTCGCCCAGCGCCGCCGGATAACGGCGATTCAAGCGGTCGATACCCGCCGCCGCGGATGCCAGCAGCTCGTCGTCGCTGTCGGCGTGCGGCGTGGGCGCGTCCATCCAGTCGGAGAGCAATGCGAAGTAAAGCGCACCATCGGGGCTCGCCAGGTGATGAATTTCCAGTTGCTCGATCTGCTCGCCGAGCGCCGCTTCCGTCGTCAGCAGCACCGGCACGGCGACCATCGTGCGCAGGCCCGGCGGAATACCGTCGAGCAAGGCGAGCCCGGGCAGGATCTTCGCGCCGACATCGCGCATCACGCTGCGATTGACGAGCGCGACGGCAGCATCGAGCACGGGCAGCAGGCCGGCGAGGCCGAGCCAGATCAGCCAGTGGCCGGGCGGTTCGACGCGCGCGAGCCACACCAACATGCCCGCCAGCAGCAGCGCGACAATCAGCCCGATACGGCCGAGATAACCGCCGAGACCTGCGTGACGTGTCAGGCGCCGCAACCATAGCGCAACGGGCGGCCGATAGCCGATCTCCGCTTCAAGTGCGGCGCGCCCTTCCGCCAGCAGGTAGTAACCGGGGTCCGTCTCGCGACCCGGCGCCGCGCCGGCGGCCGACGCGCGGTTCGCGCCCTGCGCCGCCGCAGCGGCGACGACGCGGCGCGCGATCTCCCGTTCGCTGACGGGCGCGCCGCGCGCAAGCGTTTCAACCGCATCGCGATACAGGTTGCGCGTGGGGAAATCCATTTCCGCGAAGCCCGGGTGGCTGCGCAGCACCTGATCGACGAGGCTGATGCGCTCGAACAGATCGGTCCAGTCCACCTCCGAAATCAGCCGCATGCTGGTGATCACGTTGCGTACCGTCAGGCTGGCTGCGCCCTGCTGGTGGTTGACGGACGCGACGATCTGATCCGGCGTCGCGCCGCGCGCCGTGAGGTGCCGATGTAGCCATGCAAATACCGGTGCCATGGCCGGATCGTGATCGTGCAGCCGCTGAATCAACTGTACGGCGAATGCATCGTGCAATACGGCCTGCTCATAACGGGCGACGAGCGGCTCCGTCTCCTCCCGTGCCTGCCCGCGTTCGCCGAGCAGGCGATCCGCGAGCGCGTCGGCGTCGAGCCGCGCGCGCCGGTCGTCAATGATCTGATCCGCGAGCCGCCGCAGGTTTTCGATCAGCACGATCCGCAACGTGATCGCCACCGCCCACAGTTCGCCGATCGTCAGCGGTTCCACGGCCTGATACGCAAGCATGAAACGGCATAGCGCGTCGGGATCGAAACGGCTGTCGGTATGGGCGACGAATGACCAGTTGATCCCGAACACGCGCGGATATCCCGCAAACGGGCCGTTGCCGAGCTTGGGCAGTTGCCGGTAATAGCGCGGGGAAAGATCGTCACGGATCTGCCGCACCTGCTCCCCGACGAGATAGTAGTTGTCGAGCAGCCACTCTGCCGCGGGGGTGATTTCCTCGCCGCGGGCGTCCGCCGCTACCGTGTTCCGGTACGCCTTCAGCAGATGATCGGCGTTGTCCTTCAGCCGTGTGGCGAGCGACGGGCCAGAGGCCCCGGCGGGCAGCACCTTCTGCCCGCGAGCCAGACTGCCCGCAAGCTGCGCCAGCCGCTCCTCGCCGAAGAACTCCTCGCGAATCGGGCGTGCATTGCTCCATGGCGATGTCCGGCGTCGCGAAACACGCGCAACGTGAATCTTCAACGCACCTTCTCCCGAATGACCACTCCATCCGCCCAGGCTTCACGTCCAAAGCGTCTCACCGTCAAGCCGCTTCCGACAGCGATTTCACGGTGGGTTCGGAACGCACCGCGACGTGCTGCGCTGATTGGTCGGCGTTCGCACACGCCATCGACACGAATGCATCGCGAGTCGTGTGCAGCGCGCTCGCCTTCAGGTCGATGTCACGCACAATGCATTTCGGTAGGCACAGCTCGATCCTCACGGAACTCGAGGTCATCCCGGTCAGGTCGATATCGAAGAACCGCCAGATTCCGTTACCCACGTCGACATCCGACGCCTGCAATATCGACATATCCGTGGTCGGCGGCGGTACAAGACGCGCGGAGCGGTCGTAGCAGGCCATGACCTGTTGCGCCGCAGCCACCAGCAACTCGTCATACGAGTCACCCGCCACATCGATTTCCGGAAAATCCGGAAGCGCGCCGCGATAGCGGGGATTCCCGTGCCGCGTGATATAGACCGGATATTTCATGACTCGCTCCTGACGGAAAATGCAACGAAAGTCATCATGCATTGCGGGGCTCGACGAATCTGTACGCTGAAGAACAGTCTGCGCGGCATGCTCAATCGCGCTTGAAGCGCAGGGAGCCTGTATTCCCCATCGGTCATGTACGGCAGCGTACCGACTGCCGAAGCCTGCAGACGCATGGTGGTACTTCACGCGCAGATTGGCGATGGATCGTAGACTTCATGACGAGGGGTACGTCGTGACGAACGTAGGCCGTTGCGCCCCCTATCGCCTGCGCGGTTTGATTCGATTCAAGCAGTACAAGCCTGAACCGTGACGCAACGCGATTTCCTGACGGAGCCGTTTGATGAACGATCACCCGAAGCGAGAAAAAAATTTCCAGGACAACCAACAAGAACAGGCGGAGGCGCGTGCGACCGACGACGGCATGCCGGTCGTGGGTCCGCAGCGAAAAAACCGGCATCCCCTTTCGTGGAAAGCCGTTACGCGCAGACGATATATTTCCGATGCAAGGAAACGTCTCGGCATGAGTTTTCTATTGACCCGGTAACGTACCCCGTAGTCCACTTCCTCGCGCTCAAGCAGAACGAGGAGCCGCCCCAGCAAGGCGGATTGCGAAGCCGGCCAAACGCCGGCTTTTTACTTTGGCACGTCGCCCGTCAGGATAAACGGCGCGCGTGATGCCGCCCTATCAGCTGGCGGGCCGACAGCATGGACGATACCGTGCGCGGCGCTTGCCGGTCTTGCGCATTGCTCGCGACGAGTCGCGGCTCCGTCGCCGCGTCCCGGTATGGCAACGACAATGATGGGAAGCTGGTCGGACTACAGTGCAAGAACACTGTATCCGGTGTCACCGAAGAAATGATTGCTGAAGAGGTCAATAAGGCCGATGCGTTTACACCCGCTTTGACGCACCTGTACATTGCAACCACCGCAGATACTGATCGGAAGATTCAAAGCGTGGTCGGGAACCTTTCTGGAGTGCGAGAAGCAACCGGAAAATTTGGCGTCAGCATACTGTTCTGGACAGACATCTGGCAGGACCTGACGAAAGATGAAAGGAGTCTGTTCCAACACTATCCGCAACTACAGCCACGAGAGGCGGAGCAGAAGCTGACTCACGATGAGCGCCTATTTCGGGAGTTTCAGTCGGTTTTCCCCTTCGAACCAGCCGTTCGCCTGCTTCGCGAGCAGGATTTTGGCGCTTCGTTCTCCAAGGAAGCCATAAGGCCGCTCATGGATTTCGTCGAGACCTGGGATCAGCCGGAGAAAGAGTTTCTGGACTCGGAACTGCAGCAGGCGCTGCAGAGCTTTTACAAGGCAGCCGAGAATATGGCAATGCATGTGGTAGAAAAGACGGTGCCAGTCGGCAACATGGAGTATCTGTCAGTATTTCCAGATGCCCAGCGCGCCGTCGGTCCCCGCTCCCCTTCTGTGATCGAGGACGCCCGTATCCTGAATGAAGAGGCTTCTAAGTTCGTGCCCGTCTATGAACAGTTTTTGCGTCTATGCCGACGCAAACTGGCAAGTTGAACGGCCGGGACAACGAGCGTGAGGAGAATTCAAGGATACATCGACGTCGCGATTCGTCACCAGGCCGTGTTTGCTCGACTTGGCGCGAATTGCCTTCATGCAGCCGTTTTCCCGAAAGCCTAGCGTCACTGCCCTTGGAATGCCACTCGATGCGTAGCGAAGCCGCCACGACACGACGACGCTCGCCACGACGGCGGTCTTGGCTTGGCCGCCAAAGGGTCGCCGAACCAGTCGCGCTTCATCGGGCGCGACCTGTCGAGAGTGAGTCGCTGCCATTCTCACATCCGAGTCTCCAGCACGGTGGAATGCCCGCCGTTCGGGCAGCAGCGCGAGAGCACAAGGTGCAGCAAGACGACGTCTAGCCGGACAGTGCGGGCGCACCGCCGGCTCCTGCAACGTCCGCCGGATGGTCTGGCACAACCGAAATGATAATGAAAGGAAGTGAGACTGCCACTCAGTCGACCACAGATTTCGCACACAACATATTTGTAGTGTACAATCTGCTCATGTCTCCTGTTACCCTGATTTCTAATGAACGCCAAGCTCGCGAAACCGCAGCCCTGATCGAACAGATTGGCCACGCGTTGTCTTCCGAGCAAACCCTCAAGTCGATTGTTGAAGGATTGCCGAGGGAGGTGATCGATGGAGTCCGACGCTCCCTTTCGACTGAAAGGCAGGAGTTGTCCGAAATATTGGAGGCTTACCAGAACGCGAAAGAAGGCGATTTTGAGCTGCTGAAACGCAAGGCTGAAAACGATCTCGGCGAGGTCTTAATAGTTGCGCGTATCGCCAAGGACTGGTCGCAGAAAGACCTTGCACGAAAACTCGGTTTGCGAGAACAGGCAATTCAGCGGTACGAATCAGAGCGTTATCGGTCCATCAGCCTCGCCGGCTACATACGGGTCGCTCGGGCCCTCGACGTGGATTTGACCGCAGATATCCGGCCGGTCAATGAGAATCGCTGGGCGCCTTCGTTCGAAGTTTCGCCAGCAGAAGCGCAAAAGGTGCTCAAACACGCCCGGGCGCACGGGTGGCTTCAAGGCGACAACGGATCTGACGAGAACGGCATCAGCCAACTGGTCAAGCATGTCGCGGAGCATGTCGAGATGCATGGCACCCCCTCCTTACTTCGCACCGGTCTTAATGTCAAGCATCACTCCGAGGATTGGACGTTACTTTCCTGGAAAGCCCAAGTAACGCGCAAAGCGAAGGCTGTCATTGATCGCGACAAACTCAAGTACCGGCCGCTCGACGTGTCCTGGCTGAAAGACCTGGTTCGGCTAAGTAAGCTAGACGATGGACCGGCGCAGGCGGGTGACCTGCTCAGGCAGCATGGTATTGTTCTGATAGCGGAACGCAACATCCCGGGAATGAACGTCGATGGAGCTGCCTTCTTAGTCGACCATATCCCGGTCATCGGCCTGACGCTTCTACGCGACGCATTGGATAATTTCTGGTTCACGTTGATGCACGAAGTCGGCCACGTGATTTTGCATTACAGAACAGGCTTGGCAGCGGGGTTTTTCGACGACGTCGAAAGCGTGGAAGTTGACGAGTTTGAAGAAGAAGCGAATCGCTTCGCGTCAAACATGCTCATCCCCGAAGAACTGTGGTCGCGGTCCCCGGCACGCATTGCTAAAACAGCTGATCCTATCGAGCGTTTTGCGGATCAGTTAGGAATCTCTCCCGCAATTGTTTTTGGGCGTATTCGCATGGAGCGAAACAACTACGCCCTGTTTTCGGACAGAATTGGTCGCAACAAGGTACGCAGGCAACTACTTTCGCAGCCCTAGGAGGTTGTAAGTGAAGGGAAATAAGATCTTGTATTGCCCGGCATTGCGCATGAAAGCGGGCGAACTAAGCGGCGTCCGCGAACTGGCGTCTGATGTTGCTGCACATGTCCTCCCTCGCTTTATCGTGCCACCGCCAAGCGAAAGAGACGACGATCAGCCGGAGCTTTTTTTGCTCGACGACACACCTGACGTCGGCGGACTATTGTCCCGGCATTGGCTTAATCGCCCTGCGATTATCGACTCGACATACCTTATCTCCGAACGCGGAAGAGACAGCCTCGCGTCGTGGCTACCGCAAATGTTTCGCCGTGCAAGAAGCCTGCACGTGAGGGCCGTTCCGATGGCGAGGCTCACGGATCTGGGCGATCTTGAGATGGACGCGTTCAAGGAGTCCATCGCCGAAGAAGATGATTTGAAATTTTGCTTCTGCGTCAATTCCGGCGAGATGGTGGGAGCAGAATTTGGTGTAACGCTTTCTCGCGCTGTCGAGCAGTTGGGTTTGCAAGCCGTTGACTGCGCCGTCATTGCTGACTTCTCGGATTCCGATTTTTCTGCACCGGATCTCGTTGCACCTATTATCGGCGGGGCGCTGGAACTGCTCCAGGACCTCGGACAATGGAAGCACATCATCTTCCAGGGGACGCACTATCCTGAGCAGAATCCCGCTGGGCATGGCGCTAGTGAACTTTGGCCTCGCAATGAATGGGCCGCATGGCGGCAGGCCGTAAGCTTCGACCCCGCAACGGCAGAGCACATGATTTTCGGCGACTATGCGGCCGATTGCGCGAAAATGGTCTTCGGGGGTAGCGGTGGAAAAGCGATTCGCCACTACCGTTACACCACGGAATCCGCTTGGTTGGTTGCGCGAGGCGGTAAGGCCGGCCCAGATAAGACGGTCATGAAAGAGATCTGCGCGAGAATCGTTACAAGCGGGCATTTCGCAGGGGCACAGTTCTCTACGGCCGACGCATATATCGCACTTACCGCTCAGGGACTAGATGGACCGGGCAACTCCACCACCTGGCGGCAAGTTAATACGACACATCATCTAACACGCGTTGTCGTCGACGTTGCGAATGTGCGAGGAATCTCGATCGAAGCGCTTCCCGTGCAGGATGTGGGGGCGCAGTTGCCTTTGCTCGAGTAACGGCGTTCTCCCGGTGCACTCGTAACTCTTCGAACGCGCGGGCGTAGCGACATGCTGCGCCACCGTACTCCGCATTCGTGTGCGCCTACCACGACGGGCCGTTGGAACAAAATGTGTCGAAGAGAGGCTTCATCTGATGAACGCCCGATGAGCCCCCAGCGGCATGGGCAGCATAGCTCATTCGGGGAGCGCAGGCACCCGTTGGACCGCCGGGGGCTAGCTGATGCCCTTGCCGCAGACCGCCCCCAGCCGTACGGCGAGCAAACAAACCGCCCTACCTCCTAACGCGCTGCGACCGGTCAGGCTACCTCCCACGTCTTCAACTCCCGATAACCCGGCACGGTCGTCTCTAGGCGGTCACTTGCGGTTCGCGAAATGTAGCCGAACTGTTGACGGAGATCCTCGAGCACCGCCCGCTGGCGCGCGCTGATCGAGTTGTTCCCTCTTGCCCGTTCTGCAAGGGCCGTCGCGAATTCTGGTACGCCGGTGACCTGAACGCGCTCGGGAGCGCGCAGTGGCAGATCCCCTCCTATGCTTTTCCGACACGCTGACTCGCATCGTGGAGGAGGTCCAATCGCCGAAGTTCCCAGCCTGCGTACCAAGGTGTTGAACCAAACGTCCCACCGGGGAAAGCATCCCACCGCCGAACCCGAATTGATTGTTTTCGTCGCCGGCAAGCGCAGCGCAGCTTTTTCCCTCGCCGCCCTCCGGTCTGACAGGTCTCGCTCGACGAATCTCGTACTCCAGAGACATCCTGGCGAGGCAGCACCATCACTTGTGCAGATCAGGCGAGCAGTACGAAGCGGCGACGTCATCCGCCGAGCGGTGCGCGACCCAAGCGTCAACTCAAGACCGGCCCCCAGTCAGAGCCACGCTCGGAAATCGAGATGATTGGCGGAAGGCTTGACGCACAAAAACACATTGATTTTCAGAGAGATTTTCGGGAAAAACGTTTCTTTTCCAAAAAACACCGAAAATCGTTGGAAAAATCACGATCATCACTCCACGGTCGCACTATACCCTTCCAGTCGATCACTCGCATGCAAAATTGCATACGAACTTGTTTCCGCCGCTCATGTCGCTGAAGCCATCGGCAAAGCGATGGACATCGAAATTCGATATTAGATAACCAGTTTTGGAGATGAAATCATTATGGAAGCCTGCTTGCAGTTCAAGATTGCGGGGTATCCGGTCGCTTACATGAGGAACAGTGGTCTGCCGTGGCAGTTCGCTCTTGAATCTGGATTTGTGTCAACGCGAGCCATTCCATCTTCGAACGGTGCCGGTGAGCATCTGTATCTCTCGACGGCAGGCACCATACGCCGCCGCCTCAATTCATCCGGCTACGACCGTAAAGCATTGGAGCTGGAATACCTGAAATACATGGACCAGGCTTTCAGCCGCTGGGACCCACCATATTTCTTTCGAGACGACAAAGCCAGTAACGCCACGACCGCAGCTCAGCGCGCGGAAGCATTTAGATTCGCGAGTCTTGATGATTGGTTTTTCGCGCTCAAAATGGCTGTGGGAATTAGAAATTCCGGACATTTGACGCGCGCCAAACACATTGACTACTCCGACCCGTTTATAGACATAAATGCGCTAGTCGATATAGTTATGGGACCGGAGTCTCTGCCCAGCAGTATCAAAGTGCCGAGTCATATGGTTGGCGGCTTCCCCTGCATCAGCGTGGAATGCATGGCACTTGCAATGCTCGAAGTCGTACCCGATGACGCGGAGTGCGTCCTAGATGTTTTTGAACTCGTGCCTTTGTCTGACGACCTGATGCCGACACGAGAGAACGCCGTCTGATGTCGGTATGTGCGGAAATCGCGCGTACTGGTATCAAGGGTAGGTGTGCCGTATGTCATGGCATTCAGATGCGGAGTGGGTCGTCCGCAATCGGGAAAATCGGCGATTTTTATGCCTTCATCAGACGTTCCCGCGACTATACGTACGTGTGAAGCGTTGCAATCCGGGTGATGGTGGATAGATCAACGGATACGCGCCACATAGATAGACAGCGCACTTTTGTAGCATCCACTTTCTGAACGGGGGTAACTATGTCTCTCCACGCTTTTATTCAAATTGGCGGCTATCCGATTGCCTCTACGAGACACCAATATCGTCGATGGTTCTTCGTACGTGAGGACAGAATCATTCGAACACGAACAAAAGGTCAACGAAATCTAATCACTCACGCCTTGCCCGATGACGCCAGTGAATGGAGCGAACCGGAAACAGACTACTTGTATCTTACGAGAGCAGATACACTTCGCCGGCGTCTTGCAATCGCGGGCTACGACCGCTCGTCACTGGAACTCGAGTACCTTAAATACAGAAATATAGTATTTAGGCATAGCAATCCACCATATTTCTTTCAGGACCACTATCTCAATACCGCCAAGACGGCGCATGCTCGTGCCGAGGCTTTCAGGAAGGCAACACTTAACGATTGGCTTGACGTACTGGGAGATGCGGTTAAATCTCGCATTCATTATTGGACACGAAGCCATGAAGGTCTCACACCCTCGAATCTACTCGTCGATATCGTTACTGGTCGCGATTCCCCTAATTTCAACAGCATAATGCCACGACACCTGCTTTCTGGATTTCCCTGCACGTCCCTGGAATGTATGGCCGTCGCAATGCTAGAGATTGTTCCGGATGATACGGAGTGTATTCTTGATGTGAGCGACATCGTCGAATATGGCCCCACATATTGTTTTGAAGACCTCATCCTTTCCGGGAGAAGTACAACGTAACTCATCTTTCGCTGTGACATGTCGCATACGAAATTTACGTACTCGACAATGGAATTACCACACTGCCCCAAGCAAGAACAATTCACATGAAGAAGACCAGCATGCAACTTAAAGCCGCAGACCTTCACGCCGGGACGACCGACGCGCTGTACACGTATATGATGGATTGCCAATTTAATGAAGCCCACCTGACTTCGATGTGCCTTTCGTTGGCATTGGAATACGTGTATCAACCACGTCCGCGGTTCTGGCAGAATTTCGACCTGACGTATCTCGTCACTGCAATGAACCGATGCATCCCGAATTGGCAAAATGCTCTCGAAGACACCGGCCGTGATGTGAACGAGTTGCTGCGGAACGTCAACGAATTCTTGCGACTCAATGCGTTCGATGAAGCTAACGCCGAAATGTTGCTGGCGCTGCCGGCTCACGAAAGGCCATCTGACGCTACCTCCGCGTTCGAGTGGCTTTCCGCTCAATTCGCCAGAAGGGGATTGAAGACGGAACTCGAGTTCGGGAGGCGAGACCGCGATGCCTGCGGTAAGCACGCACTCGAGGTTCTTCATTGTCTTGAGGAAGCCGCTCAAGGACGCACCGTCGACAGAACCGGGACTCTCCTCGCTCGTGTATATCGCGACTCCGTTATGGACACGCTCGCGACTGTTTGAGCGCAGACGACGCCGGGGCCACCGTCGCCGAGAGCCGACGCGCGCAAACGGCCATCGTCGAGCGAGTGCTGGGTGCCGGTCGATCAGTCGCCGGCGCAGTCGTTCGCCCGGATGCCCCATGAGGTCGTGACCGGCATCCGAGGCGTCATAGACAGACGTCAGAGGGGCTAGGAGGCGCTCGGACTGAGCTAGGCATCTCCGGTACATCAGAAACGAAAAAGCCGACCCACCGGGTCGGCCTTTTCGCGTCGAATCGCGGTCGATTGCCACCGCAAACCAAACCTTCAAACGTACAGCCGATTCCCGATAAAGCAAAACGTGGCCGATCGGGAAATAAGGCATAACGTGTCCAGGTGGACAACTTATGCTTAACGGCACAACTTCCCTGGATGACCCTGAAAGAGAATCTGGTGGGCCCCCCGGGAGTCGAACCCGGCACCAACGAATTATGAGTTCGCTGCTCTAACCAAGCATGAGCTAGGGGCCCAGATGAGAAGCATGGCGTGCTACATGTCGCCCCGGCAACGAAGCCGGGCCGGCATTGTAACAACAAAGACGACAAAGGAGACAAACGCCACCGGCATCACGCGGATACCGGCGGCGTTCGCAAGTGAGACGCTGGAAATCAGTTCCCTTCGAGGAACGACTTCAGCTTGTCGGAACGGCTCGGGTGACGCAGCTTGCGCAGCGCCTTGGCCTCGATCTGACGGATCCGCTCACGCGTGACGTCGAACTGCTTGCCGACTTCCTCGAGCGTGTGATCGGTGCTCATCTCGATACCGAAGCGCATCCGCAGCACCTTCGCCTCACGCGGCGTCAGCGAATCGAGCACATCCTTCACGACGTCGCGCATGCTTGCATGCAGCGCGGCATCCGCCGGCGCGACCGTGTTGTTGTCCTCGATGAAGTCGCCGAGATGGGAATCGTCGTCGTCACCGATCGGCGTTTCCATCGAGATCGGCTCCTTCGCGATCTTCATGATCTTGCGGATCTTGTCTTCCGGCATCTCCATCTTCTCGGCGAGCGTTGCCGGATCCGGCTCGAGACCGGTTTCCTGCAGGATCTGCCGCGAGATGCGGTTCATCTTGTTGATCGTCTCGATCATGTGAACCGGAATACGGATCGTGCGCGCCTGGTCCGCGATCGAACGCGTGATGGCCTGGCGGATCCACCACGTCGCATAGGTCGAGAACTTGTAGCCGCGACGGTATTCGAACTTGTCCACCGCCTTCATCAGGCCGATGTTGCCTTCCTGGATCAGGTCGAGGAACTGCAGGCCGCGGTTCGTGTACTTCTTCGCGATCGAGATCACGAGACGCAGGTTCGCCTCGGTCATTTCACGCTTCGCCTGACGCGCCTTCAGTTCGCCGGCCGCCATCTGGCGGTTGGTTTCCTTCAGGTCCTTCAGCGGCAGCACGACGCGCGCCTGCAGGTCGAGCAGACGCTGCTGCTGTTCGCGGATCGCCGGGATGTTGCGCGCCAGGACCGCGCTGTACGAATGGCCTTCGGCCGTGATCTTCTCGGCCCAGTCGAGATCCGTCTCGCTGCCCGGGAAGCGCGCGATGAATTCCGAACGCGGCATGCCGCACTTGTCGACGACGATGTGCAGGATCTGGCGCTCGACCTGGCGCACTTCGTCCACCTGCGCACGCAGCGTGTCGCACAGGCGCTCGACGGTACGCGCGGTGAAGCGGATCGTCATCAGCTCGGTCTGGATCGTTTCCTGCGCCTTCAGGTAGGCCTTCGACTTGTAGCCTTCCTTCTCGAACGCGCGGCGCATCTTGTCGAACCACTCGCTGATCTGCGAGAACTTGTCGAGCGATGCACGCTTGAGGGCTTCGAGCTGGGCGGCGTTGGCCGACGCCTGTGCGGCACCGTCGTCCTCCTCCTCTTCCTCTTCTTCCTCTTCCTCTTCGGCTTCCTCGTCTTCGTTCTCGATCGCTTCGGCTTCCTTCGCGGAGAAACCGTCCGTATCGGCGGAGTCCGAAGCATTCGGATCGAGCAGGCCGTCGACGAGTTCGTCGACGCGGATCTCTTCGTTCGCGACGCGCTCAGCCATCGCGAGGATGTCGGCGATCGTCGTCGGGCACGCGGAAATAGCCATCACCATGTGGCGCAGGCCGTCCTCGATCCGCTTCGCGATCTCGATTTCGCCTTCGCGCGTGAGCAGCTCGACCGTGCCCATCTCGCGCATGTACATCCGGACCGGATCGGTCGTGCGGCCGAATTCCGAATCGACGGTCGACAGCGCGACTTCCGCTTCTTCCTCGACTTCATCGTCCGACGACGCGGCCGGCGCGTTGTCGTTCAGGAGCAGCGTTTCCGCGTCCGGTGCCTGCTCGTATACGGCCACGCCCATGTCGTTGAACGTACCGATGATGCCTTCGAGGGCTTCTGTCTCGGTGAAGTTGTCCGGCAGGTGGTCGTTGATTTCGGCATAGGTGAGGAAGCCGCGCTCCTTGCCGAGCTTGATCAGCGCGCGCAGCTTCACGCGGCGCTCTTCGAGCTCCTCGGCCGTGCCGGGCGTGCTCGTCGCGAACGCTTCCTTCAGCAGCGCCTTTTCCTTGGCGCGACGATCGCGCACCTTGGATTTGCCCGGAGCAGCCGCGGCTGCGGGCTGCTCGTCGCTCTGATTTGCGTCGTCATCGACGGATACTTCGTTCAGCTTTTTGGTCATGGAGTTCGCCGTACCGGCTATATCGACTCGCGGCTGCTGGACGACAGCCGGTTGAACCGTGGGTGCATGAGTAGTACGTACTGCCGTTTCGTCCGCGGCGGCAGTCGTGTCCCTTGCGCTTTTCGCACTTGCCCGCTTCGCCGCCGGCTTGGCCGGCCCGGAGTCGGGTCTGGCGGCAGCCCGTGTTCTGGCTGCCGACGCCGGCGCAGCCTGAGCAGTGCCGGCCGCGGTTTTCTTTCCTGCAGGGGCAGACGTGGCTGAAGACGTTGTCCTGGTGGAAGAAGCAGACTTGGCCGCTGTGACCTTCGTGGTCGGCTCCGTCGAGCCCTTGCCTGTTGCTTTCTTTCCGCCTGTCGTCTTTGCCATCGCGATTCTCGCCTCTGCTTGGAAAACAAACCGCTGGAAACCTTATATTATAGCACGCTGGGGAGCCCTCTCCTGGCGCCCCGGCCGCCTACAGCCCGAGCCGACGCTTCATGTCGGTTCGCTGCTGGTTCAATTCCGTCAATTCGGCCAATTCCTCGGGTGTGAAGGTGGATTGCCGCGCCAGCCGATCGAGCCGGTCGCAGCAAGCGTCATAGCGCATCTTGAGCACCGCGGCCTGCAGTTCCTCGCCCGCGATCCGTTCCTGTTCGCGCTGCCGCTCAGGCACCGTCTCGTCTTCCGGATTCTGTAGCAGCAAGTCGCGGACGTTTTCATCATAGTCCAGAATTTCGCGGAAGATTTCCTCGTAAGTCGCCCCGTTCGAGGATGTGCGCAGCACGTCCGACAGCAGCCGGAACTCCGCGCCGTCGCCCAGCGCACGCGCATGCTCGACGACTTCGGCGAACAACTCGCCGATGCGCGGCAGCGCGCGCAGGGTCGCAAGCTGTTCGTCGTCGAGCTGCGACGCGATCCGCGGATGCATCACGAGCGTACGCAACGCCCGCTTTTCGCTGTCCGTCACACGCCGCCGCTCGCTGCGCGGAGGCGCCTGGCGCGCCGGCGCGGCAATGCGTGCATCGACATCCGACAGCCCCGCGACTTCCTCGAACGGGATATCGAGACGGTCGGCGAACATGTGCATGATCTGCGCGCGCAACGCGTTTGCCGGCAGCGCCTGCAGCAGCGGCTTCGCGTCGAACAGCGCCTTCGCGCGACCTTCCGGCTGATCGAGCGCCTTGCCGGCAATTGCTTCGTTCAACAGAAATTGCGACAGCGGCATCGCACGTTCGACCTGCTCGGAGAACGCGTCCGCGCCGAATTCGCGTACGTAGCTGTCCGGATCATGTTCGGACGGCAGGAAAAGGAATCGGATCGTCCGGTTGTCCGCCGCATGCGGCAGGCACGCCTCGAGCGCGCGGCGCGCCGCACGCCGGCCGGCCGAGTCGCCGTCGAAGCTGAAAATGACCGTATCGGTCTGGCGCAGCAACTTCTGCACGTGGATCGGCGTGCACGCCGTGCCGAGCGTCGCGACCGCGTTCGGGAAGCCGAGCTGCGCGAGCGCGACGACATCCATGTAGCCTTCGACGACCAGCACGTACTTGCGCTCGCGGATCGCGAGGCGCGCCTCGAACAGCCCGTACAGTTCGCTGCCCTTGTTGAACAGCGGCGTTTCGGGCGAATTCAGGTACTTCGGCTCGCCGCTGCCGAGCACGCGGCCGCCGAACCCGATCACCTGCCCCTTCACGTTGCGGATCGGGAACATGATCCGCTCGCGGAACCGGTCGTAGCGTCGCGCGACGCCTTGCGCGTCGGTTTTTTCGCTGACGATCACGAGCCCCGATTCGACGAGCGACTCGTCACGGTAGTCCGGGAACGCGGTTTCGAGGTTCTGCCAGCCGTCCGGCGCATAGCCGAGACCGAATCGCGCGGCGATCTCGCCGGTCAGGCCCCGGTTCTTCAGGTACTGGATCGCGACGGTCGCGCCGCGCAATTGCTTGCGATAGTAGTCGCACGCAACGGACATCACGTCGGACAGCGCCGTCGCGACCGATTTCGACACGGGTGCCGGATAGTCGCCGCCGCCACCACCGCCGCGCATTGACGGCTCGTGCGGCACGGTCAGTCCGACCGATTGCGCGAGTTCCTGCACGGCTTCCGGGAACGTGAGCCCCGCGTGCTCCATCAGGAAGCCGATCGCCGTGCCGTGCGCGCCGCAGCCGAAGCAGTGATAGAACTGCTTGGTCGGGCTGACGGTAAACGACGGGCTCTTCTCGTTATGGAACGGGCACAGCCCCATGAAGTTGGCGCCGCCCTTCTTGAGCTGCACGTACCGGCCCACCACGTCGACGATATCGACGCGGTTCAGCAAATCCTGCAGGAACGAATGCGGAATCACCGTGGGATCGAGCGAAAAAAGGACAATACGATGCCCCGGCGCACGCGCATGCGACGCGCCGGGAAGCGGGTTTTACTTCGACAGCGCGGCCTTGACCTGCGCGGAGACAGCGGTCATGTCGGCACGGCCGGCGAGCTTGCCCTTCAGCACGCCCATCACCTTGCCCATGTCCTGCGGGCCGGCTGCGCCCGTTGCCGCGACCGCGGCCTGGACTTCGGCGGCCACTTCCGCGTCCGACAGTTGCGCAGGCATGTAGGCGCCCAGCACGGTCAGTTCGGCCTGTTCCTTCGCGACGAGATCGTCGCGACCGGCGGCCTGGAACTGACTGATCGAGTCCTTGCGCTGCTTGATCATCTTGTCGATCACGGCGGTGATGCCCGCGTCGTCGAGGGTCACTTGATCATCGATCTCGCGTTGCTTGATCGCGGCCAGCAGCAGGCGAACCGTCGCCAGACGCTCGCTTTCCTTCGCGCGCATCGCGGCCTTCATGTCTTCGCTGATCTGCTCTTTCAAACTCATCTTGCACCCGGGATGGAAACGTGACTTCGACGCCCGTGAATGGACGTCAACACAAAAACCCGCTTGGGACTATGTCTCAAGCGGGTTGCTCGAATCCGGCATCGGCGACTCGCGGCCCCTGATCAAGACCGATCGTGCGGAGGTCGCCGGTGCGCCGCTCAGTGACCCGCGCGGCGCTCACTCGTTCAGTACAGCTTCTTCGGCAGCGTCTGGCTGCGAATCCGCTTGTAGTGACGCTTCACTGCTGCAGCCTTCTTGCGCTTGCGCTCGGCGGTCGGTTTCTCGAAGAACTCCCGCGCACGAAGCTCGGTCAGCAGACCGTTCTTCTCGATCGTGCGCTTGAAGCGACGCATGGCGACTTCGAACGGCTCGTTTTCTTTAACGCGAATGATCGTCATGATCCGACACGAATAAAGGTTTGCACAGAAGATTTACGAGTATAGCAGAGCGTCGCACAAAGGCCTAAGGGCCGGGCCCCGTCAACGGCGGGCCTGCGCGGACGCATCAGACGCCGTGCGCAAACTCCGCCGCGGCCTGCCCGGCCGCCGTGCCGGACGCCCACGCCCACTGGAAGTTGTAGCCACCGAGCCAGCCCGTGACGTCCACCGCCTCGCCGATGAAGAACAGCCCCGGCACCCGCGCACTCATCATCGTCGCCGACGACAGTTCGCGCGTATCGACGCCGCCCTTCGTCACCTCGGCCTTCTTGTAGCCCTCGGTGCCGTTCGGCGTCAGCGTCCAGCCGGACAGCGCGTCGCCGATCTGGCGCAACGTCTTGTCGGGCAGGTCCGCGAGCCGCGCGTCGGCCGCGACGCGATGCGTGTCGAGCCAGACGTGCGCGAGACGCGACGGCACCCAGTCCGCGAGCAGCGAGCCGATCTGGCGCTTCGACGTGCGCTTCGCGTCGAGCAGATCGGCCACCGCGTCGCGCTGCGGCAGCAGGTCGATGCGGATCGGGTCGCCGGACTGCCAGTAACTGGAGATCTGCAGGATGCCGGGGCCCGACAGGCCGCGATGGGTCAGCAGCAGATCCTCGACGAATTCGCCGCCGCGTTTCTTGTCACCGGTCGACACGCGCACTTCGAGCGACACGCCGGACAGCGCCGCGAACGGCTCCCAGTCGTGCTGCGCGAATGTGAGCGGCACGAGCGCGGGCCGCGTATCGACGAGCTTGTGACCGAACTGCTTCGCGACCCGGTAGCCGAAGTCGGTCGCGCCGATCTTCGGGATCGACAGGCCGCCCGTCGCGACGATCAGCGCGCGTGCGCGGATCGGCCCTGCGTGCTGCGTGTCGAGCGTGAAGCCGTCGGCCGCGTGGCGCACCGCATCGACGACCACCGGGCGGCGCCAGGCGATGCCGCCCGCGTCGCATTCGTGCTTCAGCATGTCGATGATCGCATCGCTGCCGTGGTCGCAGAAGAGTTGCCCCTTGTGCTTTTCGTGCCAGGTGACGTGATGGCGCTTGAGCAGCCCGAGGAAGTCGCGCGGCGTGTAACGGGCGAGCGCCGAGCGCGCGAAATGCGGATTCGACGACAGGTAGTTGTCGGGGCCTGCGTAGAGATTCGTGAAGTTGCAGCGGCCGCCGCCCGAGATGCGGATTTTCTCGGCGAGCCGCGGCGCGTGGTCGATCAGGACCACGCGGCGGCCGAGTTGCCCGGCGACCGCGGCGCTCATCATCCCGGCGGCGCCCGCGCCGATCACGGCGATGTCATAAGTTTCCATGGCGCGGATTGTACCTGCCCGGCCTCCGGCCCGGGCCGTCCGCGGCGACGACCGGCCCCCGCCTGCTATAATTTCCGGTTACGTCGACCTTCCTGCGGCGCGCTCGATAAAGCGCGCCCCCGCCCTTACCCATGCTCGTTCTCGGCATCGAAAGCTCCTGCGATGAAACCGGCCTCGCGCTCTACGACACGCAGCGCGGCCTGCTCGCGCACGCGCTTCATTCGCAGATCGCGATGCATCGCGAATACGGTGGCGTCGTGCCGGAGCTCGCGTCGCGTGATCACATCCGCCGCGCGCTGCCGCTGCTCGAGGAAGTGATGGCGCAAAGCGGCACGCACCGCGACGACATCGACGCGATCGCGTTCACGCAAGGCCCCGGCCTCGCCGGCGCGCTGCTGGTCGGCGCGAGCATCGCGAATGCGCTCGCGCTGGCATGGAACAAGCCGACCGTGGGCATTCATCACCTCGAAGGCCATCTGCTGTCGCCGCTGCTGGTCGACGAGCCGCCGCCGTTCCCGTTCATCGCGCTGCTGGTGTCGGGCGGTCATACGCAACTGATGCGCGTGACGGACGTCGGCGTGTACGAGACGCTCGGCGAGACGCTCGACGACGCGGCCGGCGAAGCGTTCGACAAGACGGCAAAGCTGATCGGCCTCGGCTATCCGGGCGGCCCGGAAGTGTCGAAGCTCGCGGAAACGGGCACGCCGGGTGCGGTCGTGCTGCCGCGCCCGATGCTGCATTCGGGCGATCTCGACTTCAGCTTCAGCGGCCTGAAGACAGCCGTGCTCACGCAGATGAAGAAATTCGAGGCGGCGAAGCTGGAAGGCGAAGCGCTCGAGCGCGCGAAGGCCGACCTCGCGCGCGGCTTCGTCGACGCGGCCGTCGACGTGCTCGTCGCGAAGTCGCTCGCCGCGCTCAAGCAGACGAAACTCAAGCGCCTGGTGGTCGCGGGCGGCGTCGGCGCGAACCGCCAGTTGCGCGCGGCGCTGTCGGCCGCCGCGGCCAAGCGCGGCTTCGACGTGCACTATCCCGATCTCGCGCTCTGCACCGACAACGGCGCGATGATCGCGCTCGCCGGCGCATTGCGGCTCGGCCGCTGGCCCGAGCAGGCGAACGCCGACTACGCGTTCACGGTGAAGCCGCGCTGGGATCTCGCGTCGCTCGCACGCTGATTCGCGCAACCCGATACCCTACGCGCCGGCGCACGCCGGAAAACAAAATGGCCGCTCGATGAGCGGCCATTTTTCATTGCAGCGGCAAAACGACGCAGCGTTACGCGGCGTGTCGCTTGTCGCGCTCGATCAGCGCATACGCGCTGTGATTGTGGATCGACTCGAAGTTCTCGGCTTCGAGCACGTACGCAACCACGCGCTCGTCCGCATCGAGACGCTGCGCGACGTCGCGCACCAGATCCTCGACGAACTTCGGGTTTTCGTACGCACGCTCCGTGACGAACTTCTCGTCCGGACGCTTCAACAAGCCCCACAGCTCGCACGACGCCTCTTCTTCCGCAATGCGGATCAGCGCCTCGACCGGCAGGTCGGCCGCGAGCTCGGCATCGATCGTCACGTGCGAGCGCTGGTTGTGCGCACCGTACTGCGAGATCTTCTTCGAGCACGGGCACAGGCTCGTCACCGGCACGAGCACCTTCAGGAACAGGCGCGTTTCGCCGTTGCGGCTTTCGCCCGCGAGCGTCACTTCATAGTCGAGCAGGCTCTGCACGCCCGACACCGGCGCCGTCTTGTTCACGAAGTACGGGAACGTGACCTCGATGCGGCCGGCCTCGGCTTCCAGCCTCACGAGCATCGACGCGAGCATCGCGCGGAAGCGCTCGACCGTCAGCGGCTCGCGACTCTCTTCGAGCAGAGCGACGAAGCGCGACATGTGCGTGCCCTTCTGATCGGCGGGCAGGCGCACGTCGAGGTTCCAGACGCCGACGGTCGGCTGCACGTCGCCGCTCTCGGTGCGCACCGTCAACGGATGCCGGACCGCCTTCACGCCCACGCGCTGAATCGGAATCTGGCGGGTATCCACCGTGCTCTGCACGTCGGGCATCACGAAGGCGGGATTCATCTGGTTCATCTTGTTCAATCCTTGTAAGCCGCGCGTTCGACGACGCGCACGCCGCGTCACGCGGTAGCCGGAAAAGCAACATGGGCCCGCAGGCCCATGTTTTCCGCATCAATGTAGACCGGTTGCGCCAGTCGCACTGACGCCGCCCGCAGGCGGCGCCAGCTTACGCGACGCGCTTCGCCTGACCGGCGACGTCGGCCGCCGGGCTCAGGAAGCGTTCGCGAATCGATTTCGCGATGCCCGCGCCGTCGAGGCCGCATTGCGCCAGCAGCTTCGCGGGGTCGCCGTGATCGATGAACTGGTCAGGGAGGCCCAATTGTATTACGGGTCGGATAACCCCACTCTCCATCAGGGCTTCGACGCAGGCCGAGCCCGCACCGCCCATCACGCAGCCTTCCTCGACCGTGACGAGGTAGTCGTGCGTCTCGGCGAGTTCACGCACCAGCGCCGCATCGACCGGCTTCACGAAGCGCATGTTCGCGACCGTGGCGTCGAGCTCCTCGCCCGCCGCGAGCGACGGCGCGACCATCGTGCCGAACGCGAGAATCGCGACGCGCTTGCCTTCCGGCTGCGACGTACGGCGACGCACTTCGCCCTTGCCGAGGGGGATCTCGGTGAATTCCTTCACCGTCGCCACACCCGTGCCCGCGCCGCGCGGATAACGCACCGCGGTCGGGTTCGGCTGCTGAAGCGCCGTGTGCAGCATCTGGCGGCACTCGTCCTCGTCGGACGCGGCCATGATCGTCATGTTCGGGATGCAGCGCATGAACGCGAGATCGTACGCGCCCGCGTGCGTCGCACCGTCGGCGCCGACGAGGCCCGCGCGGTCGATCGCGAACACGACCGGCAGGTTCTGCAGCGCGACGTCGTGGATCAGTTGGTCGTACGCACGCTGCAGGAACGTCGAGTAGATCGCGACGACAGGCTTCAGCCCTTCGGTCGCGAGGCCGCCCGCGAACGTCACCGCGTGCTGCTCGGCGATACCGACGTCGTAGTAGCGATCCTTGAAGCGCTTCTCGAACTCGACCATGCCCGAGCCTTCGCGCATCGCGGGCGTGATGCCGACGACACGCGAATCGCGCTCGGCTTCATCGCACAGCCATTCGCCGAACACCTGCGTGTACGTCTTCTTCGCGGGCGTGGGCGACGGCTTGATGCCTTCGGCCGGGTTAAACTTGCCGGGGCCGTGATAGAGCACGGGATCCGCTTCGGCGAGCTTGTAGCCCTGGCCTTTCTTCGTCACCACGTGCAGGAATTGCGGACCGCGCAGCTCGCGGATGTTCTGCAGCGTCGGGATCAGCGAATCGAGATCGTGACCGTCGATCGGGCCGATGTAGTTGAAGCCGAACTCTTCGAACAGCGTAGCCGGCACGACCATGCCCTTCGCGTGCTCCTCGAGCTTGCGCGCGAGTTCGAGCACCGGCGGCGCAACGCTCAGCACGCGCTCGACGCCCGCGCGCGCGGCCGCATAGAAGCGGCCGGACATCAGGCGGGCGAGATGGCGATTCAGCGCGCCGACCGGCGGCGAGATCGACATGTCGTTGTCGTTCAGGATCACGAGCACTTTCGCATCTTCCGACACGCCCGCGTTGTTCATCGCCTCGAACGCCATGCCGGCCGTCATCGCACCGTCGCCGATCACCGCGATCGAGAAGCGGTCGTCGCCGTTCAGCTGGCTGCCGATCGCCATGCCGAGCGCGGCCGAGATCGACGTGCTCGAGTGCGCGGTGCCAAACGTGTCGTATTCGGATTCGCTGCGGCGCGGGAAGCCCGAGATGCCGTCCTGCTGGCGCAGCGAATGCATCTGGTCGCGGCGGCCCGTCAGGATCTTGTGCGGGTAGGTCTGGTGCCCCACGTCCCAGACGATGCGATCGTTCGGCGTGTTGAACACGTAGTGCAACGCGATCGTCAGCTCGACCGTCCCGAGGTTGGACGACAAATGGCCGCCCGTTTTCGACACGCTGTCGAGCACGAACGCGCGCAGTTCATCCGCGAGCGGTTGGAGTTGGCGACGATCGAGGCGGCGCAAATCCGCCGGGTCGTCGATGGTTTTCAGCAAGTCGTACATCGTCGTTCCATTGTAGGAAATCAAACGCGCCCGCATTCTATTGCACGCACCGTAAGCGTGTGCGCAGCGGCGGGCTTCGCGTCAGCTGACCCGGTTCACTACCAGGTCGGCAAGTTCGGCGAGACGCTGTGCGCGTGCGCCGAACGGTTTCAGCGCATCGTGTGCTTCGGCGCGCAGCTGGGCTGCGAGCTCACGCGATGCGTCGAGGCCGAGGATCGATACGTAGGTCGGCTTGTCATTTGCCGCATCCTTGCCGGCCGTCTTGCCGAGCGTCGCCGAATCGGTCGTGACGTCGAGAATGTCGTCGACGACCTGGAAGGCCAGGCCCACGGCCCCTGCGTAGACGTCGAGCGCGGCCAGCGTTTCCGCCGACGGCGTATCGCCGGCCAGCGCGCCCATCCGTACGGCCGCGCGCAGCAGCGCCCCCGTCTTCATCCGGTGCATCGTCTCGAGCTGCTCGCGCGTCAGCTTGAGGCCGACGCTCGCCAGGTCGATCGCCTGCCCGCCGGCCATGCCGATCGAGCCGCTCGCCAGCGCCAGCTCGCGCACGAGCGCGGCCTGTTGCACCGGCGACAGCGCATCGACGTCGGTCAGCGCGACGAATGCCTGCGACTGCAGCGCGTCGCCAACCAGCAACGCCGTCGGCTCGTCGTACTGCACGTGCACGGTCGGCTTGCCGCGACGCAGCGCGTCGTCGTCCATGCACGGCATGTCGTCGTGCACGAGCGAATAGACGTGGATCATCTCCAGCGCCGCCGCCGCCGCGTTGCGCGCCGCTTCCGTCGCACCGGTCAGTTCGCCTGCTGCATGGCACAGCAGCGGGCGAACGCGCTTGCCGCCGCCGAGGACCGCGTAGCGCATCGCTTCGTGGAGTTGCGTGGGCACCACGTTTTCGGCCGGCAGATAGTGGCCGAGTGCGTCCTCGACACGGTCAAGCACGGACCGCATCCATTGTTCGAATGTCATAGATCGTCGTCTTCGCCGTCCGTGGCGGCCGTTCCGGACGAAAGCGGCTTCAGCGTCGCGCCGTCGAGCACGCGAACCTGCTGTTCCACTTTCTCAAGCTGCTGTTGGCAAAACGCAACGAGGTTCGCGCCGCGGCGATACGCAGCGAGCGAATCCTCGAGGCTCAACGCGCCGCCTTCCATCCGGGCAACCAGCGTCTCGAGTTCCGCGAGCGCCATTTCGTAATTGTCCGGCAACGGTTCGGTGCCATTGTCGGGCGGCGTGGCGCCTGGGGATGCGGTTTTCGCCATGGACGAGGGTGTCAAATTTCAAAACAAGTCGGACATTCTACGGCAAAAGAGAATTCTCCGATCTGCCGACTTGGCCAGCCCGGCACAATTCCGGCCCCATCTTCGACGCACAGTGTGCGCCTCCCGATTGTCTCCCGACAAAAAATTGACACAAATCAGGCACTTAATCCTAGCCTTGCGAGGCGAACCGGGTATAATTGTCCGTTTCCCTAAATCGATTTTTCGATGGTTGGGTTGTTCACTGCTTTCACGCTAACACCGGGAGTGGGAATGTCCAATCTGAGCGACGCGCTTCAGTTGAAGTCGGCTCACAGCCAGCTTCCAGTCACTGCATATTTCGATGAGGCGCTACTCGAGCGCGAGATCGAAACCCTCTTCAAGAAAGGACCTCGTTACGTCGGGCACGAGTTGATGGTGCCCGAGGCGGGGGATTATTTCGCGCTGCCGTCCGAGAAGGAAGGCCGCGTGCTGGTCCGCAACCAGACGAACCAGATCGAACTGCTGTCGAACGTGTGCCGCCACCGGCAGGCGATCATGCTCAACGGGCGTGGCCACGCGCAGAACATCGTGTGCCCGCTGCACCGCTGGACGTACGATCTGGAAGGCGAACTGCTCGGCGCCCCGCACTTCCCCGACAAGCCCTGCCTGAATCTCGGCAAGAGCCCGCTGCAGAACTGGCAGGGGCTGCTGTTCGAGGCCGAAGGCCGCAACGTCGCGCGCGATCTCGCGAACCTCGGCACGAAGCATCACTTCGACTTCTCCGAATACCAGTTCGATCACGTCGAAGTGCACGAGTGCGATTACAACTGGAAGACGTTCATCGAGGTCTACCTCGAGGATTACCACGTCGCCCCGTTCCACCCGGGCCTCGGCAGTTTCGTGTCGTGTGACGATCTCAAGTGGGAGTTCGGCGACTGGTACAGCGTGCAGACGGTCGGCGTGCACAACGCCCTCGCGAAACCGGGCAGCGCGACCTACCAGAAGTGGCACGAGCAGGTGCTCAAGTTCCGCAACGGCGTGCCGCCGGAATTCGGCGCGATCTGGATGGTCTATTACCCGGGCCTGATGATCGAGTGGTATCCGCACGTGCTCGTCGTGTCGTGGCTGATTCCGCGCGGCCCGCAGAAGACGACCAACATCGTCGAGTTCTACTACCCCGAGGAAATCGCGCTGTTCGAGCGCGAGTTCGTCGAGGCCGAGCGCGCCGCCTATATGGAGACGGCCGTCGAGGACGATGAAATCGCGATGCGGATGGACGCCGGCCGCCGTGCACTGATGGCACGCGGCGAATCGCAGGTCGGCCCGTACCAGAGCCCGATGGAAGACGGCATGCAGCACTTCCACGAGTTCCTGCGCCGCCACCTCGGCGATCTCTGAGCGCGCGCGGCGCTTCCGGCGCCGCCTCGCATTCGGCATATGAAAAGACGGGTTTCGGCCCGTCTTTTTTTGTTTAGACTTGGAGTATCAGGCCGTTTGCACTCCAGGGAGCCGTCATGCCACACACCCACTACACCACGCTCATCTCCGCAGCCAATCTCGCCGAACGTCTGGCCGCGGCGCCGGGCAGCGTCGCCGTATTCGACTGCCGCTTCGATCTCGCCGATCCGGCCGCGGGCGAAGCCGCCTATGCGGCCGGGCACATCCCGGGCGCGCAGTATCTTCATCTCGACCGCGACCTGTCCGGCCGCAAGACCGGCACCAACGGCCGCCATCCGCTGCCGACCCGCGACGCATTCGCGACGCTAATGGCCAGTCGCGGCGTCAAGCAGGGCCAGCAGGTCGTCGCCTATGACGCACACGGCGGCGCCTATGCGGCGCGCTTGTGGTGGCTGCTGCGCTGGCTCGGGCACGACTCCATCGCGGTGCTCGACGGCGGCCTGCAGGCATGGGAAGCGGCCGGCCAGCCGTTGGCCACCGACGTGCCGCACCCGCCCGCCGGCGACTTCCGGGCGGCAGCCCCGCTCGAATCGACGGTCGACGCGGCAGCCGTGCTCGCGAACGTGACGTCGGCCAAGCGCGTCGTGATCGACGCACGCGCGCCCGACCGCTATCGCGGCGAAAACGAAACGATCGATCGTGTCGGCGGCCACATCCCCGGCGCACGCAATCGGTTCTTCAAGGACAACCTGAACACCGACGGCCGCTTCAAGACCGGCCATGAACTGCGCGAGACGTTCACCACGCTGCTGGCCGGCACCGAACCGAACAGCGTGATCCTGCAATGCGGCTCCGGCGTGACCGCATGCCACAACGCGCTCGCGCTCGAAATCGCCGGGTTGCATGGCGCATCGCTGTATCCGGGCTCGTGGAGCGAATGGAGCGCCGATCCGTCGCGGCCGATCGCGACCGGCCCGACACCGTAAATACCGGCACTGCGCACGATGACGCGGCGGCATCTGCCGCCGCTTGTCGTTTACATCACGCCGTACTTGTGGAACCACTCGATCGCCCGCTTCCAGCCGTCCTCGGCATCGCCCTTCACGTAACTCGGCCGGTAATCGGCGAAGAATGCGTGACCGGCATCCGGATACACGACGATCTCGGATTGGCGCGCGAGCTTCGAGTCGCTCGTCTGGATTGCCTTGCGCATGTCAGCCAGCGACGCCTGCGTGATGTTCGTATCCTTCTCGCCGTACAGCCCGAGCACCGGCACCTTCAGCAACGACGCATGATCGACCGGGTTGAACGGCGTCATCTCGTCGGTCTTGCCCTCGACGAATCCGTACCACGCCACGGCCGCACGCACGTGCGGATTGTGCTCCGCATACAGCCACGCCTGACGACCGCCCCAGCAGAACCCCGTCACACCGAGACGCGACAGGTCGCCGCCGTTCTTGCCGGCCCACGCGACGGTCGCATCGAGATCCTCGGTGACCTGGCGGTCGGGCACCTTGCTGACGATGTGGTCGACGAGCGCCTGGATCGTCGGGTACTTCGACGCATTGCCCTGGCGCGCGAACAGGTCCGGCGCGATCGCGAGATAGCCGAGTTTCGCGAAGCGACGGCAGACGTCCGCGATATGCTCGTGCACGGCAAAGATCTCGTGGATCACGATGACGACCGGCAGGTTCGTCTTGTCGACCGGCTGCGCGCGATACGCGGGGATGCTCGCGTCGCCCGAGCGGATCTCGATGGTGTCGACGTCCAGCCCGGCGCTGTCGGTCGTGATGGTCTGCGCCGACACGGGCAGCACGGCCGCCGCGAAGGTGCCGCCCAGCGCGGCCTGCATGAACTTGCGGCGCGAGAACGGAACGTGGGGAACCAGGCTGTCGACTTCGGGTTTCAACATGAATGCACTCCTCGATTGGGCGCCGCCGTCACGGCCACGGATCCGACCTGACGGGGCATCGCGCCGGCGGACGGCGCGGATGTCGCGGCGGTGGGCACCCCGCCGCAAGCGGAAACCCGGACAAGATGCCCAATAATCCGTTGTCACGTCAACTGTCAGATGTGTAAGACTCGATTACGACGGTGCGATCCCGTCACATCGACCACGGTGTCGATGGCCACCGACCGCCCCTCCCGTCCATGTGCGGCATGCGCACAACGAGCGCCGTTGCGCGATCGAATGCTTTCGGATTGAAACGAAAAGACGTGCGGCGCATGGTTCTCGCACGCGCATGGGCAGTCATTCTGCGCCCGCAAAAGACAACGGGCAGGAAACGCGCTCGATGCGCATTCCCTGCCCGCCCGGTGCACGAACCGCGGTCAGTGCAGCTTGACGCGCGGCAGCGTCGTGCGGCGCAGCCAGTGCGCGACCGTATCGAGCATCATGCGCGGATAGCCGTGCAGCGCCGCGATATGCAGCCGGTACAGCGACATGTACATGAACCGCGCGAACAGCCCTTCGATCAGCATGTTGCCGCCGATCAACCCGCCCATCAGGTTGCCGACCGCACTGAAGTGACCGAGCGACACGAGCGAACCGAAATCGCGATACGTGAACTCGGGCAGCGGACGCCCGTCGAGCCGGCATCCGATCGCCTTCAGCAGAAAGCTCGCCTGCTGATGCGCGGCCTGCGCGCGCGGCGGCACGTTGCGTTCGTTGCCGGGCCATGCGCATGCCGCGCAGTCGCCCAGCGCGAAGACGTTGTCGTCGGTGAAGGTCTGCAGCGTGCGGCGCACGTCGAGCTGGCCGAGCTTGTTGACCTGCAGGCCGTCGAGATTCGACAGCACGGACGGCGCCTTGATGCCGGCTGCCCAGACCGTGAGATCCGCACGCACCGCCTTGCCGCTCGCGGTGTGCACGACGCCGGGCGCGACCTCCGTCACGCGCTCGGCCAGCATCAGTCGCACGCCGAGCTTTTCGAGCAGTTCGGCCGTTGCGGTCGACACGCGCTCCTGCAGCGCCGGGAGAATCCGCGGCCCCGATTCGATCAGCACGATGCCGACGTCGTGCCGCGGATCGAGCTTGTGCAGCCCGTACACGGACAGCACCTGCGCGGTATTGCGCAGCTCGGCGGACAATTCGACGCCCGTCGCACCACCGCCGACGATCACGACCTGGATGCGCGGCTCGGCCTCGGCGCCCGGCGCGGGCTGCGCCGGCGCCTGGTGCTCGGCGCGCATGCACGCGGCGATCAAGCGCTTGCGGAAGCGCTCGGCCTCACCGACCGTATCGAGCGCGATCGCATTCTGGGCCGCGCCCTGCACCCCGAAGAAGTGCGTCGTGCTGCCGATCGCGATTACCAGCGTGTCGTATTCCAGGTCGCGCGCGGGCAGCAGTTCCTCGCCGTCGCTGTCGTTGACGGGCGACAGCGTGATGCGCTTCGCCGCGCGGTCGAGCGCGGTCAGTTCGCCCTGCTGAAACTCGAAGCCATGCCAGCGCGCCTGCGCCGCGTATTCGAGTTCCTGCGTGAACGGGTCCATGCTGCCGGCCGCGACCTCGTGCAGCAATGGCTTCCAGATGTGGGTCGGATTGCGGTCGACGAGCGTGACGAGCGCACGCGCGGGACGATTGGCGCGCGCGCCGTAACGGTCGCCGAGCCGCGTCGCCAGTTCCAGGCCGCCCGCGCCTCCGCCTACGATGATGATCCGATGCATCTGATTCCCCCTTTGCGATTCGAAACTGCTGCCGCCGGACGATGCAGACGCATGCATTCGCGCCGCCCGTTGGATTAACCGGTTCGGACATCATCGATGTGCAGTTCGAAACACTTCGATGCGTCCGATTCCGGAACGCGGGGCGCGCCGCCCCCGCGACAATGACCGGACTCACTTGCATTGTCCGGGAGCTTGCGCGTTGACCACAAGCAAACCATCTCGATATTCAGCATCCCTGCAACAATATGCCGCGGGAAGCGGGAATCGCGCGGGGGTGCGTCAGTGTGCCTCTTCCCAGTTCGCGCCGGCGCCCACTTCGGCGACCAGCGGCACCTTCAGCTTCGCCACACCGCACATCATTTCCGGCAGTTTCTCGCGCACGAGCGACAGTTCGTCGTCGGGCACCTCGAGCACCAGTTCATCGTGCACCTGCATGATCATTCGCGACGCGAGCTGGTCGCGCGTGAGCCAGTCGTCCACCGCGATCATCGACAGCTTGATCAGGTCGGCCGCCGTGCCCTGCATCGGTGCATTGATGGCCGCGCGCTCGGCGGCCTGGCGACGCGGGCCGTTGCCGCCGTTGATCTCCGGCAGCCACAGGCGACGACCGAAAACGGTTTCAACGTAGCCCTTCTCCTTCGCGGCCGTGCGCGTGTCTTCCATGTACTGCGCAACGCCCGGGTAGCGCGCGAAGTAGCGGTCGATATAGAGCTTCGCCGCATCGCGCGTGATGCCGAGGTTCGACGCGAGACCGAACGCGCTCATCCCGTAGATGAGCCCGAAGTTGATCACCTTCGCGATCCGGCGCTGGTCGGAGTTGACCTCCAGCGGCGTCACGCCGAACACTTCGGCCGCGGTCGCGCGGTGGATGTCCTCGCCTTGCGCGAACGCGCGCAGCAGCGACGCGTCGCCGGAGATGTGCGCCATGATCCGCAGTTCGATCTGCGAATAGTCGGCCGACACGATCCGGTGGCCGGGCGATGCGATGAACGCTTCGCGGATCCGCCGGCCTTCGGCCGTGCGCACCGGAATGTTCTGAAGATTGGGATCGTTCGATGCGAGCCGGCCCGTGACCGCGACGGCCTGCGCATAGTTCGTGTGCACGCGGCCCGTTGTCGGATTCACCATGCGCGGCAGCTTGTCGGTGTAGGTCGACTTCAGCTTCGACAGCCCGCGATGCTCGAGCAGCAGCTTCGGCAGCGGGTAATCCTCGGCCAGCTTCTGCAACACTTCTTCGTCGGTCGACGGTGCGCCGCTCGGCGTTTTCTTCACGACCGGCAACTGCAGCTTCTCGAAGAAGATCTGCCCGATCTGCTTCGGCGAGCCGAGATTGAACTCGCCGCCGGCCAGTTCGTACGCCTGCCCTTCGAGCTCGATGAGCCGCGTCGCGATCTCGGTGCTTTGCGCCTGCAGACGTACGTCGTCGATCAGCACGCCGGTGCGCTCCATCTTGCGCAGCACGAGCGATACCGGCATCTCGATATCGCGATACACGCGCTCGAGGCCCGCTTCACGCGCGATCTGCGGATACAGCGCCTGATGAAGCTGCAGCGTGATGTCGGCATCCTCGGCCGCATACGCGGCGGCCTGCTCGAGCGCCACTTCGTCGAAACCGATCTGCTTCGCGCCCTTGCCGGCCACGTCCTCGTACTTGATCGTCTTGACACCCAGATGACGCAGCGCGAGGCTGTCCATGTCGTGCGTGCGGTGCGATTCGAGCACGTACGATTCGAGCAGCGTGTCGTGCTCGATGCCGTTCAGCGCGATGCCGTAGTTTGCGAGCACCTGCGCGTCGTACTTCAGGTGCTGGCCGACCTTCTTGCGATCGGCCGATTCGAGCCACGGCTTCAGGCGCGCGAGCACGTCGTCGATCGGCAGCTGTTCGGGCATGTCGGGGCCGCGATGCGCGACCGGAAGATACGCGGCCTTGCCCGGCTCGATCGAGAACGACAGGCCGACGAGGCGGGCGGTCATCGGGTCGAGCGCGGTGGTTTCGGTGTCGAACGCGGTCAGTGCGGCCGCATCGATCTTCGCGAACCACGCGTCGAATTGTGCCCAGGTCTGGATCGTGTCGTATTCGCGGACGATGTCCGCCGCGACCACTGGCGCCGGCTCGCCTTCCGGCGCATCGGCGCCGCCGCCTTCGGCGGGCGCGCTCTCGACTTCGCGCAGCCACGTCTTGAAGCCGTAGCGCGCGAAGATGTCGCGCAGCAGGTCGCGTGCTTCGCCGTCCGTCTTCAGCGACGCCTCGATCGATTCGAGATGCGGCGCGAGATCGCAGGCCGTCTCGACGGTCACGAGCGTGCGGCCGAGCGGCAGGAAGTCGAGCGCGCGGCGCAGGTTGTCGCCGACCACGCCCTTGATCTCGCCCGCGTGTTCGATCACGCCGTCGAGGCTGTCGTATTGCGACAGCCACTTCACGGCCGTCTTCGGCCCACACTTCTCGACGCCCGGCACGTTGTCGACGGTGTCGCCGATCAGCGCGAGGTAGTCGATGATCCGTTCGGGCGGCACGCCGAACTTCGCGATCACGCCGTCGCGGTCGAGCGTCTCGTTGGTCATCGTGTTGACGAGCGTGACGCGGTCGGAGACGAGCTGCGCGAGATCCTTGTCGCCGGTCGACACGATCACGTTCATCCCGTGCCGCTCGGCTTCGCGCGCGAGCGTGCCGATCACGTCGTCGGCTTCGACACCCTCGACCATCAGCAGCGGCCAGCCGAGCGCGCGCACGGCGCCGTGGATCGGCTCGACCTGCAACGCGAGATCGGGCGGCATCGACGGACGGTTTGCCTTATAGTCGGCATAAAGGTCGTCGCGGAACGTCTTGCCCTTTGCATCGAACACGCAAGCGCTATACTCTGCACTGACTTCCTTGCGCATACGGCGCAGCATGTTGATGATTCCGTAGAGCGCTCCGGTCGGCTCCCCGCCAGGGCCACGCAGATCAGGCATCGCATGGTAAGCCCGATACAGATAGCTCGAACCGTCAACCAATAGCAGGGTCTTACCTTCCAGATTTCGTTCTTCAGGCATTATGAACAAGAGAAAAGTGATTCCGAGTCTGCGTTCGCTCGCAGATCAAGAACGCGCGACGGCCAAGAAGGCGCGCGCATCGTGGCAGATGTTCACGATTATGGCAGAGTTTATCGAGGCGACCGAGTACCTGTCGGAGATCCGCCCGGCTGTCAGCATCTACGGTTCTGCCCGTCTCAAACCCGACACGCCGCACTACAAGCTCGCGGTGCAGATCGCGCGCAAGCTGTCCGACGCCGGCTTCGCGGTGATCTCCGGCGGCGGCCCCGGCATCATGGAAGCGGCGAACAAAGGCGCGCACGCCGGCAAGGCGCCATCGGTCGGCCTGAACATCGAGCTGCCGCACGAGCAGGCGGGCAACCACTTCCAGGACATCTCGCTGCGCTTCCGCCATTTCTTCACGCGCAAGGTCACGTTCGTGAAGAACTCCGACGCGGTGATCGTGATGCCGGGCGGCTTCGGCACGCTCGACGAACTGTCCGAAGTGCTCACGCTGATCCAGACGAAGAAGTCGCGCCTCGTGCCGATCATTCTCGTCGGCAGCGAGTTCTGGAAGGGCCTGCTGCAATGGTTCCGCGACCAGCTGATTCCGATGGGCCTCATCAATCCGGAAGACATGGATCTGATGCAGGTGATCGACGATCCCGACCAGGTGCTCGACGCCGTGCTCGCGTTCTACGAGGACAGCGGCGAGGAAGAAGGCTCGGACGGCGACGGCCAGCCGCCGCGGCCTGAAGAAGACCGCATGTTCTATCTGTAATTCGATCGATGTCGATGGCCGGCCTCGCGGCCGGCATCCGCACCCCGCGCGGCAGGCATGGCGATTTCGCCACCTGCCGCGTGTCATTTTGTAACGCCGCATTAATCCCGCTGCGCGTCCGCGCACCGCCGAATGTCAAATCAGGGCAGCCTGTGCCGCGCAACGTGGGTGCCCCGTTCCGCGCCTGCGCCCCGTCATTGTCAAATCGTGCGGCCCGCCATCGATCCGGCCGGGCCGCTGGCCGGGAATCCGCCGTAACAAACACGCCTCGCCTTTTCCGCGCGGTGCCCGCACACTGTATCTCGTCGGCGTGGCGTCCCCCCGGTGGCACGATCCCCCCTCGCGTCCATCGCGTCGCGCCGGCCTCTTACAACGACATCACGGAAAACAACATGCAACGCTCGCTGATTGCCCTCGCCTTCGCCGGCCTCGGTCTTTCACTGTCCGGCCTCGCCCACGCCGTCAACGTCGACGTCAACATCGGCACGCCCCCGCCGGTCGTCGTCGCGCCTGCGCCCGTGGTGATCGTCGGCTGGCACGGCGACCGCTATTGGGACGGCCGTCGCTACTGGGAACGCCGCGAGTGGGAAGATCACGAGCGCCATCATGGTCACGAAGGCCGCGGCGGCTATCACTGCCCGCCGGGACACGCGAAGAAAGGCGAGTGCTGAACGATCGGCACACTCGCTCGACAGGCAAGGCCGCCCACGCGCTTCGGCGTCGGGCGGCCTTGTCGCTTTGAGCGCCTGCACCGCGAACACCGCCCCCTTCTACCGGATCGCCCCGACCGTACCGCAAGAACGTCGTCAGACACCTCCGCCCTCGACGCAGCTACGCGTCATACCGGCGGATCCGCGAACGATAGCGGCGCGAGATCTGGATGCGCACCGAGCCGGGCAGCGAGGAAATCCATCAGCAAACGGCTCCTGCGCGGCAGATGCACGCGCTGCGGCATGCACAGATAGAGACCGTATCGACACGTGACGTGCCGGGTCAGCAGCGGCACGAGGCGCCCCTCGCGCACGTGCGCGTGAACCGAATAGCCGAAGAACTGGCCGATCGCGGCACCGCTCAACACGGTATCGAGTTCCGTGTCGATATCATTGGTCGCGATGAACGGATCGACCTGTCGCGTATCGACCCGACCGTCGACGAGGAACTCCCACGGAAACGGCTTGCCGGTGCGCGGATACAGGAAGGCGGTACAACGATGCTCGCGCAACGCGTCGATCGTCAGCGGCTCGCCATGGCGGCGCAAATACGCCGGCGCCGCGCAAATCACCAGCTGCAGATCGGCGACACGCCGTGCAACCAGCCCGCTATCGGGTAGATTTCCGGTCCGCAGCGCGATGTCGATCCGCTGTTCGACGATATCGGCCATATCGTCGCTGACGATCAGCTCGGCCGTGACACCGGGCTGCCGGTCGCAGAATTCGCCCAGCAGCGGCGCGAGAAAACGCCGGGCCAGCGAATATGGCGCTGCAACACGGATCGTGCCGACCACGTGCGCACGATCGTCATCGAGTGTGCGCAACGCGCTCTCCAGCTCCCCGACGGCGCCGCGGCACTGGTCAAGCAGGCGTTCACCCTCGCGTGTCAGCACGATCCCGCGTGTCGAGCGCTGGAACAGCCGCACGCTCAATAGCGCTTCCAGCGCGGCGACCTGCTTGCTGGCCGCCTGGGGCGTCATGCCCAGTTCGCGAGCGCCCGCGCTGATGCCGCCCGCGACCGCGATACGGACGAATACCGTCAGCGCCTTCAAACGATCCATTCGCTGCTCTCCATCAAGCCCGGAACGCCCGGAAATTCGTCAATGGCGTTGCAAAATCGGTCCGCCCGGTTGAATCGGTTTCAACCGGACCGACGCTATTCGCGCGGCGCCCGGCTTCGCACAATGGCGCTGTCTTCGCTACCCGGCCGAAACCGCCCGCACGCCATGAACACGCCCTCATTTTCCGTCGTTTCCCGGACCGTCGTCACGGCCGCATTAATCGTCGCCGGTGCGCCACACGCGATTGCACAGAAGACGGAAGCGAGCAATCGCGCCGCCGAGACGGTCCTGCTGCAAGCGACGCGCGCGTGGGACGGCTCGCCATACCGTGCCTACCCGTCCGGGCAACCGGAAATCACGGTCGTACGCTACACGATCCCGCCGCACGCGGTATTGCCGTGGCATACGCATCCGTCGATCAACGTCGGCTACGTGCTGTCCGGCCATCTGAGTGCCGTGCGCCGCAGCGACGGCAAACGACTCGCGCTCGGCCCCGGCGACGTGGTGCCGGAAATGGTCGACGGCGCCCATCGCGGCGAGACCGGCGAAGAGCCCGCCGAGCTCATCGTGTTCTATGCCGGCACGCCTGGCGTGCCCTTGACGGTTCCAGCCCGCCAGGACTGAGCACCGGCCCGTCACCGGTTCGTTTCCCCCTCACACGGAACACCCCACACCATGTCCGACTCCCCCCTCTTTTCACACCCCCGCGCCCCGGCGCGGCCCCGGCTCGACGGACGCGTCGCGCTCGTCACCGGCGGCGGCACCGGTATCGGCCGGGCGGCCGCGCTCGCGTTCGCACGGGACGGCGCCCGTGTCGTCGTGGCCGGGCGGCGCGCCGCGCCGCTCGACGACACCGTCCGCGCGATTATCGAGCGCGGCGGCGAAGCGTTCGCGATCGCCGTCGACGTCGCCTCCGCCGAGGGCGTGCGTGCGCTCGTCGACGCGACGGTCGGCCGCTACGGTGCGCTGCACGCCGCCTTCAACAATGCCGGCACGGAAGGCACGTTCGCCCCGATCGTGGAGCAGACCGAGGCCGACTTCGACAGCGTGATCGCCACCAATCTCAAGGGGACGTGGCTGTCGATCAAATACGAGATGGAAGCGATGCTCGCGCAAGGCGGCGGTGCGATCGTGAATACCTCGTCGTGGCTCGCGAAAGGCGCGCTGGCCGGTTCGTCGATCTATTCGGCCAGCAAGGGCGCGCTCGATGCGCTGGTGCGCGCGGTCGCGCTCGAAGGCGGCCCGCACGGCATCCGGATCAACAACGTGAACCCCGGCATCATCGACACGCCGATGGCGCGCCGCTTCGGCGACGACGAGATGTTTCGCCCGTTCGCCGCATTCACGCCCGCACGGCGGATCGGCACGCCCGAAGATGTGGCCGACGCGGCCGTCTGGCTCTGCAGCGACGAGGCGCGCTTCGTGACCGGCGAATCGATCCTCGTCGACGGCGGCTACACGATCGGCGGGATGCGTTGACCGATACCGCGACGGAGGATGGACCGATGGAATACGTGAGACTGGGAACGTCCGGCCTGAAGGTGTCCAGGCTGTGCCTCGGCTGCATGACCTACGGCGATCCGTCGTGGCGACCGTGGGTGATGAACGAGGAGGCGGCCCGCCCGTTCATCCGCGCGGCGCTCGACGCGGGGGTGACGTTCTTCGATACGGCCGACATCTATTCGGGCGGCGAAAGCGAGCGCATCCTCGGGCGCGCGCTGCGCGAATGCTCGACGCGTGACGACGTGGTGATCGCGACCAAGGCGTTCTTTCCGACCGGCGCCGGACCGAATGCACGCGGGCTGTCGCGCAAGCACCTGCTCGCGAGCATCGACGCGTCGCTACAGCGCCTCGGAACCGATTACGTCGATCTCTATGTCATTCACAGGTTCGATCCGGATACGCCGATCGAGGAAACGCTCGATGCGCTCGATGCCATCGTGAGGAGCGGCAAGGCCCGCTATCTCGGCGCATCGTCGATGCATGCGTGGCAGTTCATGAAGATGCTCGCGTTCCAGCGGCATCACGGCCTCGCCCGGTTCGTGTCGATGCAGAGCCAGTACAGCCTGATCTGCCGCGACGACGAGCGCGACATGCTGCCGCTGTGCATCGAGGAAGGCATTGCGTACACGCCATGGTCGCCGCTCGGACGCGGGCTGCTGGCCGGCTCGCGCGATGCCGCGACGACACGGGCCGCGACCGACCAGCAGATGGTGTCCTGGTACGACGGTCGCGACGCGATCGCGGCAACCGTGGACGCGGTCAGGCAAGTGGCGCAGGCACGCGGGGTGGCGCCCGCCCGGATCGCCCTCGCGTGGGCGTTGCGGCAGCCCGGCGTCACCGCGCCGATCGTCGGGCTGTCGAAGCCGCATCACCTGAGCGATGCGCTCGCGGCACTCGACCTGGCGCTCGACGCGCGCGAAACCGCGCTGCTCGAAGCAGCATTCGACCGGATGATCGCACCGGTGCAATGGTGATCGCGGCCCCGGCGATCAGGTCGAGCCGGGGTGTCGAAGCGGCGCCGATCGCGGTCGGCACGCCGCCGCGGGCTGCTGGCCCGGAAAATCACGCGCGCGCTTGCGCCAGCCGCCGGCCGATTCGGCAACGCCAGCGGTACCCGCGAGGGCCCGCCGGTCATCGCACTTACTGGAACGCCACTTCCGCGAAGCTGCGCAGCTTGCGGCTATGCAGCTTGTCGAGCCCGTTCGTGCGCAGGATCTCCATCGCCTTCACACCGATCTGCAGATGCTGGTCGACCTGCCCGCGATAGAACGTGTCGGCCATGCCCGGCAGCTTCAGCTCGCCGTGCAGCGGCTTGTCCGATACGCACAGCAGCGTGCCGTACGGCACGCGGAAGCGGAAACCGTTCGCGGCGATCGTCGCGCTTTCCATGTCGAGCGCAATCGCGCGGCTCTGCGACAGCCGCTGCACGGGCTCGCGGTGATCGCGCAACTCCCAGTTGCGGTTGTCGACGCTCGCGACCGTCCCCGTGCGCATCACGCGCTTCAGTTCGGCGCCTTCGAGCCGGGTGACCTCGGCCACCCCGCGCTCGAGCGCGAGCTGCACTTCGGCGAGCGCCGGGATCGGCACCCACAACGGCAGGTCGGCATCCAGCACGTGATCCTCGCGCACGTAACCGTGCGCGAGCACGTAGTCGCCGAGGCGCTGCGTGTTGCGCAGGCCCGCGCAATGGCCGAGCATCACCCACGCATGCGGACGCAGCACCGCGATGTGATCGGTGATCGTCTTCGCGTTCGACGGACCGACGCCGATGTTGACCATCGTGATCCCGCTGCCGTCCGCGCGCTTCAGGTGATACGCGGGCATCTGCGGCAGCCGCGGCGGCGCGGCGCCCTCGACGGGCTCGCTGCCGAGGTTCGCGTTGTACGTGACGACGTCGCCCGGCTCGACGAACGCGCTGTACTGGCTGCGGTACTCGCGCACTTCGGGATCGTCGCTCTCCGTCATCATCATGCGGCCGAGCTTCACGAATTCGTCGATGTAGAACTGGTAGTTCGTGTAGAGCACGTAGTTCTGGAAGTGCGTGGGCGACGTGGCCGTGTAGTGACGCAGCCGGTGCAGCGAGAAGTCGACGCGCGCGGCGGTGAACAGCGCGAGCGGATGCGGCTCGCCGTGCTCCGGCTCGAACGTGCCGTTGACGATGCGATCGTCGAGGTACGACAGGTCGGGCGTATCGAAGATGTCACGCATCGCGAGCAGGCGGTCGCGGTCGAGTTCGCCTTCGAGATGGATGCCTTCGGGGAACGCGAAGTGAACCGGAATCGGCTGCGACGACACGCCGATCTCGATCTTCACATGATGGTTCTTCGCCAACAGGCGCAGCTGCTCGCGATAGTAATTCGCGAACAGGTCCGGACGCGTCACCGTCGTCTCGAACACGCCGGGGCCCGCGACGAAGCCGTACGAGCGGCGCGAATCGACGTGGGTGTTGACGTCGGTACGAATCCGCACGAACGGGTAGCACGCGCGCACGTGCTCGGTGATCGGTTCGTGGCGGCGATAACGCGCGAACGCGTCGCGCAGGAAGCCCGTATTGGTGTCGTAGATGGCCGACAGCCGCGCGACGGCGGCAACGGAATCGTCGAATGCTTCGACAGGCGGGCTCTCGGGCATTAGCATCCGGTGCCGGCGGCTCAAATCGTTCTTCATTTTCGATACCTCATCTGATCGAACGACATTACCACGGAACCCGGTCACGCTCATGGCCGCCTGCTTGCATGTCGCTTGCACATGAGGGCCGGGCCGCGCCCAGTATTTGCTAAAATCGGTGGGTTCACTGGAGACTCATCATGAAGCCGCTCATTCTCGTCGCCGCTGCTGCCGCGTTTGCTGGCATGTTTGCCGCTGTCGGCACCGCTTACGCCGCGGGCAGCACGCCGGACGCCGACGCGCAGGCCCGGGCCGAAGCCAACGAAGCCGCCGGCCTGCCCGATCTCCGCAAGATCAACCGGCCCGGCGCCGAAGTCACGTCGAAAGTCGACTTCGCCGATATCCGCCGCACGCCGAGCTTCCATGAAAAGAGCAGGAACGGCACCGAGGTCACCGAGTATCGCGATCGCGGCAAGCCGGTCGAGATCAACGTGAAGTCGAACTTCGGCACGCGCTACCAGATGAGCTCGACGCCCGACACGTCGCCGAAGCCGCACGACGCGGGCGTCCCGATCACGCGCCTGCCGTCGGTGAACCTGCGCTACTGATTTCCCGCCGCGCCGCGTCGGTCGCCACGCGGCGCACCGGCTCTCCCTTCACCTCCTGTCGCGCCGCACGCCGCGCGCGTGCCGACAACTGACCTGACGCATCTCGCATGGCCGTTTTCACCGCTGTTTCCGACTCCGATCTCGCGCAATGGATGCGCCACTACGAACTGGGCGACGTGCTGGCGTTCCGCGGCATTCCGTCCGGTATCGAAAACAGCAACTTCTTCCTGACGACGACGCGCGGCGAGTACGTCCTGACGATCTTCGAAAAGTTGACGGCGGAACAGCTGCCGTTCTACCTCGACCTGATGCGCCATCTCGCGAGCCACGGCGTGCCGGTGCCGGATCCGATCCCGCGCGACGACGGCGCGCTGTTCGGCCTGCTGCACGGCAAGCCGGCCGCGATCGTCACGAAGCTCGACGGCGCCGCCGAACTCGCGCCGGGGATCGAGCACTGCATCGAAGTCGGGCAGATGCTCGCGCGCCTGCACCTCGCGGGGCGCGACTATGCGCGCTACCAGCCGAACCTGCGCAGCCTGCCGTGGTGGCAGGAAAACGTCCCGGCGATCGTTCCGTTCATCTCCGACGCGCAACGCACGCTGCTCGAGGGCGAACTCGCGCACCAGGCCGCGTTCTTCGCGTCCGACGACTATGCGGCGCTCCCGAGCGGCCCATGCCACTGCGACCTGTTCCGCGACAACGTGCTGTTCGCGCACGCGGCGCCCGGCACCGGTCATGACGTCCGGCTCGGCGGCTTCTTCGATTTCTATTTCGCGGGCTGCGACAAATGGCTGTTCGACGTCGCGGTGACCGTCAACGACTGGTGCGTCGACCTCGCGACGGGCGTGCTCGACGTCGCGCGCGCGGACGCGCTGCTGCGTGCGTACCAGACGGTCCGGCCGTTCACGGCCGCGGAGCGCCGCCACTGGAGCGACATGCTGCGCGCGGGCGCGTACCGCTTCTGGGTGTCGCGCCTGTACGACTTCTACCTGCCGCGCGCGGCCGAAATGCTCAAACCGCACGACCCCGGTCATTTCGAACGCATCCTGCGTGAGCGTATCGCCCACACGCCCGCGCTTCCCGAGACCCATACCGCATGCAACTGATCGAAGTACCCGCGAAAGCGGGCTATGTCTGGTTCCGTCAAGGCATCTGGCTGTTCCGCCGGAACCCCCTCGCGTTCATCACGCTGTTTTTCACGTACCTGCTGGCCATCACGCTGGTGTCGATGGTGCCGGTGATCGGCGCGGCCCTGCCGCTGCTGTTCATCCCCGGCATCGCCGTCGGCTTCATGGCCGCGTGCCGCGATACGGTCGCCGGCAAGCCGGTGATGCCGACGATCCTCATCGACGGCTTCCGCTCGTACGGCTCCGCGACGACGCAGCGGCTGCTCGTCCTCGGCCTGGTCTATGTCGCGCTGATGGTGGCGGTGTTCGCCGCGTCGTCCCTCGTGGACGGCGGCGGGCTGCTCCACATGATGCTGGGCGCGACGAACGACACGAATCCGACGCCGGAAACGCTTGCCGCGCAGGGCACGCTCGGCGCGCTGCTGCTCGCGACGCTGCTCTACGCGCCGGTCGCGATGCTGTTCTGGTTCGCGCCGGTGCTCACCGCTTGGCACGACATCCCGCCCGCCAAGGCGCTGTTCTTCAGCGTCGTCAGCTGCTGGCGCAATCGCGGCGCATTCGTCGTATACGGGCTGCTGTGGTTCGGTGTCGCGCTCGGCTCGTCGTTTGGCCTGTCGCTGCTGCTGCAGGCGCTCGGCGCCGGCGCCTATGTGCTGACGATCATGATGCCGGTGACGATCATCATCGTCACGATGATGTACTGCTCGTTCTACGCGACCTATCGCGGCTGCTTCGGCGTGCAGGAACCGGGCGCCCCGACGCCCACGTCCGGCCGCTGACGCCAATTCGGCCGGCGCACGCCGCCGGCCGTCCCTCTCCCTCCCTCCCGGCCGGCCCGGCGCCGGTCTCGCGGAGCCCGGCTGCCGCCCGATCCCCCGACGCGCGGCCCCTGTTCAATCGAATCTTTTGCGCGCAAAATAATTTGCGTACAAATCGTTAGCGCGTTCGCCGCGCCGCCCGAATCATGGACCGCCTGCCCCCGCTGCCCCAGACGCTCGACGAGCAACTGTGCTTCGCGCTCTACTCGACTTCGCATGCGATGACGAAGGCGTACAAGCCGTTGCTCGACAAGCTGTCGCTGACCTATCCCCAATATCTGGCCATGCTCGTGCTGTGGGAACGCGACGACATCGCGGTGAAGGACATCGCCGCCCGCCTCGACCTCGACCCGGCCACCGTCACGCCGCTGCTGAAGCGGCTCGAGGCGCTCGGCTACGTCGAGCGCGTGCGCAGCGCGACCGACGAGCGCGTCGTGAACGTGCGCGTGACTGCGGAAGGCCGCGCGCTGAAGGACAAGGCCCGCTCGGTGCCGGGCGATCTCTTTTGCGCGATGCAGCAAACGCCCGAATTCCTGGTCAGGCTGCGCGCGGATCTCCAGCAGTTGCGCAAAGCGCTGTCGGCCGCCAACGAAGGCTGACGAGCCGATCGGTCGCGAACCGGCCCGGTATGTCAGCCCTTTCTTCAAAATTTCATTTGCACACAAATCATTTGTGTTCTATATTTTCCTCGTGGCCGGCGACACCTAGTCCGACCGGACCGCTTCTCCCCTTTTCCGACAGGAGCTGCACGATGAACATTCTGTACAAGACCAGCGCCACGAGCACGGGCGGCCGCGATGGCCGCGCGGTTTCCGCCGACAACAAGCTGGAAGTGAAGCTGGCTGCGCCGCGCGAACTCGGTGGCACGGGCGCGGAAGGCACGAACCCGGAGCAGCTGTTTGCCGCAGGTTACTCGGCCTGTTTCCTGAGCGCGATGAAATTCGTCGCCGGCCAGAACAAGCAGACGCTGCCGGCCGACACGCAAGTCACCGCGGAAGTGGGCATCGGCCCGAACGACGCCGGCGGCTTCGGGCTCGACATCGAATTGCGCGTGTCGCTGCCGGGGCTCGACAAGGCCGACGCACAGGCGCTGGTCGACAAGGCGCACCACGTGTGCCCGTACTCGAACGCGACCCGCAACAACGTGCCGGTGCGCCTGACGGTCATCTGACGCGCCACGCGCCGCCGAATGCAAAAAGGGCGTGTGCGGCTACTTGCCGCACACGCCCTTTTGCGTGATTCGCCGGACCGGCTGACGAGCCGGCCCGCGCTGCGCTGCTTAACGCGAGCCGAACGAGAACGGACGGTTCATCGCCGCTTCGCGATCGATCTTGCGCATACGGAATTCGAGATCGTAGATGTCGGTTGCTTCGGACAGGTACGCGTCGGCGCGCTCTTTTGCGGCCTTTTCAGCGTTCTTGGTCAGCATCAGGAAGAGGTGGCTCAGCAGGTACATGATCGATCTCGCAATCCAAGGGTTCTTTGACTAGGGTTTTCCCGAATTATAGGGAAAACCCTAGACCTTGGCTAGCGTCGATCAAACGGTGCGTCGTTCGGTCGCCACAGTCCGACGATTCTGTTCGAAAAAGGACCAGATCATCGCGCTCGCATCGGGGCCGACCGCCGCATGAAACGGCACCGCTTCGTCGCCGCCGGCCCACGCATGATCGAGCCCTTTGACGTGGCAAAGCCGCACGACCGACTCGCCGTCGCGGCGCACGTCGGTGATCTGCGCGCCTGCCTCGCGCGTCTCCACGCGCTCGCCGCCGCGCAGGGCGCCGCGGCTGTCCGCGAGCCCGTTCAGGCGCATGAACTGCACCGTCAGCTGGTCCGCGTTCTTCGGCGCGACGACATGGTCGCCGTCACCCTGTACGATCAGCGCGGGCATGCCCGGATACGCCTTGGCGTCTACCAGCGCGTCGAGCACCGCCGCCGGGTTCTCCCGCAGCCCGCGCCGCATCACGTCCATCGCACTGATGCCGGAATTCGCCTCGCCGAGCGCGGGGCCCGAGTGCAGCGCGACCGCCGCGAAGTGGTCCGGATGGTGCAGTGCGAGCAGCGCCGCCAGCCCCGCGCCGGCCGACAACCCCGCGACGTAGACGCGCGATGCGTCGAAACCGTGCTCGTCGACGAGCGCATCGACGAGCGAGGCGACCGTATCCGCTTCGCCACGACCCGCGCGATCGGTATCCTCATACCAGTGCCAGCAGCCGTGCGCGTGCGCACGCTGCGACTGCTCCGGATACAGCACCGCGAAGCCGTGCTTGTCGGCCAGCAGGTTCATCCGCGTGCCCTGCGCAAACTCGTCGACCGATTGCTGGCAACCGTGCAGCATCACGACGAGCGGCATCGCACCGCGCCGGCGGCCGGGCGGGACGTACAGCCCATATGCGAGCTGCTGGACGAGGCGGCCGAGCGCGGGCGCCATCGGATGCTCGCCGCGCGTCCACTCGCCCGCCGCCCATGCAGCCGCACGCGGCCGCACGCGCGACTCGCGGAGCGGGGACGGATCGGTGGCGGCGCTCGAGGCCGCGGCCTCGAGCGTATCGCGCGCGATCCGCTGTGCATCGCGCGCCCCACGTTTGGCGGCCGGGGACAGCATGCGTTTCACGCCGCCCAGCCATACCTTCGTCAGACTTTTGGTCATCAATCGGGCTCGCAGTCAGGAAAAATAGGGTCACGATACTCGGTACATCGTTCGACTTTGTGCAATGCACCATAGCATTGTTTCTGGGATTTTTCCTGCACGCGGATAGTTCCCCGCAGCGCAAAAAACGGGCCTCGACCACCCGCGGCGCTATACTGGGGTTTAACCGCTTGTATCCGTTGTAGTCGTTCTTCCCGGCTCGCGCGTTGATTTAAGCATTCGTCCCGCCTCTGTCCGTTCCCTTCCCGATGTTCGACCTGTCGTCTCACCTGTGGATCACGATCACCGCGTTCGGTGGCGCCGGCCTGACCTTGCCGCTCGCGATCACGATCGCCGTGTGGCTGGCGCTCGGCTACTCGTGGCAGCGCGCAGCCGCGTGGCTCGGCGTGCTCGCGGCCGCCATCGGGGTCGTCGCGCTCACCAAGATCGCGTTCCTCGGCTGGGGCATCGGGATCCGCGCGTGGGACTTCACCGGATTCAGCGGCCATGCGATGCTGTCGACGTCGGTCTATCCCGTCGCGATGTTCCTCGCGCTGATCCGCACGCGCACGCCGGTACGGATCGCCGGCATCGCGCTCGGGCTCGCGGCCGGCATCGCGGTCGGCGTGTCGCGCGTCGCGCTCGCCGCGCATTCGCCGTCCGAATCGATCACCGGCTGCATCATCGGCGCGATCGCCGCACTGGTGTTCATCGCCGGCTCGTGGCAGGCGGTGCCGCACCGCTGGTCGGTGCCGGCGGTCGTCGCGAGCCTCGCGCTCGTCACCATCGCGCTGCACGGCATCACGGTGCCGTCGCACCGGTGGGTCACCCAGGTCGCGCTGGAGCTGTCGGGGCACGAGCGGCCGTTCGTCCGCGCCCGCTGGAAAGCCAACCCGAACTACCGGCCGGCGTCGCAGCCGTCGTCGTTGCACCGCACCGGGTCGTCGCCGCCGTCGCTGCACGCGTGATGGGCCCCGCGCACGTCTTTCCCGCCGCGTTTCAAGTCCGAAGGTTTCATGCGTCCCGGCGCATGAACGGTATGTCGAGCGTTATAACCTGCCCTATATTACGATTACGGTTTTCAACCATTCGAACGACCAGACCATGCGCTCAACCGTCCGCCCGCTTCGCCGCACCCTGCTCCGCCTGTTGCCGCTCGCCACGCTTGCCGCAGGCATCGCGTTCAGCGCGTCGGCTTCCGCTGCCGACGAGCTGGTCGTGTCGGCGGCCGCGAGCCTGACGAACGCGTTCAAGGCAGTCGGCGATGCGTACCACAAGCAGCACCCGGACACCAAGGTGCTGTTCAACTTCGGCGCGTCGGACGTGCTGATGCAGCAGATCGCCAAGGGCGCGCCGGCGGACGTATTCGCTTCGGCCGACCAGAAGGCAATGGATCGCGCCGTCACCGAAAAGGTCATCGTGCCCGGCACGCGCCGCGATTTCGCGGCGAATTCGCTCGTGCTGATCGTGCCGGCGGACAGCCATGCGGCCGCGCCGACATCGCTGAACGACCTGACGGCGCCCGGCGTGAAGCGTATCGCGTACGGCGACCCGGCATCGGTGCCGGTCGGCCGCTATACCGAAGGCGCGCTGCGCGCGGCAGGAGTGTGGGACGCCGTCAGCGCCAAGGGCGTGCTGGCCGCCAACGTGCGCCAGAGCCTCGATTACGTCGCGCGCGGCGAAGTCGACGCGGGCTTCGTGTTCGGCACCGACGCGGCGATCATGCCGGGCCGCGTGAAGATCGCACTGACCGTGCCGACGCAGACGGCCATCACCTATCCGATCGCGGTGGTCAAGGACAGCCGCCATGCCGCGCAGGCGCAGTCGTTCATCGACTTCGTCGCGTCGCCGCAGGGCCAGGCAGTGCTGTCGACGTTCGGCTTCAAGCCCGCGGGCAAGTGAGCACGGCATGATGCAGGACGCTTGGGTACCGCTGCTGTTGTCGCTGAAGGTCGCCGGCTGGGCGACCGCGCTCGACATCGTGCTCGGCGTCGCCGCCGCCTTCGTGCTCGCGCGCTGGCGCTCGCCGATGCGCGACGTGGTGGATTCGCTGCTGACCCTGCCGCTCGTCCTGCCGCCGACGGTGCTCGGCTATTACCTGCTCGTGCTGCTCGGCAGGCGCGGCGTGTTCGGCGCGTGGCTCGACAAGCTCGGCATCGAACTCGTCTTCACGTGGCAGGGCGCGGTGATCGCGTCGATGGTCGTCGCGTTTCCGCTGATCCTGAAATCGGCGCGCACCGCGTTCGAAAGCGTCGATCCGCACCTCGAACGCGCGGCACGCACGCTCGGGCTCGGCGAAACCGCGGTGTTCTTCCGCGTGACGCTGCCGCTCGCCACGCGCGGCATCCTGGCCGGCGCCCTGCTCGCATTCGCGCGCGCGCTCGGCGAATTCGGCGCGACGCTGATGATCGCCGGCAACCTGCCCGGCCGCACGCAGACGCTGTCGGTGGCGATCTATGCGGCGGTGCAGGCCGGCGACGACAGCACGGCCAACTTCCTCGTGCTGGTGACGTCGATCACCTGCGTGCTCGTGCTGCTCGCGACCGGCTGGCTCGTGCCGTCGCGCGCCGGGCGGAGCCAGCCGACATGACGCGCCGATCGCATCCGTACCGCTTCGCGGCGACACGCCTGCCCGTTGCGCGCGCGGTTTGCTGCGCGCGCGGCGCAGCACGACGGAGGGCCGCATGAGCGTCGTCGTCGACATCCGCAAGACCTACGCGAGCGCCGAGCGCCGCTTTACGCTCGACGTGTCGTTTGCGGCCACCACCCAGCGCGTCGTGCTGTTCGGGCCGTCCGGCGCGGGCAAGAGCATGACGCTGCAGGCGATCGCCGGCCTGCTGTCGCCCGACGAAGGCACGATCACGCTGAACGGCGAACCCCTGTTCGATTCCGCGCGCGGCATCGACGTGCCGACCCGTGCGCGCCGCGTCGCGTACCTGTTCCAGGACTATGCGCTGTTCCCGCACCTGAACGTACGCCAGAACATCGCGTTCGGGCTCACGCCCGGCCTGCGCAACCCGCGTGCGAAGACGGCGCCGCCCGAAGTCGCGTACTGGCTGCAGGCGTTCGAGCTCGACGCGCTCGCCGGCCAGTTTCCGTCGCAGTTGTCGGGCGGACAGAAGCAGCGCGTCGCGCTGGCCCGCGCGCTGGTCGCGCAGCCGCACGTGCTGCTGCTCGACGAGCCGTTCGCGGCAATCGACGGCGCGATGCGCCAGCGCATGCGCCACGAGCTCGCCGAACTGCAGGCGCGGCTCGATATCCCGATGGTGCTCATCTCGCACGATCCCGATGACGTCGCCGCGTTCGGCGACCAGGTCGTGCAATTGAGCGAGGGACGTGTGCAGGCCGCAACGCCGCACGCCGAGTGGCCGACGCGCGTCGTCTGAGCGCACGCCGGCCGTGGCCCGGGCGGCCACGCTGGAGCCTGAGGGAAGCCGCACTGGCGGCATAAGCTGGAACAAGCTGGCAACGGGATCGAAGCCGGCGCCTCGCGCACTTCGGGCGGCGCCGGTTTCGCCTCGTCCACCCGCGGTCAGGAGCGGAAACGGCGCGCGCGATCAGCCCGTCACCGCGAGAATCACGCTCGATGCCTTGAACAGCGCGATCGCGCGCCGGCCAACGTCGAGTTGCAACGCGCCGACGCTGTCGTTCGTGACGACGGCCGTGAGCGTCCCGCCGCCGTCGAGCGCCAGCGTCACCTCACTGTTCACCGCGCCCGCCGCGACGGTTTCGACCGTCCCGTGCAACTGGTTGCGCGCGGACACCTTCAATGTCGGTTCGGCTTCATCGTCGACCGCCAGCACGACCCACGACGCCTTCACGAGCGCGCACGCATCCGCGCCCGGCTCCAGGCCGAGCGTGTCGGCGCTTTCGTGCGTCAGCACCGCGACGATCACCTGCCCGCCGGGCAGCACGAGCGTCACTTCGTCGTTCACCGTGCCGCGCACGATCGACTCGACCTTGCCGAACAGCTGGTTACGCGCGCTCGTCTTCATGCCGATCCGGCCGATCAGCGCCCAATCGACGTCGAAGCCGGACACCGCCGCGCTCGCGGCGTCGATGAAGCGGCGATGCTCGCGCTCGATCGTGCGGAACGCGGTGATCAGCGACGTCGCGCGCGGCGTCAGCGTCGTGCCGCCGCCGCCCTTGCCGCCCGTCGAACGCGTCACGAGGGGCTCGCCGGCCAGGTTGTTCATCGTATCGATCGCATCCCACGCGGCCTTGTAGCTCAGGCCGACGGCCTTCGCCGCGCGCGTGATCGATCCGGTATCGCCGATCGCCGCGAGCAGCGCGATGCGGGTCGCGCCGCCGAGCGTCTGCGGGCCGGCGCACAGCCATAGTTCGCCGCCCAGTCCGAGCGGTCCGGCGGAGGTGGAAGGAGGCGACGCGTCGCTCATGGGTCTGTCTGCAGAAAACGGGGGGCCATTATAGGGAGCGCACGCCGCTCAACGCGGCTTGCCGTCGAGCCGCGGCGGACGCAGGCTCGCGAGCAGCGCCTCGGCGTCGCGCGCCGCGCGTTGCTCGAGCGCGGCACCGTAGCCGCGCACGAAACCGAGCTGATACGCGGGTGCCGCCAGTTGCTCGAGATGATGCTGCGCGACCATCGTGTCGTTCGCTTCGCCGAGCACGCTCTGCACGCGCGCGAGCGTCTTGACCGTTTCGTTGCGCGTGCGGCGCGAGGCGAGCGACGCGAAGAATTCGAGTGCATAGCGCAGCCGCTTCGCGTCGATCCGCACCTGGTGCCGCGCGGCCGTATCGAGCGACGTGAGCGACGGCGATGCATACAGATGACCGAACAGCCGCCGCACGCGCTTGGTCGCGTGACGCCGCAGCGACGGCGCATCGTCGTCGCCGGCGGCCGGCGGCAGCGCGAGCGTGCTCAGCCATTCGAGCCAGCCGAGCGTCAGTCGCGCATAGCGCGCCGAATGCAGCGCCTGGCGCAGTTCGATGCGCGCCGCCATCGCCTGCGCACGCGCGGCATCGAGCGTGCCGTTCCAGTCGGCGCTGCCGCCATCCGCCGCGATCAGCGCGGGCAGGCTTTCGGTCGAAAACACGTCCCAGTCGCGCACCGTGCCGAGGAGCGACGCGAGCCAGCGCAGGTCGACACCGAAGGTTTCCTGCCACTGATCGTCCGCGAAGCGCGGAAAGAAACGCATCAGCGTGCGCAGCCGGCGCAGCGCGACGCGCATCTGGTGCACGAATTCGGGATCGTCGCGATCGAGCACGCCGCCCTCGTTGCCGAGCCATTGCGCGGCGATGTCGCCGGACAGCGCGAACAGCGCGGTTCGCTGCGTGCGGATGCCGGTCAGGTCGACGATTTTCGCCTTGACCGGCCCGGCGATGCCCGGCTCGCCCGCGCACGCGCGATCGATCACGCTGGTCAGCTGCACGAACGCGGGCCATGCGCCGCTGAGCTCGCGCGCGGCGGCGAACAGCGCGTGCAGCGCGGCCGTGCGGGCGGCGACGGTTTCCCAGTCGGGCGCCGCCAGGCGCAGCTCGACATGGCGGCGCGGCAGTCCGGCGCCACCGTGCAGCGTGATGTCGTCGAGCGTCATCTCGACCACCACGCCGCTGTCGTCCGCCCATCGCCCGCGCCGCCGCTCGGCGACGAGCCGCAACGGCGCCGGCCCGGACGAGGCGGCGACGGCCGCTTCGTCAACGGGGCCGGGCGTCATAGCCTCGCCCGTGGCCTGCGTGGATTGCGCATCGGCGAGCGGCGCCGGCGTGGCCACGGCAATGCCGGCATGCTCGGCGTCGAACAGCTCGCGCTCCACGACGCCGGGCGCAAACGCCTTCGTGCGGGACGCGACGACACGCCGCCCCTGCGCGTTCGACTCGATCCACGTCCACCAGCACTCGCCGGGGCTCGGCTCGGCCTCCTCGACCTGGCACGGCTCGATGGTCACGCGCTCGTGGCCGCGCCGCATCCGCACCTGCGGACAGATGCGCCACGCACGGACGAGTTCGGCGCCGAAATCGCGCGGCTCGCCACGGGCCCGGCTTCCCGTCTTGACCGGCCAGGCATCCAGCGACAGGCACAACACGATTTCCAGCACACGCGACATGGAGGCTCCCGCACATGAAGAAGCGCCGGCTGCGTGCCGGCGTCGTCCGTGAATCAGCTTCCATAGTACACGGCGTCAAAACGCGCGGGCGACGATCTGGCCCTGCCGCCCTGTCGCGCATCAAACGACGTATTGCGCGATGCCGTTGCCGAACGACCAGTCCTCCTTCAGCACTTCCACAAGACTGATGAATACGTCCTGCTGCCGCACGCCGGGCTGCCGCGCGAGGTTCTCGGCGATGGTCCGGTACAGCGCCTGTTTCTGCTCGAGCGTGCGCGTGTTGTTCGCGGTGATCTGGATCATCACGAGATCGTCGCTGCGTTCGATGTCGAGGTAGTGGCGGCCGAAGACGAAGTTCTCGGCCGAGTGCTCGGTCACGACCATGAAGATGTCGTCCTCGGGCACGTTGAACGTGTGCATCAGCGCGCGATGCACGCCGTCGACGAGCGCCGCGCGGTAGGCGGCCGGTTTGCCTTCGCGCACTGCGATACGGGTGAATGGCATGGTTCTGCTCCTTTCGGTGACGTTGAAAAACTGGAACGCAACGTCAGATTAGGCGCGCATAACTATAATGAACAGTCATCGACCAATATTTCATTCATTTACATCGGAAATGAAAGTCCTCGACCTCGATGCGGTACGCGCGTTCGTGCTGGTCGCCGATCTCGCGAGCTTCACGCGCGCCGCCGACGCGCTCGGCACCACGCAGTCGGCCGTCAGCCTGAAGCTGAAGCGGCTCGAAGCGCACCTCGGCAAGCCGCTGCTCGCGCGCACGCCGCGCGTCGTCAAGCTGGCGGCGGACGGCGAAAACTTCCTGCCGGCCGCCCGCGCGCTGCTCGACGCGCACGACCGCGCGCTCGGCGCGATTTCGGCCGGCACGCACCGGCTGTCGCTCGGCGTCAGCGAGCACGTCGCGGTGCCCGACCTACCGGCCGTGCTGACGAGCCTGCACCGGCAGGATCCCGGGCTGTCGCTGGAAATGCATCTGGGGATGTCGGCGAGCCTGCTCGTCCAATACGACGAACGCCGGCTCGACGCGGCGATCGTGCGGCACGAACCGGGCGAGGATCCGCCGCGCGACGACGGCACGCTGCTGTTTACCGAACCGCTCGCATGGCTTGCCGCGCCCGACTGGGCGCCGCGCGCGGGTGAGCCGCTGCCGCTCGCCGTGCTGGCCGGGCCGTGCGGCGTGCGAGCCGCCGCGCTGCGCGCGCTGGAGCACGCGGGGCGGCCGTGGCGCGAGCGCTTCACGGGCGGCGGCGTCGCGGCGGTCACGGCCGCCGCCGCGGCCGGGCTCGCGGTCAGCCCGCTGGCCCGGCGCGTCGCGCCGCGCACGCTGGTGGACGTCGGCGCGAAATTCGGCTTGCCGCCGCTGCCGCACTCGCAGGTCGTGCTGTATTCACGCGTGCGCGACACCCGCGCGGCCGCCGCACTGCGAAGGTTTGCCGACAGCCTTGCAATCTCGGCGTAAACTACCCGGTTTCGCCGCCCGCAATCCTCTGAAGAATTCCGATGAAGCCCGAAGCCCGCAAGCACCTCCGCGCCAACCTGCTGATGCTCGGCGCCGCCGCGATCTGGGGCTCGGCCTTCGTCGCGCAACGGCTGAGTCTCGACGTGATCGGGCCGTTCCTGTTTACGGGGCTGCGCTTCCTGCTCGGCGCGCTGGTGCTGATCCCGCTGCTGACGTTCAACACGGCGTCGCGTGCGCAGTTGGCGGCGATTCGCCGCGAACCGGCGCTGCTGGTGCCCGGGCTCGCGCTCGGCGCGCTGCTCGCCGTATCGATCTCGCTGCAGCAGTTCGGCCTGCAGTACACGCGCATCGCGAACGCGGGCTTCATCAGCTCGCTGTACGTCGTGATCGTGCCGCTGATCGGCGTGTTCGTCCGCCACCGGATCGGCGCCGGCACGTGGTTCGGCGCGCTGCTCGCGGCGATCGGCCTGTATTTCCTCAGCATCGACGAGCATTTCTCGGTGCTCTACGGCGACTGGTTCCAGCTCGCGGGCGCGGTCATCATCGCCGCGCACGTGATGGCCGTCGGCCATTTCGCGAAGCGCCACGATCCGCTCGTGCTCGCATTCCTGCAGTTCGTCACGTGCGGCACGCTGTGTCTCGCGGTCGGCCTCGTGATCGAGCCGGTCAGCATCGCGATGCTGCGCAGCGCGCTGCCGACGCTGCTGTACGGCGGGCTGCTGTCGGTCGGCGTCGGCTATACGCTGCAGGTCGTCGCACAGCGCGATGCGGCGCCCGCGCACGCGGCCGTGATCTTCAGCATGGAAGGCGTGTTCGCGGCGATCGCCGGCTGGGCCGCGCTCGGCGAGACGCTGACGCTGCGCGCGCTGGTCGGCTGCGCGCTGATGCTGGCCGGCCTGCTCGCCTGTCAGTTGCTGCCGAACGGCGACGCCCGGAAAAAGGACGAGGACGCGCTGCCGGCGTGACACGCGCGATCCCTATAATGACGATTCGCGTGTTTTTCATGCCAACCGCATCCAACAAACCAGCTCCGTGACGTCCATTCCCGTCGATCCCGCCGCCGACCTGCTGCGCGAACGCGCAGCGCACTATGCCGCCGAGGCCGCGCTGTTCCTGCGCGACCAGGCGCTTTCCACCGCATCGCACGACCTGCGCAGCCCGCTGAACGCAATGCACAGCTGGGCGTATGTGCTCGAGCGCCAGCTCGCGAATGCCGACCCGAACCTGCAGCGCGCGCTCGCGGGCATCCGCACGGGGATCGATCAGCAGGTTGCGCTGATCGACGACGTGCTCGACGCACCGCGCGCGGAAACACGTACGCTCGCGATCACCGCGCAGCCGTTCGCGCTGCGCCCGCTGCTCGACGACACGCTCGCGCTGGTGCGTTTCGCGCTCGCCGACGCCCGGCAGGTGAGCATCGATGCGACGCTGCCCGACGGCGAGCCGTCACTGAGCGCCGATCGCGAACGCCTCGCACAGGCGCTCTGGATGATGCTGACGACGGCCGTCGAAGCCAGTGCCGCCGGCAACCGCGTGACGTTCGCGTGCACGCGCGACGGCGCGCAGTGCGTCGCGCATGTGACCTGCCGCGTGAACGCCGATGCGCTCGCCGATCCGGCGCTGCCGCACGCCTTCGACGCGTTCGCACGTCGCGAGATGCTGCGCTCGCGCGACGCGAAGCGTGTCGCGTGGGTGCTCGCGCTGTGCCAGCGTGTCGCGCTCGCGCACGGCGGCACCTTCACGCACGCCCCGTTCGCCGACGGCGCCGTCGTCACCCTGTCGCTCGCGGTTCCCTGCGAGGCGGCGGGGTAAGCCATCGGCCGTCGGACACATTACATTTTCCTTTCCGGCCCTATACTGTTGGGCCTTTCATGACTGGAGCGATTCTTTGTTACAGATCTTCGCGCTCATCGGCGCGTTGTTCCTGGTGGCCCTGAACGGGTTTTTCGTCGCAGCCGAATTCGGCCTCGTCAAACTGCGCGCGACGCGCGTCAAGACGCTTGCCCGCAAGCACGGCCTGCGCGGGCGCATCCTCGCCGTCGTGCATGGTCGACTCGACGCGTATCTGTCCGCGTGCCAGCTCGGCATCACGCTCGCGTCGCTCGGCCTCGGCTGGGTCGGCGAGCCGGCGTTCGCGGAACTGATCGGCCCGCTGCTCGACCTGATCGGCGTGCAGTCCGAACGCATCGTGCACCTGATCTCGCTCGTGTTCGCGTTCTCGCTGATCTCGTTCCTGCACATCGTGGTCGGCGAACTCGCGCCGAAATCGATGGCGATCCGCCAGTCGGAGAAGGTCGGCCTGTGGGTCGCGCTGCCGCTCTATGCGTTCTACTGGGCGATGTATCCGGCGATCTGGGTGCTCAACAGCAGCGCGAACGCGGTGCTGAGGCTCGCGGGGCTGTCGGCCGACCACGGCGGCGATGCGCACTACTCGACCGACGAACTGAAGCTGATCCTGCGCGGCCGCCGCAGCACCGCGGGCAACACGGCGCAGCCGGCACGCGGCACGTACACCAACGACGAGTGGAACACGCTCGCGCATTCGCTCGATTTCTCGTCGATGACGGTGTCGGACCTGATGCGGCCGGCGCATGAAATGATCGGCCTGCGCCGCGACCTGCCGCTGCCCGACAACATGGAAATCGTCGCGCGGCACCGCTTCAGCCGCTATCCGCTGTTCGAGAATACGTCGCGCGAACAGGTGAGCGGGCTGATCCACCTGAAGGACCTGCTGCTCGCGCGTCATGCGGGCGCGGCGCTCGAGGACCTGTCCGACTACGTGCGCCCGGTGCAGTACGTGAAGCCCGACACGCCGGCGCTGGAACTGTTCCGCCGCTTCCGCAAGGGCGCGCCGCACTTCGCGCTGGTCGGCAACAAGGGCGAGAAGCCGATCGGTTTCCTGACGCTCGACAACCTGCTCGGCGCGCTGGTTGGCCAGATCCACGACGAGTTCCGCCAGGGCGACGCGGACTGGACCCGCCTCGACGACGGCACGCTGATGGGCAAGGGCAGCCTGCCCGTCGTGTCGCTCGAGCAGGCGCTCGGCATCGACATCGACGAAGGACGCGCGGAATCGGTCGGCGGCCTCGTGATCCAGGCGTTGAGCGATTTGCCGACCGAAGGGCAGCGCGTGTCGTTCGATCGCTTCGACGTCGTCGTGAAGAAGATGAACGGGCCGCGCATCGTGCTGGTGCGCGTCTATCCGAAGACCGTGAAGGAAGCCGACGAATGACGGCCGCCGCACGCCCTTCCCGCGCTCCCCGCACGCGATGAGCGCGACGCTGGCGCGCTGCTGCGTGATCACGCCGGAGCCGGCGTCCGCGTCGGCCGCCGATTGCCAGGCCTTCCTCGACCGGCTGTCGGCCGTGCTCGCGCGCGGCGAGACGCTCGTGCAATTGCGCGTGAAATCGTTCGACGCGGCCGCGTTCGCGCGGCTGGCTGCCGATGCGCTCACGCGCTGCACCGCAGCCGGCGCGCAACTGATGCTCAACGGGCCGATCGACGCGGCCGGCGTGATGCAGCTCGACGGCGCGGGGTGGCACCTCGACAGCGCCGCGCTGCGCGCCGTCGCGCAGCGGCCGCTGCCGGCCACGCGCCGCGTGTCGGCCGCCTGCCATGCGGCCGAGGATCTCGTGCTGGCCGCGCGCGCAGGCGTGGATTTCGTCACGCTGTCGCCCGTGTTGCCGACGCTCAGCCATCCCGGCGCGCCGGCGCTCGGCTGGACGCGCTTCGCGGCATTGGCCGCGCAGGCCGTGATGCCGGTCTATGCGCTCGGCGGCATGACACGCGCGCATCTCGACGACGCGCGCCGCCACGGCGCGCATGGCGTCGCGGGCATTCGAAGCTTCTGGTGAGTGCGGCCGGGCGCGCCAGCGCCCGACCTTCCGAGCGTTACGCGTTCAGATCGGCGCGCATTCCGCGCCATGTGCTGTCGTCGATCCGGCGCACGTCGTGCGTGAGCGCGTAGTGGTTGACGTCCCCCGTCAGCCACGCAACGAGCGAATACGGCGGCAAATCCCCGTCGTCGATCCGGTCGCGTGCACGTGCCGGCGTCTCGAACACGACCTGCCCTCTCGGCGCATCGAACGGCAGCGCGTCGGGTGACAGGTTCAGTGCGATGGTCAGCGTCTCGTCATCGGCGAGCCGCCATGACGCCACCAGCGCATCGGCATCGCCGTCACCGTCCGCCTTCAACGTATGCGCGTCCCGCGGCCGACAATCGGCCAGCCGCGGCGCAATCAGCTTCGCGCGTACCGCGAGCGCCGACTGCACGAAATGCGCACGGTCGGCATCGCGTGCGGTTTCGTCGAAGATCAACGGGATCTGCGGCGTCAGCAGCGACAGCGCGAGCGCGGCGAGACCCGGCGTCTCGAGGTCGCCATGCTCGCTCTCGCGCCATACGCCGTCGGACAGCACCAGCGACGTCAGCGCCAGCCCTTCGGCGCAGGGGCCGTCGACAGAGGCGGCCGGCTGGAACGCCGCGCCGGCCGCGGTCAATGCACGGGCCAGCGTATGGATCGACTGATGTGCCGAAATCCCTTCGTGAGCGGTCGCGCCGCGGTCCGTCAACCGATGCAGCGCGCGTTCGCCGCAACCGTTCCATTGGGCATCGAAATGGGTATCGGCCAGATGCACCGGATGACGCTCGCTGCCGAGCACGAGGTGGATCAGCCGGTCGGCCGGCACGGCCGCGCGCACGCGATCGGCGATCTCGCGCAGCCACGACGTGTCGATCCGGTCGGCCTCGCGCAGCCGCAGCCCGTCGCAACGGTATTCGTTGATCCAGTACACCGCGTTGTCGCAGAAGAAGTCGCAGACTTCCGGATGATCGAGCGCGAGCGGCGGCGCCTGCAGCGGATCGTCGCGCGTATGGAAGAACGGCGCCGCGTAATGGCGCAGCGCGTCGGTGCCGCTGCCGAAGCGCGCGTAATCGAGCTCCAGCAGCACCGCGAGTCCGTAGCCGTGCGCGTCGTCGATCAGTGCCTTCAGCGCGTTGGGGCCGCCCTCGGCCGCGAGCGGCGCGAACGGCAGGCTGTCGTGCGGCGACGCGAGCAACTCCAGCGCGGTCACGCCGAGACGCGCGAGTTGCGGCAGCCGGCGGCGCACGCCGTCGAAGCCGCCCACCGCGTGCGGACGAATCGCGTATAGCGCGATGTCTTCCCACGGACGTCCGCGCCAGAACGTGTTGCGCCACGTGAACGCGCGCGGATCGATGACCTCGCTCGGGCCGTTGAGCCCGTCGGGTTGCGAACGCGATGCGGGATCGGGAATCGACACGACATCGTCGAGCCGATAACGATAACGCGCGCCCGCACCGCATTCGACGAACGCTTCGAACCAGTTCCGACCGGCGGCCGTCATCGGGACGAGCGTCGTGCCGTTACCGGTATCGAGTTCGAGCTGAACGTGCATGCTGGCCGGCGCCCACACGCGGAAATGCGTGCGCTGCGACGTGCCGAGCGCGCCGCACGGCTGCGCGCCGGACGGCAGGCAGTGAATGTAGTGCTGCGCATACGGATCGTGCGAACAATCTGACATCATGCGCTCCTCATGCGTGCCGAGCGGCATGGCCGCGCGAACACGGCGCGGCGCAGCGGGGCCCGGCATGCGACGGCCAGGCAGGGGGGAAGAAAAGTATGCGCCGGTTTCAGGTTCGAAACGCATGGAATCCTCACATTTTTAAATGCGAATCGACCCCGACAACGTTTGCGCGCGAGGCGTGCCGAGTCGGGTAGTCCGCATACCGGAATGGCCGCTCGCCTTGTTGCGCCGCCGACCGCCACTTACGCTCGATGCGGTGCGCGTGGACACCCCGTCCGCGCCCGAACCCGAGGCATCCGCCATGTCACTCCCCGCCAGCGCCGCGAAGTTCGATCCGGCACGCGCGCACGAATACGCCGAACAATCCCGCATCGCGCTCGCCGGCTACGACGCATGCCACGAACTCGCCGCGTGCATGCTCGCGTCGTCGATCGGCGCGGCCGATGCGCGGATCCTCGTCGTGGGCGCAGGCGGCACCGGGCAGGAAATCTGCGTGCCCGCCGCGCTCGAACCGGGCTGGCGGTTCACGGCCATCGATCCGTCCGCGCCGATGCTCGCGCTTGCGCGCGCCAACGTCGAAGCGGCGGGTTTCGCCGCTCGCACGCACTTCATCGAGGCCGGCATCGATGCGCTGCCCGACGCGCCGGCCTTCGACGGCGCGACGCTGATCGGCGTGCTGCATCACGTGCCCGGCGACACGGCGAAGGCCGCGCTGCTGGACGCGATCGCGCGCCGCCTGAAGCCCGGCGCACCACTCGTGATCGCGGGCAACCATCGCCGCTACGCGGACCACCCTCGTCTGCTCGATGCGTGGCAGCAACGCTGGCGCATGAAGGGCGCGACGCCCGACGCCGTGCGTGCGCAACTGGCGAAAATCCTGCAGGGCGCCGATCCGCCGGCTTCCGAGGAAGCCGTGTTCGAACTGCTGGACGATGCGGGTTTCGATGCGCCGCTGCGCTTTTTCTCGAGCCTGTTCTGGGGCGCGTGGATCGCGCTGCGGCGCGCCGCGTGACGGGGCGCAACGACGGGTGAGAAGCGTCGCGCAAGGCACCAGACCTTTGCGAAGCCATCGCGCGGCAGCCAGACGTGCCGGGCGTCACCCGCGCTCGGTATGATGTCGTTCCCGCCCCTCTTCCGGCCTCGACATGCTGACCGTCCATCACCTGAACAACTCGCGTTCACAGCGCGTGCTCTGGCTGCTCGAAGAACTGGATGTGCCGTACGAGATCGTGCGCTACGAGCGCGATCCGAAGACGATGCTCGCGCCGCCCGCGCTGCGCGCGATCCATCCGCTCGGCAAGTCGCCCGTCGTCACCGATGACGGCCGCGCGATCGCCGAATCGGGCGCGATCATCGAGTACCTGGTCGAACGCCACGGCAACGGCCGCCTCGCGCCGTCGAGCGGCACGCCCGAGCGGCACGACTACACGTACTGGCTGCACTACGCGGAAGGGTCGGCGATGCCGCCGCTGCTGCTGAAGCTCGTCGCGTTGCGCATCGCGCATGCGCCGATGCCGTTCTTCGCGCGGCCGATCGCGCGCAAGATCGCCGCGACGCTGCAATCGGGCTTCGTCGATCCGCAGATCGCGCTGCATCTCGGTCATATCGAGGACGCTTTGAAGCGCACGGGCTGGTTCGTCGGCGACAGCTTCAGCGCGGCCGACATCCAGATGAGCTTCCCGCTCGAAGCCGCGATGGCGCGCGGCGACGGCGCCAGGCATCCGGCGATCGCACGCTTTCTCGAAACGATCCACGCGCGGCCCGCCTACCGCCGCGCGCTCGAGCGCGGCGGTCCGTACGAACTCCTCAAGTAACCCGGGTCAGCTCAGCAATCCCGCCGCGACGTTGATCGACAGCCCGAGCACGGCCATGTTGAAGTAGAACGACAGGATCGACTGCGCGAGCACCGCGCGGCGCGCGGCGCGGTTCGCGAGCGACACGTCGGCCGTCTGCGACGCGACCGCGATCGTGAACGAGAAATACAGGAAATCCCAGTAGTCGGGCTCGGGATTGCGGTCGGGAAACCGCAGTGCGCGATCGCCGGTCGGCGAGCCGTAATAGAGCCGCGCGTAGTGCAGCGTGAAGATCGTCGGGATCAGGAACCACGCGCCGAACAGCGTCGCGCCCGTGATCGCGTAATGACCGAGCCCCGCGCGAAAGCCGACGCTCTTCGCGGTCGCGAGCTCGACCGCGATCGCGGCGACGCTCGCGACCGTCGCGAGGCAGATGACGGTCAGCACGGTCGTCGCGTTCTCGTCCTCGCGGATCGCGACTTCGCGCACCATGTGATGATGCGCGGTGACCATGCGCACCCACATCAGCACGAGATACAGCCATACCGTGCAATCCCAGCCGATCAGCACGCGCGCGGTCGGCCGCAACTGGAGCGGCAGCAGCACCGCGCACAGCACGCCCGCGACGAAGGCGGCGACCATGCGCGGCCGGTTGCGTAATACCTGCGGATAAAGCGTCATCATGTGATTCCGAAAGCGGTTGGAAAGGTTCGGCCGGCGCGCGAACGGCCCGCTGCGGGGCGCCGGCGGGTACCGCCCCGATTATCGCCATTCCGGCATGTCGTTGCGATGGGTGTGAGCGCCTAAGATATCGGGATGACACCCGCCCTCTGCCACCATCCCGCGAACGCGGCCGGCCGCGACTTCGTCGTCGGCGATCTGCATGGCTGCGTGGATGTGCTGCGCGCGCTGCTGCACGATATCGGCTTCGATCCGGCTTGCGACCGGCTGTTCTCGGTCGGCGATCTCGTCGATCGCGGCCCCGCGTCCGAAACCGCGCTCACGCTGCTCGACCGCCCGTGGTGCCATGTGGTGCGCGGCAATCACGAAGAAGTGCTGAGCCTCGTGTCGCGCGGCAAGCTCTCGCCCGATGCATGGCGCGGGATCGGCGGCGACTGGGGCGCCGATCTGCCGCCGGAACGGCTGCACGCGCATGCGGCGCGCGTCGACGCGCTGCCGCTCGTGCGCGTGATCGGCGACGGCGCCGCGCGCTTCAACGTGCTGCATGCGGAATTCTTCGGTCCGGACGCCGAACTCGACACCGGCAGCTATTCGCACGACGTGCGCGAGCGGCTGATGTGGGGGCGCGACCTGGTCCAGGGGCTCGCCGACCCGGCCCTGCAGGCCGGCCTGTCATTGACCTGCACCGGCCATACGCCCGTGCGCGCGCCGCAGCGCATCGGCGCGCAATGGTTCATCGATACCGGCGCTTTCGCGCCGTCCGGACGCCTGACGATCGTCGAACCGCGCACGGGCGGCATGTGGTCGCTCACCCAGGCCGACGCGCGCGCCCGTCACGCAGGCGAGTTGCCGCTGCCCTAGGCCGGCAACGCCTGGCGGGCCCACGCGCACGCGTTTGCCCGCCCGAGCCTCCCCCCCCCCGCTAGCCCACCTGGTTCAACTCGAACACTGCATCGATCGCGGAACCGGTCCAGTTGTATTCGAGATACGCCGCGTGGTGACAGTCGCGCAGCAGCGTCGTGCGAAACGCCGCGAGACATTCGCCGCGCGGGTCGCGCACCGACGGATAGACGATCCCCGCGCCGCCCGCATGGCGCACCGCGCGCCCGAACGCCTGCCCCGCGCTGTAATCGAGCGGATCGAGCAGCGCCGGGCTGCGCTGCGGCCACGTGCGCACGTCGGCGACCTCGCCCTGCGCGTACACCGTGTAGAGCCGCATCTGCTGGCGCATCGGCGGCTCCTTCGTCGCGGCCAGGAACAGCCCGCTGTGATAGCGCGTTTCGGCGATCGCCGTATCACGCGACCGTCCGCAGTAGAACACGCCGTAGCTGCCGTCGGAAAAGCGGCTGCCCTGCGGATTCAGGTGCGTGAACGCGGCCATGATCGGCCCCCAGCCCTGGCCGTAGCGACGCTCGGCCGGCGGCACGAGTTCGAGCGTGCCGACTTCGTGGCGAATGCGGTCGTTGGTCAGCGATTCGAGCGCATAGAGCGCGTCGAAATCCTCCGCGGACGCGACGCGGTCGAACAGGTTGATGGCTGGAAAACGGGTGGGAATCACGCGATAGGCAGGCGCCCAGTCGACAACGGTCGTGGGCCAGTGTTGCGCTTCGGTCGGGATCGTCACGCCCAGCCACCTCGCATCGCGTCGAGATATTGCCGGACGGCGACCAGATCGCCGACGTTGCCGGCGAGCATCCGGTCGAGCGCGCGCTTGCCGCCGAATGGCGCTGCGTCGTTGGGCCGCTTGACCCAGGTATCGGCCGCAGCCGGCTGCGGCAGCAGGATCTGCAGCGCCTTGTAGATGCCGAGCAGCAGCGATAGCCGCTCGAGCGTATCGCGCGGCAGGCGCGCCGATTCCGGCGCTGCCTTCCACTTGAAGAACGTCGAACGGCCGGGCGACCCGAGCAGCACGATCTGTTCGTCGATCGTCAGCTCCCAGTCGCGCGCGATGTTGAAGAACGCACGCAGGCCGGCCGCCGACATCTGCGCGACCGAAGTCTGCCGCGGGGCGGAATACGGATCGAAGGCGGGCTGTGTCATGATCGTTAGTCTCGAAATGAATTCACTAACAAGATTAGTCCATTTCCGTATTTTTGCAAGGGTCGTCCCCCGACATCGGCGTGCCGCCCGACAAGGCGATATTTTTTTGTCCATTCTGGACGAATATTTTATTTTTTGCGTTAATGGCCGTGCGGACAGCGCATCGCAACGCGCTGCGTGTCGGCACCAACCGTGTCGCCCAGAACCGGATAGACCACGCCAAGGAACCATTATGAAGAGACTGATTGCCGCCGTTTCGATCGCCCTGCTCGCGGTATCGGCGGGTCCCGCCGTCGCGAAGGACTGGACCACGCTGCGCTTCGGCACCGACGCCAGCTACGCACCGTTCGAATCGAAGGCGCCCGACGGCAAGCTCGTCGGCTTCGACATCGATCTCGGCAACGAAATCTGCGCGCGGCTGAAGGCGAAGTGCGTGTGGCTGGAGAACGATTTCGACGGCATGATCCCCGCGCTGAAGGCGAAGAAGTTCGACGCGGTGCTGTCGTCGATGTCCATCACGCCGCAGCGCGCGGAGCAGATCGGCTTCACGACGAAGATCTACAACCAGCCGACCCGGCTCGTCGTGAAGAAGGGCTCGCCGCTGCTGCCGACGGCCGAATCGCTGAAGGGCAAGTCGATCGGCGTCGAGCAGGGCACGACGCAGGAAGCGTATGCGAAGGCGTACTGGGCGAAGCAAGGTGCGAACGTCGTGTCGTACCAGAACCAGGACGGCGTCTATGCCGACCTCACGTCGGGCCGCCTCGACGCCGCGCTGCAGGACGAGGTGCAGGCCGCGATCGGGTTCCTGAAGTCGCCGCGCGGCGCGGGCTACCAGTTCGTCGGGCCCGAACTCATCGACGAGAAGGTGCTCGGCATCGGCGCCGGCATCGGGCTGCGCAAGGAAGACACGGACCTGAAGTCGAAGATCGACCGCGCGATCCTCGACATGGTCAAGGACGGCACCTACAAGCGGCTCGCGTCAAAGTACTTCGACTTCGATATCTACGGCAGCTAAAGCGGCGTCGCGCGCGACGGGTGCGATGCCCATCGCGCGCGGCCCAACCGCCCTCCCCCAACCGCCGGACGGTAACGCCTCCCTGACGTTTGCCGTCGCGCCGGTTTCATCAACCGTGTCTTACCGCCCCATGCCTCACCGCCTGCTGCCGCACTTCATTCGGATTGCAAACCGATGACTTGCGCGGGCGATGGCTCGCGTGCGACGTCAATACGCGAAGAGCGGGCGCAGCGGTACCGGCGCCCGGGTACACATGCCCTTGCGGAGCGGATTGGGCAGCAAAAAAGTGCCGGCCCGGCGCGGATGACCGGGTATCAGCCGGATCCGCCTCGCACCGGGCGCGCTGAGGTGGCCTGTCGACGCATGCCGGCCGGCGGCAAGATGCGCGGACGACCCGCGATGGGTCGAATCATTGCGTTCGCGGCTTGCTGGCCGCGGCGTTTGGCGATCGTTCATCATTTTTCTACCCCGTATTCGAGCCGTTGCTTGTGCCGGCAACCGGACACCGCCGGTGCTCCGACGATCCGACGACGACGGCCCGTGCCGGTCGGAACCAGGCAGTGCTGCCCGTCCCGCCGGTCATCCCCGTGGACCGCGTCCTTGCCGGCTCTTGCAGGGTTCGCTGCCGAACCGGCCGGACGCCACGTCGTCGTCTCTCGCACCTCGATCTGCGCAAGGAGCGGGCCAGCTTCGGATGAAGCCGGCTGCACAAGGCTTTCGTCGGACAAGCCCGCGGCCGGATCGGGCGGGACACGCAGGAAGTTGCGAAACTGAAACATGCCGCGCGCGGGCGGCCGCGGCTGCGCCGCGGCAGCGCCTTGCCGGACAAGGCGCGCGGACGATCCGGAAAGTTTTCCCGGCGCGCTCGGCATGCCGCCGCCCGCATTTGCCGGGTCTATGCGCGCGGCTGCCGACAGGAAACGTTTCACGCCCTTTACATGCCGCCGGACGCCCGCACTGGCCGGCCGGGAACGCTTCCCCGCCGCCGTTCAGCCGACGCGCTGGTGGTCGGCGTCGCCGGGCGGCGAACCGTCCTTCCCGCCGTTGTCGCCGTTGTTGTCGTGGTCGTTCAGCCCGTGTTCGATCATCATCCGGTAGAGCGTCACGCGCGAGATGCCGAGTTCGGCGGCGGCCTTGTTGATCCGGTGATCGTTGCGCAGCAGCGCGTTCTCGATCGCGGTGCGCTCGGCGAGCGAACGCGCCTGTTCGAGCGTCACGGGCTCCGTTTCGCCCGGCGTCTCGAGCCCGAGATCGTTCGGCGTCAGCAGCCGGCTCTCGGCCATCACGATCGCGCGGCGCACCCGGTTGATCAGCTCGCGCACGTTGCCGGGCCACTCGTAGCGGCGCATCGCGTCGAGCGCGGCCGACGTGAAGCCGCTGATCTTGCGGCCGCTGTCGGCCTTGTATTTCTGCAGCACGTAATGCGCGAGGATGTCGATGTCCTTGCCACGCGCGCGCAGCGGCGGCTCGTGAATGCGCAGCACGCAGAGCCGGTGATAGAGGTCCGCGCGAAAGCGTGCAGCTTCGACCGCGCCGTCGAGATCCACGTGCGTCGCCGAGATGATCCGCACATCGACCGAAATCGATTCCTGCCCGCCGAGCCGCTCGATCTTCCCTTCCTGCAGGAAGCGCAGCAGGCTCGCCTGGCTTTCGACCGGCATGTCGCCGATTTCGTCGAGAAACAGCGTGCCGCCGTTCGCGGATTCGATCCGGCCCGCGCGCCGCTGGTTCGCGCCGGTGAATGCGCCGCGCTCGTAGCCGAACAGTTCCGACTGCAGCAGGTGATGCGGAATCGCGCCGCAGTTGATCGCGACGAACGGACCCTTGCCGCGCGCCGAGCGCTCATGGATCGCGAGCGCCGTCAGTTCCTTGCCGGTGCCCGACTCGCCGGAGATGAACACGCTCGCGTCGGTTTTCGCGACCTTGCGAATCGTGCTGAACAGCTGTTGCATCGCTTCGCAGTTGCCGATCATCCCGTGCTCGCCGATCGACGCCGCGTAGGCCGCGCCGTCGACGCGATCGAGCGCGGCCATTCCGCGTGCATGGCCGAGCACGTGCGAAATCCATTCGTGCGGCAACGGCAGTGTCACGTAATCGAAACAGTAGCTGCGGATCAGTTCGCGCACGGCAGGGCTGATCGTGACACCGGCCTGCGCGACGGAAATCCAGCCGATCGCCGCCTGGCTCAGGCACGCCTTCAGCGCGGGATAGTCGCGCGACGTGAAGCCCGAGAAATCGACGAGCCCGGCGGCGACGTTCACGCCGGATGTCATGTTCTGCGCGGCGCCGGCCGTCTTCGCGACCGAGATATCCCAGCCGAGCCCGCGCAGTTGCGCCAGCAACGGCTCATCCGGCGAACGCATGATCACGAATAGCTTGCGTCCGGCCTCGGGGGCGGTAACGGATACGAGCGGCATCTCGGGCGCCGCCGTCCCGTTTGCGTCGGGTGACCTTGCAACCATCGTTATTCCCCGCTTGGCGTTGGTATCGTGCGCCGGCTCACTGCGCGTACGAAGGACCTCGATCGAACCGACATATTGGCCGTATTTCCGTACGAATAAAATCCCCCCGGGCAATAATCGTGCGCCGAACGAATCCTTTCATGAACGGTATATCGATGCCGCCGACGCGCGGCTAGATGGGTGTTTTCCCGGTGGCGCGGCGGGCGCGAAAGCAGGCCGCACGGATGGCGAACGCGCGAAACCGCGCCGGTGCTGGCGCGCCGGGTCGGCATGCGATGCCGGGCATGCGGAATCGGACCGGCCGCATGCGCCGACGTGGCTGGTCGGCCGTCCCGACGCACGCGCGCGCAATCGTTTCCGCTTGATGCCGGTCAATCGTCAATTAAACGGGGTTGATGCACGAACGCAACACGCGCCGCATCGCGCGGCGGGCGATTCAGCGCCCCGATGCGAGCGGCGCGGGCGCGTGGGCGCGGCCGCGGCCGGCCGCTGCGTCAGCGTGTTCGCCGTACGCGGCGACGAGCCCGTCGACGCGTAGGAGGTGATGGCGGTTGTCCTGGTCCCACGGATGGAAGCCGGGCCGCAAAAAGCTCAGCCACTCCCCCGCGATGCGAGGAAACAGCCCGCGGCGCGGCCCGTACAGGAATGCGATCATGCGCAGCATGCCGCGCACGCGATGCCTGATGTCGCGATCGCGCGACAACAGCGTCACATGGATCAGGAACACGGTGGGCCAGAACGTCAGCGTCGTCAGCAGGTACACGCCGACGCGGATCAGGTAGCGGCGCAGACCCGGTTTCATCACGGCGTTCCACACGTCGTAGGACACGGCCTTGTGCTCGGTTTCCTCCAGCGCATGCCATACCCACATCTGCCGGTAGCCTTCGACCGAGCCGGCAAGACGCGTCGGGTCGCGCAGGATCCAGTCCGCGAGCATCGCCGTGTAGTGCTCCGCCGCCACCGTATGCGCGAGCTGCACCGAATGCGGCAGCACGCGCTTCGCGAAGCCGAGCACCGTCCACACGCGCTTGTCGAGCTTGCGCGCGGGCAGCCGGTTCGCCTGCATCAACTCGTTGTATTCGACGTGCTCACGCGTATGCATCGCCTCCTGGCCGATGAAACCGAGCACCTGGCGCTTCAGCACGGGATCGTCGATCCGGTCGCGATAGTTGCGCACCGAATCCATGAAAAAGCGTTCGCCGGCCGGAAACAGCAGCGACAGCGCATTGAAGAAGTGGGTCACGTGCGGGCCGAGCCCGTGCCAGTCCTTCGCGCGTTCGACCGGCAGGTCGAAGCGCAGGTCGCGGCGCACCGGCATCACCTCGGCTGCGGTGGCGGAAGCGGCTGACTTCATGTTCGTGGTTCTCCTTGTTTTCGGGCGGCCCGGCAGCCGTTGCGGCCTTGCCGGCGCGGGCCCCGGCGGCGCATCGCGCAACGCTGAAATCTTGACATCGATAACTGTAAAGATAGGCTCCGGGCGACGCCGCGCGCAAGCCGCGCGGTAGACGCGCGCTTCCAAACAGGGGGCGCTCGGCAGCGCGAAAAAAAGACGTTCGAACGGCGTTTGCGCGTGCCGCGATTCGAACGCACCCAGCGGCGCGCGACCGGCAGGCGGGCGCTCAATGCGCGAACCGTAATCGGCTTGAAAGCCCCATGCGACGGGCGTCTCGCGGAGCGGCGCGACAGTATTCGACGCAACGCCGAGCGGCCGGGTCGCACCGATTCATACGCGCGCACCGTTCGCGCGGTTCAACCGCGGCGATCCGGTTCGCGGAAAATTCAAACGCGCGTTCCATTCGCGTTTCTCGCCAGATGCGCGGCCGACCCGCCGGCGAGCCGCGATCGACGCGCGGCCGGGCCTTCGCCATGCAGGGCGGCCCGCTGCGCGCTCGCCTACAATAGCGGTTTTACCCAACCCCTTTCAGGAGAAGTCATGTCTGTCACCACGACCGCATCGGGCCTCAAAATCGAAGAGCTGACCGAAGGCACCGGCGCGGAAGCGCAAGCCGGCCAGACCGTCAGCGTCCACTACACGGGCTGGCTGACCGACGGTCAGAAATTCGACTCGAGCAAGGACCGCAACGACCCGTTCGCGTTCGTGCTCGGCGGCGGCATGGTCATCAAGGGCTGGGACGAAGGCGTGCAGGGCATGAAGGTCGGCGGCGTGCGTCGCCTGACGATCCCGCCGCAACTCGCCTACGGCCCGCGCGGCGCAGGCGGCGTGATCCCGCCGAACGCGACGCTCGTGTTCGAAGTCGAACTGCTCGACGTCTGACGAAGACGCCGGCCGACTCCCTCCGATGGAACGCATCCCGTCACCCGCCATCGCGCTGCGCCGTTACGACACGTGCGAAGCGTCCGACGTGCACGACTTTCACCAGGTCGTGCTCGGCGTCGACGGCGCGATGGTGATGGCGGTGGACGGCGTCGGCCAGCGCATCGACCGGCACGCGGCCTGGCTGATTCCGGCCGGCGCGCGCCATGATTACGCGGGCCTCGGCGACAATCGCCAGCTCGTGCTCGACCTGCCCGCCGCGTCGCTCGCGGTGCCGCAGCGGCTGTTCGACAGCGCGCGTGCGGTATCGATCGACCCGGCGCTGACCTCGCTCGTCGCGCAGGTCGCGGCGGTCGCCGCGCAACTCGACGGGCCGGCCGGCGACGCGCGGCACGCGCATCGCTTCCAGTGGCAGGCCGCCGCGCGTCTGTGCGACGCGCTGCTCGGCGACACCGGCCTCGCCGCGCCTGCGGCGGGCCTCGATTTCGCGCGCATCGACCGCTGGCTGCGCGCCCGGCTCGCGGAGCCGCTGCGCATCGCCGATCTCGCCGCACACTGCGGCTACGGCATGCGCCGGTTTCATCAATTGTTCGTCGAAGCGTTCGGCGAAACCCCGCATCGTTACCTGCAGCGGCTGCGGCTCGACGCCGCCGTCGTGCTGCTCGCCGACGGCCGCCATCCGCTCGTCGACATCGCAGGCATGGTCGGCTTCGCCGACCAGAGCACCTTCACGCACGCGTTCACGAAGCGCTTCGGCGTCGCGCCGGGGCGCTGGCGCGGCGAACGGCACTGAGCGATTCCGCCGGACGATCCGTGCCTGCCGTAACGCGGTCGCGTGGTGCGAAGCCGCCTTTTTTCATGCGTAAATCGATCGCATTGGATCTCAGCCGGCGACCGTATCGACGCATCATGCCTTCCTGAAACCTCGGGCGCACGACGCGTACTTCTCCGGGATCGCGCGCTGGGCCGACTATCACGCGGTATTCGAGCGCGATGCGTTCCCGCGCATCGCCGCGCTGCGTGCGCGGCTCGCCGACGATGCCGATGCTCGCGGCCGCACGAACCGTCGCCGCGTTCGGCTACGGGTCGCTGCATTTCATCGATGCATTGACGCCGCTGACGCTGCTGCTCGCGTCGGTCGGCGCTACTCGTCGCAGCGGGGTTGCTCGCGACGCTGGTCAGGCCGGATGCGCATCGCGGTGTATCGGCCGCGTGTCAGGCGGCGTCGTCCGTCGATTGAACAGTACGGCCGGCCTTCACCCCCGCGCCCCACCCTCGTCATCACCCACCTTTCGCACGACCGTCTCCGCCGCCTTCAGCGGCCGGCCGTCGTCGTGCCGCAGCGCGAGCTTGCGGATCGCGCGGCCCGTCTTGCGCTCGACCAGCACCGAATGCGGCTCGCCGCGCGCGAACAGGTTCGCCTCGCCCCACTGCCGCAGCATCACGATCACCGGAAACAGCCCCTCGCCCTTCTTCGTCAACGCGTATTCCTGATACGCGCTGCCGTCCGACGCGGGCACGACTTCGAACACGCCGGCCTCCACCAGCATCCTGAGCCGGTCCGACAGGATGTTGCTCGCGACGCCGAGGCTCGCGCGGAAATCGCCGAACCGGCGCACGCCGTCGAACGCGTCGCGCACGATCAGCAACGCCCAGCGATCGCCGACGATATCGGTCGCCCGCGCCACCGGGCACGGCGAATCCGCAAGACTTTTCTGCCTGGCCATATTGCTCTCCGCTGTCGCGCCGGCCGCCCGCCCGGGCCGCCGGCCATCCGTGCGCGGGCCCGTCGCCCGCCGCCTCATGAAGTTGCATTTTAAAACTACTTTTCCTACACTCATACCAGTTTCAAATTGCAACTACTTGCGTGAGGCAACCGATGGAATCGTCTTGTCGTTCAGGAACCGTCGCGTCGAATGCGGCATCGCGTGCCGCTCGCCCGGCCGATGACACACGCGTATCCACGGCGCGCGTCGCGCTGCTGGCTGTCTGCTGCGCCGCGAGCGTCGCGAACGTGTACTACGCGCAACCGCTGCTCGATTCGATCGCCCGCGACTTCGGCGTATCGCAGGCGGCGGTCGGCGGCGTGATCACCGCGACGCAGCTCGGCTGCGCGCTCGCGCTGCTGTTCGTCGTGCCGCTCGGCGACCTGCTGAACCGCAAGCGCCTGATCACCGTTCAGCTTCTGCTGCTGACGGCGGCATGCATCGGCGTGGCCGCATCGTCGACGCGCATCGCGTTGCTCGCGGGCATGGTCGCGGTCGGGCTGCTCGGCACCGCGATGACGCAAGGGCTGATCGCCTGCTCGGCCGCGCTTGCGGGTGCCGGCGAGCGCGGCCGCGTGGTCGGCGCGGCACAGGGCGGCGTCGTGATCGGCCTGCTGGCATCGCGCTCGCTCGCGGGTGTCGTCACGGACATCGCCGGCTGGCGTGCGGTTTATCTGGTGTCGGGCGCGCTCGCGATCGCGATGCTCGTCGCGCTGGCGCGGCTGTTGCCCGATGCCGATGCGCCGCGCGAACGCCTCGGCTATGCGGCGCTGCTCGGGTCGATGGCCACGCTGCTGCGCACCGAGCGCGTGCTGCGCGTGCGCGGGGCGATCGCGCTGCTGATGTTCGCGGCGTTCAGCATCTTCTGGAGCGCGCTCGTCCTGCCGTTGAGCGCGCCGCCGCATGCGATGTCGCATACGCAGATCGGCGCATTCGGGCTCGTCGGCGCACTGGGCGCGGCCGCCGCCGCGCGCGCGGGCCGGCTCGCGGATCGCGGGCTCGGCGAAGCGACGACCGGCGCCGCGCTGGCGCTGCTCGCGCTCTCGTGGCTGCCGCTCGCGTTCGGCGGCACGTCGATCGCGCTGCTGGTCGTCGGCATCGTGCTGCTCGACGTCGGCGGGCAGGCCGTCCACGTCGTGAACCAGAGCATGATCCTCGGCGCGCGGCCCGACGCGCATGCCCGCCTCGTCGGCTGCTACATGCTGTTCTATTCGGTCGGGAGTGGGCTCGGCGCGATTGCGTCGACGATGATGTATGCGCACGCCGGATGGATCGGCGTCTGCGGGCTCGGTGCGGCGGTCAGCGTCGTCGCGCTCGCCGTTTGGGCCGTGACGCTCCGGCGTGCATGAAGCCTGTCGAAAACGGCGTGCGAATCACGGCGAGTCCGGCAGCAAACGACAAAAAGCCGGCTCGTCCGAATTGGGCGAGCCGGCTTGTGTGTCCGGCTTGGGTGTCCGGCTTGGGTGTCCGGCGCAGGCATCCGGCGCAGGCGTCCGGCGCAGGCATCCGGCGCAGGCGTCCGGCGCAGGCATCCGGCGCAGGCATCCGGCGCAGGCATCCGGCGCAGGCGTCCGGCTTGCGAACCGGACGCCTGCGCGTGCGCCGCTCGGAATCCGGCGGCGGCGCACTGCATTCGCTTACCCCGCCGCCTGGATCGCCTCCTCGTACACGCCGGCGACGCGCCGCGCGATCACCGCGTTGTCGAAGTGTTCGCGTGCATAGCGCTTGCACGCGGCTTCGTCCGGCAGCGTGATCGCGCCCGACAGCGCCGCGCCGAGCCCTTCCGCGATCGCATCCGCACCGGTCGACGGCAGCACGAGATCGTCGGACAGCCCGGCGACCGCCTCGGGCAACCCGCCGACCGGTGTGACCAGCACCGGCGTGCCGGACGCGAGCGATTCGACGGTGATCAGCCCGAAGCCTTCGAGCGCGACCGTCGGCACGACACTGACCGTTGCCGCGCGGTACAGCGCCGCGAGATGGTTGTCCGGCACGAAGCCGAGCAACTTCACGTTGTCCTGCAGCCCCGCCGCATCGATGCGCTGCTGCAATTCCTCGCCGATCTTGCCCTTGCCGGCGATCAGCAGCAGCACGTCCGGGTGCCGTTGCTTGACGAGGCCGATCGCGTCGATCAGATCCTCCAGCCCCATGCGCCGCACGAGCCGGCGCACGGCCAGCACGATCGGCCGGTCCTGCGGCAGTTGCAGCTTGTGCCGCGCCTCGCTGGGCGTGAGCGGCGTGTCGAACTGCGCGGTATCGACACAGCCGGGAATCACGCGCACGCGCGACGGTTCGATCCCGTAGCGGTTCGTCAGGATCTGGCCGAATGCCTGCGACAGCACGATCAGCCGCGACGAGCGCGTATAGACGGCCTGTTCGAGATAGCGCTTCGCGCGCTGCCCGAGCGACGCGGCACCCTCGACCTGGCTTTCGTCGGCCCACGGCCCCTGGAAGTGCGACACCTGCGGAATCCCGCGCGTCACGTCGAGGCCCGGGAACGTGTACAGCGCGAAGTGCGACGAAATCACGTCCGGCCGCTCGCTGCGAATCTCGTCGCGCAACGCGCGGCGCGCGGCGAGCATCCGGCGCGCGAGCGGCTGCGACGCGGGCCCGAAGCCCTGGATCGCGCCGCCCGTGTCGTCGGCGACCTTTGGCGAGCCGGCGACGAGCCCGCGCACCTCGACGCCCGCACCGGGCAGCGCGCCGACGAGCGAGTAGTACATCCGGTCGAGGCCGCCCGCACGTTCGGGGAACCAGTGCATGCCGATCTGCAACGATTTGATCGGCCGGGAAGATTGGGACATCACGATTGCTCCTGCGTGACCGCATGCTCGACCCGCTCGAAGGCGGACGGCTGCGTGGGTTGGCCGATGCGCCGGTAGAGCGCGACGTACTGGGCGCCCATATGGGCCCAGCCGAAACGGGTCATCAATTCGCGGGCCGCGTCGCCCATCGCGCGGCAGGTGTCGCGCGACGCCGCGAGCGAACCGATCGCCCGCGCGAGCGCCGCCGGATCGTCCGGATCCTCGAGCACGATCCCGCACTCGCGCGTGATGATTTCCGCGCCACCCGCCGTTCGTGCGGTGACGACCGGCAGCCCGGCCGCCATCGCCTCCAGCAGCGACAGGCTCATCGCCTCGTAGCGCGACGGAAACACGTACGCGTCGACCGAGCTCATCAGCGTCGGCATGTTCTTCACGAGACCGAGGAAGTGCACGCGCGAATCGATGCCGAGCGCACGCGCCTCGTCCGGATACGGGCTGCCGGGCAGATAGCCGGCCACCGCGAGATGAACGTTGGCCGGCAGCTTCGTCAGCGCCTTCAGCACGGTGCCGAGGTTCTTGCGCGGCGTGCGCAGGTCGCCGACGAACAGCAGCAGGAACGCGTCGTCCGGCAGCTTGAACGCCGCGCGATCGGCCTGCGCGCCCGCGAAGGCACTGCCGTCGACACCGTTGTAGATCACGCTGATCTTGCGGCTGTCGATGCCGAGCCCGGCGATCTCGTCGGCCACCTTCTGCGACACGGCCGTGATCGCGCGCGAACGCCGGTACGCCCAGCGTTCCAGCGCGGTGTTCACGCGCGTATAGACATACTGGTAGGCCGACCACATGCCCTTCGTCAGCCCGAACGGGTAGTACGGGCTCTTGAACCAGCCGCCATGCACGAAGTGCGCGGTATTCACGTCGGCGCGGATCCACGAGATGAAGCCGTTCACGTGCAGCACGTCGTACTCGCCGCGATGCGCGCGCAGCCACCACGCGCTCTTCAGCGCGAACACCTGCTGCTTGACGAGATTCGACGGCCAGAAGCGACCGACCTTCACCGGCACCCAGCGCACGCGCGGGTCGGCCAGCAGCTCGGGCGCGACATGCGACGCGACCAGCGTGACCTCGTAGTTCTCGGCCAGCGCCGCGCGCGCGATTTCGTAATTGACGCGGCCCTGGCCGTCGTTATGTCGCACGACGTGCGTGACGATCGCGATTCTCAATGGTCGCCTCCCCGTGATTGCGCGGCGGCCAGCAGGCGCTGCGCCTTCTGCCAGTGCGCCGCGGATAGTATTGAAAAAATGGCCGTGAACAGCAGCAGGCCGCCCGTGCCGATCAGCGAGTTCGTGAACACGAGCATCGCGAACACCGACAGGCACAGGCTCAGGCATGCGCCGACGAACTTGTCCTTGCGCAGCTTGAACGCCGCGCGCAGCGTACGGCCGAGCAGCATCACGACACCCGCCAGGTACAACAGCGTACCGGGCCAGCCGAGCACGAACGGCACGTTCATCACGCCGCTGTCGAAGCTGCCGTACTTGCCGAGCTCGCCGCTGTCGCTCGACAGCTTGGTGGATGCGCCGGTCGCGCCCATCCCTTCGCCGGCGACGTCGGTGAACGCCGTTTGCGCGAAGGTCGCGTAGAACTTGTTGCGGTCGTCGTAGCTGCGGTCGTCCTTCAGGTTCGTAATCGACTGCAGACGCGCGCCGAGCCGGTCGGCCACCGGCCCGACGGTCAGGAGCGGCACGCACAGCCCGACCAGCACGACGCCGCTGATCAGGATCCGCATCCGCACGCGGTTGCTCGACTGCAGGAGCTGGATCGCGAGCGCGATCACCCAGCCGCCCCAGGTCGAGCGCACGAGACACAGCGCGAACGACACGAAGCCGGCGGCACCCGCGAACCAGCGCACCTTCTGCGGCGCCGCGAACACGAACACCAGCGCGCCCATGATCGCGAACGCGAACGGTCCCGACGAGTTCATCGTGCTGAATACGCGGACGCCGTACGGCACCGGCTCGCCCTGCGAACCCATGTTCGACCCGATCATCCACAGCACGTCCCACTGCGGCATCACGAAGTACTGCACGACCCCGTACACGCCCATCACGGCCGCGCCCCACATGAACGTGGACAGCAGCACGTCGCGGTACTCGGGATAGTCGCGCGAGTTCACCATGATGTGAAAGCCGATCAGCACCGGGTACACCCAGTTCGCGAGGTCGTAGGTCGCGGCCATCACGCCGCTCGACACGATGCCGACCAGATACGCGTACGCCAGCCCGAACAGCATCAGCAGCACGGGAATCCCGCGCCGCTGCGCGAGCACGCGGTAATGCCTGATCAGTCCGAACGCGGCGATCATCGTCACCGCGAGCGGCGCGACCTGGATCAGGCTGGTCGGCGTGAACGCGCCCTTCGACCAGTCGGCCAGGCGCCGCACCTCGGGGCTCAGGAACCACACCCACCACATGAAGCCGACGTAGCGCGCGGGGCTCTTGAAATACAGCCAGATGCCGACCGCGATGGCCAGCACCGGAAACGCGAGCGTCAGCACCTTGCCCTGGTGAATGGCGATCAGCGCGGCGGTAAACGTCCACAGCCCGGCCTGCCCGACCCAGTGCTTCCGCTCGGGTAGCCAGCTGCGGTTGCGCGACGGTTCGCGTTCGGCGGCAATCGTGCTCATCGATCCGCTCTCACCGCGACGAAGGACGCGAATCCGCGAGCGGCATCGCGAGACCGGCGGCCGCCGGCGTGCGACGCCGGCGCAGCATGTCGCGCGTGATGCGCACGTGCTGCTCGGCGAACGCCTGCGTGGTCAGGTCGCGCTCGCGCAGGCACGCGGCCGCGGCGCGCGCGCACTCGAGCGCGGCGACCGGATCGGCCACGAAGCGGTCGGCGGCCTGGCGCATCGCCTGGGCATCGAACGCCTGCACGTAGGCGGCCGTGTCGTGCGGGAAGTAGTCGCTGAGCCCGCCGACGTCGGACACGATCATCGGCTTGCCGACCGCCGCCGCCTCGAGCATCACGGTGATGCCCGACGCGTGGAAGTTCGGCCGCAGCGGCACGACGATCACGTCGGCCCATGCGTACAGCTCGTGCTGCTTCGCGAGGCCCGATGCCGAGCCGATCTTCACGTTCGGCGCATGCCACTCGCGCGGCACGCGGCGGCGCGTCGCGAGCCGCACGTCGTAGCGCTCGTCGCCGCCGAACGCGGCGAGGAAGGTGCGCCAGTCGCGGTCGCGGTCGTTGCCGATCGCGGCGATCCGCAGCGGCCGGTTCGCCTGCCACTGCTGCGGCTCGACCGGCGGGAAATCCTGCGTGTTCAGCCCGTAGTACACGAACTCCGCGTCGCGCCCGAGATAGCGGCGGCACAGCTCGGCGTTGTCGCGGGCGAGTGTCGTCAGCGCGTCGGCACGGGCGAGCAGCTTGCGATACAGCCAGCGGCGCGCGCCGCCGAACGTGTTCCACTTGTCGAACAGCCACACGCTCTGCGCGAGCAGCAGCGGGCGCTTGCCCCGCGCGCCGGCGAGCTTCAGGACCAGCGCCGCGGCGAGGTGCTCCTGCTCGGTGTGCGTCCAGATCACGTCGGTGTCCAGCAGCGCGGCGCGATTGCGCCACGCGTGCACGACGTCGAAGCCGAGCGCTGCCTTCAGCGCACGGCGCGCAAGGCTCGCGACACGGTTCTCGCGCCGGTCCTGCGAATAGGTCAAGCGGAATTCGTCGGATTCGGCGTGGTGATAGCCGTACAGGCAGCCGATGTCCTCGCCTTTCCGGTAGGTCCGCGGATCGGCGCCGTAAAACAGGTGGACGTGAACCTTCGTTGCAGTCATGTCAGCCTCCGCCGTGCCGTGGGATGCCCCGACAGGCAGGCTTCAGGGAAATGAGCGGGTCGTACCATATCAAGCCCTCCGGGGGTGGCCATGCGTCGCGCGCGGCTCGTTCAAGACGTCACCGGCGGCATCGCCGCACGATGGGGGGCAAGGTTGGCGCGGCGCGCATCGCGTGCGCCGCGGCGCACCGCGCGCCAGTGCTCGCGCACGCGCTCGCGCTGCGCGGTGTGCAGCGACAGCAGCACGTGCGCGAAGCCCGGATAGACGCGCGTGCCGACCAGTGTCCACCACCACCACGCGAGCTCGCGCCGCATCGGCGGCAGATGCTCGCGCAGGATCAGGTGCAGGTTGTACGCGCCATTGCTGATCGCATTCAGCGAGGCGGCATCGCGCCGGTCGTCGTCGAAACGCTCGGCCGGGAAATGATCGACCGCGATCGCCGGGTCGTAGACGAGCTTCCAGCCTTCGCGCTGCACGTGCATGCTGAATGCCATGTCGTTGTGCACCTGCGCACCGGCGCCGCGCAGCCGCGTGTCGAAGCGCAACCGTTCGATCGCGGCGCGGCGGTAGCTCATGTTCGCGCCTTTCAGCATGTCGACTTCGCGCGCGCCGCCGACACCCAGGTGATGGTTGCCGATGATCTTGCCGGACACCGTGAGCTGGCCGACGAGCTCGCGCGACTCGTCGAGCACGCGGCCTTTCTCGTGCACCCAGTCGCGGCCGCCGACCGCACCGACGCGCGGATCGGCCAGGAACACGGCTTCGATGCGCGCGAGCCAGTCGGCGCGCGGCGCCGCATCGTCGTCGGTGATCGCGACGATGTCGCCGTTCGCCGAGTCGAGCCCCTTGTTCAGCGCGGCGACCTGCCCCGGCACGTCGACCGGCACGATCCGCAGCGGCAGCGCGCCGCCGACCGACGGATCGGCGAGGCGCTCGTGCGTGGCATCGTCCTCCGGGCGCGCGACGACGATCACCTCGTCGGGCAGCCGCTGCTGGCGCTGCAGCGCCAGCAGGCAGCGCGCGAGGTCGGCGGGACGCCGAAAGGTCGGAACGAGCACGGAAATTTTCATCGAGGATTCTCCATTCGGCCGGGCGGCGCGATGCGCGCCGGCCCGGTTTCGTGCAATGCGGTCAGGCGCTCAGGTATTCGTGGACGGCCGCATAGCCGCGGCCGTAGCCGCGCGCCTTCGGCGGCACGCCGTTGAAGATCCCGCCTTCCAGATCGACGCCCGCGGTACGCAGGCGCTTGATCGCGTCGGCGATCTCGCCTTCGGTATGCATCCCCGAGCGCAGCACCAGGAAGGTCGCGCCGGCCATGCGGCCGATGATGGTCGCGTCGGTCACCGCCAGCACCGGCGGCGAGTCGATCAGCACGATGTCGTAGCGCTTGCCGAGCCCTTCGAGGTATTGCGGCAGACGCGTCGACATCAGCAGCTCCGACGGGTTCGGCGGGCGCGTGCCGGCCGAGATGAACGACAGGCCCTGCACCGGCGTCTCGCGGATTGCGTCCTCGAGCGGCGACTGATCGCTCAGCAGCTCCGACAGGCCCGGCTGCGCGGTGAGGCCGAAGTAGCGGTCGAGCATCCCGCGGCGCATGTCGGCGTCGATCAGCAGCACGCGCTTGCCCGAATGCGCGAGCAGCACCGCGAGGTTGACCGTCAGGAAGCTCTTGCCAATACCCGGCGTCGGGCCGGTCAGCACGATCACGCGGTTCTTCGCGTCCATCATCGCGAACTGCATCGCGGTGCGCAGGCTGCGCATGCTTTCGACGCTCAGATCCTTCGGGCGCAGGCTCGCGAGGATCGGCCGCGCACGGCCGCCGCCCTTCTCGGCCATTGCGTCGAGCTTCACCTGCTCGGCGCTTTGCGGCACCAGCCCGTACAGCGGCAGGTTGAACGTCCGCTCGACGCGGTCCGGATCCTCGATGCCCTGGAACAGGTTGCGGCGCAGGAACACGACGCCGGTGCCGAGGATCATGCCCAGGAACACCGCAGCCGACAGGATCAGCACCTTCTTCGGCTTGATCGGGTCGCCCGGGCGCAATGCCGAGTCGATGAGGTGGATGTTGCCGCCCGTGCCAGCCTTCTGCACCGACAGTTCCTGCACGCGGTTCAGCAGCAGCACGTAGATGTCCTCGGCGACCTTCGCGTCGCGCTGGAGCTGGACGGCCTTCACTTCGGTCGCCGGCAGGCTGCGGAAGCGGTTGCTGAACTTGTCCTTCTCGCCCTGCAGTTCCGCGAGCTGCTGCTTCGCGGCGATCACCATCGGGTGCGAGTCGGTGAAGCGCTGCGCAAGCGACGCGAGCTGCAGGCGCTGGGCGGCGATCTGCTGCTCGTACTGCACGCTGCCCTGGAGGTAGACCTTCGCCTCGTCACTCGCGTTGATCGAGCCGGACGTGCGCTGATACTGCGTCAGCGCGGCTTCCGCACGCTCGAGATCGGCCTTCAGGCGCGGTTCCTCGCCCTTCAGGAAGTCGAGCATCTTGGTCGCTTCGGCCTGCTTCGCGACCACGTGCTGGTTCAGGTACGACCGCGCGAGCGCGTTCGCGATCTCGGCCGTCTGGTCCGGATTCTTGCCTTCGAGCGAGATCTGCACGACGCCCGTCTGCTTGCCCTGCTCGCTCACCTGGATGCCCGACTGGAAGCCGGTGATCGCGTCGAGATCGTTGTAGCGAACCACCGTGAACTGCGTGCCCGGACGCGCGACGAGCTTCTGCACGAGCAGCGTGACGCCGCCGCCGTGCTCCGATTCGCCGACCCGGCCCGACAGCAGGCGGCGGCCGTTCTGGTCGACCACCGTATAGGTGCCGTCCGGGCCGGCCGTCAGCGTCATCTTCTTGCCTTCGAGCTCCGGCACGACGTTGATCGAGTCGATATCGGCGACTTCGCCGCCCCACGCGTACGACCGCAGGCCGAACCACGCGCGCGACGGCTCGCCCGGCGTCGCGATGCGCGCGGCCAGGCTGCCGATCCCCGGCATCGTCTTCGGCACGACCGAGAAGTTCAGCTTGAACTGCTCGACGACCGGCGCGACGACGCCGCGGCTCTTGATGATCTCGATTTCCGCATCGGTCGGTGCCTGCTGCGGGCCGCTGTTGATCGATGCACCCGTCTGCGTCTGCGTGAGCGCCTGCGACGTATTGTCGTTGCCCTCGACCCGCACGTGCACGTCGGCCTGATAGACCGGCTTCGCGACGAAGCAGTACAGGCCGGCGAGCGCGATGACGGTCACCGCGATGCCGAGCAGCAGCCAGATGTCGTCCATGATCACCTGGAGCAACTGGCCGAGGACGACGTCCTCTTCCTCGGTTTTCGCGGTCAGACCCGCGTAGGTGTGTTTCGCTTGCGTGTTCACCATTCATTCCCGCTTGAGTGGTGCCGGGGGGCAGGTGCCACCCCGGCGGGCTATCAGCGCGTGATTTGCCGCATGAAGAAGATCGTCTGGATCGTCGGCAACACCTGCTGCAGCACACGGTTGAACTGCACCGAGCCGGCCGTGCTGACGTAGACGACGTCGAGCGGCTGGAGCGGGAAGCGGCTCGACAGCATCAGCGCATCCGGCTGCGTCATGTCGAGACGGAACACTTCCGGCTTCGTCGGGTTGTCATGCATCCCGCGCATCACGTAGATCTTGCGCGGGTTCGCATCGGTGTCGAGGATGCCGCCGCCGGACGTCAGCGCATCGGCGAGGGTCAGCCTGCCCTTGAGCATCGGCACGGTGACCGGCGTCTTGACCTCGCCCATGATGAACACGCGGCTGTCGCTGCGGTCCGGCACATTGATGATGTCGCCCGGCTGCAGCATCACGTTCTGCTTCACTTCGCCGCGATCGAGCACGCCGTTCGCGTCGAGCGTGTAGAGCTTGCCGTCGCGCGTCAGGCGCACGCGCTGCAGGTCGGCCTCGTTGGTCGAGCCGCCCGAGCGCGAGATCGCGTCGACCAGCGTCAGCGGCACGTCGCTCACCGCGAGCGGGCCCGGCTGCTTCACCTCGCCCGTCACCTGCACCTTCTGGCTGCGAAACGACAGCACGCGCACGTCGAGCTGCGGATTCTTCACATAGCGCGCAAGGGTGGACGCCATCTGCTCGCGGATCTGCGCGACCGTCTTGCCCGCCACGTGAATGCGGCCGACGAACGGGAAGAAGATCGTGCCGTCGGCCGACACGGTCTGGCCATACGGATCGGCCTGCCCCGGCAGCGCGGTCGTATACGGCTGCTGGAGCGCGCCCGCGACCGTCTGCGTCGTGTTGCCGCCGCTCGAGAACGACTGGCCCTGCGGCGTCGTCAGCTCGGGGTGATCCCACACCGTGACGCCGAGGATGTCCTGCGGGCCGACGCGGTAGACGTACTGCGACGGATCGGTGTAACGGCCCGGCGGCAGCGGGTGCTCGACCTGCTGCTTCTGCAGCTGATCCATCACCAGCTTGGCGTCGATGTAATGAACCGGATAGGTTTCGGCCTGCCCTTGGCGGCCTTCGTCCTTCAGGTTCGACGAATCGAGATAGTTGCCGGGCGCGGTCGCGCAGGCCGACAGGAATGTCGTCATCGCGACGGCAAGCGCCAGCGGGCGCATGGGACGTTTCAGCATAGTTTTTGCAGCCATCCTTGAACCAGACGTTCGATCAATGAGTAGCTCTCGCGATAGTCGGCCTCGGGGCCGCCATGCGGATCCGCGATCTCGGCGTCCTCCCACTTTCCAAGCAGGTGAACCTTGCCGCGCGCGAACGGATCGACCGATTCGACGGCCGCGATCTGTCCGCGCTCGCTCACGAGAATCAGGTCGGCGTCGCGCACGAGCCGGCGCGACAGCCGACGCGACCGGTGCGTCGTCGCATCGACGCCGCGCTCGGCGAGCAGTTGCCGCATCACCGGATCGATGCCGTCGCCATCGTTCGCGCGCACGCCCGCGGAGTGGAACGTCGCGCGCGGGCCGCCGCGCGACGCGGTGTGCGACTTGAACAGCATTTCCGCTGCCGGGCTGCGGCAGACGTTCGCGTGACAGACGATCAGGATGTTGCGGAACATGGCGTCTCGATTCGGGTAACGGGGAACGGTGACGCGCGGGTTACGCGTTCGCGCGCGCGGCGCCCGACACGCGGGCGGCGACGGCCTGACGCGAGCCTGGGCGGCCGATCGGGTGGTATTCGATACCCTGCTCGCTCATCGCTTCCGGCTCATACAGATTGCGGCCGTCGAAGATCACCGGCGACTTCCACTGCCGGCCGAGCGCGATGAAATCCGGGCTCTTGAACGCCTTCCATTCGGTGACGATCACGAGCGCGTCGGCATCGCGTGCGGCCTGAGCCTCGTCGTCGACGAAGGTGAGGCGTTCGAGCCAGCTCGGGTGATCGGCGAGATCGAGCGCCAGCACGCGGCGCGCTTCCTGCTGCGCGACCGGATCGTAGGCGGCGATGCGCGCACCGCGCGACAGCAGCTCGGCGATCAGCTCGCGGCTCGGCGCTTCGCGCATGTCGTCGGTGTTCGGCTTGAATGCCAGGCCCCAGATCGCGAACGTGCGGCCGGTCAGGTCCTCGCCGAAGCGCGCGACGATCTTGTCGGCGAGCACGCGCTTTTGCGTCGCGTTGACCGACGACACGGCCTTCAGGATCTGCAGCGACTGGCCATGCTCGTCGGCCGTGCGGATCAGCGCTTCGACGTCCTTCGGGAAGCACGAGCCGCCGTAGCCGCAGCCCGCATACAGGAAGTGGTAGCCGATGCGCGGATCGGAGCCGATCCCGCGGCGCACGGCCTCGATGTCCGCGCCGAAGCGGTCGGCCAGGTTCGCGAGCTCGTTCATGAACGAGATGCGCGTCGCGAGCATCGCGTTCGCCGCGTATTTCGTGAATTCGGCCGAGCGCACGTCCATGTACAGCGTGCGTTCGTGGTTGCGGTTGAACGGCGCGTAGAGCTTCTTCATCAGTTCGCGCGCGCGCTCGCCCGGCACGTCGTCGTCGCAGCCGATCACGATGCGGTCCGGCCGCGTGAAATCGTCGACCGCCGCGCCTTCCTTCAGGAATTCCGGATTCGACACGACCGAGAACATCGGGTCGTCGCCGCGCTTCGCGAGTTCGTCGGCGACCGCCGCGCGCACGCGCTCGGCCGTGCCGACCGGCACCGTCGACTTGTCGACGATCACCTTGAAGCCCTTCATGTAGCGGCCGATGTTGCGCGCCGCCGCGAGCACGTACTGCAGGTCGGCCGAGCCGTCCTCGTCGGGCGGCGTGCCGACCGCGATGAACTGCACGTCGCCATGCGCGACCGCGGCCTCGATGTCGGTCGAGAAGCGCAGGCGGCCCGCCGCGCGGTTGCGCGCGATGACTTCCTTGAGGCCCGGCTCGTGGATCGGCACGCCGCCGTTGTTCAGGATGTCGATCTTCGCCTGATCGACGTCGAGACAGAACACGTCGTGCCCGATGTCGGCGAGACAGGCGCCGGTGACAAGTCCTACGTAACCGCTGCCGATGATAGTCAGATTCATGATGTGTCGGACCTCGTGACCAATGATTCGAAATTCGTAAAACCGGAACGCCTGCGCGGGCGCTGCGTCAATAAGCGTTGCTGCCGGTGAAACCTTTCCAGAGCGTCAGCACGACGATCTTGATGTCGAGCCAGAACGACCAGTTCTGCATGTAGTACAGATCGAGCTTCACGCGTCCCATCATCTTCTCGATCTGATCGGTCTCGCCGCGAAAGCCGTTGATCTGCGCCCAGCCGGTGATGCCCGGCTTGATCCGGTAGCGGAACATGTAGCCCTTCACCAGATCCTTGTAGATGTCGTCGTGCGCGAGCGCATGGGGCCGCGGGCCGACCACCGACATCTCGCCCTTCAGCACGTTGATGAACTGCGGCAGTTCATCGAGGCTCGTGCGGCGCAGGAAGCGGCCGACCGGCGTCACGCGCGTGTCGTTCTTCGTCGCCTGCGTGACCTGCCCCGCGACTTCCTGATGCACCTTCATCGAGCGAAACTTGTAGATCTCGAACTCGTGCCCGTCGATGCCCTTGCGTTTCTGGCGGAAGAACACCGGCCCGCGCGACGTCAGCTTGATCAGGCACGCGATCAGCAGCATCAGCGGCGCCAGCGCCGTGAGCGCCGCCAGCGCGAACAGCCGGTCGAACACGAACTTCGGCAGGATCCGCACGTCGGTGATCGGCGACGCCGCGAGGTTGATCGCCGGCACGCCGAGCACCTCGACCACTTCCTGGTTGAAGAACGACAGCGTGCGCACGTCCGGAATGAAGCGGATATTCACGAAGTCGTGGCGGAACACCGTCACGATCTGGTGAATCCGGCGCTCCTCCGTGATCGGCAGCGTGAGCCACAGCTCGCTGATCGCGCGGCTGCGCACCAGCCACACCAGCGATTCGAACTGCCGCTCGATGCGCACGTCGTCGAGCGCGACTTCGCCCGGCACTTCGCTTTCGTCGTATACGCATACCGGGTTGAAGCCTGCTTCCGGCCGCGCCCGCATCTGCGCGATCAGCCGCCGCGCGGCCGGCGTACCGCCGACGATCGCGACCGCCTTCAGGTTGTAGCCGCCGCGCCGCAGTTGCCGCAGCACGACGTGCACGCAGGCCTTCGAGCCGGCGAGCAACGCCATCGTCACGAGCGCCCAATAGCCCAGCCACAGCCGCGACAGATCGCCCGACTGGTGGAAACTGAAGCTCATCAGGATGCCCGCGAGCTCGACCACCAGCCACGCGAACGCGACACGCCCCACCAGCCCGACGAGACGCTTGCCGCGCCACGACTGATAGATGCCGATCGCCGGAAAGAACACGACGACCAGCAGGCAGTCGAACAACACCGTCGTGCGCTGCAGATCGTTGAGCCAGATGCTGCCGTCGTGCAGCGCGGCGGCGATCAACGCCCCCAACACGACCATCGCGATATCGATGACTCTCGCCAGCACGCTCAACATGTTCGCTTCCTCTTTGAACAGGCGTTTGCCGAACAGCTCCTCGTGCAGCCCGTGCCGCACATTCGATTCAAACGTTGCATGACGCTATTGAAGCGGTAAGAAAATTCATCCTCAAGCTCACAAGTATTTCGAAAAATAATCGGAAATTCTTGCCGCGATATTCTTGAATTAAATCGGCACGTTTTCCCGAATCGAGCCCGAATCGGGGCTTTTTTTGAAAACTTTACGGTTCTCGCCAGCCCTTTGTGGCAAGGCATGCGCGCCCGATTCGTTGAATTATTTTTTATTTTTTCTTTGCGCCGGATGTCATCGCGGAAAATTTTCCCGGATACGTGCGCGAAGAGAATATCGCGCAAGGCGCCCGGTTTTATTGTCGATTTACTTCATGCTACAAACAGGCACTGACTTCAATCGAGGAGAGTGTCATCATGAATGCTCCGGCCGTGGTAGCCGATACGCGCCCATCTTCTTCCGCCGCAACCGACGCCGCTACGCGCGTCGCGGTGCAGCCGGTGATTCTTGCCGGCGGTTCGGGCACGCGTCTGTGGCCGATGTCGCGCGAACACTATCCGAAGCAGCTGATCGGCCTGCTTGGCGATCATTCGCTGCTGCAATCCACCGCGCTGAGGCTCGACGGCCTCTCGACCGGTCTTCCGCTGAACGACGACGTGCTGATCGTCTGCGGCGAGGATCACCGCTTCACCACCGCCGAACAACTGCGCCTGACCGGCAAGCGTGCATCGATCATGCTCGAGCCGCTCGGGCGCGACACCGCGCCCGCGCTGACGCTCGCCGCGCTGCGCATCGTCGCCGGCGGCAGCGATGCCGTGATGACCGTGATGCCGGCCGACCACGCGGTGGCCGACCAGGCGCGCTTTCATGCGGCGGTCGCGGCCGGCGTGCACTGCGCGGCACAAGGCAAGATCGCGACGATGGGCATCGTGCCGGGCCGCGCCGAAACGGGCTACGGCTATATCCGCGTCGGCGCACCGCTCGGCGACGCCGCCACCGGCGACCTCGACGTGCGCCGTCTCGACCGCTTCGTCGAGAAGCCGCATCTCGAGCTCGCGCAGCAGTACGTCGCGTCCGGCGAGTACTGGTGGAACAGCGGCATCTTCATCGTGCGCGCATCGGTGTGGCTGAACGCGATCCGCCAGCTCGAACCCGAGATCTACGCGGCCTGCGAGCAGGCCGTCGCAAACGGCAAGGAAGACGGCGACTTCTTCCGCGTCGATCGCGACGCGTTCGCCGCGTCGCCGTCCAACTCGATCGACTATGCGGTGATGGAGCCGCTCGCGAACCTGCCGCAACTGTGCGAAAGCGTGGTCGTGCCGCTCGACGCGGGCTGGTCGGACGTCGGCTCGTGGGACGCGATCTGGCAGATCCTGCCGAAGGACGATGCCGAGAACGTCGGCCGCGGCCACGTGCTGTTCGAAGACGCCACGTCGACCTTCGCGCATTCGGAAAGCCGGCTCGTCGCGTGCGTCGGCACGCAGAATCTTGTCGTCGTCGAAACACCCGACGCCGTGCTCGTCGCCGACAAGTCCCGCGTGCAGGACGTGAAGAAAATCGTCGGGCGCATCAAGGCCGCACGCGGCGCGGAAGCGACCGATCACCGCAAGGTCCACCGCCCGTGGGGCCATTACGACTCGGTCGACATGGGCGAGCGCTTCCAGGTGAAGCGCATCGTCGTGAAGCCGGGTGCGCGACTGTCGCTGCAGATGCACCACCACCGCGCCGAACACTGGATCGTCGTGCGCGGCACCGCGCGCATCACGCGCGGCGAGGAAACCTTCCTGCTGTCCGAAAACGAATCGACGTACATCCCGCTCGGCGTATCGCACCGTCTCGAGAACCCGGGCAAGATGCCGCTCGAGCTGATCGAAGTGCAGTCGGGCGCGTATCTCGGCGAGGACGACATCGTCCGCTACGACGATACCTACGGACGCCAGTGACGCAGTGGATGCGGGGCGCGCCGTCTCGACGGTGCGCCCCGCATCACGCGCATGGAGGAGACAAAAAAATGCGCGGGCGCCGTGACACACGACGACCCGCGCGTTTTCGTTCGGATGACGATCAACCTACACGATACGCATACTCGCGGCGATCCGACTGCACCGGGTCGTTGCGGCCCTCGGACAGCACACCCGAGCGACGCTCGGCGATGAAGCGCTTGATGTCCGACTCCGCACGCGCCAGCGCGGACAAGCCGGCCAGCACTTCGCCTTGCGGCACACGCACCGGCTCGTCGCTCGCACCATGGCGATCGATCCACTGGCGCGCCCAGTCGAGCGCGTACTGCTCCGCTGCTTCCGCGTCGGTAAAGCGCGGGCCGATCAGGCCCGAGCGCTCGACGCGCCGGTCGTCCTGCATGATCTCGGCCCACGCGCGGTACATCAGGTTCTGCACCGGCTGCGCGCTGCCGTAGATCGTATAGCCGCGATACTCGTCGACTTGCGGCTCGGCCGCGGCGAAGCTCGTGGCGGACGCCCGCCCGCGGCGCAACCCGGCGGGCGGCGCGCCGGGCACCGCGAACGACGCGCCGGACGGTTGGTCCGTGTTGGTGTTCGACATCGCGGCCAGCGTCGCGCCCTCGCCATCCCAAACGTTTGCCTGGGCAACCGGCAATTGCCACGACTCGGGGTTCTGCCAGAACACGCCGCGCAGACGATCGTTGTCGGGCACGGGTTCGGCACGGCACGCGGGCGCCACGGGCACGGGCGGCGGCGGCACATACGCGAACGTACGCCCGCTGAATTGGGTCAGCACGTCGATCATCTGCAGCAACGTGCCGTTCGCGAGCCACTCTTCGTAGCGGCGGCGGCACGTCGGCCCGGACGGATAGCGCCCGGGCAGTTTGGACCACGCTTCACCGGTCGTCAGGATCCACAGGACCGCGTTGGCGACAACGCGCGGTTCGGCACGTGGACGGCCTCGACGGTTCAGCCGGATGGGTTCATCGGCGATCAGCGTTGAAAGACGAACCCACTCTTCATCGTTAAGCTCATCGAAGAACATAGTAGATCTCTCCACGCAGCCAGGCCGGGCTGCGATTGTCGGCGCCGTCGTCACGCTTTGCGTGACGGGGCGGCCCGGTTGCACATTATGGTTATCCGATTGTTGTGCATGCCGGCGCGACACCGCACTTTCGCGGTGCCGCCATTCCCGGCAATGGCGCACAAATCACGGTCTCACTCCAATGTGGGAATTTTTGTGCACGAAGCATACCATCCTCAGGGTTTCTCTCAATATGACAATGACTTAATGTTACGTACTGAAACAACCTGGCATGGATGCGCAATCCATTTACGCATGAATTTTTTTACGCGATCTTTATGCGTGAGGCTGGGAAGCCCCGTCTGGCGGGGCTCTGCGGGGTGCGACCGAGGCCCGGCCGGCGCTCCTTCCAGGCTGTTCCGACCCTTCCCCGTAACAATCCCGGAAAGCGCCGCCTAAAATCGGTAAATCAGGGAAAACTTCGTAACAAGATATTCACGGATCGGTAAATCGTTCAAATCCCGCTGAACCGAATTATCTCCACGCACAATCTTTTTATTGCTTCCCTGCGAGTGATGAAAGCGATCTGACCGTGCAATGCACATTGTTTCCCGGCATGCAAGCGGGGACAGGCTTGTTACATCCTCGGGCCGAAGGGCAGCCGATCGCGCGACCGAGGCGGCGGGAAGACCGTGTGCGGGTCGGAACGACGCGCCGGACGGACGCTGCGCGCGGCCGTGTATATCAGCGCAGATCGCCGGCCAGCGACGCGGCCACGTCCGCTTCCACTGGTTGCGGCGGCAACGTATAGGCCGGGTGGTCGCAGCCGATCGACAGCGTCGCGCCGTCCTTGAGCGCCACGCGCATCGGCGCGCTCAATTCGAAGCGCACGAAATGCACGGCGGACGTCTTCTCCGCGTTGTCGCGATCGAGATCCTCGTCGGCGATCGCGTACACGGCGGGATGCCCGTCGACCTGCAGGTACACGCGATCCTCGACGCCGATCAGCCGCGCGAGCGCCGCCCGCCGTTCAGCCTCGTGCTCGTATTCGATCTGCAGCGTCGCCTTCAGGTTGGTGCCGTCGGGCACGAGCGGCAGATAGGCTTCCAGTTCGCCTTCGATGCCCGCCTCGTCGAAGATCTTCTCGATGTGCAGCATCTCCTGGATCTGGTAGCGGATCGTGGTCTCGTCCTCGAACAGCAAGCGCAGATGGTTGCCGAGCGCCACCGCGCGGCGGCGCTTGTGCGCGACGAGCCGCGCGTGTTCGGTCTTGCGGATCTTTGCGTACGCTTCGAGCGTGAGCAGCGATTCGCGGGTCAGCGTCATGGGATGTCCTCGGATAGGGTCAATGTCTTCGCCGGGTGGCTGCCTCAGATGCCGTACGCGCGGCGCAGCAGCGTCAACGGATGCGCGAGCGGCGCGGCCGGCAGCCCCTTCTCGTCGATGCCCTGCACGATGTGATGGCCGGCGAGCGCGCAGTCCGACGACACGAAGTCCGGCTTCGGCTCGGCCATCGCCTTGAACACGGGCGTGCCGATCCGCATCGCGTCCGCATGGAAGGCCTTCTTCACGCCGAACGTGCCCGCATGACCCGAACAGCGCTCGACCACGTTCACGCGCGTATCGGGCACGAGCGACAGCGTGTCGGCCGTCTTGCGGCCGATGTTCTGCACGCGCGCGTGGCACGGCACGTGATACGACACAGTGCCGAGGCCCTGCTTGAAATCGGTCTTCAGCAAACCGTCGCGATGCCGCGCGATCACGTATTCGAACGGATCCCAGAATGCATCGGCCACCGCGCGCACGGCTTCGTCGCCAGGGAACATCAGCGGCAGTTCGCTCTTGTACATCAGCACGCAGCTCGGGATCGCGCCGATCAGCGCGTAGCCTTCGCGCGCATAGCGCTCCAGCACCGGCATGTTCACGGCCTTCTTCGCGGCGACGCCCGCGAGATTGCCCTGCTCGAGCAACGGCATGCCGCAGCAGGCTTCGCGCGTGACGAGTTCGTACGGGATTTCGTTGTGCGCGAGGATCGCGAGCAGGTCGTGGCCGATGCCCGGCTCGTTGAAGTTCACGTAGCACGTCGCGTAGATCGCGACCTTGCCGGGCGTGCGCTCGCCGTCGCGCACCGGCGGGCCGTCCGAGCGCTTCGCGGTGCGCCGGAACTTGCGCGGCGCGAACTCCGGCAGCCACGCGTCGCGATCGACGCCGAGCGCCGCTTCGAGCGCGTGCCGCGCGGGCGGCGTGTGGTTCACCGCATTCACCGCCTGCGTGACGATCGGAATGCCCGCGAAATGGCCGAGCGCGTCGGTGTTCGACAGCACCTTGTCGCGCAGCGGCGCTTCGCCGCGCTGGTAGCGCGCGGCCTTCCCGCGCAGCATCAAGTGCGGGAAGTCGACGTTCCATGCGTGCGGCGGCACGTACGGGCACTTCGTCATGTAGCAGAGATCGCACAGGTAGCACTGGTCGACGACCTTGCCGAACGCCGCCTTCGGCACTTCGTCGATGGTGCCCGTCGGCGTGTCGTCGACGAGATCGAACAGCGTGGGGAATGCGCCGCACAGCGATACGCAGCGTCGGCACCCCGCGCAGATGTCGAACACGCGCGTCATTTCCGCATCGATCGCCGCCTGGTCGTAGAACGCTTCGGACTGCCAGTCGAGCGGATGCCGGGTCGGGGCTTCGAGACTGCCTTCCTTGTGGGGCATGGGGCGCTCCAGCGTGGCGCGCATGCGGTGGCGCGCATGCGCGCGGACGCGCCGCCCGCGCTATGCGGGCGGCGATCGACGCACGGCCGCCGGTCGGCGGAATTTGCCGACCGGGCCGTGCGGCCTTGCAGGGGGCCGCGTCAGTCGACGAGTGCGTCCAGCGCCTTCGTATAGCGGTTCGCGTGGCTGCGTTCGGCCTTCGCGAGCGTCTCGAACCAGTTCGCGATTTCGTCGAAGCCTTCGTCACGTGCGGCCTTCGCCATGCCCGGATACATGTCGGTGTATTCGTGCGTCTCGCCGGCGATTGCCGATTCGAGGTTCAGCCGCGACGAGCCGAACGGCAAACCCGTCGCCGGATCGCCGACTGCTTCGAGATATTCGAGGTGGCCGTGCGCATGGCCGGTTTCGCCTTCGGCGGTCGAGCGGAACAGCGCGGCGATGTCGTTCTGGCCTTCGACGTCAGCCTTCGAAGCGAAATACAGATAGCGCCGGTTCGCTTGCGATTCACCCGCGAATGCGGCCTTCAGATTCTCTTCGGTTTTGCTGCCCTTGAGTTGAGCCATTTGCGCCTCCGTTCGAGTCGGCGCAGCCGCGTGCGAAGCCGGGCCGATGATGTATGTAGGGCACGATGCGTGCGTGTGGCGCACGCGTCGTGCCTTTTAATCTAGGCGCTGGCGATCGCATCCCCCAATAGGCTTTTTCAATCCGGGCGATAGCGGGCGGAGTGAATTGGGGACGGTTTCAGTCCCTCGCTGCGGCGGCGCTTGCCGTGCGTCACGCGTCCGTCGCCCGCTTGAGCAGCAATTCCCTTTCGCGCTCGTTGCGGGTCAATTCCGCCGCGCGGCGGAACTCGATCTTCGCCTCGTCCGTGCGGCCGAGTTTCGCGAGCAGGTCGCCGCGCACGCTCGGCAGCCAGTGATAGCGCGCGAGCGCCGGATCGTCGCGCAGCACGTCGACGATTTCCAGCGCCGCGGCGGGCCCGAACGCCATCCCCACCGCCACCGCGCGGTTCAGCTCGACGACCGGCGACGGTGCGACTTCGGCGAGCGCGTCGTACAGCGCGACGATCTGCGCCCAGTCCGTTTCCGACGCGTGCCGCGCGCGTGCATGGCACGCCGCCAGCGCGGCCTGCAGCGCATACGGGCCGCGCACGCCGCCGAGCTTCGTGGCCCGCTCGAGCGCCGCGAGGCCGCGCCGGATCAGCAGCCGATCCCAGCGGCTGCGGTCCTGGTCGAGCAGCAGCACCGGCCGCCCCTGCGCATCGGTGCGTGCATGCATGCGCGACGCCTGCAGCTCCATCAACGCGACAAGCCCGAGCACTTCGCTTTCGTCCGGCACGAGCCCGGCCAGCACGCGGCCGAGACGCAGCGCCTCGTCGCACAACGCCGGGCGCGTCCAGTCGTCGCCGGCGGTCGCCGCATGGCCTTCGTTGAACACGAGGTAGATCACTTCGAGCACCGATGCGAGCCGTGCGGGCCGCGCGGCAGCGGACGGCACCTCGAACGGCACGCGTGCCGCCGCAAGCGTGCGCTTCGCGCGCACGATGCGCTGCGCGATCGTCGGCTCGGGCGCCAGGAACGCACGCGCGATCTCGCTCGTGGTCAGCCCGCCGAGCAGCCGCAGCGTCAGCGCGACGCGCGCATCGGTCGACAGCACCGGATGGCACGACGTGAAGATCAGCCGCAGCAGATCGTCGCCGATGTCGTCGTCGCTCGCGTCGGCGAGCGCCTCCGCGATGTCGGGCACGACGTGCGCTTCGAGCGCGTCCATTTCATGCCCGAGCTGATCGCGCTTCGCCGCATGCAGCGACTCCTGCCGGACCCGATCGAGCGCGCGCCGCTTCACGGCCGTCATCAGCCACGCGGCCGGGTTGTCGGGCACGCCGTCGACGGGCCAGTGCTCGAGCGCCGCGACGAGCGTGTCCTGCGCGAGCTCCTCGGCCACGCCGACGTCGCGCACCACGCGCGCGGCGCGGGCAATGATCTTCGGCGCCTCGATTCGCCAGACGGCCTCGATCGCACGATGGGTCGCCTCGCGCGTCACGACGCCGGCCCCTGCCCGATCGCGTCCTGCTCCACGAATACCAGTCCCCATTCGTGGCCGTCCGGATCGGCGAAATCGTGGCTGTACATGCCCGGGCACGCCTGCGCCTGACGCGGCACGGCGCCGCCGGCCGCCCGCGCCTTCGCAACCACCGCGTCGACCTCGGCACGGCTGTCGCACGACAGGCACGGCAGTACCTGTACGTGCGTCGCCGGTTCGACGATGGTCTTGCCGGTGAAGGTCTGGAAGAACGGCCGCACGAGCAGCATCACGAAGATCGCATCGCCGATCCGGATGCAGGCGCCCTGCTCGGTCGTGTAGGCCGGCACGACCTCGAAGCCGAGCGCGACATAGAACGCCGTCGCGCGCGGCAGGTCGGCCACCGGCAGGTTGATGAAGATCGTTTTGTGCATGAAGCGCGCTCCCGGCGACGATGGATTCAGACGGCCTGGCCGCGTCCGACATGGAGTTCGCGGAACCGCTCGACCGCGTCGCTGGGCGTCAGGTCGTCGAGCTCGAACAGCGGACGCACCTCGATCTCGCAGTCCATTTCCGCACCGAACGGCGCGGGGAACCGGCGCGTCCACTCGAGCGCCTCGTCGCGCGAGCGCACCTGGATCAGCGTATAGCCGGCAATCAGTTCCTTCGTCTCCGCGAACGGGCCGTCGACCACCGTGCCCTTGCCGCCGGTGTACCGCACGCGCCAGCCGCGCGCGCTCGGCCGCAGGCCGTTCGCATCGAGCAGCACGCCGGCCTTGGCCAGCTCCTCGTGATAGACCGTCATCGCCTCGACCAGCCGGTTGTCCGGCAATGCGTCGGATTCGCTGACGGCGTTCGCCCGGATCATGATCATGAATCGCATCGTTCACTCCTTGTCGTCGGTGAAAAGCGGCGTCCGTTCATCGGCGCCTTATCCGGACGACGGATGACAGGCTGCCGGATCGACATGCCGCGCGACGAGCACGGGTAAACACCAAGGCGCAGCCGTCACAGGAAGCACGGGCCGACCGCGCGCACTTCGACCGTGCACCATTGTGCAGCCGGACACTGGCGCGCGATCTCGATCGCTTCGTCGCGCGTGTCGACGTCGACGATGAAGAAGCCGCCGACCATTTCCTTCGCCTCCGCGAACGGGCCGTCGACGAGGCGCGTCTCGCCGTCGCGCACCTCGACGCGCGTCGCGCGTTCCGAGCGCTCCAGCGATTCGACGCCGCGCAGCACGCCGCGCGCTTTCAGCGTCTCGGCGAAATCGACCATCCGCGCGTAAAGCGCCTGCCCGTCTTCAAGCGTGCGTTCGGCGCGCTGGCCGGTCGGTTCGACAATCAACAGCATGTAGGACATGGAAATCTCCTGTTGGGGGCCGTGCGCGGAAGCGTTCGGATCGCAGGCCGGAATGACACGTCAGGTGCGAAGCGTAACAGCCCCGGCCGGCCCTGCCGTCATCGTTGGCCATTCGGCACTGGCCTGATGGCCAATTCGATCGCGGCACGCGATTTTGCCGTCAAGATGCCTCCCGAACCTTCGAATTTTCTTCCTGTGTGCCACGCCATGTCACCCCTGCCGTCACCGCTCGCGCTTGCCGCCTTTCTCGTCCTGTCCGTTCCGCCCGCCACCGCCGCGTTGCCGGTCAGCGCGGGCTGCGGCGGCGCCACCACGGCGATCGCCGACATCCGGCATCCCGCGGGCCGCTCGCCGCTGGCCGGGCACACCACGTCGATCGAAGCGGTCGTCACCGCGGCATTCGGCGGCCCCGATGGCTTCGGCGGATTCTTCGTCCAGCAGGCTGACGCGCAGCGGCGACGCCGGCCGGGCGTGCCGGAAGGCCTGTTTGTGTATGCGCCGAATGCGCACGTCCGGCCGGGCGAGCGCGTGCACGTCACCGGCAGGATCGAGCAGAAATACGGCCGGACGCAACTCGCGTTGGCAGGCCGCGTGGCCGTCTGCGCGCGCGGGCAGGGCGTCACGCCGGTCGCGCTGATGCTGCCGGTCGACAGCGAGTCGGTATTCGCCGCGCATGAAGGCATGCGGGTGCGCTTTCCGCAAACGCTGACGGTCAGCGATACTTACGAACTCGGCCGCTACGGCAGCATCGTGCTCAGCCATGGCCGCCTGTACATGCCGACTCACGTGGTGCCGCCGGCCGAAGCCGCCGCGCAGGCGGCGGCCAATGCACGCAACCGCATCGTGCTCGACGACGGTTCGAGCCGCGTGAACCCTGCGACCGCCCGCTATCCGCCGCCTGCGCTGAGCGCCGCCAACACGCTGCGCGCGGGCTACACGGTGCGCGGCATCGAAGGCGTGCTCGAGCGGCGCTACGGCACGTGGCGACTGCAGCCCGTATCGTCCTCGGCGCCCGCCTTCGATGCCGCGTCGAATCCGCGGGCCGATGCGCCGGCACGGCATCCGCAAGCCGACGTGCGGGTCGCGTCATTCAACGTATTCAACTACTTCAACGGCGACGGCGCGGGCGGCGGCTTCGGCGATCCGTCCGGCCGCGGCGCGAAGACGCCCGCCGCCTTCGCTCGGCAGGACGCGAAGCTCGTGGCCGCGCTGCGTGCGCTGCGCGCCGACGTGATCGGCCTGATGGAAATCGCGAACAACGGTCACGGCCCTGCGAGCGCCGTGCAGCGGCTCGCGGCCCGGCTCGGCGGCAACTGGCGCGCGGTCGACCCCGGCACCGCACGGCTCGGGCGCGATGCGATCGCGGTCGCGCTGCTGTATGACAGCCGGACGATCGAGCCCGTCGGGCGCGCCGCGACCATCGCGCTCGACGGCCGGAATCGCCCGCCGCTCGCGCAGACGTTCCGTCGCATCGGCGGCACCCGCGCGTTCACGGTCGCAGTCAACCACCTGAAGTCGAAGAACTGCCCGCACGCCACCGGCCCGGATCTCGACCAGTCGGACGGCCAGGGCTGCTGGAATGCGACGCGTACGCGCGCGGCTGAACGCGTCGCCGCCTGGCTTGCCACGTCGCCGACCGGCGCCGCGGCCGACGGCGTGCTGCTGATCGGCGATCTGAACAGCTACGCGAAGGAAGACCCGCTGCGCGCGCTCGAATCGCGCGGCTACGCCAACCTCGTCGCCCGCTTCGCCGGCAATGCCGGCTACTCCTATGTATTCCGCGGCGAAGCGGGGAACCTCGACCACGCACTCGCCACGCCGCCGCTCGCCGCCCGCGTGAAAGCCGTGCATGCCTGGCACATCAACGCCGATGAACCGATTGCACTGCAAGCCGTGCCCGATTACAAAACCCCGGCGCAACAGGCCGCCTATTACGCACCCGATGCATACCGTTCGTCGGATCACGATCCCGTCGTCATCGACCTTGCGCTGGAGGAAGGCGCCACCTGAGCCGCCGCGGGCACAAACCCTGCTCAACGAAAGAATGGCAATTAGTGCAATTGCATCAACAGAACGCGTGCAACGGCACTATTTACCTGACAGGCCGGGCGACGCCATATTTACCGGGCTTTCACGGCGGCAATGGTCTCCTTTATGGCGCTTCGCCCGATCTCGAAATTTTTTCAACCGCCGCCTGACCCCATCGCGCGGTGCTTCCGGGGGATCTTGCCGACGAATTGAAAATTTGTCTCGAAACTCAATTGGCTGATTTGAATCACACTGGTTGCTGGGATTCGTCTTATCTTCAAATTGGCCTGTAAATCAAATCGAAGGAGGATAAACACCATGGCGCTCACTGACTCGATCGAACACAAGCTGGACCGCGGCCTGTCCGAAATCCGTCGCACCGGCCGCCGCGTCGGACGCACGACGCGCTCGGCCGCCCGCGACCTGCATGCGGACGTGACCGACGATCTGCGCGGGCTGGTCGATGAACTGGAAGACCTGCTGAAGAACGATGGCGACGGCGATATCGCCGCGCTGCGCAAGCGTGTGCAGGCGCGGCTCGACGAAGCGCGCAGCACGCTCGACCACGCGTCGGGTAGCGCGGCCGCCCGGTTGCGCGATTCGGCCGAACGCGTGTCGCAAGCCGTGCACGAGAACCCGTGGCAGACCGCGGGCGTCGTCGCGGGCCTCGCGTTCGCCGCCGGCCTGCTCCTTTCCCGCCGTTGAACGGGGCCGGTTGCCCCGCTGCCCGGACCCCTGCCCGGACCGTCCCTCCTCAACCCGACAACGAAGGAGAATCGCCATGCAGAAATCCCTCGCCCTGAAAGCCGCCACCGCCGTCATGGTCGGCAGTCTCGCCCTTGCCGGTTGCACCATGACGTCCGACAAACCCGACAACGCAGCAGCCAGCGCGTCGAAACGCCAATCGATCGACGCGAGCGTGAACGCGACGCTGTCGCGCCTCTATTCGACGGTGCCGGGCTCGCGTGAACTCGTCGCGAAATCGCGCGGCGTGCTCGTGTTCCCGAACGTGCTGCAGGCCGGCCTGATCGTCGGCGGCCAGTCCGGCAACGGCGCATTGCGTGTCGGCGGCAACACCGTCGGCTACTACAACACGTCGTCGCTGTCGGTCGGCCTGCAGGCCGGCGCGCAATCGAAGGCGATCGTGTTCCTGTTCATGACGCAGGATGCGCTCGACTCGTTCCGCAAGTCCGAAGGCTGGTCGGCCGGCGCCGACGCCTCCGTCGCGGTCGTGAAGGTCGGCGCGAACGGCGCGATCGATTCCAACACGGCCACCGCACCGGTCCAGGTCCTGGTGCTGACCAACGCCGGCCTGATGGGCGACCTGTCGGTGAACGGCACCAAGGTCACCCGGCTCCACATCTGACGATCCGGCGCGGCGCCGCCGCGTCCCTTCCCGCCAACGCCGCGGCTCCGGCCGCGGCGTTTTCGCGTGCGCCGCGCGCAGCGGCTATGATGGCGACACCTTTGCGGGCATACTGCCGGTCGGGCCGCCTGCAGCGCGCTTCGCCGCGAACCCGTGACGTTCGCGAGCCGATCGCGCCCGAGGCAACGAGATTCAATCAAACCAGGCATCAATCTGCGCGAACCATCCATGGATAGCGGACACGATCACCAAAAATTCTTTTATTTCCTGCTGTTCGCGGTCACCGTCGGACTGTGCTGGATACTCGCGCCGTTCTCCGGCGCCGTCTTCTGGGGCACCATTCTCGCGATCCTGTTCCAGCCGGTGCAGCGCTGGCTCGCCGCGCGTTTCGGCAAGCGGCGCAACCTCGCCGCGCTCGTATCGATGTCGCTGATCATCCTGATCGTGATCCTGCCGCTCGTGTTCGTCACGGCGACGCTCGTGCAGGAAATCGCGTACGTGTACCAGGAACTGAAGGACGCGCAGCCGAATTATTCGCGGTACTTCCATGACATCATTCACGCGCTGCCGACGTCGATCCAGAACCTGCTGCAGAAGTACGGGCTGTCCAACATCCCCGGCATCCAGAAGAAGCTGACCGACGGCGCCGCGCAGATCAGCCAGTTCGCGGCGACCCAGGCACTCAGCATCGGCCAGAACACGTTCCAGTTCGTCGTCAGCTTCGGCGTGATGCTGTACATGGTGTTCTTCCTGCTGCGCGACGGCGGCGAGATCGGCCGCCGCGTGCGCCGCTCGATACCGCTCGACGAAGAGCACAAGAACCTGCTGCTCGCGAAGTTCACGACGGTGGTGCGCGCAACCGTGAAAGGCAATATCGCGGTCGCGCTCGTGCAGGGCGCGCTCGGCGGCCTGATCTTCTGGATCCTCGGGATCGAGGGCGTCGTGCTGTGGGGCGCGCTGATGGCGTTCCTGTCGCTGCTGCCGGCGATCGGCGCGAGCCTCGTGTGGATACCCGCCGCGCTCTACTTCCTCGCGATCGGCGCGATCTGGAAATGCGTGATCCTCGTCGCGTTCTGCGTCGGCGTGATCGGCCTCGTCGACAACCTGCTGCGCCCGATCCTCGTCGGCAAGGACACGAAGATGCCCGACTGGGTCGTGCTGATCTCGACGCTCGGCGGGATGGCGCTGTTCGGGATCAACGGCTTCGTGATCGGGCCGCTCGTCGCCGCGCTGTTCATGGCAAGCTGGGACATCTACGCGCGCTCCGAACAGGGAGAATGACGCCGCGCGTCACGGATGACGAATCCTGATCACGACGGGCGCCACGGCGCCCGTTTTCATTTCCGGCCCTGCCACCGTCATCACGCCGCCATGCGGGCCAATGCGATGAGCGCGCCCCGATACGAGCGGCACGCTTCGATCGTCGCGTGCATCGCGCCAGGTCGCGCGAATCTCCGCTCCCGCCGACTGCACAAGCGGCTCGCCGTCCGGCCTCACGAGCGCCACGTGCGCACCCGGCAGGCGCCGGCCGTGCGCATCGAACCGGAGCGTCGCCGCCGTCGCGGTGTCCACCGCTTCGATCGACGGCGCGTCGAATGTCACGTCGTACAGATCGACGAGCGCACCGGTGAATCGCACGATGCCATCCGCATTCGCGTGCTCGGCCGCGCCGGCGCCTGACATCGCGCACGCGATGCCGAGCCCCGCTGCGATGACTCGCAGCCTGTCGTACATGCGCCGCATCGTTCGATCGCGCATCACCGCCGATGCCGCGTGCGTTGCCTTCGTTCGCATGTTTCCCTCCCTTCTCGCGCGCCAATAAAAACGGCGGCGTGACGCGCATGTCACGCCGCCGTTTGCTGACGATTACTGTAAGGAGAGCAACCGAAACAATATATGGGACAAGTCCTAAATCGATGTCCGCCTGTTCGAACTCAACGCGCGCGAGCGCGGGCGCTCACGCGTCGGGATCGACACGCAGCACGAGCTTGCCGCGATGGTCGCCGTCGAACAGGCGATTGAGCACGTCGGGGGCGTTTTCGAGGCCGTCGGCCACGGTTTCCTCGGCCTTGAGACGGCCATCGCGCAGCCAGCCGGCGAGCGTCTGCACCGCTTCGCGGCTCTTGCGGTAGTCGAGGATCAGGAAGCCGCGCATCGTGATGCGCTTCGAGATCAGCACGCCGACGTCGTCCGCCGCGCGGCCGCTGTTGTAGTTCGAGATCACGCCGCACAGCGCGACGCGCCCGCCGATCACCATCCGCGACAGCACCGCGCGCATCACTTCGCCGCCGACGTTCTCGAAGTTCACGTGCACGCCGTCCGGCGTCGCCGCCTTCAACTGCTCACGGAAATCGTCGGCCTTGTAGTCGACGGCCGCGTCGAAGCCGAGCGTCTCGGTCAGGTAGCGGCACTTGTCCGCGCCGCCTGCGATGCCAACCACCCGTGCGCCGTGGATCTTGCCGATCTGGCCGGCGATCGAGCCGACCGAACCGGCCGCCGCCGACACGACGAGCGTCTCGCCGGGCTGCACCGGCGCGATGTCGGTCAGCCCGTAGTACGCGGTCAGGCCGCTCATCCCGCACGCGCCGAGCAGCGTCGGCAGCGGCAGGCCCGACTGCGCGGGCAGCTTCACGAGCTGCGCGGCCTGGTCGGCCGCGACGACCGCATAGTCCTGCCAGCCGACGAGCCCCTGCACGAGGTCGCCTTCCGCGAAACCCGCGTGGCGCGACGCCACCACGCGCCCGATGCCGAGCGCACGCATCACCTCGCCGATCGCGACGGGCGGCAGGTATTGCGGCACGTCGCTCATCCATACACGGTTGGTCGGATCCATCGACAGATACAGCACGCGCACGAGCACTTCGCCGTCGGCGAACGCCGGCACGGGTGTTTCGACGAGCGAAAAGTGTTCGCGGCCGACCCGCCCTTCCGGGCGCGTCTTCAGCAGCAGCTGGCGGTTCACGGGTGTCGACACGATGTTCTCCTCCGGTTGGTGTTATCGATTGCGCGTCAGACCGCGCACATGCCGCCGTCGATCACGAGTTCGGCGGCCGTCACGAAACGGCTTTCGTCCGACGCCAGATAGACGGCCGCATGCGCGACATCGTCCGGATCGCCGAGCCGGCGCAGCGGAATGCCGCGCGCGAGCTTGCGCGTCGCATCGCGTTCGCCGAGCGACTGGAACAGCGGCTCGACGATCCCCGTGCGAATGAACGCCGGGTGAATCGAGTTGCAGCGCACGTCGAGCTCGCGGCGTGCGCAGTCGATCGCGACCGACTTCGTCAGCGACGCGACCGCTGCCTTCGACGCGTTGTACGTGGTGAATTCCGGCTCGACCTTGAACGCGGCCACCGACGAGATGTTGATGATCGACGCAGGCCGGCTCGCGCCGAGGTACGGCAACGCATGCTTGCAGCCAAGCACGATGCTCTCGACGTTGATCGCCATCACGCGCCGCCACTCGTCGATCTCGATCTGCGCAGGCGTGCCGATCGACCCGACGCCCGCATTGTTGACGAGCACCGACAAGCCGCCCATCGCTTCGTTCGCCTGCGCGAGCAGCGCCTGCCAGTGCGCGTCGTCGCGCACGTCCTGCGTGGCCGCGAACGCGACAGGCGCCGCGTGCCCCGCATTGAGTTCGTGCGCGAAGGCGTCGAGCACCGCCGCGTCGGCGATGTCGGTCAGGAACACGCGCGCGCCCTGCTCGACCATCCGGCGCGCGATCGCGCGTCCGAGGCCGCCGGCGGCGCCCGTGATGTACGCGCACTTGCCTGCGAGGCGCGAGGAAACGACTGTCATGGGACCTGCTCCTATCGTGAATCGTCGTGGCGGACCGGTGCCGCGACGGCGGTTGCCGTGCGCCGGCCGACGGCCGCGCGGTTTGCGCGAGTATAGCGAGCCGGCCGCACCGCGCCGGACCAATCGGGCAGGTCGCCGCTGCAGGCCCCGATCGAACGAACGCCAGCGTACGCGATTGCCGCCAATCGATGTAATGAATATTCGTAATGCCCGGTCATAGACACGTCTTATGGCCTTCGCAGCCGGGGTCGGTGCGACGCGCAGGCGCGGCGCGGCCGATTACCGCAAATACCGGTTCGACGAAGGCCGCACGCGGGCGTTTGCCGATGACAGGGAATGATTGAAACCAGGAATAGCGCGCGGGCAGCGCCGCGGCGACGACCGCATCCGGCACCGGGGCATTGATACCCCGGAACCAGCCGCCGTCAGAACCCGTCGCCGGACGCGCGCATGAACGCGCAGACCTGAGGGGAATGCGTGTCGATCATCTGCTGGAACGGTGCGCGATTTCCGTACGCGATGCCGGACACGAGCAGCAGGCAGACGGCCGCGATGCGCGGCGAGAACGAGCGCTTGTGCGTGCGGACATAGGCGCGCAGGAACACCAGCGCGACCAGCGCGCCGAGCAGCCAGCCGACGACGACTTCGGGAATCGTGTGCGAATGGTCGAACACGCGCGCGGCGGCCGTCACCGCGCCGACGGCGAGACCGGCCGCCACGCCCGGCGCCTTGCCCGGACGGAACGCCTGCCACAGCATCGACAGCGCGACGGTCCACACGGACGTCGACAGCATCGTATGGCCGCTGATCACGCGGAAATCGAACTGCGGGATCTCGACACCGCAGCCCGCATAGAGAATCTTGGTGGCCCCGACCAGGCTCATGCCGGCCGCGAGCAGCACGATCCAGCGCACCGCGAGCCGCCAGTTGGACAGCGCGAGCCAGACCGCGCAGGTCAGCGCGACCGGCAGGGTCAGCGCGGCGTCGCCGAGGTTGCTGATTTCACTCCACATGACACACATCGAACGGCTAGCGAAAGGCCGCAGTTTAACGCAAGCGCGCGACGGGCCTGTTTCAGCCTGTGACAGCCTGTATCAGCCCGCGACACCCGTAATCAGCAGCAGGTTGGTGCCGGTGATGACGACGAACAGCGCCCATGCGGCGACCTGCATCTTGCGGCCGATCGCATGCTCGCCCATCGTGTTGCGATCGCTGACCGACTGGATCAGCGGCCACATCGCGAACGGCAGTTGCAGGCTCAGCAGCACCTGGCTCCAGACGAGCAGTTGCCCGACCGACCCTTCGCCCAGCCACAGCACGCCGATCAGCGCGGGCACCAGCGCGAGCCCGCGCGTGATCAGCCGGCGCTGGTAGCACGGGATTTTCGTGTGCAGGAAGCCATCCATGATCACCTGGCCGGCGATCGTGCCGGTCAGCGTCGAGCTCTGCCCGGACGCGAGCAGCGCGATGCCGAACAGCAGCGCGGCCGCGCCGCCCGCGATCGGCGTGATCAGCCGGTACGCCTGTTCGATATCGGTGACGTCGTGCTGGCCGGTCGCATGGAACGCCGCGCCCGCGACGATCAGGATCGCCGCATTGACGAGCATCGCGACGAACAGCGACACGCAGGTATCGATCCGCACCAGCGCGAGCGTGTCGCGAATCAGGCCGCGCGCGCCGCCGACGACGTGGCGCGTCTGTACGACCGACGAATGCAGATACAGGTTGTGCGGCATGATCGTCGCGCCGACGATGCCGAGCGCGAGCACGATCGCGTCCTTGCTGTCGTGGCCGGGGTTCCCTGGCACGAGCCCCTTCGCGACCGCATGCCAGTCGGGCGGCGTGATCGCGACCTGCGCGACGAAGCAGAACGCCATCGTCGCGATCAGCCCGAGCACGATCGCCTCGATCTGCCGGACGCCCTTGCCCTGCAGCCCGAGCACGATCACCGTGTCGAGCGCGGTCAGCACGATCCCCCACGCAAGCGGCACGCCGAGCAGCAGCTTGAATGCGAGCGCGCAGCCGAGCACTTCGGCGATGTCGCACGCGATGATCGACACCTCGGCGGTCACCCACTGCACGACGCGGCCGAAGCGGCCGTAGCGATCGTAGCTGGCCTGCGCGAGATCCTTGCCCGCGACGAGGCCGAGCCGCGCGGCGAGCATCTGCAGGAAGATCGCGGCGAGGCTCGAGAACGCGACGACCCACAGCAGCGAATAGCCGAATTGCGAGCCGGCCTGGATGTCGGTGGCCCAGTTGCCGGGATCCATATAGCCGATCGCGACCAGCAGGCCCGGGCCGAAGAAGCGCTTGAGCTTCATCCAGCGCGACGCGCCGGCGTCGATCGTGATGCTGCCCTTTACTTCCGACGGGCAGAAGGGGGCGGTGGCGGTAGTGGGGAGCAAGGGCATGGAAACCGGGGATCGTGATCGCGACACGGTGATTTTACGGTCTTCCGCTCCGTTTTCCCGCGCGGCTCGGCGCGCACGCCCCGGCTCGCCCGCTCGCCGTCGGCTTTCGCGGGCTGCGGCGCGGGCTGCGGCGCGGGCTGCGGATCGGGCTGCGGATCGGGCGCCCCGGCGCCGTTCGTCAGGATCCGCTCGCGCTCGGCGATGCGATATTCGGTCGGCGACACGAGGAGGCGCTGGCGAAACAGCTTCGCCAGACGCTCGCCGCTGCCGAAGCCCGTGCGCCGCGCGACCTTGTCGGCCGGCAGCGTCGTGTGGATCAGCATGTGGCAGGCGCGCTCGAGCCGCACGTGCTGCACGAATTCGGTCGGCGTCACGCCGATTTCCTTCTTGAAGCGCCGCAGGAAATTACGCTCGCTCATCGCGGCCGTCCGCGCGACGTCCGCGATCGAAATGCGGTTCGCGCTCTGCGCGCGCAGCCGCTGCGCCGACATTCGGATCGACGGGCTCGCGCTCAGCTCGCGAAACGCCCACATCGACTGTGTATAGCGTTGCTCGACCGGCCGCATCAGGTTGCTGGCGATCTCCTGCGCGGCGCTGTCGCCGAGATCGGCGCGGAACATGTCGAGCACGGCCGCGAACACGTCGGCCTCGCCGCCCTGCGGTTCGATCGTGGCCGCCGCGCCACGGGTGCGATCCGTTCGCGGCTGACCGGCATCCGTCTGCCGCTGCGACGCCGCGAGCGTCGACAGGTCCATCGCATCGACGATCCAGCGCGCATGCCGATGAATGTCGGTCAGGCGGCGGCGCAATGCATCGCTCCAGTTGACCGACGCGCGATCACCGTGAAGATGAAAGAACGCGCGCGCACGATGGCCGTGCTCGTCGCCGAGCGCATCGGCGGCGATCTGCACGCCGGACGACGACTGCAGCAGTCCCCCGCTTTCGGATACGTACTTCAACTGGTAATCCGCACTGAGCGCATGCAGACGATTCGCCAGGTTGAAGGCCTCGCCGAGACGCGCGGCCTGGGCCAAGGAAAACCCCGTACTCAAATAGACAACGACCCATCTCTGATCTGCTGCTTCCACTGACCAAGCCCCCGGACTGTTTCGACTTCTTGTATTACCGTCGAACTGTCAGGCTTATATTTGGTTTGGACACGTGCGACAGGACGGCTATCTCAAAATATGAAGCGACGGCATCTTAGCCGAACGGGTCCTGTATTTGGCGCGAAATGGCTGACAGTGACAGCATGATGGCGGATTACTACAGGCTGTCGCCGGCCGCTGGTATAGCCGCGCGGAAATACGCATGCAAGGCGCGGGCGCGCGACGTGCGCGGCCTTGCCGATTCTGGTGATATTCGCAGCAACGCCGGTGCGAACGAACGCGCGCACGCGCTTGCGTTCCGTTGTCCGCGCGTCCATTAGAATCGCTCAACGTCCACCACGCCGATTTCGTCCGTGCCCGCCGATCATCGTCTCGACCTGAACCTGTTCCGCGTGCTCGACGCCGTCTACGTGAACGGCGGCATCGGCGCGGCCGCCCGCGCGCTGCACCTGACGCAGCCGGCCGTCACGCATGCGCTCAACCGGCTGCGCGCGCATTTCGACGACCCGCTGTTCGTCCGCCAGGGCAACCGCGTCGTGCCGACCGAGCGCACGCGCGCGATCATCGCGGACGTGCAGCTTCACCTCGCCGGACTGCAGCGCACCGCGCGCGACCCGTCGGCATTCGACCCGGCGACGCTCGACCTGAGCATCGCGGTCGGCATTCGCGACGTGCTCGAATCGATCGCGCTGCCGCAGATCGTCGCCGCTTTCGCCGACGAAGCGCCCGGCCTGCGGTTCGTGAGCCGCCGCGTCGCGGTGCACGACATCGAACGCGAACTCGCGTCGGGCAATCTCGACCTCGCCGTCGATCGACGCGTGCAAACCGGCCCGCGCATCGCGACCGAACACCTGCTCGACGATTCGCTCGTCGTCGCGATGCGGCACGATCATCCGCTCACGAGCGGCCCGCTGCGGCGCGCCGATTATTTCGCCGCGCGGCATATCGCGGTGTCGCCGCTCGGCGAACCGCAATCGCTCGACGTGCTGCTCGGCAACGACGGACGCTTCCGGCACATCCAGCTCGTGTGCCAGCATTATTTCGCCGCCTGCCAGATCGCGGCGGCGGGCGACCTGCTGCTGACGCTGCCGCGCTCGTATGCGCTGCGCATGGCGGCGTTGCTGCCGGTCGCCGTGCAGCCGCTGCCGCTGCGGCTCAAACCGTTTCCCCTGCTCGCGTACTGGCACGAATCGCGCGAGACCGACCGCGCGCATCAGTGGGTGCGCGAACGCGTCGCCACGCTCGTGCGCAGGACGGCCGGCGTCGCCGGCTGATCCCGTCGAGCCTCGTCGACGCTCGCAGCGCCCGCGGTTTCCGCCGGGACGGTATGCTGACGGCTCGTACGCCGCGCATCGTCGCGCCCCCCTCTTTCCCGCTTAACGGAGACTTGCCATGCCGCTCATCCACGCTGCCGCCACCCTCGCCGCCGACGCGCCCAACTACGTCGTCCAGCTGCAGGCCGGCACGCATGCGCTGACCGGCGACGAAGCGCCACGCGAAGGCGGCCAGGGCCTCGGGCCGGCGCCGTTCGAGTTCGTGCTCGGCGGCCTCGCACAATGCACGGCCGCGACGCTGCGCATGTACATGCAGCGCAAGACGTGGCCGGCCGTGCGCATCGACGTGCGCACCGAACTGCATGCCGATCGCGAAGGCCAGCAATACGTGCGCCGCACCGTCACGCTCGATGGTCCGCTCGACGACGCGCAGCGCGAGCGTCTCGCGGAAATCTGCGAGAAGACGCCGGTGACGCTGTTCATCAAGCGCGGCACGCGCATCGAAACGACGCTGAACTGACGCGCGCCGTGCCGGGCGTGCGGGGTCGGACGGGATTCGCACCGCAGCGCCGCACGCGATCGACGTGCAACAAACAAAACGGGCGGGCCGCGCACGATGCGCGGCCCGCCCGTTTGCGGATATCGTCCGGCGCTTACAGTCCGAGCGCGGACAGGTCCAGCTTGCCGTCCTTCACCGGCGGACACCAGAAATACGCGCCCGTCAGCGGCCGCGTGAAGCGGAACAGGCCGTCGACGATGCCGTCGTCCGCGCCGCTCATCCGGCGCATCTGCACGTCGAATGCGCGGAACGAACAACCGAACGCGACGAAGTAGAGCCCCGCGCGACGCGCATCGGACCACGGCGACGAACGGCGCAGCATGAACGCCTCCGGCTCGAAGCTCTCCTGCGCGGTGCGCTTCACGTGCGCGAACTCGGGTGCGTCGTCGAGTTCCTCGTTGTCCGAGCGGCGGCGCCCGATGATGTGATCCATGTCGCCCGACGCAATGCGTTCCATCTGGTCGAAGTCGTGCAGCCATTGCTGAACCGCGACGAAGCTCGAGCCGTCGAGCCCGGCGCCCTGCCCCGTGACGCTCGCCGCGGCGAGCGCGTCGTCGCCGGTCGGGTTCTCGGTGCCGTCCTCGTAACCCGACAGGTCGCGATCGTTCGAATAGCGGAACCCGTCGACCGCGTCCTGCAGCGCGAATGCCGGCGCGAGCGCCCGCTCGATCGCCCGCGCGCGCAGCACGAGATCGCCGCGATCGTCGCCCCGCAGCCAGACCCATACGTCGGCCGGCGTGATCGGCAGCGTACGGTCGTTCACCGCGAATGCCGGGAATTCGGTCAGGCCCGGCACCGGGCGCCCGAGGTGTGCGGCCAGCGCATGCCCGAAGCCGGCGACCGTGCCGCGCCCGTCGACGAGCTCGCGCAATGCCTTCAGCGCCGTTGCCACATTGGCGTTGTCCGAAATCGTGAAAGTGAGGTATCGGGCCGCCGTGTCGATCGGAGCCAGGATGCCTTGCTGAACGTCGCTCATCGTTTCCTCAGGAATGGTTCGGGGTGAATCCGCGGGGCCGCAGCGGCCGGCGCGCAACCGCAAAGTGTAATCGATGCGGCGCGCCGGTCCTTTTCCTGTAGAGCGCCGCACCGCGGAACACGCGCGGGGAAAAGGGCCGACACGCGGCATGCCGACCGTATCGACGCTGCAACGCCGCATTCGTCAGACGTTGCGGCGCGTCCGGCACTGCTGATAAAATCCCTACACGTCTTTTCGATGTCCTTTCAACGTTCACTTCAGGGAGGTGCAGATGTTCCGAATGCCAGCAGCCTTCCCGAACGTGGTCCCACGACGCGGCTGATCCAGCCCGTCGTCCGCGCCGGCTCCCGGGTTCTCCGCTGACCCGCCGGCCCGCGCACTTTCCCGACAGCCCGTTTCATTCCGCCCGCGTCGTCCGCGCGGCCCGGCTGTTGCGTTTTCGACGTTCTCCGAACCGGAAAGTCCCGTCGCGCGATGCGCCGGGCAACGACACATGACCAGAAAAACCACCCATCTGGGCGGCCAGGCATTCCAGGCCGTCTTCGGCTTCACTTTCCGCTACTGGCGCAAGCAGCCGGTGCGCATCGCGACGATCACCGCACTGGCGCTGCTCGGTGCGCTCGCCGACGTGCTCACACCGCTGTTCGCCGGACGCCTCGTCGATGCGCTGTCGACCGGCTTGACCGACCGCGCCGCCGCGTGGCATTCGGCCGTCGCCGCGTTCGGCACGCTGGCCGCGCTCGGCATCGCCGCGACGCTGCTGCGGCAAGGCGTCTACCTGAACATCATCACGCTCACGCTGAAGATGATGAGCGAGATCGCCGCTGCGTCGTTCCATCGCGTGCAGCGCTTCTCGACCGACTGGCACGCGAACAGCTTCGCGGGGTCGACCGTGCGCAAGATCACGCGCGGGATCTGGGCGCTCGACCTGCTGAACGACACGGTGCTGATCGCGCTGCTGCCGTCCGTCACGATGCTCGTCGGCGCGACCGTGCTGCTCGGCACGCACTGGCCGGTGATGGGGTTCGTCGTCGGCGCGGGTTCGCTGCTGTACATCTCGGTGACGGTCGCCGTGTCGCTCGGTATCGTCGCGCCGGCCGCGCGGCTCGGCAACATGTGGGACACGCGCATGGGCGGCGCACTCGCGGACGCGGTGAGCTGCAACGCGGTCGTCAAGGCGTTCGGCGCGGAAACGCGCGAGGAAGCGCGGCTCGCGCGCGTGATCGGCAAGTGGCGTCAGCGCACGCGCCGCACGTGGGTGCGCGGCACGCTCAACGGCGGGCTGCAGGGGGCGATGCTCGTCGCGATGCAGGCGGCGATGATCGGCGTCGCGCTGCGGCTGTGGGCGAACGACGAAGCGAGCGTCGGCGATATCGCATTCTCGCTTACGATGTTCTTCATGCTGCAGGGCTACCTGCGCGACGTCGGCATGCATATCCGCAACCTGCAGCGCTCGGTCAACGACATGGAAGAGCTCGTCGCGCTCGAGCGCCAGCCGCTCGGCATCGACGATCGTCCCGGCGCGCAGGCCATCCGGATCGGGCAAGGCGAGATCCGCTTCGAGCACGTGACGTTCCGCTACGGCAATCATCCGATACCGCTGTACGACGACTTCTCGATGCGCATTGCGCCCGGCGAGCGCGTGGGCCTCGTCGGTCATTCCGGGTCGGGCAAGACGACGTTCATCAAGCTGATCCAGCGCCTGTACGACGTGTCGGGCGGCCGCATCACGATCGACGGCCAGGACATCGCGCAGGTGCGGCAGGATTCGCTGCGCAGCCAGATCGCGATCGTCCAGCAGGAGCCCGTGCTGTTCCACCGCACGCTTGCGGAGAACATCGCGTATGCACGCCCCGACGCGAGCCGCGCGGAGATCGAGCGCGCCGCGCGTCTGGCCAGCGCGCACGACTTCATCGTCGCGCTGCCGGACGGCTATGACACGCTCGTCGGCGAGCGCGGGATCAAGCTGTCGGGCGGCGAACGCCAGCGTGTCGCGATCGCGCGTGCGTTCCTCGCGGATGCACCGATCCTGATCCTCGACGAAGCGACGTCGAGCCTCGACAGCGAAAGCGAGTTGCTGATCCAGCAGGCGATGGAGCGGCTGATGGTCGGCCGCACGACGCTCGTCGTCGCGCACCGGCTGTCGACGGTGCGCTCGCTCGACCGCCTGCTCGTGCTCGATCGCGGCAAGGTGATCGAGGAAGGCAGCCACGACACGCTGATCCGCATCGACGGCGGGACGTATCGCCGGTTGTTCGAGCGGCAGGCACTGGAGCTGGCAAAAGGCTTGATCGATTCGCCGCGTCGCACGGCGGACGATGCTGCCGGGCCGCTGGGAGCGCCGGCACAGGCTTGATGGAAACCCGTTCGCAACCGGGTACGCGGCGCACCGCCACCGCGTGCCCGGTTGTTTCGACGGGAATCGGCGTGCGTGAACACCGCCTGCAACGAACCCGGCCCCGACACGGCCCGCCGCGATCACTTATCATACCGGCCAGGCAATTCGCGACGAAAGGCAGATCATGTTTACAGGCATTGTTCAGGGTGTTGGCGTCATCAAGGCCATCAAGGATCACGGCGAACTGAGAACGTTCAGCATCGAATTTCCCGACCGGTTTACCGCCGACATCGAGATCGGCGCGAGCGTCTCGGTCGACGGCGTCTGCCTGACGGTGACGACCATCCACTCGCCGGTGCTGATCGACTTCGACGTGATGTTGCCGAGCCTGCGAATCACCACGCTGGCCGACCTGACGACCGGCGCCCGGGTCAACGTGGAGCGGGCCGCGAAGGACGGCGCGGAAATCGGCGGACATCCGCTGTCCGGTCACGTCGACTTCATGGGGACCATCCTGCACATCGCGTCTTCCGAACACAACCGGATGATCCGCATCGGCGTGCCGGCCGATTTCAAGCGCTATGTCTTCGCGAAGGGCTATATCGCGATCAACGGCTGCAGCCTGACCGTGTCGGACGTCAATCGCGACGAAGGCTGGTTCGAGGTCTGGCTGATTCCCGAAACGCGCCGCGCCACCACCTTCGATGCGAATGGCGTCGACGACAAGGTCAATATCGAGATCGAGCGCAGCACCCAGGTCGTCGTGGATACGATCCGCGAGTCGGTCAAGGAAACGCTCGGGGAGCTGACCGGCGTCGTCACGACGTTGCTCGCGGAGAAGGGTATCGACATCGAGGAACTGCTCGCCCGGAACGTCGCGCGGCTGCCGAAGCAGTAACGGGCCGCCCTGTTCCCGGTAATGGGCGGGGTCCCCGGGTAGCGATTTGCGTCGACACGCCCTGCCCGGCCGCCCCACGCGGCGGCTTCACTCCGCCTCCACCTGCGCACCCTTCCCCACCGCCACCCGCTGCGACCGATAGATCCCCGCGTGCCCGGAAAACAGATAGGCGACCACGCAGGCCACGATCGCATACACGCCGACATCCGCGCCGAACAGTTCGATCGCCATGATCGTCGACGCGATCGGCGTGTTGGCCGCCCCGGCGAATACCGCGACGAAGCCGAGCCCTGCGAGCACCGGCACCGGTAGCGCAAGCACCTGCCCGAGCGCGTTGCCGAGCGTCGCGCCGATGTAGAACAGCGGCGTCACTTCGCCGCCCTTGAATCCCGACGCGAGCGTGACGACGGTGAACGCGAACTTGCCCGCGAAATCGTAAGCCGGCAGCGGCCCGTGAAACGCGGCCTCGATCGTCGGAATCCCGAGACCGAGATACTGCGGCACGTTCAGTACGGTAGCCGCCACGGCCACCAGCACGCCGCCGAGCACCGGCTGCAGCGGCGCATGGCGGACGACGCGCCGGAACCACGCGGTCAGCGCATGCGTGGCAAACGCGAACAGCCGGCCGACGACGCCGAACGCGACACCCGCGACGACCGTCGCGGCCAGCCGCGTCGCCGAGACGGCCGGCACGAACGGAATCGCATAGACGGTGTGATGCACGCCCCACGCGCGGCACACGACATCCGCGACGATCGCGGACGCGACGCAGGTCAGCAGTGCGTCGTACCGGACGCGGCCGATCGCGAGCACCTCGAGCCCGAACACGGCGCCCGCGAGCGGCGTACCGAACACCGACGAGAACCCGGCCGCGATGCCGCCCATCAGCAGCACGCGCCGATGCTCGCGATCGAGCCGGAACAGGTGCGTGATGCGATCGGCGAGCGCGCCGCCCATCTGCACGGCCGTCCCCTCGCGCCCGGCCGATCCGCCGAACAGGTGCGTGACGACGGTCGCGACGAGCACGAGCGGCGCCATCCGCTTCGGCACGAGCGCCTTCGGGTCGTGAATCTCGTCGATCAGCAGGTTGTTGCCGCGCGCGACCGACTGGCCGAACCGGTGGTAGACCCAGCCGGTCGCGAAGCCGGCGGCCGGCAGCCCCCACAACAGCCACGGATGCGCGACGCGCGTGCCGGTCGCCCAGTCGAGCGCGAGCAGGAACAACGCGGAAGCCGTGCCGGCCAGCGCGCCGAGCAAGGCCGAGAGCGCGAGCCAGCGGCACACGTAGCGCACGGTCGCGAAAAAATCGGCAGAAGTCGAGAAAAACATGATTTCCAGATTCGACAGGACATCAAAACCTGGGCGGCAGAATACCGCATGGATGGCCTGCGACCTCCTGACGACCCAGGAACACGCAGGCATCATCAGCCGGGCAAACCGGCGGTTGAGGGCCGAACCGCACGCCAGGCGCCGGGATCGACCGCAGGGAGGCATGCCATCTCCGCTGGCGGCGATTGTACGCGACGCCGCACATCGCACGCAATGCGGCCCCGGCCGGGTCGCCGCGCACCGTCAGTCGAGCGGCAGGCGCGTCACGCGCGAGATCAGCTGCGGCGCGATCCGGTCGAGCGGCAGGATCGCGGACGCCGCGCCGATCGCCGCGGCCGCCTTCGGCATCCCGTAGACGGCGCTCGTCGCCTCGTCCTGCGCGATCGTGTAGCACCCCTTCGCGCGCATCGCCTTCAGCCCCAGTGCGCCGTCGCGCCCCATCCCGGTCAGCAGCACGCCGAGCGCGTCGCCCTGCCAGCCGTCGGCGACGCTGTTGAAGAACACGTCGATCGACGGCCGGTACGGCGTCTCGGCCGGATGGCGCGTATAGCCGAGCACGCCGCGCGGCGACAGGCACAGGTGGTCGTTGGACGCCGCGAGCAGCACCTCGCCCGCCTGCGGCACGCCGCCCGGCCGCGCGACGCGCACGGGCAGCCGCGTATAGCCGTCGAGCCACTCCGCCATGCCGAGCGCGAACGCCTGGTCGACATGCTGCACGATCACGAGCGCAGCCGGAAAATCGGCCGGCAGCGCGCGCAGCAGCGCGGTGAGCGCGGTCGGCCCGCCCGCCGACGCGCCGATCGCGATCAGCGTCGGCTGGCCGCGCGCGGGTGCCGGCACGGGCGGCACGAGCGTCGCGGTCCGGCTTTCGAGCAGCCGGCCGATCTGGTCGATCTTCGCGAGCAGCGGCTGCGGCGCGGCGTCCGACGGCAGGCCGAGCGCGAGCGTCGGCGTGTCGACCGCGTCGAGCGCGCCGGCGCCCATTGCCTCGTAGACCGACGACGTGTTCGCGCTGACGCTCGCGGTCACGATCAGGATCGCGCACGGCGCACGCGCCATGATCTGCCGCGTCGCGGCCACGCCGTCGAGCTTCGGCATCACGAGGTCCATCAGCACCAGGTCGGGCGGATGCGCGACACAGAAATCCACGGCCTCGTCGCCGTCGGTTGCCACCCACAGCACGCGGTGATCGGTGCGCCGCGCGATCACGCGGCGCAGCGCCTCGACGGCAAGCGGCAGATCGTTGACGATGCCGATGTTCATCCGCGTGCCCCGCCGATCAGGTCGTGCACCGCATCGAGCAGCGCCTCGTCGTGGAAACTGCTCTTCGCGAGATAGTAGTCGGCGCCGGCATCGAGCCCGCGCCGGCGATCCTCGTCGCGATCCTTGTACGACACGATCATCACGGGCACCCGCTTGAGCGCCGGATCGCTCCTGATCAGCGTGACGAGCTCGATCCCGTCCATGCGCGGCATGTCGACGTCGGTGACGACCAGGTCGAACGCATCGCTGCGCACCGCGTTCCAGCCGTCCATCCCGTCGACCGCGACGGTCACGTCGTAGCCGCGCTTTTCCAGCAGCTTGCGTTCGAGCTCGCGCACCGTCAGCGAATCGTCGACGACGAGCACGCGGCGGCGCCGGTCGGCTCGCGCGAACTGGGGATCGCGCGTGAGTTTCGCGAGCTGGCCGCCGCGCACGAGCTTGTCGACGGAACGGATCAGGTCCTCGACATCGACGATCAGCACCGGGTCGCCGTTCTCGAGCAACGCACCGGCCGCGATGTTCTGGATCTTCTGCAGGCGGCTGTCGAGCGGCTGCACGACAAGCATCCGTTCGCCGAGGAAGCGATCGACGGCGACGCCGTACAGCTCGGGCTCGCCGCCGACGACCACGACCGCCGTGCTCGTGCGCGCGACGGCGGGCTCACCCGCATCGAGCAGCTGATGCGCGCCGACGAGGCCCGCACGCCGGCCGTCGAACGGAAAATGCGGCTGTCCTTCGAGCACGTCGATGTCGTCGTGCGAGAGTTCGAGCGTGCGGCGCACGTGCGCGAGCGGGAACGCGTACGGCTCGCCGCCGACCTCGACCAGCAGGCTTCGGATCACCGACAGCGTGAGCGGCAACTGCAGCACGAAGCGCATGCCCGCGCCCGGCTCGTTGAAGATGCGCACCGCGCCGCGCACGCCGCGCACCATCTCCTGCACCGCATCGAGGCCGACGCCGCGCCCCGACACGTCGGTCACCGCATCGCGCATCGAGAAGCCCGGCAGCAGCAGGAATTCGAGCAGTTCCGGATCGGACAGCCGGGCGGCCGTCTCGTCGTCGGTCAGGCGCTGGCGCACGACCGCCGCGCGCAGCGCGTCCATGTCGACGCCCGGCCCATCGTCGATCACGCTGACGAGCAGCGAGCCGGCGCTGTGGCGCGCTTCGAGCGTCACGCTCGCCTCGGCCGGCTTGCCGCGCGCGCGGCGCGCGTCGGGCGAGTCGACGCCGTGATCGATCGCGTTGCGCAGCAGGTGGCCGAGCGGCGCGTCGAGCAGGTCGAGGATGTCGCGGTCGACCTGCGTGCCTTCGCCGACGATCGAGAAGCGCACCTGCTTGCCGAGCGAGCGCGCGAGATCGCGGACGATGCGTGGATACGCGCGCGTTGCGTCGCCGAACGGGCGCATCCGGCACTGAAGTGCCTCGTCGTACAGCTGCTCGGCGATGTGCGTGCTGCGGCGCTCGAAGCGGTCGAATTCTTCCATGCGCTCGGCGAGCGAACGCTGCAGGTCGTTGAGCATGTGCCGCACTTCGTTGACCGACGTGAGCACGCCCGCATCGAGCTCGTCGGCGAACCGTTCGTACAACAGATCGAGCGAGCGGGCCGCATCGCGCTGCGCGCGCTTCACGCGCAGCATCGATTCCGCGAACGGCTTGAGCCAGCGCGACTCGACGAGCGACTCGCCGGACAGGCTCAACAGCCGGTTCAGCGTATCGGCCCGCACGCGGCGCATCGCGCCCGCGCCGGCCGCACGGCCGGCCGGGACCGGATCGGGCACGGCCGCCGACAGGGCGAGCGGCGGCACCGCGGCGCCGGCCCCCACGGGCTCGTTCGCGGCGCCGTCGTGATCGCGAAACGGCACGCTGGACGGCGGCGCCGGCGGCGGCGCGAAGGCCGGTGCCGGCATCGCGTGCGCGCCGTCGGCGCCCGTGAGCGCCAGCGCGAACGCCTCGATCTCCGTCGACGACACGGGCTGCGCCTGCGGATCGGCGACACGCACCAGCAGGTCGACGCCGGCGAGCAGCACGTCGACATGCGTGGCCGTCAGTGCGATGGTGCCGGCCTGCGCGGCGACGAAGCATTCTTCCATCCGCCCCGCGATCTCGACGCCGAGCGGCACGCCGACGATGCGCGCGGCGCCCTTCAGCGAGTGCGCGGCGCGCATGCACGCCTCGAGCGCGACGGAATCGGGCTCGCCCGATTCGAGCGCGAGCAGGCGTTCGGACAGCGCCTGGGTCTGCGTGCGCGTCTCCTCGCGATACAGCTCGAGCAGCGACAGGTGGCTCAGATCGTCATCGCCGCTCATCGCATGCTCCGTGTGACGGCGTCGAACAGCCGGTCATCGTCGAGCAGGCCCACCGACTTGCCGCGCCACGACAGCACGCCGCGCGACAGGCCGGCGCTCGCGCGCCCGACCGTCGCCGGCACGGGCACCCATTCGGATGCGCCGAAGCGCAGCACGCCCTCGACTTCGTCGACCGGAAACACCACCGGCTCGCCCTGGTGCGCGGCGACCAGCAGTCGCGTGAAACGGCCGTCGCTGCCGTCGCTGCCGCTGCCGCCGTTGCCCGCCTCGAGGCCGAGCAGCGCGCCGATCGAGATCGCGATGCGCAGCGTGCCGCGAATGTTGACCACGCCGCGCACGGCCGAATGGCGGCGATACGGCAGCGAATGGATCCGGCGCGTGCCGGCGATCTCGCGCAGCACGCCGATCGGCAGCGCAAGCCATTCGTCGGCGACGCGAAACGCCAGCGCCGCCTGGCGCGTATCGTCGGCGCCGTGCGGGCCGGTCGCATCGAACGCGCTGATTCGCCGCGTGGCGTCGGCCATCTCGGCGACGCCGAGCGGGCGTTCGAGCAGTTTCGCCGCGTGATACGCGTAGACCGGGCAGTTCAGGCAGCGCAGGCAGTCGGCCAGCCGCTCGCACGAGCGGTCGCCGCGCGTGCCGATCCGGTTCCAGCAATCGTCGACGCCGATCGTCGTGTCGTCAGTGGCAACGGCGTCGCGGTTCATTCTTTCCTCGGTCATCCCGATGTCGGCTCCCAACCCGTATTCTCATCATCCTGCCGAGCGCCGCGCACGCTCGAGCAGCCACTGCGCGCCGGCGCCATCGCCGCCGACGTCGAGCAAGGTCGCGAGATGCGTCAGCGCTTCGTGGTGCGTCGGCCGCAGATACAGCGCCTTCCGGTAGAAGTCGCCTGCTTCCGCGACACGCCCGCACGCATCCGCGATCAGCCCGTTCAGGTAGAACGCGTCCGCGTGCGGCCCGGCGTGCGCGGAGAACCGCGCGAGCACGCGCTCGGCCTCGTCGAACGCACCCGCGTTGGCCAGCGCCTGCGCTTCCTCGAGCGTCGGTGCGGCGCCGTCGGCGAGCGGTGCCGCCGGCGCGGGCACGTTGGCCGCGTTGGCCGCGTTGGCCGCGTTGGCTGCGTTGGCTGCGTTGGCTGCGTTGGCTGCGTTGGCCGCATTGGCTGCATTGGCCGCGTTGGCCGCGTTGGCTGCGTTGGTCAGCGAGCCGGCGCGCATGTCGGCCAGCGGCTCGAACGCCGTCGTGCGCTCGGCCGGCGCGAGCCCCGCGGGCGACGGCGCGCTACCGCTCCACGTCGGCGGCACGACGGCCAGCAGCGGGCGCGCCGCGGCGGGCGGCGCCACCGTCAAGCGCTCGGCGCGCCGGTACGGCGCAACCGCGGGCGTGGGCGCAGCATGCCGCGCCGCGCTCGCGTCCGCCGCCCCCGCCCCCGCCCCCGCGCCGCCATGATCGCGATGAAACGCGAACGCCAGCGGCACGCGCGCCGAACGCAGCCCGTGCCGCATCGCGACGCCCGTTTCGGCCGGACCGACGAACAGCATCCCGTCGTCGGCGAGCCAGCTTTCGAGCGAACCGATCACGCGGTCCTGCGCGTCGCGGTCGAAGTAGATCAGCACGTTGCGGCAGAACACGAAATCGTAGCGAATGCCCGTATCGACGCCCGGTTCGATCAGGTTCGCCTGGCGAAACTGAACGCGCGCGCGCACGCGCTCGTCGAGCAGCCAGCCGTCGGCGGCCGGCGTGAAGTAGCGGGCGCGGAACTCGGTCGCCGTGCCGCGAAACGCATTGCGCCCGTAGCAGCCGAGCCGCGCCTGTTCGATCGCGCGCGCGCTCAGGTCGATCGCGTCGATCGTGAAGCTGGCCGGATCGAGCCCGGCGTCGAGCAGCGCCATCGCTGCCGAATACGGCTCCTCGCCGGTCGAGCACGGCGCGCTCAGCACGCGGATCACGCGCCCGGGCGTCGCGGCAAGCCGCTCGACCGCAAGCCGCGCGAGCGTCACGAACGCCTCGCGTTCACGGAAGAACCACGTCTCCGGCACGACGAACAGCTCGATCAGCGCGCGCCGTTCGTCGGCCGACGCGTTGAGCTGCTGCCAGTAGGCGTCGAGCGCTTCGGGCGTGACGGGCGGCCGCGCCGCCGACGGCAGCCGCTCGCCGTCGCCCTGCAGCGCATGCACGCGCTCGGTCAGCGCGCGGCTCAGGAAATCGTTGCCGAGCGAATCGGGGTCGATGCCGGTCTCGCGCAGCAGCCAGCCGCGAAATCGCGAATCGGACTCTTTCATGCGGACTCCCCTCCGTGGCCGGGCAGGCCGTCGAACAGATACAGGCGCGCAACGTCGTCGATCAGATCGGATACCGACACCTGCTGCACGATTCCGTCGGGCGTGTTCGCGACGTGCCCGAGCCAGCGCGTGCGCGCGGTCGACACGCCGCTGGCGCGGAATGCCGTGCGGTCGATTCGCAGCGTCTGCGTCGCGCGCTCGACGATCAGGCCGATCACGCGCTCGCGGTCGAGCGGCTCGACCCGGTAGCGCACCATCACCAGGCGCGTCGAACGCAGCGCATGCGCGCGCCGCCCGAGCGCCAGCATCGGCACGTCGATCACGGGCACCGGCTGACCGCCGCGCATCAGCAGCCCGGCGATCCAGTCGGGCGCGCCGGGCACGACCTTGGTGGTCGCGAGCGGCAACACTTCATCGATGTCGGCCGCGTCGAGCGCATAGCGCTCGCCGTCGAGCTCGAACATCAGGAATAGCGCATGCGCGCCGCCGTGCGACTCGGCGCGCGTCACGCGTCGACCTTGAAGCGCGACACGCTGGTGCGCAACTGGTTCGCGACGAGCGTCAGGTCATCGATCGCCTGCGACGACTGGCGCAGCGATTCGGCCGTCTGCTGCGCGGCTTCCGACAGTTGCGACAGCGCCTGCGTGATCTGCTCCGCGCCGTTCGCCTGCGTCTGCATCCCTTCGTTGACCATCTGGAAGCGCGGCGAAAGCGTCTGCACTTCGGCGATGATCTGCGACAGCTGGCCGCCGACCTGCTGCACGTCGAGCATCCCCCGGCGCACTTCCTCGGAGAACTTGTCCATCCCCATCACGCCCGCCGACACGGCCGACTGGATCTCCTTGACCGTCTGCTCGATGTCGTAGGTCGCGACCGCCGTCTGGTCGGCGAGGCGGCGGATCTCGGTCGCGACGACCGCGAAGCCGCGGCCGTACTCGCCGGCCTTCTCGGCCTCGATCGCCGCGTTCAGCGACAGCAGGTTGGTCTGGTCGGCCACCTTGGTGATCGTCGCGACGACCTGGTTGATGTTCAGCGCCTTCTCGTTGAGGATCGCGAGCTTCGCATTCACCGACCCGGCCGCGTCCATCACGCTGCGCATCGTCTCGCCCATCCGCGTGAGGCCGCTCTGGCTCGCGCCCGCGAGCGTCGCGGACTGTTCGGCCACGCCGGCCACCTCGTTCATCGTGCGCAGCAGGTCTCGCGACGTCGCGAAGATCTCGCGCGACGTCGCGCCGATCTCGGTCGTCGTGGCCGCGGTTTCGTTGGCAGTCGCCTGCTGCTCGCGCGACGTCGCCGCGATTTCGGCCACCGACGTCGTCACCTGCAGCGACGACTGCTGCGCGCGCGCGACGAGCTCGGTCAGTTCGTCGGCCATCCGGTTGAAGCCCGTCTCGAGCGTGCCGAACTCATCATGGCGGCGCAGGTCGAGGCGGCGCGTCAGGTTGCCGGTGCGCATCACGTCGTGCACTTCCACGAGTCGCGCCATCGGCACGGTGACCGCGCGGAACAGCCCGTAGCCGAGCGCGAGCGCGGACAGCAGCACGATGCCCAGCGCCAGCGCGAGCACGACCTCGGTGTCCTGCACGGACTGGCGAATCAGCTTCGCGGAGTTGTCGGCGAACTTGCGGTTCTCCTGCACCAGGACGTTCGCGTTGCGCACGACCTCGGTCCACACGGGCAGCGTCCGCGCGTAGGCTGCGACGGCTTCCTCGCGCGACACGTGGCTCTTCTGGATCGCATCGTTGAGCAGCGGTACGTAGCGGTCGTAGGAACCGCGGAACGTCGAGAAACGCTGCCGGTCGTCATCGCGGAACGTCGTGTTCTGGTAGTCGACCGACAACGACTCGACCTCCTTGAGCGCCTCGGCAATCTTCGCGAAATCGCGCTGCACAAGTTCGGAATCGGTATCGACGAAGGTCGCCTGCTGCAGCATCGCGAACGATTCGTTGACCGAGCCGCGCAGCGACGCCGCGAGATAGACGCCGGGCAGCGAGTCGCGTTCGATGCTGATGGCTTCGGTGTTGATCGCATGCAGACGCTCGTAGGACACGCCGGCGGTGACCAGCATCAGCACGAACAGCACGCCGAAGCTGAGCAGGATGCGGTTGCCGAGCGTCAGCCGGCCAGCGCCGATCGTCGGATGCAGGCTTTCATTGGTCGCGCGGGGCGTCACGGTGGCCATGTTCGTTATGGGCTTTCTAAAATCAGCGTTGAAAAAAACCGCGCCCGCCTGCGCGCCGCACGGCGCGCCACGAGCGCATCGGGGTCTGCGGGCGGCACGGCACCGGCGGGCCGCACCGCGAAATCACCGGTCCGCTTGCGCCGGCAGCCGAAGCGCGACCATGAAGCCGCGCGCCGTATTGCGCATCAGGATCTGGCCGCGATGCCGCGCGGCCGTCGCGCGCACGAATGCAAGCCCGAGGCCGAAGCCGCTGCGCGCCGCGCCGTGCACGGATTCGAGCCGCACGAACGACTCGGTCGCGGCGGTGCGCTGCTCGGGCGCGATACCGTTGCCGGCATCCTCGACGCCGATCAGCAGGGCACCGTCGTCGTCGCCCAGCGTGCAATGCACGTCCGTGCCGGCCGGACCGTATTTCAGCGCGTTGTCGATCAGGTTCGCGACCGCGCGCGTGAGCATCATGCGGTCGCCCATCGTCACGCACTCGGTGTCGGGCACGTGGGCCACGACGCGGCTGCCGAAGCCGGCCGCCCTCTCCCACAGCTGGTCGACGGCGTCGAGCACGATCTCGTTGAGACTCAGGACCTCGTGCGCGCGGCGTTCCGACTGCGCGCGGGTCAGGTGGATGAAGCCGTCGGCAAGCGCCAGCGCGCGCCGTGCATGGCCGGCAATGCGCTCCATGATCGCCGGCATGTCGCCGTGCTCGGTCCGGTAAACCTCGAGCAACGCGAGGATCGACGTCTGCGGCGAGCGCATGTCGTGCGACAGGAAATCCAGCGCTTCGTCGCGCTGCCGCGACATCAGGTACGAATTCGAGTGATAGCGGATGCGCGCCGTCAGCTCCATCGCGTCCGGGAGCTTCACAAGATAGTCGTTCGCACCGGCGATGAACGCCTCGCGCTTGACGATCGGCTCCTCTTTCGCCGACAGCACGATGATCGGCACGCGGGCGGTGTCGGCGTCCGCGCGCCACGCGCGAACGAGGTCGAGGCCGTCGATTTCCGGCATCACGAGATCCTGCAGGATGACCGTCGGCTTCACGTCGCGCGCGACCGCCATCGCCCGGTGCGCGTCGGTGCACACATGCAGGTCGATATCGTGCTCGCTGCGCAGCGCGCGGCGGATCACCTCGCCCACGAACGGCTGATCGTCGACGAGCAGAACCGATAGCCCCGACTCGAGACAATCCGGCGCATTTTCACCGCTCGATTCTTTCATAAATACCGTTTCAAACGCCAAATCTCCAATTGATTCTTTCATAGGAGTTGTTTATCCGACTTGGACGCCATCTTAATTTAGCGGTTGAGAAATCCGCCTGTTGTTGCCGACCTGGCCTGTCGGCATTGCCTCACGGGGATCCGAGCGCCGATTTTCCCCCGACGACGGTCGTATTACCTCCGCGTGCTTTCTCTCAATAAAGATAACCGGCTGATTCTAAATGAAATTAGAACACAGCATCTATCTCCTTCCGGTTTAGTTTTGCCAAATATGGTGAAAGAGAGGGATTCAGTTAAATCAGATCATTTCCGGACGCGAAAGACGATAACGTTTGCGAAGCCGGTGCCATGAGGCTTGCATGCGCTGCAAGCCTCGCGTGTCGGAGGTATTGGGGCCGGACTCCGATGCGACGGAATCGGGGGAGATGGAGGGAGAAAGTCGCGCGTCGCGACCGGATCGGCCGCGACGCGAACGCCCCGGGGGCGTGGCCGGCCGGAACCGGCAACCGCACCAGCGAGGGCCGTGCGGCAGCCTACCCGCGCGCGTGCTGCGCGGACACTTCCTGCAGATCGAGATCACGCTCGAGCATGTGCAGCATCTCGTCGTGGATGCGGCCCGAACGATGCAGGCGCAACAATTCCGCACGTCCGGCCTTGATCGCGGCCAGCACGACGTCGTAGTGCGCGGTGCGCACCTCCGCCGGATACGCAGGCTCGTTCTTCGCCCGCTCGGTCAGCTGCGCGCGATACGTGTATTGCTCCAGCAGGCGCGGGTGAATCACGTTGCCGCGCTCGTCGCGCACCAGCGGCTGGATCGCCGCGAGCTGCGCCGCCTCGATATGTGCCCACGCCATCGGCTCGGTCAGGTGATGCGCGGCGCGCGCTTCGTGCTGAGGCAGGCGCAGCAGCCGGATCAGCGGCCCGATGGTCGTGCCCTGCAGCAGCACGGTGACGAGGATCACCGCGAACGACGCGACCAGGATCACGTCGCGGCCCGGCATCGCCTCCGGCAACGACAACGCGATCGCCAGCGTCACGACCCCGCGCATCCCGGCCCAGCTCATGATCGTCGCGGCCTTCCAGTCGGGTGCGAAACCGCGCCCGACGATCCCGCGCACCGGCAGCTTCAGCGCCTCGACCGCGTAGACCCACACGAAGCGCGACACGACCACCGCCGCCAGCACCGCGAGCACCGGCGGCACCATCGTGGCGAGCACCTGCTCGAAACCGCCGAGCCGGTGGATCGCGCCGCGCAGCGACAGCCCGATCAGCACGAACACCATCGCCTCGAGCAGGAACACGATGACCTGCCAGAACGCGGTGCCGCGCGTGCGCACGGCGGCCGAAAACACCTCGTGCTGATGCCAGCCGACGATCATGCCGGCCGTCACCGTCGCGATCACGCCCGACACCTCGACCATCTCGCCCGCGATGTATGCGATCCAGCCGGCGATCACCGCGACGGTAATCACCAGATAGTCGTCATCGAGCAGCTTCAGGAACCACACGACGAGCTTGCCGACCAGGTAGCCGACCACGACGCCGCCGAGCCCGAGCTCCGCGAAGCGCACGACCGCGTGCTCGAAACTGAACGCGCCCGTCAGCGCGGCGGCGACCGCGAAGCGGAACAGCACCAGGCCGGCCGCGTCGTTCAACAGGCTTTCGCCTTCGAGCAGCACCATCAGCCGGCGCGGCAGCGCGACGCGTTCGAGCACCGCCTTCGCGGCCACCGCGTCGGGCGGCGACACGATCGCGCCGAGCGCGAAGCATGCGGCCCACGGCAGCGACGGCACGACCCAGTGCACGGCAAAACCAACCGCGAACGTCGTGAACACCACCGCGCCGATCGCAAGCATCAGGATGCCGCCGACGTTGCGCTTGAACTCCTCCCATACGGAGAAATACGCGCCGTCCATCAACAGCGGCGGCAGGAACACGAGCAGCACGAGTTCCGGATCGAGGTTGATCGGCGGCAGACCGGGAATGAACGCGATGCCGATGCCGCCGATCAGCAGCGCGGCCGCAGGCGGCAACCGCAATCGCTTGGCGATGCATTCGAGCGCGACGATCGCGAGAAACGACAACAGAACCAGCTTGAACGCCGAGACGGGGGACATGAATCGACCTCGTGAAGAATGAATGCGCACGCCAACCGGTGTCGTACCCTGGTTGGCCATTTCGCGCGATTACATCACGATGCGATGCCGGGAGTCGAGCGCGTTCGGCAGGCGCGGCGCGCGGTGCCGCGTCGATACCACACGGCGGGAAGTCGGCGCGCCCGTCCGCAGCTGTCGAAATGAAAAACGGCACGCGGGCCGGCGCGATCCCGCGATCGCCCGCCCGCGTGCCGTCTTGCCGCCTGCGATCGCGCTAGCGGCGCCGCACGACCATCAGCCGCGGCTCGGTCATGTCCTCGATCGCGTAGCGGATCCCTTCGCGGCCGAGCCCCGAGTCCTTCACGCCGCCATACGGCATGTTGTCGACCCGGAACGACGGCACGTCGTTGATCACGACGCCTCCCACCTCCAACTCGTCCCACGCGCGCTGCGCATGCGCGAGCGAATCGGTGAACACGCCGGCCTGCAGCCCGAAGTCGCTGTCGTTCACGCGCGCGAGCGCATCGTCGAAGCGGTCGAATTTCTCGAGGATCGCGACCGGGCCGAATGCCTCCTTGCGGTACAGGTCCTGCTCGCGGCCGACATTTTCGAGCAGCGTCGCCTCGAACATCGCGCCGTCGACCTTGCCGCCCGCGACGATCTTCGCGCCCGCCGCGACGGCCGCATCCATCCAGCCGGACAGCCGGCGCGATTCGGATTCGGAGATCATCGGGCCGACGAACGTCGACGGATCCTTCGGATCGCCCATTTTCAGCGAACGCGTCTTCGCGATCAGCTTGTCGCGCAGCGCGTCGTACAGATCCGCATGCACGAGGATCCGCTGCACGCCGATACAGCTCTGGCCCGACTGGTAATATGCGCCGAACGCGAGACGCTCGACCACGTAGTCGAGCTGGCCGCGCTGATCGGCGTCGACGATCGCCGCCGCGTTGCCGCCGAGTTCGAGCACGACTTTCTTCTTGCCGGCCTTCTCCTTCAGCGCCCAGCCTACGGCCGGCGAGCCCGTGAACGACAGCAGCTTGAAGCGCTCGTCGGTCGTGAACAGGTCCGCGCCGTCGCGATGCGCGGGCAGCACCGAGAACGCGCCCTTCGGCAGGTCGGTTTCCGCGAGCACCTCGCCGATGATCAGCGCGCCGATCGGCGTGCGGCTCGCGGGCTTCAGCACGAACGGACAGCCGGCGGCCAGCGCGGGGGCGACCTTGTGCGCGGCGAGGTTCAGCGGGAAGTTGAACGGCGAGATGAACGAGCACGGGCCGATCGGCACGCGCCGCGTATAGCCCGTGTAGCCTTGCGCGCGCGCCGAGATCTCGAGGTTGATCACTTCGCCATCGATGCGCACCGACTCCTCGGACGCAACGCGAAACGTATCGATCAGCCGCGTCACTTCGCCCTTCGAATCGTTGATCGGCTTGCCGGCCTCGATGCACAGCGCCTCGGCCAGCTCGTCGAAGCGCTCGCGAAAGCGCGCGACGCAGTGATCGAGCACCGCCTGCCGCTTGTAGGCCGGCAACTCGCGCATCGGCTTCGCGGCATCGACCGCCGCGCCGATGGCCGCATCGATCGCCTTCGCGTCGGCGAGCGCGACGCGTGTCGCGACCTTGCCGCTGAACTTGTCGGTCACGTCGAGATCGGTGTTCGCGTAGACGGCTTCGTTGGCCAGGTAATACGGATAGGTATCCTTCAACATGGAACGCTCCTTCCGGTGAACTGCGGATTCAGAGTTGCGCCGACAGGCGCTTGATTTCGCGGTTGAGCACGCGCTCGTTGTCCGAATAGTCGATCGGCACGTCGATCACATGCACGCCCGGCGTCGCGAAGCAGTCGCGCAGCAGCGGCTCGAGATCGTCTGCCGATTCGACGCGATGCCCATGCGCGCCGTAGCTCTGCGCATACGACACGAAATCGGGATTCTTCAGCGTCATCGCGAAATCGGGGAAATTCATGTTCTCCTGCTTCCAGCGGATCATCCCGAACGCATCGTCGCGCAGGATCATCACGACGAGGTCGAGCTTCAGCCGCACGGCCGTTTCGAGTTCCTGCGAATTCATCATGAAGCCGCCGTCGCCGCACACGGCGATCACCTTGCGCTGCGGATGCACGATCTTCGTCGCGATCGCCGACGGCAGGCCCGCGCCCATCGACGCGAGCGCGTTGTCGAGCAGCAGCGAGTTCGGTTCGTGCGCACGCCAGTAGCGCGCGAACCAGATCTTGTACATCCCGTTGTCGAGGCAGACGATCCCGTCGAGCGGCAGCGCGTTGTACAGGTCGTTCACGATCCGCACCGGATACATCGGGAAGCGCGGGTCGTGCTGGCCCTTCTGCAGGTGTGCGTCGAAATGCTCCTTGATCATCGTGAAGCGCTCGAAATCCCAGTGCGGCTGGGGCGTCACCGCTTCCTTCATCTGCCACACCGCGTTCGCGATGTCGCCGACCACCTCGATCTGCGGGAAATAGACGGGATCGACCTGCGCGCCGAGGAAGTTCACGTGGATCACCGTTTTGTCGTCCGCGCGCATGAAGAACGGCGGCTTCTCGATCACGTCGTGGCCGACATTGATGATGCAGTCCGCATGCTCGATCGCGCGATGCACGAAGTCGCCGTCCGACAGCGTCGCGTTGCCGAGCCACAGCGGATGCGTTTCGTCGATCACGCCCTTGCCCATCTGCGTCGTGAAGAACGGGATGCCCGTCTTGTCGACGAATTCGAGCAGCATCTTGCAGGTCGTCTTGCGGTTGCCGCCCGCACCGATCATCAACAGCGGATGGCGCGCGGCCTGGATCGCGTCGATCGCGTGCGCGACCGCCTTCTCCTCGGCAATCGGCCGCCGGCTGTAGCTGCGCGGAATCGGCTTGCCGTCGCCTTCCTCGTGCGCGATGTCCTCCGGCAGTTCGAGGTGCGCGGCGCCCGGACGCTCCTCCTCCGCGCGGCGAAACGCCTCGCGCACCGCCGACGGAATGTTGCCGATCGACACGATCTGCCGCGTGAACTTCGTCAGCGGCTGCATCATGTCGACGACGTCGACGATCTGGAAGTGGCCCTGCTTGCTGGACTTGATCGGCTTCTGCCCGGTGATCATCAGCATCGGCATGCCGCCGAGCTGCGCATAGGCGGCGGCCGTCACGAAGTTGGTCGCACCCGGCCCGAGCGTCGCGAGACACACGCCGGTGCGGCCCGTCAGGCGGCCGTAGGTGGCGGCCATGAACCCGGCCGCCTGCTCGTGCCGGGTCAGCACGAGCTTGATCTTGGATCGCCGCAGCGATTCGAGCAGATCGAGGTTTTCCTCGCCGGGAATGCCGAACACGTACTCGACGCCTTCGGCTTCCAGCGCCTTCACGAACAGATCCGATGCTTTCATGGGGACTCTCGGTTGATGCCGCCTGCCCGGCTTACGGGCGCGCGACGTTCAGAACGCGCGCCGGCCTACGGCACGCGGACGCTTTACCTACTGGACACAAACCACGACACGGCACGCGCGCGGCAAGCACGCGCGGTCGACAAGGACGTTTTTGATTGTAGACGGATTCGCGCAATCCCGACTTCGACCGAATGGCCGGGGCCGGCCTCGCGACAGGGTCGGCCTGACGGCCAATTCGACGTCGAACGGCGCGCGCGGCCCTACTGTAGGGGCACCCGAATTCCATTCATCGAACCTGTGAACCATGGTTGACATGCTGAGATCCATGCCATACAGTGCACCTACATTCAGTATCCGGACCACCGACGTCTTCGACGCGTGGTTTGCCGGCCTGCAGGATCGCGTCGCGAAGCGCCGCATCCAGGCGCGCATCGACCGTCTGTCGATGGGCAATCCAGGCGACTGGAAATCCGCCGGCTCCCCCGTCGTCGAAATACGTATCGATCACGGGCCCGGCTATCGCGTCTACTACGTCAGGCGCGGAACGATATGGGTGATCCTGCTCTGCGGCGGCGACAAGTCAACGCAACAGGCGGACATCCGCGCCGCGCACGCGATGCTCGCGCGGCTCGACCTGGAGTGATCGATGGACAAGATCAAGACCCGGCCGTGGGATTCGGCCGAACACCTGAAAACCGACGACGACATGGCCGACTACTTCGAGGCCTGTCTGCAGGAAGGCGGCGACGACCCGGCCTTCATCGCGCATGCGCTCGGCGTGATCGCCCGCGCGCGCGGCATGTCGCAGGTCGCGCGCGACGCGGGCCTGTCGCGCGAAGGGCTGTACAAGGCGCTGTCGCATGACGGCAATCCGAGCTTCGGCACGATCCTGAAAGTGATCAAGGCGCTCGGCCTGCAACTGCACGGCGCGAAGGCGCACGCGTGATTCGCCGGCGCGCGCGGGCGCGCCAGGTGCGCGATGGCCACGTCAACGCAGCCATCCGCCAGCCCAATGCGGCACCAGCGACACCAGGTACAGCCCGAGCCCGATCAACCCGCCGACCAGCGTGCCGTTGATGCGGATGTACTGCAGGTCCTTGCCGATGTTCAGCTCGATCTGCCGCGACATTTCGCGCGCATCCCAGTTGCGAACCGTATCGCGGATGTGACGCATCAGGAAATCCGCGAAATCCGGTGCGATCTCGTGCACGGCCTTCTCGATATGCTCGTTCAGCGACGCGCGCAACGCCGGGCTTTCAGCAAGCCGCGCGCCGAGCCAGCCGCCCAGCGTCGCGGCCTGCCGGTGCAGCGACGAATCCGGGCGCGCGAGATCGGCCTTCAGCCACGCGCGCAACTGGTCCCACAGATCGCGCGCATAGTCGTTGAACGCGTCGCCATCGCGGATGTAGCGCTTGATCTCGTCGCCCTTCGCGATGAACACGGGATCATGCTTCAGCCGCTCGGTCAGCCGCACGACCGTGCGGTCGAAGCGCTGCCGCAGTTCGTGTTCGGGATCGGCCGCCACCCCCTCGAGCACGCGGCTCACCGCGCTCGCCAGCATGCGCGCGCCGTTCTCGCCGAACCACTGCGTCGGCATGATCTTCTCGACCTTCGGATATTGCGTCTTCAGCCATTCGACGATGAAGCCCGCGATCACCTCGCGGTTCTCCTCCTTGTCGAGCACGTCGACCACCTGTTCGATCGCGTCGTCGAGCAGCGCCTGGTGCCGGCCGTCCTTCGTCAGCGTGTCGAGGATCGCGCCGGCCGATTGCGACAGGTCGATCCGGTCGATCACCGCGCGGAACGCATCGTGGACGAACGACTGGATCCGCGCGTCGTCGGTCATGTCGAGCGCGAAGCTCATCAGCTTCGTCACGTAGCCGCCGAGCGCGTCGGTGTTCGCCGGTTCGCCGAGCCATGCGCCGAGCTTGCTGGCTGGATCGTGCTGGCGAATCTGCGCGGCGAGCGCGTCGGGGCCGAGGAATTTCTCGCGCACGAACACCGCAAGGTTGTCGGCGATCTTGTCCTTGTTCTTCGGAATGATCTCGGTGTGGCGCGACACGAACGGGATCGGCACGCGCCGGAACAGCGCGACGACCGCGAACCAGTCGGCCAGCGCGCCGACCATCGCGGCCTCGGCCACCGCCTTGAAACCGTCGACCCACGGGCCGCGCGGCAGCAGGATCGTCGTGACGAACACCGCGACGGCGGCCAGCAGCAGCCATAGCGCGCGGCGCTTGCTGCGTTTCAGTTCGAGGGCTTTGTCTGGCGTCATGGGCGACCGGTGAAACGGCAATGCCGCTAATATGCACCGATCGCCGGCCCGCGACAAACCCGCGCGCATCGCGCGCGCCGGGAAGGTTGTCCGGAACGGCGTTCCTTCGATCTACCGCCCGGCTGCCCGCCGCCGGACGCCGACGCGAACCCGGCCACGCGGGCCGCGTTCGCACGCTGCGTCAGAGGAAGGTCTTCAGGTTCACCGCCGGGTCGGCAAGCTTCACCGGGTCGGGCACCGCCCCCGCCGCGATCAGCCGGCGCGACGCGCCGATGTCGCGCCCGAGGTTCGCCGCGGCCACCGCGACGATCCTGCCATCGTCGCCCAGTCCGAACACCGTGAACGGCCCGCTCGCCGGATCGCCGCGCACGACGGTCGTGCGTTCGCTGCCGAACAGACCGAGCATCTGCAGGTTGCAGTCGTACTGATCGGACCACAGCCACGGCAGCTCGGCATAGGTTTCGTCCGCGCCGAGCAGGTTCGCGGCCGCGACGGCCGGCTGGTTTTCCGCGACCTGCCACGACTCGATCCGCACGTGACGCCCGAGCAGCGGATTGAAGTGCATCGTCACCTCGCCCGCCGCGAAGATCGCGTGATCGGCCGTGCGGCAGCCCGCATCGACACGGATCCCGTTGTCGACCTCGAGGCCGGCCGCCTGCGCGAGCTCGACGTTGGGCACCACGCCGATCCCGACCACGACGATATCGGCCGGCACGTCGCCGCGATCGGTCTCGACGATCGCACCGCCGCCCGCCGCGCGGCGAATCGCGCGCGGCAGCGTCGCCATCTGAAAGTTCACGCCGTGCGCGTCATGCAGTTGCCGCGCATAGGCACCGACGACTTCCGGCAACGCACGCTGCAGCAAGCGCGGCGCCGGGTCGATCACCGTCACGTCGCACCCGCGCTGGCGCGCCGCGGCCGCCACTTCCAGACCGATGAAGCCGCCGCCGAGCACCGCCACGCGACGCCCGGGCGCAAGCTTCGCCCGCAACGCGCGCGCGTCGGCAACGGTACGCACGTAATGAGGAACGACGCCTGCGTCGACCGGGCCGCCGAACGCACGCACCCGCGACCCCGTCGCGAGCACGAGCCGTGCATACGGCAACGTCGCGCCGTCGTCGAGGCGCACACGCCGCGCATCGCGTTCGATCGCCTCGACGCGCGTGCCGAGCCGCAGCTCGACGCGCTGCGCGTCGTACCACGCGGCATCGCGCACGAACGCGCGCTGCTCGCCGCCGTCGCTCAGCAGCGCGTCCTTCGACAGCGCGGGCCGGTCGTACGGCAGCTCGCGCTCCGCGCCGATCATCACGATGCGCGCATCGGCGTCGCGCGCGCGCAGCGCCTCGGCCGTGCGCCGCGCCGCGTGGCCGGCGCCGACGATCACGAACGGGTCAGTCGACATTGACTTCCACCTGCCCGTCGACGATCCGGATCGGATAGGTCCGCACCGGCTCGGTGATCGGCGCGCATTTCGGCGCACCCGTGCGAATGTCGATGAGCCCCTGGTGCAGCGGGCACTCGACGCAGCCGTCCTCCACATAGCCTTCGGACAGGCGCGCATGACCATGGGAACAGAGGTCGTGCATCGCGAACAGTTCGTCGCCGATCCGGAACACCGCGATCGGCTTCTGGCCGGCGACGCGCGCCGCCGGTTCGTCTTCGGAGAATTCGTCGAATGCGCCCAGCGGATGCCATTCGGCGAGCGTTGCTTCGGTCATGTCGTTTCCTTGGCTGTCAGATCGGGGTCGCGAGCAGCGTCTGCACGCGCGACGTGTCGTAGATCACGCGCTTGGTCTTGTAGCGCAGCCCGTCGGGCGTGCGCACGACCGTGTCGTAGTACTTGCCGGCCTGATACACGTTCGATTCGCCGTTGCTGCGCGTCTGCACGACCACGTAGTTACTCTCGGTGTCGATCTCGCCGTCGCGTTCCGCGACGATCGTGAGGCCCGACGTCATGTGCCGGTACGTGTGCTCTTCATAGATGTTGGCGTGCCGCAGCGACACCACGCGATCGCGCAGCATCCGCTGGTTCGTGCAGTGGACGATCCCGACCGGCAGCCCGAGATCCGCGTTCTCCTTCGGCACGATCTCGTACGTGCAATCCTCGGTGAACATTTCCGGCCAGTGTTCGAGCCGGTCGTTGTCGAGGTGGCCGATGTAGCGGTTCTGGAGCATGTAAATCTCGAACCACGTCTTCATGTCTTCCGTCAGGTTTTCCATCATTCCGCGCTCCCGCTTCAATAGCCCATCAGCTTCTGGTAGCCGACCCAGAACTTGCGGATCAGGCTTTCGGTGATCACCGTGTCCTGCTGGTCCGGATTGCCGCGCGACATCTCGATCACCGACGTCGCATCGGCGTCGCGCACCGTGCCGCGCTGCACGAGTTCGGTCGCCTCGGTGTCCTCCATCGAGATGTAGCCGGCCGGCCCAACCAGGTTCGCCTGCTTGATGCGCAGCGCGCGCAGCTCGGGCGTGTCGTCCGCGTAGCCGAAGAAGTGGAAGATCAGCTCGAAGTTGTCCGGCCCCTTCGGCAGGATCTGGCGCGCGACCAGCGTGTTGTGGATCTGCTGGATCACGAGCTGCGGGAAGATCGGCTGGATATGGTTCGTGCAGTCCTCGTCGTATTCCGACACGAGATCGAGGATCGACTCGTCTTCCAGATGGAAGCCCTCGTCGAACGAGCGGATGTTCTGCTGCTTGTACGCGGCCGACGTGTCGTCGCCCGTCTTCGTCACGGTGATGATGCTGTGCAGCCCGTGATTCGCATCCGGAATCGAGCGCGCCTTCATCCCGACGCGGAAGATGTTGAAGGTCGTATGGAACAGATGCAGCATGCTCGCGTGATACGGATCCTTCACGTTCTCCATGTACAGCTTCCAGTTCGACTTTGAATACTGTCTCGTGCAGCCGAGATACTCGATCGGCTTGTGGAAGATCCGGTCGATCCACGGCCGCATCTGCTCGCCGAGATAATCCGGCAGCGGCATCACTTCATCGCTGAAAGTGGCGAACACGAGCCCGCGATAGCTGTCGACGCGCAGCTTGCGCAGCCCGTGCTGCTTCGGGTCGAAGTCGGCCGGCATCCCGGTCATCCCTTTCTGGCCGCGCCGGAACGGCACGCCGAGCAGGTTGCCCTGGTTGTCGAAGCTCCACTGGTGGTACACGCACGTGTGCGAGCTCGCGTTGCCGCGCGACTTGCGGCAGACCTGCGCGCCGCGGTGCGCGCAGCGGTTCACCCAGGCGGACAGCGTGCCGTCCTCGGTGCGCGTGACGACGACCGGCGTGTCACCGACGAACGTGCTCTTGAAGTCGCCGGCCTTCGGGATTTCCGCTTCAAGCGCGACGAAGTTCCACGTCGGCCCGCGGAAGATGCGTTCCTGCTCGCGATCGTAGACCGCTCGCGAGCTGAACACCTTGTAGGGCACGCGCGAGCCGTCGTCGTGCGGAAAACGCACATCGGACGCGTCGTCACGCGCGGCGAATACGACGGGCGATTCTGTCTGCTCCATGTCGGACTCCTTGTGGTTCCGGTTCGTTGATTGCATGGAGCCCATTTTTGAAAAGCTAATATTCGCCGTCTATCCGGAAAGTGCGATTGCGGCGGCGCAATATCCACTTTCGGCGGATTTCTGCGCTAGCATGGCGACACAAGCGACCCGCGCACGATCGCGACCCATTCGTCGGATCGAAGCGCGCGTCCACACCGAGGCTGATGCCCATGTCCCCAACGTCGTTCGAGCCGCATGCGCTGCGCGCGCACCGGCTGTTCGAATCCCGCGATCTCGACGAGACGCGCGAGCGGATCTCGCGCGTGATGCAGCCGCATGCGCTGCTGCCGAGCGGCCGCGTGCAAGGCGCCTCGCACATGGATTTCGTCCGGCTCGGCGGGCTCGGGATGGGCACCATCGCATTCGGCGACGCGATGCGCGTGCAGGTCGACGCCGTCGACGGCTATTACCTGCTGATGTTCTGCCTGTCCGGGCAGGCGGAAGTCCACGCGATGGGACGCCAGCTCGGCGTCGACGGGCAGACCGGCGTGCTGTGCGCGCCCGGCGAGCGCTTCGACGCGGTGCTGTCCGCCGACTGCGAGCAGTTCGTGCTGCGCATCGACGCGGCGACCGTCGGCTCGCTCACCGGCGACCCGCGCGCGACGCTCGACCCCGTGCTGCACATCAGCGACTCCGCGCTCGCCGCGTGGCGCCAGCAGTTGATGCTCGTCGCCCGCTCGCCCGAACTGCTCGAACGCGCGAACGCCAATCCGCGCGTGGCGTCGCAACTCGAGCACCTGCTGATCGACCTGCTGATCGAAGGCCACCCGCCGTCCGTGCTGCGCGCCTCGCACCGCGACCCGGCGCCGGGCTTCGTGCGGCGCGCGCAGGAGTTCGTGAACGCGCACTATGCGCAGCCGCTGCAGCTCGCGGATATCGTCCAGGCCGCCAACGTGCCGGAACGGACGCTGCGCGACGCCTTCCTGCAGTTCCGCGGGATGAGCCCGATGCAATACCTGCGCGCGACGCGGCTCGACCATGCGCGGGAGTTGCTGCGCGGGTCGGTGTCCGATCGACGGATCGCCGATATCGCGCTCGATTGCGGGTTCACGCACCTCGGGCGGTTCTCGCTCGCGTATCGGGAGAAGTTCGGCGAATCGCCGTCGGAGACGCTCGACGGCAAGCGGTAGGCGGGGGCTGGTGCGTTGCGTTGCCGGCTGCCGGCTGCCGGCTGGGTTGGGTTGCTGGGTCAGCTGGTTGGCTGGTTGGCTGGTCGGCTGGTCGGCTGGTCGGCTGGTCGGCTGGTCGGCTGGTCGGCTGGTCGGCTGGCCAGCTCGCTGCCCGCCTGCGTCACCGGCGAACCACATCGCATCGCGACGCCGTCTCAACCTTCGGCGGGGCGCGCCAAAACAGACCGTTAGTTGCAGTCGACGCGCAAACGGTGCCGCCTTACACCACCGGCACGATCATCTCCCGCGCGATCGCGCAGAACGCGGTCGTCGCGGCACTTTCCCCGTGCAGCCGGCGGCTCATGATGATCGGCGACGTCGCCGTGGGTTCCGGCAGCCGCCGGTAGACGACGCCCCTCACGCGCACGCCCTCCACGCTTTCCGGCACCAGCGACACACCCACCTGCGCGGCGACGAGCCCGAGCGCCGTCTGCAGCTCGCGCACCTCGTGAACGGCCGCCGGCACCAGCGCGCCGTCGCGCAGCGCGGACAGCTGCTGATCCGCGAAGCTCGGCCGCGGCGTGCTCGGATAGACGATCAGCGTCTCGTTCGCGATGTCCGCCAGCGTCAGCGGCCGTTCCGGATCCGCGAGCGGATGCCCGACCGGCAGCGCCGCGATCAGCTTTTCCTCGATCAGCGCTTCGCGCACGAGCTGGTCGTCGTCGAAGCGCAGGCGGCCGAACCCGACGTCGATCCGCCCGCCCTTCAGCGCGCCGAGCTGTTCGAGCGTGAACATTTCGATCAGCGACAGCTCGACATTCGGCTGCGCCTCGCGAAACGCGCGGATCACGTCCGGCAGCGCGCCATAGAGCGTCGACGGCACAAAGCCGATCACGATCCGCTCCGACAACTGCGCGAGCCGCCGCGTCAGCGGGCCAAGCTCGTCAGCCTGCTCGACGACGCGCTTCGCCTGCGCATAGAACACCCGGCCCGCGTCGGTCAGTTTCAGCGGCCGCGCCCCGCGCTCGAACAGCGGCAACCCGACTTCGTCCTCGACCGCCTGAAGCTGGCGACTCAGCGGCGGCTGCGTCATATGCAGCCGCTCCGCCGCCCGCGTGATGTTCATTTCTTCCGCGACGGCGATGAAGTACCGGAGCTGACGCAATTCCATTTCATGCCTCAAAGGTATGGAAGTAGTCGGAAAGAGTGTTGGACGACGCCGGGCGGGAATTCCTACCATGTGCACCAACAGGAGGAATCGCATGATAGCAACTGCCGCCACCATCGAGCGCATCGAGACGCTGCTCGTCGACGTGCCGACAATCAGGCCCCACAAACTGTCGGTCGCCACGATGAATTGCCAGACCCTCGTGCTGGTCCGCGTTCGATGCACGGACGGTATCGAAGGCGTCGGCGAGGCGACCACGATCGGCGGTCTCGCGTATGGCGAGGAGAGCCCCGAGAGCATCAAGGTCAACATCGACACCTACTTCGCGCCGCTGCTGCAAGGCATGGACGCAACGCGCCCCGGCACCGCGATGGCGCGGGCGCGCAAGCTGTTCCAGGGCAACCGGTTCGCGAAATGCGCGATCGAAACCGCGCTGTTCGACGCGCAGGCGCGCCGCCTCGGCGTGCCGCTGTCGGAACTGTTCGGCGGCCGCACGACCGACGCGGTCGATGTCGCATGGACGCTCGCGAGCGGCGACACGCAGCGCGACATCGCGGAAGCCGAGGCGATGCTCGACGCGCGCCGCCATCGCGCATTCAAGCTGAAGATCGGGTCGAACGCGGTCGACGACGACGTTGCGCACGTGATCGCGATCAAGCGCGCGCTCGGCGAGCGCGGCGACGTCCGCGTCGACGTGAACCAGGCATGGAGCGAAACCGACGCGATCCGGGCCGGCGCACGACTCGCGGACGCCGGCGTGAGCCTCGTCGAGCAGCCCATCGCCGCGACCAATCGCGCGGGGCTGAAACGCCTCACGCAGCTCGCGCGGATTCCGATCATGGCCGACGAAGCGCTGCACGGCCCGGTCGATGCGTTCGCGCTCGCGCAGGACCGCGCGGCCGACGTGTTCGCGGTGAAGATCGCGCAATCGGGCGGCCTGCTCGGCGCGGCGAGTGTCGCATCGATCGCGTCGGCGGCCGGCATCGACCTTTACGGCGGCACGATGCTCGAGGGCGCGGCCGGCACGATGGCGTCCGCGCAGCTGTTCAGCACGTTCGGCTCGCTGAAATGGGGCACCGAGCTGTTCGGCCCGCTGCTGCTCACCGAGGAGATTCTCGTCGAGCCGCTGCGCTACCAGGATTTCAAGCTGCACCTGCCGGCGACGCCCGGCCTCGGCATCACCTTCGACTGGGCCCGCATCGAACGGATGCGACGCGACGCCCGCTGATCCCACCCCACACGACAACCGAAACCGGAGACACAGATGAACAAGCAAGCCATCGACGCCCTGCTGAAGACCTTCGACGACGCCGCGGAAAAGCCCGGCAACCCGCGCGTACGCGCGATCGTCAACCGGATCGTGAAGGACATCTGCTACACGATCGAGGATTTCGACGTGCAGCCGAGCGAGTTCTGGACCGCGCTCAACTACCTGAACGAAGCCGGGCGTGAATTCGGGCTGATCGCCGCGGGCCTCGGCCTCGAGCGCTTCCTCGACGTGCGAATGGACGAGGCCGAGGAGAAGGCCGGCTTCCAGGGCGGCACGCCGCGCACGATCGAGGGGCCGCTGTATGTCGCGGGCGCACCGGAATCGGTCGGCCATGCGCGTCTCGACGACGGCACCGATCCGGGCCAGACGCTGATCATGCGCGGCCGGGTGCTCGGTCAGGACGGCGCGCCGATCGCGAATGCGCTCGTCGAGGTGTGGCACGCGAACCATCTCGGCAACTACTCGTACTTCGATCAATCGCAGCCCGCGTTCAATCTGCGCCGCTCGATCCGCACCGATGCCGACGGCCGCTACAGCTTCCGCAGCGTGCTGCCGGTCGGCTACAGCGTACCGCCGGGCAGCAAGACCGAGCAGCTGCTCGACCAGCTCGGCCGCCACGGCCATCGTCCGGCGCACATCCACTTCTTCGTTTCCGCGGACGGATATCGTAAGCTGACGACGCAGATCAACATCGAAGGCGATCCGCATCTGTGGGACGACTTCGCCTTCGCGACGCGTGACGGGCTGATCCCGGCGGTCAAGCAGGCCGAAGGCGCGGAAGGCAAGCCGTATGGTGTCGACGGCCAGTTCGCGCTGATCGACTTCGATTTCTCGCTGCTCAAGGAAAAGCAGGACGTGCCGGGAAGCGAAGTCGAGCGGGCCCGCGCACAGGCGTGAGCGGCCTTCCCGTTCGACGAATCGATAACGCAAGGAGTACAGGATGCTGTTTCATGTGGAAATGACCGTCCGTCTGCCGACGGACATGGATCCGGTCAAAGCGGCCACGCTGAAGGCCGAAGAGAAGGCAATGTGCCAGCGGTTGATGAACGAAGGAATCTGGCGACATCTGTGGCGGATCGCGGGGCAGTATGCGAACGTCAGCATTTTCGATGTCGAGAGCGTGCAGCAGTTGCATGATGTGCTGAGTCAGCTGCCGTTGTTTCCGTATATGGAGATGGAGGTGCGGGCGCTGTGCCGGCATCCGTCGTCCGTTCGGGACGACGATCGGTAATGCCTGTATGGTCCATGCACCGGTTATCCGGCGCATGGACCACGAAACATGGCGTCGTGGTGACGCCATTCACGCCTGCATTTACGACTATTCGACGCTCGGCAGCGACCGGGAAAACTCGAAGCCGTCACCAACCTGGTCCAGCGTCCAGCGACGCTGCGTATGCAGCTTTACCCATCGTGTACGTTCGCGGTCGTCGGACGCATTTCCGATCGATATCTTGACCTTACCTGTCGAGTAGTTCACGCTGAGGTTTCGCACGGCGCCCGTATTGCGCATCACCGAGAAGTTGTCGTAACCGATCAGCATGAAATTCCGGTCCTGCCACCGGAATGTATAGGTGGTGGATCCCATTTCCCAACTCCCAGCACTGGCAAAGCGACTCAGCGTGACCCGCAACGCGCCCCGGTTGACAATCACGTTCCCCTCTTCCAGAGCATCCGCGAGACAGGGGGATTCCCGGACCGGTATGAGCGTATCGCTTCGCAACGCGACAGCGTACCGGCCATCCGGCTGCGCAAAGGCAACGACAAGAATGCGCGGATTCGCGTCGAACGGGTTCTCGCACATGCCATCATGCGATACCACGTTCGCCGGATCATTGTCACGTAAGACCAGCACAAGATCGTCGCGGCCATCGCCGTTCAGGTCGCCCTTCGTCTGAAATTCCAGCTTCCAGCCTTTGGGAACGAAACCGTCTGGCTTTCCAGCGAGCGGCGCAATGGATGGAGACGGCACATCTCGAGCCACCGCGTGAGCGGACACGATAACGCCAAGCAAAACTGCCAGCCTGAGTTGTTTAGACAGCGTGAATGGCTTATTCCCGCTCCGAATTGGTTGCATGACTTTCATTTCGAGCTATCCCCCGTCATCCGTAATCCATTCGACGTCAAACCGAGACGTAGAGGCTTATCCGGATCAAGCTTCTTTTTCTCGACGACTCGTTTCCAGTCTTCGGCGGCTCCGGGGACGCGGTACAACGCGACGATCGCCACATACTCCGTCTCGCGTTGCATCGGTTGAGACAAGCTCGACGAAGCTCCGGGGTTCATCACAGCCGACATATCCGCTCGCAGATCCTGGGCCAGCACAGTTCGATCGTTCTTCAACAGATCGTCATACGACGCTGCATCGAACGCCTTGCGATCCTTCAGTTGATAGACGCGCACCGCAACCGACGTGGGCCGCCCTACGTCGTCCGGATTCAATGCAGCGCGTGCGGTCAGATCGACATCAAGCACCTTCACCTGCTTGAAAAACACGGCGCGATACGCATTCGACGACGCATCCGACACGGACTGCCAGGCACCACAGCCCGACAGCAGCAATACGGCGGCAGCGGCTGCCGCACTCATTCGATAGAACATGAAGACTCCGGAATCAGATCGTGCGCGGCACGAGATGCGGGTTGGGTTGCGGCGCGGGCAATGCCTCGTAGGCACCCAGGGCAATATCGATCAGCCGTTCGTCGGCAGACGGCAACACCGTCGTCCAGCCGAGACGCGGCGCCGGGCCGGCACGCGCGATCCCGACGGACGGATGCGGAACGAACCGTGACGACACCTCCATCCGCAAATACACATCGGCCTTGATGCCGACATACAGCTGGATGAATGCGATGACCTCTCGATGCAGCCATGCGCCCGGCAGCAGATCCTGAGCTTGCTGCGCATCAGCTGGCCGCAACGTCACGCGCACTGCCCGGCTGCGATACGCGAGACGCCTGCCGAGCACGTAACCGCCACCGAGCCCGGTGCGCTTGCCGTCCGGTAGCCCGCCTGCAGCCGGCTTCGTCGACGTCAACGGTTTCGGCCGACCGGTACTCGTCGTCACCGCCCAGAACTCGTCGACGCGAACCCCGGCCCTCGGCGCGGCAAGCGCCACCACCCCGGCCAGGCCTTCCGACGTACGCGTGCGCTGGATCAGCAGCCCCGACAACGTGAGCATCCGCGAATCCGGCAAGCCTGCCCGCAAAGGCTTGTCGCCCCATCCGAACCCCAGCAGACACAACAGGCTCTGCGAATAATCGTCCACACCGCCGGCCCGAAAACCCTCCGGATAGCGATACTTCTTCCATGCGCGATACAGCAACGTCGCGATGCGGTGATTGAACGGATCGAGAAATGCCTCGACCGCTTCATGCCCCTCTTCGCGCAACGCGATCTCGTCGATCGTATGCGACGGCATCGCGGCATCGACGCCGTAAAGCCCCATGAAGGTGGTGCGTACGGTCGGCGGCGCATCGGGATGCTCGTCGTCGAATTCGACAGCGGCCACCTCACCCGCCGGGAACCCCAGCCGAGGACGCGGCCTGAATCGCACCGGCTCGTGCTCCGGCGTATCGCGCGTACCGAACCCGGGACGTTCGGGCGCACATGCCTCCAAAAGACGACAGAACTGCATGAAAGTCATCTTCGGCGCCCGCTCGAACAGCTTCGCAATCACTGCCGACAGGCCCTGCGACTCCGTGGCTTCAGCACTCATCCAATCGATCGATGCACTCATAGCGGTGCCCGCTGAGCCTTGCTGCGCGGCCACTCCGTCCGCAACCGCGACGGCAGGCTGACGATCGCCAGCTTCGTGAACAGATTGATCTCCGCGTATGCGCCGAAGAACCGGTGCAGCAACTCGCCGAACAGCATCACGTCGCCTTCGCCCGAGAACGCATGCGCATCGAGCGTGACCTCGATCAGCACGCCGCGCTCGACCGCCCCGCCCGACACTTCCTCGATCATTTCCTGCGACACATGCAGGATGCCGGCGAGCCGCCGCCGGTTCAGTTCGTCGTTCGTCCAGTCGTACAGCGCCAAAGCGCCGCGCAGCACCTCCGCGTTCATCATCGACAGGAAGTTGGGCGCGAGATGCGACAGCACACGCCACTGGAAACGATCTTCCGTCGGCGGATGGAGCGGCAACGTCGGCGACACGAGATTGCGCACGCTCGCGACGTTCGGCGTGCTGGCCGCCAGTTCGTCGAGACTCGCCTCCCGCAGCCCCTTGCGCGGCAGCAGTCCGTTCGTGCCCGTCACGCGCAGCGACAGGCTTTCCTCCGGCAGCGTATCCATCGTTTCCCACGCATGACCGCCGAGAATCACCCACATTTCGTGCAGCCCCGATACGCCAGGACGCACGCGTGTATGGAAATAGCGCTCCGGCGCCTCATGCCGCAGCATGCCGCCGCGGTGCCGGAAAGTCGTGAACGGCACGTATTCGTATCGCTCAGCCGTATCGTGATCGAACGTCGCGATCGCATCGACCGAATACGTTTCGACATGCTCGCCCTGATGACCGGCCGGCACGACGCGATACTCGGTTTCGTGATGGTCGATCTCGATCGGCTCGGCATCCAGTTCGAACAGGTTGATCACCGGTGAACAGAACAGTCGCACGTTGTCCGCGCTGAATCGCTGATCCGACGGATAGGCATCCTTCAGAACGATCTCCAGTTCAAAGCGGGTCGATTTTTCAGACAGCTTCGTGATGTCCAGGCCGCACAGATCGACGAACAGGAATTTCTCGCGGAACGTGAAGTATTCAAGCAGCAACTGATATCCGGAGAACGCCGCATCGGCTTTGGGCCACAGCCGTTCTTCCGTCGAAAATCCCGCCGGCTCGATCGTGACGCCCGGCAGCGGCACGGATTCGCCATCGCGTATTTCCGGAACGCGCCAGTGAATCGCGTCGACCTGACGCGTCAGCGCAAGATGCATCGCGAATGCAGTCGGCAAATCGGCGTTCAAATGCAGCCGCAGCCGCGACAGATCCGTCTCCTTGCGCAGCGCGGATCCTTGCAACGTGAAGCCGAAGCGGATCACTGATCGGCCGTCGTGTCGCACGGCCGGTCCGGCATGCGTGAGCGACACCGGCTGCAGCGCAACCTGCTGCGTGGTCCGGTACAGACATTGCACGGTCAGCGGTGCCGCGCCGCCCGCGCCGCCCGCGGACGGCACGTTGATTGGCGCGGAGCGCACCGGCACGCCAGCCGGTACGACTATCGTTTTCTGCAATTTCTCCGCGAACGGCGTCAGTTCGACGATCGACAGCGAAGGAATCATCCGCAGATAGTGAGGCCACAACAGGCTGACGAGCCCTTCGGTCAGTTCGGGTAGTTCGTCGTCGAGCTTTTGCCGGAGCCGGCCCGTCAGGAATGCAAAGCCTTCGAAAAGACGCTCGACGTACGGATCTCGATCGCCGACGCGGTCGAGATTGAGCAGGCGCGCGCGATCGGGATGCGCCTTCGCAAATTCCTTGCCGGATTCGCGCAAATAGCGCATTTCCGCTTCGTAGTAGCGCAGGATGGGATCGTTGTTGTCCATGGGAATCCGTTACGAAAGGGTCAACGCGCGGGCGGGATCGAGTACCGTGAGTTCCGCATGCAGCTCGCCGATGCGGCGTGCGAACGCCTGCTTGTCGGCGTCCTTGCGGCTGCTCATCGCTTTCAGTGCTTTGATCAGTTGCTGCTTGACCTCGAACGTCAGCGCCGGCTCCCAGCGCATCAACGGCAGCGAACGGGACGTTGCGTCGAGTTCTGCGAGGAGTGCGAGCGCCGCATCGTGACGGCCGGCATGGTCGGCCAGGCGGGCCATCACGAGCCGCTGTAAATAGCGATGTCGATCGGTTTTCATGCCGGGCAGCGCTTCGAGCCACGCAAAGGCCGTTTCGATACCGTCACGGGCAGCCAGTTCGCGAGCCTGGGTTTCGATCTCCGGCCAGTCGCCCGCCGCATCGCTCGCGCTATCCGCGGAAACGGGCAGCGGCGCAACCGTCTCGCCCGCTTCCAGGTCGCGCACGACCGCATGCCGGGCGATCCATTCGAGTGTCGTGTCGTCGGCGAACGGCGTGCCATCGCTGAATGCCAGCCGTTCGATGCCCGGCAGTCGTTCGAGAAACAGCGCAAAGTCGGTGCGCAGCAATTCGCGCCACGCGCTGTACGGTGTGCCGACGTGGTCGAGCCCAACGTGCTGGAAATACTGCAGGTCGAACCACAGGTGATTCACGCCCTCCATGAACGCACCCTCGACGCGCTCCAGCAACTCGTGCCAGTGCTTCTGCAGAACGAGGCGCTTCATCTGCTGTCGCAACTCGGCGCGCGGCGCCGCCAGACGCGTATGCGACGCGGCATCCGATGGCGGCACGTCGTGCACGGTGTCCCAGCGAATGCTTCGCACGAGCCGCACCGACGGCAAATAGCCGTTTTCCTGATCCCTGAGCCACGCCGACATCGCTCGCGCCTGATCGAGCAGATCGCGCGTTGACGCGATCGGTCCGGCTGAAGTCTTTCCCGCGGCCGTCACAGGCGGCATCGCGACGCCGACATCGACACTGCGTGCAGGCCCTTCCTTTTTCTCGAAGCGGGAAACGAGCGACTGCAGATTCGGGCGAGCGGCATCGGGCCATGCCGCCGTATGCGTCACGAGCACATCGAGCGCGGCCAACGCGCGTTCGAGATCAACCGGCGCAAAGTCACCACGACTATCCAGCGTCTCGATCACGCGCGCAGTCGCGAGCATTTCGAGCGCTGCCTTCTTCGCTTCGTGACGGGCGGGCAAAGCGGCTTCGCCAAACCGGTCGACGAGCGCGGCAGCCAGTTCAAGCCCGTCGGCGAACCCGGCCGGGCCGTCCTGCCGCAGGCGCGCGAACGCGTAGTAGCCGGCGACGCGCAAATCCTTGCCGGTCTCCTTGAGCAGGTGTTCGCACAAGCGGACGATCAGCCCGTCATCGATTCCCGACAGCTTGCCGGCTTCATCCTTCAGTTCGAAGAACGCGTCTTCGTAGCCGGGGTCTCGCCCGCATGCGCAATCGCCGGGTATCGGCGCGACCCATGCGGCCCAGGTATCCGTCCGTGCCTTCCGGAGCGAATCGATGCGGGGCCCCCCGACGAGTGTCTTCACGAAATTGGCAAGCGTCATGGCAGGTCTCAAAAAACGAATACGTCACTCGGCAGCCTGATGGCATGCCCAAACGGACGGGGGGAGGAATCGGAGCGCCCCGACGTGGTCGCCAACGGCGAAATCGCAGCCTTGGGCGTGCTCGTCTGTGTCGCCGGGCCAGGCTCGGCGGTTCGCGCTTTCGCCCGAGCAAGGCCGAGCGCAGTGCGTTGACCGGAGGCCTGCTCCGCCGACGCCCGCATGGTGTCGTCCGGCAAGGGGCTCCCGCCCGGAAGCCCCGGCGGCAACGGCACAGCCGCATGCTTCGCCGCCGCGATCGCCGACGCCGGCAACGGTGGCGGGCCGATCGTCGACACCCGAGGCCCTGCGCTCTGAGATCCCGTCACGAAAACGCGTGTCGGCAACGCGAAATTCCGCAACTGGAGAACGTCGAGCGGACCGCCGCCGGCTTCGCTGCGCAATTGCACCTTGAGCGGAATGCCCTGGCTCGTGTCGGGCGTCCAGGTCAGCAGATAGCGGGCGTTGTCCTGCTGTGTGATCTTCGCGCGCTCCAGCAATCGAACGAGGCCGAAACGCCCCTGCGAATCGAGCGCGGTACGCAAGCCGCCCTGCTCCGTTTGCCATTCGATATGCGACAGGTTCTCGAGCGACTGTCCTGGCCATTCGAACGGTGTCCACTCCTGCTTCTGATTGAAGTAATGCAGTTCGCGGCCGGACAGCACGAATCTCATGTCGGTGACGCCCGGCGTCGGCTCGGCCCGCAGTTCATAGCGCACGCGCGCGTCGCCCGACGGAAACAGGACCGTCGATGTGCGCGTGAGCTTGTTCAGACCGTTCAGGAAAGCCGGATCGATCGTCAATGCGCCGGAATCGGCTCCCTGCGCGGCGACCCACCGGTCCCCCTGCCGTTCGACGACACCGGCCAGTTGCGACGTCACGAACTGCGCGATCACGCCGCTGTCCGGGCGCATGAAGCGCGCCATCTCGGGCAGCGATGCGTCGTTGTCGGAATCCGCGAACGGATAGCGGCCGCCGAAGGTCTTGTTCCAGTCGGCGAGGATCGCGGTGCGCCACATCTCGTTCAGGCTCGATGCGGCCGGCTGCACGATGACCTGCCACGACTGATCGAACGGCGCGCGGAACAATGCGCCAAACCCGGACCACTGTTCACCGAGGCTCGCAGCGACACGACTCGCGTAATCGCGGCTGTCGGCGATATCGGACGTCTTGCCTTGCAGCACGGATTGCGCGGCCAGACGTGCGATCGCGTCCGGATCCGGGCTGGAGACTATCTGCGATGTCTTCAGGCGCATGGCCGTGATGCGCTCCAGATAGCGGGCCAGGCTCAGGTCGCCGGTCGCTGCCGGCGGTGTATTCCCCTTGCCGCCGGATAGCGCCTCGGACGTGAGATCGCTACCGGTCAGACGCAAGATCGGGCCGAATGCGGCGACCAGCGGCGCCAGTTGAGGCTTGGCCTGCTTGGACGGATCCTTCTCGTCCGCGCCGACCAGTTGCTGTGCCTTGCTGATCAGCGTGTCGGACAGCGATTGGGCGTTGGCTCCCGTTCCCGCCTGATACACGATCGCATTCATCAACGCGACGAGCGGCGAGCGTTGCGGATCGCCCAGTAGCGTGAGTTGGTCGGCCGTGGCTGATAGCGTCGGTGCGGGTTGCCAACGCAGACTGTTGAGGAATAGCGCCCATGCACGCGCGTAATCGTCGAAATAGCGCTGGCGGAGTTCGAGTTTCAGCGTTGAAGACGCCTGATTGCCGGCTTTCGCGTCGGAAAGCACCCAATCGCCTGCCACGCTGTGCTGCCTGCTTGCGTCATCGATCGCCTTGGAGATTCGGTCATCCCACGCCTCGCGCGTAAAGACACCCGGAATCGTAGCTGCCGTATTGAACACGCCTCGGCCGCTCGTATCACCCAACAGCGTAGCGAGCGACACCGGCGGATATTTCGGCGTCGCGTCGTCGAGGATTTGTTGATAAACCGCGTCCGACGAACTCTGGATACCCCGTACACCGACGATCGTCTGGCGCGTCGACGCAACGAGCCCGAGATCAGGAGCAATTGCCAGCGAATTGTCCTGGGCCAAGTGGTTTGCGAAGAATGCAATCGTACGCAGACGAAGGTCTTCCCAGGCGCCCGCTGACAATGACGAGTCGGTCGGGCGCGCGGGTACGGCCGTTGCCACCAGCTGAGGCGCCAGGAATGTCGCCACCGCGCGTTCAGGCCTCGCAAGCATCATGTACGCCCTGAGCGTATCGTAGGCGGCCTGTACCTGTGCCTCTCCACCACTGGCGATCTCCACGTCCGACAGCGATGCGAGCTGATGCAGGCGGCGTTCAAGTCTTTCCCTGATCGGCGTAACGAGGATGCTACTCGCGGCCTGCGCGTAGCTCGGCCAAAGCACATCAAGCAGCACGGCGTCGCGATTCAGACCGAAACGTGTCTTCAACGGTGCGCCATCGCGTTGACGGAATTCGAGTGTATCGATCTGATTGCCGAAGCCGTCCAGCGAAATCATGGCCTGGGTGCGGTCCTGCACGCCCGCCAATTTCGCGACCGTATCCGCGGCAGTCTGAATCACCACACGATTCGAAAAGCCCGACACCATCGTGCCGATGATCCACGAGCCGATGAGAATGCCAGTCAACCATGCAGCCGCCGTCGCGAACGAAAAGCCCACACGACGTCCGCGAATATTGCGGCTGTGTGCCGCAACCGTCTGCCAGACAGATCGATGCGGCAGACCCGACGGAAATTGCTCGTCGCCCGGCTCGCCCGGAGCCGACGGTACCCGTTCCTGCTCGTTGAAGAGTGGGGCGAACAGCAGGCCATGTACCGCATGCCGCCAGACATTCGATCGGGTCGTTTGCAGCACCAGTTCCGACAGCGCACTGCGCACATGCGCAAGATGGTGCGAAAGCACGGCCGGATACCGGTCCCGAATGTTCTTGCTGAGCGCTACGACGCCCGCGTCCGCGAGGTTGTGCGACAGCATCGTCAAGTGCTCGTCGACTTCAGCCGCGTTGATCCGCGCATTCGACCATGTCAAGCCGATGGTCCCGTCCGGTGCGGACGACTCGCTACCGAAATCGGTGACGTTGGCCAGGTACACCGGCGCGGCCCAGCGCAGCGCCCGCGCCTGGCGCGCCAGTCGTTGAGAAAGCTCGTCGGCGTCGAACGGTGCGCGGGACGACGCACGGTTGCGCATCAATGCGACGACGGCGTCGACGGGCCGAGATCTGCGCATGCGCCGGATCTGGTCGAGCCACCCGGTATCGAGCGCGTTGCCCGCTTGCCGGGCATAAATCAGAATCGTGTCGCCAAAAACCACATACCCGGCATCCGCGAGCCCCGGAGCCAATCGATTGACGATCGGTTCGTCCCCTGTCACGAGCACCCAGTGATTACGATAGCGCCAGCGCCATCCGTGTCGGGAACGCAACGTTTCTCGAAGGCCCTGGGCGCGGTACGAACCGAGATCCACCTGCGCTTCGGCACGTGTGCCGATCCGGGCGGACGGATCGCGATCGTACTGGCTCGCCGATCGAGCGGAAGCATGCCGTGCAGCCCATTGCCATGCTCCAACCCATAGAGGGTGGAACGCCAGAACAGCCAGACCGGCCATGATGACGACGCCAACGCGAAACGCCGGCGACGGATGAAGGTCGGCCCCCATGAAGTACGCCAGCAGCGCCACAACCGCGGTGACCGCCGGCACGAGAACCCAATACCCCAGGATCGTGCGAATGAACATGCAATAGATACCGTTGCTTTATGCGCGTGGCGTACGAGCGACTGCGAATCGCAGCGACCCTTCGTGCCATGCCATGAGTTGAGGGGCGCCGGTTTGCGCCGCGTGCTCGATTCCGAGCGCGATACTTAGCCAACCCGCGCACACGCCGGGATGGCCGATTGCCAGATCGACGTCGTGGACGCCCGACAGTCCAGCAGTTTGCGAAACACCCAGCTTCGTATTCGAGGCGGCCTGAAGCAATGCGCGCTTGTCCTGCCCGGCCATGCCAGCCTGCCAGAGATCGCTGATTTCGGCGGCGGTCGCATCACCCCACAGCAGTACCCTGGACAGCGCTGTATCCATCCCGGGCCCACTGGCGTCCACCGGCCGATGAAGCAGCGCCCGCGTCGTCAAACCATGCCGCTCGGCGAGCGGCGCCCACGCAAGCAGCACACCGACGGCCGCTTCGGCACTCGACTGCGGAGGGTGGTCGTACAGTTGCGCGGAAACGAACAATGTGGCCCGTTCAAGGGCGGGACCGCCCCGAATGTCCAGCCACTCATCGAGCGCCATCACGCCCTGATCGACTGAAAGCTGTTTCGTCTTTGCCGATCGAAGGTTTTTGGCGCTCCAGCACGACTCCCATGTCTTGAGGAGATCGTCCTGATCAACATCAGCTGGTGCGAGCAAACGGATACAGAGCGGGACTTTGGCTGGCACAGTCATCACGGCATCGGAAATTTGCTCCAGCAATGCGTTGAAACACGCCCGGTAGCGCACGGGCATTTCCTTGTCCTCGTTCAGTCTCAGTGCGGTGTGACGAATCGCGTCAATGCCCGCACCCGATGTCTGCGCACTCAACGCATGCTCACCCCTCGCTAGCTTGACCGCGGCGTCCGTACTGCCCAATGCGGTCAAATACGTGTAGCCCAGGACAGCGAGCGGTTCACGCGCGAACTGCAACGCCTTCTCCCGATCTTCAGCACGCACGCCGCGTTCGGCCTGAAGTCGCTGCATCTGCTCATCGTAGTAGTGCCGGCGCAGGCCGAACATCACGCACCACGTCAACGCAGGAAAAGCAAGCAGGCGCACCCAGAACCATGCGGTATCGGTCGCTTCGTCTTTGGACCGTGTCAACAGTGCCACCGACACGCCGGCGACCATGACGAAGACAAACAGCACCGTCCACACGATTGCACGCGGCGGCCTCGGCGCGGCGCCAGGCGGGTCGAGGTCGGGAAGTTCCACCGGCATGGTCGTCCTGTCACACCAGACTTGAAATCAGACGGCACCCGCACATGGCGCGATAGCCCTGCCGTGCGATCGGTACGCCGTCGTCGAGCATGGTTTCGTCTCCGTCGATGATGAGATTGGGGCGGATATCGTGCCGCGGGCACGTCACTTCATCCCCTTTGCGAGCGACGTACCTGCCGTCGAAGCGCATCGAGTTCGACGCGGTGATGACTGTTCCGCCATGGTCGGTTGCGTCGCCGAGACGAATGAGATCGATCATGATTTGAGTATTCCTAAAGTGAGAAAGAGGCACGAAGCCGTGCTGCTGGTTTTTTGATTGGACGCTACGGTTCGAATATGCGCAAAAGCGAGACGGCCAAACCCGATCAGGGGTGTATTTCAGCAAGTGCACACCGCATAGATTCGGTATCAGGCGCGCGCAACGTTCCTCGGCATAGTGTTCAGGTCGAGCAATCGTGGCGGAAGATCTTCGGTGTCGACAAGATCGAGCCGCTCCTGACGGGAATCCCCTTCAGAGACGGAACGCCGGTGACCGAAAGCGCACCGGCTCCTCAATCGCTGGTAGCTTGCATGCTGCCTCATCCGCGTACACCAGAATCGACGATTGCTCTGCCATAACGGCTTCGTCAGCTACGTTGACGCGTTGCCCGTCGCCACGGCCACATCATTAAGAATGTTCCCCGCTCAGCTCAATTACCTACGTCGCGCATCTTTGCCTGCAGTTCCAGTAGCTTCAACAGTTCCGCATCACTGACATGAAAGGAAAGGTTGGATGGCAACGGTGTTGCAAGCTCCGGGAGCCGAGTCCATTCGTACAGACTGCTTTTATCAAGAAAGTTCTGAATCGCTTTCAATTCTGGAACAAGATCTCCTCTTGGTGTTGCGCTGGTATAGCCGGGGCGGACCTTTGCGACGGCCAGCATGTGGTCCAGGCAATCTCTACAGCCACTGTTCACACCTTTCTCCCACAGCTTGTATGCATCAACCTCACGTCCCTCCATGTCAGCGATTTTTCCGAGACTTGCGTAAGCATCTGCATTCCCTTGGGAAAGGGCACATTCAAGCATAGCCTTCCCAACTGGTCGGAGTTTCCTGGAGCGCACGACCATCGTGCCGCCAACCACGGCCATCGCATCGGGACTACCGCGGATAATCGCTTCGTTGAGTAGACGATCCTGTTCGCCGGGTGCCTGATCGAGGTAGGTGGCATAGGTGTAGGCTGCGATCGGAATACCGCGCTTGACGAGGGAAGCGAGCCGATTTCCACTCCGTTGCATAGTCGCGTTGTCCTCGGCTAGGTGGAACGCCCAAACAGCATCCACGTACGCCGCCTTCCAGCTTCCCGCCTCAACGGCGTCAGCAAGCAGCTGTTTCCGCTTGTGCCGTGACGATTCATTCATCCAGAAATCAGGCACTGAATCGCCGTGGGCCGAATACTTTACGAAGTCGGCGAACGCGCGTGCGGCCACGGGTGTCTCTTCTGGAGTATGGTTCGCGGCACGACTACATTGAAACGGCTTTCCCTGGTACCGTCGCACCAGATCGTGATCGAGCTCATCGGCACTTACACCATCCCATGGCTTCGCGTGATTGAATTCGGCAAGGCGATGCTGCTCTGTCGATTGAACGCATCCACTAGGACCAAGAAAAGTGCTAAATATCGCAAGCAAAATAATGCTAAACCGCCCGACTAACCTCACCATCACACCTTATCCTCGTAGGCCACCAGTTTCCACACGACCTCCGTCGTCAAGCGACGCTCGCCGAGCACGCGGTCAAGCCAAGCCAGCGCACGCGGCTCGTAGAAGTCGATCATCGGCAGCACGTCGCCATTTTCGAAAGTCCGTGTCGTATCGGCTCGAAGACCTGGACGAAGCTGTGCGCACCAGACACCGCTTTCAGGACAGCGTGTCCCGGTTCTTGCCAGTGTGCCGAGCGGCAGTCGCGCGACTACATCGGTCGGCGATGTCGTCTGCGACGTCTGCGCATCGGGCGAAAGCAGTATCCCAGTCGCCGGGTCAAGGTTCTTTTCCTTCGCCAGTCTGTTGATCAGTTCATCCGACGGCTTGGGCGGCACCTGGGCTTGCTGCTTTTCCCATTCGAACGTACCGTCCCACGGTGGGAGCTTCGCAGGTGGCAGCGGAACGATCTTGTCAATGTCTGGAACCTTCGGGTTGGCCAGTTTGTTGTCCCTCAGAAATTGGCCGATCAACTGATAGCGACGCGAGCGTTCGGGATCTTTGGGCAAGTCAAGAAAATAATATTGCTTATCGCCAAGGAACGCGTGCTCAAGGTTCATGGCGGTTCCGCTGACCCCTGCAGCCACTCCCTTTTGATAAGCAAGCACGGCGCCGGGGAAATCTTCGCTATTCTTAAGATTAATCGCCAGTTCATAAGCCGCCATCCCATGCCCCTGATCAGCAGCACATCGGCGCATCTGTCGAGCGATATCGGGCGCTTTGTTATGAGGCGCCAATAATTTGGCGACGTAATACTGGGCATCGGCATTGCCAAGATCGGCAGCCTTTCGGATGTATTTCAGCGCCAGCTCGTTGTTCTGCTTCAGCCCATATCCGGAATTCAGGTAGTAACCGATATCGTAGTAGCCCATCGGAATCCCCAGATTGACTAGCTGACTCGCCCACTCCACTGCCTCGTGCGCCGCGTTCGGAGAGCTTGCCAGACCCTGCGACACCAGTTGCTGCACGTTGTGGTTGGCCTTGTAATGGCCATGCGCCGCTGCGATCCGGTAGTAGCGCGCCACCTCGTCGAAGTCCTTCGGACCATCACGCGTTTGCAGATACCGGCCGTAGCGGAACAACGCGTCCACGTCCGGATCGATGGCAGGTAGACGATCCGCTTCGTGGGCGCAGGTAAACGCCAGATTGGCGCGCACACCAGCAAGGTCGGGCGATCCAGGCAAGTCGCTCTCCTTCGAGCAAGCAGATAAACTGGCAATCGCCAGGCAGATTAGAATGATGAGGCGCATCGGTTAATCCAGATTGGACCGGCTTGGACTGTCTCTATAAAACTCGACCAGCGATGCGCACGGTGCGCGCCCTTCACTCCTTAAGTCTTTATTATTCAAAATAACTTCCCCCCAAGCTTCATAAGCAACATCTGCATTCAACCTCCCATTTTTATCCTTCGTCCCCACCCCATCTTCCCCGGCATGAATTCTCCACAATTTCTCTCGGAGCGGCTGAGCGACGCGCATGGACTCATGAGCGATATTCAGTTCACTATCCACCTCCATGCTCCGCAGGTTAACGTTCGCCGAACCATGCGTGACTAACACGTCATCGATGATCATCAGCTTGGAATGGATATACACTTCATCCCACGGTCGCCCCTTCGGCGTGTCGGGTGGCACAAGGGTACAGATATGAACCTCGAGCCCCGGGATATTGAGCTTCTGCGGATCCTCGGTCTTGGCCTTTTCCAATTGAACTTTCAAGTCGTTCACCCGCTGGGCAGCCTCGGCAGCATCCAGTTGCGCCGCAGCGAGATTGTTCACGGCATACTGCGCCGAACTCGAAAACGGATTGACGGGAACGTGCTGCGCGCGTTCATATGCCTGGTCAGCCGCTTTCTTCGCCTCGAGTGCTGCCTCGTATTGCTTCTCCAAGTCGTCGGTGCGTTCCAGTTTCGAGACACCCGGCAAAACATCCGCGCGCCCGAGTGCATTGAGCATGTGATAGGTACTCACCGTCCCAAGCCCGATCCCGTCGTCGCTCGAGTTGGTCACGACGAACAGATAGAGCGGCGTCTTACGCCCGCCAGCCTGGTACGCTTTTACCAATTTCGTCAGCTTCTCGGCTAACGGCGGAAATCGGAAGTATTGATTTTCGATATAAATAAAATTGGTCGTATTGTTGACCGCCTGCAGGTAAAGTCGTTCGATGTCTTTAACGCCACCTTTCCCAACTTGGGGTTGGGTGCGCAGGATCTGTGCCCTCACGGCGATGTCATCTTTACTGCAACGGAGCAGGGGCTCTTTTGCTGACTCTCGCTGCTTTTCCAGTTGCTGTCCCGTCGTTGCATCCCATGCCTGACAGAAGTTTTTATTCAAATCGGTCAGAATCGGCCCCGTGATGCGGGCGGAGATATCCTGTCGCGGCAAAAATCCGTTGCGCCCCATTTGCGGATGCATGCGCACGTGGCCATGGCTACTGATATCCCAGTACTCGTCAAGCGTGTTATGCCCCATCACAAAGCCAGTCGCGATCTCCGGATGCGCGTAGTCGACCAGCACCATTTTTTGATGATGCGAGGGTGCCAGGCCCATTGCTGCGGCATTCTGAATTTTTGCATTTGTGGTGCGATCGCCGTACTTGCTGTCCGTCGCAGTACGCCACGCTATCTCGGCACGTTCGTTCATGCTGAAATCACGCGTAGCAAAATCGATATTCCGGAATGCCGGATCACGCTTGCCTCGTAAAATACGTCGAACGGCTTTATGCGTCAGCACGGGGATGGGTGCGATACCGACTCCTGTCCATTCGGTGCCCACTTGATTTTTCTTGTCCATCTTCACCATCTCGTACCACCAAGCATCGAACTCCCGCTGAGCCGAGTTTCGATTATCTGGCAGGTGCGAGAAACGACCGCCGGGCATCATATTTTCCAAAAACTGCGCAACATGGAATTTATCGCCCCATACCAGCAATCGGACTTTCACATTGTGTTTCGCCCTTTCGAGCAATAATTCCCCGATCGACAGCGAACCCTGTCCCGACGATCCGCGCTTGAAATACATCGAAGGCTGAAACCCCCAGCAGACGATATCGACGCTGTGCTGCGCGCTGGCAATCGCATCGTATACAGCCCCGAACGCCTCCTCGCCATTCACCAGCGGGCAGTGCGTCGCATTCCTTGGCTTATATTCCGCCCCTTGTACAAAGTGCGGCAACGTCAACGTCGCCGCGTTGCCGCACGATTGCGCGATCGGTACCGTGATGGCTGCCGGTTGACTCATGACTGCGCCTCCGTGTTCTGCGTGTCGGTATCGGGATTCAGCAGGCGGTAGTAATGCTGGCGATTGGCTGCACGATCTTCCCTGTCACCGCCGGCACCTTGCTCGTAGAAATGAAACCCCTGGTTGGCCAATTGGCCGTTGGCCGCGTCACCGCGAAATTCCTCGCTGACCGGAATCTCGTAGGAAACGCCATTGGCTAGTTCAAGTCGATACGATTTCGTGCCCTGGCGATGGTCGACAGCGATTCGCCCCGCCGAATCGGTTACCCCTTGCGTGACCAATGCACCCTGCGCATACAACTTGTACGGAACGTCCTGCGGGATCGCCGCCCTGGCCGAAGGAGACGCTGCCAGGCTCAACATCAGGCGCTCCGCCGGCAAGCTATTCGGCAGCGCAGTACTGATCTGCGCCGAAGCGGGCCCAGGTTTGTTCCACGATGCGCACTTCTCGAGGATGTCTCCCGGCGTACCGTTTTCGATGCGATTGGCGTCGATCCTGATATACGAGCCGCCGGCACCAATCCACACTTCCTTGGCCGCCGAAAGTACGAGCTTGCCGTCGGAGCTCGTGATAGTGACGTCCTTCAATGCCGCCAACGTCAACTCGTCGGTTTGCGCCTGAATGGCGACCTTGCCTTTCGCGGCGAACAGCTTGATGCCGAGTTTCGCCGCGAACATCGATACGGTTTCGCCAGCCGCTACCGTAAATCGCTTGACAACACCGATGTCGGCGCTACCCCCCGCAGTTGCAATCAGGTTTTTGCGCGCCGTAAGCTGCAAATGATCCCCCGACGCCACGCCGATACCGGCCGGCGCACTGATCAGGACACCGGCCTTTTTCAGTTCTGCCAGCGTTTCCTCCAGCAGGACCTTCTGCTTGGCGCAATCCGCGGCAACGGCTTCCGCTGCTTTCGCCGCATCGGCAAGGGACTGCATCTGCTGCAAGCCAAGCTCGAGCAGTTCCTGCGCCGGTCGCATATCGAGCTGCCGGCCATTGGATGCCGATTGCATGTCGGCCGAGATGAAAACACCTTTCCCTCCCCGTACCGCCACGTGTTCGTCCGTGCGAAGCTCTGCACCTTGGCCACGCTCTTTGCGACTTTCGTCGACCATGTGTCCGAGATTGAGCTCGCTGGTCTGGTACGGCGTGGTCAAATGGATATGCTCGATACCTTCCTTGTCCTCCATCCGCAGTTCGTTCCCGGCTGCGGTGCGAACGATATTCCGCGTATGGTTCAGGTTGTTCACCAGATCCGGATGCACGCTGTCATGCATCGCCCCGATGATCACCGGCCGGTTCGGATCGCCGTCCGTGTGGACAATCGCCACCTCCGCCCCGTCGATCAACGGAAAGTGATGGCCATAGTTGTCGCCGCTGTATGGCTTCGCAAACCGCACCGGCCGGCTCGTCCCGCCCGGGCTCCATTCATCGAGATCGAACGGCAGCTTGATCACGTACCAGCCCTGCTCGGTCAGATACGCATACTTGTAGTTGCCCGGCGACGTAATCCGCGCCGGCAGGATCCCGTCCACCACCGGCCGTGAAACCGAAGCCACCGGCGTACGCCACACGCGATCCGACGGAATGCCCTCGAACGCCACCCAGAACGACTCATTCCGCCCGCCGTGCGACCCGACCGACGTAACGAAAATCCCGTGCTTCGCATCAGCCGGTTTCGGCTCGACCCGCATCACCTCGCCGGCTTCGAGCCAGAACGGATTGCCCGTCCCCTTGAACGTAATCTGCGTCGCCAGATAGGCCTCGTGCCGCAACCGCGCAACCCGCTTGCCCTCCTCCGGCGTCTCGTAATGCTCGCCCCAGCGATAATCGACCGCATTCGTCGTCTTGTCGTCGCGCGCCGCGTTTTCCTCGACCAGCAGCGACACCTCGGCTTGTCGATGGTTGTAGTCATGTAGCCGCACCGCCTCCGGCACACGCTTCATCTCGCGCCCGAGCGTCTTGATCGCATCCGCACCGACACTCTCGAGCCCCGAGTCACGCCGATACGGCACCGTGCGCTGCTTGCGCGCATAGGCATCCAGATCGTCGCCGAACACAACAACTGCACGATCCTTCTTTTGCTCCCAGCGAAACCAGATCCCTTCTTCCGCACAAAGGCGCTGAATGAAGGAAAACGTCGTCTCGTGATACTGCGTCACGTACTCGCGACGCTTGTACTGTCCACGCAGCTGAAACTGGAAATCGACACCCGCGCGGTAGCCGTAATGCCGCAACGTGTCGGTCACGATCTCCTCGACCGACTGCTTCTGAAACAACCGGCTGGTCACGCCACGATCGAGATCGGCCAGTGTCGGCTCCAGCACGACCCGGTAGCGCGTTTCGTCCGCAGACGTCTCCCGCTCGTCGAACTGCGTGATCACGCCATGAACCGTATACGCCGCCGGCTTTGCGCTGAACTGCGCGGCGTTCTCCCCAAACATCTTGCGCAGGTAATCCATGTTCGAATCGACCGGATCCGCGCTGAACTTCGCCGGTCGCCCCAGCACCTGATCCATCGGAATCCCCGCCACCGGGCTCGTGAATTCGATCTCGTATCGATAGAGCTGGCTCACGCGGTCCAGCCCGGTGAACTTCAGGATCGAGAACGGCGCCGGGTGCGGCGCCAGCTTCAATTCATAAGCCTGCGTAGGCAAAATCATCGACATGGACTCTCTCGGTTGTGCAAACACGCGGCACCACCGGGGCAAACCTCACCACCCCGGCGGCTCGCAGAACAGCGTCAGATCAGTTCTTGGACTTAGGCATCTGCGACACGAGCGACAGCCCGATATCCATCCCTTCGACCTGGAAGTGCGGGACGATGAACAGCTTGATCCGGAAGAAGCCCGGGTTGTCCTCGATGTCCTCGACCGTGACCTTCGCCTCGCGCAGCGGATGCGACGCCTGCAGCTCGTCACCCGGATCCTTCATCTCGGTCACGAGCCCCTTGATCCAGTTGTTCAACTCGAGCTCGAGCAGACGACGATCCTTGGTCGTGCCGATGTTCTCCCGCTGGATCAGCTTCAGGTAATGCGCGATGCGCGACAGCAGGAAGATGTACGGCAGCCGTGCGTTGATGCGGCTGTTCGCGGTCGCCTCCCTGGTCTCGTACAGCGCCGGCTTCTGCGCCGAGTTCGCGGAGAAGAAGCACGCGAAGTCGTGGTTCTTGTAGAACGACAGCGGGATGAAGCCGAGATTCGCGAACTCGAATTCACGCGTTTCGGGGATCAGCACCTCGGTCGGGATCTTCGGCTGGTGGCCGGTGCCGAGGTCGTACAGGTGAACCGGCAGATCCTCGACCTTGCCGCCCGCCTGCGGACCGCGGATCTGCACGCACCAGCCGTTGCTCACGAAGCTGCGCACCATGTTCGCCGCGAACGCGAACGACGCATTCATCCACAGGTACTTGTCGTGGTCGGGGCCCTTGACGGCCTCCTCGTAGTTGAACGCCCGCACCGGCGCCGTATCCTTGCCGTACGGCAAACGGCCGAGCACACGCGGCATCGTCAGGCCGACGTAACGCGCATCGTCGGTATCGCGGAAGCTCTTCCACTTGATGTACTCGGCGCGATCGAAATAGTTGCCGATATCCTGGATCGCGGCGACTTCCTCCATCGACTGCTTGCCGAAAAACGCCGGCCCGACCGAGCCGATGAACGGCATGTGCGCGGCGGCCGCGACCTTCGAGATGTTGCGCAGCAGTGCGACGTCCATCGGCGAATTCGCGAACTCGAAGTCGCTGATCATCGCGCTGATCGGCTGACCGCCCGGCGTGTCGTATTCCTCGATGTACGTCAGGCGGTACAGGCCGCTCTGGATCAGTTCCGGCGTATCCTCGAAGTCGCGCTGCAGCGCGTCCTTCGACACGTCGAGCACTTCGATGCGTGCGTTCTTGCGGAAATCAGTACGACTCACGAGCATCTTCAGGCCGCGCCAGCGTGCCTCGAGCGCCTGGAATTCCTGCGTATGCATCACGGCGTCGAGCTGGCGGCTGATCTGCCGGTCGATCTGGCCGATATGGAAATCGAGCAGCGACTTGTCGAGGCGGTCCACCGGCTGGCTCGCGTTCGCAACGAGTTCGAGGAATGCGCCCATCCCGCGCGCGATGCGCTCGTCGGCCGACGCCTCGGACAGCATGTCGTTGTCGCGGAACGCCTCGAGCGGGCGCGCTTCGCTGACGGGCTTCAGGTTGATCTTGCTGCACAGCGACGCATAGACGCTGTCGATATCCCCGTGCGGGGCGTCCAGCACGACGGTCTCGCTCGCGCCGGCGTGCTGCGTTTCAGTGGATTTCATGGCGTGTCCTGTCTGCGATCGAATCGCTACGATGTTGCGGAATGCGCTGAACGCGCGTTTTGCCCAGCGCGTTTCACGCATGCCCTTCCGGCTGCGTCGCGGCGGTCGCGATCTGCGCGAGTTCACCTCGCAGCTTCGCGGACAGGCGATCGTCCTTCAGCACCTTCTCGAACTCGCGACGGAACGTGCCGTTGTCGAGCAGGTTCGATTTCAGGTCACGCAGCAGATTGCGCATCGCGAGGAGCGCCTGCAACTCGGGAATCTGGCGCGCGACCTGCTCGGGCGCGAAATCCTTGATCGAGCGGAACGACAGGTTGACGGGCAGCTCCGAACCGTCGCCGGCCAGCGTGTTGTCCGCGGCGATCCTGAGATCCGGCGCATAGTCGGCCAGCACGGCATCGAAGTTGTTCTTGTCGATGTTCACCTTCTTGCGCTCGGCAAGCGGCGCCTGCTCACGGCCGGCACTGAAGTCGCCGGCGACCAGCAGCTTCAGGGGCAACTCGACCTTCTTCTGCGCTCCACCCGTATGCAGGTCAAGCGTGATCGACACCCGGCTCTTCGGGATCTCTCGCTGAAAGCTATCCAATTCGTTCTCCTTATCTCAGGAAGCTTGAAGACTCCGCGACACGCACCCGCAAGTCATGGGTGCATCGCCGTCCGTACTGCCCATGCCAACCCCGCAACGTGCATCGACGAACGGCCCATCCGGATATTCGCGGCCCGATATCCGACTCAGGCGGCAGAAAATATCACGCCCTTTGTCAGCGAGTAAACCCGAAACACGGAAAATTGAAAATTAACGACACAAGGTTTTTTGCAAATAAGACTAGTCCGATTCCATGTCGCATTCCAGACACGCCGTCCGAATCCCAAACACCCGCCCACAAATCACTATCAAACAAATTCACAACCATCTCACAACCACCTGATTTGCAGGCGATTTTTACAAAAAACACGGAACACAAAATCTCAATAAAAACTCCACTCGACACCGCTGGCACCGCTGGCACCGAAGAAACACCCCACGCCCAATAAATCTCAAAATAAACACCCCATTTATCTCAATTTATTCGAGACACTTCCCAACAAATTCGAATAAAACGGGGTATACGAAATCAGAAAACGATGTATAGAATCGGCGCCTCATAATTCCTACATCGGTATTGACCACACCATGCGGATCGACAAACCGCTCTGGCATGAAGGGCTGATTCTTACGCAGCAGCATTTCCAGCAGCATGAGCGCTGGAACGCGTTCGCGCTGCAACAACTGGCGTCGGCCGTCGCCGTATCGCCATGGGGAACGCTGAACGTCGACATCGACGAGGAGGCACTGTCCTCCGGCCGCCTGAAGCTCGCGCGGCTGCAACTGCGTTTCCCCGACGGCACGCCGATCGACACGGCCATCGCCGACGCGTTGCCGCCGGCGCGCGACCTCGTCGGCGAAATTCCCGCCGATGCCCAGACCGTCGACGTACTCGCCGCGCTCGCGCTACCCGACGCGAACGGCAGCAACTGTCGCTTCGACGAAACGGCGCTGGCCCGCCCGCGCCGCGCGTATCGCGAGTTCGTCAAGGTGACGGACCTGAACGGCTCGGCCGAGACCGAAATTGCCGCCGAGCGTCACGCCGTCCGGTTGCTGTTCGGCTTCGAATCGCACGCCGACGACACGGCATGCGCGATCGCACGCCTGACGCGCACGACGAGCGGGCAGTTCCAGGTCGATCGCCGATACGTCCCGCCCTGTCTGGCGCTATCCGGTCACCCGCTGCATATCGAGCGCATTCGACGGATCGCCGACATCCTCGCCGCCAAAAGCGCGCTCCTCGGTGCGCGCCGCAGCGAGCGCATCGAGCAGGTGGCCGAGTACGGCGTCGCCGATGTCCAGCTCTTCTGGCTCCTGCATTGCATTCATCAGGCGTGGCCGCAACTGCGCTTCCTCGCGTCGCATCCGGGGCAGCCGACCGATCGCCTGTACCAGGTGCTCGCCCAGTTGGCCGGCTCGCTGATCACGTTCTCGACTCGCGTGTCGCTGACCGACATTCCGCCCTACGACCACGCGAGCGCCCATGACGTATTCGCGGCGCTCGAATCGCTGATCCGCGATCTGCTCGACGCGATCATCCCGTCACGCGTCGTCTCGATCGGGCTCTCGCATGCGACACCGACGACCTGGGTCGGCCAGTTCCGCGACGAGCGCATCGTCGAAGATGCCGCGGACTGGTATCTGTCCGTCAATGCCGCGTTGCCGGCGTTCGAGCTGGTCGAACAGTTTCCGCACCTCTGCAAGATCGGCGCACCGGACGACGTCGAGCACATCGTCAATTCCGCCGTGGCGGGAATTCCGCTCAAAGCCGTGCAGCGGGTACCCGGCGCCATACCGGTCCGGCTGGACAACCACTATTTCGCGCTTGATGCGCACGACGCCGCGCATGCACGGATGCTCGCCGCGCGCGCTTGCCAGATCTATCTTCCCGCGTCGATTCCCGACGCGTCGCTCGAACTTTATGCGGTGCTGCGCTGATGAATGCCGTCGCCTCCATGCGTCACGAAACCGCGCTGCTTGCGCACGATCCCTCATCCGGTCCTGCACATCGATCTTCGATGCGCGCGCTGCTGCGCGATACCGCGTTGCTCGTCACTCACCTGTCGAACGGCGGCCAGGTCGACAATGCCGCAAGCCTGCGTGAGCAGTGCCGCCTGCTGGTCGCACAGTTCGCGACCGCGCTCGATGCGCAAGGCATTGCCGTGGACGTACGGGACGACGCCATCGTCGCCCAGTGCGGGCTGATCGACGAAGCCGCACTGCGGCACCTGCCGGCTTCCGACAAGGCGAACTGGGAATCCACGCCGCTGCAGGTCGAGCGATTCGGCACGCACGATGCAGGCACGCGCATCTACGAGCGGCTCGACTACCGGATGCGCGAACCCGCGCCGAACGTCGACCTGCTCGAATGCTACGCGGCCGTTCTCGGCCTGGGATTCCGTGGCCGGTATGCCGCTCGCTCGGGGCCGTCCGCGGGCGCCCATGATGGTGAGGCGAAACGTCAGGCACTGATCGCCGCGCTGGTGGCGCAGATCGATCAATTGCGGCCGGCGGTCCGCCCGGGGTTCGTCACCGATCGCTCCAACACGCGACTGCTGGACCGGCTCAGGCATGTGTCGCCATGGGTTATCGCGGGCACGGCATGCGTCATCGCGATACTCGTCTGGTTCGCGTGGGATCGGATCCTCGATGCCGAACTGGCCCGACTCGTCCAGCAAGCGAAACGACCGTGAGTTCGGGCACCATGCTCCCAACGGCGGCAACCCGCGCCGATTCCAATGCGGCACGCGCGGCGTTGTCGGGCCTGGGCTATCCGCTCCGCACGGTCGTGACGCTGTCCGCGGCACTGGCACTGGCCGTCGTCGGATGGGTTGTACCCGTCGAGCGCGGCGTCATGTGGGGATGGATGGCGATCGTCGTCACGCTTTCCGCGCTGATCGTCTGGCTGCATTCGCGCGGATTGACGCGCGCCCGGGAACGAAACGTTCATGTGATTGCACAACTGGGCGCGGCGACTGCCGACCTGCCGGTCGCGCTGCGCACGAGAATGCCGCTCGCTCTCGTCACCGGCGACGGTCTGTCCGCGTTGTTCGATCGCGATACGGCCATGTCGCGTTTCGTGCATGTCGGCGACGGCGCGATCTGGTTGCGAGCCGACCGCCCTCAGGATCTTCCCCGGCTTGCCGTCGCGGTCCGCCAGTGGCGGGACGGTCACGCGCCGGATTGTGTCGTGCTGGCGGTCGCGCCGGGCCTTCATGCGAACGACGACACGCTATCGCAGTCGCTGCGCGTGATCCGGCAGGCCGTTGCTGATGCGTCCCGCATGCTCGGCGCGGCGCTGCCGGGCTATGTCGCCATCTATCAGCGGCTCTCGAACGCAAACGCCGCGGCGACGCCGCCGGCCGTCGAATCGGCGGTCCGGTGGTATGGCATGTCGACCGGATCGGCCATCGTCGACATGCATCGCTTCGATACCGCGATCGACGCAGCCGAGTCGGATGCCCTCCATGCCGACGGGAGCCCGGCGGTCGCGGCACGCGCCGCCGGCGTCGCATCGATGATCGGATGGACTCGACGCGTCGTGTTCGACACGCTGACGGATCGACGCCAGCCCGCATCGCCCTGGCCGTTGTTCGGCGCCGGCTGGATCGACCACGGCCCGGCGAGCGGCCCCGGCCAACCGTGGGAACGTGAAGTCCGCAGCCTGACAGGTATCGCCCCGGCCGCACTGCCTGCGTCGTCGACGCCATGGCCATTGCCGCAACCGCTGATCGATGCGATGCCGCGCCGATCGTGGCGGTCGCCGCGCATCACCGCCGCCGCGCACGTCATCGCGATCGTCGCCTGCGCCGCAATCGCCGCCATCTGCGGAGCCGCAAAGAACAACGATGCGTTGATGACCCGCATCGGCGAGCACCTCCAACACTACAACCGTATCCCCGCCACGCACGACGCGGCCAAACGCGACGCCCTCCGCATCCTTGCGTCGGACCGCGATCAGCTCGACCGATACGCACGGGTCGGCGTGCCGCTCCGGCTGTCGTTCGGCACCTATCGCGGCGCACCGCTGCTGCCCATCCTCAACGACGCAATCGCGTCGTACGAACCGCCCCCGCCGCCGCCCGCCGTCGTCACACTGGACAGCATGTCGCTGTTCGACAGCGGCAAGGCAAGGCTCCGAACGGGCACCACGCGCGCGATGGTCGATGCGCTCGAACTGATCAAGGCCCATCCGGGCAAACGCGTGCTCGTTGCGGGCTACGCGGACGATCAGGGTCGGCCCGATCGCAATCTGAAACTGTCGATCGATCGCGCGTCGGCCGTGCGCGACTGGCTCGTCGAAGCGTCCGGCATCCCGCCGACACGGTTCGCGATCCAGGGCTACGGCGATACGCGGCCGGTTGCCGACAACGCCACGCCGGAAGGGCGGGCGAAGAATCGTCGGGTCGAGATCACGCTCGTGCCCGATACACCGGTGCCTGTCGTCCCGACCGGCGCCGCGAAGTAACACGCGTTTGGGTTCCCGGGGCAGTCGCCCCGGGGTTATCAGCGCCGGAATCCGGTTCCGGCGATTCGCAGTACGAAGAAGAAGGAGTGAACAAATGGCAATTCCGGCCTACATGTGGCTCAAGGACGACGGTGGCGCGGACATCAAGGGTTCGGTAACCGTGCAGGATCGCGAGGGTAGCGTCGAACTGGTTGCGTTCGATCATGGCGTGCACATTCCGACCGACGGCAATACGGGCAAGCTGACCGGCACGCGCGTGCACAAGCCGATCACGCTGACGAAGGAGACCGACGCGTCGACGCCGTATCTGTACAAGGCCGTGACGAGCGGCCAGACGCTGAAGTCGGTCGAGATCAAGTGGTATCGGATCGACGACGCGGGCAAGGAAAAGGAATACTTCAACACCAAGCTCGACAACGTGAAGATCGTCGCGGTGAAGCCAAAGATGCTCGACATCAAGAACCCCGACTACGAGAAGCACAACCATCTCGAAGACGTGGAACTGCGTTACGAGACGATCACGTGGTCGTACAAGGACGGCAACATCATCCACAAGGACACCTGGAACGAACGTTCCTGATGGATTGACCGGCTGGCGGAATCCGTCGCGCTTGCGCGGCGGGATTCCGCTCCTCCGGGCGCCCGCCCCCTTCCTTTCCTGATCCGATACCGACATGACGCCGCCGCTCCGGGACGCTTCCCATCTCATTCGCCGCCTCAATCCCCACTGCACGCGCGCACTCGAAGCCGCGGCGAATCTTTGCCAGACCCGGCTCGCGGACGAAATCGCGGTCGAGCACTGGGTGCTGAAGCTGATCGAAGCCGACGACGGCGACATTCCCGCGCTGCTGCGCCACTACGACCTCGACATCGACGCCGTCTGGGATGCGATGATCGACGTGATCGAGCGCATGCCACGCACGTTGCGCGGCATGCCGGCACTGTCGCGACAACTCGCCACGGTGCTGGAGGATGCGTGGGCGCATGCGATGGCCGACGATCCCGACGACTTGATTCGTTCCGGGCACCTGCTGCAAGCGATCGTCGACGCCCCTCATGTCCTGCGCACCCAGCGTGCGTGGCCGCTGCTGTCCGTCTCCAGCGCGCAGATTCGTCGCGTGCTGCCCCGGCTCGGGCGGCGCTCGTGCGAAAACGCAGTTGACGAACCCATATCGGTACCCGAAGCCGACTCGGCCGGCGATCTGCGCGCAACTGGAACACCGACGTCGGCCGCCGCGGCACACCCTGCCCCCACGCGCGCGATCGAGCACGACGCACTCGCGCGCTACACACTCGACCTGACCGAAAAGGCGCGTCGCGGCGAGATCGACCCCGTCTTCGGACGCGACCGCGAAATCCGGCAGATGATCGACGTGCTCGCGCGCCGCCGCAAGAACAATCCGATCCTGGTCGGCGAACCGGGCGTCGGCAAGACCGCGCTTGTCGAGGGGCTCGCGTTGCGCGTGATCGACGGCGGCGTTCCGGAAACGATCCGCGGCACCCGCATCCTGACGCTCGATCTCGGCTTGCTGCAGGCCGGCGCCGGTGTAAAGGGCGAATTCGAGCAACGGCTGAAGAACGTGATCGACGAGGTGCGAGCTTCGACGACACCGATCCTGTTGTTCATCGACGAGGCGCACACGTTGATCGGTGCCGGTAACGCGGCAGGCGGCGCCGATGCCGCCAACCTGCTCAAGCCGGCGCTCGCACGCGGCGAGTTGCGCACGATCGCGGCCACCACGTGGGCCGAATACAAGCAATACTTCGAACGCGATGCGGCACTCGAACGGCGCTTCCAGGTCGTCAAGGTCGACGAGCCGGACGATGAAGCAGCCTGCCTGATGCTGCGCGGGCTCGCCGGCCGCTATGCAGCCCATCACGAGGTTCACATCCGCGACGAGGCGATCGTCGCGGCCGTCCGCCTGTCGCGCCGCTACATTCCGGCGCGACAGTTGCCGGACAAGGCCGTGGATCTGATCGATACGGCAGCCGCGCGCGTGCGGATGGCACTCGACGTACCGCCGGCGGAACTGCAACAGGCGCATGCGGCGCTGGCGGCGCTCGAGCTGGAACGCGCGGCGCTCGATGCGGACGCCCGCGCCGGCATCACCGACATCGCGGAACGCCGTGCCGCGATCGATACGGAGCACGACGCGATGCGCGACACCGCCGACACGCTGCTCGGTCAGTACGCACGGGAGCGCGAACTCGTCGATGCAGTGCGCACGCTTCGTGGTGCGGCCGACCCCGCGCCTGATCCGGCTGACGTGATCAATGCGATCGATGCACTGGCGAACGCTCAAGGAAAGTCGCCGATAATCTCCCCCGACGTCGATGCGCAATCGATCGCGCGCGTGGTCGCCGAATGGACCGGCGTACCGGTCGGCAATCTCGTCGAGGACGAACTGCGGAGCCTGCTCGCGCTCGAGTCGACGCTCGCGACACGCGTGATCGGGCAGAACGATGCGATGGGCGCATTGGCGGAGAGCCTGCGCACCGCCAAAGCCGGCCTGAAAAGCGAGCACGCGCCGCTCGGCGTATTCCTGCTCGCCGGGCCGTCCGGTGTCGGCAAGACCGAGACGGCGCTCGCGCTCGCCGACGTGCTGTTCGGCGGCACTGCGGCGCTGACGACGATCAATCTGTCGGAGTACCAGGAAGCGCACACGGTATCGCAGCTCAAGGGTTCGCCGCCCGGCTATGTCGGTTACGGCCGCGGCGGCGTGCTGACCGAAGCCGTGCGCCAGCGTCCGTACAGCGTCGTGCTGCTGGACGAAGTGGAGAAGGCGCATCGCGACGTGCTCGATATTTTCTATCAGGTGTTCGACCGCGGCACGATGCGCGATGGCGAAGGGCGCGAAATTAATTTCCGCAACTGCGTGATCGTGATGACGTCCAATCTCGGCAGTGCGCAGATCGACGACGCGACGGCCGAAAACGCGTCGATCACGCAGGTCGCCCTGCGCGAAGCCATTCATCCGCAGCTGGTCGCGCATTTTCAGCCGGCGCTGCTCGCACGCTTCGAGACGCTCGTCTATCGGCCGCTCGATGCCGCGGCGCTTGCATCGATCGTGCGGATCAAACTGGACAAGATTGCCGAACGCCTGCATCGGCAACACGCCGTCACGCTAACGTGCGACGACGATCTGATCGAATCGATCGCGCAGCACTGCGTGTCGCGGGAATCCGGCGCACGAGGCGTCGATGCGTTCCTGAACCAGCGCGTGCTGCCCGTCGTATCCCGTGAGCTGCTTGCCCGGATGGCAACGGGTGTCACGCCTCGACACATCCTGCTGTCGACAGGCCTGGAAGGCGCGTTGACGATCGATTTCGTCGATGCCCCGGCCACGATCGATGCTCGCATCGAGCAACCGAACCACCGATGACCGCCGGCCCCTCCCTCTACGACATGCTACTCGGCCAGATCGACGGCGAGCCGATCGGCGCCTACGACGACCGGACGCTCGAATGCCTGAGCGTGCAGCAGAACGTGCGCCGCATTCTCAATACGCGGGCCGGCGCGCTCAAGCACCTGCCCGACTACGGGTTGCCCGACCTCACGAACATCTACAAGGCATTGCCCGCGTCGGCGCATTTGCTCAAGCAGCAGATGGAAGCCACGCTGCTGAAGTACGAGCCGCGCATCCGTTCGATCGACGTCGCGATCGTCGACAACCGCGATCCCGGCATCCTGGTTAGCTTCGAAATGACCTGCCACCTGAAGAACACGGGACTCGTACGCTTCGGCACCTACTTCGAACCGCCGGGCCGCCTGCGCATCGAACGGCGCATCGACCGGCCGTGATCGCACACCCTCACTGCTCGTGCGCGAGGTGCGCGGCAAACCCCACCTTCTCCGGCGCGATCCCGGCCTTCAGCGTCAGCGCCGGAATTTCGTAGTCCCCTGCATTCTGCCGCCGGAACGGAATCGGCCGTGCGGTCCACAGTTCGTCGAGACGCTTGCCGAGCGCCGCGCGCGTTTCGTCGAAGCGCACGTCGTTCATCCGTCCCGTCCGATAGATCACGAACGGCGGCAGCACGTCGAACCCCGGGTAATACAAAATTCCGTGCTGGATCGGAAACAACACGTCGTCGATCGGCCCGTTGATGCCGCGTGCGCTGTAGTGCGACTCCCAGCCGCCCGTCGTGACGATCACCATCGCACGCTTGCCCGCCAGCGAGCCCTCGCCGTAACGGTCGCCCCAATGCTGGTCGGAATGCTCGCCGACGCCGTACGCGAAGCCGTACGCATACACACGCTCGACCCAGCCCTTCATGATCGCCGGCATCGAGAACCACCACAGCGGAAACTGCAGGATCACCGCGTCGGCCCACTTCAGCTTGTCCTGTTCGCGCGCGATGTCGTCGCGCTGCGTGCCCGTCTCGAACGCACGCTTCGAATCGAGCGCGGGATCGAAACGCGCGTCGGGCGCACGGTCGGTCACGTCATCGGCGTCGAATGCCGACTTCCAGTTCATCGCATATAGATCGGTCACCTGCACGGCATGACCCGCCGCTTCGAGATGCTCGACCGCGAAGTCCCGCAACGCGCCGTTGAGCGAGCGCGGTTCGGGATGGGCATAGACGATCAGCACATTCATGTTCACTGCTCCGTTGATTGAATGACTGCAGGATGCCGGCGCCAACGGTATATTGGAAATGAATTCCCGATATTCCAGGTATAGCCATGAACAATCTCAGACGACTGGACCTGAACCTGCTGGTCACGCTCGACGTGCTGCTCGCCGAGCACAACGTCACGCGGGCGGCCGAAAAACTGAACATGTCGCAGCCGTCGGTCAGCGTGCAGTTGCAGAAACTGCGCGACCTGTTCGGCGATCCGCTGCTGCTGCCGGGGCCACGCGGGATGCGGCCGACCGCCCGCGCCGAAACGCTGCGCGAGCCGCTGCGGGACGCGCTCGACGCACTCGAGCGGGCGGTGCTGACGGCGACGCCGTTCGATCCGGCGACCGCGACGAACACGTGGCGCGTGGCCGCGACCGACTATGGCGAATCGACGATCGTCCTGCCCGCGCTGAACACGCTGCGTTCGGCCGCCCCCGCTGCACGGCTCGCCGTCGTCGAACTCGTGCCGCCGCGCATCGAGCAGGACGCGGAGCGAAACGGCATCGACCTGGCCTTCCATATGACCGAAGCGTCGCCGGAAGGCATGCGGCGCCTGCCGCTGTTCGTCGAGCGATACGTGCTCGTCGGCCGCGCCGGTCATCCAAAGCTGAAGCGGCGCCCGACGCTCGCGCAGTTCGGCGCGCTGGAACACGTGATCGTGTCGCCCGACGGCGGCGGCTTTTTCGGCGTGACGGACGAAGCCCTCGCGAAAGCGGGCGCGGCGCGGCGTGTCGTGCTGTCGGTTCCGCATTTCCTGTTCGTGATGTCGGCCGTCGCCAGCACCGATCTCGTCGCCATGCTGCCGGAGCGGCTGGTCCGCAACACGCCCGCGTTACGCGTCGTGGAAGCGCCGGTCGAAGTCCCCGGCTACGAGATGTCGATGCTGTGGCACGAACGCGTGCATCGCGATCCCGCGCATCGATGGTTGCGCGAGACGATCGCCGCGTCGCTATGAATCGCTCGCGGCACGAGCGCAACCGCACTTTCCATCGTCCGAAACGGGCCGCGGCACACGCGTATTCATTCAGGACTTGAAACCGCCCCGAACACTGTATATATTTACAGTGCTTTTGCACCATTTGACCCGAATTCCGTCACCCATGACGGACGGACTTTTGTGAGGCGACCATGTTCCAGTCATCCGCATTCGATCCCGAGCAACCCGGCTTCAACCCCGGCCACTTCGAGCGTGCCGCGCAGCGCGCGGTCGTCGATCTGCAGCGTGTCGTCGGCGGCCCTGCGCAGCGCGCGCTCGGCCTGCGACGCCGCACGCATCCGGCCGCCGTCCGCACGATGAGCTGGCAGGCGCTGCTGAACGTCGAGGAACTCGCGTTCTCGAACGCCGGTTTCCTGAGCCGCAACGATCCGACCGTCGTCGACGCGTTCATCCGCCTGCGCGACAGCCGGCTGGTCGCGGCGGACGTCGAGGAGCCGGTCGACTGGCGTCGCGACGACGACGACCTGCCGGCCGTCTACCTGATCGTCAAGGCGATGCTGGAAGCGGAAGAGGAGGAACGGGCCGAAGCGGCCTGACGCACGCAGGCCGGTGGCCGGTGGCCGGTGGCAGATGGCAGATGGCAGATGGCAGATGGCAGATGGCAGATGGCAGATGGCAGCGTGCCGGAATCGTCGCGTCGCATGGCGCGCGGCACATCGATTCCGCGCCGTCGGCGTGCCCCGGCCTGACGAATCATCGGGCGGAAAACCGCGCGCCGTCGCGCAGGCAAGGCACCGCCGCGCGACGCGCGCCGTCCCGAAACCCGGAACGATTGCCCGTTACAGCCGCGCGGCGAGACGCGAACCCTGATCGATCGCACGCTTCGCATCGAGTTCGGCCGCCAGCTCCGCGCCGCCGATCAGATGCACCGACCGTCCGGCTGCCTGCAGCGGCACCAGCAGCGCGCGCTGCGGTTCCTGCCCCGCGCACAGCACGATCGTGTCGGCTTCGATCAGTTCGTGATCGGTGCGCTGTTCGCCGTACGACACGTGCAACCCGCGCGCATCGATCAATTCGTAGTTCACGCCGCCGATCATCTTCACCTGCTTCATCTTCAGCGTCGCGCGGTGAATCCAGCCGGTCGTCTTGCCGAGCCCCTTGCCGAGCGGCGCGGCCTTGCGTTGCAGCAGCGTCACTTCGCGCGCGGGCGCCCCGACCTGCGCGCGCGTCACGCCGCCGCGCGTCGCGGCCGGATCGGTCACGCCCCACTCCGCTTTCCACTCGTCCAGATCGAGCGTCGGCGATTCGCCGTCCTGCACCAGATACTCGGCGACATCGAAGCCGATGCCGCCCGCGCCGATCACGGCGACACGCCGGCCGACCGGCTGCCTGCCGGCGAGCACGTCGATATAGCTGAGCACGTTCGGCCCGTCCTGCCCGGGAATCTTCGGGTCGCGCGGCGCCACGCCGGTGGCGAGCACGATCTCGTCATAGCCGCCCGCGATCAGGTCGCTCGCGTCGACGCGGCGGTTCAGGTGCAGGTTCACCCCGGTCAGCTCGACCTGGCGGCCGAAGTAACGCAGCGCTTCATCGAACTCTTCCTTGCCCGGGATCCGCTTCGCCATGTTGAACTGGCCGCCGATCTCCGCGGCCGCGTCGAACAGGTCGACGTGGTGGCCGCGCTGCGCGAGCACGGTCGAGCACGCGAGCCCGGCCGGCCCCGCCCCGACGACCGCGATGCGCTTCGGCTGCTGCACTCGCGTGTAGACCAGTTCCGTCTCGTGGCAGGCACGCGGGTTCAGCAGGCATGACGCGATCTTGTTCTTGAATGCGTGGTCGAGACACGCCTGGTTGCAGCCGATGCAGGTGTTGATCTCGTCGGCGCGGCCCTGCGCGGCCTTGACGACGAACTCGGCATCCGCGAGCAGCGGACGCGCCATCGACACCATGTCCGCGCAGCCGTCCGCGAGAATCTGCTCGGCCACTTCGGGCCGGTTGATCCGGTTGGTCGTCACGAGCGGGATGCCGACCTCGCCCTTCATCTTCTGGGTCACCCACGCGAACGCGCCGCGCGGCACCGACGTCGCGATGGTCGGCACGCGCGCCTCGTGCCAGCCGATCCCCGTGTTGATGATGGTCGCACCCGCGCGCTCGACGGCCTTCGCAAGCTGCACGGTCTCGCGCCAGTCGCTGCCGTCCGGAATCAGGTCGAGCATCGACAGCCGGTAGATCAGGATGAAGTCGCGCCCGACCGCTGCGCGCGTGCGCTCGATGATCTCGATCGGCAGGCGGATGCGGTTTTCATACGAACCGCCCCACTGGTCGCTGCGCTTGTTCGTATGCATCGAGATGAACTGGTTGATCAGATAGCCCTCGGAGCCCATGATCTCGACGCCGTCGTAGCCGGCCTCGCGCGCAAGCTGCGCGCAGCGGACGAACGCACGGATCTGCCGCTCGACGCCGCGCGCGCTGAGCTCATGCGGCGCGAACGGCGAGATCGGCGACTTGATCTTCGACGGCGCGACCGCGAACGGGTGGTAGCCGTAGCGGCCGGTATGCAGGATCTGCAGCGCGATCTTGCCGTCGTCCGCATGCACGGCGTCGGTGATCACGCGATGGCGCCGCGCGCCGGCGGACGTCATCAGCGTGCCGCCGAACGGCTTGGTCCAGCCGGCCACGTTCGGCGCGAAGCCGCCGGTCACGATCAGGCCAACGCCGCCGCGCGCACGTTCGGCGAAATAGTCGGCGAGCCGCGGCAGCGTCTTGCGGCTGTCCTCGAGGCCCGTGTGCATCGAGCCCATCAGCACGCGATTCTTCAGCGTGGTGAAGCCGAGGTCGAGCGGTGCGAGCAGGTGGGGAAAGGGGGTCGTCATGATGAGTCTGCCGGTAAGCGATGGGTGTCATCGTAGGCGCGCGCCGCCTTGAACGTGAGGGGGCAAACAGCCATAATGCTTGTCATTTCCGGCCAAATCGACATGACCTCCCCGTCACGCAAGGATCACCTCGGGCTCCGCCGGCCGACGATTCCGGTCGCCTATACGCGCCTGCTGCTGCAGGCGCTGGCCGCGCGCGGCGTCGATCTGGCCGCGGTGCGCGCAGGCACCGGGCTGCGCGACGCGGTGTTGGCCGAACCGGACGCACGCGTCGCGCCGTCGCAATGGGGCCGGCTCGTGCTCAACGCGATCGAGATCGGCGGCGATCCGGGCATCGGGCTCGCGTTCGGGCTGCTGCTGAAGCCGACCGTGCACGGCTTCCTCGGCTATGCGACGCTGACCGCGCGGGACATCCGCGACGCGCTGGTCGTCACGCAGCGCTACTTCCGGATGCGCAATCGCCAATATCGTCTGACCTACGCGGAGGACGAACACGGCGCGACACTCGAACTGCACGGCGTGCAGGCGAGCCCCGTGCTGCAGCATCACGTGATGTTCGAGTTCGTGCTGACCGGGCTCGCGCAAAATATCTCGCAGTGGTCCGGGCGCGCGTCGCCGCCGATCGCGTTGCGCTTCGCGTGGCCGGAGCCCGGCTATTTCGCGCGTTATCGCGACCAGTTGCCGCCGGTCGAATTCGGCTGTGCGGCGAATGCGCTGTGGATCGCGCGCGACGTGCTCGACTGGCCGCTGCCGCTCGCCGACGAAGTCGCACATCGGCAGGCGCTCGTGCAGGTCGAGCGCGAGTATGCGCAGGTACGCCAGGAGGAAGGCGATCTGGTCGAGCGCGTGCGCGCGGAACTGGCGCGCACGGCCGGCGACTATTCGAGCCCGGAGGCGCTCGCCGACGCGCTGCTCGTGTCGACCCGCACATTGCGGCGCCGGCTCGAGGAAGCCGGGTCGAGCTACCGGCAACTGCTCGACGAAGCGCGGTTTCGCGATGCGAGGCAGTTGCTCGCTGCCTCGGACCTCGACCTGAAGACGATCGCCGAGCGGCTGCAATTCACCGACCCGGCGAATTTCACGCGCGCATTCCGACGGTGGGCCGGGCAGACGCCAAGTGCCTATCGGGAAGCGGCCGGCGATCCGGCACGCGAATAAGCGGGAAGGTCAGCTGCCGACGTCAATCCGCGCGCCGCCATCGCCTTCGAGTGCCTCGATCCGCACCTCGCCGGTCGCCGCGACAATCGCGTCATACACGTCGTCCGTCACGCAAACCACCGGCACCGCGATCGCATAGAGCTCCGCCGCCACGATCGCGCCGATCGAGATGATCAGGTCGCGCTCCTTCAGCACGATCCCGACCGGCCCCGTGCCGTTGCGCACCGCTTCCGCGAGCACGCTGCTGCTCGAACTCGAACCCTTCGCGTGCGGCATCACCATGATCCGGCCGGCCAGGCTCGCGCCGGCCTGCGGATGCCCGCGATCGACGATCCGCCCCGCGCCCGAATCGTAGCCGCCCCAGAAGCTGAGCGGCTTGTCGAGCACGATCGTGTTCGCGCATGCGCTGCCCGGCACGAGCGTGTCGCCCGTCAGTTGCCTCATCGTTGCTTCAGTCATCGAATCGCACCTTTCCTTCGAACGCGGAGCGCACGCACTCGCGCATGCTGCCGTACGCGACCGTGACGCCGATGTTCGCGGGCGCATACGACGCCCACTTCCCCGAGTTGGTCATCACCAGGCCCGACAGCTGTTTCATCACCGGCGTGATGTACGTGCAGGTATCGACGACGATCTGGACGCCGCGCGCGTCGAATTTGCCGGCGAGCCCGAGCTCGCCCAGCTCCCACAGGATGAAGCGGCTCGTGTTCACGTAGAAATCGCACTTCGGCTTGCCGTCGAACTGATCGAGCAACGCGTCGAGTGTGCGGAATTCGGCCAGCGAAAAATGCGGCGTGCCGAGCGCGACCGCGACGAGCGCATCGCCGGCCGCGCCATGATTCAGCGTGCGGCGGATCTCGTCGAGATCGGCCATCGCGACATCGACCGTTCGCTGCGCCGCTTGCCCGTGCAACGCGGCGTCGAGCGTCGGCGCCTCCGGGGTGACGCCCACCGCATGGAACAGCGCGACGGCCCCGCTCGATGCGGCGGCCGCGCCAAGCGCCTTGAGTTCGTCTTCGGTGGTGTCAGCGGGCAGCCCGACGATCGCAGGCACGATCGCGCCCGCGATCCTGCCGATCAGCAACCCGAGCGCCGCGAAATAGATGTCGCGCGACGGCCGGTTGCGGAAGTCCGGCGCGTTGAATACGATCCGCGCCGCGCGATTCGATTCGACGTGCAGGCCCGCATACGGCGCACGCCCCGTAATCGCCGCGGCCAGATCGAGAAAGTCGCCATAGCGGCTGGTACGCGCACCGAGCACCGAATTCGCGAACACGATCGCATTGGATTCGGCCCACGCGATCTGCTCGCCCAGGCGCGGACGATGCTTCAGCTGATACGGCGCGCACGTGAAGCTCGATTCGCAGCCGAGCTGCAGATGCGCATCCATCAGCCTGCGGGCGTCGCGCTCGATCGTGCGGTCGCCGTGATACAGCTCGGGATGGATCAGGTCGAGCGACCCGACGTTCAGCGTGGTCGGCACCGCGACTTGCGCGCCGGTGTCGACGAAATACTCGACGAAGTCGAGGCTCGTCTGGCCGTGGTAAAGGCAGCCGTCGATATGCGCGGACGTGATGTCGATCAGGTGCGGCGCCGACATGACCTCGGCCGTGCGCATGACGATCCGCATCGCGCGTGCGACGCCGTCGCCGAATGCGCCGCGCAACATCGCGTCGTCGCGCTCGCTCAACTGCAGCATGGGGGGTGCTCCTGGTGTCTCGTCCGGCGGGTCCGGATCGCTTTTGTCATACTACCGCGCGTTGCGGTTATCGCTGCGCCGTCACGCTGAACAGCTCGTCGCGCAGCGCCTTCGCCCGGTCGCGGCCGAACTGCGTCTCGAACTCGTCCTGCGCGGCCTGCCACGCGGCTTTCGCCTGCGCGTAGGTGCGCTCGCCGAGCTTCGTCAGGCTGAGCGAGTGCGCGCGTGCGTCATGCTCGGACGCGGCCGCGGCGACGAATCCGTCGCGCTGCAGCGGCTTGAGCGCGCGCAACAGCGTGGTGCGGTCCATCACCAGCGTATCGGCAAGCTCGCTCATCACCAGGCCGGGCCGGCGCGACAGGTTCGCCATGATCGAGAACTGCGCGGGCGTGACCCCGACCGGGGCCAGATGCCGCTCGTAGAGTTGCGTGACGAAGCGCGCCGCCTGGCGCAGCGCGAGGCAATTGCAGGCTTGGGCGATCTCGATATCGTTCATGCTTGGCAATTTATATGTGCATATGCATAAAGTCAATGTACACTCCGCCGTAACATGGCCGGGCCGGCCGCTTTCACCGCGCGCCGCCATCGCCGCGAGGAGACGAACATGGACTACATCGACAAGCTGCGGATCTTCCGGTCGGTGGTGGAAATGCGCAGCTTCACGCGCGCCGCCGACATGCACGGCCTCGCGCGGCCGGTCGTGTCGCGGGCGGTCGCGGATCTCGAGGCGCGCTTCGGCAGCCGCCTGCTGCACCGGACCACGCGCCAGGTCTCACTGACCGAAACCGCCGAGCGCATCTACGAACGTTGCGCGGCCGTGCTCGACGAACTCGACTCGCTGGAAGCGCAGGCGCAGTCGCACACGCGCGAGCCCGAGGGGCTGCTGCGCCTCGTCGCGCACACGACGGCCGCGCTGAACCGGCTCGTGCCGCTGATCGCCGGCTTCAAGGCCGCGCATCCGAAGGTGCGCCTCGACGTCACGCTGACCGAGCGCCCGGTCGACCTCGTCGGCGAAGGCTACGACATCGGCATCGTCGTGCCGTACATGCTGACGAGCGAGACGACCGTGGTGCGCCTGGTCGAACGCATTCCGGTGGTGATCGTCGCGACGCCCGCGTATCTGCGCGCGCATCCGCGTCCGGAGACGCCGGCCGCGCTCGCCGAGCATGCGTTCGTGCCGCTGTCGCCGTCGCTGCGCCGGCCCGCGCTGTCGTTCCGCGTCGACGGCGACACACTGACCGTGCCGTTGAGCTTCGACATCTCGTCGAACAGCCCCGTGTTCAACCGTGAAATGGTGATGCACGACTTCGGCATCGGCGTCGTGCCGAGAACGCTCGTCGAGGCCGAACTCGCGTCGGGCGCGCTCGTGCAGCTGCTCGAAGGCGCCGATCTGGTCGACGCGTTCGTGGAGATCAAGCTCGCTTACGCGAACCGCGCGCTGCTGCCCGCGAAGGTCAAGGCGTTCATCGACTACACGGCCGCGTACTGCGACCACCAAGGCCGGATTGTTCCTGCCGCCGCCTGATCCGGCGCGAAAACGCGCCGTCCGGCCGCCGATTGGTACAGCCACGACACCAATCTGATCCCGCCCCGACCCTCGCTTCAGGCCGCCTCGCCACCTAATATGTGCACATGCACACGACCACCCTCACCGATGACGATTGCTTCGCGATCCGGCAGGCCGCGCGGCGAATCTCGCAGTTCTACGAGCGCTATCTGTCGCGGGCGGGCGTCACGCCGTCGCAGTACAGCATTCTCGCGCTGCTGCGGGAGCGCCCGGGCCTGACGATGGCGACGCTGTCGGCGGTGCTGGTGATCGAGCGCACGGCGCTCCTGCGCGCGCTCAAGCCGCTGATCGGCGCGGCGCTCGTGACGGGCCGGATGGAGCCGCGTTGCCGCCGCCAGACGTTCGCGCTGACCGAGCACGGCGAGGCCCGGATCGCCGACGCGCATGTGCACTGGCTCGCCGCGCAGCAAGCATTCGAGCAGCGGTTCGGGTCGACCCAGGCGGCCCGCCTCAGAGACGAATTGTTTCGGATCACGCACAACCTGCCGGAGCGCTAGCCCCTTTCCCGATCGATGCGACATCGTCGATCGTTTTAATAAGTGCATATACATAGGTGAATCGATGGAAACGACCCAAGCCGCTGCTTCCCGTGAAGCAGCCACAATCGACCCGCCCGCGAAGCAGCAGCGCCGCGTGCCGTGGATGCGCATCGCGGTGGGCGCCGTGGTCGTCGTCGTGGCCGCGGCCGCGCTCGACTGGCTGTTCGTGCTGCGCTTCCAGGAAAGCACCGACGATGCGTATGTCGGCGGCGACGTCACCGTGCTCGCGCCGAAGGTGAACGGCTTCGTCGACAAGATCCTCGTGACCGACAACCAGCGCGTGAAGGCCGGCGACGTGCTCGTGCAGCTCGATGCGCGCGACTACGATGCGAAGCTCGCGCAGGCCGACGCGGAAGTCGACAGCGCGCGCTCCGCCGTGACGGAACTCGAAGCGAAGCAGCAGCTGCAATACGCGGTGATCGGCCAGCACGCAGCGGACCGCAATGCGTCGTCGGCCGAGCTCACGCGTGCGTCGTCCGACCGCGTGCGCTACCGCGAACTCGTCAAATCCGATGCGGTGTCGAACCAGATCGTCGAGCGCGCGGATGCCGACTATTCGAAGGCGGATGCGGCCGTCGCCCGCAGCGACGCCGCGCTGCTCGCGTCCAAGCGGCAGCTCGACGTGCTCGGCGCGCAGCTCGCCGATGCGCGGGCCCGCGTGAACACGGCGCTCGCCGCGCAACGCGTCGCGGCGCTGAACGTCGAGTACACGACGATCCGCGCACCGGTCGACGGCTACGTCGGCAACCGTACGAGCCGCGTCGGGATGCTCGCGAATGTCGGCGTGCCGCTGCTGACGGTCGTGCCCGCGTCGGGGCTGTGGATCGACGCGAACTTCAAGGAAGACCAGTTGCGCAAGATGCGCGCGGGCGATCGCGTCGACGTCACGCTCGATGCGTCGAGCACGCGCCTGCACGGCCGCGTCGACAGCCTCGCGCCCGCGACCGGCGCGACCTTCAGCGTGCTGCCGCCCGAGAACGCGACCGGCAACTTCACGAAGATCGTCCAGCGCGTGCCGGTGCGCGTGCATCTCGATCCGCAACCGGGCATCGAGCACGTGCTGCGCCCCGGCCTGTCCGCAGGCGTGACGGTGCACACCGACCACGCGAACTGAACGGGAGCCGACCATGACCACCGCGTTTTCCGGCGACCCTGCGTCGCAACCGACGAAGCAGCGCGTCTTCGCGTTCGCGCTGATGTGCGTCGGCTTCTTCATGGCGACGCTCGACATCCAGATCGTCGCGTCGTCGCTGCGCGACATCGGCGGCGGCCTGTCCGCCAGCCAGGACGAGCTGTCGTGGGTGCAGACGGCCTACCTGATCGCCGAGATCATCGTGATCCCGATGTCGGGCTGGCTGTCGAAGGTGATGTCGACGCGCTGGCTGTTCACCGCGTCGGCGGTCGGCTTCACGATCACGAGCATGCTGTGCGGGCTCGCGTGGGACATCAACTCGATGATCCTGTTCCGCGGGCTGCAGGGCGCGCTCGGCGCCGCGATGATCCCGACCGTGTTCACGACCGCGTTCGTGCTGTTCCCGGGCAGGCAGCGGCTGATCGCGTCGACGACGATCGGCGCGCTCGCGTCGCTCGCGCCGGCGATCGGGCCGGTGATCGGCGGCTGGATCACCGATCAATGGTCGTGGCACTGGCTGTTCTACCTGAACCTCGTGCCGGGCATCGCCGTGGCCGTGCTGGTGCCGCGCTACGTGCATATCGACGAACCCGACCCGAGCCTCCTCAAGCGCGGCGACTATCTCGGCATCGCGCTGATGTCGGGCTTCCTCGGCTGCCTCGAATACGTGCTGGAGGAAGGCCCGCGCAAGAACTGGTTCAGCGACGACGCGATCGTCATCTGCGCGTGGATCTCCGGCATCTGCGGCTTCCTGTTCATCGTGCACGCGCTGACCGCGGACGATCCGGTCGTCGACCTGCGCGCGCTCGTCGTGCGCAACTTCGGGATCGGCAGCCTGCTGTCGTTCGTGACGGGCATCGGCATCTTCGTGACGGTGTTCCTCACGCCGCTGTTTCTGTCGCAGGTGCGTGCATTCAGTTCGCTGCAGATCGGCATCGCGCTGCTGTCGGTCGGCGCGTTCCAGCTGCTCGCGCTCTGCGCGTATGCGTTCGCCGCGCGCTACTTCAGCATGCGCGCGCTGCTCGTGTTCGGGCTCGTCTGCTTCGGCCTCGGCTGCTACCTGTACACGCCGATCACGCACGACTGGGGCTGGCGGGAACTGCTGCTGCCGCAGGCGCTGCGCGGCATCGGCCAGCAGTTCAGCGTGCCGCCGATCGTGACGATGGCGCTGGGTTCGCTGCCGCAGTCGCGGCTGAAATCGGCGAGCGGCCTGTTCAACCTGATGCGCAACCTGGGCGGCGCGATCGGCATCGCGGTGAGCGCGACGATCCTCAACGACCGGCTGAACTTTCACTACCTGCGCCTGAACGAGCACGTGAGCGCCGGCGAGCCGCAGGTCGCGTCGCTGCTCGATCGCCAGGCAGCGTACTGGACCTCGGTGGCCGGCAACACGCTGGATACCGCCCAGGCCGGCCTCGCGAACCTGCACCACCTGATCTATCGCGAAGCGTTGACGCTCACCTACGCGGATGCGTACTACGCGCTGTCGCTGTGCTTCATCGTCGCGCTGATCGCCGTCGCGTTTTCCCGTCCCATTAACCTGAACGCGCCGCCGCCGGACGCGCACTGAAGCCGAGGTCATCGTCTTGACGTCCTCACCCGCCTAAAGGCAGGTGATTCCCACACCTGGCGATGCACGTCCGCATCGGAGAATGTTCAGCGCAGCGTTGGTATCTCGATCATGCTCGACACCACATTCACTGCAGGCCCACTCTCTTACTCGCAGCCCCGCGATACCTTTCGGCCGCGTCGTGCTGTCTCTCGACCCGCACGCCGAACAGGGCTGGGTGGAACCGCTTTCGTCGACTTCCTCAAACGTGGCTCCGTGCGCGATCGCTTTGTAGCGGAGCTTGTTTCGGAAGGACGACCAGGACGCGTCGTAGACGCTTTTCGCCATCCTGGTTCTGGCAAGTTTGACGGCCGACACGTTGCCAACCGCGATGTAATCGAAACGCCGCACCAGATCGAGCGCGAGCTTGTGCTGGAAATCGGCACGGGCATTCGCCACCTTGGCGTGCAGCTTCGCGATATGTCGCTTGTGCTTTCGCGCCCGTTGCGCTTTCGCCAGTTTCTCCGCCGCGCGTCGGCCGAATCGGTCATTGGGCAGCTTCTCGCCCGTCGAAAGTGTGGCAAAGTCTTTCAGGCCGAGATCGATGCCAACACCGGAACGGACCGGGCGGGCCTGCACATCGGGCATCTCGATCACGATGTTGAGAAACCAGTTGCCGCGTGCATCCTGCGCAAAGTTGGTCCCGTCCTTGATCTTGCCTTCGGGAAGCGGTCGGCTGTTGAACACGCGAAACGTGTTGCCGGCGAAACGGAACGCGTCACCCTCGCGCTTCAGGTCACGGCCCTTCAGCGGCACCCAGCCCAGCGATTTCCTGCCGCGATAGCGCAGGTAGGGTCGACGGCGCTGACTGCGCGACTTCGCGTATTGCTCGCACGTTGCATTGACCGTGCCGGAGTGAATGCCGAGCGCCTTGCTGCTCCCCGTCGTCAGCACGTTCAGATCGAATCCCGTCGGCCACTTCTTGCTCCACTTGAGCGCGTGCTTCTGCGTGTCGTTGCAGAAGTTCCAGACGTAGTTCACCGCACGGCTCTGCTTGTTAAGCAGTCCGTTGAGCGACTTCACGCGGTAGCGGTAGACAAGAATCATGCCGGTGATCCTAACCCGTGGAAGAAGCTGCCTGTCAACAGCACGCCTTTCCTTCCCGCCATCCGCCCCGAAGGAAGTCCCCTTGGGGGAAATGACGGGGTTTCTCGGAGCAAATTCTGATGAAAAAGCTACTCGTCGCGCTGGCCGTCAGCGCGTTCGCCGCCGGCTGCGCGGTGCAGCCCGCGCAGCATCCCGCGCTGCACGATTCCGTTCAATCGCTCGCGCCCGCCGCGTGGGACACCGACGTGCCGCGCGCGGACATCGACGCTGCCGCGTGGTGGGCGCGGTTCCACGATCCCGTGCTCGACCGGCTGATCGCGACCGTGCTCGACGGCAACCTCGATCTGCAGGCCGCCACCGAGCGCGTGAAGCAGGCGCAGGCGCTGACCGTGCAGAAGCGCGCGGCGCTGCTGCCCGAACTCGACGCGACCGCGCATGCGTCCGACGCGCGCCAGAACACGCCGCCGCCGCTCGGCTACGTGCGGCAGGCCGGCATCGGGCTCGCGCTGAGCTGGTCGCCGGACGTGTTCGGCGGCGAACGGCTCGACCTGCTGGCCGCGCAAGCCGAGCTGGTCGGACAACAGCATGCGGAAGATGCGATACGGCTCGCGCTCGCGGCCGATGCGGCGTCCGCGTACGTCGACCTGCGCTGGGCGCAGCAGGAACTGAAGATCCTGCAGGACAACGCGGCGATCCGTCAGCATGCGCTCGAGCTCACGCGCAAGCGCCAGGCGTTCGGACTGTCGACGGAACTCGACGTCACGCGCGCGCAGAACCAGCTCGATGCGCTCGAAGCGCGGATTCCGCCGACGCAGGCGCAGATCGCGCATCAGCTCAACCTGATCGCCGTGTATTCGGGCCGCACGCCCGAGTCGGTCGACCGGCTCGTGCTCGCGCAGGGCGGCGCGATCCCCGCGCCGCCAGCCGGGTCGCCCACCACGCTGCCTTCGCAGGCGCTGCTGCGACGGCCCGATGTGCTCACTGCTTACGCGCAGGTCGAACGGCGCGCGGCGCAGGTCGGTGTCGCGAAGGCCGAGCGGTATCCGAAGTTCTCGCTGAACCTGGCGGACGGGATTCTTGCCGCGTCGTACCTCGGGTTGCCGACGCTGACCGACAACCTGTTCAGCGCGGCGTTGAGCGCGACCAGCCCGATCTTCAACGCGGGGCGGATCACGGCCGACATCACGCAGAGCGAAAGCCGGATGCGCGAGTCGGAACTCGGTTTGCGGCAGACGATGCTGCAGGCGCTGCGGGAAGTCGAGGATGCGCGCGCGAACCTCGTCAGCAGCGATGAAGCGACACGGCGGCTCGACAGCGCGCTCGCGGCGTCGAACAAGGCGCTCGGGCTGGCGAATCAGCTCTACAAGGGCGGCGCGACGGATTTTCTGGATGTGCTGTCCGCGCAGGAGGTCTATCTGCGGGACTCGGATGCGCTCAATCAGGTGAGGCGCGAGCATGCGCTGGCCGCGGTCGCGTTGTATCGGTCGCTTGGCGGTGGATGGAGCAGGAACGATGCGGCGGGCGGGACGGACACGCAAGCCGTGGCCGTCGCCGTCGCGAAGGACTGACCGCGGCCACCCTGCGACGCCGGCGCCGTGGCCCGTGCATGCACGGGGTGCCGGGCCGGCGGCGCGATCAGCCGGCGTCGGGCCACCGGTATCCGATCACCTCGCTCAGCGGATACGCGAGTTCACGCACCTCGTCCAGCTGATTGCCGCCGAACAGATGCACGTGCTCGTCGTCATGACGCAGATAGAACCCGACGTGGCCCTTCCAGCTCGCGGGATCGTCGCGCGTCAGGATCGCGATGCAGCCGTACACCGGGCGCTTCAGCGGCCGACCCCACTCGAGCCACGAACGCGCGAGCGCCGACCCCGTGCCGCGAATGCCGGCATGCGTCATGCACCAGTTGACGAACGACGAGCACCACGAAATCTTGTCGTCGTAGCCGACGAGATTCGTGTGGTTGTTGTATTCGACGATGCGCGGATTGATGCTGCCGGGCGGGAAACGGCGGATGCCCAGCTCGGCCAGCGCGACGGACATCCACGGCGGATGACCGGATTGCGGATTGCCCTCGGGGTTCGATCGGATCACGACGGTCTCGGCTTCGGTGGTCGGACGGAGGGTTAATCTTCGCATGAATGTGGCGGCGTGATGCCACCGCTTCGTGAACAGCCGCGATACCCGGCCGCCGTCGTCGAACCGATTTTCGACATAGGCGCGAACAATGTGCCGGATTTTTCCGCCTTCGTGCGAATTCCGCATTCGGGATGCGAGCCATTCCGCGAGATCGACTACCATCTGATCAATCGTCGATCTCCAGAACACCTCCTCCGGAAAGGGCCACGCGCCATGACTACCCGCTCAGACGGCACCTTGTCGTCCGGCATCGCCGACGCGTCGAATCAATCAAGACAGGGCACCGGTGCACAGCCGCGCGTCATTACGCTACCGGCGCATCTTCGGCAGATTCCATCGTGTGATGGAATTCCCGACCTGTTCAATACCTATCTGATCAATATCGGCTTCCTGCTGTTTTTCGGCACGATGTTCGTCGGGCTGCTCACCGCGCCATTCGGCGATGCGTCTTTCGCGCGAGGCGGCTTCATTGGATTCGTTTTGTGGCTCGGCATATTGGGCTGCCTCGCGTGGGCGGTGGTCATCGTCATTCGGGCCATGAGGAATACTGGCGGCTGGTTTCATGTGGATGCAACCGGCTTCCGATATGGCATCGGCAAGCGCTCGAATGCGGCAGCCCTGCAGCAGGAACGGCACATCGAATGGCACGAAGTCGTACCCAGCGAGGACCTGCGCTGCGACGTCGAATACGACACGGCATCCCGAGTGACCATGAGGCCGGCGAGTTTCCAGTTCTGGCGACGCGGTGCCAAGCGCGAACCGGCGACGCGATTCACGCTGCGCACGAGTCTCGTGGATTACGACGCCGACAGTGCCATCCGCTGCGTTCGCTTCAAGAATCATCACGAACTGCTCGTCGCGCTGCTGTGCGGCCTGGCACATCAGGGGCTGCGTTTCAATCCGGGGACGTTCATCGCCGCCGGGATTCACCCTGAAACCTGGCAGCCGCTCGCAACAGCACGACGCCCGGCCATGATCGCTTTTTCGATCATCGGCGCGCTCGGGCTTCTCGCCTTCTGGGCATGGGGGCGCATGTCGCTGCCCTTTTCGCTGGCGATCCTGATCGTTTCCTTCGTGTATTACTGGACCGAGGGCAGGTACGCTTTATCGCCGGATATCAAGCACTATCCGCGCGATCCGATCGTGTTCCGCATCGACGACGACGCTCCGGCTAACGACGCGAAATCGTAACGGACGGGGCGGCCGGGCGCGAATCGCGTCGGTTTGCCCGCCGCCATTCCGAGACTGCTCCGCATCGCGCCGAAGCAGCCTCGTCGCCCCCCTTCCCCTCACTCCACCGTCACCGATTTCGCGAGATTCCTCGGCTTGTCGATATCCGCACCGCGCAGGCACGCCGCGTGATAGGCGAGCAGCTGCAGCGGCACGACGTGCAGGATCGGCGACAGCAGCCCGTAGTAATCCGGCATCCTCAGCACCGACACGCCGTCGCTGTTGTCGATCCGCGTATCGGCATCGGCGAATACGTAAAGCTGACCGCCGCGCGCCCGCACCTCCTGCATGTTCGACTTGAGCTTCTCGAGCAGCGCGTCGTTCGGCGCGATCGTCGCGACCGGCATCGTGTGCGTCACGAGCGCGAGCGGCCCATGCTTCAGCTCGCCGGCCGGATACGCTTCCGCGTGAATATACGAAATCTCCTTGAGCTTCAGCGCCCCTTCGAGCGCGATCGGGTAATGCAGCCCGCGCCCCAGAAACAGCGCATTCTCGTGCCGCGAGAACTCCACCGCCCAGCGCTCGATCTGCGGCTCCAGCGCAAGCACGTCCTCGAGCGCGTCCGGCAATCGTCGCAGTTGCGTCGCATAGCGGGCGAGCTGCGCATCGTCGACATAGCCGCGCAGCCGGCCCAGCGTCACCGCGAGAATGAACAGCGCGACGAGCTGCGTCGTGAACGCCTTGGTCGACGCGACGCCGATTTCCGGGCCCGCGCGCGTCAGGAACCGCAGGCTGGTCTGACGCACCATCGCGCTGGTCGGCACGTTGCAGATCGCGAGCGTGTCGACATGACCGAGCGCCTGCGCGTACTTGAGCGCGGCGAGCGTGTCGGCGGTCTCGCCCGATTGCGACACGCTGACCACCAGCGTATTCGGCAGCGCGAGCGCGTCGCTGTAACGGTATTCGCTCGCGATCTCGACCTGCGCGGGCAGGCGCGCGATCGTCTCGAGCCAGCGGCGGGCAGTCAGGCCGGAATAGTGGCTCGTGCCGCACGCGAGGATCAGCACGTTGTCGATCTGCTCGAACGCCCGCGCGGCATCCGGGCCGAAGGCCGCCGGATCGAACAGCCCCGCATCGGGAATGGTCGCGGCCACCGCCTGCGGTTGCTCGAAGATTTCCTTCTGCATGAAATGCCGGTACGGCCCGAGCTCGACCACGCCCTGCGTCGACGAGACGGTCTGGATCGGGCGATCGACCGGCGTGCCGCCGCGCTCGAGAATTCGCACGCCGCCCGGCGTCAGCTCGACGATGTCGCCTTCCTCGAGAAAGATGAAGCGATCGGTGATGCCGGCGAGCGCGAGCGCGTCGGACGCGAGAAAGCATTCGTCGTCCTTCAGGCCGACGACGAGCGGCGAGCCGACACGCGCGCCGATCAGCCGCTGCGGCTCATGCTTGCTGAACACCGCGATCGCGTACGCGCCGTGCAGCTGCGACGTCGCATCGCGCACGGCAGCGAGCAGGTCGCCGCGATACTTGCTGTGGATCAGGTGGGCGACGACCTCGGTGTCGGTCTGGCCGTCGAATTCGTAGTGCTCGTCGGACAGTTGCCTGCGCAACGCTTCGTGATTCTCGATGATGCCGTTGTGCACGAGCGCGATTTCGTCGCGCGAGAAGATCGGATGCGCGTTGCAGGTTGCGGGCGCGCCATGCGTCGCCCAGCGGGTATGCGCGATGCCGGTGGTCCCGGACAGCCCGGCGCTGCGCACGTGCGCGTCGAGATCCGCGACGCGCGACACGCTGCGTTCGCGGCGCGCGTGGCCGTCGACGACGGTCGCCACGCCGCATGAATCGTAGCCTCGATATTCGAGGCGGCGCAAACCTTCGATCAGAATCGGAACGATGTTCCGTTGCGCAACCGCGCCGACGATGCCACACATGAAACGCCTCCTTCCCTTTGTCCGTTCATGAACCGTGAGCCGAACCGTGCGCCATTGCGTCAGCGCGATCCGGTCACCGTGACCTCCGCCGTCGTCAACCCGCATTTGGCAGGCACGAGCGGGTCGGTCATCCTGCTTTCGAATGCCAGGTACAGTGCCTCCTCCAGTACATTCCAGTGCGCGCCGTGACGGTATGGTCCCGAGCGCGCATACCAGCAGGCGACGGTGCTCCAGTCATTCATCTTGTATGCGACCAGCGCGATCAACCCCCACGGGAAATCGGAGCCGGCGAGTTGCGTCCAGGTCTTGCCGTACTTCTGCATCCACTGCGCATAGATCCTGTCGTTCGACTGGTCGGGCACCTGGACGCCCGACAGGAGCGGGAAAATCTGCGCGACTTTCGACGGATAGAAGCTCGCGTCGCTGATCTTCTGCGTGCTCGCGCGAAAGCCGGATTGCGTGCCGCGCCAGAACACCTTCACGATCGCCGACGCCAGCCGGTCGGCGCGCTGGCTCCACGGCGCCGCATGCGCGGCGTCGGCGCGGCGCACGTAATACGCGGCGAGCGCCTGGAACGCGCTGTGCACCTCGACGTTGTCCATCAGCAGCGCCACCTGCGGCGACGACGAGATCTGATAGACGCCGCTCGTCTTGTCGAGCAGCGTATCCAGGTGCGCGCCCGCGCGGTTCAGGCTAAGCTCCCACGCGGCCGGCATCCCGTCGGGCGGCGCGAAGCGCGCGAGCAGTTCGATCCAGCTCGCCATCATCGCGTCGTCCGCGTCGGCTTCCGCGCACCGGTTCGTCAGCCCGTCCTTCACGCAATAGCGGTCGAAGCCGCCGTCCGGACGCTGGCGCGGCAACAGCCATGCGATCCATGCAAGTGCCGACCGACGGGCGTCCATCCGCGTATCGGCCGCGGCAAGCAGGGCCTTCGCCGCAAAATAAGGATCGATGCCGGCCCCGTTCAGGCGCACGGTGATCGCGCCGTCCGGGCGTTGATACAGCCCGTTGAGCCGGAGTTCGGCGGCGCCCGCGTGCAGCACGGAGCAGCACGCGGCGACGCAGCAGGCAACGCGCCACGCATGGCACCGCCTGACGGTGGCCGCCACGCACGCGCGTGCGGCCGGGAAAAGCGCGGGCCAGTTCATGATGTGGGGCTCCTGCGCGGTAGTCCTGCGCAATCGTCGGACGCGGCGTTGGCCGCGTCGCGTCCGGCGAACAACATATCGACGGTGTGGTTCGGGGCACCTGGGTGCGCGTGGCACCGAGTCGTAGTCGGAACGATGTCCCGTTGTGCGGCCGCGCCGACGATTCCACATATGACGCGTCTGCCTCCCGGTTCCGTTCATGGACCGGCGCCGTCGCGCCAGCGCGATCCGGTCACCGCTCTCTCCGCCGTCGGGACACGCGTGTCACTCCTGAAACTAGCAAGGGGCGAGCCATGAATCGCCGCGCCCCGTCCGGCAAGGGCCCGTGAGTACTCGATCGACACGCTGCGGATCCGGATCGCATGTTTTTGATTCACCGCCGAATCAACGGTCGCGCTCCGGCGGGGATTCCCCTTGCAAGACACGAGCACCGCGCGCAGCGCCATTCCGGGAAGCCAATCGCTGCGGACAGGCTATCCATCGCTACTGTCGGGCAAGTACCTGTGCGCCTCGCGTTGCAGATCGACAGCCATCGCGCCGATATGTCAGCCCGCTCCGGGCGGGCGTTTCAGATGCGCAACATTTCGCACCCGCCGAGTCTGACGATGCGCACGACGCGATGCCTCGGGGAAATCCTTTGTGCGGAAACAATGCAGGAGAGCAGACGATGTCCCACCCATTCCTATACAGAAATCGCATCTCAAAGTGACTCATGGGATCTGCAAGGTCGCCCGCGCTTGGATCGGCAGCGCGTCGCGCGACGCAAGCTGCCGTGCTTCCAATGACATGACCGGATCGATGTCGCGAACGGTCGGATGTTTACCCGCGTCGGGGCGGCGCGCGGCGATCGCGCTCGTAGCAATTGTGAAACGTTCCGCGGCAATCCGCGTTTGCGAAGCGACGCGGGCCCGCTCGCAGGGCCGCTGGTTTGAATATTGCTCTATCCGTAGCAGGGACAGGTACCGGTGCGCCGCGACGCGGTGACGTACGCAACCTGACCGACAGACGTCGCGATCAACACATCGAGGAAAGCTCATGACGTGATTGACGATGCAAGGTGCCGGCCAGCGTGCTCGCATGCGGGCATGGGACGACTCGCCTGCATGGATGCCCGACGCCAGGCGCCGGGTCCCCCGGCGCGAAGAAGCTCAACGAGGATAACGATGAAAAAGATCTTGCTTGTGTTCGGGACTCGGCCGGAAGCCATCAAGATGGCGCCGCTCGTCCGCGCGCTGAAGGCGCGCCGGGATGTCGACGCCAGGGTATGCGTCACCGCCCAGCATCGGGAAATGCTGGATCAGGTCCTGACGTTGTTCGGCATCAAGCCCGACTACGATCTCAATCTGATGCGTCAGAGCCAGACACTGACCGACGTGACGACCGGCATTCTTCAGGCGATCGGAGTCGTTTTCGACGACTTCCGTCCTGACGTCGTCCTGGTGCACGGCGATACGACCACGACACTGGCCGTGAGTCTCGCCGCGTTCTACCGCTATCTGCCGGTCGGACACGTGGAAGCGGGTTTGCGCAGCGGCGACATCTGGTCGCCGTGGCCGGAGGAATTGAATCGCCGCGTGACCGACGCGGTGTCGTCATGGCATTTCGCACCGACCGGTCAGGCTCGCGACAACCTGTTCAGCGAAGGCATACCGGTGGGTGCGGTCGTGATGACCGGCAACACCGTGATCGATGCGCTGCACGACGTCAAACGGATGCTCGATCACAATGCCGAGCTCAACGACACGGTCGCCGCGCACTTTCCGTTTCTCGAACCGTCGCGTCGCGTCGTGCTGATCACCGGCCATCGCCGCGAAAGCTTCGGCGAGCCGTTCCGGCATTTCTGCGAGGCGCTCTGCGCGCTCGCGAACCGCTATCACGATGCGCAGTTCGTCTATCCGCTGCACATGAATCCGAACGTGCGCGAGCCGGCGCGCGCGCTGCTCGGCAGCGTGCCGAACATTTATTTGATCGATCCCCAGGAATATCTTTCGTTCGTATTCCTGATGTCACGCGCGCATTTCATCATCACCGACTCGGGCGGCATCCAGGAGGAAGGGCCGGCGCTCGGCAAGCCGGTGCTCGTCACGCGCGACACGACCGAGCGTCCCGAAGCGATCCAGGCCGGCACCGCGCGGCTCGTCGGCACGGATCAGGAACGGATCATCTGGGAGGCGTCGCGACTGTTCGACAGCGAGCGCGCGTATGAGGAAATGTCGCACGCGAGCAATCCGTATGGCGACGGTCATGCAAGCGAGCGAATCATTCATGCACTGATGCATATTCCGGGGGCGACCGCGAAGACGACGAGCTTTTCGACGGGCGCCGCGGAAATGCCGTTCAACCCGCTCACACTGGGGTTGCAGGCGTTGCGCTCGCGTTGACGTCGATCATTGGACGGCATGCCGACGGTCGGCGACGCGTGACGTCGCCGGCCGTCATTCGTCACACGTGAACCACCGTCCATCGCCGTCGAATCGCACCGTACAACCGGCGAGCGCCGCCGTCCGCTATCGGACCACCGCATCGGCCATCGATTGCGCCTGCGCAATCAGCCGCGGGTAACTCCGCTGGGACGCCACCTGTTTGGCGAAACACGCCTGCCGCGCGTCCTCGGGCACGCGCGCCGCGCTGCACGCCGCGATCGGGCGCAGCGTCACGCTCTTCCAAAGGATGTACACCCGTTGGCCCTGCCGGACCGACACGGCCAGCGTGTTCGGCCCCTCCGGCACGCCGTCCTGGCTTTCGCCCAGCAGCAACGCCTTCACGACGCCGTCGGCCGGCTGCCGCTTGACGGGCAATTCGGCGAAGCGAAACGCCGCTGCGTCGTCGCCGAACACGTTCGTGTAAAGCGCTTCATGGTCGAACATCGCGGCGACGTCGTCGGTCGGCTTGATGCCGGCATCCGCGGTACCCGCCCAGGCCTTCAGCAGCGCAACCGTCGTCACGACGAGATTCGTCTTGCCGTCCTCCGACTTGAAGGACAACCCGTCCGGCCCCGGCGGCATCCCGTCGACGGGGCCGACACTCTGCACGGTGCCCTCCGACTTCGCGGCAAACCCTTTCGCCCGGACCGTGCCGATCAGCTTGGCGAGCCGTGCATTCACGTCGGCCGTGTACTGCTTGTCGAGCGCCGCCCGATCCTCCATCCGCGCCGCCGCCAGGCTCGCCGCGGCCTGGTTCCGATAGGCAAGATACGACTCCGCCGGCGATGCGATCACCTTCGCCCCGACCGCGGCAAGCAGCGCCGCGACCACCACCACCCCCGCCCCGATCTTCAGTCTTGATATGCGCTTCATTTTTTATGACGTTACCGAACCCCGCGCCGACAGCGAAAACGGCTGCCGTCATCCCGCGACAGCCGTCCCTCAGAAACGCTTCATTCTAACGTCGCGCGCGCTTCATTCATCTACCTTGAATGCCGATACCAGTCGCGTCAGTTCCGCCGCCTGCTGCTTCAGGCTCTCCGCGGCCGCCGCGCTTTCCTCGACCAGCGCCGCATTCTGCTGCGTCATCTGATCGAGCGACTGCACCGCGTCGCCGATCTGGTCGATGCCCGCGCTCTGCTCCAGGCTCGCCTCGGCGATCTCGCTCATCATCGCGCTGACGCCCTGCACCTGCGACACGACATCGCGCATCACCTTCCCCGCCTCGCTGACGAGCCGCGAGCCGGTGTTCACCGTGCCCGCGCTGTGCTCGATCAGCGCCTTGATCTCCTTCGCCGCCTGCGCGCTGCGCTGCGCGAGGTTCCGCACTTCCGCCGCGACGACCGCGAACCCGCGCCCCTGTTCGCCGGCCCGGGCCGCCTCGACCGCGGCATTCAGCGCAAGGATGTTCGTCTGGAACGAGATGCTGTCGATCATCACGATGATCTCGGAGATCCGTTGCGAAGCATCGCTGATCTGCTCCATCGTGGACACGACTTCACCGACGACCTGCCCGCCGCGCGATGCCGTATCGGATGCGCCGGTGATCAGCTTCGCGGCGGTCGTCGCGGTTTCGGTGTTGTTGCGCACGACCGCCGTGATTTCCTCCATCGACGAAGCCGTCCGCTCGAGGTTGCTCGATTGCCCTTCGGTGCGCTCGCTGAGATCCGCGTTGCCTGACGCGATCTGCGCGGAGCCGGTCGCGATCGACGCGGACGCCGCGCGGATCCGGTGGACGAGCGTCGACAACGACGACACGAAGCGGTTGAACGCGTCCGACAACTGGCCGATCTCGTCCTCGCTCTCGACCGTCATCCGGCGCGTCAGGTCGCCCTGGCCGCTCGCGATCTCCGACAGCAGCGTCGCCGCGCGGCGGATCGGCGCGGCGATCGCGCGCCCGACCAGCCAGATCACGATCAGCGCGACGCCAAGGCCCACCACCGCGGCGACCAGCGCCGCGCTGCGAATCGCGCGCGTCACCGGGCCGAGCAGTTCGGCCTGCGGCACTTCGACGACCACGTACGCATTCAGCTCCGGAATAAACGACGTCGCGATGAAGCGCGCACCGCCGTCGCCGTCGTAGCTCAGATGTGCATACGGCTTGCCGGCCAGCAGCGTCGACGCCGCGTCGCCAGGCAGGCCCGGTTCGTCTTTCAGGAAGTGCTTGCCGTCGATCAGCGACGTGTCGCGATGCATCATGATCGCGCCATCCGGCCGCACGAGGTACGCGAACCCGGTCTCGCCGATCCGGTACGCGGCGATGCCCTTCGCGAGCGCATCGACGGACAGGCTCATGCTGGCCGCGCCGATCGGCGTGCCGTCGAGCTCCACGCGGCTGTTGATGAACATCATGTAGCCGCCGAGCGTGACTTCGCGATCCATGTTCACGTCGAACGCCTTGCCCGCCGCGAGGAAGTTCGTCAGCCACCGATCCTGGTCGGTGACCTTGCGCTGCAGGCCGCCTTCGTTGTAGTAGTTGCCGCTCTTCACCGACACCCACTGCACGGATGCTGCCTTCTGCTCGTCCTTCACGTTCTTCGCAAGCTGGATCCAGTTGCGCGTGCCGGCGTCGGGCTCGCCGTCGGCTTCCCATTGCAGCAGGAACGCATCGCGCGCGAGCTGGCGCGACGCGGCGATCGGTCCGGCCATCTGCCGCTGCACGTCGGCGCGGATGCCGCTGACGGCCGTCGGCAGCTCTTCGCGGACGACGCGATCGCGCACCGCGTGACCGATCAGGCGGACGCTCAACCCGCTCGAGATCGCGACGAACACGAGCAGGCAACTCGTCATGCTGAGAATCAGCTTGTTCTGAATGGACAGCTTGCGCCAGAAATGCATGGGGAACCCTCGATAACCGCTCGGTCTGAGCCAGCTTGGGTTATCGGCAGGCACGCGCGAAATCGCATCGCCGATTTCACATGTCCGTCATGCGGGATCCGATATGTCGTCGCCGGGCGGGCGTGGCGGCCCGCCGCGCGTCGTGCGTCGTGCGTCGTGCGTCGTGCGTCGTGCGTCGTGCGTCGTGCGTCGTGCGTCGTGCGTCGTGCGATCAATATGCGACGAAGATCGTCACCCGGCGGTTGCGCGCCCGCGCGGGCGCATCGTCGCCGGCGACGAGCGGCTGCGTGTCGGCTCGCCCGATCGCCGCGAGCCGATGGGGCGCGACGCCGCGCTCGGCCAGATAGCGCACGACGCTGCCCGCCCGCGCGGATGACAGCTCCCAGTTCGATTCGTATTTCGCGTTCGCGATCGGCGCGCTGTCGGTATGCCCCTCGACGAGTATGTCGCCGGTCGCATGCTCGCTCAGCGCCCGCGCGATCTCGCTCAGCACCGGCGTCGCGTCGGGCAGCAGGCGCGCATCGCCGACGTTGAACAGGATCTTCGCATCGATGCCGATCTCGATGCCGTGCGGCGCCCGCACGAGCGAGATGCGGCCGTTCGTCTTCAGCGCATCGAGCGAGGCCAGCCACGCCGGCGCGCGCTCGGGTGTCGCAGGTGCGGCCGCAGTCACACTTGCCGCACCGCCGTCGTGCCGCGCGAGGGTCTGATATCGCGCATCGAGCGCGTTGTATTTCGCGAGCTGCAGCACGTACAGCGCGAGAAACAGCACCATCAGCGTCGTGATGAGGTCCGCGTAGGAAATCAGCCAGCGTCCGGACTGCGTGCCTTCCGCTTCATCGTCGTCGCGGTCGGCCGCGGCCGAGGCCGCACGCGCGCCGTCAGTTCGAGCCGTCATGTCGAAGCTCCCGGTGCGTCATGCGAGCGACTCCGCCGCGCGGCCGCGCACGTCGCCGGTCAGCCGCGTTTCGATCGTATGCGGCGACTCCTTGCGCGAGATCGCGAGCAAGCCGTCGAGATACAGCTTGCGAAAACGCAGCTCGCTGTCGATCTGCGCGCGCAGCTTGCCGTAGAGCGGCAGGAACACGAGGTTCGCGAACGCGAGGCCATAGAGCGTCGCGATGAACGCGACCGCGATGCCCGGTCCGAGCTGCGCCGGTTCGAGAATGTGGCTCGTCACCTGGACCAGCCCGAGCACCGAGCCGAGAATGCCGAACGTCGGCGCATAGCCGCCGGCCTGCTGCCACACGCGCGCGGCCGCGAGCCGGCTGCGCTCGTAGGCGTCGAGCTCGCGGTGCAGCGCGTCCTCGAGCACGGCGGTCGACACGCCGTTCGCGAGCAGTTCCAGCCCGCGCCGCGCGAACGGATGAATGCCGCTCACGTCCATCGATTCGAACGCGAGCAAGCCGTCGAGCTTCGCGCGATCGCCCCACTCCAGCAGGTCGGTCAGGTGCTTGCGATCGACTTCCTGCGCGCGCACGAACGCGAGCCGCAACTGCTTCACCGCATCGAAGAAGCGCACCCACGTGTTCTGGATCATCACCGCGCCGAGCGTGCCGCCGAGCACGATGACGAGCGCTTCGAACTGGAACAGCGTCGAGAAATGCCCGCCTTCCAGCGCGAAGCCGAATACGATGGCCGCGCCGCCGAGCACCACGCCGGCCAGGGTCAACAGGTCCATATGCGTCTCCGTCGGATCGTGTGTTACGCGTCGGATGCAGCCAAGGGCGCGGACGGCGCTGGCGCCTTGGCAACACGCACGGCATCGAGCACGCGCTGCTCGATCTCCTCGATCTCGATCGGATCGAGCTTGAGCTCGCGACGCATCACCCACGACACTTCGTTGCGCCGCGCCTCCGTCATCACGGAGAACAGCTTGTCGGCCACCGCGCGATCGTTGAGGCTCGCGATCAGCTTCGCGAGATCGTACGTGTCGAATGCGCTGATCACGTCGAACAGCGTGCGCTGATCGACCCACACGATGTCCTCGAGCGCGCGCACGTCGCCGCCGGCGCGTGGGCTGCGGCGCGAGAAATACGCGACGCCTTTCTGTTCGACGTAGCCGAGCACCTTCGACTTGCGGAACGCGAACACCTCGTCGGCGATTTCGCCGTGCGACAGCTTGTTGAGCAGCAGCTTCCGGTCGACGCCGATCAGCGCTTCCAGATCGGCCAGCTCGATCAGCTCCAGCTCGCTGTTGATCGACAGGTCGAGATCGTGATCGGCGACCTGCTGCGCGCGATCGATCACGCGCGCGGCATCGAACGTGACGACCTGGCGCGCATCCGACGAACCCGCGTAATCGGCCGCGCCGGCATGGTCGGCCTGCGCGGCTTCGATCGTGACGAGATTGAGCTTCTCCATGCGGTGCAGCATCGCGAGCACGTGCGGGCGCGAATGGCCGGCGATCGCGCGACAGCGGCGGATCACGTCCGCGAGCGGCACCGACGTTTCCGCCGCATGCGCCTGCATCGGCCGGCGCGACCACGCGTCGTCCGTGGCGCGCGTGTCGGCGCCCGCCATCAGCGACAGCACGTGCGCATACGACAGCACGCCCGGCATGAAATCGGCGTGCGTATAGGTCGCGAGCTGGTCGTCCTTGCGCTTCACGCGCCGGATCATCGTGCGCACGACATGACGCAGCAGCGCGGACACGTGCTCGATCTCTTCGTCGAGCACCGCGGCCGGCACGACCGTGAGCTGACAGAACGACAGCGCCTTGGCGGTATGCGCGCGAGGCTCGGCCGCGAGCAGCGCCGATTCGCCGAAGAACTCGCCGCGCCCGAGCGTCGCGACGACGACGCGCTTGTCTTCGCAGCGCGTCGACAGCTCGACCTTGCCGTCGGCGATCAGAAAGATGACGGGCTCGCCGGCGAAGCCCTCCGAGTAGATGATCTCGCCGGGCGCGGCCGTGCGCGTCCATGATTGCTGACGGTTCAAGTCGATTCCCCTGCTGCGCTGGTTATTGCGGACTGCACGTCGCATGTCGCATGCATGCCATCGACAGTCGTCCCCGTGCCCGTTTTAACGTCATCGCGCCGCGCATCCTTTAGCGAATTCCTGCTCGTTTTTGCTGAAAATCAAGGTGAAACGTTTGCGAACGAATGCGCATCGTCGAACGAATGCGCATCTTCGGAAGATTCCTCGATGCATCCGCCTGCCGTACGCCCGGCCGACCGACAGACAACGCGACGATGCGTGGGACGCGCAACGGTACAACGACGGAATTCGCCGTTCGGTCGGCCCGTCAGGATCGCTTCGGGATGCTGCCTTTATCTCGCGACAGCCCCGCTCGGGCGACTGCTGCAGCGCGGCATTCGGCCCCTTTACTTCGCCTATTGTCAGATAATTACCTTTTATTTTCGTCTAAAATCGCGCTTCTTCTTACCTTAGGATGGAATGAAGTTTTGATTAAACTGACGAAAACTATCTCGCGCACGGCCGTTGCCGCATGCGTGGCGTATGCGGGGCTGATGCCCCTGTCCCAAACGGCCAGCGCCCAGGTCGAACCGCTGAAGAATCCGGTCTACGGCGTCACGCTCGACGACCTGACGAAGCTCGATGCGATCGTCGCGTCGCTCCAGAACCTGCCGTACCGACCGACCGTGCGTGTCGTGTTTGATCCGGGCACGTCGGCCGCCGACTACTACGCACCGCTGCTGCGCCTGCACGCGGTCGCGTATGTGATGGGCGAGGTCTACGATTCGTACTATTTCCCGACGGATCTCGCGACGTACAAGGCGCGAACGCAGGAACTGGTGTCGCAGTTGAAGAACACCGTCGACGTGTGGGAAATCGCCAACGAAATCAACGGCGAATGGTTGCGCAACGACCCGAGCGGCACGAATACCGTGGTCAATTCGCAAGAGCAGCAGATCGGCCAGATGGTCGCCGCGGCCAACACGATCGTCAAATCGAACGGCGGCAAGACCGCGATCACGCTGTACTACAACGACGACAGCAAGGGTAACAACTGTTGGGAGAAACCCCAGGATTACTGGAAGACCTGGCCAACGGCCTTCCTGCCGGCAACGGTGCGCCAGCAGGCGGACTACGCGCTGTTCAGCTACTACCCGTATCAGGATTGCACGGGGCTGAATCCCTCGTGGAATAGCGATTTCGCGGCGCTCGAAAACATCTTCCCGAATGCCAAGGTCGGCTTCGGCGAAATCGGCACGTCGCAAATTTCCGCGCCGGCGTCGGTGCAGCAGAACCTGATCAAGACGTATTATCCGATGGTCAACAGCATGAACGATCCGCGTTTCATCGGCGGATTCTTCTGGTGGAACTACGCCGAACAGATGCTCCCGTATTCGACGAGCTCCTACTTCCAGTTGTTGCGCCAAACCATCATCACGCTGAAGTCGCCCAACTGATCGGGCTCATCCACGAACCGTTCCAACGTCAGCGCAGTCGCTCAGAACCACAATGTCGCGCGTACGACGAGACCACGTGCGCGTGCCGCTGACGTCAATGGAAAACGGTATTGCACCGTCACATCGAGATAGCTTGCCGGCGCGGTATACCTGCCTTCGCGAAACCAGTACCTGAACTGGATGCCGGGCCCCACACCGATTGCCGTCCTGTTCGGCTCACGATTGTCGTGATCGCCTGCCACCGCGACGTGGGGGTAGACGGTCAGCCGGTCGCTGAGCGCCGGCAAACGCCACGTGTGCCCGTAACGCAGCTCCGAATAAATGATGTAGCGGCCCGCCTTGATGAAATACGCACCTTCGACGTAAGCCTGCCAGCTCCGCCAGCTCGGTTCGGTGACCCGCAGGTCGGTGCCCCCCTCCGATGAATAGCCCACCCGCATCAGCCAGTCCGTCATCGACAGGCTGCCGACATGGAACAACCGCTCGGCGGTCAACACCACGTTCTGGTCGGGTATCGGCTTGTAGCGCGCGCCCACCGACCCTTGCACGGTCGGCATCCCGGTCACGTTGCCCGAGCCGTCGTAGGCCGTGCCGTATCCGCGCACGAAGAACTGGAAGATGCGACCGTTCTGATAGCCGATCTTCGGCGGCTGCCAGTACGCCTCGATACCCGGCTGAAGCACGCTGATGGTGCCTTGCGGGCCGAACGCGGCCGACTGGTATGGCGCGCTCAGCACGAAACCCCAAGTGCGCTCCAGCTGTTCCACTTCCCGCCGATAGCCGAACTTGCGCTGCGCATCGAACGCGTGTTCGTTTTCGTCGGCGTCGAGGCTGTGTTCGAACAACTGGACGGACTGCTCGTTCAATCCGATCCGCTTCGCGGCATAGCCGGCGTCCGCGTAGTTCATCGCGTTGCCGGCGCCACCGGCGAAGCCCTCCCGAAATGCGTCCAGCGCGGCGCGATCGTCGTGTTCGCGCAGGAGGTCATAGGCGTGCTGCAGCTTCTGCTGCGCGCTATCGTCGACCGCCGCCTGCGGCGGCGCGTCGACTTGCCGCGCCTGCGCCGCGATCGACGCAGCCATGTTGCGTTCCGCATCCGTCGATGCGTCGCTGGCCGCCAGCTCCGCCATGCGGATGGCGCTTTCGCGATCACCGGCCTGCAGGCTCAGTTGTGCGATACGCACCTGAACCACGGCCGATTTTTCATCGGCCAGCGGCGCCAGTGCAATGCCGGCTTCATGCGGGCGATTATCCGCGAGCGCGCTGTCGGACCATGCGAGACGCAGGTTGCGCTGCTGCTCGTGGCTCCATTTTCCGGTCGCGACGGCGGCCGAGAAATCGCGGCACGCAACGTCGTAGCGCATCTGCCGCTGCGCCAGGTAGCCATGCTGCGCCAGCACCGCCGCGCTCTTCGGAAAACGCACGCTCAGCGATTCCAGCAGCGCGTCCGCTTCATCGACCTTTCCTTCGCGCCGGTACACATCCGCAAGCAGCAGCGCGAGCTGCTCGCTCCCCGGCTGAATCTTGACGGCACGCGACGCATACTCGTCCGCGCGCGGCAGGTCGCCGGCGTTGATCGCCTTGTATGCGCCGTCGGCGAGCCGGTAGGCCTTCGCAGTGAGCGGCTGGGCCGCGGATGCCGGCGCCTGCCAGGCAAGCGACACGGCGAGCGCCAGCGCGCTCAACCGTGCGCAACGCTTGAGGCCGGCCGCGATGGGTCGTGTCGCGCGCTTCATGCCTGTTCTCCCGACGGCCTTTTTGCCGCAGATGCCTGCGGCGTCGCGTCATCGCCGTCGCGCAGCCGCGCGATGTCGACGAAGCGCGAGTGCCGCGCGAGTTCGGTGGCAATCTCGGCATCGCAGGCGATGAAATAGGCGACGTTCGATCTGGCGCCGCGCCGCACGACGTCCTGTTCGTCCGGCGTGAGCGGGCGCCCGACCGCGATATTGAGCGTCCCGTCGTCCGCGGTCGAAAACGGGACCGCGCGATACGCGTACTGCAGTTCGAATGCCAGCGAGTCCGCGAAGTGACCGACCGCGACGTTGCCCAGGCTCACGCGCGGCAACTCCGCCTGCTCGGCGAGCGCATCAGCCAGCGATTCGGTGGACAGCTCGGTGCATTCGAGCAACAGTTCACCGAGCCGCTTGCCGCATGTCAGTTGTTTCTCGAGCCCCGCCTGCAGCTGCTCCAGGGAGACGACGCCCCAGCTGACCAGGATCTCGCCGACCTTGCGCCGCTCTTTCCCGAGTTCTTCGTTCGACAGGTAGGTGTGACTGGTCTTGTCCCACGCGATCGGCCTGCCGTTCACGAGGTGGCCGACATAGATGCGCCACGCGCGACTCACCGCGCAGAAATTGATCAGGTTGTTCACGAACATCCGGGGGATCGACAGCAGCCCCTGGAGTGGGCCGTTCAGCTTGCTGACGAAGTGGTAGCGCTGCCCGGCGCGGGCAAACAGCATGGCGGTGTTGACCCACAGCAGCGGCGCCACCCATGCACCGCCCATCACGACATGAGCGCCGGCGGGGATGATGCCGCCGCTTTTCTGAAGAAAGGCAAGCAACACGAAGTTGAGCAGCACGCCATAGGCCACCACCGAAAACAGCGACGTCACGATGCCCTTGCGATCGTGGAAGAACATATAGCGGGTGAGGAGGTCGCCCTTCCAGCCGAGCTGCTCCCAGCCCTGGAAGGCGATGCCGAGGATCCAGCGCGTGCGCTGCCGGTAGGCGGTGCGAAACGTCTTCGGGAAGTACTCGCGCGTGGCCAGCAGGTTTCGATTGCCAGCGCCGGCCTCCGCACGCTCTTGGCCGGCATCGTGCACGGCGTCCGAAAGCGCGAAGCGGGCAAACGTTTCCTTCATGCCGAGATCCTTCAACCGGAAGCTGAAGTCGTAGTCTTCGGTCAGCGAACTCGTGTTGAACGGAGAACCGTCGCGCGCCTTCATCGCCGCCTCGATCGAACGGCGGCTGTAGCATGATGCAACGCCCGCGCCCGGCACGACGCCGGTCAGGCGGGCTCGTACCGGCACGTCCTTCTGGTGCGTTTCGCTGAAATCGTCGAGATAGCAGCCGGCGACGAACTCGTTCCATTTTCGCGGCAACGACAGGACCGGGAGCTGAACCAGGTCGCTTTCCGCTACCGCATGATTGAGGTACTTGAGTTCGACCGGATGAATGACGTCTTCGCAGTCGTGCATGACGACGCCTGCGAATCGAATATGATGGACTTCCTCGTAGCGCAGGATCGCTTCGATGATCCAGTTCAGGCAATCCGCCTTGCAGGTCGGCCCGTCGTTCCTGACCGTTGCGCGCGTCACCCTGCCCGGATACCGGCGCACCATCCGTTCGACTTCCGACGTGGTTTCGGCGTCGTTGCGATAGGTGCCGACGAAGATGACATAGCGCTCGTACTCGAGGGTCGCCAGGGTGTTCTCGATCATTTTGGCGATCACGTCATACTCTTTCCACGCCGGCACCATGAGTGCCAGATGGCGCTCTTCCAGCGCGCGCAGCATGCCGATATCGACGGTCTGCGCTTTCTCGCGACGCAAGATCCGCCCGAGTTCGAACCACCAGTAACAGGCGTCCAGCGTGAGGTCATCCAGCGTGCTGACCAGGATGACGATGGCGGTCACAATGGCGACGATATTGATCGCATATAGATACGTACTCCATATCATATTATCCATGACCCCTTCCGCGTTCTTCGATCGTTCGCCTTCGCTTCCTCTCCGCCGAACCAACGCAAGACGAATCTCTCCCCGTCCCCGTCGCCCCCGTCATGTCCACCCCGATGCGGCGCCGCACCCGCACCCGCCGCTCTCGACAGACCCGGATCACGCGTCGAGCGCTATCGATACGGCCACGTAACATCCTCAAAAACGCAACGTGTTCAGTGGATGACTTTCGACAGCCGATTTCACTGCTTGCCGCCGCCCCGCATTCGCCGATGCTTGCAGCCGTGTTGCGATCTGGCGCCTCGCAGTGCGCCCCGGGCACCGTCTTCTCCGCGCACTGCTGTTCTAGCAAGTCGTGCGCCATCGCCGCGCCGCCCTTGGCATGCCGAGCCCCCGGGGGTGACGTCACACGATTGCCGGCTCGAATCCGGCCCAAACGTTTCAGCGCTGCAACACTACGTGAGCGATCCTCTGAAAGCAGCCTGACAGGTCGGCGCCGCGCGCCGTTCGACGCGATCGGAGCATCGCCACGCGGTTCGGCTATCTACCGGGGCAGGAAGGATCGGCGTCTCACGAAAAATCCCGTATCCGAACCGATATCGCACGTGCGCGCCGATCGACTCGATTGCCTTGTTCCAGGTGCGACGTTCAGCGCGCAACCGGCTTTTCCCGAATCGTCCGACCACGCCGGATGCACGCTTGCCGGACTGGATTCGAAAAAACGCGTGCGTTGCAGGCATGAAACGTTTATCGAAAGCAATTTGGGACTGTCGCGACGTGCCGGTTTCGACGTCTCGCCCCGACGCCCATTAGCGGCAGATGGTATGGAACTAGCTTGGAAGCAACGGTATCCGGTTTCGTTTTTTTATCGGGTAGAAGCGCGCAAAAACTCACGACATAACGACCCGATTTAAATCGGCAATTCAACGCGCTCGTTTCGTTAAGGGGAAAAACTTAATTTGCATATCAAAGGATGAAAATCATGCCTTCGCATCGCTACCAATCTTTTCGAATCGGGTTGAGCACCGCCGGGCTGGTCCTGACGTTGGTTCCCGCGCTCGTCGTCATCGGCACGGCGCCGGAGGCGAGTGCTCAGCAGACGAACCAGTCGTCTCACGGCAAGATCAAGGCCCCTCCCTTACCCAACGGCTCGGCCAACACCATCGTGAAGCCAGGCATGTCCGAGGAGGATTGGGACAAGGCATACAAGGAGACCGGGCGCCCGAAGTTCAACAGGAGCCTCGTGAAGAGAAACGGCGGCAACGTCGAACGCGAATAGGGAGAAACGGCCATGAAAAAGATCTTGATCGTCATAGCCCTGCTTGCCGGACTCGCGCAACTGACCTTGCCGGTCACCGCGCATGCGCAGGTCACTACCGCACACACGCTCGTGCTGTACGACAACCCGGCCAACGACCCGTACTCGAAGCTCGGGCTGATGTACAGCATCATGTTGAGGAACCTGCTCGGCCACTTCAATACGACCGTCGACCTGGTCCCGATACAGAACTACACGGCCGGCATGATCGGCAGCCACGATGCCACGTTCTACATCGGCGACTACTACAACAATCCGATTCCGGCGGCGTTCATGAGCGACGTGATGACCGCGACGAAAACCGTGGTCTGGTTCAAGTACAACTTGTGGCAGCTCGCATGGAACACGGCCTACACGTTCAACCAGACCTTCGGGTTCAGCTTCACGGGCCTTGCCGGGATGAACGCGTCGCCTTCGTCGAGCAATCCGAATCCAGGCTTCTACGATACGATCACGTACAAGAACCTGCCGATGGTCAAGTATTACGCATATGACGCGTCGTCGGGTGCCATCAGTGCGGATCCCGACGTCGGATTGACCCAGGTCCTCGACGCCACCAAGGCCCAAGTGCTCGTCACCATCAAGAACAGCAAGAGCGGCGCCACCACGCCTTACGTCGTTCGCTCGGGCAAGCTCTGGTATTTCGCGGACATGCCATTCTCGTACATCGGCCCGACGGATCGCTATCTCGTGATCTGCGACATCCTGCACGACATCCTGCAGACCAATGCACCGGTGAATCACCGTGCGCTCGTTCGTCTCGAGGATCTTGACGCGTACACGACGACGAGTTCGATGAGACAGCTGACGGACTACCTGTACTCGAAGAGGATCAAGTTCACGATGGCGACCATTCCGCTGTATACCGATCCGAACGGGTATTACACCGGCGGCCGTCCGGAGACGATTCACCTCGCGCAGGCAACGGGCCTCAAGAGCGCGCTGAACTATGCGCTCCTGCGCGGCGGCTCGATCGTGATGCACGGCTACACGCACCAGTACGACTCGACACCGAACCTTCTGACCGCGGTCAGCGGCAGCGACTACGAGTTCTGGTACGCGGTGCAGAATCGTCCGGTCGTAGAGGACTCCGTGCAGTGGGCGAAAGGCAGAATGGCCGACGGCATGCTCGAGTTCACGCTCAACGGCTACCACATCGTCGGCTGGGCCGCGCCGCAGTACCAGATGTCGCCGAACGCGTCGGCGGCCACGGCGCAGACGTTCCCGACCACGTTCCAGCGGGCCGTCTACTACACGTCGACCAATCCGCAAATCGGTACAGGCGCAGCCAACCAGGACTTTTCGGCCGGGCAGTTTTTCCCGTACATCATCAACTCCGATTACTACGGGCAGCGGATCATCCCGGAAAACCTGGGCAGCATCCAGTACAACATCTGCAACATCGACCCGTTCTCGTGCATCACGTACACGTGGCAGCAACTCGTCACCAACGCCCAGTACGGCCTGGCGGTGCGGGACGGCTTTGCGTCGTTCTTCTTCCATCCTTACTGGCTCGAACCCGATCTCGGCTTGCCGGCTTACCAGGACTTCCAGAGCGTCGTGACCGGCATCACGAACCTGGGCTACACGTGGGTGGACGGCACGACGGCCAAGTGACGCTCGCCGGCGAAAGCCCCGTGCGTGCGACCCGCTGCGGCAACGCGGGTCGCACGCCTGCATTTGATCGGCTACGATGACGCGTAAGAGTGGTTCCGGGGAGGCAGCGATGATCAAGTACGCCATCCCGGCCTTGCGCACGATTCGACAGCGTATGGGCCGGTTCCGGCACGCAGGGCGGCCGCGCCGGCGCGCGCGCACGGCGACGCTCGCGGCGATCGGCGCGTCGCTCGCCATGGCCGCGTGTAGCTGGACGGCGCACGACGTGCATGCCGACGGAATCGTGTGGCAACTGGACAACGCGACGACGAATCCCGTCGGGAACTGGCAGATGCTGGGCGTGCACGATCTGCTGATCCAGTGGAGCGTCGTCGACGATACCGCGTACGTGCCGAACACCGGCATCCGTACCGCGGCGCACCTTCCCGACTGGGAGCGCATCGGTCGCGAACCGTGGGCCAGGAACGTCATTCTGGGCCTGGCCGGCTACCAGGACGAAAGGCGTGCACGCACCCATCTGGCGACGCTTGCGAACCAGTCCGCGGAGGTGGCGCGCGCACACGTCCCGCTGCATGTGACTGGTTACTACTTCCCCGTCGAAATCGATCCGACCTGGCAGGACGCGCCGAAACTCGCCGAGATCCTGAAGCGCTTGCCGCGTCCGCTGTGGGTCAGCGTCTACGACCAGACCAATATCGGCGGTAAGGCGCTGGCCGACTGGCTCGCATCGTGGCTGCCCGCGGACATCGGCGTGTTCTTCCAGGACGGTTGCGGCGTCTATGCGCGCGAACCGTACGTCGCCCGCGTCTATCTCGACGAGCTGGCCGCGCGCCTCGGAAAGCAACGCGTGCGGATGATCGCGGAAGCCTTCCGGCCCGCCGAGCACGGTGGCTTTCGTGCGGCCAGCGCAGAGGAACTGAGCAAGCAGCTGGCGACGTATCGCGGCTATCCGGTCTATCTGTTCGATGGCCCGCACTATGTGTCGGACAACCTCACGCGTGAACTCGTCACGCGGCCGACCAATCCGCCTCCAGCCAAGCCCGCCGGAACGATTCCGTGATCCTGACGCACCCGGCCGCCATGCGAACGGCAAGCTTCAGACTGTCCGCCAAGTAAAAAAACGCCCCGCCGAAACGGCGGGGCGTGATGCCCGACAGCCAACGCGCGGGCAATGCGCAAGCCGACGCTCGCGCGGCCGGCTTACGAGCAGGCCTTGCCGTGCGACGGATGGAAGCCCTTTGTCTTCGCATCCGCTTCCGACATGTAGCTGCCGTGCTTCGTCTTGCCGTAGTACTTGTCGGTCGAGCAGTGATAGACCTTCGTGCTGTCGTTGACCCACACCTTGCCCGCGCCGCCGCCCGGCGCAGCCGCGGTCGTCGCCGGCGCGCTCTTCGCGGGCGCGGCGGCCGATGCCGGAGCAGCGGATGCCGCCATCGCGGGCGCCGCGGCCGGTGCGCTGGCCGCCGCAGCAGCCGATGCGCCGTACCAGGTCTTCACCCCCTTGTGACCCGCGCATGCGCCCTTCTTCGACGCGCCCGAATAGAACGACCCGTCCTTGCACAGACCGGTCGTGCCCGCCGGCGCGCTGGCCGGAACTTGCGCGAACGCACCGGTCGACAGCCCCACGCCGGCAGCAAGCGCGGCGATCAACATCATCTTTTTCATGGTCCTCTCCTGATTTGCCTGAATCGTGAAAGCGTCCCGGGCAGCGCCGGGACAACCCTGCTTACCGCACCCAGCGGCACTCGCGATGGTGGTGGTGATCGAAATGGCACACGCGGTGCGAGTGCGCTTCGGCAAGGGCCGGCACGAGAACGGCGCAAGCCAGTGCGGTGGCCGTCAGGATCTTCGCGATGCGGTACATGGAACTCTCCCGGATAGGTCAGCCGGTCATCCGGCTGGTACCTGCTTAACGCCGGTCCCCCGATCTCCGTGTACCGCACCTGCACATAATTGACGATCTTTGACATCGGCCACTCGACGGCGGCGAAGCTGGCGGCTGCGCACCCACATGCTTTCGATGCTTTCAGCAGCACAACGGTCTGGAGTTCGAATGAAGCGGCGCCGCCGGAACGGGCGAACGTGCGCGAGAGAAGGGGACAGGAAGAGAAACGGCGCGATGACCGATCGCGCCGACAAGCAATGAGAAAGGATACGAAAAGCCAGCGCGTGCCGGACGGGCGCATCCAGCGCGCCCATCCGCGGCACGCGATCTGGCGACTTACTTCAACCGCCCCGACAGGAATTGGCCGAGCCGCTCGCTCTTCGGATTGACGAGAATCTCCTGCGGATCGCCCTCTTCCTCGATCTTCCCCTGATGCAGGAAGATCACATGATTCGACACGTTGCGCGCGAAGCCCATCTCGTGCGTGACGACGACCATCGTGCGGCCCTCCTCGGCCAGCTTCTGCATCACCTTCAGCACTTCGCCGACGAGTTCCGGATCGAGCGCCGATGTCGGCTCGTCGAACAGCATCACCTCGGGCTCCATCGCGAGCGCACGCGCGATCGCGACACGCTGCTGCTGGCCGCCCGACAGGTGCGACGGATACATGCCTTCGACGCGCGGCGCGAGACCGACCTTCTCCAGATACGTTCGTGCGCGTGCGACCGCTTCGTCCTTGCCGATCCCGAGCACCGCCATCGGCGCCTCGATCACGTTCTCGAGCACCGTCATGTGCGACCACAGGTTGAAGTGCTGGAACACCATCGCGAGCTTCGTGCGCATCCGCTGCAGTTGCTTTTGATCGGCCACGCGCAGCGAGCCGTTGCGGTCGCGCGCGGTCTGGATCGGTTCGCTACCGATCGTGATCTGCCCCGAGCACGGCTGCTCGAGGAAGTTGATGCAGCGCAGGAACGTGCTCTTGCCGGAGCCGCTCGAGCCGATGATGCTGATCACGTCGCCGGCCTTCGCCTTCATCGACACGCCCTTCAACACCTCGTTGTCGCCGAACTTCTTGTGGAGGTTATCAACGGTGAGCTTGTACATGCTTGGTCCTTCCTTGCATTAATGGCCGCGCGGCGAGAGGTACGCGAGCCAGCGCGTCTCGAGCTTGCGGAACGCCCAGATGAGCGTGAACACGACGATGGCGTACAGCACGGCCGCGATGCCGTAGGCCTGGAACGACATGTACGTCGCGGAGTTGACGTCGCGCGTGACCTTCAGGATGTCGGGCACGGTCGCGGTGAACGCGAGCGTCGTCGCGTGCAGCATCAGGATCACTTCGTTGCTGTAGCTGGGCAGCGAGCGGCGCAGCGCGGACGGCAGGATGATGCGCGTATAGAGCTTGAAGCGCGACATCCCGTACGCCATCCCGGCCTCGATCTCGCCGGCCGACGTGGCCTTGATCGCGCCCGCGAAGATCTCGGTCGCATACGCGCATTCGTTCAGCACGAACGCGAGCAGCGTGCAGTTCATCGCGTTGCGGAAGAACGTGTCGAGCAGCACGTGGTTGTGCACGACCTGCAGGCTGTAGATGCCGGTGTAGCACATCAGCAACTGCACGTAGAGCGGCGTGCCGCGGAACACGTACGTATAGAGCCACACGGGGCCGGAAATCCAGCGGTTCGACGACGCGCGCGCGATTGCGAGCGGCACGGCCAGCGCGAAGCCGAACGCGATCGACACGACCAGCAGCCACAGCGTGATCGCGAGGCCGCTGAAGCGGTAGCCGTCGGTGTAGAGATAGTTTTGCCAGTACTGGCTGATGAGTTCGATCACAGTGCGAGCCTCCGGACGCCGACGGAATAACGCTTCTCGAGGTGGTGCAGCACGACGTTCGACACCGTCGTGATCGCGAGGTAGATCGCGCCCGCCGCGAGCGTGAAGAAGAAGAAATCGAGCGTGCTCTTGCCGGCATCCTGCGACGCCTTCACGACATCGGCGAGACCGATGATCGATACCAGCGCGGTGGCCTTCACGAGCACCTGCCAGTTGTTGCCGATGCCCGGCAGCGCGAAGCGCATCATCTGCGGGAACAGGATCCGGTGGAACACGCGCCAGCCGCTCATCCCGTACGCGAAGCCCGCTTCGAGCTGGCCGCGCGGCACCGCGAGAAACGCGCCGCGGAACGTCTCGGTGAAGTACGCGCCGTAGATGAAGCCGAGCGTGATGACGCCCGCGACGAATGGATCGATGTCGATCTGATCCCAGCCGAGCGCGTCGGTCGCCATGTTCAGCAGGATCTGGATCCCGTAGAACAGCAGCAGCATCAGCACGAGATCGGGCACCGCGCGGATCAGCGTCGTATAGAACGTGCCGATCCACCTGAGCACGCGGTTGGTCGACAGTTTCGCGGCCGCGCCCGCGAGGCCCAGTATCAGCGCCGCGGCGAGCGACAGCACCGCGAGCTTCACGGTCTCGACCGTGCCGGCCCACAACAGCGGGCCAAATCCTTGGAAGATCATGTCAGCATTTCCAGAAAGACCGGCGGCGCAGCGCGGCACGCGCCGCGTGCGCCGCGAAGGCGTCAGCCGCCGTAGACGTCGAATGCGAAGTACTTCTTCTCGAGCTTCTTGTACGTGCCGTCCTTGATGATGTCGGCGATCGCGTGGTCGATCTTCGCCTTCAGGTCGGCGTCGTCCTTGCGCAGGCCGATGCCCGCGCCGTTGCCGAGCGTCTTCGGATCGTCGATGTCCTTGCCGGCGAATTCGAAGTTCGCGCCGCGCGGCGTCTTCAGGAAGCCGAGGTCGGCCTGCACCGCATCCTGCAGCGCGGCATCGAGGCGGCCGGCCATCAGGTCCTGGTACACGCCGTCCTGGTTCTGGTAAGACACGATCTGCACGCCCTTCGGCGCCCAGTAGGCCTTCGCATAGGTTTCCTGGATCGTGCCCTGCTCGACGCCGACCGACTTGCCCTTCAGCGATTCGGCCGTCGGCTGCAGGTGCGCGCCCTTCTTCGAGACGAGCCGCGTCGGCGTGTTGAACAGCTTGTCGGAGAACGCGATCTGCTCGGCGCGCGCCGGCGTCATCGACATCGACGACAGCACGCCGTCGAACTTCTTCGCCTTCAGCGCCGGGATCATCCCGTCGAAGTCGTTCTCGATCCATACGCATTTCGCCTTCAGGCGCGCGCAGATCTCGTTGCCGAGATCGACGTCGAAGCCGACGACCTTGCCGCTTGCGTCCTTCGATTCGAACGGCGGATAGCTGGCGTCGACGCCGAACCGGATCGTCGACCAATCCTTGGCGTGGGCACCCACCGCGATACACGCGAGGGCAATACTGAGGGCGAGTTTCTTCATGGCGTTCCTGTCATAGGCGAACTGGGCACGGGCCCGTCGGGCGTCGCCGCCGCGAACCCTTCCAACCCGGAAGCCGTCATCTAGACGGCGCCCCAAGTTGTACATACAACTTTGCCTTTTTCGGGATACCGCCAGCAATCCGTGTTTATCTCTAGTTGCCGAACAATCGTCGTATCGGCTCGGGATTTCCTTATATTTCAATCCACTGCGTCTTACATTTTGCTGTAACCGCGCTTTAATAAGACAATTGTGACCATCTCGGCCATGCGATCGTTTGTCTATACTTTTCCGCTCGCGATGCGTGCGCGCCTCGTGCGCGACGTTCGCCGGAACCACGCCTCTGCGCGATTTCCCGTGTGGATATGTGCCGAAATAATGGGGATCATGCGTCGATGGCCGGGCGGATGCCGCATCGAACCCGGTACACTCCGCCCGGCCCCCGCACGAAGGCCGGACTGCGACGGCACGCGGCCGCCGTCACTTGAACAGCAATGCAATGACCACACCGATCTATCAGGAAATCAAGGACTTCATCCTCGCGCGCATCCATGCGGGCGAGTGGGCGGAAGGCGACCAGGTGCCGTCGGAGAACGAGCTCGCGCGCGAATTCAACGTCGCGCGGATGACGGTCAACCGCGCGCTGCGCGAGCTGACGGCCGAGCAGGTGCTCACCCGCACGCGCGGCTCCGGCACCTACGTCGCGTCGCCGAAATACGAATCGACGCTGGTCGCGATCCGCAGCATCTCGGATGAAGTCGCCGCGCGCGGCCATGCGTATCGGGCGCAGGTGCTGGAGGTCGGCGCTGCCATCGCCGACGCGCAGCTCGCCGACGAACTGCGGCTCGACACGGGCAACCCGATCTTCCATTCGCGCGTGCTGCACTTCGAGAACTACACACCCGTGCAGCTCGAGGAACGCTGGGTCAATCCGGCCTGCGCGCCGGAATACGCATTGCAGGACTTCACGACGACGACGCCGAACCAGTACCTGACGCGCGTCGCACCGCTTCAGCGTGTCGAATACCGGATCGAGGCCGCGATGCCCGATGCGCCGACGCGCCGCCACCTGACGATGGACGAACGCGAGCCCTGCCTGCTGCTGCATCGGCGCACGTGGTCGCAGGGAATGGTCGCGTCGGTCGCGAATCTATGGCACCCGGGCAGCCGCTACCGGTTCACCGGGCATTTCTGACGCGCGGCTGGCGCGTTCATTGCGCGCCGGGGCGCCCCCAACGCTCGATCGCGTCGACCGCGACACGCAACCCGTCCTCCTGCCCGAGCCGCGCACCGAGTGCGGCGGCCCGCGCCTGCGTGTCGGCACGCGCCGCGAATGCGATCGCGCGGGCGAACGCGGCGGCGTCCACGCGGCGCCCGGCCACCGGCGCATCGGCCACACCGAGCCGCTGCAGCCGGTTCGCCCAGAAGAACTGATCGCCCGCGAACGGCACGACGACCGACGCAATGCCCGCCCGCGCGGCCGAATGCGTGGTGCCCGACCCGCCGTGGTGGATCGCCATCGATACATGCGCAAACAACCAATCGTGCGGCGCCTCGCCGATCACGCACACGTGCGCGGGCAGCATCGACGCGTCGATGCCGCTCCAGCCCGGCTGGAACAGCGCACGCCGGCCGTCGAGCGCCCGCACCAGCGCGTCGACCATCGCGGCCCGGTCGAACCCGGCCATGCTGCCGAAGCCGATATACACGGGCGGATCGCCCGCTTTGAGAAAGGCCGAGAGTGCGGGCGGCGGCGTCCACGCCGGCGTGTCGATACGCCACTGACCGCATGCCAGCACATTCGGCGGCCAGTCGGCCGGATCGGCCAGCAGCACGGGCGACACGCCGTACACCATCGGATGATCGGTCCACACGCGCCGGCGCGGCGGCAGTCCGCACACGCTGGCGCGCGCCGCATTGGTCGCCTTCCTGAACGCCTGCCACAGCAGCGCGTTCACGAACCGGTGGCTGGCGCGATTCAGCCAGCGCGGCGCCTTGCCGGGCGGCAGGAACGGCGACGCGAACGCCGCGGTTGGCGTGATCGGGATCATCCCCGCGCCGATCGCCGGCACGCCGCGATACTCGGCGACCGACAGCCCGACGAACGACGCCAGCCCCGACACGAGGATCGCATCGCAACCGGCCGACGCATCCGCGACTTCGCGCATCCACGCAGCGGTGTTCGCATTCGCGATCGCCGCGAGCGCCTTCGACGTGTCGTTGAAGCCGCCGCGACCGCGCACCGCATCGGACAACGCGCCATCCGGCGCCACCGCCGCGCGGATATCGCCGGACAACGGCGCGCACGGCACGCCGAGCGCGGCGGCCGAACCGAGCGTCGCGGCGTCGGCCAGCAACCGGACCTCATGACCGGCCGCCATCAGCGCGCAACCCAGCGCCGCGAGCGGGCGCGTGTCACCTTCGGTGCCGTAGGTGGCAATGACGAGCTTCATGCGTGACTCCTCGCACACGGCGAGAACGAGTGGATTCACAAAAGTGCACGTCGTATACTAATGCAATTCGTACACTTTCCGTCAATCCCCGAACCATGCCGATGACGACCGACGATCCGGGCCGCCGTGCGCGCAAGCGCATCCAGATGCTCGCGCACCTCGCCGCCACCGGCGCACGCCTGTTCGATGCGCACGGCTACGACGCCGTCACGATGGAGCAGATCGCCGCGCAGGCCGACGTCGCGAAACGTACGCTGTACAACCACTTCCCGACGAAGGAAGCCGTGCTCGCGCACTGGCTCGAAGGCGAACTCGCACGCGACCTCGCCCATCTTGAGCGCGACGTTGCGCGACGGAAAAGCTTCGCGTCGCGGATCGCCTGCGTGCTCGATGCGTCGGCCGCGTGGTGCGAACAGCATCCGGTGTACCTGCTCGCGTACCTGCGGCATCGATTCCTGAGCATTGGTGCGGTGCAAGCGGAAGGCGGGACGGAGAACGGCAGCGACATCGCGCTCGTGTGGCAGCAGCTGATCGCGGCCGGTCAGCAGGCCGGCGAGCTGAACCCGGCGCTGGCCGCCGGCCAGCTCGCAACCTGGTTCCATCACCTGTATCTCGCGGCGATGCTGCGCTGGCTGACCGTGCCGGGGTTGTCGCTGAAACGCGAATTCCAGTCGGTCGCGAAGCTGTTCGTCGAAGGCGCGCAAGCGAAGCCGTGAGCGGCCGCCGCGGTCCGATACCGAACGCGTGCCACATGCGCGCGCCGCGCCGATCGCCGCGCGACATGCGCTCACGGCGCGCAGGCGACGCTCGGGCAGAAAGGTGCGTGCTCATCGAATGTGCGCCACGCCGCGCGCGCTGACCGGCGATCTGCTGCGCCACCGGAATGGCTGCTGTCCGGTACGACGGGCGACACGCAACCGGCCAACGCGTCGCCCGAGGCACGTGAGGACCGCTGATTGGGTCGCGCGACGCGCAGGGATTTTTACAACGAATGATCAGACGGGATGCCAAATTTCCCGCGCGGCAGTATGCTGGTGTCGTACGGCCGCGCACGATGCATCGGGCAATCCCCTAGTCCGCACGTCGTCGCGCTGCCGTCGCGCCCGCAATCATGCGTTGCAAGGAGGGCTTCGTGATGGCTACGACACATCAGCACTTCCACCTCGAGCTACGGCACGCCACCGCGCCGACGTATTTCATCAGCTACCTGTTTCCCGCCTTGCTGTTCGTGTACGAACTGCTGCGCGTCGGCCAGTGGATCCGCGATCACGGGATGCAATTCGCCGCGTTCAAGCAGATGGGTTACGAGTATCTGCTGATGCTGCTGTTCGTCGGGCTGCAGATCGTCGTCGAGGCGATCTTCCTGCTCGGCGCCGCGATGCGCAGCGATCATCGCGATTTCGAGCACCGCCTGCCGAACGTGGTCCTCGGCATCGGCTGCTCGATCGCGCTGCTCGCGATCGATCTCGCGATCCAGCTGGCGTTCTGAGCACCGGCGGGTTCGGCCCGCCGGTCGCATAGGTTGGCAGGTTCAGGCGGGCGCGTCGCGCAGCAACGTCGCCACCGCCGCGAGTACGTCGTCGGTCCGCTCGCGATGCGGCATGTGCCCGCATCCGTCGAGCAGCAGGAACGACGACGGCCCCGCGACGCGCGCGGCGATCCGCTTCGGATGCACGTCCGACCCGTATTCGTCCTGCTCGCCGTGAATCGCGAGCGTCACGCAGCGCACGCGCGGCAATTCGTCGTCGAGACTCCAGCCGCGAAACGCCGGCGACAGCCACGTGTCGACCCACGCACGCAGCACCCATTCGGCCTTGTCGCCGTGATAGCGCGCGAGCCGGTCGAGCTGGCCGGGCGCATCGAACTGCTGCGCCGCGTCGCGAATGCCGTCACGCGTGCGATCCTCGACGAACGCCTGCGCGGCGACCGTCACAAGCGCGCGGCAACGCGCCGGATACGCGGCCGCGCACCCGACCGCCATCCCGCCGCCGACGCTGTGCCCGAACGCGACGAACGCATCGATGCCGAACCGTTCGAGCAGCGCATGGAATCCGTGATCGGCCTCGTCGCGCACGAACGTCGCGGCGAGCTGCCCCGGATGACGATCGGACCGGCCGAAGCCCAGCCGGTCGTACGCGATTACGTCGCGGCCGGTGGCGCGCGCGAGCCGGGCGGGGAAGTCGCGCCATAGTTCGACGCAGCCGAGCGAGTCGTGCAGCAGCACGATTGGTGCGGCCGGCTTAGGTGCGGCCGGCTCAGGTGCGGCAATTTCCCCTGCAGGCGCACCGCGCCAGCGCTTCGCGAAGAGACGCCCTTGCGGCGTCTCGACCCAGGTCTCCTCGGTCACGATGTCAGTCATGTGTGTGTCGTCGTCTGCATGAAGGCGGCCGCACGCGGGCGTACCGTATCGAATGCCGACGATGGTGGCCCGGCGACGCGCGCGACGTCAAGCAAGCCCCCACCGCCCGCACGCTCATTCGGGTTGCGGCGGCAGATACTCCATCTGCGACTCGTCGTAGAGCCGGTAGATCAGCGCCTGCATCGCGCGGATGTCCTCCGATTCATCGAGCATCCGCATGCTCATGATGATCGGCGACACGAGGTTCGGATCGTCGAGCGGCTTGTAGCTGATGTCGTCGCGCTTCAGCCCGTACACGCTGTGCGGCACGACCGACACGCCCTCGCCCATCGCGACGAGCCCGAGCGCGATCTGCAATTCGCGCGTCTCGTAGATGCGCCGCGGCTGCAGCGCGCGATCGTGGAATGCCGCGAGCACCTGGTCCGCATAGCTCGGCCGCGGCGCCTTCGGGAAGATGATCAGCGTGTCGTTCACGAGATCGTGCAGCGACAGCACGGGCTTCGCGCCGTCGAGCACGTGACCGACCGGCAGCGCGACGATCATCCGTTCCTCGCGCAGCACGACGCGCCGCACGCTCGGATCCTCGTGACGGATGCGCCCGAACCCGACGTCGATGCGCCCTTCCTTCAGCGCCTTGATCTGGTCCATCGTCGACATCTCGTGCAGGCTCAGCTCGACGGCCGGATACTCGCTGCGAAAGCGCCGGATGATCTTCGGCAGCATCCCGTACAGCGTCGAGCCGACGAAACCGACCGACATGCTGCGCTCGATCTTGCCGACCCGCTTGGTCATCGATTCGAGCTCGGTCGTCTGCGCGAGCAGCTGCACCGCGTGCGAATAGAAGAACCGCCCCGCGTCGGTCAGCTTCAGCGGCCGCGCGGTGCGCTCGAACAGCGGCACGCCGAGCGCCTCCTCGAGCTGCTGGATCTGCCGGCTGAGCGGCGGCTGCGCGATGTGCAGGCGCTCGGCCGCACGCGTGAAATTCCGCTCCTCGGCAACCGCGACGAAGTAGCGGAGGTGTCTCAACTCCATGTTCGAACCCTCCCGGACAGGCCACGGACGTTCATTCGGCCCCGCGCGGATGCGTCCCGCGCCGGTCGCCCACGCTGGTCGCCCCGTGATCGCCTGATCCCGATGCCATGACGATACCTCACGGCGCGCCGATACCGGTGCGAGCAGCGTCGCGCTTGCACGCGCGTTGCGCACCGCACAAAGCAAAACGGGAAGCCGCCAGGCTTCCCGTTCGTTCATCGACGCCGCGTCGCGGCATCGTCCCGGCCGCGCGTCACGCCTCGGTTGCGTACAGCGCATCGCGCTGCGCGTCGCTCAGCGAATCGAGCGGCACGTCCGGCAGCCGATAGCAGATCATCGCGCCGTACAGCTCGGCCAGGCAGTTGCTGCCGGCGTCGAGCGCGTAGCCGTCCTCGCCGTCCGGCGCCGGCGGATACACTTCGCGCCACGCGTTGATCGCGGCTTCGATTCGCACGATGGAAACGGGTCCGGCCTTCCGCTCGGCGGGTGATGCGCTCATGAATTCCTCTGGGTTGCCGCTCCGCGGGCCGTGCCGGCCCCGGCGGAACGATTGAAACGCCGGGCGCCGCCGGCCGCCGCAACAGGCGCGCGCCGGATGCCCGATCCGCGCCGCGCTCGTCGCGCCGGCCGGGCCGTGGCCCGGTAGGGTCGGGAAATATAACCGGCTTTGACCCCGTGCAGGGGAAAGCCGACAAAAAAAACGGGAAGCGCGCGGCTTCCCGTTTCATCGCATCTCGCGCGGCCGTGTGCCGCACCAACATCAGCCCGCGGTTTCGCGGTTCGCCACACGCTCCACCTGCGCGCCGCGGTTCGCGGCCACCCACGGCGCGATTTCCATATCTTCGTAGCGCACGAAGCGGCTCTTGTTCAGGAACCGGTAGCCGAGCCAGACGACCAGGAACAGCGGGATGCCGACGTAGGTCGCGGCCACGCCCGCCCAGTCGATCCGGTTCGCGAGGAACGCCTGATAGTCCTGCCCCAGCGCGATCACGAGACACAGCACGAATGCGAACAGCGGGCCGAACGGGAACCACTTCGACTGGTACGGCAGCTGGTCGACCGCGTAGCCCTGCTTCACGTAGCCCTTGCGGAACCGGTAGTGGCTGATCGCGATGCCGAGCCACGCGATGAAACCGGTCATGCCCGACGTGTTCAACAGCCACAGGTACACCGTCTTGTCGCCGTACAGCGACGTGAAGAAACACAGCGCGCCGACGGCCGTCGTCGCGTACAGCGCATTGCGCGGCACGCCGCCCGGCGACAGCTTCGCGAACAGCTTCGGCGCGCGGCCTTCCGTCGCGAGGTTGTAGAGCATCCGCGTCGACGCGTACATGCCCGAATTGCCGGCCGACAGCACGGCCGTCAGGATCACCGCGTTCATCACGCCGGCCGCGAAGGCGAGGCCCGCGTGGCGGAACACGAGCGTGAACGGGCTCACGCCGATGTCGGTCACGTCGCTCTTCAGCAGGCTCGGGTCGGTATAGGGAATCAGCACGCCGATCACGAAGATCGCCAGCACGTAGAACAGCAGGATCCGCCAGAACACCTGGCGCACCGCGCGCGGGATCGTGGTGCGCGGGTTCTCCGATTCGCCGGCCGCGACGCCAATCAGCTCGGTGCCCTGGAACGAGAAGCCCGCGATCATCGCGACGCCCATCAGCGCCGGCAGGCCGCCCGCGAACGGCGCGTCGCCGATCGTCAGGTTGCCCCAGCCGTTGCCCGGCGCGCCCTTCAGAATGCCGAAGATCATCAGCAGGCCGACGCCGATGAACGCGACCACCGTGACGACCTTGATCAGCGCGAACCAGTATTCGGCTTCGCCAAAACCGCGAACGGTCAGTGCGTTGAGCAGGAACATCACGGCGAGGAACGCGGCGCTCCACCAGACGCCCGGCACATCCGGGAACCAGTAGTGCATCACGAGCTGCGCGGCGACGAGTTCGACCGCGATCGTCACGGCCCAGTTGTACCAGTAGTTCCAGCCGAGCGCGAAGCCGAAGCCTTCGTCGACGTATTTCGCGCCGTAGGTCGCGAACGAGCCCGACACCGGCATGAATGCGGCCATTTCGCCGAGGCTCGTCATCAGGAAGTAGACCATCAGGCCGATCAGCATGTACGCGACCATCGCGCCGCCGGGGCCGGCCTGGGAAATCGACGCGCCGGACGCGACGAACAGGCCCGTGCCGATCGAACCGCCGATGGCGATCATCGTCAGATGGCGCGCCTTCAGCGCGCGATGAAGCTTGGGTGGGTTCGCGGGAGAACCGGGTTGGTCGGAATTCGGAATTGCGGACATAAACGAGACGAACGTTGAGCGGGCCGGCATCCGGAGCCGGCGCATGCGGAATCGGGGCGCGGCGCGCCGCCTGCGATGCATTCGATGCGGCCCCGATACGCATTGCGCGCCGGGCGCCTGCGGCGAAGCGCGGATTCTACCTGATTCGTCATCAGGATCGCGCGGGTCCGAACGCCCGCGCCGCCGCGGGCAGGACCCCGCGGAATCAACGGGTTGGATGCGGCACGCGCGACAACACGCCGCTCTCGCGGCCGCGTGCGCGTGCACGTGCGCGTCGAAAGCCATATTCGCCGACCGGTTATCCGTCATGCCGATCCGCCCCCTGCGCAATCGACTTCAACACCCATTGCCGATGCCGCATTAAAGCGACAAATCGATCGACATACACGCCAATAATCAGACAAAATGCCCGACACCGACAATTGATTCAAATCAAAATCAACCGAGCGGCACGCGGTGATGATGCGTAGCCGCCGCGAATCGACATTTTTGCGCATGCATGTTTTGCATCGCGCGGCGGGTTTTAAAAATTCGCGACATAATACGGGTTAATTCGAAATATTCAGCGCGCGGAACCCTCGACGCACACCTATCCGCCGCGCCGCCCCGAGGATGAACCCACACCTGCTGCCCGCTACGCTGCGCCGCCATACCGCGTCGGTCGTGGCCCGCATTCTGTCGCCGCGCGGCGTACTCGTCGCGGGCATCGTGCTGCTGCTGTTCAGCTGGGGACTCTCGACGTCGCTTTTAATCGAGGCACGCCACGACGCGTATGACCATGCGGTCGAAAATGCGCGCAACCTGATGCTGCTGATCGAGCGCGATATTTCCCGCAATATCGAACTGTATGATCTGTCACTGCAAAACGTCGTCGATGGTCTCGCCGATCCGGAACTGATGGCATTGCCGCCGCGCCAGCGTCACCGGCTGCTGTTCGACCGCGCCGCGACCGGCGCGTATCTCGGCGCCATTTTCGTGATGGACCCGCACGGCAATATCGTGATCGATTCGGCCACGTCGCCGCCGCGGCAAGGAAATTTCGCCGATCGTGAATATTTCATCGTGCATCGCGACCGGCTTGCGCAGGGCCTCTATATCAGCCGGCCCTATGCGTCCCGGCTGCGCGGCGGCGCGCTGACGATCGCGCTCAGCCGCCGGATCATCCAGGCCGACGGCACGTTCGGCGGGATCGTCGTCGGCACGCTGAACATCGACTACTTCCGCGCGCTGCTCGACGGTCTCGCGGTCGGCAAACACGGCAGCGCCGCGGTCATCGAGAACAACGGCGCGCTCGTGTCCCGCCTGCCGTACGATGCGCGCGTGGTCGGCCTCGATCTGCACAACTCCCCGCTCTTCATCGAGGCCCAGCGCCGCAGCGAAGGCGTGCTCACGGGTGTCGGCGCGATCGACGGCGTGCGCCGCATCTATGTTTACAAGCATCTCGCGAATCTGCCGCTGGTCGTCGACGTCGCGCCCGCCGAGACCGACATCTACGCACCGTGGCGCCATCGCGCGATCTGGACCGCCGTGCTGATGGGCCTGTTTACCGCGTTCATCGCGTGGGGCTCGCTCGCGCTGTCGCGAGAACTCAAGCGCCGGCAGATCGCCGAGTCGAAGCTGTACCGGCTCGCGCACACCGATTCGCTGACCGGCCTCGACAACCGCGGCACCTTCGACGCGGTGCTCGCGAAGGAAGCGCAGCGCGCATCGCGCAGCGGCCGCCCGCTGTCGGTGCTGTTCGTCGACGTCGATCATTTCAAGGCGTTCAACGACTACTACGGCCACCTTGCCGGCGACGACGTGCTGCGCCGCGTCGCGCAATCCGCGTCGCGCTGCCTGCGTCGCGACAGCGACCATGTCGCGCGCTACGGCGGCGAGGAATTCGTCGTCACGCTGCCCGACACCGATGCGCGGGGCGCGGCGACCGTCGCCGAGGCGATTCGCCGCGCGATCGCCGGACTCGACATCGCGCACGGCCGCAGCCCGTACGGCCACGTGACGACGAGCATCGGCACCGCGACCGCCACCGGCGGGCGCGTGAACGCCGCGGCGCTGCTGCGGCTGGCCGACGAAGCGCTGTACCGCGCGAAGTCCGGCGGGCGCAATCGCGTGTCGGACGCCGAGGCGAGCACGGCCGACGCGTGACGCGGCGGCCGCCCACGCCGCGCCGCCTCGCCGTGGACAGCCCGCGCGCGTTCGGCTAGCGTTACGTCAGCTGCGCGTGCGGCGCGGCGCCGGCCCGCGCAGGCCGCCCGCGCGTATTGCGGCCACCCCGGCGGCCACCCCGGCGGCCACCCCACCGGCCACCCCACTCCGTCATGACTGCCCAGCTCCCTGCCCGACTACCGCCGCTCCTGCGCCACGCGCTCCGTCCTCTGCTGGACCCGTACCGCCGCTACCGGCACGCGAAGCTGATCCATGCGGCGCGCGTCGCGCTCGCGATCCTCGTGTCGATCGGCTTGTCCACCGGCCTGCGCGTGCCGCACGGCGAATGGTCGACGATCACCGTGCTGATCGTCGTCGGCGGGCTGCAACACCACGGCAACATTCGCAAGAAGGCGGCCGAGCGCGCGCTCGGCACGTCGATCGGCGCGCTCGCGGGGCTCGGGCTGATCGTGCTGTATTCCGTCCTGCACGCGCCGCTCGCGATCTACCTGCTGATGTCGATCGCGTGCGGGCTCTGCGCGTATCACGCGATCGGCAAGGCCGGCTACATCGCGCTGCTGTCGGCGATCACGATGGTGATCGTCGCCGGACACGGCGACAACGAGATCGTCGACGGCCTGTGGCGCGCGGTGAACGTGCTGGTCGGCATCGCGATCGCGCTGGCGTTCTCGTTCGCGCTGCCGCTCTATGCGACCTACTCGTGGCGCTACAAGCTCGCCGACGCGCTGCGCGCATGCGCGGCCGTGCACGCACGGCTCGCCGGCGACCGCCCCGTGAGCGATGACGCGCACCTGAAGGAAATGGCCGCGCTGAGCGCGCTGCTGGTGCAGCTGCGTTCGCTGATGCCGTCGGTGTCGAAGGAGTGCGAGATCTCGGTCACGCACCTCGAGGCGATCCAGCGCAGCCTGCGCCTGTGCATCGGCTACCTGGAGATCCTGTCGAGCGCCGTGCCGGCCCGCGACGACCTCGCCGCCCGCGAATACATGCGAACCGGGATGAAGGCCGTGAACCGGCGCATCCGCGACACGCTCGTCGGCGCGAGCCGCGCGCTCAAGTTCGGCACGCCGAGCCGGCTCGCGCCGCGCCGCCGGCCGGCCGATCCGCTGCACGACGCGCCGCCGCAGTTGTTGGGCTACGTATCGATCACGGCCAAGCTGGCCGCCGAAGTGGATCAGTTGCGCGAGAAGCTGCTCGATACCGCGCAGGCATGGAATATCTGAAGGGCTGAAGCTCGACGGATTCCGGCAGACGGCGGGAAAACTTTCACATGCCTTTCATTAGGCCGAGATTGCATCCTGACGACATCGGCCACCCTTTTCGGTCGATCCGGCCCCGGCAACAGCGCGTGCGTACCAGCGCGTTCCCGCCGGTTTCGGCCGCCTTTCGGGGCCGCTTCGCGGCGGATTCTCCGGGCGGTTAACCGGCCGCCAGGCCCGCCGCGACAGGCCCGACGACGCATTGGCGCGAAAATCAGGTCTTGCCCCAACTTCCCGGACAGCCGATACTCGCATATTCCGCGAAATACGATCCCACCGGCTTCAATCCACGGTAATTCCTATGAGCACGATTCTCGAAAGCCTCCCGACCGGCCAGAAGGTCGGTATCGCCTTCTCCGGCGGCCTGGACACCAGCGCCGCGCTGCACTGGATGAAACTGAAGGGCGCCGTCCCGTACGCATACACGGCGAACCTCGGCCAGCCCGACGAAGACGATTACGACGCGATCCCGAAACGCGCGATCGAATACGGCGCAGCCGGCGCCCGCCTGATCGACTGCCGCGCGCAGCTCGTCGCCGAAGGCATCGCCGCGCTGCAAAGCGGCGCGTTCCACATCACGACGGCCGGCGTCACGTACTTCAACACGACGCCGATCGGCCGCGCCGTGACGGGCACGATGCTCGTCGCCGCGATGAAGGAAGACGGCGTCAACATCTGGGGTGACGGCAGCACGTACAAGGGCAACGACATCGAGCGTTTCTACCGCTACGGCCTGCTCGTGAACCCGGATCTGAAGATCTACAAGCCGTGGCTCGACCAGACGTTCATCGACGAACTCGGCGGCCGCGCCGAAATGTCCGAATTCATGAACCAGGCCGGCTTCGCGTACAAGATGTCGGCCGAGAAGGCGTATTCGACCGACTCGAACCTGCTCGGCGCGACGCACGAGGCGAAGGACCTGGAAAGCCTCGAAAGCGGCATCAAGATCGTGAACCCGATCATGGGCGTCGCGTTCTGGCGCGACGACGTGAAGATCGCCGCCGAGGAAGTGACGGTGCGCTTCGAAGCCGGCCAGCCGGTCGCGCTGAACGGCGTCGAGTTCAAGGACCCGGTCGAGCTGCTGCTCGAAGCGAACCGCATCGGCGGCCGCCACGGCCTCGGCATGAGCGACCAGATCGAGAACCGCATCATCGAGGCGAAGAGCCGCGGCATCTACGAAGCCCCGGGCCTCGCGCTGCTGTACATCGCCTACGAGCGCCTCGTCACCGGCATCCACAACGAAGACACGATCGAGCAGTACCGCGAGAACGGCCGCCGTCTCGGCCGCCTGCTGTACCAGGGCCGCTGGTTCGACCCGCAGGCGATCATGCTGCGCGAAACGGCGCAGCGCTGGGTTGCACGCGCGATCACCGGTGAAGTGAAGGTCGAACTGCGCCGCGGCAACGACTACTCGATCCTGAGCACGAAGTCGCCGAACCTCACGTACCAGCCGGAACGCCTGTCGATGGAGAAGGTTGCATCGACGTTCTCGCCGCGCGACCGGATCGGCCAGCTGACGATGCGCAACCTCGACATCACCGATACGCGCGACAAGCTGCGCGTGTATTCGCAAGTCGGCCTGCTGACGCCGGGTGAAACGTCGGCGTTGCCGCAGATCAAGGGCGACGACAAGTAAGTCGCTTCGCGCGACGCCGTGCCGCATCGCTGGATGCGGCACGGTCGGGCGGGCTGCGTGTGTGGCGCATCATCACGCACACGGCCTGCCGCTTCCCCCCTCCCCGCCTTTCCGCTTTCCCTCTGCATTCGCACCACGCCGCGTGACGCACCTACGGCACTGCACCGTCGCGCCAGTCATGGCAAGCTGCGAGTCGTCCGATTCCTGCGTCGACTCATGACCACGCTCACCGTCATCCACTTGAACGGCCCGATCAACAGCGGCAAGACGACGATCGGTCTCGCGCTCGCGCGCATGCTGCCCGGCGCGCGTTTCATCGACGGCGACGATCACGATGCGCCCGAGGACGCGCCGTTCGACGTGCAATGGACGATCGCGCTCGAGCGTCTCGTCACGCAGATCGCGCACGCGCGCGAGCGCTATCTGGTGATTGCCTATCCGATCGGCGAAGCGGAATTCGAGCGGCTGAGCGCGGCCTGCGACGCACGCGCTGCGCGGTTGTTCGTCGTCACGCTCGCGCCGCCCGAAGCGATCGCGTCGTCGAATCGCGGCGCGCGCGCACTGACGGACTGGGAGCGGCAACGGATCGGCGAGATGTATCGGGAAGGATATGCGGCACGCGCGTTCAGCGATTGCGTGATCGATACGTCGAGGGCATCGGCCGATGCGTGTGCGTCGGAGATCGCTCGCCGTGCGGCGCTTCCCGCACATTGACGCGCCCGCTTCGATCGCGCCGTCGCGGGGAACGTCGTCGGCGCGCCGTGTATCCTCGAGGCTTTTCGCCAACCTGAAACGACACCCGATACAACATGACAACACGACTCGGCTCTCTTCTCGCGTGACTCGCGGTCATTGAAATCATTGCGATGGTGATGTGCTACGGCTATGCCAGCTCGATGATCGATCCTTACGCAGGTGTCGGCGTTCTCGGCTTCGGCCTGCGGAGCATGGCCACTGTCTCCGTCCGGGCGCTTGCCGTCGGCGTCGGTTGTCTCGCGATCGACACGTCGAAACCGGACCAGCGTCCGGAAACTTCATTCCGCATCGCGCTCCCGCTGCACCTTCTGCTCTGCATCCCGGGCCTGTGGTTCTGGTTCAACGCGTAAGACATGCCCGATCCGGTGAATGCGGGCGCGCGCCGTGCGTGTGCCGGATACATGACCGCCGACGCGCGCAGCCTTCAATGATGCTGCTGCGCCCCCGTCACGACGTGCGCCCTCGCCTCCTTGCGGCTCAGCATCAGCGTAACGACCGCCGACACCGCGAGCGTGCCCGCCACCACGTACAGCCCGGCCGCATACCCGCCCGTCACATGCTTGAGCCAGCCGATCGCGAACGGCCCGACGAAGCCGCCGAGGTTGCCGATCGAGTTGATCATCGCGATCCCCGCGGCCGCGCCGGCGCCTGACAGGAACGCGCTCGGCATCGCCCACAGCGGCGCCTTCGCGGCGCTGATCCCGATGTTGACGACGACCAGCGCGAGCACGGTCAGGAGCGCGGTGCTCGCCTGCCCCGCGAACACGAAGCCGATGCAGGCCAGCACGCACGGAATCACGACGTGCCACGTGCGCTCGCCGGTGCGATCCGAATGCCGCGCCCAGACGATCATCGCGACGACCGCGGCGATGCTCGGGATCCCGGTGAGCAAGCCCGTCTGCAACGCGGTGAAGCCGAACTGCTTGACCATCAGCGGCGCCCACAGGCCGAGCGTGTAGAGCCCTGCCGACGTGCCGAAATAGATCAGCGCGAGCGCCAGCACGCGCGGATCGCGCAGCGCCTGCCATGCGCCGGCCGTATGCCCGGCGTGCGTGTGGCGCGCGTCGGCTTCGGCTTTCAGCTTCGCGATCAGCCAGTCGCGCTCGTCCGGCTGAAGCCACGCGGCCTTCGACGGCGAATCGGTCAGGCACTTCAGCACGACGAAGCCGAGCAAGACCGCCGGCAGCGCTTCGATGACGTACAGCATCTGCCAGTCGGCGAGCCCGAACATCGGCGGCATCTGCATGATCGCGCCCGACAGCGGCGAGCCGATCGCGGTGGAGATCGGCGCGGCCGCCATGAACCACGCGGCGGCCACCGCGCGCTGCTTCGCGGGAAACCACAGGCTCAGGTACAGGATGATGCCGGGGAAGAATCCGGCTTCCGCCATGCCGAGCAGGAAGCGCAGCACGTAGAAGCTCGTCGGCCCGGCCGCGAACGCAGACACCGCGGACACGATGCCCCACGTGATCATCACGCGCGCGATCCAGATGCGTGCGCCGACGCGATGGAGAATCAGATTGCTCGGCACTTCGAACAGAAAGTAGCCGATGAAGAACAGGCCGCCGCCGAATCCGAACGCGGTCGGCGACAGGCCGATCGCCTTGTTCATCGTCATCGCCGCGAAGCCGACGTTGACGCGATCGAGAAAGCTGACGAAGTAAAGCAGCATCACGAACGGAATGATGCGCCACATCAGCTTCCGCGCGACACGGGTTTCAAGATCCGCTTGCATGTGTCTCCTCCTTGGAGGTCGAGCCGTGCGCAGTGCGCGCGTGCCCGGTGGGTGCCGGCCGGTGCCACGACGACGCGCGCACACCGGCGCCCGGCTCGCGTCGAATGCGCGAGTCGCGGGCAGAAATTTCAGGGGCGGTGAATCGACGACGAACGGCTGCGCACGCGCGCGGCCGTTACCGTCCTCGTTGACGTCAGGCGGCGACCGCCGCGCTCGCGACGCGCTCGCAGACGGCCGCCGTCACCTGCGCGGTGCTCGCGCTGCCGCCGAGGTCGCGCGTATGCAGCGACGGGTCGGCCGTGACGGCCTCGATCGCCTGCATCACGCGCGCGGCGGCGTCCGTCTCGCCGAGATGCTCGAGCAGCATCACGACCGACCAGAACGTGCCGACCGGATTCGCGAGGCCCTTGCCCATGATGTCGAACGCGGAGCCGTGGATCGGCTCGAACATCGACGGATAGCGGCGCTCGGGATCGATGTTGCCGGTCGGCGCGATGCCAAGGCTGCCGGCGAGCGCGGCGGCGAGATCGCTGAGGATGTCCGCGTGCAGGTTCGTCGCGACGATCGTGTCGAGCGACGCCGGGCGGTTCACCATGCGCGCGGTCGCGGCGTCGACGAGTTCCTTGTCCCACGTGACGTCGGGGAATTCCTGCGCGATCTGCTTCGCGATCTCGTCCCACATCACCATCGCGTGACGCTGCGCGTTGCTCTTCGTGATGACGGTCAGCAGCTTGCGCGGACGCGACTGCGCGAGCCGGAACGCGAAGCGCATGATGCGTTCGACGCCGGCGCGCGTGAGGATCGACACGTCGGTCGCGGCCTCGATCGGATGCCCCTGGTGCACGCGGCCGCCAACGCCCGCGTATTCGCCCTCCGAGTTCTCGCGCACGATCACCCAGTTCAGGTCGTCCGGCCCGCAGCGCTTCAGCGGCGCGTCGATGCCGGGCAGGATGCGCGTCGGGCGCACGTTCGCGTACTGGTCGAAGCCCTGGCAAATCTTCAGGCGCAGGCCCCACAGCGTCACGTGGTCGGGCACGTCGGGGTCGCCCGCCGAGCCGAACAGGATCGCGTCCTTGCCGCGCAGCGCGTCGAGACCGTCGGCCGGCATCATCGCGCCGTGCTGGCGGTAGTAATCGGCGCCCCAGTCGAAATCCTCGAACTCGAACGCAAAGCGGTCGCTGCCGCGGGCCAGCGCTTCCAGCACCTGCTTGCCGGCCGGCACCACTTCCTTGCCGATGCCGTCGCCGGGAATGGTCGCGATACGGTAGGTCTTCATGCTGACATCCTCGATTGATCGTAAGCGTGAATGCACTTTACCGAACCGGAAGTACGGGAACCGGTGCTAGGCTCAAAGCATCTTTAACTTTTATTCACGAATCTCGTCATGGCGGATACCGTCCAGCCGGCCGATCTCGGCTTCTTCTCGACGCTGGCCGCGTCGGGCAGCCTGAGCGCGGCCGCGCGCGAACTCGGGCTGACCGCGGCGGCCGTCAGCAAGCGGCTCACCCAGATGGAGCGCCGCGCGGGCGTGACGCTCGTCAACCGCACGACACGGCGCATGATGCTCACGCCCGAGGGCGACGTGTATCTCGACTACGCCCGCCGGATCCTCGATCAGATGGACGAACTGGGCGAACTGCTCGGCAGCGCGAAACAGCGGCCGAAGGGGCTGCTGCGCGTGAACGCGACGCTCGGCTTCGGGCGCAGCCACGTCGGCCCGGCGATCTCGCGCTTCGTCGCGCGCTATCCGGAAGTGTCGGTGCAGCTGCAGCTGTCGGTGATGCCGCCGCCGCTGACGGACGACGCGTTCGACGTGTGCATCCGCTTCGGCGAGCCGCCCGACACGCGCGTCGTCGCGCGGCGGCTCGCGCCGAACCGGCGGCTGCTGTGCGCGGCGCCCGCGTATCTCGCTCGGCACGGGACACCGGGCACCCCGCACGAGCTGACGCGGCACAACTGCATCGGCATCCGGCAAGGCGACGAGGGCTACGGGATCTGGCGGCTGACGGGCGGACGCGGCGCGGCGCGCAACACGGAGGCCGTGCGGATCAACGGCAACCTGACGACGAACGACGGCGAGATCGCGGTGAAGTGGGCGCTCGACGGACACGGGATCCTGATGCGCGCGGAATGGGATATCCGCGACTACCTGGCCGACGGGCGCCTCGTCGTCGTGTTGCCGGACTACGAGACGCCGGCCGCGGATATTTACGCGGTGTATGCGCAACGGCATCAGATGTCCGCGCGGATACGCGCGTTCGTGGACTATCTGGCGGGGGAGCTGGGTGGGTGATGGGGGGCGGGCGGACGAGCCCCAGTGCGTCCTGCATGGCGAAGTGACACCGAGCGTCCCGGTATAAACCGCGTCCGGCGCTGGCTCGCGCGATCGAGAAAATGTCAATATTTCGGTGTTTTTTCACACAAAAAGCCAAAATATTTACATTTCCTCTTGCGCAACCGGATCAAACCACCGCTTGCGGCCGGTCAAAGTGCTATTATTTTGGCGTTTATCACGTAAAAAGTGCTGAAATAATAGCTCTCACCATGGCCAAGAAAACCGCCCCGCTCTTGCCGGCATCCAGTCGGCTGCTCGCCGATCTCGGCGAGCGGCTGAAGTTGGCACGTCTGCGCCGAAAACTGACGGCCAAGCAGGTCGCGGAGCGCGCCGGCATGTCGCCGATGACGCTTCGCTCCCTCGAAGCAGGTAGTTCGGGGGTGACGATGGGAGCCTATCTTTCCGTCATGCAGACGCTCGGGCTCCAGGGCGATCTGGAACAGCTGGCCGCCACGGATCCGCTCGGCCGCCAGCTTCAGGACACCCGCCTCGCGTCGCCGCGGCGCCCGAAGCGCGTCGCGCCCCCGGCGACTGCCGCAGCGTCGCGCACACCCGACAGGCGCGCGCGCGTCTCATCCACGTCCCAAGCCAAGGAAACAGCAACCCCGGCATCCGATCGCGCAGTGCCTGACAACAATCGCGGCACGACCGCAGCGGAGCTGGCCGCATTGCTGAAACCCGTCGGCAAGCGACACGGGGAGACGCCCAAGAAATGACGACCATCTCCGTCTATGCGGACTGGAGCAGTCTGCCCGCCCCCCTGAAGCTCGGCCTTCTGCACGGTCGACAGACACGTGCCAGCGAACGGTTCGAATTCCGGTACGACGCGGCTGCGCTGGCTTCGCCCGAGCTTGCCGGCGTGCAGCTCGACCCCGGAATCGGCCTCTTCGAAGGGCCGCAATATCCACTTCCGCCACGGAACGCATTCGGCGCGTTCGCCGATTCGAGCCCCGATCGGTGGGGCCGCATGCTGATGGATCGCCGGCTGGAGCGCGACATTCGTGCAGGTCTTCGACCGAAGGGCACGCGACTCCATGAGTCGGACTACCTGCTCGGCGTCCATGATCTCTATCGGGTCGGTGCATTGCGCTACAAGCTCGACGACACTGGGGAATTTCTCGATGACCGTATCGATCTCGCCGCACCACCGTTTGCCGAAATTCACGAACTGGAGCAAGCCAGTCGGGCACTGGAGGAAGACGTCGACAACATCGCCCCGGACGGTCGCGATTGGCTATCGATGCTCATCGCGCCCGGAGGCTCGCTCGGTGGCGCAAGACCGAAAGCCAGCGTGGCCGACGATCGCGGGCATCTGTATATCGCGAAGTTCCCGAGCGCGCGAGACGACTACGACGTAGGCGGCTGGGAAATGGTCGTCAATGCACTGGCGGTCGGCTGCGGCCTGAACGTCGCCCACGCCGAAGCGCGAAAATTCGCCAGCGACCATCACTGCTTCCTGGTGCGACGCTTCGATCGGACTCCCGATGGTGGCCGGCTGCATTTTGCATCGGCCATGACGATGACCGGCCATGTCGACGGCGATGATGCATCCACCGGCGTCAGCTACCTGGAACTGGCGGAAGTCCTCATGCGACACGGTGTGCAACCGAATGCCGACCTGCGCGAACTATGGACCCGGATCGTCTTCAACCTTCTCGTCTCGAATACAGACGATCATCTTCGCAATCACGGATTCATTCTCGAACCCGGTGCGGGCTGGCGACTCTCCGCAGCCTACGACATGAATCCCGTTGCCATAGCCGAGGGCCTCAAGCTCAACATCACGGAAGCCGACAACGCGCTGAACCTCGAACTCGCCCGCGAGGTATGTGAATATTTTCGGCTGAGCCTGAAGGATGCGGACGAGATCATCGACGACTTCCGCGACGTCGTCGGCCAATGGCGCACGCTCGCGACACGACTCGCGCTTTCTGCGCGGGAACAGGAGCGCATGGCCGACGCGTTTCGCCTCGCGGGCATCTGACAGGGTTCCGCGCCGCCGGCAGCTGCGCGGCGAACCGAATACAATGCGTCGATCCTCCCCCGCCGCTGCGCCCACCTTGCTGGAGCCGCCATGTTCGACCTGACCACGCTGACCACCTTCACGGCCGTCGTTCTGGGCCTGTTCCTGATCCCGGGCCCCGCCGTGCTGCTCGTGCTGAGCCGCACCGTGCAGGGCGGCCGCAAGACCGGCATCCTGACCGGTCTCGGCGTCGCGAGCGGCGATTTCGTGCATACGCTGTTCGCGGCCGTCGGGCTGTCGGCGCTGCTGATGACGTCGGCGCTCGCGTTCAACGTCGTGAAGCTGGTCGGCGCCGCGTACCTGATCTACCTCGGCGTGCGTGCGCTGCTCGACCGCCCGTCGGATCCGTCGCTGCCGAAGGTGTCTGCCGTCACGCCGCTGAAGGCGTACCTGCAGGCGATTCCCGCCGAAATGCTGAACCCGAAGACCGCGCTGTTCTTCCTCGCGTTCATGCCGCAGTTCGTGCATCCGGAACGCGGCTCGACGTTCGTGCAGTTCGCGGTGCTCGGGCTGATCTTCGTCGTGCTGAGCTCGCTCTACACGACGCTGATCGCGTGCTCGATCCGCCCGCTCGGGCGCGTCGTGAAGCGGCTCGCATGGCTCACGCGCTGGCAGGGGAAGATCATCGGCTCGATCTTCATCGCGCTCGGGCTGCGGGTCGCGGTGCAGCAGCGCTGACCCGCGCGTTTCGCATGACGTCCGGCGCCGCGCCTGCCGGCGAACGCCTCTATACCGACCCGCGCCTCGTCGCGGTCTACGACCGGTTCAACGCCGGTGATCGCGACTTCGCGTTCTACGCCTCGCGCATCGGCGCCGCGCGGCAACGGATCCTCGATCTCGGCTGCGGCACCGGCACGTTCGCGCGGCGGCTTGCGTCGGCCGGACACGACGTCGTCGCGATCGATCCGGCGCCCGCGATGATCGGCCATGCGCGACGCCAGCCGGGCGCCGACGCCGTGCGCTGGTTCGCATGCGGCCTCGACGGCCTGCCGCGCGGCGCGCCATTCGACGCCGTCGTGATGACCGGGCACGCGTTCCAGTGCCTGCTGACCGACGCGGACATCGACGCGACGCTGCGCGGCGTGCGGCGCGTGCTGGCCGACGGTGGCCGCTTCCTGTTCGAAACCCGCAACCCGCGTGTCGAGCCGTGGCGTGCGTGGACACCGCAGGCGTCCGCATCCCGCATCGAGTCGTCCGAATTCGGCATCGTCGAGCTGCACCACGCGGTGACCGCGATCGACGGGCCAATCGTGTCGTTCGACACGGTCTACCGCTTTCACCGTGACGATACGCAGGTGCACAACGCGAGCCGGCTGCGCTTCATCGCGCAAGGCGAACTGCAGGCGCGGGTCGCGGCAGCCGGTTTCTCGTCGGCCGACTGGTGCGGCGACTGGCACGGCGCGCCGTTCGACGACGCGGCCAGCGCGGAGATCATCGCGATCTGCCGCGTGTGAGCGGTCGAATATCGGGCCGGCTCGACCGGAGGGGACGCCCCGAATGCGCACGACAACGCGATGCAGGATGCGTCGCAGCGTGCGGCCGCGCCGAATCCACGCGCCGCCCACCCGATCCCGTCGGACCCCGATCCGTGCGATGTGTGTCGCCCGGCGGCCGTTGAAGAAAAAGACAAGAATATGGGGAAGCGCTGAACACCGCGAAGGTGATGGAAGATGACTCGACCGCGCTGCGGCTCAAGGAGCTGGAAACGCTCGGGCGCGTCGCGGAACGGATCGACCAAGCCGCGCCGGACGAATGAAGGGTGATACAAATGAGTAACGACGATTTTCAGGTGATGGAACTGGCGAACGGCAAGCCGGTGAAGATGTGGACGCAAGGCGTCGCGGTCGAGGACGACGCGCGCGCGCAATTGCGCAACACCGCGCAGATGCCGTTCATTTTCCGGCACGTCGCGGTGATGCCGGACGTCCACCTCGGCAAGGGCTCGACGATCGGCAGCGTGATCCCGACGAAGGGCGCGATCATCCCGGCCGCGGTCGGCGTCGACATCGGCTGCGGGATGATGGCCGCGCGCACGACGCTCACCGCCGCGGACCTGCCGGACTCGCTCGGCGGGCTGCGCAGCGCGATCGAGCGCGCGGTGCCGCACGGTCGCGCGCCGGGCCGTCGCGATCCGGGGGCATGGGGCGACCGCACGCCGGCCGCCGTGACCGAGTCGTGGAAGTCGCTGCTGCCGGGTTTCAAGCGCATCGTCGATAAATATCCGAAGCTGGAAAAGACGAACCACTATGCGCATCTGGGCACGCTCGGCACGGGCAACCACTTCATCGAGGTGTGCATCGACGAAGCGGATCACGTGTGGTTCATGCTGCACAGCGGCTCGCGCGGCGTCGGCAACGCGATCGGCAGCCTGTTCATCGAACTCGCGCAGGCCGACATGCGGCAGCACATCGCGAACCTGCCGGATCGCAACCTCGCGTATTTCACCGAGGGCAGCCGGCACTTCGACGATTACGTCGAAGCGGTCGGCTGGGCGCAGGACTACGCACGCCGCAACCGGCAGGCCATGATGGATGCGGTGATCGGCGCGGCGCGCGGCGTGATCGCGAAGCCGTTCTCGGTCGACGAACACGCGGTGAACTGCCACCACAACTACGTGCAGCGCGAACGCCACTTCGGCGAGGACGTGCTCGTGACCCGCAAGGGCGCGGTGTCCGCGCAGAAGGGGCAGCTCGGGATCATTCCGGGCTCGATGGGCGCGAAGAGCTTCATCGTGCGCGGGCTCGGCAATCCGGAAAGCTTCTGTTCGTGCAGCCACGGCGCCGGCCGCGCGATGAGCCGGACCGAGGCGAAGCGCCGCTTCACGGTCGACGACCAGGTGAAGGCGACGCGCGGCGTCGAATGCCGGAAGGACGCGGGCGTCGTCGACGAAATTCCGATGGCCTACAAGGACATCGATGCGGTGATGGCCGCACAGCGCAGCCTCGTCGAAGTGGTGCACACGCTGCGTCAGGTGGTGTGCGTGAAGGGATAGCGCGGCGCGCGTGATGACGGAGCTGGAGGACGTCGAGCGACGCCATCACGTGAGCATGCCGTTCGCCTGCGAATCGCGCAGCCGCGGCCGGGGCTTCGCGTCACCGCCCCGCGATCCACGCGCTCTTCGACAACCGTCACACGAATCGTCATCGTTGCGGCGGTATACTTGATGCCGTCCGCCCGCGCCCGATCCGCATCGCGCACTCGCGATGCACGTGCAACCGGACATCCGTCCTTCGCCCCGTCACCGCCGATACGAACCGTCATGTTTCGTCATCTCCCGCTTGCCGTCGCCGTCACCCTGCTCACCGCGTCGCTCTCCGCCGCCGCGCGCGATCCCGCGCAACATTCGGTCGCGCGCGACTTCAAGAACTGGTCAGTCGTTTGCGACAACGCGAACCGCTGTGTCGCCGAAGGCGGCAACGACGACATCGACGACACGCGCACCAGCATGATCGTGCGACTCACGCGCGATGCCGGCGCCGATGCGCGAGCGTCGCTGGAAATCTTCGCATCGGCACCGCTCGACCTGCGCACCGCACGCGCGGACGGCCAGCCGTTCGACGCGATGCCGGCCGAGTGGCACGCCGTCGCCAGGACGGGCAACGAAGATGGCGACGTCTATCCGTTCCGTATCCGCACCAGCGACCCGACGACCGTCGACGCATGGTTGACCATGTCGCACAACGCGCAGATGGTCAGTTTCGGCGACCCGGCCGCCGCGCGCACACCGCGCGTCTCGCTGTCGGGGCTCAACGCCGCCCTGCTGCTGATCGACGACACGCAGGGCCGCATCGGCACGGTCACCGCGCTGCTGCGCAAGGGCACGCGGCCCGCGTCGTCGGTGCCCGCCGCGCCGGCGTTGCCGCCCGCGCCCGTTCCCGCACCGCGTGTGGCCGACCTCACGCCCGCCGAACAACGCCCGCTCGTCGACGCCGTGTTCGACAAATTCAGCGGCAATGTGAAGCGTTGCGTGGCCGATGCCGGCGACGAAATGTCGGCGCAAGAGCGCCGCAAGACGGCGTCGGCCATCGCGATCTCGGCCACCGACGCGATCGTGTCGATCCCGTGCCAGACAAGCAGCGCGTACAACCATACGGACCTCTGGTATCGCGTGCATCGCAGCGCGCCGTACGCGCCGACGCCGCTGGATTTCGGCGAGCACGCGAGCGCGGGGCTCGATCCGGCGTCATTCACGAATCAGCTGACCGAAGCAAGCTACGATCCCGCGCGTGCGATGCTGTCGAGCCTCGACCGCGTGCGGAGTGCCGGCGATTGCGGATCGAGCGCGTCGTGGGTGTTCGACGGCCGGCGCTTCGTGCTGAACGACGTCGCGATGCACGGCGCCTGCAACGGGTTGTTCCAGGATCAGTGGCCACGGCTGTATCGCACGGCCGGTTCGACGAATACACGCCCTTGACGCCAACGCGTCGCGGCATCCAGGCCGGCAATCAACAACAATCCCGAGGCTCCGAGCCATGCAACCGTCCTCCCTCGCGTCGGTGCGTCGACGCGTCGACGCGATTTTGCTCGCGTCCGCCTCCATCCTGTTGGCGTGCCCGCCCGCAAGCGCCGCGACCGCATCGACGGCTGCGCGCGCCGAGCCCACGGTCGAATTCCCGGTGTGGTCCGATGCGTGGGCCGGCACGCTCGGCAACCGGCATATCGAGGTTGCACTGTCGCGTGTGGCCGACACGCTGACAGGCATGTACTGCTATGCGCCGTGCGCGGCAGACACACGCTATCGCCTGTCGCTGAAGGGATCGTTCGGCACGCAGGGAGCGTCGCTGTCGGAGCGCGACATCGGCGCCGTATCAAATCCCGATCGCGTCACGGGTACGTGGAAGATGGACCGCTTCGTCGAGACGGCATCGGGCACGTGGATCTCGCCGGACGGCAAACGCACGCTTCCCGTGTCGCTCGCCAGAAAGCACGATGGCAAGCGATTCCCTTACGACGTCCGCCTCGTCGCCAATGCACTGCCGGGCGATGGGTCGTGCGACGACACCCCGCACGTCACGGCGATTCGGCTCTACGATCACGCTCGCCTCGTGCAAACGCTCGAGACCGATTCACAAGGCACCTGCGGCATTTTCACGCCCGAATTCGACGATGTGAACTTCGACGGCTGGCCCGACCTGATGCTCGCGCAGTCGATGGGCGCCGGCCCGAACATTCCGTACCAGACGTGGATTTTCAACCCGAAGACGCGGCGCTTCGTCGATGCACCGCCTAAACTGCAGGCGATCACCTCACCGTCGTTCGATCCCGTACACCGGATCATCTGGGCGAGTTGGCGCGCGAGTGCCGCCGAGCACGGCGTGACGACCTACCGCTGGCAGGGCAACGATGTGAAGGAAATCGACTCGGCCACCAGCTATCTGCTGCCTGTGCTCGATGGGAACACGCGTCGCTATTGCTATATGGTGCCCGACTACGGAGACGGCTTCATCGCATTCCCGCAACGCATCGAGCAAACCGCTTCCGGCATCCTGCGCTCCACTCTGCCCGCTCCTAAGGACTGCGAAGCTGACGATTCACCGTTCCTCGCGCGCACGTACATCGATATCTGGAAGGCGGCTCCTGCCGGTCACGCACCGACGCGCGTCCGCACGGAAGCTGTCAAATGGAAGCCGGCGCAAACGCGGGCGGGCCGGAAGTTCTGCCCGGAAGTGCCGTTCTACGATCACGGCACGATCCGCCGGATCCTGCTGCGCGACGATCCCGACCAGTGCAGCGATACGGATCCGGCCAAGGGCTAGCGGAGTGCATGCCCTTGCGACGTCACGCAGCACCACATCACCCGCCGACGATCGAGATCGAGAACCCGTCCCACCCCTTCTGCCCGACCGTCTGCACGGCCGTCGTCGTGAGGTTCGGGTCGGCCACGAGACGCGCGAACCCGTCGCGCACGCCGACCACGTCGGGCTCGCGATTGTCCGGATCGGCCACGCGCCCGCCGCGCACGACGTTGTCGACGACGATCACCGTGCCGGGCCATGACAGCTTCAGCGCCGCGTCGAGATAGACCGGGTTGCTGTCCTTGTCGGCATCGATGAAGATGAAATCGAACGGCGCTTCACCCGCATCGACGAGCCGCGCGAGGCTGTCCTTCGCGCTGCCGACCACCACCGTCACGACTTCCGCGAACCCGGCACGCGCGATGTTCCGCGTCGCAACCTTCGCATGCTCGGGGTTCAGTTCGAGCGTCACGAGCGTGCCGCCCGGCGGCAACGCGCGCGCGAGCCAGATCGTGCTGTAGCCGCCGAGCGTGCCGATCTCGAGAATCCGGCGCGCGCCGCGGATCGTCGCGAGCAGTTGCAGCAGCTTGCCCTGGTTCGGCGCGACGTTGATCGCGGGCAGCCCGGCCGCGTCGCTCGCCGCCAGCGCGGCGTCGAGCACGTCGTCGGACGGCACGAGCGTCGCGGAAAAATACGCATCCACCTGGTTCCAACGGTCCTGATTCATCGCGCACCCCTTGTTTGCGGAAAAGGCATTTTATGCACCGCGTCGCCATAAGCAACAAACCATTCGTTCTAAGGGTAGCCGCGCACGTCCTCCTATAATCGCTCGACCACCACAACAACAGATGGAGCACCCATGACCGATCAGGCCTCTTCGAACTGGCGCCTCGAAACCATCGCCGTGCACGGCGGCTATCGCCCCGACCCGACCACGCGCGCGGTCGCGGTGCCGATCTACCAGACCGTTGCGTACGCATTCGACGACACGCAGCACGGCGCGGACCTGTTCGACCTGAAGGTCCAGGGCAACATCTACACGCGCATCATGAACCCGACGACGGACGTGCTCGAGCAGCGGATCGCCGCGCTCGAGGGCGGCATCGGCGCACTCGCGCTCGCGTCGGGCCAGGCGGCCGTCACGTACGCGATCCAGACGATCGCGGAAGCCGGCGACAACATCGTGTCCGCCAGTTCGCTGTACGGCGGCACCTACAACCTGTTCGCGCACACGCTGCCGCAATACGGGATCACGACGCGCTTCGCCGATCCGCGCGACCCCGCATCGTTCGAGCCGCTGATCGACGCGCGCACGAAGGCGATCTTCGCGGAATCGGTCGGCAACCCGCTCGGCAACGTGACCGACATCGCCGCGCTCGCCGACATCGCGCATCGCCACGGGATCCCGCTGATCGTCGACAACACGGTGCCGTCGCCGTACCTGCTGCGCCCGTTCGAACATGGCGCGGACATCGTCGTGCACTCGCTGACGAAGTATCTCGGCGGCCACGGCACGAGCCTTGGCGGCGCGATCGTCGATTCGGGCAAGTTCCCGTGGACGCAGCATGCGGACCGCTTCAAGCGGCTCAACGAACCCGACGTCAGCTATCACGGCGTCGTCTATACGGAAGCGTTCGGGCCGGCTGCCTATATCGGCCGCGCGCGCGTCGTGCCGCTGCGCAACATGGGCGCGGCGATCTCGCCGTTCAACGCGTTCCAGATCCTGCAGGGCATCGAGACGCTCGCGCTGCGCGTCGAACGCATCAGCGACAACGCGCTGAAGATCGCGCAGCATCTCGCAAGCCATGAACACGTCGAATGGGTGAACTACGCGGGACTGCCCGATCACCCCGACCATCCGCTCGTCGCGCGCTACCTGTCGGGCCGCGCGCCCGGCATCCTGACCTTCGGCGTGAAGGGCGGCCGTGACGGCGGCGCGAAGTTCCAGGACGCGCTGAAGCTGTTCACGCGGCTCGTCAACATCGGCGACACGAAGTCGCTCGCAACGCATCCGGCCTCAACGACGCACCGCCAGCTATCGCCCGCCGAACTCGCGAAGGCCGGCGTGAAGGAGGAAACCGTGCGTCTGTCGATCGGCATCGAGCATATCGACGACCTGCTCGCCGACCTCGACCAGGCGCTCGCGCAGGTGTGACCCGACGCGGGCGTGCGGACACGCCCGCTTTGTCTTGAACGCGCAGCGGCTTCAAGGTGTTCGAGCTCGAACCGGTGCCGCATGGCGCGCGCCCGCGCGATCGTGATTGTGCGACGACGGTTGCGTCACCGGTCGAAGACGAATCGCGCGAGTCGCACCGCGACGCATTCGCCCCTGCATGACAAAAATTTCATGTTCCGATCAGCTTCGCGATGGGTCGCTTCTATACGATCGACAACGTGACGGGCAATGCCCGTTACACCCACGCAAGCGATTCGCTGCCGCACGGCACGAACACGCGTTAGGCCCGGACACGTGAAGTGCCGGGCTTTTTTTGGTTCATCGCGGATTACGGGGGAACGCTGGGGAGGAACGTCGGCGTTCGGCCGGGAGGCGTCATTCTCCAGCACAGTCACATGGCCGCGTGGACGTCCGCTCCGCACTAGCAAACGGCCATTTGGAGGCAACCCGATCCTCTCAGTTGCCGGGAGTCTTACGCTAGCGCGCAGCAGCCGTCCTTTCAGACGGAAAGCCGCTCGCCGGCGCTGCCAACATACCGCTCAGAACTCGCGCTAGCTTTGTCGGTCTCGAGCGCGCTCAAGCTCGCGCATCAACTTATGCATTTCATGTTGTCGCCCGAGATGCCAGTCGGTCACGATGTTGAAGATTCCTCGCGTCCACGAAAACGGTGCCCACCGGAACGGGACGACGATGCGCGGTTGGCGGTCTCGCAGCCCTTTGATGACAGCCTTGGCGACGTCTTCGGGTTGTATCGGTCGCCGCAACGGTGCAGGAAACCCTTTTTCAATCAATTTCGTCGCCAGCGCATTTCCGCCAAAGCCGACCTTGGCAATTGCTGTCGCCACCCATCCCGGATAGAGCACGCTCGCCGTGGACCCGGTGCCGCCTAATTCGGCGCGCAGTGAACGCGCGAGCATCTCGACTGCGGCTTTGGACGCTGCGTAAGGCGCGTTGACCATGCCGTTCACGAACGCATAGACCGAAGCGGTGACCAGGACCTGACCTCGATTGCGGACGATCTCCGGCAATGCGGCCTTGATCGTGCGCCAGACACCGAACAGGTCGACCTCGACGATTCGTTCGAACTCCTGTTCATTGCAGCTGTAAACGGTGGCGGGCACATCGTGCCATGAGATGCCAGCATTGGCGAACGCAACGTCGAGGCGGCCGAATCTATCGACGGCGTGTTGGACGACCGCCCTGGTGGCGGCAGCATCAGTGACATCGAGCGCCAGGGCAATCGTGCGCTCCGGGTCAAACTCCGCGGCGAGGCGGTCCACTGAAGCCTGCGTCACATCGGTTAGAACGAGTCGTGCTCCACATGCATGCAACTCGCGCGCGGTCGCAGCACCAATGCCGCCTGCCGCACCCGTGATAAGCACGACTTTTCCCTGAAGATCGTAAGCCATTGTGTACTGCTCCTCTGCTATTGGAATTCCATTGCTGCGCAAACAGGGGGCGATGGATGCCGGGCCATCGGCTCCGCTGATCACGCGAAGCCGATCGGTTTCTGCAGCCACCGGATGCCATTCATTTCGCTGGAGCGTGCGCAGCCGAGTCGTTCCATCCAGTTGCCGACGCCAGACTGATGGCGCGTTCAATGTCCTCGCTGCGAAAGCCAGCGCGTTCGACGAAGCGCCTGAAGAAGCCGGGTGCCTTGGCCACGATGGTGTTGATCTTTGGTACGACGATCATGTCCGCGCGCCGCTCGATGCCCGCCACGATATCCCGCACGACCTGCTCTCGCGGGATCATCTTCCAGAAGCCTCGATCGTTGCCTCGCCACAATGCCCGGCCGGCAGGATCGCCAACGACATCGTCCATCAGGGGCGTCGGGAAGAACGTCGGATGCGCGCTGCCGACCCCGATTCCCAGATGACGAAGCTCCAGACGGATGCTGTCGCACATCGCCCAGACGCCCGCCTTGCTGGCCGTATAGGACGCCTGTAGCGGCGAATGCACAAACGCGGCCATTGACGAAATCGCCAGCATGTACCCGCGCTGTTGCTGGACGAACGGCAAGCCGGCCCGGAACGTACGCCACACGCCGTTGAGGTTGATGTCGATGACACGATCAAACGCGGCCGGGTCGATGGTGGCCATTGGGGCCATGGTGTCAATGCCCGCGTTTGCGATGACCACATCGATTTGACCGAAGTGATCCGCCGCATTCGCCATTGCGGCTTCCAGGCTTTCGAAATCGCGGACGTCGGCGGTCCAGCCAAGAACGTCAGAAGGGTGGCCGAAGCTGCGAGTTTGCGCCGTGAGCCTGTCTGCCTCCAGATCGAAAAGTGCGAGGCGCGCCCCCCGTGCGTGCAGCGCTTCGGCCAAGGCCGATCCCAGGCCTCCGGTGGAACCGGTAATGGCCACCACCTTGTTCGCCAGCTTATAAGTTGACATGCGCGCCTCCTTGCTTCGTTGGAACGTGACGGTGGAGAAATGCCAGCTGGTCGGCGACCACCTGTTCGAAGTCCTTGCCCACATAGATGTCGAAGTGGCCTGCCTGATACGCGCGCATTTCCCCTTTGGGCGCGCGCCTGGCATACCGTTTCGTCGGCCCCGCCGGAGCGACGGAGTCGGCTTCGCAAACGCAAAACAGAATCGGGCAGGAAATGTCGCCTGCTTTGCGACCCGGGCGGTGCCGAACGATGTTCAGGCCGAAGCGTGCTGTGACCTGATTGCGAAATGCAGTGCCGTCAGGGACAAGCGCGAGATAGCCATCCAGGGCATCCGGTGCAGTCATCAACGCGGCGGAACCGGGGGGACCCGCCGTCGGCACCATCACCGGCGCCCTGCCGACGAGGGATAGCAGTACATCGCATAGAGCGAGCGCGGTAACCTTGAGCGCGCTACGCCAGTTCAACGCGAACAACGACGCGACCCCGTCCGTGAACGGGCATTGCGCGATGGCAGCGGCAACGGTCCGGTCGCGTGCTGCGGAGAGAATCACATGACCGCCGCCGAAGGATGTTCCCCACAGGACCACCTGATCCGGCCGGAGATTGCTGTGCCCGCGTGCAAAAGCGATCGCACCCGACCAGTCCTCCAGTTGACGATCGATATCGAGCAATTGGCGAAGGGAGCCGTCGCTCGCACCGAAATGTCGATAGTCGAACACGAGGCACGCGTAGCCCTCCGCGCAAAAGCGTTGCGCATAGGCGTCGAGCCGCATTTCCTTGATTCCGCCCAGCCCGTGTGCCATCACGATGACGGGAAACGGGCCCGTCCCGCGAGGCTCGTACAGCCAGCCACGGCAATGTTCTCCGCGGCCGCCAGCCACGAATTCGACACTTCTCCGCCCGGCCATGTGTCCCTCCAAGGTGTAAAATCGTAGATTGAAATCCAATGTTGGAATGCATTCTATGTTTGTAGCTCGCTCCAATTAATGAGGGAAAACCCCGTATGGAATCCAGAACTCAGCGCCGGGCAGCCGCGACCCGCCTGGCGATCGTGCAAGCCGCCGAGACGTTGCTGACGGAGGGCGGACTGGACGCGGTCACGCCTGAAGCGGTTGCGAGCCGGGCGGATGTCGCAGTGCAGACGCTCTATAACCGTGTAGGTGGCCGTTCCGCGTTGCTCATTGCCGTGGCGGAGCGCGCGTTGGAAGAAAACCGCGAGTACATGGACGCGGCCTATGCATCCGATGGTGATGTGGAGAAGAAACTACGTTGTGTGGCAGATGCTTACGCGCGGTTCGCCAAGGAGCGCCCGCACCAATTCCGTATCCTTGTCGAACCACCGAATGAGCCGGAGGCGCTCGCGCGCATCGCTGCCCTCATCAAACAGCAAAACGCCAAATTGGCTGCATTGATCAGCCGAGGTATCGATGAAGGGTGGGTGCATGCAGACGTCGAGCCGGAACACGCCTCGACGGCGCTGTGGGCAATGATGAATGGCGTTATCAGCCTGATGTGGCGCCCCGATAGCCTTCGACTGGATGTCGATCACATCGACGATCTACTGCGTACCGCGATCTCTTTGTTGACCGGCGGTATTAAGAGGCGGGGCGATTGACGCTTTGGGCCCAGGGAACTCTGGCGACTGCAAAAGCGTCAAGCAGTTCTCAACTGGTCTGCCGTCAGGCGGCCTTCCAAGGTGCCCGCACGCCAAGGGCTTCGGCTCGGAAGTTGGGGAATTATCACGAACGCGTGAACCGCAGGTAAGGACCCAACTTCCGCCGGTGTGGACGATGGCGGAAATAGCCGGTGTACCGCGCAAGCCGCCGTTGATTCAGGCGGCGTCGAAGGGCTGAAGTGGGTCGGCATCCGCCAGTCGGCCGCCCCCCCCCGATGCCAACCGACCGGGTTCGGCCATGGAGCGTCATTGGTTTGCGTCGACGGCGAGACGTTGAGGCGTCCCGGGTGGCTCAGGGAGCGGACACCCAGTCATGCCATGCGACTTTTTCGATCGGCCGTGGCCGACTGTTGGTTGGATAGATCGGAAAATGCAGCGCCTTCTCACCCCCCGAAAGATCCGCGTTGGGGCAGGTCCCAACTCGAGCTGGCAGTTGGATTTCGCCGCTGTGTCTGCACAAGCCTACGGCCTAGACTCGTCTATCGACGCTGGTAGACAACGCCCTGAATCGAGACCTGATCTGGCTCCGGCTCCTCGTCAAAACGTTTATGCGCCTCGGCGATGGCGACTTGATTCTCGCTCGCCCAGTTGACCAACGCCATGACAGGCTTCAACAGCGTTCTTCCCATGTCAGTGAGTTCGTAATCGACGCGAGGAGGAATCGTTGGATACATCGTTCGCGTTATCAGTCCGTCGCGCTCCAGTCCGCGCAAGGTCAGTGTCAGCATCCGCTGGGAAATGCCGTCGATGCCGCGCTTCAATTCGTTGAAGCGCCGCGGGCCATTGGCCAGCCTAGCGACAATGTAGAGGCTCCACTTGTCGCCGATGCGATCCAGGATTTCACGAGTTGCCAGGCAGCCGCCAGCGTCAGGTGCAGGCATATCGGCAGGTAGCTCGGGGTGACTAAGTGACATGCGTGTGCCTTCTTGTGGGGAAACGGCAGGAACCATACCATCCTTTGTATGAATTGGTAAGTAAGGGCCAATACCTTACTTAGTTCTCTTTTTATACCTTGGAGCCGCCGTGAGCCACACCCTACTTGTCACTTCCAGCCCGCGCGGGGCTGACAGCCTTTCCACCCGCTTTGCCACCGAAATCGCCGATGGCATCCAGGCCCGCTCGGGCGGCCCGCTGACCGTGCGCGACCTTGCCGCGAATCCTCCGCCCCATATCGCACCGGCCTACATCCAAGGCCGGATCACGTCGCCCGGAGATCGCACGCCGGAACAGGTCGAGGCGGTGAAGGTCGCGCAAGAGTTGGTCGATGAGTTGAAGGTCGCCGATGTGATCGTGCTCGGTTCGGGCATGATCAACTTCGGTCTGCCCTCGCAGCTAAAGGCTTGGTTCGATCACGTCACCTGGCCGGGCGTCACCTTCGGCTACGGCGATACTGGGCCGAAGGGGCTGCTGACCGGCAAGAAGGTCTATCTCGTTACCGCTACCGGCGGCGTGTTCTCGGAAGGTGCCTGGGCACCGTTCGACTTTCAGACCAACTATTTGCTGCACCTGCTCGGTTTCATCGGCCTAACCGACGTTGCAGTGGTGCGTGTCGAAGGCACGGTTTTCGGCCCCGATGCGGCGCAGGCCGCAATCGCCAACACCGAAACGGCCGTCAAAGCCTTGTTGGCGAAGGCTGCGTGACCTCATGGCCGGGAAAAAAACCATCGCGCTGTTCGGTGCAACCGGGCCGACCGGGAGACACATCATCGAGGAAGCCTTGAAGCAGGGCTACAACCTGTCGGTCTATACGCGCGACGCAAAGAAACTCGCGTCGTTCGCGGGAAGGGTCGAAATTGTGGTCGGCGACCTGCAAGACCAGAGTGCCATTGCGAAGTGCGTCCAAGGTGCCGATGCGGTCATTAGCGCCCTTGGCCCCAACAGTCTCAAGGTGCAAGGCGATAAGCCGATCATGCACGGCTTGACCAACATCATCGCCACGATGAAGCACGCAGGCGTGCGCCGCCTTATCCAGATTTCTACGGCTGCCTATCGTGATCCCAAGGATGGCTCTGCCTTAAAAACCCATGCATTCGTGCTGTTGTTCAAGGTTATCGCGCGCAAGGGGTATGAGGACATCAAGGCGACTGGCGAATTGATCGCCAATTCGGACTTGGACTGGACACTGGTACGCATTCCTAACCTCAAGGATGGCCCCGACGATGGCGGCGTGGATGTGGGTTGGTATGGAAAGACCAAACTCAGCATGAAGCTCTCCAGAGGCAATCTTGCGAAGTTCTTGGTCGACCAGGTGACCGACAAGAAGTTCGTGCGTGCCGCGCCAGGCATCGCCAACCACTGACGCAATAACGTCTCGACAAGGTTCACGCCATGAGCGGATTCACCCATGCTGATGTACCCGATCAATCGGGAAAGACCTTTGTCGTCACCGGCGCCAACACCGGCATAGGCTTTGAAATAGCGAGTACGTTGGCAACGCGGCGAGCCAGGGTGCTTCTCGCGTGCCGTGACGAGCGGAAAGCGGAAGCAGCGATTAGCCGGATTCGTCTGAATACATCTGAAGCGAATCTCGCATTCTTGCCGCTTGACCTCGCAGATCTGACGAGCGTGCGGAACGCAGCAAAACTGGCCGAAAAGGAACCGCGCATCGACGCGCTCATCAATAATGCGGGCGTGCAAGGGCCGAAGCTAAAGCACACGGTGCAAGGCTTCGAAGATTCGATCACGAGAACATGGTCATGCAAATAGACCTCTATACTGAAATCACATGCCCGTGGTGCATCGTCGGGCATCACCGTCTCGATAAAGTGCTGGCGGAGCGTTTCCCCAACTTGGCTGTTGACATTCGGCAGCATCCAGTCCTGCTACTGCCAGATGCGCCGGCAGGCGGCCTCTACATTCCTGATTTGCTGCGCTCGCGCTACGGCATAACCGATCCGAAAATCGCCTTTACTCGCCCTGAAGGAGAAGCCCGCGCTTCGGGCTTCGACTTGGATCTTGGCCGCCAGCTCTGGACCTATCCGACTCAAGCTGCTCATGCCGTGATTCTGGCAGCCGCTGGGCTTGACACGCAGCACAGGCTCGCAGTTGCAATCACCCATGCTTATTTCATCGCAGCGAAGGACATCGCCGACGCGGACGTGCTGGCCGACATTGCCATCGACTACGGTTTTGACCGCGATCAGGCGCGCGCAATCGCTCTTGATCCTGAACAGCACCATCGCGTCGAAGCGGAAGCGTTCAAGTCGGCCAATGCCGGTGTTCGTTCGGTTCCTCACTTCGTCTTTGGGGGAAGCATTGCCATCAATGGGGGGCGCAGCGAAGACGAGATTGCCGCGGCAATACAAGCAGCTTCCGGCGCAATCTCTCTCTGACGCGGCTTCCTCAAATCCAATGACTCGGAAGTCGGCGTACGCCAAGTCGATAAGGTTCTGCGGCGCTGTTGACTATGTTGGCCGATGCCCGACCAACAAGACCGGCCGTCGGATGACCGCAGTACTTCAAGAAGCGACGAAGGGACCGCGATCTGACGACCGACCGCAATGGGTCGGCAAGCGACGTCTACGGAAATCCACGAAGCACTTTTTTTGCATGTTCTTTCACGAGGCCGCGGCCACGGTATTCAGCGCGCGACGTTGCGCTGCGGAAACAGGCACGGATGCGTCTTCACGTACAGGTTCGGATTGCCGCAGCGATGCCCCGCGTAGTCGATCTGCTCGCCTGGCATCAACTCGGCGGCAACGGGCTTTGCTTTTGCCGCGCCGGTCGATGCGGCCGGCCCGGTGCCTGGGCGCACGGATGCGCAGCCTGCGAGAAGCGAGACGAGAAGCGGGATGACCAGCATGACGAGGCGCGACGAGCGGACAGACAGGCGATTCATTTGGCGAACGAATGGAAGCGTCGTGACAGGCTCGTCCGCTGTCGAGACTCTCGCGGCGAACGATGCGCATGCCAGCGGCCGGATCGCCTATCGGTGGCAATGCGCCCGACATGTCCACCGCTGGTTGACTGCATGTTCCGCTTTGCTCCCGTCGCATGCATGACCCGAACATGACGATTGCGTCACACGCGCCATCGCGCAATCTGACGCACTTTTCATCTTCCGATCACGGTCACGCCCGGCTGCTTTCGCATACTGAATGCATGGATCGCCACCCGGCGGCCTCATCAAGGAGAGCTCCATGAAAACGACAAGACTCACGGCCCTGTTCGTCACCGCCATGCTGTCGCTCGGCATCACCACGCAAGCCGCGTTCGCACAAACGCAAACGCAGGGCAAGACCCGCACGGAAGTCATCAACGAACTGAAGCAGGCGCAACACGACGGTGTGGTGCCGACGAGCAAGACGCAGTACCCGCCGACCAGCGAGATGATCGCGCGCAACAAGGAACTCCACGTGATTTCGATGCATGCCGGCGAGAAGACGCCGCAGGCCGACAATCACGACAGCCTCGCGACCCGCTGATGCCGGTCAGGTACGTGCGCTGGTGCGGCGATCCCGGGCAGCGTCCTGCGAAAACAGCGTCCCGCGCCGGCGGTCAGGCAGGTTCAGTGAAGGTGCGACGCGACCGCCGCACGGCAGGGAGATGAAGTTCGGGCAGTCGACACGCGTGCCCTGGAGAGGTCCGGCACGCGCGTTACACGCTGCCCCGCTTCGCACGCCGGCGTTGCACCAGCCAGTCGAGCAATTGCCGCCCGTCGCGTTCACCGAACCAGCGCGCGTGTCCGATCAGATAACCGTCGTACGCGACATCGACGATCGCCGGGGCGTCGATGATGCACCCGAAATACGCGACCTCCGACAGCGCGAACTCCGTATGCACGATCGGCAGCATCGCGACCAGCGCCGCATACGCGTCGTCGCTCAACGGTTCGAGCGATTCGTAGCCGTCGAGCAGCGCATCGATGTGCGCGTATTCGATGCGACGCGCATCGGGTGGCGCCATCCAGTCGACCGTGTTGCGCTCGATCGCAAGCGCGACGTCCATCACCGCGCAGGTGCGATCGGACAGGCCGAAGTCGAGCACGGTGCGCACCTGCGCGCCGGGGCCTGCGCCGGTCCACAGCAGGTTCGACGCATGCCAGTCGCCGTGCGTCCACAGCGGCGACAGTGCGGGCAGCAGCGGCACGAGGCGCGCGTGATACGGGCCGATCGCATCCGCGACATCGCCGCGCCAGTCGCGCGTGCCGAGCGCGCGCACCAGCAGCGGCTGCGCGTCGACCCAGCGTTCGAGCGCGCCCGCGAGATCGTCAGATGACAGCACGCGGAAACTCGACAGCAGCGTGCGCACGGGCCGCGCCGGCGCGTCGTAACCGGCCGACGCGCGATGCAGCTCGGCCAGCGCGCGGCCGGCCGCGTAAGCGTGCGAGGAATGCGTGAACGGCTGCCACGACATCACGCCGCGATACGCGTCGACGCCGGGCGCGACCACATGCACCTCGTACGTCCAGTCGCCGCACGCAAAGGCCGTCGCGCCGTTGCGATCGGCCAGCACGTCCACCACCGGCATCCCGCGCGCGCGCAGATGCGCGATGAAACGATGCTCTTCCTCGAGCCCCGCGACGTCGCGCAGGCTCACGTGATGACGCTTGACGAACAGTGCGCGCCCGTCCGTCATCCGCACCAGCGTGGCCGCCGCGAACTGCCTCGGACTGTGCCAGGTCAGCCGCGCCGGTTCGCCGGCGCCGTCGATGCGCGCGAGCAGCGCCGCCACCTCGTCGTGCGTCATCAGCGGCCAGTCGCGTTCGGCCTGCTCGCCGTCGACACCGAACTGCGGCGGTGCGACGTCCGGCGATAGCGGCCCGTCCGGCTCGAGTGGAAATGACATGAACGACGTAGCTCCGTAGTTGAATCGGCCCGCGAATCAGCCCGCCGGGTTCGCGCTCGCGCGCAGCGCGTCGGCCGTGCGGCTCCAGTCGCGCCAGCCGATGACGGCGAGCGCGATGAACAGCGCATAGAGTCCGGCCGTCAGATACAGTTCCTTGAACACGAACATCCCGACGTACACGACGTTCACGACGATCCACAGCCCCCACGACGCGATGTAGCGCCGCGCGGTCCAGTATTGCGCGACGAGGCTGAACGCGGTCAGCGACGCATCGACGAACGGCAGCGCGGCGTCGGTCCAGCGCGCCATCATCCCGCCGAGCAGCGCGCTGCCGACGACGGCCGCCATCAGGTCGGGCAGCATCTGCCGTGGCCGCACGCCGGCGACGGGCGCGACGTCGCCTGCCGGCGCCGCGCCGCCGTTCGCCTCCAGCGTACGCTGCGCGATCCAGCGGCGCCAGCCGTACACCTGCAGCACCGCGAACGCGCCCTGCAGCAGCATGTCGGAATACAGCTTCGCATCGAAGAAGATCCAGCCGTACAGCGCGACCGACGCGAGCCCGACCGGCCAGCACAGCATGCGCCGCTTCGCGGTCAGCCAGATCGCGAGCGCGCTGACGATCACGCCGGCGATTTCGAGTGGGGACATCGTCCGTGCTCTCCTGGTTAGCTGCCGGGGCCGCGTGTCACGCGGCCGGATCCGGTCGATCAGAAATCATAGGTCAGCGACACGCGCGCGGTGCGCGGCGCGCCCGGGAACAGATACGCGTCGCCCTGCTGCTCGCCCGCGTCGCGCCAGTAGAACTTGTTGAACAGGTTGTCCACCGATACGCGCAGCACCGTGCGATGGCCGCCGATCTTCGTCGTATAGCGCGCGCCGAGATTGAACACGAACCACGACGGCACGCGCGCGGTGCCCTCCTCGTTCGCGTTGCGGCCCCCGCTGTACTCGACGCCGCCCAGCATGTTCAGGCCCGCGACGCCCGGCACCGCGTAATCCGCGTACAGCGACGCGCGCAGTGCCGGCACGTTGATGATCTGGTGCCCTTCGTACGCCGGCGAACCCGAATCGTACGCGCGCGCGCGAATCGCCGCGACGCTGGCCGTCAGCGACAGCCGCTCGGTGAGCCGCCCGGCCGCGCCGAGCTCGATCCCCTGGTGGCGCTGCGTGCCGCGCTGCACGAAGGTGTAGCTCGTGCCGGACGCATCGGGATCGGCGAACTGGAACGGCTTGCTGATCGAGAACACGGCGGCCGTCAGGCTGAGCCGGTCGAGCCAGTCGTATTTCGCGCCGAGCTCGAACTGGTGCGATTCGACCGGCGGCAGGAACGCATACGCGTTGGTCGCGCGCACGGGCGCCTGGTCGCCGAGCGACAGCGCCTTGCTGTACGAAGCGTACAGCGACAGCACGTTCACCGGCTTGTAGACGAGCGCGACCTGCGGCAGGAACACCGAACGGTCGGTGTGCGTCGCGTCGCCGTCGAGGCTGTCCCAGCTGCGCTGGCGCAGCAGCACTTCCTTGCCGCCCGCGAGCACCTGCCAATGCTCGCCGATGCTGATGCGGTCGAGCCCGAACACGCCGTACTGCCACGAATCGAGCTGCGGATACGACGGCCCGGCCGTGTTCGGCGACGGCGCGAACGCGACGTCGGGCCCGTAGATGTTCTCGCTGCCGACGTAGTCGTACACGGCGTTCGCCATGTGCACGACGCGGCGCTGCACGCTCACGCCGAGCGTCAGCTCGTGGCGCAGCGGGCCCGTCGCGAACTTGCCTGTCGTCACCGCGCGCAGGTCGTCGTTGCGGCGGTATTCGCCGGGGCTGCGGAAGTCGTACACGTCGTAGTCGCCGTTCGCGCCGAAGAAGAACGGCGACGTCGCGCCGGCCGCGCAGCTCGGCGCGTAATAGCAGCCGTACGCGAACGCGCTGTTGTCGTCGATCATCGTGCGGCTGCGGCCCGCGGCGATGTAGGCGTTCCAGTCGTCGTTGAACCGGTAGTCGAAGCGCGCGTTCAGGTTCAGCGCGTCGGTCGTCACCGGTTTCGCCCACGGCTGCGTGCCGAGCGCCTTCGACGTCGTGTTGACGGACGGCACGACGGTGCCGCCGAGCAGCTGGTAACCGGGTGCGGAACGCTGGATCCACTGCTGGAATTCCGCGTTGAGCTGCAGGCTCGCGCGCGGGCTGATGTCCCAGTCGGCGGCGATCGAGCCGAACGTGCGCCGTCCGTTCGTGCCGTCGATGTACGAGTGCATGTTCTCCTTCGCGGCATTGATCCGGAAGCCGAACTGATGGTCGGGGCCGAAGCGGCGGCCGAGATCGACGGCCGCCGAGGTCGAGCCGCGGCTATCGACGCCGGTCGTCACGCTCGCGACGTTCGCCGAGCGCTTCGTCACGAAGTTGATCACGCCGCCCGGCGCGACCACGCCGCTGTCGATGCCGGCCAGCCCCTTCAGGATCTCGACGCGCTCCTTGTTCTCGAGCGGCACGTTCTGCTCGCCGGACACCGTCAGCCCGTCGATCCGGATCGCGCTCGCGAGATCCACCGGGAAACCGCGAATCGCGAAGCCTTCGAAGTAGCCGACGGGCGCGTAGTCGTTGACGACCGACGCATCGTTGCGCACCACGTCGCTCAGGCGCTTGGCCTGCTGGTCGTCGAGCTGCGCGCGCGTGACGACGCTGACGGAGGCCGGCGTGTCACGCAGCGGCGCGTCGTCGAGCCCCGCGACCGACGCTTCGCGCGCGCGAAACGCGCCGCCGCGCTCGCCGCTGACCGCGATCGCCGGCAGCGTCGCGCTGGCGGCCGCATCGGCTTCGGGAGCCCGCGCGTCGCCCTGTGCCGCGGCGGCCTGCGCCGCGAAAAGCGTGATGCCGAGACCGACGCCCACGCCGACCTTCGCGCGCCGCCGCCGTGCGGGCGACGCTGTTGTTCTATTCACCGTCATTGTTCTGGATGGAAAACTCGCCACTCGACCCTGTCGAAACACGTTATGCAGCCGCGAAGCGCAGCCTCGCGCATGACCCCGCGACGGTCCCGGCGAGCCGCCGGGCACGACCGTCGGCACGACATTCATCGGACGAATCTGACGAATCTCACGATTCGGCCGCTTGCGTGCCGATCGATCGGGAATGCGCAGGATGGGACATCGGATGCCGGTGACGCGCCAGGCGCCGACGCGGCCGCCGATCCGGGGATCGGGTGCGTGTCGGGCGGCCGGCTGCGTCGCGCGGTGTTGTCATGCAGGGGACGCTTCGAACGCCCCGGTGCGTGCGCCGGGCATTTGCGTGCGCCGTTCGTCGGAACGGCGGAATGCCCGTCGCACGCGACATCGCGGCGTGGCGCGCATTTTACCCCGGGCGGGGCTGACGGCCGGAGAATCGGCCGAAGTGGGCGGCGAGAGGCGGGAACGCGGGCATGGCAGCCCGCGTGATTCGGCGAGCGCTCAGAACCCCTGCATCGTCACCGTCGGATCGACGACCAGATGGACGACGCCGTAGATCACCGCGCCGACCAGCACCGCGAGCACGATCGCGACGAACGGCAGCAGCGTGAAGTTGACGTTCGCGAGATCGGACGCGTGCGCCTTGCTGTTGCGTACGCCGAAGAAACTCCACAGAACCAGCCGGATCATGCTGAACAGTTTCATGATGTTGCTCCTTTTCCTCTATCGGTTGACGCTATCGTCGATCCGACAGGCCTCCTGAAAAAGAAGCAGTTGCGAGCGTTTTTTGCGCAGCACGCGCTGTGCGACCGCATGCCGCACGCACGTCAGCGGTCGAGCACCAGCGGCTCCGTGGCCCCTTCGGCAGGCTGAGCGACGCACAGCAGCGCGCAGCCGGGCTCGACCGGCGCATCGTGCGACTGCACGTAATCGACCGCCCCGGACAGCACGCGCGTCGCACACGTGCCGCACGACCCCGAACGGCATTCGGACGGCACCGCCACGCCCTGACCTTCCGCGAATTCGAGCAGCGTGCCGTCGGCCGGCGTCCACGCGGCGTCACGCGCGGAACGGCGGAACACGACGGGCACGCTTGCCACCGACGGCGCTCCCGCCGCGCGGGTCGCACTGCGCACGACACTCGACGGCCCGAACGCCTCGAAGCGGATACGCTCGTCCGGCACATTCAGCGCACGCAATCCGTCGTACAAATCGCGCATGAACGCGGACGGCCCGCACAGGTAGAAATCGTAGTCGTCGAACGGCAGGATGCGCTTCAGTTGCGCGACGTCGATGCGGCCCGGCCGCGCCGCGCCGTCGCGCTGCGGCCGGCTGTCGAACCAGTGCAGCGACACGCGTGCGTCGGCGTCCGCGATGCGCGTCAGCTCCGCCGCGAACGGTCGGTCGGCCGTATCGCGCGCGCCGTGCACGAACACGACGCGGCGCGACGGCGTGTCGTCCGCCAGCGCACGTCGCAGCATCGCGAACATCGGCGTGATGCCGATGCCGGCCGACACCAGCACGGCCGGACGCGGGCTCGCGACGTCGAACGTGAAGCGGCCGCGCGGCATCTGCGCATCGAGCGTCATCCCGGCATGCGCGTGGTCGTGCAGCCATGCCGACACGCGTCCTTCGCGCTTCACGGTGATCCGGTAATGCGATGCGCCGGGTGCATCGGAGAGCGTATAGCTGCGGATCGTGGGCGCCTCGCTGTCCGGCAGCGCGATGCGCAGCGTCAGATGCTGCCCGGCTTCATGGGCCGGCAGCACGCCGCCGTCCGCCGGTTCGAAATGAAACGAGCGGATCGCGCGCGCTTCGTCGACGATCTTCGCGATGCGCAGCGGGCGCCAGTTGGAGGGCGATGCGGATACGGATGCGGATGCCGCCTGCGCACCCGCGATCGCCGAACCCTCAGCCATCGCCGCAAACTGCGGCGCCCGCTCGGGCGCCGACCACCGGAACGGCAACACGCCCCGCGTGCGCCGCACTTCGCGCACATGAAACCGCACGACCCGCTGCGCGCCGTCGAACGACGCGACGAGCGGCCCGTCCCACACGATCTCCGCCCGCGCGGCGACATACAGCACGTCGCCGCTGTCGAAATCGATGAACAGCAGCCCCGCGCGCGGATCGTGCTGCAGGTTGCCGAGCGTGTTGAAGAAGCGGTTGCCGCTGAAATCCGGCGTCGTCAGCGTGCACGCGTCGTCGACGCGCACGAAGCCCGGCATGCCGCCGCGATGCGACACGTCCGCGCCGCGCGCGGCGCCCGCATCGGCCGACGTGTTCGCACTCGCGACGAAGAACGTATCGGCCTGCGCGAGCAGCGCGCGATCCGCATCGCTCAAGCGGTCCGACACGTCGGCCTCGCCGGACGCATCGCCTTCACGCGCCACGAACGTGGGTTTGCGACCCTGGATGTACTTCGCGCAGTTGCCGAAGCTCTGCTCGACCGCGATCGTCAGCGCACCGCCGTCGACCGCACGCACGACGCCGTTCACGCGATTGCGCCGGCGCGTGTCGAACTCGATGCCGAGCCCGCCAAGTGGCACACCCGGCTGCCACGCACCGGCCAGCGGATCGCCGGGCAGCGCATCGCCATCGATGTGCAGCGTGCGCGCGTCCGGCGCCGTCACGAAGCCGGGCATCCCGACCCGCAGCGTCGCCCACGGCTGGCCGTGCGCGTCGACCCCGCCGAGCACGAAGAACGGCAGCTGCGCAAAAAACGCCCGGTGCTGCTCCGGCATGAAGCGCCGGATCCCGCGCCGGCCGGCCGCCCCCGCAGCCTCCGTCACGCCCGCGCGCTGCTGCACGGCGAGCTCGCCCGCATGAAAAGGCGCAACGTCGAGTTCCCAGCCCGGTACGGCGGCGGTTGGTGCGGTCATCACGTTTCTCCCGGTAAAGACGTGTCGTGGCGCTTCGCGTCAGGCGGCGAGCAGGCCGGCACGGGTCGTCGGCATGCCGACGAAGCCCGGCAGCGCCTCGACGCGCGCGAGCCACGCCCGCACGTGCGGATACGGTTCGAGCGACACGCCGCCTTCCGGTGCGTGCGCGATGTACGTGTAGGCGGCGATGTCGGCGATCGTCGGCTGCGCGCCCGCGGCGAACGGCTTGCCGGCGAGCTCGCCGTCGATCACGGCGAGTATCTTCGCGGCGGTGCGCTTGGCCGCGTCGTGATCGAGCGACGCGTTGAACACGGTGACGAGCCGCGCGGCCGCCGGCCCCGATGCGATCGGCCCGGCCGCATACGACAGCCAGCGCTGGACGGTCGCCGCGCCTGCCGCATCGTCGGGCAGCCAGTGCGCGTCGCCGTAGCGCTTCGCGAGATAGACGAGGATCGCGTTCGAATCGGCGAGCACGGTGCCGTTGTCGTCGATCACCGGCACCTGGCCGAGCGGATTGAGTGCGAGGAACGCGGGTTCGCGCTGCGCGCCGGCCGCGAGGTCGACGTCGACGATGTCGGACGGCAGCCCGAGCAGCGACAGGAACAGCCGGATGCGGTGCGCATGCCCGGACAGCGGGAACGAATAGACACGAACCGGACGGACGGGCTTGCTGGCGGCTGGCATGAAAAGGCTCCTGGATCTCGCGCCGCCGGGAATCGGCGACGACCAGCCCGCAGCGTAGCGCTCGCCGTTCACATCCAGAAGGCGGATAATCGCTGAAACATTATCCTTTCCTATAGGACAATCAACGATGGCCGATCTGCGCGACGTGAACCTGAACCGGCTGGCGATCTTCGTCGCGGTGGTCGATGCCGGCTCGCTGACGGCCGCAGCCGAGCGGCTCGGCCTCGCGAAGACGGTCGTCAGCACGCACATGCAGCGCCTCGAATCCGAAGTCGGCGCGAACCTGCTGGTCCGCACCACGCGGCGGCTGAGCGTGACCGATGCGGGGCGCGCGTTCTACGACGCGTGCCGCGACATCGTGCGCGCGACCGAAAGCGCGCTCGACGCGGTGTCGTCCGACGCGGGACCGTTGCGCGGTACGCTGCGCGTGAGCGTGCCGATCGACTACGGCGCGCTGGTCGTCGCGCCGGCGATCGTCGCGCTGCGCGATGCGCATCCGGGGCTCGACGTCGAACAGATCGCGAACGACCGCGTCGTCGATCTGGTCGCGGACAACCTCGACGTCGCGATCCGCCTCGGCCGCCTCGCGGATTCGAACTATCGCGCGGTGCAGCTCGGTCAATACGAGAAATGGGTGGTGGCGAGCCCCGCGTTCGTCGCACGGCATGGCCTGCCGCGCGATCCGGACGCGCTCGCCGCGCTGCCGTTCGTGATGCTGTCGACGCCGTCACGCCCGCATACGCTCGAACTCGACGATACGAGCGGCGGCCATGCGTCGGTGCGCTGCACCGCGCCGGTGGTGTCGAACACCGCGACGGCCTGCCGCGCGATCGCGCTCGCGGGCGGCGGCTTCGGGTTCCTGACGGATTTCTCGATCGCGGAGGACATCGCGGCCGGCCGGCTCGTCCGGCTGCTGCCCGCGTGGCGCTCGGCGCGGGCGGGGATTCATGCGGTGTATCCGTCGACGCGGTTGCCGTCGCAAAAGGTGCGCGCGTTCATCGACGCGATGAAGGCGCGGATCGCGGAAACCGCGCCGGCGGCCGCGGATTTTCTCGCGCCGAATTAATCGCGCCATTTATTCACAAAAAATCTCATATTGATTTTAGAGATTTTCACCTAACCTTATTCCCGGTAATACGCCGAACCGCGTTTACCGAACCGCTTCAATTCTCCGCCTTATTCCAATCAAGGAGTTTGAACATGCAAACCGCCGCAATTTCCTGGGGAAGCACGCCGTCGATTCGCGTCTACACGGCCAACGGCAACAAGATCACCGAGCGCTGCTACGACGGTTCGAACTGGTACACCGGTGCGTTCAATCAGGCCGGCGACAACGTGTCGGCGACGTGCTGGCTGGCCGGCAGCGCCGTGCACATCCGCGTGTACGCGACCAGCGGGGGTGCGACCACCGAATGGTGCTGGGATGGTGACGGCTGGACCCGGGGCGCATACACGGGCTCGTAATCTCGCATTTCGCGAGCGCGACACGTTTCACGCGCAGTGCCGGCGCGACGTCAATTTTCATTGGCGTTGCGCCGGCTATTTTCATTTAAATTCGATTATTGATATTTACAAACCGACAAATCAAAAAATGAATATAGCCAATGACGATTCCGTGAAATTCTGCGCCTTGTTAATATCGATCCCCACCCGATAATTATCGATACGTATTGGCGAGGCATTCACCAAGGCGAAACATGAATCGAATCGCCCCATGTACGCAGTCGGCTTCGACCCCTTCATTCCGGGCGCCGCCAGGCGCTTGGCCCCGGCGCTACCCCTCTTCCCGCAACGTGCCCAGCAGCACTTTCCTGCAACTCGCCACCATCTGCGCCTCGGGATCGCGATACTCGGTGAGCAGCCAGGCGGCGCCGACGTTCGTCATCGCGCCGACCAGCGCGAGCCCGACGAGCCGCTGCTCGGTGCGCTCGGCGGGCGTCACGGCTTCGCGCGCCGCGCCGATCGCCATGATCAGCTTGCCGAAGTCGATCAGCATCCGCTGGTAGGTCATGTCGGTATCCGCGCTCACACCCATCACCTCGAGCAGCAGCACGCGCGCCGCGCACGGGTCGCGCAGGAACCCGAAGAATGCGGCGAGCCCCGCGTCGACGCGCTCGCGCAGATCGCCGCCGCGCTCGGCCACCGCCCGCTCGACCGCGTCGTGCAGCTGCTGCGCGTGATGCAGATAGGTGCAGCGCAGCAGATCCTCCGTGCTGTCGAACGCCGCATAGAAATAGCGGTCGTTGAGCTTCGCTTCCCGGCAGATCGACCGCACGGTCGCCTTGCGGAAGCCGACGGTGCCGAACACGCGCGTCGCCGCGCGGATCAGCGCGTCGCGCCGCTCGGCGGCCCGTACCTCGGGCGCGACACCGCCGTACGCGCGCCCCCGTTTTTCCGTTTCGAGTGCTTTCTCCATTTCGCTATTTGACATCAGGACACCCGAAAACTAAAGTGGTGACGAACATCACCACAATAAGCACGCCGCCGGCGCAGTGCAAGCGGAACGGGAGGGACGACAAATGAAGGGTTTTTCCGGCAAGGTCGCCGCGATCACGGGCGCCGGTTCCGGCATGGGCCGCAGCCTCGCGGTCGAGCTGGCGCGGCGTGGCTGCGAGGTCGCGCTCGCCGACGTCAACGATGTCGGTCTCGCCGGCACGGCGGCCGCGTGCGGGAAGCACGGCGTGCGCACGAGCATGCGGCGGCTCGACGTCGCCGACCGCGACGCGGTGTTCGCGTGGGCCGATTTCGTGCGCGCCCAACACGGCAAGGTCAATCTGGTCTTCAACAACGCGGGCGTGTCGCTGGCCGCGAGCGCCGAGACCGCGCGCATCGCCGATCTCGAATGGATCGTCGGCATCAACTTCTGGGGCGTCGTGCACGGCACGCAGGCGTTCCTGCCGCATCTCCGCGCGTCGGGCGACGGGCACGTGATCAACACGTCGAGCCTGTTCGGGCTCGTCGCGATGCCGACGCAGAGCGCATACAACGCGACCAAGTTCGCGGTGCGCGGCTTCACCGAGGCGCTGCGGATGGAGCTCGAACTCGACGGCGCGCCGGTCAGCGCGACCTGCGTGCATCCGGGCGGCGTCGCGACCAACATCGTCGATGCGAGCCGCGTCGACACCAGCATCCACGCGCTCACGGGCCAGGACGAAGCGACCCACCGCCGCCAGGCGAACCGCCTGATCAACGCGACGACGGCCGACGACGCCGCGCGGCAGATTCTCGCCGGCGTCGAGCGCAATGCGCGCCGCGTGCTGGTCGGCGCCGATGCGCGGCGCCTCGACCGGATCGCGCGCCTGCTCGGCGCCGGCTACCAGCAGCTGGTGTTGCGCTACGTGCGGCGCGCACGCGCACGCAATCTGTGTCCGAAGGCCGCCGCCGCGGTGGAACGCACCCACGCCCCGGCCGCACGCCCGACCCCACCGACCAAGGACCTGGCATGAGCTCGACGACGACCAACCGGCGCGACGCGCCGTCCGCCTCCGGCGACAGCCGCGACCTCGACGTGCTGATCGTCGGCGCCGGCCTGTCCGGCATCGGCGCCGCGTATCACCTGAAAAAGCGCTGCCCGTACGCGAGCGTCGCGATCGTCGAGGCGCGCGATGCGATCGGCGGCACCTGGGACCTGTTCCGCTATCCCGGCGTTCGTTCGGATTCCGACATGTTCACGCTCGGCTACAGCTTCCGCCCGTGGCACAGCGACAAGGCGATCTCGGACGGGCAGACGATTCTCGACTACATCCGCGACACGGCACGCGCGTACGGCATCGACAAGACGATTCGCTACGGCCAGAAGGTGGTCGCGGCCGACTGGGATTCGAACCGCGCGCGCTGGACGGTGCGCATCGAGCGCACGCGTGACGGGACGGTCGACACGCTCGTCTACACATGCCGCTTCCTCTACATGTGCAGTGGCTACTACGACTACGACGGCGGCTACCTGCCCGACTGGGCCGGCATGGAATCGTTCGAAGGCCGCATCGTGCACCCGCAGCAATGGCCGAAGGACCTGTCATACGCGAACCGGCGCGTCGTCGTGATCGGCAGCGGCGCGACGGCCGTCACGCTGGTGCCGTCGATGGCGACCGACGCGAAACACGTGACGATGCTGCAGCGCTCGCCGACCTACATCGTGTCGCTGCCCGCGCGCGACAGGATCGCGAACGCGTTGCGCCGCGTGCTGCCGTCGCGGCTTGCGCACCGGCTCGTGCGCGTGAAGAACGTGCTGCTGACGATGTACCTGTACAACGTGTCGCGCCGCAAGCCCGAGCGGACGAAGCGGTTCATCATCCGCGCGGCCGGCAAGCAGCTCGGCCCCGACTTCGACGTCGCGAAGCATCTGACGCCGCGCTACATGCCGTGGGACCAGCGCGTGTGCCTCGTGCCGAACGGCGACCTGTTCAAGTCGATCCGCGCGGGCCGCGCCTCGATCGTCACCGACGAGATCGAGCGCTTCACGCCGACCGGCCTGAAGCTGACGAGCGGCCAGCAGCTCGACGCGGACGTGATCGTCACCGCGACCGGGCTGAAGGTGAAGATGCTCGGCGGCGCGCGCGTCACGGTGGACGGCCGCGCGGTCGACTTGCCGCAGACCGTGTCCTATAAAGGAATGATGTACAGCGACGTGCCGAACCTCGCGTCGTCGTTCGGTTACACGAACGCATCGTGGACGCTGAAGGCCGAGCTGATCGCGCGCTACGTGTGCCGGCTGCTCAACCACATGCGTGCGAACGGCTACGACACCTGCGTGCCGCGGCTCGGCGCCGGCGACCTCGGCGACGTGCCGGCGGTGAACCTGAGCTCGGGCTACATCCAGCGCGCGGCCGGCATCCTGCCGCGGCAGGGGCACCGCAAGCCCTGGAAATTCCACCAGAACTACGTGCTCGATCTCGCGTCGCTGAAGTTCAGCGGACTCGCCGATTCGGCGATGAAGTTCGAACGCCGCGCGAAAGCCGGCCCGGCCGCCGCGCCGGTTGCCGAACCCGTACTCGAAACCCGTTGAGGCCGACATGAGCCATACGCTTCATCTGATCCAGAACGTGCTGCTCGGCGTCGTCGTGGTGCTCGCCGCGCTCGCGCTGTTTTCCGGCTTCATCGCGCGCCGCGTGACGCGCTCGTTTCCGCCCGAAGGCCGCTTCGTCGACATCGGCGGCGACCGCATCCACTACGTCGAGTACGGCAGTGGCCCGCCGCTCGTGTTCGTGCACGGGCTCGCCGGGCAGTGGCGCAACTTCGCGTACCTGCCGCTCACGCGGCTCGCGCAGCACCATCGCGTGATCCTCGTCGACCGGCCCGGCGCCGGCCGCTCGCTGCGCGGCGCCAGCTCGCAGGCGAACGTGTTCGCGCAGGCCCGCACGATCGCCGCGTTCCTCGACGCGCTGAAGCTCGACCGGACGGTGCTCGTCGGCCACTCGCTCGGCGGCGCGATCGCGCTCGCGGTCGGCCTCAATCATCCGGAGCGCGTGAGCCGGCTCGCGCTGATCGCGCCGCTGACGCACGAGCAGACCGAACCGCCGGCGCCGTTCAAGCCGCTGATGCTGCCGTCGCCGCTGGTGCGCCGCTTCGTGTCGTGGACCTTCGCGGTCCCGCTGACGATCCTGACCGGCCGCAAGGCCGTCGACCAGGTGTTCGCGCCGGAAGCCGTGCCGCGCGACTTCCCGGTAAAGGGCGGCGGTTTGCTCGGGCTGCGCCCGCACGTGTTCTACGCGACGGCGACGGACCTGCTGTCGGCGCCCGTCGACCTGCCCGCGATGGAGCGGCGCTACGCGGACCTCGCGCTGCCGGTCGACGTGCTGTACGGCCGCGCCGATCCGATCCTGAACTGGCGCGTGCACGGCGAGGCGCTGGCGAACAAGTCGGCGCGCGTGCGGCTGACGGTCGTCGAAGGCGGACACATGCTGCCGGTCACGATGCCGGACGCGACGGCGGACTGGCTGCTCGAGGTTGCCGCCGCGCCGGTCGATGTGCCGGCGCAGGGCACGCACGTCGAGCATTGAGCGTCATCGGGTTGACGGGGCGGTCGCGCGGAGGATGACGGCGCCCCGGCGCTGCGGGGCGGATGCCGGGCACCGCGCGTCGGTCACGCTTCGTCGTCGGGCAGCGACAGCCCGAGTTCCGTGATCACCTCGCGTGCGCTGCGGAACGCTTCGACCGCGGCCGGCGCGCCCGCGTACAGCGCGCTGTGCAGCAGCACCTCGCGGATCTCGACGAGACTCGCGCCGTTGTTGAGCGCGCCGCGCACGTGACCCTTCAGCTCCGCGCCGCGGCCGAGCGCCGCCAGCATCGCGCACGTGCAGAGGCTGCGCGTCTTCAGGTCGATTCCGCCGCGCTGCCAGGTGCTGCCCCACGCGTGCTCGTTCAGCCAGTTCTGCAGCGGACGCGAAAATCCGTCGAGGTCGCGCATCGCGCGCTCGACGAATGCGTCGCCCATGACTTCGGTGCGGCGTGCCTTGCCCTGTTCCCTGTCCTGTTCGCTCATGTCGGTGTCCTGTCTGAAGTCGCGGCCGCTTCGGCGTCGCCCGCGGCCGGGTGGGTTCGCGTCATGTTCGCGGCACGCGGGCGTTTCGTCAAAGAGGTGGCGTTCCGGTTGCGGCCACCCGCGTCGCGTCGGGACGAACGCTACGTAACATCGCGCCGCGCGTTACGGCGCCTTACGGGAACATCGCAGCGCGCGCATCGACGCACCTGGCATGCCCATCTCGCGAAACCTCTATTCATCCGTTTAAATCGCGGCGATATTCCCGATTTCCGCAACAAAGCGCCGGTGCGTCGCGCGAAAGATGCCATGGCGCGGAATTTGCAGTAATGGCCCGGACACAACTTCCAATGTCGAGGGCACCATGCACCATTACTTCAAGAAAACGACGGTATCGCTGGCCGTCCTGTCGCTCGTCACACTCTACGGCTGCGGCTCGGTCGACGGGCCGGTGACGCCGTCGGTCAAGCCGAGCACGTCGGGAACGTCCGGCATTTCGGGGACTTCGGGGACGTCGGGCGCATCCGGGAACACCTCGACGGGTACGTCCGGCGGCGGTAGTTCGGGGACTTCCGGTGGCGGGTCGTCGGGGACGTCGGGAGGCGGTAGTTCGGGGACTTCCGGTACGTCGGGCACGTCCGGTACGTCGGGCACCTCCGGCACGTCGGGTACCTCCGGCACGTCGGGTACCTCCGGTACGTCGGGCACTTCCGGCACCTCGGGCACTTCCGGTACGTCGGGCACCTCCGGTACGTCGGGTACGTCCGGCACCTCGGGCACTTCCGGCACGTCGGGCACCTCCGGCACCTCGGGCACTTCCGGCACCTCGGGCACTTCCGGCACGTCGGGCACTTCCGGCACCTCGGGCACCTCCGGTACGTCGGGTACGTCCGGCACGTCGGGCACTTCCGGCACCTCGGGCACCTCCGGTACGTCGGGCACGTCGGGCACCTCCGGCACGTCGGGCACCTCCGGCACGTCGGGTACCTCCGGTACGTCGGGTACGTCGGGCACCTCCGGTACGTCGGGTACCTCCGGTACCTCGGGTACTTCCGGTACGTCGGGTACTTCCGGCACCTCGGGTACTTCCGGCACCTCGGGTACTTCCGGCACGTCGGGCACCTCCGGTACCTCGGGTACTTCCGGCACGTCGGGCACCTCCGGTACCTCGGGTACTTCCGGCACGTCGGGCACCTCCGGTACCTCGGGTACTTCCGGCACTTCGGGCACTTCGGGCACGTCAGGCACCTCCGGCAACGTCACCCCGCTCGGCAACGTCCTCCAGCAAACCGGCACGCTCGTCACGGGACTTGGCACGACAGTCGCGAACGGCGGTGCGCAGATCGGCGGCGTGCAGGTCCCCGGCACGAACCCGACGACGGCCACCAGCATCGGCAACGCGGTCACGAGCCTCGGCAACGGCGTGCAGTCGCTCGGCAGCGGCGTCGCGGCGGGCCTCGGCTCGATCGGCGTGTCGCCGAACCCGCTTGGCCCGACGCTCACGTCGACCACCGGCCTGCTGACCGGCGCCGGCGGCGCGGTCAACAACCTCGGCAACGCAGTGACGAGCCTCGGCAGCGGACCGCTGTCGCCGCTCGCGCCGGCCACGACCCTGGTCGGCGATCTGGTCAACACGGTCGGCACCGCGGTCAACTCGACCGCATCAGCGCTGAACACGGCGCTGAACAGCACGCCGGTCCAGCAACTCGAGACGCAGCTCGGCAGCGTGATCAACCCGATCACGAACACGCTGACCGGCGGCGTCACGACGCCGGGCGCCACGCAGACACTCGGCAACGCGACCCTGCTCGGCGCCCCGCTCAGCGGCCTGCTGAGCACGCTCGGCAGCGGCCTCGGCCTGGCCGGTTCGCAAGTCGGCAGCGCAACCGGCAACCCGGTTGGCACGAGCGCCGGCGGCAGCGTGTCCCAGCTCGGCAACACGGTGGCGTCGACCGGCGGCCTGCTGTCCAGCGGCAGCTCCAGCAGCGGCACCAACCCGCTCGCCCCGATCACCGGTCTGCTCGGCACGCTGACGGGCGGGCTCGGCGGCAGCAGCTCGAGCGGGTCGGGCGGCACCAGCGGAACGAGTGGTACCAGCGGCGGCCCGCTCGCGCCGATCACCGGCCTGCTCGGCACGGTGACGGGTGCGCTCGGCGGCCTCGGCTCGAGTGGAACGAGCGGAACGAGTGGCACCAGCGGCTCGGGTGTCGGCGGCCTGCTTGCGCCGGTCACCGGCCTCGTCAACTCGCTGACCCCGCTCGGCGCCAGCCTGACCGGCACGGTCACGACGCCGGGCGGCGGCCTGACGGGCAACCTCGGCGGTGCGCTGACGAGCGGTCCCGTCGGCACGCTGACGGGTTCGCTGACGTCGCCGGCCGGCGCGTTGGGCGCGCTCGGCACGGCCAGCCCGAGCGGCGCGGCCGGCACGGTGACGACGCCGTCCGGCAGCGGCGCCGTCACGACCGGCCTGACCGGCAGCTCGACCGGTGCCGCGGGCGGCACGAACAATCTGCTCGCGCCGGTGACGAACCTGCTCGGCGGCCTGCTCGGCGCCACCCCGAAGAAGTAACGCTTCACCTATCAAAACCACAGGCCAATGGCCGGGCGCGTACCAATCCAATGCCCGGCCGACGGCCGGCGTCACCCGCCAAGCGGGGGCGCCGGCCCTCATCCCGACGAGGATTCGATCATGAATTCCACCATCGACGGCATCGCCGCGGTCCAGGACCGCCCGCCCCGTTCCGCCACACCATTGCGCGCCGGCCTGCTCGGCATCGCGGCCGGCCTGTTCGCGCTGTGGATCACCCGCGACCAGCCGACCCTCGACGCGGCCACGCGCGCCGTCATCGCCAGCCTCACGATCATCGGCACGATCGCGCTGCACGAAATCTTCATCTCGCGCGTCTACCTGCGCCCGAGCGCGGGACTGTCGCGGCAGGCCGTGCGCACGCTCGGGCTCGCCCGCGTCGCGACGCGGCTCGGCGCGCTGACGTCGATCTACGCCGGCATCGGCCTGCTCTACTGGCTGCTGCCCGAATATCACGGCGCGTTCTACCTGCCGTTCTGGTCGCTGCTGCGCTCGCTCGCGCCGTACGTGATCGTCGCCGCGCCGTTCTACTTCGCGTGGATGGATCGCCACCAGCGCGAGACCGACGACGCGTACCTGCTATGGGGCCGCTTCCTGTTCCGCCGCGAGAAGCCCGCGAGCTGGCAGCCCGTGCGCGAGATGCTCGCCGGCTGGGGCGTGAAGGCGTTCTTCCTGCCGCTGATGACCGTCTATCTGTCGAAGGACGCCGATCACCTGAGCGCGTCGCTCGCGAACGCGCTGCACGCGCCGATGACGCTCGCGACCTTCGTGTTCCTGTACGACCTGTCGTTCACGATGGACCTGATGTTCGGCACCGTCGGCTACCTGTGCACGTTCCGCATCCTCGACAGCCACGTGCGCACGGTCGAGCCGACCACGCTCGGCTGGGTCGCCGCGCTGATGTGCTACCAGCCGTTCTGGTCGCTGATCTCGAACAACTACATCCGCTACGAAGGCTCGCTGTTCTGGGACAACTGGCTGTTGTCCGCGCCGACGCTGCGCGTGATCTGGGGCGCGGTGATCATCCTGCTGCTGATGACCTACGCGCTGTCGACGATCTCGTTCGGGCTGCGTTTCTCGAACCTCACGAATCGCGGGATCATCACGTCGGGCCCGTACCGCTTCACGAAGCATCCGGCATACATCGCGAAGAACCTGTCGTACTGGATGGTGTCGGTGCCGTTCGTCGAGCCGCTCGGCTGGCAGCTCGGGCTCATGCACTGCGCGGGGCTCGTCGCGGTCAACCTGATCTACTACACGCGGGCGAAGACGGAAGAACGGCATTTGATGCGGGATCCCGACTATCGCGCGTATGCGGAATGGATCGCTCGGCACGGGTTGTTCGCGCGGATCAAGCAGGCGTTCGGGGTGCGGCAGGCGGCGTGAGGGTGTCTCGCGCTCATCGGTTCGATGAGCGCCTCGAGCGTGGCAGCCCGGCGGAACGCGTGCGATCGACGCAGCGGCTACCGTGTCGTGTCGCGCACGTGCGGCACAAACGTACTCGCGATGTCGCACGCCGAGCCCTGTTCACGCAAACGCATCGGCATCACGCCGCTTCCTTGCGACCAATTGTCGCGAAACGCGCCGATTCCGCGCGTTTCGTCGCTTTTCTCCCGCCGCCAGATTGCCCGCCCCGTATCCGTCGCGTATGGTGCTGACCGTCCGCGCGCGCCAGTCGCCGGACCTCCGACCGTCGTCCCGCACGACGGCCGCGCGGGCCGTGCCCGCCGTCACCGTCTCCGCGGCACCGTCATTCGGCGCCGCGCATTCATGAGGAGAGAGGCGTGATCCACAAAGTCCTGATCCTGTTCGCACTCTGCATCGCGGGCCTCGCCGCGATCGCCGCCGGTTTCCAGCACATCCCCAGCTGATTCGCGGCCCCGGCTCGCGCGTCGAGCCCGGGGGCCGCTTCCCTGTCCCTTCCCCGTTGCGATGAACCCCTTTCTCGATGCGCCCGGGACGGGCGCCTTTTGCCATGCGTATCGACGTACAGCATTCCCAGCACGACATCGACGATGAACTCGACGCGCTCCATGCGCGTCTGCATCAGCCGGGCCATCGCCTGCACGGCCTGCCGGCCGTCGCGCTCGGCGACTCGGGCCTGATCGTCCGCCACCGCGAGGCGGACGGCGAATACTTCCTTTACGTCGAGGATCCGTCGGCCCGCCAACTCGCCGGCTACACGATCTTCAACCGCTTGCCCGAACTCCCGCGCCGCGCGGACCGCTACCTGCGCGCCCCGCATACGCGGCTGCGCGGGTCCGCGCAACGCAAGGGCCTCGCGACGACGCTGTATCGCTGGGCACTCGACGCGGGCCTGTGCCTGATCAGCGGCGCCCGGCAGTCGGTCGGCGCGGCGCAGCTGTGGACTGCGCTCGCGCACGACTACCGGCACGGCTTCGTCGACGTCGAAGGCCGCGCGCTGCGTTATCTCGGCGAAGCCGTCGCGGATCACGTGCACGGCGCGCTGCATACGCGCCGGCTGTTGCTCGGCTACGGGTGGACGCTCGGCGATCTGGCGCGGGCAACCGGGATGACGGACGTCGCTGGCGCAAGGTGTCAGGACGCGAGATTTCAGCAGGCGGGACGCGAACTCGCCCATCTGCACCGCGCCGCCAACGCGCGTCACGTCGCTCACGCCGATCACGCGTCGATGCGATAATCCGGCGGATTCGCGCGACGCCGCCGCGCACGCCACCTACCGACACCCGCCTCGATGGCCACCGAACCCCGAACCGATTCCGAACGCCGCATCGACATCGTCGCGCTGTGCGGCAGCCTGCGTGCGCAGTCGTACAACGCGGCGCTGCTGGATGCGGCAGCACGCGTCGCGCCGCGCGGGATGCGCATCACGCGCTTCGATCGTCTCGGCGAATTTCCGCTGTTCAATCCCGATGCCGAACATCCGTCGCCGGCCGCGGTGCGTGATCTGATCGAGCGGCTGAACGCCGCGGACGGCGTGCTGATCGCAAGCCCGGAATACGCACACGGTGTGACGGGCGTGATGAAGAACGCGCTGGACTGGATCGTGGGATGCGAAGCCGTCGTGGGCAAGCCGGTCGCGGTATTGAACGCGTCGCCGCGCGCGACGCACGCGGACGCGGCGCTGCGGGAAACGCTGTCGGTGATGTCGGCGTGCATCGTCGAGCGCGCATCGATCGCGTTGCCGATCCTCGGCAGCCAGCTCGAAGCGGCGGGCATCGCCGCGCATCCGCCGTTCGCGTCGGCGCTCACCGACGCGTTGCACGCACTGCGCGCGGCGATCGACGCGCAGGCGCCGGGCCGCTAGACAACGATCGGTTTAGCCGACCGCGTACGTTATCGCGCCTTGGTGCGCGTGGTCTTCCTCGCCGGCTTCGCCGCCTTCGCGCGCGGCGCTTCCTTCTCCGGCTGCGCGCCGCCGCCGGCGAGATCCTCGAGCCACGCCAGCGCATCGATATACGACAGGAATTGCTGCAGATATTCCGGCGACAGCTCGCGCATCGTCGCGAGCGACCGATGCACGAGGCTGTTCGAATTGAGCGGCCCCGCGTTGCGCGGCACCTGGTCGAGCGACTGTCGATACTGCTGTTCGGTCCGGACCTTCGACCACATCGTGCGGAAGTAGTCGATCAGCTCCGGATCGACACCGCGCCGGTCGGCCTGCGCATCGCGCGCGAGCTGCTCGACGAGCCCGCCGAGCGCGCCGCGTGCAGGCGCCTGCGCGGCGGCTTGCGCCGGCTCGCTCGCGGCTGCCGCGTCACCGGCGCGCGCGACGAGCTCCGCAAACCCTTCCAGCAGCGTCGCGAGCCGCGCATCGAGCAACGCGCGCGCATCGCCGTCGAACGCGGCCGCGCGCTTCTCGAGCGCGTCGAGCCGATGGAAGCGCACCGGATCGAGCCGGTCGGCGCCCTGCTCGCGCCACGCGTCGAGCGTCGCGCGCACGTGCGTCGCGTCGTCCGTCACTTCGGCTTCCCTCCGTTCGATGCGGACTTGCGCGGCACCGGTGCGATCTCCACGCGGCGGTTCTTCGCGCGGCCTTCGTCGTCCGCATTCGAGCTGACCGGCTGCTCGGAACCGAACGCGGCCGCGAACACCGACCGCGCCGGCACGCCGGCGTCGATCAGCGCCCGCGTGACCGTCAGCGCGCGCTTGGCCGACAGCTCCCAGTTGTCCGCGAACTGGCGGTTGCCGGCGCGCACCTGCTGGTCGTCGGCGAAGCCGCTGATCATCAGGATCTCGTCGCGCGTCTTCAGGTAGGCGGCCAGCGGCCCGGCCAGCGTCTTCAGCAGATCGCGACCCTCGGGCTGCAGCTGATCGGAGTTCAGGGCGAACAGCACCGCGCCGCTGATGCCGATGCGGCCGTTCACGAGCGTCACGCGGCCGGCCGCGAGCGGCCCGGCGAGCGCCTGTTCGAGCGACTTGCGCTGCTGCGCCTCCTGCTGGCGCGCACGCACGGCTTCCTCGAGCTTCGACGTAAGCTGCAACTGCATGCCGATCACGCCGACGAGAATCAGCACGAACGCGCCGAGCAGCACCGACATCAGGTCGGCGAACGCGGGCCACACCGGCGCGGAAGGCGTGCCGTCGTCGATTTCGTCATGCATGCGTTACGCTCCGACCGATGCGCGCCGACCGGCGATCTGCTGCAGGTCTTCGACGATCTGCTTCTGCGACATCATGCTCAGGTCGATCACCTCGCGCGCCTGCGCGACGTAGTACTCGAGCTGCTCGTCGCTGCGCGCGAGCGATTTCTCGAGCGCGGCCTCGATGCGCTGCAGGTGGTTCAGCAGCTTGTCGTTCGATTCGCCGAAGATCTGCACGGCCGCACCGAATGCATCGCCGAGGCTCGCGACCTCGACGGCGCCCGCCGTGACCTGCGCGGCCACCGCATCGAGCTTGCGCGTTTCGGCATCGACGGTGTCGTTGAAGCGTGCGCCGACGCGATCGAGCAGGTCGGCCGACGTGCTGACGAGCGCGTCGATCGCGGTGCGCTGTTCGGTGGACGCGTGATTGACCGCGCCGAGCAGCGTTTCGAGCGTCGCGAGCAGGCGGCTGCGCTCCTCGAGCATCGCGGTGTCGCGCACCATGCTGTCGGACAGGCGCTGGCGCAGCTCGGCGACGACGTCGGCCGCGGCCTTCGGCGCTTCCGACGCGGCCTGCACGAGGCGCGAGATTTCGTTGATCGTGTCGCTCGCGTGCACCTGCGCCTGCGCGGTGATGTCGTTCGCCGTGCGGGTCAGCGTGTCGCAGATGTCCTGCTGGCGCGTCGCGGCCTGTTCGCTCGTGCGCGCCCATTCGTCGCGCAGCGCGGCGGCCATCGCGGCGAGCGAGTCGTTCCAGGCGGACAGGCGTTCTTCGTCGCGCGCGGCCAGTTGCGTCTGCAGGCCCGTGTGCGAATCGCGGATCGTCGACAGCAGATCGTTCGAGCGTTGTTCGAACGTCGCCGCTTGCGCGGTCAGATCGCGCGTCGTTTGCGCAAGCGCGTCGCAGATTTCCTGCTGACGGCCCGCGCTGTGCACGCCCGCGCGCTGCCACTCGTCGCCGAACTTCGTCGCCATCTCCGTAAGCGAAGCATTCCACATCGCCAGACGTTCTTCGTCACGGGCAGCCAGTTGCGTTTGCAGGCCGGAGTGCGAATCGCGGATCGTCGACAGCAGCTCGTTCGAGCGTTGCTCGAACGTTGCCGCTTGCGCGGTCAGATCGCGCGTCGTTTGTGCAAGCGCGTCGCAGATTTCCTGCTGACGGCCCGCGCTGTGCACGCCTGCCCGCTGCCATTCGTCGCCGAGCTTCGTCGCCATCTCCGTGAGCGAAGCATTCCATGTCGCGAGACGTTCTTCGTCACGGGCAGCGAGTTGCGTTTGCAGGCCCGTGTGTGAATCGCGGATCGTCGACAGCAGATCGTTCGAGCGTTGCTCGAACGTCGCCGCTTGCGCGGTCAGATCGCGCGTCGTTTGCGCAAGCGCGTCGCAGATTTCCTGCTGACGGCCCGCGCTGTGTGCGCCCGCGCGCTGCCACTCGTCGCCGAGCTTCGTCGCCATCGCGATCAGCGAAGCATTCCAAGTCGCCAGACGTTCTTCGTCACGCGCAGCCAATTGCGTCTGCAGGCCCGTGTGTGAATCGCGGATCGTCGACAGCAGATCGTTCGAGCGTTGCTCGAACGTTGCCGCTTGCGCGGTCAGATCGCGCGTCGTTTGCGCAAGTGCGTCGCAGATTTCCTGCTGACGGCCCGCGCTGTGCGCGCCCGCACGCTGCCATTCGTCGCCAAGCTTCGTCGCCATCTCCATGAGCGAAGCACTCCACGTCGCCAGACGTTCCTCGTCACGGGCAGCCAGTTGCGTCTGCAAGCCAGTGTGCGACTCGCGCATCGCGGCGAGCACCGCGCCCGAATGCCGCTCGAACGTCGCGGCGGCGTCGCCCAGCGCCTGCGCATGCTGGCCGGCAAGCGTCTCGCCGACCTGCTCCTGACGCGCGAGCGCGTCGCGCCACGCGTCGGACAGGCGGCTTTCGGTCGATTCGAGGCGCGTCGCGACGCCGTCGAGCAGGTCCGTCGAACGCTGCGCGAAGGTGTCGGTGAACTGGCCGAGCGTCGTCTGCAGCTGCTGCGCGACGGCGTCGCCAGTGCGGCGCTGCTCGTCGAGCGCGCGGTTCCATACGGCCGTCACGTTTTCAGTCGTCTTCTCGAAACCGTCCGTCAGCCCGTCGAGCTGACGCTGCACGGCGCCCGTCACGGTGTCGCGCAGCGCGGCCATCTCCTGCGCGAGGCCCGTCATCGTCGCCGCGACGACCGGCTGCAGCGCGGCACCGGCCACGCGCGCGCTTTCGGCGGCGCTTTCCTTCAGCGCGTCGCCGACGTTCGACGCCAAACCGGCATACGCGCGCTCGGTGCGATCGAAGAACGCCTGCTGGCTTTCGATCTGACGATCGTGCAGCGCGACGCTGCGCGCCTCGAGCGTCGTCATCATCGTCTGCAGCCGGTCGACCAGCGCCGGCATCACGTCGGCCTGGCGCTGCAGCAGCCGGAACGATTCGTCGCGCTGATGCGCGGACGAATGCACGCGCAACGTGGTCGCGATCTTCGCGTCGAGCTGCTGGCCCGCGTCGACGCGTTCGCGGCGCACGAGCGCGGACAGCAGGCCGAGCATCGCGGACGTCGCGACACCCGCGATCGACGTGCCGAACGCGAAGCCGAGGCCCTTCACCGGTGCAATCAGCGATGCGCGAATCGCGTCGAGGTCGGTCGCGCTTTCGAGCGCGGCGCCCGTGCCCTTCAGCGTCACGACCATCCCGAGCAGCGTGCCGAGCATGCCGAGCAGCACCAGCAGGCCGACGAGATACGGCGTCAGCGACGGGCCCGGCAGCGCGACGCGCGCGCCTTCGACCCGCGCACGCACCGCGCCGCGCAGGCCCGGGTGCAGCGTGTCGAGCCACGTGTCGAGTGTCGCGGGCGGTTCGGTCAGGCCGGCCACCGCGCGCGACAGCGTGGCGGTCGCCTGCCGGTAGCGCAGCAGTTCCCACGCACCGGCGACGTAGCACGCGCCGATCAGCAGGGTGACGGCCGCCGCGAGCGGGTTCGACGCGACATAGCCGACGCCGATCCAGCAGACTGCGAGCAGGCCGGCGATGAAGACAACGAGATCAAGACGAATTCTGGACATAGCGTAGGGATTAGCAGGTACGAAGGGCTGCGAGCAGCCCGTCTACCGTTTGAAACCGGACTTCGAGTTCGGCGAGCAGGATGCTTTTCATCTCGTCGCGGAACGACTCGAGCCACGTGCCGGGCACGATCGCCGCGGCGGACGGTGCGTCGCCGTCGGCGCCGGCATCGGCGGCCGCTTGCGCGTCGGCCAGCGCCTGCCGTTCCGCGTCACGCAGCCGCTCGAAGCGCGTGCCGAGCAGCGCGGGCACGGCGGACAGCAGGCTGCGCTCGCGCGCGCCGAGCACGCGCTCCATGATCGCGTCGAGCGCCGCGAGCCGCGCCATCCCGGACGAGCGCGCGGCGAGCGCGACCCGCAGGCGGCCGCGCAACTGGCCGATCGCGGTCTCCATCTCCTGCTGCAGGGACAGACAGCTCTGGCGGAAGTCCGCGAAATCGGCCGTGTCAGCGGGCGGCGGCGGCATCTCGCCCGGGCGCCGCCGCGTCCGCGGGCGGTGGGCGGCCGTGATCGCCTGCGCGAGGTCGTGGCGCACGCGCGCGCCGTCGCGCTCGGCGTCGTAACCCCGCACGCCGGCCGCGACGCCGGGCGGGGTCGCATTCAGCGCGGACGACAGCGTGATTGCGTCGGTCCAGCCGAGCCACTGGCTCAGGCGGTCCGACAGCGCCTGCCGGGATTCCGCGACGTCGGCATCGGTCAGGCGCGCGAGCAGCCGGACGAGCGTCGGGCCGCTGAGTGCCGGGCGCGGAGGAGCTTGCACCATGCTGCAAACCGTCAAAAAAGGCAGCAGTTTACACGTCGGCGGCAGGTCGACCGCGAGAATCGGGGAAGCGCCCCGGCCTCGGATGCCGCGCAACCGGCGCGAACGCCCGCCGCACAAGGCTCGCGGGCCGATCGTCGGAGTGGCGGACAGCCGGCGCGGTCCTGGCGACGTACCCGGCCACAGCCGGCCCGGCCCTGGCAACGTGCGCGGCCGCCTGCCGAAGCCGGCCCGGCGGGCGCCGGTCCGCGCCGGCCGATGATGTTCGCCTGTGTACGATTTCGCCACGCGGTGCGGTACCATCGCGACACCCGCCACGCGATCGCGCCCGCTGCGGGCCCGCGCCACCATGCACCCGGCGCGCGGGTCGCCGGACGCGTGACGGATATCCGGCCGATATCCGCGGGCCGCAGTCGGCGCCCCGGCGAGACGGGTGCCGCCGCCCATGACAACAGAACCAATAACAGACGGGCCCGCCCGACCGCTCACGATGCTTTCAGACTTCGTCGCGCGCCTGCGCGAGCGTTTCAGCAAACCGCCGACCCGGCAGGACTTCGCCGAACGCCTGATCGCCGCGCTGCGGGCGACCGGCGACACGCGCGAGTGGCTTCACGAGGACGACAAGGGCCGTCTCGTGCAAGCGGATGTCCCGTCGAACATCATCAACCTGCACAACCTGTTCCGCGACTACGCGGGCGCGAAGCCGGCCGAGCGCGAAGCGACGCTGAAGCGCCAGGCGAACGCGATGATGCAGCACGAGATTCCGTCGAACTTCGCGGACGTCCGCACGCGGCTGCGCCCCGTGATCCGTAGCGCGACCGAGCGCGGCGCGGTCGCGCTGCAGCTCGCCGGACAACCCGGCGCGTCGGAAGTCGCGTTCCGGCCGCTGTGCGAGAACCTCGAGATCGGCATCGCGTACGACGGCGAATTCAGTGTCGCGCGGCTGACGACCGCGCGGCTCGCCGAATGGGGCGTCACTTTCGACGACGCATGCGACGTCGCGATCGACAACCTGCGCGGCATGTCGTCGGCGCCGTGGGCCGCGTTGCGCGACGGCGTGTTCCTGTCGCAGTTCGGCGACTACTACGACGCGGCGCGGCTGCTGCTGACCGACCTGCTGCACCGCCAGCCGATCTCCGGCGCACCGGTGGTGATGGCGCCGAACCGGACGGTGCTGCTGCTCACCGGCGACCGCAATGCGGCCGGGCTCGCGACGATGGTCGAACTCGCCGAACAGGCGCGCGCGCAGCCGCGCCCGCTGCCGTCGCTGATGCTGCGCTGGGACGGCGCCGCGTGGCGGAATTTTGTTCCCAAAGGACTGGAAGCGAAGCTGCATGCGCTGCGCGTGGACGAACTCGCCGGCGACTACCAGGATCAGCGGGCACTGCTCAACGACCTGCACCAGCGGGACGGCACCGACATCTTCGTCGCGACCTACACCGTGTACCGGCGGCAGAACGGCGAGCTGTTCAGCGTCGGCGTGTGGAGCGACGGCGTGTGGAGCGACGGCGTGCCGACGCTGCTGCCCGAGACGGACATCGTCGTGCTGTATCGGGAAGCGACGCGGCAGTCGGCCCACGTGCCGATGGCCGCGCTGCGGGACGCATGCGGCGACCTGATGACGGCCACCGCGCACCGGCCGGTGCGGTACGAAGTGACGGCGTTTCCGGATGAAGCGCGGTTCGCGGCGCTGATCGAGCGGTATCCGGCGGCGTGACGCGCGCTTGCGCGTCGGACGAAGCGGGCTGGCCCATCGCCCGTCGGCATGACCGGCCATGGCGGCATGTCCGTCAGGAATGAAACGGCGGTGCACCCCGGCGACACCGCCGTCGTCAGATCCCGGCCTTCGGCGCGTTCAGGATCAGCCGCAGCCCCAGCAGCGTGATCGCGCCGGCCGCGACGCGGTCGACCCACTTCTTCGCGCGCAGGTAAAGCTCGCGCGGCCGGCGGGTCGAGAAGCACAGCGCGACGATCGTGTACCAGCCGCACTCGACGCCGAACACGAGCGGCGGCAGCGCCAGGTAGCACCACAGCGGCGGATGCTGCGGCAACAGCGCCGCGAAGATGCTGCCATACCAGATCGCCGTCTTCGGGTTGCTCAGTTGGGTCGTGAGGCCGATCCAGAACGACTTGCGCGTGCTGCCGGCGAGGGAGGCCTGCGGGTCGTCCATCGCGATCGGCCGCTCGGCGCCGCGCCAGATCTTCAACGCCATGTAGATCAGGTACGCGCCGCCCGCCACCTTGAGCCCGACGTACAGCCATTCGACCGTCTGCAGCAGCGTGTAGAGCCCGGCCAGCGCGACGCCGCCGAACGCGATCCCGCCGACGCCCATGCCGAGCGCGGTAGCGAGCCCGTCGCGGCGCGACAGCCCGATCGAATTGCGGGCGACCAGCACGAAACTCGGGCCCGGAATCATCGCGCCGAGCCATAGCGCGGCCAGAATGGCGAGTACGGCAGCCGATGCAGTCATCGAAGTCTCCTTGATCAGCGACGCCGAAGCGCCGGCGCCTGCGTGTCGTATCGTGTCGATTCCGACGGTGAAGTCGCTGATTCTGGCACGCTTCGCGAGCCGCCGGAAGCACCCGCGCGCTGCTATGCTGGCTGCCGTTCCCGCCATCCCGCACCACCCGCCATGACCGTGCTGCCCGAATTCGCCGCCGCAAGGCAACTGTATGGTTCGCTCGGCTTCACGCCCGCGGCGCCCGTTGCGTTCAATCCGGTGCCCGGCACCGAGTTTCTCGGGCGGGATCTGTGAGGGGCACGATGCGCGCACCGGCCCCGGCGGTTCATCGAGCCCTCCTCGTTCCGCTGTTCGCCGCGTGGTGCTGCCATGCGCAGGCAGCGCCGCTGCTGCCGCCGTCGATCGCCGCGCAGTTGCCGGCCGGCTATCAGCCTTTCGTCGCGCAGCCCGGCCCGGCACTCGGCAACGGCCGGCGCACCCTGCTCGTCGTCGTGCATCGCGCGACCGACACGCGCGAGCAGCCGTCGCCGCGCCCGCTCCTGATCTATGAGGAACAGGCCGACCACACCTATCGGCTCGCCGCGCGCAACGACAACGTCGTGCTGCGCGCGAACGACGCGCTGCAGTGCGACCCGTTCGATCCGGAATCCGCCGCCGAGGGTGGGATCGCCGTGAAGGGCCGCTATTTCACGGTGCAGAACGACGTCGCATGCGGACAGCACTGGAGCGACTACGTGACGTTTCACTACGTCCCGCGCACGCACGAATGGGTGTTTTCCAGCCAGATCCATATCGAATCGTTTCCGGTCGATCCTGGCAAGCCCGACTTCGTCAGCGTGGTGCGGGCCGACGCGCGCAAGCCGGTGTCGTTCAGCCAGTGGCGGCGCAAGGAATGAAACCCGCGCGCGGCGAGCATGCGCAGGTTTCGTCATGCGCGTGTCCGTGTTCCTGACACGCCGCGACTAGCGCACATTCGATTGCATGCCCGGCGCGCTCGCCTGCGTGTGCCGCTGCGGCGCCGGCGGTCCCGCGTCGTGCTCGTCCGCGACGAGCGACTCCGCCCCGGCGCGACGATCGAGAACGGCCCGGGCCTTGTCGAGGTCCATCGCCCCTTCCCAGCGGGCCACCACGACCGTTGCCACGCCGTTGCCGATCAGGTTCGTGACGGCGCGCGCCTCGTTCAGGAAGCGATCGACGCCGAGCAGCAGGACCAGACCCGATACGGGCACCTGATGCATGGTCGACAAGGTTGCGGCCAGCGCGACGAAACCCGCGCCCGCGACACCCGCCGAGCCCTTCGACGTCAGCAGCAGCACGCCGAGCAGCAGAAGCTGGTCCCAGATCGACAAGTGGATGTTGAATGCCTGCGCGATGAACAGCGACGCCATCGTCAGGTAGATCGCGGTGCCGTCGGCATTGAAGGTATAGCCGGTGGGCAGCACCATCCCGACGACCGGACGCGAGCAACCCATTCGCTCCATCTTGAGCAGCATCTGCGGCAGCACGGCTTCCGTCGATGCCGTGCCGAGCGTGATCAGGATCTCATCGCGGATATAACGCAGGTATTGCCACAGCGACAACCCGCACACGCGCATGACGAGGCCGAGCGCCACGACGACGAACAGGATCGACGTGAGGTACAGGCACAGCATCAGTTGTCCGAACTGTGCGAGCGTGCCGATCCCGTATCTGGCGATGGTGAACGCCATCCCGCCGAATGCGCCGGCGGGCGCCACATGCATCACGATGCGCACGACCCCGAACATCCCTTGCAGGAACATGTCCAGCATGTCCACGAGCGGCGCCGTCCTCGGGCCGAGTTTCGCGAGCGCGATCGCGAAGATGACCGAGAAGAAGATGATCGGCAGTATCTCGCCGTTCGCGAAAGCGCCGACGACACTGCCCGGCACGATGCTCATCAGGAAGTCGAGCGTGCCGTGATGCTGCGCCGCGTGCGTGTAGCTGGCGATTGCGGCGCCGTCGATCTTCGCCGGATCGGCGTTCATCCCGCTGCCCGGCCGGATCAGGTTGACGACCGCCATCCCGACCACGAGCGCGACAGTGGACGCGGCTTCGAAATACAGCACGGCCTTGACACCCACCCGGCCGGCTTCGTGAAGATCGGTCATGCGGGCGATGCCGACCACGACCGACGCAAAGATGATCGGCGCGAGCAACATCCGGATCAGCTTGATGAACAGGTCGCCGAGCGGCTTGAGCTGGGAGCCGATATCGGGGTAGAAGTGCCCGACGAGGATGCCGGCGACGATGCCGATCAGAACCTGGACGTAGAGTTTGGAAAGCGTTCTGCGAATGCGTGATGCCAGCATGACTGTCTCCTGTGCATGGCGTCCTGTTTCCGGAAAGCGCACGCGTGCCGGCGATGCAGCCGATCGCCCTGAACGCCCATGCCGATTCCGCCTGCCCGACTGATTGTTGTGTGATGTGATGCGGTGCGCCGTCGAGCGTCCGGCGCACCTTGCCGACAACGCTTATGCGGACAGCTTCCGCATTTGCGCGTACAGGTCGGCCTTGCCTTCGAAGCCGATGCCCGGCAGGTCCGGCATCGTGATGTAGCCGTTGTCGACCTTCACGCCGTCGGGGAAGCCGCCGTACGGCTGGAACAGGTCCGGGTACGACTCGTTGCCGCCGAGGCCGAGGCCGGCCGCGATGTTGAGCGACATCTGGTGACCGCCGTGCGGAATGCAGCGGCTCGGCGACCAGCCGTGCTGGCGCAGCATGTCGAGCGTGCGCAGATACTCGACGAGGCCGTAGCTCAGCGCACAGTCGAACTGCAGCCAGTCGCGGTCGGCGCGCATGCCGCCGTAGCGGATCAGGTTGCGGGCATCCTGCATCGAGAACAGGTCCTCGCCCGTCGCCATCGGCTTGTCGTAGTAATTGCGCAGCGTCGCCTGCAGCTCGAAGTCGAGCGGATCGCCCGGTTCCTCGTACCAGAACAGGTCGTATTGCGAAAGCGCCTTCGCATAGCGGATCGCGGTGTCGAGATCGAAGCGGCCGTTGGCGTCGACGGCGAGCTTCTGGCCATCGCCGAGCACGCTGAGGATCGCGTCGATGCGTCGCAGGTCTTCGTCGAGCGATGCGCCGCCGATCTTCTTCTTCACGACCGTGTAACCGCGGTCGATGTAGCTGCGCATCTCGTCCTTCAGCTTCTCGTGATCCTGGCCCGGATAGTAGTAGCCGCCCGCCGCATACACGAAGATCCTGCGGTCCGGCCGGCCGTCGCCGTAGCGGTCCGCCAGCAGCTGGAACAGCGGCTTGCCTTCGATCTTGGCCACCGCGTCCCACACCGCCATGTCGATCGTGCCGATCGCGACCGAGCGCTCGCCATGGCCGCCCGGCTTCTCGTTGGTGAACATCGTCGCCCAGATTCGGTGCGGATCGAGGTTGTCGCCGGCATCGTTGACGAGCGCACCGGGGTCGGCTTCGAGAATGCGCGGGATGAAGCGCTCGCGCATGAGCTTGCCCTGGCCGTAGCGGCCGTTCGAATTGAAGCCGTAGCCGACGACCGGCTTGCCGTCCCGGATCACGTCGGTGATCACGGCGACGAGGCTCAGCGTCATCTTGCTGAAGTCGATGTAGGCGTTGCGGATCGGGGAACTGATCGGAACGGTTTGTTCGCGAATCTCGACGATTCTCATGGCGGCGTCTCCTGGACTGGCACGTTTGCGGGGTATCTCGATTGCATGCACGTTGCTGCAACGAGACGGAGCATAGTCCGCGGAGAGCGCCCTATAATTCACCTCAATTCATTTCATTTTTTACCAAAAGTGAGAACTGATTCGACCTCCGACTTCGAGTTCTTCGTCCAGCTCGCCAAACTGAAGAGTCTGTCGGGCGCGGCCCGCTCGCTCGGGATCACGCCGCCCGCGGCAACCAAGCGGCTCGGCATTCTCGAAGACCGGTTCGGCAAGCGGCTGGTCAACCGGACCACCCGCAGCGTCAGCCTGACCCCGGAAGGCGAGATGTACGCGCGGTACGCCACGCAGATTCTCGACCAGGTGCGCGAGATGGAGGACGCGATCGCGGGCACGCCCGCGGACCCGCACGGGCGGTTGCGCATCAATGCGACGCTCGGTTTCGGGCGCACGACCATCGCACCGCTGGTGTCGGAATTCGCGAAGCGCTATCCGAACGTCGATGTCCAGTTCGTGGTCACCGATCGCCCGGTCGACCTCGTCGAAGGCGCATTCGACATGGCCATCCGGTTCGGCGAGTTGCCGGACCAGCGCTTGAGGGCGCGCCGCCTGATGAGCAATCGCCGGTTCCTGTGTGCATCGCCGAAGTATCTCGAGCGCCACGGCGTGCCGCAGTGCAAGGAGGATCTCGCGCATCACCGCTGCATCATCCACACGCAGAACGACGATGCGTTCGGCGTGTGGCGCTTCATGCAGGAGGATCACCTCGAAGCGCTGAAGGTGAGCGGCTCGCTGTCCAGCAACGACGGCGACATCGTGCTGCGCTGGGCGCTGGACGGTCACGGCATCCTGATCCGCTCGGAGTGGGATCTCGCCAAATACATCCAGAGCGGCAGACTGCGTCTCGTGCTGCCCGACGTCGTCCTGCCGTCCGCCGACCTGTTCGTCTACTATCCCGGGCAACGCAACGAATCGACGCGGGCCCGCGCGTTCATCGACTTTCTCGTCAAGCACTTCGAGGCCCCGTTCGTTCCGGTCGACGTAGCCAAGGCGGCCCCGGACCGCAAGCGATCCGCTCGATCGAAGCGTTGACACCGCGCCGGCCCCCGGCCCTTCCGGCCGCGAGCGGTCGATGCAGGGACACATCACGGGGCCACATTGCCACGGGGCGGGAAGCCGCCCGCCCGGTCGGGAATGAAGCATGTTCCGTCTCGCGCGCATCCATGCAAACTCGCACACCCGCGCCAACCGGTCTACCATAGGCGCGCGTCGCCGTTCGGGCACGCGCCGGCGCGGCATGCGGCTTGCGCGCCTCCCTTCCCACGTTGAACCAGCGCAGGAGGACGTCATGACGCAACACTTCGACGCGATCGTCATCGGCACCGGGCAAGCCGGGCCGCCACTCGCGGCGCGGCTCGCCGGCGCCGGCATGAAAGTCGCGATCGTCGAGCGCGGCCGCTTCGGCGGCACCTGCGTGAACACCGGCTGCATTCCGACCAAGACCCTGATCGCGAGCGCGTACGCCGCGCAGCTCGCGCGGCGCGCGGCCGAATACGGCGTGTCGGTCGGCCCTGTCAGCGTCGACATGAAGGCCGTGAAGGCGCGCAAGGACCGGATCTCCGGCCGCTCGAACCACGGCGTCGAGCAATGGGTGCGCGGGCTCGACAACACGACCGTGTTTCAGGGCCATGCCCGCTTCGAGCGCCCCGATGCGGTGCGCGTGGGCGACAAGTTGCTCGAGGCCGAACGCATCTTCATCAACGTCGGCGGCCGCGCGCAGATCCCGCAGATGCCGGGCCTCGACGCGGTGCCGTACCTGACCAACTCGACGATGATGGACGTCGACTTCCTGCCCGAGCATCTCGTGATCATCGGCGGCAGCTACGTCGGGCTCGAATTCGGCCAGATGTACCGCCGTTTCGGCTCGAAGGTCACGATCGTCGAGAAGGGCGCGCGCCTGATCCATCGCGAGGACGAGGACGTGTCGCAGGCCGTACGCGAGATTCTCGAGAACGAAGGCATCGACGTGCAGCTCGACGCGAACTGCCTGAATGCGCGGCGCGACGGCGACGGCATCGTGGTCGGCCTCGACTGCGCGGGCGGCGGCCGCGAGGTCGCGGGCTCGCACCTGCTGCTCGCGGTCGGGCGCGTGCCGAACACCGGCGATCTCGGGCTCGAACAGGCCGGTGTCGAGACCGACTCGCGCGGCTACATCACGGTCGACGAGCAACTGCGCACCAACGTGCCCGGCATCTGGGCGCTCGGCGACTGCAACGGGCGCGGCGCGTTCACGCACACCGCGTACAACGACTACGAGATCGTCGCGGCGAACCTGCTCGACAGCGATCCGCGCAAGGTGTCCGACCGCATCGCCGCCTACGCGATGTACGTCGATCCGCCGCTCGGCCGCGTCGGCATGACGCTCGCGGAAGCGAAGCAGACCGGCCGTCGGCTGCTGGTCGGCACGCGGCCGATGACGCGCGTCGGCCGCGCGGTCGAAAAAGGCGAGAGCCAGGGTTTCATGAAGGTGATCGTCGACGCGGACAGCCATGCAATTCTCGGCGCGTCGATCCTCGGCGTGACGGGCGACGAGGTCGTGCACGCGCTGCTCGACGTGATGGCCGCCGGCGCGCCGTACACGACGATCAGCCGCGCGATGCACATCCACCCGACCGTGTCGGAGCTCGTGCCGACGCTGCTGCAGGACCTGCATCCGGTCGAATGACGGGCGGCGGGCGCGCGTCAGGTTTCGAAGTACCGCGGCCGGTCGATGTCGGCCAGCAACCCGGCCTGCGTCGGCGCCCAGTCGAGCCATGCGCGCGTGCGCTCGCTCGTTGCGGGCGCATCCATTCCCGCGAACATCGCGAACCAGCCGAAGTGCTCCTCCGCTTGCGCGGCCGATTTCGACACGACCGGCACGTTCAGCCGGCGGCCGATCACTTCCGCGATCTCGCGGAACGGCACGCCCGTATCGTCGACCGCGTGATAGCGCGCGCCGGGCGCGCTGCGTTCGATCGCGAGCCGGTACACGCGCGCCGCGTCGAGCCGGTGCACGGCCGGCCAGCGGTTGCCGCCGTCGCCGAGATACGCCGATGCACCCTTCTCCCGTGCGAATGCGATCAGGCGCGGCACGAAGCCGTGATCGCCGTCACCGTGCACGGACGGCGGCAGGCGCACGACCGACGTGCACACGCCGCGCGCGGCCAGCGCGGCCGCGGTTGCTTCGGACGCTCGCGGATAGCCCGCCGATACCGGCACGTGCGCATCGTCCTCGGTCGCCGCGCGGCCCGGCGCGACGAGCGCGAGGCCCGACGTGACGACCAGTGGCCGCGTCGAGCCCGCGAGCGCCGCGCCGATCGTTTCGATCGCGCGGCGGTCGAGTTCGCAGTTTTCCGCGAAGCGCGAGAAGTCGTGATTGAATCCCGTGTGGATCACCGCATCGACGCCCTGCACGCCGCGCGTGAGGCTGTCGGCATCCTCCAGCGACCCGCGATGCACGTCCGCGCCCGCGGCGGCGACCGATGCAGCGGCCGCGTCGGAACGCGCGAGGCCGAGCACGGAATGCCCGGCGGCCACGAGTTCGGCGACGACCGCCGAGCCGACGAAACCCGATGCTCCCGTAACAAAGACACGCATGTTCAACACCTCCGGATGAATGAGAGGCTTACTATCTGTCGAGCGTCGCGCACGGTGAAGACGTGACGGTTTACCGGTAAACGAACTAACAGGCTATGGCTGACGCATCCGACAACCCGCTCGGCGCGTACCTTCGGGACCGCCGCGAGAAACTCGATCCGGCCGCGCTCGGGCTGCCCGTCGCGCGCCGCCGCACGCCGGGCTTGCGCCGCGAGGAAGTCGCACAGCGCGCGCACGTGAGCGCCGCCTGGTACACGTGGCTCGAACAAGGGCGCGGCGGCGCACCGTCGGCCGACGTGCTCGAACGGCTCGCCCGCGCGCTGCTGCTGAACGACGCCGAACGCGAGCACCTGTTCCTGATCGGCCTCGGTCATCCGCCCGAGGTGCGCTATCACGCGAGCCGCGACGTGACGCCGCGCCTGCAGCACGTGCTCGATTCGCTCGACGCCAGCCCCGCGATCGTGCGCACGGCGACGTGGGACGTCGTCGCGTGGAACGACGCGGCCGCCGCGACGCTGACCGACTACGCCACGCTGCCGCCGCCCGCGCGCAACATCCTGCGGCTGATCTTCATTGATGCCGCGGTGCGTGACGCGCAGCCGAACTGGGAACGCGTCGCGCGATTCGCGGTGGGCGCGTTTCGTGCTGACATCGCGCGCGGCGGCGCGACGCAGGCCGTGCAGGCATTCGTCGACGAGATGCGCGCGGCGAGCGCGGAGTTCGACGCGATGTGGCGCAGCCACGACATCCATTCGCATGACGAAGGGACGAAGGAGATTCGTCATCCCCAGGCCGGCCGGATCGCACTCGAATACTCGGCGTTCTCGGTGACCGGCCGCCCGGATCTGAGCCTCGTGGTCTTCACGCCCGCGACGCCGGCCGATCGCGCGCGGATCCGCACGCTCGTCGCCGCCCGTGAACACGCCCGCGACCTGCACGCACCGGCCGCATAGCAGCGTGTCGAAGGTGCGCCCTGCATCACACCGAACCCGCCGCGCCGCCGCTGCAACGGCCGCCACCCGGCCGGCTCCGCCCATCCGGCCCCGTCATGCCGCGCCGTGCCATTGCGATCCGCACTGACACCCAGTCGAATATTTAATTTTCCGCGGACCAAGCGCGCCTTTACCCTTTCGGCATCGCATCACAGGGCCACGGGCCCCTTCTGGAGCATCTCGATGACCGACCCCGGCACCGCGCAAGCCGTTCCCCGCCCGCACGCGGCTTACGTGTCCTATGGCGCGCTCGCACTGCTGGTGCTGGCCGGCCTCAACCTGCGTCCGTTCCTGACCGCGTTCGGCCCCGTGCTCGACCTCGTACGCGCCGACACCGGCCTCGGATTCCGCGCGGCCGCGCTGCTGACCACGCTGCCGTTCGTGCTGATGGGCGTCGTCGCCGGCATCGGTGTCGGGCTCGCGCGGCGCGTCGGCGAACACCGCGCGCTGACCGTCGCGCTGGCGCTGATCGCCGCGGGTTGCACCGCGCGCCTGTGGACCGGCGGCAGCACCGGGCTGGTGGTCACCGCGATCGTCGCGGGCGCGGGCGTCGCGGTGATCCAGTCGCTCGCACCCGGCCTCGCCAAGCGCTGGTTCGTCGACCGGCTGCCGCTCGCGATGGGGCTCTATTCGGCCGCGCTGGTCGGCGGCGGTGCGTTCGGCGCGATCGCGAGCCCATGGCTCGCCGCGCACGGCGGCTGGCATCTGTCGCTCGCCGTGTGGGCCGTGCCCGCGCTCGTCACGCTCGCGCTGTGGCGCGCGAAGGCGCCGCGCGACGCGGTGCACGCCGCGACGGCATCCGCGCCCGTCGCCGCGTTCGCGCGGATTCCGCGTGCCTGGCGGCTCGCGCTGTTCTTCGGCCTCAGCAACAGCGGCTATGCGAGCCTCGTCGCATGGCTGCCCGCGTTCTATCGCAGCGTCGGCATGAGCCCGCAGGCGAGCGGCAACCTGCTCGCGTGGATGGCGCTGTTCCAGGCAATCGGCGCGCTCGCGATGCCGCTGCTCGCGAAACGTTCGCACGATCGCCGCGCCGTGCTGTGGCTCACGCTCGCGTTGCAGGCGGGCGGCTTCGTCGGCTTCGCGACGATGCCCGCGTTCGCGCCGTGGCTGTGGGTCACGAGCGTCGGCCTCGGGCTCGGCGGCTTCTTCTCGATGAGCCTGATCGTCACGCTCGACCATCTGCCCGACGCGCGGCTCGCGGGTGCGCTCGCCGCGTTCGTGCAGGGCGTCGGCTTCCTGATCGTCGCCGCGAGCCCGTGGTTGATCGGCTGGCTGCGCGACGCGGGCGGCGGCTTCGCGATCGCGTGGTGGCTGCACATCGGCGTGATCGCGTCGACGGCTGCGTTGAACGCCACGTTCTCGCCCGCCGGCTATCGGCGCAGCATGGCCCGCATCACCGGCGCCGCACGCTGACTCACCGACTTCATTCGATATCTACAACTGACGGACGCGAGCGGGAAATGCAAAGGGGCGTCGTGCTCGCGTGCACGACGCCCCTTCTTCGTTTCAGGCAACCGTCATGACGCCTCGAACCGCACGACAGTGCGGCGCTCCGAGGACGCGTATTCATTACGTCCGGATAGTGTCACCGAGCGAGTGCGGTGGCACTACCCGCAGCACAACTGACGGTATCGATGATTACGTTGTAGGTTCAAGCAGGTCCGTTGCGAAGGACCTCGCATGCGCGACGGCCTCTTGCGGGTCGGGGAACACGCCAAGTTCCTCCCACTGCTCTTCGGCCGCGTATGTTCCTTTCACTGCGAGCGCGCGCTGAACGCGCAACTGCGCCGCGTATCTGCCGTCTTCCAGTGGCCGGGCCGTCGCGACGACCTTGTGTGGAAGACCGGACCGCTCCGGCTGAATCAGCTCGACAGGGCCGTCGGCCGCGCCGATATTCTTCAACTCGTTCCTGGCCTTGCAGTCCGGGCAGTAGAAGCACCAGCCCGCGTCCTCCTCATGGGACCTGACTTGCCCTCGAGCCAGCACGGCACGGCATTCAACGTTCTCGCAGATGAACGGCATGGCAGTCTCCGAAGTTGTTTGTCGGAAATCCTAGCATGTCCGCCGACGCTCAACCATCGGCATCGACAGTGCAGCGGTTTCGGGTCGGCGCGGCAGTCGTGCGAGCGCCGTCGTCTTGCTCGTTGCACACGCACGGAACCGGACACCGCGCTTGCGCCCGCGCAACGATGTTGAAACTCTCCGCAATCCGGCCGCGACTGTCAACTGTGCGTTCGCAAACGACATGGCGCCACGAAGCTGCCGGCACGGCTTCTCGCCATGCCTCGATCGTCGATTCCTTTTGACCAACGACCTGTGCATTGGCGCCGTTCAATCGTCCGACTACGACCTCGTCACGCATGAAACGCCGAATGGTGCACTGCGCCGAACAAGCAGTCGCGACCCGCACATGCAAGCCGGCCAGTGCGACGGCCGAGCGCCCGCCGAATGCGCAACAGCATCCGCAGCAGCCCGCACCGAACGGTCGCCCGCAGGCATGAAGGTTGCGCCTTGCGCCCGCTCGCATTTTCCGCATGGCGAGTGTGCGTCGCTTCGCGGCAGCGATGCGTGATCGGCTGGCCAGCGCCGCATCCAATAACGAAGGAGACGTTGTCATGGACGAGACAGATGCATATCGCCGCTACAACCGCCGCCGTTTTCTGGCCGGTGTTGCCGCCGTGGCCGGCAGTGTCGCATTGCCGGGTTGCGGCGGCGGCGGAGATGGAGACATCAATTCACCGGACGGCAACGCGCCCGCGCCGTCGATCGGCGACACGCCGTCGCCGAATGCTCGCGATCGCTACAGCCTGCCGCGGCCAGCGTTGCCCGACCCGGCGAGTTCGGGCATCGATCACATCGTGCTGGTCACGATGGAAAATCGCTCGTTCGATCACTTCCTGGGCTGGGTGCCCGGCGCCGAGGGCATGCCGGCGAACCGCCAATACAAGGACGCGTTCGGCGGCACCCACGCGCCGTTTTCCCTGTCGGCCGATCCCGCATACGGCTATCAGGCGTGCGCGTACCACGACCCGAACCACAGCTACGAGGGCGGACGCACGCAGCTGGCCTCGGGGGCGATGAACGGCTGGCTCCTCACGCCAGGCACGAGCCTGACCCAGGGCGACCTGCTGCCGATCGGCTTCTACACGGCGGCGGACCTGCCGTTCTTCAACGCGGTGGCGAGCAATTACACCATCGGCGACTTCTACTTCACCGGCGTCCTGACCGACACGATCCCGAATCGCCTCTATCTGCATAGCGGCGCCACCGACCGCCTCACCGACAGTGTCGACAACTCGTCGCTGCGCACGATCTGGGACAACCTCAGCGACGCCAACGTCGGTTGCAACTACTACTACCACGACGTGCCGTTCACCGCGCTTTACGGCACGCGCTATCTCGGCATCTCGCGTCCGTTTTCGGAGTTCCTGTCGAATGCGGCGGCGGGCACGCTGCCGCCGTTCTGCATGGTCGATCCGGTTTTCACCGGCGAGCAGTCGGGTACGTCCGCGGACGACCACCCGCACGCGGACATCCGCGACGGGCAGGCATTTCTCAACCAGGTGTATGACGCGCTGCGCACGAGCCCGACGTGGAGCCGCACGCTGATGATCATCGTCTACGACGAATGGGGCGGCTTTCTCGAGCACGTCGTGCCGCCGATCCGGCCGATCAGCAACAACGAGCACGCGGTTGGCAACGACGGCAAGCTCGGCTTTCGCGTGCCGCTCGCGCTGCTCGGCCCGCGCGTGCGTGCAGGCACGGTAACGCGCTATCCGTTCGACCCGAGCTCGATTCACGCGCTGCTGCAATGGCGCTTCGGCTTGAAGCCGCTCGGTGTGCGCGGCAGCGATCGAGCGACCTTCAATCTCGCCTACGCACTCGATCTCACCGGCGCGGCGCGTACGGATGCGCCGGCGTTCACGGTCGCGCAAGGGCCGTTCGGCGGAACGTGTTCAGGGGCCACCGCGCCTTCGCCGTCCAGCTCGGTGTCGGGCATCGATCCGTCGCAAATGGCGGCCAATCCCGCCGCCGACCGATTCTCCGACCTGCGCGCGAAGGCCGCGGCGTTGGGTTTCCGGACCTGAAGCTGACGGCAACGCCGGGGGCGGCAGCCGCAATCGACGCCGATGCGGCTGCCCACGCGTGCCCTACCACCTCGACATTCAGTACCCTGCCGCGCCGCGGCAACCCATGCCGCTCCCCTTTCTGTCGCATTCCGTCGGGTTCGCGTCGCGTTCGGATAAAAACTTCCGGTCATCGCCGCCGTTAACTCGTTCGCAATCCCGGCGCCCGCATCGCGACGCGGCGCCCGTCGTCGTTCGTGATCCGGAATCCACATCCGCCGTCGGCCGCCCTTCGTGCCGCCGGCAAGGGAACGTCATGCGTAAACTCACCATCCGCGGCGGACTCGTCGCGACCATCGCCGGCTATACGGCGCTGCTCGTCCTGGTCGTCGGCGCGTGCATCGCCGCGCTCTATGTCGGCAACGGCTCGCTCGAAGCGATGTACCGCGACGACACCGCGTCGCTGCTGCACCTGAAAACCAGCTCGGAGCGCATGCTCGTGCTGCGCGAACGCGTGAGCGACGTCGCGCAGATCATCAGCGCCGGCCAGCCCGCGAAGGCGGAAATCGCGCAACTCCACACGCTCCTGAAACAGAGCAACGACGAACTCGACGCCTACACGCGCCTGCACACGCGCGACGCCGACGAGCAAGCCCTGTTCGACACGCTGCAAACGCGTCGTCGCACGCTGCTCGACCAGGTGTTCCTGAAGGCGATGTCGCAACTCGACCAAGACAACGCATTCGACTTCCTCGACACGCACCGCACCGCGCAGCCGGCGCTGTTCACCGCCTACCAGGATGCGATCGACGCGCTCGAATCGTTCCAGGTCGCGCGCCAGAAAGCACGCTACGACGCGGCCGGCACGCGCTTTCACCGGATCGTGTGGGCGATGGCGGCGGTCGCGCTGTTCGCGCTGATCGTCGGTTTCCTGGCGCAGCGCGTGCTCGCGAAGGCGATCATCGAGCCGATCCATCTCGCCGTCGACCACTTCGACAGGATCTCGAAAGGCGACCTGACCGGCACGGTCGTCATTCCCGGCAAAAACGAAATGGCGTATCTGCTGAACGCGTTGAAGCGGATGCAGGACGGCCTCGTCGAAACCGTGACGCAGGTCCGCACGAGCACGGAGACGATCGTCGGCGATGTCCGCACGATCGCGAGCGGCAACGTCGACCTGTCCGCGCGCACGGAGCAGCAGGCCGTGTCGCTGCAACAGGCGGCGGCGAGCGTGGAGCAGCTGACCGCGACCGTGCGCCAGAACGCGGACAACGCGCGCGATGCACGCACTTACGCGCAAGGCGCGGCCGGCATCGCATCGCGAGGCGGCGACGCGATGCAGCGCGTCGTCGAAACGATGTCCGCGATTTCGCACAGCTCCGCGCGGATCTCCGGCATCGTCGGCGTGATCGAGAGCATCGCGTTCCAGACCAACATCCTCGCCCTGAACGCCGCGGTCGAAGCGGCGCGAGCGGGCGAGCAGGGGCGCGGCTTCGCGGTCGTCGCAACCGAGGTGCGCGGGCTCGCGCAGCGCTGTGCATCGGCGGCGAAGGAAATCCGCGAGCTCATCGGCAACTCGACGCAGCGCGTGGAGGACGGCAGCGGCCTCGTCGCGCTCGCCGGTTCGGCGATGGCCGAACTCGTCACCGCGGTCGAGCGCGTCAACGCGATCATGGGCGAGACCAGCATCGCTTTCGACGAGCAGACTTCCGGCATCGAGCAGGTGAATGCGGCCGTCATCCAGATGGAGCAGACGATGCAGCGCAACGCCGCACTGGTCGAGGAGGCCGCCGCCGCGGCGCTGTCGCTCGAGGATCAGAGCACGCGGCTCAGCGATGCCGTCGCGCAGTTTCGTCTTGGTGAAGCGGCGCTGGCGTGATTGGGCCCGGCCGTCGGCATCGCCGTGGCACGCTTCGACGATGTCCTCGCACACGTCGCACATCGTGTCGAAATCGACGCCGCGCGTATCGCTGCCGTCCGGCGTGTGGCGCGGGTAAGTGCGCGGCACGGGCGGGCGCGACGGGCCGACTGCCACGATCGTTGTTCGTGCAGGTCAGGCCGGCGACGTGCCGTCGCGAGTAAAACGAAAGCGCTGGAAAATCCGCGCCTCGATCAGACGTGAAGGACTCGCGTACGCAAGCTGACGAACCCGCGACGCGCGACGCGCCTATCCGGTTTTCCCGGACAGCCCGTGCATCGGCCGCCGCAACGCGGCGTCGAACGGATTCGTGCGCGGGCCGATCGCATCGGCCTGGCGCCTGAGCAGTTCGACGACCATCGGCATCCGGTCGTCGCCGAGGCGCGACGCCAGCGTGCCGACGCTCAGCGCGCCGACCGGATAGCCGGTGCGGTCGAGGATCGGCACCGCGACGCCGGCCATCCCGTCGAGCACGCCGCTGTTGCGGCCCGCGTAGCCGAGCTGCCGCACGCGTTCGATCTCGGTGCGCAGGTACACCTCGTCGAGCACGCCGTAGCCGCGGATGCGCGGCACGTTGAAGCGGATCACTTCCTCGCGCTCGGCCTCCGGCAGGAACGCGAGGATCGCGAGGCTGCCCTGCCCGACGCCGAGCGCGATGCGCCCGCCGATGTCGCCGGTAAACGAGCGGATCGGGAACGGCCCTTCGCACAGGTCGAGACACACCGCGTCGAAGCCGCTTTTCACGAGCAGGAAGATCGTCTCGCCGAGACTCGCGCACAGCCGCAGCAGCACGGGCCGGCACAGCGTGCGCATGCTGCTCGGATTGCCGGCCAGCGCGGCGAGCGCGAAGAAGTCGACGCTCAACCGGTACAGCTTCGACTGTTCGTCTTGCTCGACCATCCCTTCGGCGATCAGCGATTGCAGGATCCGGTGCGCGGTGCCCTGCGTGAGGCCGACGGCCTTCGCAAGGTGCGTGACGCGCACGCCGTCCTGCTGCATGCCGGCCAGTGCGCGCAGGATCGCGAACGCACGTTGCAGCATGCCGGTGCCCGGCGCGCCGCCCGGATCGGCGGCGTCCTCGTCCGGGTGCGGCGCGCGTGCGGCCGGCGACATTCCGGGCGACTGGGGTTCTGGCATGCCGCCTCTCCTCGATGATTTCAGTGAACGGAATACGGTAACCGCCATTGTCGTCCCGCCGGAATTGCGCGGGCATCCGGGTGTGCACGGGATTGACGCGCGCATTTCGCGGGCCGACCGCCCTTCATTCACCGGAACGATTCCGACGTGATTCGCCATTCCATTCCGATCATCGGAATTTTTTCGAAATTCCTCTCGTTCAGCAGAATTCGAAATTGACGCTCCGAAATATGGCTGGCTAGAGTCCGCGTCATCGGCTCACCGGCCACGGTGTGCGAACCCGGAGCTCTCCATGTCGTTTCTCACGCTTACGGATCTGACGAAATCGTTCGGCGAGCTCACCGCCGTCGCCGACGTCAACCTGTCGGTCGAACAAGGCGAATTCGTGTCGCTGCTCGGGCCGTCGGGCTGCGGCAAGACCACGACGCTGCAGATGATCGCCGGCTTCGTCGACGTCACGCGCGGCCGCATCGCGCTCGACGGGCAGGACATCACGCACATGAAGCCGAACCGCCGCGGGCTCGGCATCGTGTTCCAGAGCTATGCGCTGTTTCCGCACATGAGCGTCGCGGAGAACGTCGGCTTCGGCCTCGACATGCGCGGCGTCGACAAGGCCGAGCGCGCCGAGCGCATCCGCGCGGCGCTCGCGCTCGTGCGACTCGATGCGCTCGCGCACCGCTTCCCGCGCGAACTGTCCGGCGGCCAGCGGCAACGCGTCGCGATCGCGCGCGCGGTCGTGATCGAACCGCCGGTGCTGCTGCTCGACGAGCCGATGTCGAATCTCGACGCGAAGCTGCGCGAGGACATGCAGTTCGAACTGCGCGCGATCCAGCGCAAGATCGGCACGACGACGATCATGGTCACGCACGACCAGTCGGAAGCGCTGTCGATCAGCGATCGCGTGGTCGTGATGGAAGCCGGCCGCATCACGCAGACGGACACGCCGTACCGCGCGTACGAACGTCCCGAGAATCATTTCGTGTCGCAATTCATCGGCAAGGCGAACCTGCTGCCCGGCACGATCGTCGCGCACGACGGCGACGCGATCCGCATCGACCTCGGCCACGATCTCGCGGAAACGGGCCGCACCGCCCACCTGCCGGCGCGCGAGCGCGACATCCGTGTCGGCGACGCCGTGTCGGTCTGCATCCGCCCGGAGAAACTGCGACTGTGCGCGCCCGGCGCGGGCCGCTTCGCCGCGACCGTCACGAGCCGCTTCTTCCTCGGCAGCCAGTGGCTGTACCGCGTCGACAGCGCGCTCGGCGAAGTGCTCGTGTGCTGCCAGAACGAAGGCGCGGAGCCGCTCGCGGAAGGCGCGCCGGTCGGCGTCGACTGGCATAGCGACGCGGTGCGTGTGATGCGCCGGGAGGCCTGAATGGGACAGCCTACCCGCCCGCTCCCCGCCGACGGCGCGACGGCCGGCCTCGCACCGCCCGCCGCCACGGGCGATGCGGTGATGCCGCGCGCCGCCGGCGGCCGCCTGCCGCGCGCCACGTGGCGCGCCCATGCGCCGCTGTGGCTGATGTGCGCGCCCGCGTTCGCGCTGTTCGCCGCGCTCGTGCTCGTGCCGCTCGCGATGACCCTCACGCTCACGTTCTATCGCTTCGACCCGGCCACCGGGCCGATCGCCGCGTTCCAGTTCGGCCACTACGCGGAGGTGCTCGGCTCGTCGTACTTCCACACGATCTTCGCGCGCACCTTCGGCATCGCCGCGCTGACCACCGCGATCTGCGTCGCGATCGGCACGCCGGAAGCGTACGTGCTGTCGAAAATGCGCGACCCGTGGCGCTCGCTGTTCCTGCTCGTGATCCTCGCGCCGCTGCTCGTGTCGGTCGTCGTGCGCGCGTTCGGCTGGAGCATGCTGCTGAACACCAGCGGGCTCGTGAACCAGGCGCTCGGGCTCGCGGGCCTCGGGCCGTACAAGCTCGAATACACGACGTTCGCGATCGTGATCGCGCTCGTTCACGTGATGCTGCCGTTCATGGTGATTCCCGTGTGGACCGCGCTGCAACGGCTCGATCCGCAGACCGAGCACGCGGCGCTGTCGCTCGGCGCCTCGCCGTTCACGACGCTGCGCCGCATCGTGGTGCCGCAACTGATGCCGGGCGTGCTGTCGGGCAGCCTGATGGTGTTCGGGCTGTCGGCGAGCGCATTCGCGATTCCGGGCCTGCTCGGCGGACGTCGCCTGAAGGTCGCGGCGACCGCCGTCTACGACGAATTCCTCGGCTCACTGAACTGGCCGCTCGGCGCGACGATCGCGGTGCTGCTGCTGGTCGCGAACCTCGTCGTGATGCTCACCTACTACCGCGTGCTCGAACGCCGCTACGCGCGCAGCCTCGGAGGCGCTTCCCGATGAGCAAGAACGGCCCCTTCGCCCTTGCGTTCCATACGCTCGTGATCCTGTTCGTGCTCGCGCCGCTCGCGATCGTCGTGCTCGTCGCGTTCACGCCCGACGAAACGCTGACGCTGCCGACGCACGGGCTGTCGCTGCGCTGGTTCCGCGCGATCCTCGACTATCCCGACTTCGTCACCGCGTTCGCCAACAGCGTGAAGCTCGCGTTCGCGTCGGCGACGCTGTCGCTCGCGATCGCGTTACCCGCCGGGCTCGCGATCGGCCGCGCGACGTTTCCGGGCCGCGCGTTCCTGAACGGGCTGCTGCTGTCGCCGCTCGTGATTCCCGGCCTGGTGCTCGGCATCGCGCTGCTGCGCTTTTTCGCGCTGATCGGCGCGACCGGTTCGTTCGCGTGGCTGGTGCTCGCGCACATGATCGTCATCACGCCGTTCGTGATGCGGCTCGTGCTCGCGTCCGTCGCGGGCCTCGACCGCAGCATCGAGCAGGCCGCGTGCTCGCTCGGCGCCGATCCGTGGACGACGTTCCGCCGCATCACGCTGCCGATGATCGTGCCCGGCATCACCGGCGGCTGGCTGCTCGCGTTCATCAACAGCTTCGACGAGCTGACGATGTCGATCTTCGTCACGTCGCCGCAGACGGTCACGCTGCCGGTGCGCATGTACATGTACGCGACCGAATCGATCGATCCGATGATGGCGTCGGTATCGGCGCTCGTCATCCTCATCACCGCCGGCGCGATGCTGCTGCTCGATCGCGTGTACGGCCTGAACCGCATCCTGATCGGCCAACACTGACGATGACTTCCGTTTCCCGTTCCACCGACATCGCCGACGACGGCCCGCAATTCGTGCGCGTCGCCGAACGCGCGCGCGCCGCCATCGCGTTCACGCTCGACGGCCGCCCCGCGCAGGCGCTTGCCGGCGACACCGTGCTCACCGCGATCCTCGTCGCACAGCGCCGCGTGCGCGTGAGCGAATTCAGCGGCACGCCGCGCGCGGGCTTCTGCCTGATCGGCGCGTGCCAGGACTGCTGGGTGCGCACCGAGGCCGGCGCGCGCGTGCGCGCCTGCTCGACGCCGATCGCCGCAGGCATGCGGATTCTCACCGGTGCGCAGCACGTAATCAACGGAGACGCATCGTGAGCGACGCACTGCGACCGGTGATCGTCGGCGCGGGGCCGGCCGGCGTGCGCGCGGCCGAGGCGCTGGTCGACGCGGGGCTGCGCCCCGTCGTGATCGACGAGAACGCGCGCTGGGGTGGGCAGATCTATCGGCAGCCGCCGGTCGACGGCGCGTTCGCCCGCGGCAAGCGCGCGCTGTACGGCTTCGAGGCCGCGAAGGCGGACGCCGTGCACCGGACCATGGCCGCGCTGCTGCCGCAGGTCGACTACCGGCCGAACACGCTCGCCTGGGCGTGCGGCGCGGGCCGCGTCGACACGCTGCAGGACGGCCGCGAAACGACCGTGCCGTTCTCGCACCTGATCATCGCGAGCGGCGCGACCGATCGCATGCTGCCGGTGCCGGGCTGGACGCTTGCCGGCGTCTATACGCTCGGCGGCGCGCAGGTCGCGCTGAAGTCGCAGGGGTGCGCGATCGGCAGCCGCATCGTGTTCGCGGGCACGGGGCCGTTGCTGTATCTCGTCGCCTACCAGTACGCGAAGGCCGGCGCGCAGGTCGCGGCGGTGCTCGACACGAGCCCGCTGCGCCAGCAGGCGGCCGCGACGCCGGCGCTGCTGCGCATGCCGGCGACCTTCGCGAAGGGGCTCTATTACATCGGCTGGCTGCGCGCGCACGGCGTCGCGATCGAAACGGGCATCACGCTCGAACGCGTACTCGGCGAGCGGCACGTTACCGGCCTCGAGTGGCGCGCGGCCGGTAACGATGCACCGCTGCGCCGGCTCGACTGCGACGCGCTCGGCCTCGGCTTCGGGCTGCGTTCGGAAACGCAGCTTGCCGATCTCGCCGGCTGCCGGTTCCGGTTCGATCCGCTCAACGATGCATGGCTGCCGGAGCGCGACGCGGCCGGCCGCACGTCGGTGCGCGGCCTCTACGTCGCGGGCGACGGCGCCGGCATCGCGGGGGCCGACGCAGCCGAGGCGTCCGGGCGACGCGCGGCGCTCGCGCTGCTCGACGACGCGGGCATCGTGACGCCATCGCCATCACCGTCGCTGGCCGGCAAGCCCGATGCGGCGACGCTGGACCGCACGCTCGCCCGGCTCGGCGCATTCCGCGCGGGCCTCGAGGCGGCGTTCGCGCCGCCGCCCGAGCTCGCCGCACGCTGCCCGGACGATACGATCGTGTGCCGCTGCGAGGAGATCGACGCGGGCACGCTGCGGCGCTGCATCCGCGACGGCGCGGCCACCGAGCTGAACCGGCTGAAGGCGCTGACGCGCGCCGGGATGGGCCGCTGCCAGGGCCGCATGTGCGGCGACGCAACCGCACGCGTACTCGCCGCCGAAACCGGCCGCCCGCTCGCGGACGTCGGCCGGTTGCGCGCGCAACCGCCGGTGAAGCCGTTCCCGATCTCGGCCGCGCTCGCGGGCGACGACGTCGCGGCGATTCCCGACGAGGCGCGCGATGAGTGATCTCCGTCATTACGACGTCGCGATCGTCGGCGGCGGCCTCGTCGGCGCGTCGGCCGCGCTGGCGCTGGCGCGGCGCGGGCTGCGCGTTGCGCTGTTCGAGCGCCGCGACTGCGGCGCGCAGGCGAGCGGCGTGAACTACGGCGGCGTGCGCTGCCAGGGCCGCCCGGCCGAGCAGCTGCCGCTCGCGCTGCGCGCACGGCGCATCTGGGACCGCCTGCCCGAGCTGATCGGCATCGACGGCGAATTCGTCGTGTCGGGCCACTTGCGGCTCGCGCGCAGCGACGCCGATCTCGATGCGCTCGATGCGTACGCGACGCTCGCCGGCGAGCGCGGCCTGCCGCTGCAGGTGATGCGCGGCGATGCGTTCCGCCGCCGCTACCCGTGGCTGGGCCGCGCGGCGCTCGGCGGCTCGCTGTGCGCGACCGATGGGCACGCGAACCCGCGTGTCGTGTCGCCCGCCTTCGCGCGTGCGGCCCGCGCGGCGGGCGCCGACGTGTTCGAGCACGCAGCCGTCGACGACGCCTGGCACGACGGCACGCGCTTTCACGTTCATGCGGACGGCCGCGCGTGCACGGCGACGTGGCTGATCAATTCGGCCGGCGCATGGGCGAACACCATCGCCGAACGCTTCGGCGAAGCCGTGCCGATGGAGCCGATCTACCCGAACATGTGGGTGACCGAGCCGCTGCCGCCGTTCATCACCCACAACCTCGGCGTGTACGGCGGCGGGGTGTACGCGCGGCAGGTCGCGCGCGGCAACTGCGTGATCGGCGGCGGGCGCGGCCGCGGCGATGGCGAATTCGGCCAGCCGTCGGTCGACACGACGCGCGCGGTGATGCGCGACGCGTGCGCGCTGTTGCCCGCGCTGCGCGATGCGCTGCTGATCCGCACGTGGAGCGGCGTCGAAGGCTGCACGCCCGACCACAACCCGATCATCGGCGCGAGCCGCACGACCCCGAACCTGTTGCATGCGTTCGGCTTTTCCGGCGGCGGCTTCCTGCTCGCGCCGGGCGTCGGCGAGGTACTCGCCGAGCTCGTCACGACCGGTGAAACCGTCACGCCACTCGAAGCATTCTCGATCGGCCGCTTCGCGCCGCACGCGCCGATCGCCCCTTTCCGTCAAGAGGAGACCCACAAGTGAAACTGTCCGGAACGATCGCGGCGGCCGCCGCCCTCTGCATCGCAGGCGCGAGTGCGCCCGCGTTCGCGCAAACGAAGACGATCTACGTCGGCATGAACGGCGGCCCGATGGAAAAGGCCTATACGAGCCAGGTGCTGCCTGACTTCGAGAAGGCGAACAACGTGAAGGTCGTCGTCGTGCCCGGCACGTCGTCGGACGTGCTCGCGAAGCTGCTCGCGAACCGCAACAAGCCGCAGATCCACGTCGCGTTCCTCGACGACGGCGTGATGGCGCGCGCGGTCAGCCTCGGCGTGTGCCAGAAGCTCGACGATTCGCCGGTGCTCAAGGAGCTGTATCCGTTCGCGCGGATGAAGGACGACGTCGGCGCGGGCGTGCAGCTCGGGATGACCGGCATCGCGTACAACAAGAAACTGTTCGCGGACAAAGGCTGGGCGCCGCCGACGTCGTGGATGGACTTCGCCGATCCGAAATACAAGGGCAAGGTCGTGTTTCAGTCGGCGTCGAGCAGCACGTTCGGGCTGCACGGCTTCCTCGCGATCAACCGGCTGCTCGGCGGCAGCGAACAGAACGTCGAGCCCGGCTTCAGCAAGTGGGCGAGCACGGTCGGGCCGAACGTCGTCGAGTACATCCCGAACTCGGCGAAGATCTCCGAGATGGTGCAGACCGGCGAGGCTGGCCTCTTCCCGCTGACGCCGACCGGTGTCGGCGACCTGCAGGACAAGGGCATTCCGGTCGCGTATGCGAACCCGAAGGAAGGCCCGGTGCTGCTGCTCGTCGACCTGTGCGTCGTCGCGAACAATCCGGATCCGCAGCTGGCGCAGAAGCTCGCGCAGTTCCTGCTGTCGGCGCCCGCGCAGACGAAGGCCGCCGAAGCCGGCAAGCAGATCCCGACCAACCGCCTCGCGAAGATGCCTGCCGCGATGCAGCAAAGCCTCGGCAACGTCGACGATCTCGTGCGCAAGGTGACGGTGGTCGACTGGGCGGCGATCAACGCGCGCCGTGCGCAGTGGGATACGCGCTGGAACCGGCAGATCGAGCGGTAACGGGCGACGGCGCGCGCGGGCACGGCCGCGCGCGGCGCACCCATCATCAGCGGGAGTGATGACACTCCCCTTTTTCTGTGGATTTGACCGGGGCGGCGGTGCCGACAACACTAGCCCGCAGTGCCGCATGCGTTCTCCAGAGACGGCACGCGTTCGTCCCCCTTCAGAGTCCGCCATGTACCCGACCGACACCGTGCAATCCCCGAGCGCCGCCCGGCCGCTCGCCGACCGGCAACTGCGCCGGATCGTCATCGCCTCCGTCGCCGGCAACGCGATGGAATGGTATGACTTTTTCGTCTACGGCACGGCCGCGGCGCTCGTGTTCGGCCACGTGTTCTTTCCGCCCGGCGCGTCGCCGCTCGCGGGCAGCCTCGCCGCGTTCGCGGCGTTCGCGCTCGGCTTCGTCGCGCGGCCGCTCGGCGGGATCGTGTTCGGCCATGTCGGCGATCGCTACGGGCGCAAGGCGTCGCTCGTGTGGACGCTGCTGATCATGGGCGCGTCGACGTTCGCGATCGGCCTGCTGCCGACCTACGCACAGGTCGGGCTGTGGGCACCCGCGGCGCTCGTCGTGCTGCGGCTGCTGCAGGGCATCGCGTCCGGCGGCGAATGGGGCGGCGGCGTGCTGATGATCAGCGAGAACGCGCCGCCCGAGCAGCGCGGCTACTACGCGGCGTGGAGCCAGCTCGGCGTGGGCGGCGGCTTCGTGCTGTCGTCGGCCGCGTTCCTCGCCGCGCAGACGCTGCCGGACGATGCGTTCCGCACCTGGGGCTGGCGGCTGCCGTTCCTCGCGAGCATCGCGATCTTCGTGATCGGCATCTATATCCGCCGCCACCTGCCGGAAAGCCGCGACTACGAGCAGGCCGGCAAGCGCGGCGCGCACACGCATTTGCCGATCGTCGAGTGCATCCGCCGTCATCCGAAGGAAATCCTGCTCGCGATGGGGCTGCGCGTCGCCGAGAACGGCGGCGCGTACATCTTCCTCGCGTTCTCGCTCGTCTACGGCAAATACGTCGGCATCCCGAACGGCGTGATGCTGACCGGCGTGATGATCGCGATGATCGTCGAAATGGGCGCGATGCTCGCGTGGGGCCGCCTGTCCGACCGGATCGGCCGCAAGCCCGTGTACCTGATCGGCGCGCTGAGCCTCGTCGCCTGCGCGTTTCCGTTCTTCTGGCTGCTCGACACGCGCGCGACGCCGCTCGTGTGGCTCGCGCTGACGATCGGCACGGCGGTGAGCCACGGCGCGATGATCGGCACGCTGCCCGCGCTGGTCGGCGAGCTGTTCAGCACCGAGGTGCGCTACTCGGGCGTCGCGCTCGGCCATGAAGTCGCGTCGATCTTCGCCGGCGGGATGTCGCCGCTGATCGCGACCGCGCTGCTCGCGCGCTATCACGCGTCGTGGCCCGTGTCGCTGTTCCTCATTGCGCTCGGCCTCGTGACCGTCGCGACGCTGTGCGTGATGCGCGAGACGCGCACCACGCCCGGAGCCGGTATGCCCGGAGCCGGTATGCCCGGAGCCGGTATGCCCGCCGCCGGTATGCCCGGAGCCGGTACGCCCGCCGCCGGTATGCCCGCAGCCGACACGCGCGGCGACGCGGCATGACCGCGCGGCCGCGCGCCGCGCGACGCTCAAGCGCGGGAATCGCGCCGTGCGGCGTCGAACCCGGGCGCAAGCCCGAGGTGATCGAGCAGCCGCGCGAACTCGCCGAGCCGTTGCTGCATGTACGCCGGCACATCGACCTGCGCATAGTCGTGGAACCCGGTGCCTGTGCGCACGCCATCGCGCCCGGCCTCCATGTTGCGCACGACGCTCGCGGCCGGCGCGAAGCGCGGACCGATCTCGCCGGCGAGGTACGTCGACGCGTAGTACAGGATGTCGCAGCCGCCCCAGTCGATGAACTCGAGCAGCCCGAGCACCGCGAAGCGCGGGCCGAAGCCGGTGCGGATCGCCGTGTCGATGTCCGCGGCGCTCGCGACGCCCTCCTCGACCATCCGCGCGGCCTCGTTCATCGCGAGCGCCTGGATGCGCGGCACGATGTAGCCGGGCGCCGGCCCGCAGATCACCGGCTTCTTGCCGACGCGCTCGAGCAGCGCGGCCAGTGCATCGACAACCGACTGATCCGTCGTGTCGCTGCGGCTGATCTCGACGAGCGGCATCAGCAGCGCCGGGTTCAGCCAGTGCGCGTTCAGCATCCGCTCCGGGTGCGCGACATGGCGCTGCAATGTAGTGACGACGAACGTCGACGTCGTCGACGCGATGGTTGCACGCGCATCGACATGTTCGCCGAGCCAGCGCAGCGCGTCGGCCTTCGCGTCGAGCACTTCCGGCAGCGCTTCGAACACGATGCCTGCGTCGCGCACCGCGTGCGCCGCGTCGTCGCGCGCGACCAGCGCGATGCGCGCGACGACGGCCTCTGCCTGCGCGGCATCGATGCGGCCGAGCGCGACCTGCGCATGCAGCGGCCGCAGGATCTCGCCGCGCGTGCGATCCTCGAACGCGCGCCATCCCTGCGCGTCGCGCGGCTTGAAGTCGATCAGCGTCACGTCGAGGCCCGCGAATGCGAACACGAGCGCGATCCCTTGCCCCATGCGTCCCGCGCCGAGCACGTGCACGCGTGTCACGTCGAGAGCGGCCGTCATGCGGCGTACCCCGCATCGAGCAGCGCGCGCATCGCGTCGCGCGACAGGGCGGCGAGACCCAAACCGTCCAGCGTGCGCCCTTGCGCATACAGGTCGCGGCCGGTGACGGCCGACGCGACGCTCAGCAGCCCCTGCGCAACGGGCGTCGGCACGTTGGCCCAGCGTCCGCACGACACGATGAAGGACAGCCCGAGCCGGGTGTCCTCGAGCATGTAGCGATGCGTGCGCAAATCGATCTTCTCGCGCCAGTCGCCGCTGTCGGTCAGCTTGCCGTGCGCGCCGCGCCCGTACATCCATTCGTCGCCGTCGGTCGCGTAGTGGTCCGCGAGCGGGAAATGCGGCGCGCGGTAGCCGAGCGCTTCGCGCACCGCGATGCGTTCGGCGTCGAGCGCGTTCGTCACGCGGCGGATCGACGGTTGCGTGCCCTCGTTGTGGATGTCCCACGCGTCGAAGTGTTCGAGCGGCCCGGCGTTCATCAGGATCAGTGGCGGATGGATCACCGGGCCCGCGTTCATCAGCGCGCCGGACAGCGCGTCCTCGACCGGCTCGACCGACGGATAGCCGGCGCGCAGCACGTCGAACGCCCAGCCGGCCGCGTTCGCGGGAAACACGCCGGTGGGCAGGCGCGTCGCATACGCGCTGATCACGACTTTGTTGTCGCCGTGCTTGCGCACCAGGTACGGCAACGTGCCCGTCTCGGCGTATGCGACGCGCGCACGGTTGCCGGCGTCGGCCGCCGCGCGCGCGAACACGAAGCTGCCGAATGTGCCGGGCGGCAGGAACACGACCTGGCCGTCCTCGAGCAGCGGCGCGACCTGCGCGGCCAGCGCGTCGTGCGACACGGCCGGCAGCGGCACCACGACGAGCCGCGCGCCGCGCAGCGCGGCCGCGAGATCGTCGGTCAGGCGGATCGCGCCGGGTGTATCGCCGAGCGGCACCGCGCGCTCGCCGCGATAGTCGGTCACGTGCAACGCGCCGAGCTCGCGCAGCCGCGCATGCGGTTCGCGGTCGCGCCGCCACCACGTCACGTCGTGGCCCTTCTCGAACAGGTCGATCGCGGCCGCATGGCAGCCGTGGCCGCCGCCCAGTACACATACCTTCATCGTTTTCTCCCGGTGAGTGAGTGTTGCCGAGACTACGCGGCGGCGCGCAGCGCGTCGCTTCAAAACGCGCAACGGCACGCCCGTTCGCGCAACGCAATCGCGGCGCCGCGCATGGCGCCGCACCCACGCATCCGACACGAGGCCCCCGCATGGACATCGCCCTCTCCCGACATGCGCCGAACCGGCTCGGCACGCTGCATGCGCCCGACGAAGTCGAACGCGCGGTCGCGCACCGGCTCGGGCCGCACCGGATGGCCGCGCAAGGCCGCGATCCGTTTCATGCGGAGCTGTACGAGGTACCGCTGCATCACGGCGCGCTGCTCGAGCTTTGCTACGGCCGCGAAACGCGCATCGATTTCGGCGACGATGCCGATCACTTCCTGTTCCGGCTGACGCTGTCGGGCGCGTGCGAGCTGCGGGCCGGCCAGCGGGTCGCGCGGGCGGGCCCGGGCGAGCTGACCGTGTCGTCGCCCGCGCTCGCGAGCCGCCTGAGCACGAGTCCCGATTGCCGCAACCTGGTGCTGCGGCTGGAGCGCGGCGCACTCGAGCGCAAGCTGCAGGACATGCTGCACGCGACGCTCACGCGGCCGCTGCACTTCGATCTCGCCGCCGGCGGCAACGGCGCGGGCGCCGCGCTCGTGCCGCCGACGTTCGAGTACCTGTGCCGGCTCGGCGCGCAGCCGGGCATCGGCGCGGCGGCGACGACGTTCGGCGCCGATCTCACCGCGTGGCTGATGTCGCTGCTCCTCACGCATTTGCCGCATTCGTACAGCGCCGCGTTGACGCGCGGCACGCCGCCACTGCCCGCGCATATGCGCCGCGCATGCGACCACGTCGACGCGCATCTCGGCGAACCGCTCGCGCTCGCCGCGCTGGCGGCCGTCGCGGGCGTCGCGCCGCGCACGCTGCAGCATGCGTTCCGCGCGTTCCTGAACACCACGCCGGCCGCCTACGTGCGCGAGCGCCGGCTGGCCGCGGTGCACGCCGCGCTGCAACGCGGCGACGCGCGCAGCGTGACCGACGTGCTGATCGCGCACGGCATTCATGGCTTCGGCCATTTCGCGAAGGCGTATGCGCGGCGTTACGGCCACGCGCCTTCCGTCACCGCGAGGCAAGCACCATGACGCACTCCGCCACCGGCCGGCCGCCGGCCCCGGCCCGCGCCGAACCTTCACCGCACGACGGCGATTCGCCCGACGGCCTGCGCGTGCAGGATCTCGATCTCAACTTGCTGAAGACGTTTCGCGCGGTGTACGAGGAGCGGCACGTCGGCCGCGCGGCACTGCGGCTCGGCGTCACGCAGCCGTCGGTCAGCTACGCGCTCGGCCGCTTGCGGCTGATGTTCCGCGACGCGCTGTTCGTGCGCACCGGCACCGGCGTCGAGCCGACGCCGCGCGCGCAGCGGCTCGCGATATCGGTCGACAAGGCGCTCGCAATCCTGCAGGACGTGCTCGACGAAGGCTCGCGGTTCACGCCGGACAGCACGCAGCGCGTGTTCCGGCTGCACATGAGCGATTTCGCGGCGAGCGCCTTCCTGCCGACGTTGCTCGCGGCATTCGACCGGCGCGCACCGGGCGCGGTGATCGAGACGCTGCACGTCGACGAATGCCAGCTCAACGTCGCACTCGAATCGGGCCGCATCGATTTCGCGCTCGGGCATTTCGCGGATGCGTCGAGCCATTTCCAGCGCGCGGCGCTCTTGCACGAGCGCTGCGTGTTGCTGATGCCGCGCCGCACCGCGCAACGCGTCGCACTGCCCGACGATTTCGTGCTCGACGGCGACGCGCCGGACACGCTGCGCTTCGTCGCCGTGACATCGCATCCGCAGTCGATGCAATTGCTCGAGCGGCACGGACTGATGCCGCGCGTGCGGGCGGCGCTGCCCGACTTCATGGTGGTGCCGGCGCTGCTCGAACACGGCGATTACGCGCTGATCCTGCCGGAGACCGTCGCGATCACGTTCGCCGCGCGTCAGCCGTCCACGCTGTATGAGATCGCCGGGGCCGGCGAATGGGCCGTCAACGCGTACTGGCACCGGCGCTTCGATGCGGACCCGGGCCATCGCTGGCTGCGTGCGCTGCTGCTGGAGTTGTTCGATATCGGCCGGCAGCCGCCGTTCGACGCATGGCTCGCGCCGCACCCGCCCGCCTGCGCGTAGCGGTGCAGGCGGCCGGGGGCAACCCTCGGCGCTCAGAACGACGTGAGGATGCCCGCGACGATCGAGCTGGCGGTCGCGCCGGGTTTGGCGACCGCGACGCCGCCGCCCGCCGCGCCGTTCACGACGAAGCGCGCATGCGCGCCGTTGCGCACCATCGCCGCGCCCGTGTACAGCACCGTGCGCTTCGACAGCGGATAGTCGAAGCGGATGCCGTACGAATCGGCGTTGCCGTCGCTGTCCGCGACCTTCCGGTAGTGGCCGATGCTCAACAGCAGCGACGCGCGTCCGATCGGCACCGTCGCGCTGAGCTCCATCGTGTCGCTGTGCGGATACGCACTCTGGCTGTCGATCGCGGCCGCGACGTCGGGGCCGCCGCGATGGCGCAGGTACAGCGCGGCGATCTTCACGACGCTGAAGTCGTACGAGATCGCGCCGAGCGTGTAGTTGCCGTTCGCGGCCGTGCTGGTTGTGCCGAGCGCGGATGCGGCGACCGGGCTGAACTTCTGCTGCATGTAGTCGACGTCGATCGACAACCCGCCGCGCGCGTAGTTGAGGCCCGCACCGTACGTATCGCCGAGCGTCGCCGGCTGGCCGGCCGCGCCGTTGGTGCCGCGCGCGGCCATCGCGCGGAGCAGGAAGCCAGCGTAGCGCGGCGACGTGTAGCGCATCGAGTTGCGCACGCGCAGGAACGCGGGCCCGACGAAGTTGTTCGTCGCGTTGCCCCACGCGAGGCCCGCGCCGAGACCGGGCAGGCTGTACGTGACGAGCGTGGTGTGCAGGATCGTGTAGAGCTCGCCGAACTGCACGCCGCCGAATGGCCCGGTGATGCCGACCCACGCCTCGCGGCCGAACAGCGCGCTGCTGTTCGACAGCGTGCCGCTCGCGGCGTTGAAGCCGTCCTCGAGCTTGAAGATCGCCGCGTAGCCGCCGCCGAGATTCTCGACGCCCTTCAACCCCCACTGCGACGCCCACAGGTTGCCGCTGCCCATGCGCGTCACGTGGTTCGGCCCGGCGTTCGCGTATTCGATCGCGGTGTCGACGCGGCCGTAGAGCGTCACGCTCGATTGCGCGAGCGCCGGCAGCGACGCGCACGCCAGGAGCGCGGCAATCAGCGTGGCACGCGGTACGGCAAGCCGGTCGGCCCGCCCGTTCGGATGGTTCATCTTCGTCGTCCCGTAGTCATTCCGGCGCCTGTCGGCGTCGCGCCGCTCGATGTGAATCGCGTTCGCGATCTCGTGCGAACGCTGCCGATCAAAACCGGGCCGAGTCTAGGAACGACAATTTCGGACGTCGACGCAATCCGCTCTATAACGCTTATAGATGCGCCGCATGATGCACGCGGGCCCCGCCGCACGCGCGCTGCGCGCCGGCCCGCGCGCACGGCCTCGGTGTTTTCTTTATCCGGGTCGGTAAAGGTCCGTGTGGCGCGGCTGTCACTCCGGCTATGGCGGCCGAATTTGGCCGACTACGCTGCGTCTCCGACACGTGTCACCCGCACGCTTTCGCGCCGCGACGGCGCCCGGCCCGCGAGGCCGGCGCCGCGCCTTTCCACCGCCCGCTCCTGGAGAATCCGCATGTCCGCACCCACGGCCCGCGCTGCCGACGGCAAGCGCTATACGTACGAATGGTATGTCGTCGTCATCTGCATGCTCGCGTACGTCTTTTCGTTCGTCGACCGCCAGGTGCTCGTCCTGATGATCGAACCGATCAAGCGCGACCTGCACCTGACCGACACGCAGTTCAGCCTGCTCAACGGCTTCGCGTTCTCGCTGTTCTACGCGGTGATGGGGCTGCCCGTCGCGTATCTCGCCGACCGCTACGCCCGCCCGCGCATCATCGCGGTCGGCATCGCGCTGTGGAGCGTCGCGACCGCCGCGTGCGGGCTCAGCCAGCAGTTCGTGCAGATGTTCATCGCGCGCATGGGGGTCGGCGTCGGCGAGGCCGCGCTGTCGCCCGGCGCGTATTCGATGCTCGCCGACTACTTCCCGAAGGAGAAGCTCGGCCGCGCGATCGCCGTGTATTCGCTCGGCTCGTTCATCGGCGGCGGCGTCGCGTTCCTGATCGGCGGCTACGTGATCGCGCTGCTCAAGCACGCGAGCGCATTCACGCTGCCGCTCGTCGGGCAGGTGCATGCGTGGCAGGTCACGTTCCTGATCGTCGGGCTGCCGGGGATTTTCGTCGCGCTGCTGTTCGCCGCGACCGTGCGCGACCCGCAGCGCAAGGGGCTCGCGCAGGATCGCTCGGGCGCCGTGCGGCGCGTGTCGATGCGCGATTCGCTGCGCTTCGTCGGCACGCATCGCGCGACCTTCACGTGCCACTACCTCGGCTTCTCGTTCTATGCGATGACGCTGTACTGCCTGCTGAGCTGGACGCCCGCGTTCTATATCCGCCACTTCGGGATGACGGCCGTCGAAGCCGGCTACACGCTCGGCATCGTGCTGCTGGTCGCGAACACGGCCGGCGTGTTCTGCGGCGGCTGGCTCAACGACTGGCTGCTGCGCCGCGGACGCAGCGATGCGCCGATGCGCGCCGGCGCTATCGGCGCCGCGTGCATGGTGATTCCCGCGACGCTGTTCACGCAGCTCGACAGCCTGCCGGCGTCGCTCGCGATGCTCGTCGTCGCGATGTTCTTCGCGTCGTTCCCGATGCCGACCTCGACCGCCGCGATGCAGACGCTCGCGCCGAACCAGATGCGCGCGCAGATCTCCGCGCTGTTCCTGCTCGTGTCGAACCTGATCGCGCTCGGCATCGGCACGACCGTCGTCGCGCTATTCACCGATCGCGTGTTCGGCGCGCCGGCGGCGGTCGGCCATTCGATGTCGATCGTCAACGTCGTCGCCGCCACGCTTGCCGCGCTGCTGCTGGCGGCCGGATGCCGGCAGTACCGCCGCAGTCTCGAGCGCGAGCGCGGCCATGCGGCTGCGTCGGCCAGCGCGGCCAACGCGGCCGTCGACGGCGGCAACGCGGTCGCCGCACGCTGAGCGGTTGCGATCGGGTCGCCGGCAATTATCCATCCCACTGATTCCGGCATCGCTTTTTTATCGATTTGATTTATGCGATGTCCATCCCTATTCTCGGCTGCATGACGGCGCGGCATCCGCCGAGCCGGTTTCCTCCCTACCCCACGGAACACCCATGCAAGCGAACCGCCACCAGGTCCGGATCGATGCGCTGATCGACGCGGCGCAGGACATCCGCTGTTTCCGGGTCTCGCGCGTCGACGGCCAGCCGTTCGACGCGTACGAGCCGGGCGCCCATATCGACGTCACCGCGCCGTCCGGCGTCACGCGGCAGTATTCGCTGTGCGGCCGCCCCGACGAGCGCGGCAGCTATCTGTTCGCGGTGAAGAAGGAAGCGCGCTCGCGCGGCGGCTCGCGCTCGCTGCACGACGACGTATGCGTCGGCGCCGAGCTGTCGATCGGCGCGCCGCGCAACCTGTTTCGTCTGACCGACGACGCGAGCGAACATGTGCTGATCGCGGCCGGGATCGGCATCACGCCGCTGCTGTCGATGGCGTATGCACTCGAGCAGCGCGGCGCGCGCTACCAGTTGCACTACTTCGCGCGCAGCCGTGAACACGCGGCCTTCGTCGACGAACTGTCGACCGCCCCGTTCGCCGCGCACGTGACGTTCCACTACGGAATCGAGCCCGACGCGCTGGCGGCCGAACTCGGCCGCTGCGTCGAATCGATCGATGCGCACGCCCACGTGTACACGTGCGGCCCCGGCCCGTTCATGGATGCGGTCGTCGCGGCGGCGGCCACGCGGATTCCCGAGGATGCGATTCATCTCGAACGCTTCGCGGCGGAACCGGCCGCGGCCGATGCCGTCGTGAATGCCGCGCCGGCGGAAGGCTTCGAAGTGCGGCTGCAGCGCAGCGGGCAATCGGTGCGCGTCGCGCCCGACACGTCGATCGTCGACGCGCTCGCGCGCATCGGCATCGAGGTCGATATGTCATGCGGCGAAGGCGTGTGCGGCACCTGCATGGTGCCGGTGATCGACGGCGAGCCGGATCATCGCGACCACTGCCTCAGCAAGGCCGAGCGTGCGAGCAACACGGTGATCTGCTGCTGCGTGTCGCGTGCGCGCTCGGCGGTGCTCGTCCTCGATCTCTGATGCGCTGATGCGCTGATGCGACGATGCGCTGCTGCGTCGCGACGGCCCGCGCCTCGATCTCGGATGCGCTGATGCACTGACGCGACGATGCGCCGCTGCATCGCGACGGCCCGCGCTCGCGCGCTCACGCGCTCACGCTTCGTCGAAATGCTCGACGATCTCGGCGAGCAGCGCGCGCATCCACGCGATGCCCTCGTCCTCGTGAAAGTGCTCGTGCCAGTGCATCGTGACCGGCGCGGGCGGCAGCGTCACCGGCAGGTCGTACAGCCGGAACGCATTGCCGCGGTTCAGGATCTGCGCGAGCCGCCTCGGCAGCGTCGCATAGAGATCGGTGACCGACAGCACGCTCGGCAGCGCAACGAAGTGCGGCACTTCGAGCGCGATGTTGCGGCCCACGCCCTGCGCGCGCAAGGCGTCGTCGAGCGCGTGGTGGCTGTGCTCGACCGATTTCACATTGACATGCGCGGCGCGCACGAACTGCTCGAGGCTCAGCGCCGCGCCGGCCGGCAATCCGCGCCGGCGGCCCGTCATGCACACGTAGGTTTCCTCGAACAGCACCTGGTGGCGCGTGCGCGGCATCAGCTCCGGCAGGTTGCCGATCGCGAAGTCCAGCCGGCTCGCGCGCAGCGCCTCCTCGATCTCTTCCACGGGCAGCGGCTGCACGCTCAGCGTCACGCGCGGCGCGCGCTCGCGCAGCGCCTGGCAGATCGCCGGCAGGTACGCCATCTCGCCCGCGTCCGACAGCGACAGCCGGAACGTGCGCGTGCTCGACACCGGATCGAAACGCTCCGCATAGCGCAGCGCGACGCGCACCATGTCGAGCGCCTTGCCGACGATCCCTGCGAGTTCGAGCGCGACCGGCGTGGGCTGCATCCCCGCGCGCGTGCGCACGAACAGCGGATCGTCGAACAGCGTGCGCAGCCGCCCGAGCGAATAGCTGACGGCCGGCTGCGACAGCGCGAGCCGCTCGCCGGCCTTGGTCAGGCTGCGCTCCTCGACGATCGCCTGGAACACCCGCAACAGGTTCAGATCGAGATGATCGACCGATGTCATCGTGACCTCCATCATTTGCCGTATTTATTTGATCATCAATTTTAGATCAATTTGACGGATATGTAGCAGAAGCCGAGACTGGTCTCCCGACGCTGCGCACAGCGCGGCCCGACTTCGCGACTCTTTCCCCACGACGACGATGAGCGACATTCCCTACCAGACGATCGACACCCGCGCGTTGCACGGCTTCGCGCAGCCCGACCGCATCGCGCCCGCGATGTATCACGACCCCGCGCTGTTCGAAGCCGAGCTCGACCGCATCTTCTACCGCACCTGGATCTGGGTCGCGCATGAGAGCGAGTTGCCGAACCCGGGCGACTTCATCACGACGACGATCGGCCGCCAGCCGGTGATCGTCGTGCGCGACAAGACCGGCGAGATCAACGTGCTGCAGAACCGCTGCCGCCATCGCGGCGCGACCGTGTGCGAATCGCACAAGGGCAACGCGAAGGGCTTCACGTGTCCGTATCACAGCTGGTCGTACGCGCTCGACGGCACGCTGCGCGCGCTGCCGTACGGCGACGGCTACGAAGGCGTGTGCGAGAAAGGCGACCTGCCGCTCGTGAAGCTGCGCGTCGGCGTGTATCAAGGGCTGATCTTCGCGAGCTTCAACGACGACATCGAACCGCTCGAGGATTTCCTCGGCGGCGCGAAGCCGTGGATCGACCTGTTCATGAAGCAGGGCGCAGGCTACCCGATCAAGGCGAACGGCGAGCACAAGTTCAAATTCAAGGGCAACTGGAAGATCCAGCTCGAGAACACGACGGATCTCTATCACTTCCCGGTCGTGCACAAGTCGTGGATGAAGTCGATCGACGATGAAACAGCCGCCGCGATCACGAGCTTCATGACGAGCGAGCACGCGTTCTGTCGCGCGCTCGGCAACGGCCACAGCCTCGCGGTGCTGATGCCCGAGCTGATCGATCTCGACGAAGACGACGGCGCGCCGCTGCCCGAGCGCTTCGCGCCGCTCGCAGCAAAACTCGCCGAGCGCCACGCGCCGGACGAAGTGCGCCGCATCGTGCGCTCGCTGCTGGGCGTCGGCTTCAACCTGAACCTGTTTCCGAACCTCGCGCTGTCGATGGCGTTCTTCCGCGTGCTGCGGCCGATCTCCGCGAACGAAACCGAGATCCGCCACGTCGCGCTCGCGATGGACGGCGGCCCCGACGAAGCGAACCGCGAGCGGCTGCGCATCCACGAACACTTTCAGGGCCCGTTCGGCTTCGGCAGCCCCGACGACGCGGAAGCGTGGGAGCGCGTGCAGCGCGGCGCGCATGCGGGCCCCGACGTGCCGATCCTCGTGAACCGCGGGCTGAATCGCGAGACGACCGCCGCGAACGGCGAAAAGACCGCGCATGCGACCGACGAGACCGGCATGCGCGAGGCCTACCAGCAATGGCGCAAGTTGATGGAGCAAGCATGATGGACGACCGCAACGCCCTTTTTTCGCAGCAGACCTTCGCCCGCGCGGTCGAATTCGTGTGGCGCGAAGCCGAGATGCTCGACCGCCGCGACTATCGCGCGTGGCTCGACCTGTGGGATCCGGCCGGCCACTACGTGGTGCCGATCGATCCCGACGCCACCGATTTCGCGGCGACGCTGAACTACGTGTTCGACGACCAGGACATGCGCGAGAAGCGCGTGCAGCGGATGCTGTCCGGTTACTCGGCGTCGGCGACCGACGCGGCGCGCACGGTGCGCACCGTGTCGCGCTTCACGCTGGAAAGCAGCAGCGCCGGCATCGTCGAGCTGAAATCCGCGCAGGTGGTCGTCGCCTACAAGCGCGGCGTCGCGACGCTGTTCGCGGCCGACGTCACGCACAAGCTGCACGTCGACGCCGAAGGCGAGATGCGGATCGCCGAGAAGGTCGTGCGCCTGATCGACTCGACCGAAGCGCTCAGCGCGATCGGCTTCCTGCTGTAACGCGCGGCCGGTTCGCCGCTGCAAGTGCAACGGTGAACCGGTCACCTTCACCTTTCCGGACGACCATGCCCACACTCGAAGTTTTCCTGCCGGCCGGCCATGACGACGCCCGCAAGGCCGAGCTGATCGCACGGCTGACCGGTGCGACCGTCGACGCGATCGGCGCACCGGTCGAATCGGTGCGCGTGCTGCTGACCGAATTGCCCACGACGCACATCGGTCTCGGCGGGCGCACGGCCGCCGACGGCGCGCCGCCGTCGCTGCCCGTGATCGTCGCGATCCTGATCGCCGGGCGCACCGACGAACAGAAACGCGCGCTGATCGCCGCGCTGTCGGACGCCGGCGCGAACGTGCTCGATGCACCATTGCAGGCGACGCGCGTGATGATCAAGGACATCCCGAACACCGACTTCGGGATCGGCGGGCAGACCGCGCGGGCATTGGGGCGCTGATCGTGTGCCACGCGTCGCAGCCTCGCCGTGACGCACGTAAAGCACGTGAAGCCTGCGAAGCAACCCAGCGGCTACGCCTGCGCGTCGGCGAGCGGCAGCGTCACGCGGCAGTCGAGCCCGCCACCTTCGGCCGGGCTCGCGACGATGCGGCCGCCGTGGCGCGTGACGATGCTCTTGCACAGCGACAACCCGATCCCGTTGCCGCCGGCCTTCGACGACGAGAAGCCGTCGAACAGCCGGTCGTGCGCCCCTTCGGCGACCCCGGGGCCGTTGTCGATCGCGCGCAGCTCCGCCTGCCCGCCGACGTTCGCGGTGCCGAGCGTCAGCGTGCGCGGCGTGCGCTCGCAGCCGGCGAACGCCTCGATCGCGTTGAAGGCGAGGTTGAGCACCACCTGCCCGATCAGCACACGCTCGCAGCGGATCGGCAGCGGCGCATCGGCCTGCACGATCGCGACCGTCACGCCCGCCTCCTTCGCGCGCAACTCGATGAAATACGCGACGTCGGCGAGGATCTCGCGCAGGTCGGCGAGCGCGACGACCGGCTCGCGCTTCACGATGAATTCGCGCACGCTCTTGATGATCAGCGCCGCATGCTCGGCCTGCCGGTCCGCGCTGCGCAGCCCCCAGATCGCATCGTCGACGGCGCCGCGCGCATTCAGCCGCCGCACCGCGCCCTCGATGAAGTTGCGCACGGCCGCGAGCGGCTGGCTCAGCTCGTGCGCGATCACGCTCGCCATCTCGCCCATCGCGTTGTAGCGGCCCGCGTATTCGAGCATGCGCGCTTCCGCACGCCGTGCGTCCTCGATCGCGACTTCGTCGCTCACGTCGCGAAACTGCACGAGCAGCCCGTCGAGATCGCCTTCGATCTCGACCTGCCGGCACAGGATGCGCAGCCAGCACGTCGATCCGTCGCGCCGCACGATCCGGTAGCGCTGCGGCTCGGACGGGCACGCGCACGGCGCATCGCGCAGCTGCGCGACGAGCCGGTCGCGGTCGGCCGCGCTGCAGTAGTCGAGCACCTCGCCGAGCGCTTCGTCCGGCGCGAGCCCGAGCACGCGCCGGCCCGACTCGCTGATGAACTGCACGCGGCCGTGCGGCGTCACGACCGCGATCCCTTCGTCGAGATCCTGCATGAACTCGCGCAGCCGCGCCTCGTAGCGACGCAGTTGCTGGCGGACCGCCTCTTCCGCGCTGATGTCGCGGAACTGCACCATCACGACGTCGCGCCCGCGCAGCGGCACGTAGGTGGCGGTCGCCTCCGACAGCATGTCGACGCCCGTGCGCGACCGGTAGCACCACTCGTACACCTGCGGTCCGTCGACGAGCGCGCGATCCCACGCGCTCACGGCGATCTCGCGGCGGTATTTCGGTTCGGGACGCGTCATGTCCTGCGCCTTCAGCGGCAGCAGCTCCTCGACGGAAAAACCGAGCGCGATGCACGCGGCGCGGTTCGCCCACACGATCGCCCGGGTCTGCGCGTCGTGCAGCAGCACGCAGGTGGTCAACGCGTCGAGCAGCCGGTGGAAATCGTCTTCGTCGGGAAAACTCATGATCGGATTCGGATGAAGGCGCGCGGCGTCGCGCGGCCGGATGTCCAACATAGCACCGGCGTGCGCGGCCCGCATCTGAAGATTTCTTTAGTCCGGCACGGAGCGACACCAGTCACGCGGCCCTACGCACCAATTGCTGCGGGTTTTCGGCGTTTCTAGACTAGGCCCATGCATCGTCTTGCCCCCGCAATCGAACCCCATCCCCAGGAGACCGCCATGCCCAACGCCGCCCTCGCCATCGACACCGCGTCCCCCTCGCCGCACGCGGTCCGTGAAGCGGCCGCGCGGGTGTCGCCGCTCGACGCCGTGATCGAGACCGTCGCCGCGCGCCGCGACGAATTCGACCGCCTGTCGCACGTGCCGCGCGACGTGATCGCGCTGTTCAAGGAAGCCGGCATCTATCGCGCGGGCACGCCGCGCCGCTTCGGCGGCGACGCGCTCGCGCCGGGCGCGTTCCTCGACATGATCGAGCGGATCGCGACCGCCGACGGGTCGGCCGCGTGGGTCGCGAGCTTCGGCTCGGCCAACGTCTATCTCGCCGCGCTGCCGCTCGCCACGCAGGCCGAGTTGTACGCGAGCGGGCCCGACCAGGTGTTCGCGGGCGGGCTGTTCCCGGTGCAGCCGGCGCAGACGGCCCCCGGCGGCTGGCGCGTGAACGGCACGTGGAAATTCGCGAGCGGCTGCAAGGGCGCCGACTGGCTCGGCGTCGGCATCGCGGTGCCCGGCGCGCAGGACGCCGCGCCGAACAAGCCGCGCACGGCCGTGTTCCGTGCCGCCGACGTCGAGATCGTCGAGAACTGGAGCGTGGTCGGCATGCAGGGCACCGGCAGCCACGACCTGCGCGTCGACGATCGCTTCGTGCCCGAAGCGTGGACCTTCGTGCGCGGCGGCGAGGCGACCGTCGACGAGCCGCTGTACCGCTATCCGACCGTCGCGTATGCGGCGCAGGTGCTGGCCGTGGTCAACCTCGGGCTGGCCCGCGCGGCGCTCGACGTCGCGAACCGGATGTCGGGCGGCCGCCAGACGACCACCGGCGCGCCGCGCCTCGCCGATCGCGCGTATTTCCGCATCGAGCTCGCGAAGGCCGAGGCGCAGTTGCGCTCGGCGCGCGCGTTCTTCTACGACGCGACCGACTCGGTCTGGCAATCGATCCTCGCGGGGAACCCCGTGACGCCCGAGCAGGTCAGCCTGCTGAGGCTCGCCGCCACGCACATCGCCCGCGAAGGCGCGAGCGTCGTCGAGCGCGCGTATCGCCTCGGCGGCACGGCCGCGATCTATCGCACGCATCCGCTGCAGCGCCTGCTGCGCGACGCGATGGTCGTCACGCAGCATGCGTTTCTCGGCGAAGGCAACTTCGACGGCGCGGGCGCGGTGTTCACCGGCGTCACCCCGTTTCCCGGCTATCTGTAATCCGCGTCGCTTCGCCGCGACGTCGCTCAACGCATTCTTCAGGAGAACCTGTCATGTCCGATTCGAATCCGCTGCCGCTGCGCGTGCTGTTCTGCTGCGGCGTGTCGCAAAACTTCTTCGATCTGCCGCGCGAGAAGATCGGCGAAGTGTGGCAAGCGTACGGCGCGATGCTCGCCGCCGTCGAGGCGATGCCCGGCGTGCGCGTGCTCGGCGTGATGGATGACGACCGCCTCGTCGTGGGCCAGGCCGACGGCGCGCCGTGGACCTTCTACATCATGGCCGACGTCGCCGACTTCGACACGACGGTCGCGGTCTGCAACCTGTATCGCACGACGCCCGTCGGCGAATACAACCTGTGGCGCTACGGCAAGATCGAGGCGCGGGTCGGCCGCGCGCTGACCGTGCCGCCGGCCGCGCGCCCCGCGTCGTGAGACGCGCGATGACCGGCTCCGATTCGGCCCGCTCGATCGATGCACGCGAAGTGCTTGAAGTGCTCGGAGCGCTTGAGCGGCGCGTGGCGACGCTCGACGCCGAACGCGCGGTGCGCGCGACGATCACGCGCTACATGGCGCTGTGCGACGTGCCCGAGGATGCCGGCGACGGCCCGGCGCTCGCCGCGCTGTTCACGGCCGATGCGGTGTGGGAAGGCATCGGCCCGCAGTACGCGCGCAAGTTCGGCCGCCTCGAAGGCACGGACGCGATCGTCGCGATGCTGCGCCGCTATCTGCCGCCCGAGCCGCATTTCTCGGCGAACCTGCACTTCCTGACGTCGGAGTCGATCGACGTCGGCGCCGATCTCGCGACCGCGCGCGGCCGCTGGATCATGCTGCAGGCGTCGCGCCATGTGGACGGCACGGCCGAGCTGATCGCCGCGCGGCTGACCGTCGATTTCGCGCCGGCCGATGGCGCCGCCTGGCTGATCCGCCATTTCCGCACCGAGCGCGTGCTCGACGGCCCGTGGCCGCTCGCCGCCGCGCCGCGGTCCTGAACCCTTTCACCGCGCTCGCGCGCCATCGCACCATGACAGGCTTCATCGACACCTTCACGCTGGGCGGCCCGGGCCCGACGATCGCGATCAAGGATACGATCGACATCGCCGGCCATCCGACCCGCGCGGCCAGCCGCGCGCTCGCCGACGCACCGCCCGCCGCGCGGCACGCGGACGTGGTCCGCCTGCTGCTCGACGCCGGCTGGCAGATCGCCGGCAAGGCGAACATGCACGAGCTCGCGTTCGGCATGACCGGCATCAACGACACCACCGGCACGCCGGTCAATCCGCAGGACCCGACGCGCATTCCGGGCGGCTCGTCGAGCGGCTCGGCGTCGCTCGTCGGGCTCGGCGTCGTCGACGCCGCGCTCGGCACCGATACCGGCGGCTCGATTCGCGGGCCGGCCGCCTGCTGCGGCGTGGCCGGGCTCAAGCCGACGTTCGGCCGCGTGTCGCGGCGCGGCGTCGCGCCCGCCGACACCACGCTCGATTGCGTCGGGCCGTTCGCGCGCGACGTCGATACGCTCGCGGCCGTGATGGCCGCCATCGCACCGGGCTTCGACCGCGCGCGTGCGGCAGCGCCCGTTGCCGGCTGCACGATCGCGCGCGTGATCGTCGATGCCGACGCGGCCATCGTCGCCGCGCTCGACACGGCGGTGCGCGCGTCCGGCCTGCGCGTGCGCGATGCCGTGCTCGACGAGCTGCCTGCCGCGTTCGCGGCCGGGCTCGCCGTCATCAACGCGGAAACGTCGCGCGCATTCGGTCATCTCGTCGCCACCGGCAAGCTCGGCGCCGATCTCGATGCGCGGCTGCGCACGGCCGCGACGACGACACCGGCCGCACTGGAGGAAGCCGAAGCCGCGCGCACGCGCTTCACCGCGCAGGTCGATGCCGCGCTCGAACATGCGGACGTGCTGGTGCTGCCGACGCTGCCCGCGTTGCCGATTACGCTTCAGCAGGCACGCGACGGCGTGTCGGTGATTGCGATGTCGTCGCTGATCCGCCCGTTCAACCTGAGCGGCCACCCCGCGCTCAGCCTGCCGCTGCCGCTCGCGGGAACGCCGCTGAAGGCCGGCTTGCAGATCGTCGGACGCAAGGGCGCGGACGAACAGGTGTGCGCCGTCGCCGCGCACTTCGAGGCGGCGCTCGCCGCCTGAACCACGATGCGGGCGCCGCTTCGGCCACGCGCCCGCGAACCAGGGAATCACGCACCATGTCAGATCGAGTCGTCCTCGTCACCGGCGCCGCGCGCGGGCTCGGCACCGTCATCGCCGAACGCTTTCACGCGGCCGGCTATCGCGTCGCGCTGGCCGACATCGCCGCCGACGCCATTCAAGCGCATGCGCGCGACCTCGACCCGAGCGGCGAACGCGCGATCGCGCTGCCGCTCGACGTCACGTCGAAGCACGACTTCGAAGCCGCGCGCGATGCGCTCGTCGCGCGCTGGGGCACGATCGACGTGCTCGTCAACAATGCCGGCGCGTCGAAGGTCGTGCCAGCGATGGAGATCACGGCCGAGCAGTTCGATCAGGTGATCGACGTGAACCTGCGCAGCGTGCTGTTCGGTTGCCAGGTATTCGGCCAGTACTTCGCGACGCGCGGCGCGGGTCGCATCGTCAACATCGCGTCGCTCGCCGGGCAGAACGGCGGCTCGGCGACGGGCGCACACTATGCGGCCGCGAAGGGCGGCACGCTGACGCTGACCAAGGTATTCGCGCGCGATCTCGCCGCGCAGGGCGTGACCGTCAACGCGATCTCGCCGGGCCCGCTCGACTTGCCGATCGTCTACGAGAGCGTCGCGCCGGAAAAGCTGCGGCAGGTGCTCGCGAGCCTGCCGGGCGGCAAGCTCGGCTCGGCCGGTTTCGTCGCGGATGCGGCGGTGCTGCTCGCGTCGGGCGACGCGCATTTCGCGAACGGCGCGTGCTGGGACATCAACGGCGGGTTGTACATGCGTTGAGCGTTGAACGTGGCGCGCTTCGGCGCGCGCGCGTGCAGCTGGCAGCTAGCGCGGCGTTTCGTTGTCGCCGCCCCACACGACCATCACGTCGCGCACGAGCGCGGCGATCGACGTCGCGCCGAGCTTCTCCTTGATGCTCGCCCGATGCACGTCGACGGTCTTCACGCTGATCGACAGATCAGACGCGATCTGCTTGCTGCCCTTGCCGTCGACGACGCCGCGCAGGACTTCCTTCTCGCGCGCGGTCAGCGCATCGAGCCGCTGGCGCAGCTCGCGGTGATGCCGGTCGACCGCGTGCCGCTGCTGCGCGAGCCGCAGCGCGCGTTGCACGCGCTCGAGCATCTGCTGCGAGTTGTATGGCTTCTCGACGAAGTCGATCGCGCCGTTCTGCAGCGCGCGCACCGACATCGGAATGTCGCCGTGCCCGCTGACGAAGATCACCGGCAGCGTCGCGCCGCGCGCATTCAGCTCCGCCTGCACGTCGAACCCGCTTTTCTCCGGCATCCGCACGTCGAGCACCAGGCACGCGGGCAGGTTCACGTCGAAGCGCGCGAGAAAGTCGGCGGCATTCGCGAATCCTTCGGACGCGATGCCGACCGATTCGAGCAACCAGGCGAGCGACGTCCGCATGCCGCTGTCGTCGTCGACGATGTATACGATCGGAGCGGGTGACGTCATCGGGGTGTCTCGCAAAATATCGGTATCGGTATCGCACGCGCCGCATATCAGGCAAGCGTCGTTCGTCGGGGGTGTGCGGCACATCATAACGAGCCGAAAATGCGCTGAATACCCCTTCACGTGCCGCGCGAACGCCCGATCGCACTTTTTTTCGCGCGCCGCGCCGCGCATCTAGGTAGAACCTTTAGACGCGTTGGCGGGAACGCCAGCTTCGGCATCAATCGTGCGAATGTTCGCCGGCTTTTTCGCGACGTACGCTTGGGTCATCGTCGACGATCCGATGCCGCATCGACGCGATGCACGATCGCCGCACTCATTCACCCAGGAGCGCCCATGTCCGCCACGACCGAAACCCCGCAACCGGCGCGCGCCGAACCGACCGACGCGCAAAAGGCCTTCCGGCAAGCGATGGCCCACCTCGGCGCGGCCGTCAACGTGATCACCACCGCGGGGCCGCACGGCCGTTGCGGAATCACGGCGAGCGCCGTCTGTTCCGTCACCGATGCGCCGCCGACGCTGCTCGTGTGCCTGAACCGGTCGAGCGCGATGCACGCGATCTTCGAGCGCAATCGGCACGTGTGCATCAACGTGCTGCCGGCCGAGCACGAACTGCTCGCGCGGCATTTCGCGGGACTCACCGAGTTGCCGATGGAGCGCCGCTTCGAATTGCCGGTGTGGGAGCGCGGTGAGCAGGACGTGCCCGTGCTGCGCGACGCGCTCGCGAGCCTGCAGGGGACGATCGCCGAGATGAAGGAAGTCGGCTCGCATTCGGTGATGTTCATCGAGGCGACGTCGATCCGCGTGCGCCACGACGGCGACAGCCTCATCTACTTCAGCCGCGCGTTTCATCGCGTGTCGCGCACGGCGTGTGTGCGGTGAAACGCGCGTGACGACCGGCAACGCACGTTCGCAAGCCCGCTATTAGCGTGAACAGACCCTAGGACGCCCGCAGCGCGCGCTGTCCGGCCGCGAGCGCCGCACCCGCGAACAGCGTCAGCGCCGAATACACGAGCCCGCGCGCGAGCCCCGCGCTGTCCGACACCCAGCCGATCGCGACAGGGCCGGCGATCTGCCCGAACGCGAAGACCGTCGTGAACGCGCTGATGCCTTTCGCCCAGCCTTCCGGCGGCAGGTTGTGACGCACGAACGCGGTAGTCGCCGCGACCGCCGACAGGAACGTCGCGCCGAACAGCACGCCCGACGCGAACGCGGCCGCCGGATGCACGAACAGCGCCGGCATCAGCGTCGCGACGCCGAGCAGTGCGTTGAGCACGGCCAGCGCCTGGCCGCCGCGCATCCGGTCGAGCAGCCCCGACCACAGCCGCGCGGACACGACGGTCGCCACGCCGAGCGTCACGTAGAACGCGGACACGACCGTCCCGCTCATTCCCGCGCCGCGCAGCAGCGCGACGATGAACGTCATGTAGCCGATATAGCCGACGCCGAACAGTCCGTAGCCCGCGAGCGCGAGTGCGAAGCGCGCGGGGTGCGCGGTGGCGGCCGGCGCGGTGCCGTCGCGCGGCACGGCCGGTGCCGCGTGCGCGCGCTCGATGCGGCGTGCCGCCGACACGGCTGCGGCGGAGAACAGCACGCACGCGAATGCGAGCGCGAACCACGCGGGTTGCCAGCCATGCGCGCGATGCACGAGCGTCGCCGGCACGAGCAGCGACGACGCGACGACGCCCCACCCCGTGCCGCCGTAATAGAGCCCGAGCAGGAGCCCCGCATCGCGCGGCGACGCGGATGCGAGCCGCGCGGCCAGCACGCCGCCGCTGATGAAGATCAGCGCGCTGCCGACGCCCGTCGCGAGCCGCTCGACGAGCAGCGCGTTCATGCCGGACGTGAGCCCGCATGCGGCCATCAGCACCACGGTCAGCGCGCAGCCGGCCGCCAGCAGCGTGCCCGTGCGCCAGCGCCGCGACAGGAACGGGAAAATGAGCGCGCCGATCAGGTAGCCGGCCGCGTTCGCCGTGTTCAGCGCGCCGGCCTGCGCGAAGGTCCAGCCGAGATCGGCCTTCATCGGCGGCAACAGCAGCGCATACGAGAAGCGTGCGAGACCGAGCGCGATCGCGCTGCCGAGCGACAGGCAGATCGCGAGCCGCCATGCGGCCATGCGGTCGGGTTCGGTGGCGCTCGCATCCGGCCGTGCTCGGCCGGCGTGCTCCGGTTGCGGTGCTGCGCGCATCGCGGTGTCTCCATCGTGGTTCGAGGCCGGTCCGGGCCGATGCCCGGGGCCTGGGTTCCGCAACGCCGACGCGGCTTGACGGCCGTGGCCCGTGACGTTGTCGCTGCGGATTCCGTGTTATGGCGAGCGCCGGTCCCGACTGCCGGAACCGGTGCGCCGCTCGACCGATGATACTTGACCGGCTGCGAGCGCTGCCCGCGCCGCCAGCAGCGATACCGTACGCCGCCCGCAAACCGCGATGCGCCGACGCTCGGCCAGTTCGAGACCATCGGCGACGCACGCATCTTCCGCGAATGATAAAAATCGAAACGATCGGCGCAATTGGGCTTCGGATTTAAAAAATCACGTAAATCGATTTATCGATCATGCCCCGATATTCAATAAAAAATTGCGGCCTTCGAAATTCGATTCATTCGCCTCAATCGCACGATGCGCAGCGAACCCGCATGTTTAGCATGCTCCGGCTAAAAACCTTGCAACGCATTGCATTCGTGAAATCGTCAGACTAATATCGACGCCACTCGCCCGGTATTCAAAAAATTCCGGATGAGGGCGGTAATCCCTTTACCGCGCTTTCATGTTGAATCACTCATGTTCACCACAGGAGAATTGACATGCAGGAAACCCGGCAAATCGAATTGCTTGACTGGATGCAGGAAGACACGCACCCCGAAGCCGTCGACATGATGGTGGAGGATGCCGTGGTGCCGTTCGGCACCGCGCTCTGGCCGGTCTGAGCGGCCAGCCCGTTCTCGCGGAAGGGCTGCGGCCCTTCCGCCGCTTCCGGAGACACGCATGCTGAACCTGCATCGCGCGCTGGGTTTTCACCCGGCGCTGCGCGACAAACTCGCACGCGGCGAGACGGGACAACTGCTGGTCGGCTACGACACCCGCAACCGCGACACCGCATTGCGCGCGTTTTCCGCCCTGCCCGACTCGCTCGACGCGACGACCCTCTGCCTCGAAAGCACCCCGCCCGCGGAGATCACCGCCGCGCTCACGCACGCCGACCTGTTCGTGCTGCTGTACGACTCGTCGTGCCTGCCGACGCCGTCGCCGAGCGGCCCGCCGTTCCTGGCCGCGATCCGTCCCGCGATCGTCGAGCACTGGAGCAAGTCGGTGCTGTTCAAGGATTACGGCCCGCATCTCGACGAGGCGTTCGCCGAATCGCTCGACGACATCGCCGCGCGCAACGGCCGGCTGATCGACGCGGCCGCGCGCGCGTCGCAGATCCGCTTCATCGACGAAGCCGGTAACACGCTGACCGGCTCGCTCACGCCGGACCAGAAATGGACGAGCGTGGACGGGATGGGCAATCTCGACGTCGTGCCCGGCGAAATCGCGACGCACGTCACCGACCTGCACGGCTCGATCGTGTTCAGCGGCACGTTTCTCGGCACCGTGCCGTTCGCGATCAAGTACCGTGTGGCGGAGCGGCTCGCGACGCTGCATGTCGAAGACAGCCTGATCGTCGATTTCGACAGCGACGACGCGGGCTTCCGGCGCGACTTCGCGTCGTATCTCGACCGGCACGACAATCACCGGCGCATCGAGGAATTCGGCATCGGCACGAACCTGGGCATCCGCGGGCTGTACGGCCGCAACGCCGGGTTCGAGGAACGCCATCCGGGCCTGCATCTCGGCCTCGGCGGCGGCGCGAACGGCAGCCATCACCTCGACCTGATCTTCGCGCGCGGCACGCTCGCGTTCGACGGGCAGATCGTGTTCGACGGCGCGTTCGCCGTCTGAGCGTGGAATCAGGCTTCGGCGGCCGCCGCGTCGCCGAGCCACTTGAACATCACGAGGCAATCGACGAAGCCGAGCCGCGCATGACGATACGCGCGCGGCAAGCGGCCGACGATCTCGAAGCCGAGCGTCTGCCACAACGCGACCGCCACTTCGTTCGTCGCGACCACCGAGTTGAACTGCATCGCGAGGAAGCCGCGTTCGCGGGCCACCTGCTGCGAGTGCTCGCACATCAGGCGCGCGACGCCCTTGCCGCGCGCCGCCTCGGCGACCATATAGCCGCAGTTGCACACGTGATTGCCGGGCCCGGCCGCGTTCGCCTTCAGGTAGTACGAGCCGAGCAGCACACCGTCCTCCTCGGCGACCCACGTGCACAGCGGCGCGTCGAGCCACAGCGCGCGGGCGGCTTCGCGCGTCGGCGCCGGATCGAATGCGTAGGTCTCCTGCGCGGCGACGATCGCTTGGTAGGTGGGCCAGAAGCGGGGGAAGTCGTCTTCGGTCATCGGGCGAAGCGTGATCATGCGGGTCCTCTCGCGAAGGGGTTGGGGGGATGCGCGTGGCGCTACGCCGCGTCGGGGCGGGCGCCGTCGCGCAGCAGGCCGCTGCGATAGGTGCCCGGCGGCACACCATACCAGCGCTTGAACGCCTGCGAGAAGCTCGACAGGTCGCTGAAGCCGAGCCGCTCGGCGACTTCCGTCAGCGACAGGTGGGCATCGCCGAGCAGCGTCTCGGCCATCGCGCCGCGCGCCTGCGCGAGCAGCGTGCGGAACGTCGTGCCCTCCTCCTGCAGCCGGCGCTTCAACGTGCGCGGGCTCGTGTTCATCAGCCGCGCCATGTCCTCGAGCGAGAACGGCACGTTGCCGGGCGTCGCCGTCAGGTATTGCCGCACCATCTCCGACGTGCCGACCCGCGCGCGCCGCGCCTCGACCAGCTGACCGCACATCTGCTCGCACATCGAGACCGTCAGCGGGTTCGCATGCGGCAGCGGCCGGTCGAGAAACCCGCGGTAGAACGCGAGGCTGTTCGCACGCGCGCCGAACGCGGGTTCGACACCGGCGATCCGCGGTGCGGGCGCGCGTGTGGACGCGGGTGCGCTCGCGGCCTGCATCGTGAAGCGCGACAACGCGAAATCGTCGCCGCCGATTTCCTGCAGCAGCACGGCGGCGGCCGTCATGTCGCGTTCGACGAAGAACCGGCTCAGGTCGGCATCGAGCTCCGGCGCGCCGAAATTGAGCACGCACGCCTGCGACTCCTCGCGGTACGTGATCACCGTGAACGCATACGTGAGTGGCAGGAAGCGCATCGCGAGCGCCAGCGCGTCGCGCGCGGTCGCGCTCGCGATCAGCCCGTAGCCCCACACGCCGTATGCGGAGAAGTGATAGCGCTGCCCGACCTCGAACCCGAGGCCCGGCGCACGCCCGAGCGCGCGCAGGAGATTGCTGGTCAGCCGCAGTTCCTGCGCGGCCGTCACCTCGACGTTCGGATCGTCGAGCTGCGCGTCCGCGAGGCCCGTGCCGGCCAGCAGCTTCGTGCGCGACACGCCGCGCTCGTCGCCGAAATCGACCAGCAGCCGGGCACTGGCCGGACTCCGGGTGAAGTCCCAGAAGCTCATGCGGAGAAACCCTCGAAGCGCCGATTTGGCCCAAATACTAAAACAATTGTCCCGAAGCAGCATTGGTGTTTTCCCATGCGGCCCGCACCATCGGCGTCATCAGTCGTCGCCTGAACGACACCAACGCCCCGCCCCCGGAGGAGACACCATGCGACCGAGTCGCCCGACCGATCTCGCGGTCCGCTTCGAACGCCAGCGCGAAGCATTCGCCCGCGACCCCGCCCCGCCGCTCGCGATCCGCCTGTCGCGGCTCGATCGCCTGCGCGCGCTGCTCGATACGCATGAAGCGTCGATCGTGCGCGCGATCGACGCCGATTTCGGCGGACGCTCCGCGCACGAAACGCGCCTCGCCGAACTCTTCGTGGTTCGAAGCGGCCTGCGCCATGCCCGCGCGCACCTGCGGCACTGGATGCGCGAACGTCGCATGCCGACCGCGCCGCACTTTCGCCCCGGCTACAACCGGCTCGTGCCGCAGCCGCGCGGCGTCGTCGGCGTGATGGCCCCGTGGAACTATCCGCTTCAGCTCGCGATCGGCCCCGCGGTCGCGGCGCTCGCCGCCGGCAATCGCGTGCTGGTCAAGCCGTCGGAACTGACGCCGCGACTGTCGGCCCTGCTCGACACGCTCGTCGCCGACGCGTTCGACGCCGACGAGCTGGGCATCGTGACGGGCGACGTCGACACCGCGAAGGCGTTCGCGCGCTTGCCGTTCGACCATCTGTTCTTCACCGGCTCGACGGCGGTCGGGCGCGACGTCGCGCAAGCCGCGGCCGCGAACCTGACGCCCGTCACGCTGGAACTCGGCGGCAAGTCGCCCGCGATTCTCGACCCGTCGTGCGACGTCGCGCACGCGGCCGGGCGCATCGCGTTCGGCAAGCTGCTCAATGCCGGCCAGACCTGCATCGCGCCTGACTATCTGCTGGTGCCGGCCGGCACCGCCGAGACCGTCGCCGCGCGCCTGTCGGACGCGATCGCGCGCCGCTACCCGACGCTCGCGGGCAACCCCGACTACACGGCGATCATCGGCGCACGGCATCGCGACCGCCTCGCGGCGCTGGTCGACGACGCGCGCGACGGCGGCGCGCGCGTGCTCGAAGTCAACCCGGCCGGCGAACGCTTCGCCGCGGGCGCGCGCAAATTCGCGCCGACGCTCGTGCTCGGCGCACGCGACACGATGCGGGTGATGCGCGAGGAGATCTTCGGCCCCGTGCTGCCGATCGTCGAATACACGGACCTCGACGACGCGATCGATCGCGTGAATCGCGGCCCGCGCCCGCTCGCGCTGTACTGGTTCGGCCGCGATGCCGCGCGCCGCGACCGCGTGCTGCGCGAAACGGTGTCGGGCGGCGTCACGGTCAACGACTGCCTGTGGCATCTCGCGCAGGAACACCAGCCGTTCGGCGGCGTCGGCCCGAGCGGCATCGGCGCGTATCACGGCAAATGGGGCTTCGACACCTTCAGCCATCACAAGCCCGTGTTCCACCAGGCTCGCCACAGCGGCACCGCGCTGTTCCACCCGCCGTACGGCAGGACGTTCGAGCTGCTGCTGCGCGTGCTGACGCGCATCGCGTAATCCATCGACCATCGGAGACGATTCCATGAGCAAGACTTTCGACTACATCGTCGTCGGCGGCGGTTCGGGCGGATGCGTCGTCGCAGGGCGACTGACAGAGGACCCGGCCGTGACCGTGTGCGTGCTCGAGGCCGGCGGCCGCGGCGACAACGCGGTCGTCAACGTGCCGACCGGCTCGGTCGCGATGCTGCCGACCCGCGTGAACAACTGGGCGTTCGAGACCGTGCCGCAGCCCGGGCTCGGCGGGCGCATCGGCTATCAGCCGCGCGGCAAGGCGCTCGGCGGTTCGTCCGCGATCAACGCGATGGTCTACATTCGCGGCCATCGCGTCGATTACGACGGCTGGGCCGCGCTCGGCAACGAAGGCTGGTCCTACGACGACGTGCTGCCGTATTTCCGCCTGAGCGAGCACAACGAGCGCTTCGACGACGCCTTTCACGGCCGCGACGGCCCGCTGTGGGTCAGCGACTTGCGCACCGGCAACCCGTTTCATGCGCGCTACCTGGAAGCCGCGCGGCAGGCCGGCCTGCCGCTCACCGACGACTTCAACGGCGCGCAGCAGGAAGGGGTCGGCCTCTATCAGGTCACGCAGAAGCACGGCGAGCGGTGGAGCGCGGCGCGCGCGTATTTGCTGCCGCACGTCGGCCGGCGCGACAACCTGACGGTCGAAACGCACGCGCAGGTGTTGCGCATCCTGTTCGACGGCACGCGTGCGACGGGTGTCGAGGTGCGGCAACACGGCGAAGTGCGCACGCTGCGCGCCCGGCGCGAAGTCGTGCTCGCGGCCGGCGCGCTGCAGACGCCCCAGTTGCTGATGCTGTCGGGTGTCGGTCCGGCCGGCGAACTGCAGCGGCTCGGCATTCCGGTGCGCGCCGACCGGCCCGGCGTCGGCCGCAACCTGCAGGATCATCCCGACTTCATCCTCGGCTACCGCACACGCAGCGTCGACACGATGGGCGTGTCCGTGCGCGGCGGCCTGCGCATGCTGCGCGAGTTCGCGCGCTTTCGCCGCGAACGGCGCGGAATGCTGACGTCGAATTTCGCGGAAGGCGGCGGCTTCCTGAAAACGCGGGCCGGTCTCGATGCGCCCGACATCCAGCTGCACTTCGTCGTCGCGCTCGTCGACGATCACGCACGCCGGCTGCACGTCGGCCACGGACTGTCGTGCCACGTGTGCCTGCTGCGACCGCGCAGCCGCGGCTCGGTCACGCTGCATGGCACCGATCCGCTCGCCGCGCCGCGCATCGACCCCGCGTTCTTCGACGACCCGCGCGACCTCGACGACATGGTCGCCGGCTTCCGGCTCACGCGCCGGCTGATGGCGGCACCGGCGCTTGCCGAATGGATCACCCGCGACCTGTTCACCGCGAACGTCACGACCGACGACGAGATCCGTGACGTGCTGCGCCGGCGCACCGACACCGTGTATCACCCGGTCGGCACCTGCCGGATGGGGCGCGACGCGCTCGCGGTCGTCGATCCGCAATTGCGGGTGCACGGCCTGCAGGGGCTGCGCATCGTCGATGCGTCGATCATGCCGACGCTGATCGGCGGCAACACCAATGCGCCGACGATCATGATCGCCGAGAAGGCCGTCGACCTGATCCGCGGCGCGCGGCGCGTGCCGGCATGCTCAGCGGCCGATACGGCGCGCGAACCGGCCGCTGCGCCGATGCACCGCGACCCCGTTTATGCATCGTGCGCGTCGCATGATGCGATCCAGCCCGAGGAGATTCGCCATGTCGTCGCCTGAAACCGCACGTCCCGCCGAACCGGCCGCGCCGCTGTCGGCAATCATCATCGGCGCCGGCTTCGCCGGCATCGGCATGGCCATCGCGCTGCAACGGGCCGGCATTCACGACTTCGTGATCGTCGAACGCTCGCACGACGTCGGCGGCGTATGGCGCGACAACTGCTACCCGGGCGCCGCGTGCGACGTGCCCTCGCATCTGTACTCGTTCTCGTTCGAACCCAACCCGAACTGGTCGCGCGTATTCGCGCCGCAACCTGAAATCCATGCGTACCTGCAGCACTGCGCGCGCAAGTACGGTCTTGCACGCCATCTGCGTTTCGGCGCCGAGGTCGAGCGCGCGCAGCATGACGAGGCCCGTGCGCTGTGGCACGTCACGCTCGCCGACGGCACGACGCTCAGCGCCGCCGTGCTCGTCAGCGGCACCGGCCAGTTGAGCCGCCCCGCGATGCCCGACCTGCCCGGCATCGACACGTTTCGCGGCCGCGCATTCCACTCCGCGCACTGGGATCGCGACTATCCGCTCGCCGGCAAGCGCGTGGCGGTGGTCGGCACCGGCGCATCGGCGATCCAGTTCGTGCCCGCGATCGCCGGCGAGGTCGAGCGCCTCGTCGTGTTCCAGCGTTCGCCGGCCTACGTGATGCCGCGTCCGGATCGCGCGTATCGCCCGTGGGAGCAGGTGCTGTTCCGCCGGCTGCCGTGGGCGATGAAGCTGCATCGCGCGTCGATCTACGTGCGCTACGAGTCTCGTGCGATCGCCTTCACGCGGCTGCACGGGCTGATGAATGTCGCGATCGGCCGGCCGTTCCGCAAGCTGCTCGCGCGCGACGTGCGCGACCCGGCGCTGCGCGCGCGGCTCACGCCCGACTATCCGATCGGCTGCAAGCGGGTCCTGCTGTCGAGCGACTACCTCGCCGCGCTCGACCGCGACAACGTCGAGCTCGTCACGCAGCGCATCCGGCGCGTGACCGAGACCGGCATCGAAACCGACGACGGCGTGCACCATCCGGTCGACGCGATCGTCTACGGCACCGGTTTCGCGGCGACCGCGTTCCTGTCGCCGATGCGCATCACCGGCCGCGACGGCCTCGACCTGAACGATGCATGGCGGCGTGGCGCGCAGGCGTATCTCGGGCTCACCGTGCCGGGCTTCCCGAACTTCTTCATGCTGTACGGCCCGAACACCAACCTCGGCCACAACTCGATCGTCTACATGCTCGAGAGCCAGATCGCGCACGTGATGCGCTGCGTGCGCGCGATGCGGCGCGACGGCGCGACCGCGATCGATGTCGACCCGCGCCGCTACCGGCGCTTCAACGCGCACGTGCAGCAGCGGCTCGCGGGTTCGGTGTGGAGCGGCTGCAAGAGCTGGTACGTCGATGCGTCGGGCCACAACAGCACGAACTGGCCCGGCTTCACGCTGACCTATCGATGGATCACGCGCTTCACGGGGCTGTCCGCGTATCGCTTCACGCAGCCGCTGCCCGGCACGGCCACGCCGACGCACGGCGCCGTCGTCGCGCCGCCCGCCGGTCGCATGGAAGCACTCGCCGCCGCCTCGCTGCGCGGCTTTCTGCGCGTCGCGTTCCGGCCGCTGATCGGGCCGCCGTTCGGCGCGCGCATGCAGCGCCGCGTCGTCGCGTTGCTGTCGCCGCTGATGCCGGGCGCGGGCGGCACGCTGCGTTACCGGACGTCGGCCGCCGGCGTGCCGGTCGAAGTGATCGCGCCGAAGCGCGGCGACGCGGGCGGCGCGATCCTCTACCTGCACGGCGGCGCGTTCTGTCTCGGCGGCCCGCACACGCATCGCGGCGTGACGACGCGGCTCGCGACCGAAGCCGGGCTGCCGGTGTGGGTGCCCGACTACCGGCTCGCGCCCGAGCATCCGAGCCCGGCGGCCCTCGACGACGCCCTGGCCGCATACGATGCGTTGCGCGCGCTGGGCTACGCGCCGCACCGGATCGCGATCGCCGGCGATTCGGCCGGCGGCGCGCTCGCGCTTGCGCTCGCCATCGCGCTGCGCGAGCGTGGCGAACCCGCTGCCGCCGCGCTGCTGCTGATCTCGCCCGTGACTGACCCGACGCTGGGCGGCGACACGCTCGCATCGCGCCGCCACGACGATCCGATGATCCGTCGCGGCTGGCTCGAACAGGGGTTGCGCTGGTATCACGGTACCGGCTCGGTGGCCCCGCGCGGCCCGCTCGACACCGACTTGCGCGGCCTGCCGCCGATCCTGGTGCAGGCCGGCGACCAGGAAGTGCTGCTGTCGGATGCGCAGCGACTGGCGGCGCATGCGCTCGCGTGCGGCGTGCCGTGCCGGCTGGAGATTCATGCCGCGCGCTGGCATGTGTTTCATCTGCAGGCGTTCTATCTGCGCTCGGCGCGGGACGCGTTGCGGACGCTGGCCGGGTTTGCCGCGCAGCGGGTGACGGCGACGGCGTAGTGATGCCAGCGCTCGAGGCCGCGGAGCGCGGCTTCGGCGCAATGCCGCGTCCGTGCCTCGGTCGACGCAACTGAACGCGAACGATATCAAGCACACCGACGTGATCGTGACGATGAGCGACAAGCACACGGAGAAGGTGCTCGCGCTCTGGTCGCGCTCCATCCGTCGGCCGCCGACAAGGTGTCCACGCTCGCCGGATACGCGACCGGCGAGCACAAGGACGTGCCCGACGCGTGGGGCAAGCCGATCGACTTCCCCGAATCGGTGACCGCGCAGCTCGACGAGCAGTCCCTCCTCCGCACGGCGCGTATCCTCACGCGCCGATGAGATCGGCCGTTCGGCCGAATCGTCATCGCATGCCCCGAATGAAAGAATGATCCTCGTTCGGGAAGCCGGCCTCATCGCCCGAAACCCCACGTCGCAAAGGCTCTGCGGGCATCCCTGAGCAGCGCCCTTGCGACGTGCTTCGTCTCGATTCGGCAGTCGGCCCGCTTACGCGTCACTTCATCAGTCTCATCCGGCAGGCCCCGCCATCACATCGATACCCCTATCCTTTATGTAGCTTATAAGTTACAATGCTCTCCAAGTTCGAACTGCTTCGCTATCAGCGCGACGACGGTCGCGAGCCTTTCACCGAATGGCTGAACGCCGTCCGCGACAAGGTCATCCAGGCACGGATTCGCGAACGCCTGCGACGCGTGCAGACCGGCAATTTCGGCGATTGCGAGCCTGTCGGCGAAGGCGTGGTCGAACTGCGCATCCACGTCGGTGCCGGCTATCGCGTGTACTTCGGCCGGTACGGCAGCGCGCTGATCCTGCTGTTGTCCGGCGGCGACAAGCGCAGTCAATCCGACGACATCCGGCGTGCGCACGAACACTGGTTGAACTGGAAACGGAGGCAAATGTGAACAAGCTCAAAGGCGCGGTCTCGCACCACGACGCGGAAGTCGCCGAACTCGGTGCCGACCGCGAGCTCGCGGTGGCCTATCTGCGCGTCGCGATGGAATCGCTCGACGATCCCGACAACCGCGCGGCCGCGCTGCTCGCGCTGCGCACGGTCGCGGAAGCGTACGGCGGGCTCGGCGCGGTCGCGGCCGAAGCCGGCATCAGCCGCGAATCGCTGTATCGCACGCTGTCGCCCAACGGCAACCCGACGCTGAAAACCCTGCTCGCGGTGCTCAAGACGGTCGGCCTGCGCCTGTCCGTCGTCCCCGCGCAACCGGCGCACGCCTGACGCGTTGCGCGCGCTTCACGGCTGCACCATCCACACGAGCACCATCGCGGGCGGCGCCGTGCTCGTCCCCGCCGGCGGCCGCTCGATCGTCGGCTCGACCTTCAGCGCCTGCGCGATCGTCGCCGCATCGTCGAGCGTCGTCGTGCGCACGACCGTCATCAACCGCACGGGCCGATGCAGCGTCTCGCGATACAGCGCGCCGTACCACAGCGGCCGCGTGCCGAGCGCATCCTGCAGCACGTACGGATAACGCCATAGCCGCAGCACGAGGCGGCTGTCCGGATGGGCCGCGTCGGCGCGCACGAACACGCGGCGCGTGCTCTCGCCGTGCGTGTAGCGCGGCAGCACCGGCAGCGTATCGGCCGGCGCCTGCGGCGACAGCCAGCGCAGCGCGGTGGCGGGCGACCACGGCGTCGCGCGCTGCCAGCCGGCCAGCGACAGATGGCGGTCGAGCGTGTCCGACGTCGCGCACCATTGCAGCGGCAGATATTCCTCGCGATCGCCGCCGATCTCGGTGCGCCGCGTCGGCACGCGCTGCCAGCCGCCGCGCATCCACTGGTCGACGGTCATCGCGACGACGTCGCCGACATGCGGACGCGCCGCGCGATCGAGCTGCCACTGCGCGGGCACGGTCCACACGCCGGCGGTGGCGAGCACGACGAGCACCGCGACGAGCGCGCCGCGCGGCTGCACGTGTTCGCGCACCCCCCAGTACGCATGGGCGCCCGCCAGCACCGCGAACCACGCGAGTCCGAGGCTCCAGCCGCCGAGCAGGCCCGACAGCCACGTATCGCCGACGTAGAGCCGCGCGAAGCCGCCGAGCACGATCCACAGCACGACCGCCGTCACGACCGGGATCCGCCACGACGCGGGCCGCTCGCGCGTCAGCACCCAGCCGATGCCACTGCTCGCGAGTATCGCGAATGCCGCGTCGGCGTCGGGCAGCGCCACGTGCAGCGCGCCGGGCGGCAGGCTCGCAGGCGACGTGCCGGGCAGGCCGGCGCCGAACGCCGGCACGAGCACGATCGCGATGCCGACCGTCGCGAGCCACCATGCGGACGTCACCCAGCAGCGATGGATCATCAGCCAGACGAGAAACGCGGCCGCAACGATCAGCCCCGTATCGTGGCCGTGCAGCACCGCGAGCGCGCGCATCGTGGCATCCACGGGCGGCGTGCGCAGGTTCTGCAGGAACGCATACAGCGCGATGTCCGCGTGCGTCAGCGGATCGTTCGCGACGACGTCCTGCACGATGCCGGCGAACAGCCACACGCAGCCGACGAACAGCAGCGCGAACACGGGCACCGCGCCCGGCAGGCGGCGTACCTTGTCGATCGCGTCGTGCAGCCATTCACCGAAGCGCGGCCAGCGGCGCGCGGATGCATGCACGGCCGCGCCGGTCGCCTGGCACAGCAACGGCCAGCCGCGCCGCAGCGCCAGGCGCACGCCGAACCACACGAGCGCGACCAGCGCGGCGACCACCAGCAGGATCGCGGCGACCCGCACGCTGATCGCCGCGGCCAGCGCCGCCGACGCGCCGAACACGATGCCCGGCGCGACGTGCACGGGTGCCCAGATCAGCGCCGACACGACGTTGACCGGATAGAACGACCGGCGCGGCAGCGTCGCGCAGCCGACCACGACCGGCACGACCGCGCGCAGCGGTGCCAGGAAGCGCGCGAGTACGATGCTCTTCATCCCGTGGCGCAGCACGAACTGCTCGCCGCGCCCATAGGCGTCCGCGTAGCCCAGCCGCACCCAGCCGTTGCGAATCGCGCCGCGGTAGCGGCGGCCGAGCTCGTAGCTGACGCCGTCGCCGACGACCGCGCCGGCGGCCGCGACGCCGATCGTCGTCCAGCCGTCGAGCGCGCCCGCGCCGATCAGCGTGCCGGCCGCGAACATCACGGCGCCGGCCGGCACGACCGTGCCGATCAGCGCGATCGCCTCGGCGCAGGCGGTAACGAACACGATCGCCAGCACGAGTACCGGATGTGCGCCGATCGCGCCCAGCCATGCGTGGATCGTGTCGCTCATCGCGGGTCGCGCGGCGTGGCGGCGCGGCGTGTCCGCACCGGGCCGGCCATGGCGTGGGGAAGGTTCATCAGAATTTGCTCCGAGAAACCCCGCCATTTCCCCCAAGGGGACTTCCTTCGGGGCGGATGGCGGGAAGGAAAGGATTGCTGTTGACAGGCAGCTTCTTCCACGGGTTAGGATCACCGGCATGATTCTTGTCTACCGCTACCGGGTGAAGTCGCTCAACGGACTGCTCAACAAGCAGAGCCGAGCGGTGGACTACGTCTGGAACTTCTGCAACGACACGCAGAAGCACGCGCTCAAGTGGAGCAAGAAGTGGCCGACGGGATTCGATCTGAACGTGCTGACGACCGGCAGCAGCAAGGCGCTCGGCATTCACTCCGGCACGGTCAATGCAACGTGCGAGCAATACGCGAAGTCGCGCAGTCAGCACCGTCGGCCCTACCTGCGCTATCGCGGCAGGAAGTCGCTTGGCTGGGTGCCGCTGAAGGGGCGTGACCTGAAGCGCGAAGGCGATGCGTTTCGCTTCGCCGGCAACACGTTTCGCGTGTTCAACAGCCGCCCGCTTCCCGAAGGCAAGATCAAGGACGGGACCAACTTTGCGCAGGATGCGCGTGGCAACTGGTTTCTCAACATCGTGATCGAGATGCCCGATGTTCAGGCCCGCCCGATCCGTTCGGGTGTCGGCATCGATCTCGGCCTGAAAGACTTCGCCACACTTTCGACCGGCGAGAAGCTGCCCAATGACCGATTCGGCCGACGCGCGGCGGAGAAACTGGCGAAAGCGCAACGGGCGCGAAAGCACAAGCGGCATATCGCGAAGTTGCACGCCAAAGTGGCGAATGCCCGTGCCGATTTCCAGCACAAGCTCGCGCTCGATCTGGTGCGGCGTTTCGATTACATCGCGGTCGGCAACGTATCTGCCGCCAAACTTGCCAGAACCAGGATGGCGAAAAGCGTCTACGACGCATCCTGGTCGTCCTTCCGAAACAAGCTCCGTTACAAGGCGATGGCGCACGGGGCCACGTTCGAGGAAGTCGACGAAAGCGGTTCCACCCAGTCCTGTTCGGCGTGCGGGTCGAAAGACAGCACGACGCGGCCGAAAGGTATCGCGGGACTGCGAATGAGAGAGTGGGCCTGCGATGGCTGTGGTGTCGTGCATGATCGAGATATCAACGCTGCGCTGAACATTCTCCGATGCGGACGTGCATCGCCAGGTGTGGGAATCTCCTGCCTTTAGGCGGGTGACGACGTCAACGGAGGGTGTGTGTGTTCGTGCGGGCCGGTGGCGTCAGTCGAACTCGTGCTGCCGCGCATCGGCCTCGAGCGGCGCATCGTGGTAGCCGACGGTCGCGATCTCGTGCAGGTAGCGCGCGAGAAACGCGCCGATCGACCCGGCTTCCTCGTACTGATGCACATGGCGGAACTCATGCGTGAGCAGGCGCCGCGTGTCGTGGCCGCGCAGCACGAACACCGCATGGCCGAGCGTGAGGCCGATCGTTCCCGGCCACAGCAGCCCGGTGTCGCGCGCGATCGCGGCCAGCGCCGGCGTGTCGGGAAACGGCAGGCGGTCGCCGACCACGACGCGGATCCGCTCCGGTTGCGCGACGCCCACGGTACGCGCGTCGTCGGCCTGCGCGGGCGTGAGCGGCACGCCCTGCGCGAGCCCGTGCGCCGCCTGCGCGTCGGCCCACGCGACGGCGTCGGGCAGCGCGGACGGCAGGATGTCGGCGAGTTCGATCATCGTGGAGGCTCCTCGGATCGCGACAGTGCAATCGGGCACCAGTTTATCTCTGAATCAGGGCGGTCCGCGACACACACCGGCCGCCGGACGGCAACGACGCGTCGGGAATACCCGCCCCATCTGGCCCTATCGCCTGTACCATTTCACGCTGATTATTTCGTTTCGAGACACACTCCACACCTCAACGTCTCAAAAATTTCCCGAAGGTGCACCTTTTCCGGCTTCGGCGGAATATATTGGTCAGAAGAACGGCCGCGGCGGCAACCGGCGGAACAGCCCGCGGCGGCATCCCGAAGAGGAACGCTAGTGATCAGGATAATTCTGGCTGACGATCACGCAGTCATGCGGGACGGACTGCGTCACATCCTGGAAACGGCCGGCGGTTTCGAAATCGTCGGCGAGGCGAGCGACGGCGCGGCCGCGCTCGCGCTGGCCGAGCGTGGCGCCGCCGACGTGCTGCTGCTCGACCTGTCGATGCCCGGGCCGACCGGTATCGAGCTGATCCGGCTCGTCAAGACGCGCGCGCCGTCGCTGCGCATGCTGGTGCTGACGATGCATGCGGAGGCGCAATACGCCGCGCGCGCGTTCAAGGCCGGCGCGACCGGCTACCTGACGAAGGACAGCGCGACCGCCGAGCTCGTCCAGGCCGTCACGAAGGTCGCGGCGGGCGGCGTCTACGTGAGCCCGCAGGCGGCCGAAAGCCTCGCGCGCACGCTGCGCGCGCCGGTCGAAATGCTGCCGCACGAACGGTTGTCCGCGCGCGAACTCGACGTGATGCGCCGCATCGTCGCGGGCCAGACGGTCACGCGGATCGCGTCGGAACTCACGCTGAGCGCGAAGACGGTCAGCACCTACAAGACGCGCATCCTCGAGAAGATGGAGCTGCCGCACGAAGCCGCGCTGGTGCGCTACGCGGTGCGCCACGATCTCGACCTCGGCGTCGACGACGCATGACGCCCCCGTTCCGCGTGCGCGCCGCAGCCACCGACGACGACGCGCCGGATCCGTCGCACCTGTTCATGTCGTCGCTGCCGCCCGGCCGGCAGGAGCGGCGGCTCGCGATCGCGATGGTGATCGTGTCGGCCGTGATCTTCGTCGCCCTCGCGCCGTTCGCGGGCATACCGCTTGCTCGCGTGTGGGGCTTCATTCCCGTGTACCAGTCGGCGATCGTCATCAACGACATGGTGACGGCTGGCCTGCTGCTCGGCCAGTACGCGATCCTGCGCGAGAAATCGCTGCTCGCGCTCGCGGCCGGCTACCTGTTCACGGGTTTCATGGCCGGCACGCACATGCTGACCTTTCCGGGGCTGTTCACGCCGACGGGCCTGCTCGGCGCGGGCGAACAGACCACTGCGTGGCTTTATCTGTTCTGGCACGGCGGCTTTCCGCTGGCGGTCGCCGCGTACGTGCTGCTGCGCGCGACGCCGCGGGCCCACCCGCCGTCGCTCGAGCGGCGCCGCGCGACGCTTCCGCTGCTGCTCTGCATCGTCATGACGGCCGGCGCGACCGGCGCGCTCGCGCTGCTCGCGACCGCCGGCCATGACCTGCTGCCGCGCATCATGCAGGGCAACCGGATGGCCGCGACGATGACGACCGCGATCACGGTCGTCTGGGCGTTGAACCTGGCCGCACTCGTGCTGATGTGGCGGCAGCGGCGGCGCCATTCCGTGCTCGACCTGTGGGTGATGATCGTGCTCGTCGCGTGGCTGTTCGACATCGCGTTGTCGTCGATGCTGAACCACGGGCGCTTCGACCTGGGCTTCTACGCGGGGCGGACCTACGGCCTCGTCGCGTCGGGCGTCGTGCTGTTCGCGCTGCTGTTCGAGAACGGCCGGCTGCATGCGCAGACGGTGCGTGCGCTCGCCGGCGCGCGCTATCAGCACCTGCTCATCGTGCAGAAGAGCGCGCAGCTCAACGACGCGAACGAACGGCTCGAGCAGCGCGTCGCGGCCCGCACCGCGCAGTTGAGCGCGTCGAACCGCGACTTGCGGCGCGAAGTCGAGGAGCGCGTGCGCGCGGAGCGGGCGCTGCAGGCGTCACGCGAGGAGCTGCGCGAGATCGCGGCGATCAGCGCGAGCGCACGCGAGGCCGAGCAGCGCCGCATCGCGCGCGAACTGCACGACGAACTCGCGCAGACGCTCGCGACGCTGAAGAACGATCTCGAATGGCTGCTCGATCACGTGCCGCAGGACGATGCGCCGCTGGCGCGCAAGATCGCGGCGATGCATACGCTCGCGCGCGGCGCGGTGACGGCCACGCGACGCATTGCATCCGACCTGCGCCCGCTGATGCTCGACGACCTCGGGTTCGCGGCCGCGATGCAATGGCTCGTGGAGGATTTCCGGCACCGTCACGGCATGGCGTGCGCACTGCACGTCGAGCCGAGCGAGCTGCAGCTCGACGAACCGTATGCGACCGCCGTGTTCCGCATCGCGCAGGAAGCGCTCGCGAACGTCGCGCGGCACGCGGCCGCGTCGAGCGCGACCGTGGAACTCGTGTACCGGGACGAGACGATCGCGCTGACGATTCGCGACGACGGTGCGGGCTTCGATCCCGGTGTGCCGCGCAAATCGGGATCGTTCGGGCTGGTCGGCCTGCGCGAGCGTGCGTATCTCGTCGGCGGCACGCTGCGGATCGATACGACGCTGGGCGAAGGGACGAAGGTGGAGGTGGATATTCCGGTGGCGTCCGCGCATGTGGCGATCGCGCATGATGGACGGGGGACGTCGCGGACGCAGGGGTAAGGCGGTCAAGGAAGCGGCGGCGGAATGCCGCCGCGGTGAGCATCAGTGGTAGTTGCCTTCCCGCTTGTGCCGACCGGCAAGGATCGTGACGGGTTCGACCGGGCGCGTCGATCGACGCCAATCGTCTAACCCGTTATCTTCGCTGCACGCGCCGCTTTCAGCATCGTCCCAAGTTCGACCTGGACTTCTGCGGCGTCGACGTATTCACCGGTGCGCCGCGCCTCCTCAGCCGACAACACGCCGCGCGCGACAAACTCGCGCTGCGAGCGCCGGCGTGCAATCGCAGCGCGCAGCGTCGATTCGACGAACGCAGACAGCGTCTCGTTTTCCGCCAATACGGTTTGCGCTTCCTCGAGTAATGTCTGATCGACTCGAAGCGCGCACATCGCCGCAGTCTTCATTGCTATCTCCGTGCATTCAAACCGCATGCACGGTAGCACATCACACCCGCGCCGCCACCATCCCCCGCTCCGAGCGCGTCCACGCGACCAGCGCGCCGATCCCGAGCAGCGCGAGACACACGATCGGCACGATCATCGGCCCGAACGCGGTGCCCGTCACCTTGCCCGCGAACGGCATCAGGTTCTGGCTGAAGAAGCCGCCGAGGTTGCCGATCGAGTTGATCGCCGCGACACTCGCCGCCGCGCGCGCGCCGGTGAAGTAGCGCGGCGGCATCGACCAGAAGCACGGATACAGCAACGGGATGCACGCGCCGCCGAGCACGAGCGCGATGAAGCGCAGCGGCGTCGACGGCAGCACGAGGCTCAGCAGAAAGCCAAGCGCGCCGAGCGCCGCGACGATCGCGATCGTGCGCAGGATGCTCTTCGCGCGGCGCAGCTTCGACGGCAGCCACACCAGCAGCAGCACCGCGAGCGCCCACGGCAGCATGCTCAGGAAACCGTTCATGGTGCTCGACACGCCGAACGATTTCACGAGCGTCGGCAACCAGTACGTGACGCCGTACAGCGACGTCGACATCAGCATGTAGGTCGCCGCGAACAGCATCACGCGCGGATCGAGCAGCGCCTTCCACGGCTGGCCGTGCTCGGCATGCGCCGGCTTCTCGCGCTCCAGTGCGGCCGCGACGATCTGCTTCTCGCGTTCGTCGAGGAACGACGCCTCGCGGAACGAGGCCGGCAACACGCGGAACACGACGATCGCGACGATCACGGCCGGGATGCCCGTCGCCACGAACACCCATTGCCAGCCCGCGAGGCCCCACACGCCGTTCAGGCTCAGCAGCACGCCGCCGACCAGCGACCCGAGCATGTTGGCGAGCGCGCTGCCGAGCGTGAAGATGCCGAGCACCTTCGCGCGATAGCTCTGCGGAAACCACAGCGTCAGGTAGTAGATCACGCCCGGATAGAAGCCGGCCTCGGCGATGCCGAGCAGGAAGCGCAGCGAGCAGAACGCCGGCATCGACGTCGTGAAGCCCATCAGCACGGTGATGAGGCCCCACGTCAGCATGATCCGCGCGAGCCACACACGGGCGCCGTAGCGATGCAGCGCGAGCGTGCTCGGCACCTCGAACAGCAGGTAGCCGATGAAGAACAGCGACGACGCGAGCCCGAACGCGGCTTCCGTCATCCCGAGGCTGTGCACCATCTGCAGCTTCGCGAAGCCGACGTTCTGCCGGTCGATGAACGCGATCAGGAACATCACGACGAGGATGGGCAGCAGGCGCCGCGCGATCTTCGACATGACGCGCTGCTCTTCGGCGGACGCGGGGTCCAGGGTTTCGGTGGCATTCATTGGGGGCTCCTCCGTGAATCGGTTGCTTGTCGGTTGAATCGGCGCCGCGCGCAACGAACGCGCAGGCGCGGTGCAGGTCGATGAAATCGTGGATCGGCGGCGCTCAGCGTGCCCGGTAGTCGTCGAGCATCGGCGCGAACATCTCGTGCCACGCGCGCGGCTTGGCCTTGATCGTGCCGGCGAGGTACAGGAACTCGACGTAGTCCATCAGCTGGTTCGGCCATACCGAGAACCGCGTGTCCGGCGCGGCGAGCATCCGTATCATGTCGTCGTGCGATACGCCGACACCCGACGACGCTGCATACAGCGCGGCCGCCGCACGCGGATCCTGCACGATCAGGCGGTTCGCTTCGTCGAGCGCGCCGAGAAACGCCGCGGCCAGCGCAGGCTCCGCATCGACGAGCCGCTTCGGCGCGAACACGACGTCGAGCGTCATGGGGCCGAGCACGTCGACCGAATTCACCACGCGATGAATGCCCGGCTGCCGCAATTCGAGCGTCGAGAACGGCGGCGACGTGAAGTGCGCCGTCACGCCGTTCTCGCGGCGGATCAGCGCCTGCATCGCCTGCGGATGCGGCAGGTTCACGGTGATCGAATCGAGCTGCGCGAAATGCTTCGCACCCAGCTGCCGGCTCGCGACCATCTGCAGCACGACCGCCGACAGCGACGTGCGGATGCCCGGCACCGCGATCCGGTCGGACGGCGTGAAGTCGCGCAGCGACGCGAGGCCCGGACGGTTCGCATTGAGCGACAGCGATGTCGTCGACAAGCCGCTGATGCCGATCACCTCGACGTTCGGAATCCCGCGCGCCCGCGCCCACAGCTCGATGAAGCCCGGCGCGCCGGCCCCCGCGAAGTCGAGCGTGCCGGCCATCATCGCGTCGTTGACGGAATTGCCGCCGTCGAGCAGCACCCAGTCGAGCGCGAGGTCGCGCAGGCCGTGCCGCGCCGCGTGCCGCTCGAACAGGCGCTGCTTCTCCATCACGAGCAGCGGCAGGTACAGCACGCCATAGCCTTTCGAGATTCGCACCGTGCGCGGCTTCGAGCGCACCAGCGACGGCGCGGCGAACGCACCGAGGCCGGCGGCGAGCAATGCGCGGCGGCGCGGCGACGTCGTCATGCGCACGCGTGCGTGCGGCGCACGGCAAGCGGCCACGCGGCAGCCGGCGTCACACCTCGCCGTGCATTGCGCCGTGCAATCGGCCGTGCATTGCGCCGCGCCTTCGTCGTGCCCATGACATGCTGCATGTTGCCGTCTCCTCTGGTATTAATGCCGTCATCGCTTGTTCCGGCTGAACACAGGTTATCGAGCGAGTCTGAGAAAATGCTGACATCCCGGCCCCGGGAAAACCCCTAACCCTCTACCTGCAAACGGCACCATGCGCATTCTCGTCGTGGAGGACGATGCCGAAATCGGCGCGGCGATCCGCAGCCGCCTCGCGCGGCTCGGCCATGCCGTCGATCTCGAAACCGACGGTTCGACCGCGAACAGCCTGCTGCGCATCGAGCGCTTCGACCTCGTCGTGCTCGATGCGAACCTGCCTGGGCTCGACGGCTTCGCGGTGCTGCGCAACCTGCGCGCGTCGGGCAGCACGACGCCGGTGCTGCTCGTCACCGCGCGCTCGGCGATCGACGACCGCGTGAGCGGCCTCGGCTTCGGCGCCGACGACTATCTCGTGAAGCCGTTCGACTACCGCGAGCTCGATGCGCGCGTGCAGGCGCTGCTGCGCCGCAACAGCGGCCATGCGAACGACGTGCTGACGCTCGGCGGCCTCGTGATCGATCGCAGCAGCCGCCTCGCGGAACTCGACGGCCAGCCGCTGTCGCTGTCGCGCCAGGAATTCGCGCTGCTCGAGATCCTCGCGAGCCGTCCGCAGCGGATCTTCTCGAAGGACGAGCTGCTGAACCAGCTGTTCAGCTTCGGCAACGAGCCGAGCGCGAACGCGGTCGAACAATACGTGACGCGCGTGCGCAGGAAGCTGCAGGGCAGCTCGGTCGAGATCCGCACCGCGCGCGGGATGGGGTATCAGATTGCCGCGCATTGACTGGTTCCCGAAGACGCTGTTCGGGCGCACGCTGCTGTTCATCGCGCTCGTCGTCGCGACCGGCGCGCTCGCCCTCGCGGTGATCGCGCGCTACTACGCGGGCGTCGCGGCCGAGCGCGCATACGACCAGTTGCTTGCGGGCGCATCGATCCAGGTCGCGGAGAACCTGTACGTGCAAGGCGGCGTGCTCGCGCTGAATCCGCCAGTCGCCGCGTTGTCGACGCTGTCGCGCTACGACCTCGTCTACTACAAGGTCGTCGATTCGCGCGGCGTCGTGGTGGCCGGCTACAACGATCTCGCGAGCTCCGCGACGCTCGCCGCCGCGAAGCAGGGCCCCGCGTTCGCGAACGCCGTCTACCAGGGACACCGGATCCGCACCGCGACGATCGCGCGCTACATGCCCGAGGAAAGCACGCCCGGCTGGGCGCTCGTGACGGTTGCGCAAACCACCAACGCGCGGCAGCAGTTGACCAACGACATGAGCATCAAGGTGTGGACGCTGATCCTGCTGATGAGCGTGCTCGCGATCGGCGCGAGCGGCCTCGCGATCCGGCGCGGGCTGCGCCCGCTCGCGCAGATCGGCACGATCATCGCCGCGCGCGACCCGGCCGATTTGCGGCCGGTGGCCGTCGATACGCCGAGCGAGATCGACGCGATCATCGGGTCGATCAACGGGCTGATGCACCGCCTGGCCGAGCGGATCAACGCGATGCAGCGCTTCATCGCCGACGCCGCGCACCAGATGCGCACGCCGCTCGCGCGGCTCGACGCGCAGATCGAACTGCTCGACGGCGAGGTCGATCCCGCGCGTCATGCGGCGCGGCTCGATGCGTTGCGTGCGACCAGCGCGGATGTCGGGCGGCTCACCGGGCAGTTGCTCAACCATGCGATGGTGATCCATCGTACCGAGGCCGTGCCGCTGCAACCGGTCGAACTCGTCGCGCTCGCGAAGGACGTGCTCGGCCGCGCGATTCCGCTCGCGGACGAGCGCGACGTGGCCGTCGCATTCGCGAGCGATTCACCGCATGCGTGGATCGACGGCGACGCAATCAGTCTGCAGGAGGCGTTGTCGAACGTGCTGCACAATGCGCTGCTGCATGGGCATGCGGACGATATCGTCGTGTCGGTCGCGACCGCGGGCAACAGCGATGATGCCGTAACGCTGACCGTCACCGACAACGGGCGCGGGATTCCACGCGAGCATTGGGACGCGGCGTTGCAGCCGTTCGTGCGGATCGCGCCGGACGGCACCGAACGCCGCACCGGGTCGGGTCTCGGGCTCGCGATCGTGCAGGAAGTGATGAAGGCGCACGGCGGGCGCGTCGGGTTCGCGTTTCCTGATGCGGGCGGGTTTGCGGTGGTGCTGACGTTTCCGCACGCGGCGGGGGCTGAAGCAGAAAAGGCATGAACAGGCGAACCTGCGCCGGCTCATGCGCGGCAGGCGATCAATCGTCGCGGTCGCTGTCGTCGTCGAAGCGATTGCGCTCGGCGTGCCGCGCGACCAGCCGGTCCAGCTCGTCATACTGACGATCGCAGAAAAGACGACACAACGTGTCGACGTCCGCGCGCGAGTCGACGTCGATCGTGTCGACCTGCTGCTCCAGCTTCCCCTTGCCGATCCCGAACAGCCCCTTCTTCATCCGCATGGAGACGACATTCAGCTGGAAGCCGTCCGGATGCGCGTCGCTCAGCGCGGTCACCCACAATTCCCGCTGATCGTCGGCCTGCTGCAGCACGAGGGCCGGCAACGGACCGTCCTGCGTATCGTCCCATTCGGCATGCTGCGACGCCCACGGGAATGCGTCGAATGCACGAACGAACGACGCATAATCGGTCACACCTTGCGGATCGAGTTGATCGAATTCGTAGCCGGCTTTCTGAATGGCGTAGGTCAACATGGCGCGGCGCTCCCGATGGCAGTGACGGTGACTGAGCGCTAATCTACCCGACAATTCGGTGTACATCGCGGTCTTTCGCGATGCTCGCATCCGGGCGCCGCCATCAGCCACGCCGGCTACGCCGCCACCGCTTCGCCACCTAGATAGGCATCGCGCACACGCTCATCGTCGAGCAGTGCCTTCGCAGGCCCTTCGAGCACGACACGCCCCGTCTGCAGCACGTACCCGTAATGCGCGATTTCCAGCGCGAGGCTCGCGTTCTGCTCGACCATGAACACGGTCACGCCCTGCCGGTTGATCGCGTCGATCAGTTCGAGCACCTTGTCGACGTAGAGCGGCGACAGCCCCATCGTCGGCTCGTCCATGCAGATCAGCTTCGGTCGTGCCATCAGCGCCCGCGCCATCGCAAGCATCTGCTGCTCGCCGCCCGACAGCGTGCCCGCGCGCTGCGTCAGCCGCTCGCGCACACGCGGAAACAGGTCGAGCACGCGCTCGTAGTCTTCCGCCACCGCCGTGCGGTCGCCACGCGTGTATGCCCCCATCAGCAGGTTCTCGCGCACGCTCATGTCGCCGAACAGCCGCCGCGCCTCCGGCACGGCCGCGATCCCGCGCCGCACGCGCTGCGGCGTCGCGAGCGCGGTCACGTCGTCGCCGTCGAAGCGCACGACGCCGCGGCGCGGCCGCATCAGCCCGAGAATCAGCTTCATCGTCGTCGACTTGCCGCTCGCATTGCCGCCAAGCAGGCTGACGATCTGCCCGCGGCCGACTTCGAAGTTCACGTCGAAGTGCACCTGCACCGGCCCGTAGAACGTGTCGAGGTGTTCGAGTTTCAGCAGCGCATCGGTCATGGTCGTGTCGGGTCCGGAAGAAAGTGCGGTCATGCGGCCGCCTGTGCTGCGCGGTCGGCCGGCGCGCCGCCCGCATGGCGGCGGCCGAGGTACGCCTCGATCACGCGCGGGTCGTGCCGCACGTCGCGCGGCGCGCCTTCGGCGATCTTCACGCCGTTGTCGAGCACCACCACGCGGTCGGACACGCGCATCACGAGTTCGAGCTTGTGCTCGATCAGCAGGATCGTCAGGCCGCGCGCCTTCAGCGACTGGATCAGTTGCAGCATCTCGGCCGTTTCCGTCTCGTTCATCCCGGCCGTCGGTTCGTCGAGCAGCAGCAGGCGCGGATGCAGCGCAAGCGCGCGGCCAATCTCCACACGCCGCCGGTTCGCATACGACAGGCTGTGCGCCGGATGATCGATGCGCGGCGTCAGCCGCTCGCCGAACCCGGCGACGATCGCGCGCGCCTCTTCGCGCAGTTCGGCTTCCTCGCGCCGCACCGACGCGGGCCGCACGAGCGCGCGCCACACCTCGGCCGCCGCGCCGAGCACGGGCCAGCCCGGCCGCGCCGCACGCAGCCGCGCATGCGCGCCGATCAGCACGTTGTCGAGCACGCTCAGGTTGCCGAACACGCGGCCGTGCTGGAACGTGCGCGCGATGCCGAGCGCCGCGAGCCGTTCGGGCGCCGTGCCCGTGATGTCGCGGCCGTCGAACGTCACTCGGCCGGCATCGGGCCGGTCGGCGCCCGCGATCAGGTTGAACAGCGTCGACTTGCCCGCACCGTTCGGGCCGATCACGCTCAGCAGCTCGCCGTCGGCGAGCGTCAGGCTCGCGCCGTCGAGCGCGGTCACGCCGTCGAAGCGGCGCGTCAGGCCCTGCACGTCGAGCAGGGGTCGGGTCGTGGTCATCGCGTATCTCCTCACACCGTGCCGAGCACGCCCTGCGGCCGGAACCGGACGAGCAGCAGCAGCACGAGGCCGTAGATCAGCATCCGGTAGTCGGCCGCCCAGCGGAACAGCTCGGGCAGGCCGATCAGCGCAATCGCGCCGGCGATGCCGCCGAGCACGTTGCCGAGCCCGCCGAGGATCACCATCGTCAGCGCGAGGATCGACACCTGCGAATCGAAGGTCTGGTGATTGATGTAGCTGTACAGGTGCGCGGCGATCCCGCCGCTCACGCCGGCCGCGACGCCGCCGACCGCGAACGCGATCGCCTTGTAGCGGTTCGGCGCGATGCCGTGCGCACGGGCGGCGACATCATCCTCGCGCACCGCGCGCAGCGTGCGGCCGAGATGCGAACGCAGCAGCCGCACCTGCACGAGCGCGAACACGATGAGCACCGCGAACGTGAACCAGTACGCGGCACGCGCGGTCGTCGCCCACGGCAGCGGCGCGATGCCGGTGATGCCGAGCGGGCCGCGCGTGAGGCCGTCCCAGTTCAGGATCACGAGGCTCACCACTTCGCCGATGCCGAGCGTCGCGATCGACACGTAATGCCCGCGCAGCCGGAACGCCGGATAGACGAGCAACGTGCCGAGCACGGCGGTGATGACGCCCGCGCACGGGATCGTCACGGCCGGCGACCAGCCGAGATCCGACGACAGCAGCGCCGACGCATACGCGCCGATCACGAGCAGCGCCGCGTGGCCGAGCGAGATCTGCCCGACCGTGCCCGCGACGAGCGTGAGGCTCAGCGCGAGCAGCCCGTACAGCCACGCGTTGGTCAGCGTCTGCAACACGTACGGCGATGCACCGAGCCACGGCAGCACGGCCGCCGCCACGATCAGTACGACAAGTACCGGGCGCGGCGCGCGCACGGCCTTCGCGGCCGCGAGGAAGGTCCCCGTCATCGGCTCGGGCGGCAGCGCGCGGTTCGCGCTGAACAGCCCGTTCGGCCGCCATACGAGGAATACGATCAGCAGCCCGAACGCGAACAGGTCGCGATAGCTGGTGCCGAACAGCGCGACGCCATAGCTTTCGACGAGGCCGAGCAGCAGGCTCCCGGCAATCGCGCCCGGCACGTTGCCGAGCCCGCCGATCAGCAGCGCGACCACGCCCTTCAGCGTTGCCTGGAAGCCCATCGCCGGATCGATGCTGTTGTAGTACATGCCGACCAGCAGCCCGCTCACGCCGCCGAGCGCGCATGCGATCGCGAACACGGTCTGGTTCACGCGATCGACGTCGACACCCATCTGCAGCGCCGCGTCGCGATCCTGCGCGGTCGCGCGCACGGCCCAGCCGAGCCGCGTGAATCGCAGGAAGCCGTACAGCAACGCGGCCGCCGCGATGCCGATGCCCGCGATCAGCAGGTCGAGCGAGCCGAGCGTTGCGCCGGCAATTCGCAGATGCCAGTCGGGCAGCGGCGTCGGCACCGCGCGCGGGTCCGCGCCGAATGCAAGCTGCGCGAGCTGGTCGAGGATGAAACTGATGCCGATCGTCGCGAGCAGCGGCGCGATGCGTGCCGCGTGCCGCAGCGGCCGCAGCCCGATCCGTTCGATCGCGACGCCGAGCGCGCCGCAACCGATGACGACCGCGGCAAGCGCGACCGGCAGCGGCAGCCCGAAGCGCGTCAGGCACAGCCAGCCGATGAACGCGCCGACCATGTAGACCGAGCCGTGCGCGAAGTTGATCAGGTGCGACACGCCGAAGATCAGCGCGAGCCCGACCGCGAGCAGCGCGTAGATGTTGCCGACGATGAGGCCGTTGAGCGTGTAATCGAGCCAGGAAGCCATCACGATGCGTCCGTTACGTGCATGCTGTTCAGGGCTGGGGTCAACGCGCGGCGAGCTGCGGCTTCGCGCCATCCCATAGCGCCCACTGCCCCTGCTTCACGACCAGATACACGGTGCGCGCGCCCGCGACGCGGCGCGTCTGCGGATCGAAGCGCACCTTGCCGAAGATCACGCTCGGCACGTCGCTGATTTTCGCGAAGCCGTCGTGCGCGGCCTGGCGTGTCGTGCCGTAGCGGCGCAGCACCTCGGCCGACAGGATCAGCGCGTCGTACGCACGCGCGACGAACGAATCGGGATCGGCATGGAATTTCGCGCGATAGCGCTGCACGAACACCTGCACCTCGGGGCGCGGTTCCGCCGGGAAGAAGTTCGATTCCGTATAGACGCCATCGACGGCCGCGCCGCCCAGCTCGAGGAATTTCGGCGAATACACGGAGCCAACCGCCGCGATCGGCAGCGTGACGCCCGACGTGCGCGCCTGCCGCACGATCTGCGCGCCGTCCGCGTAGTACGAGATCAGCACGATCGAATCGGGCTTCGATTCACCGATCCGCACGAGCGTCGAACGGAAATCCTTCTCCGTCGGCTGGTAGCCTTCGGCCGCGACGACCTGCGCGCCGAGCCCGGCCACCGCCCTCGCGAAGATGTCCTTGCTGGTGCGGCCCCAGTCGGTGTTCAGGTACAGCACCGCGATCCGCTTGAAGCCGAGTTCCTTCACCGCGTAGCGTGCGAGCAGCGGCTGCTCCTCGGCCTGGCTCAGCGCGGTGCTCCACAGATAGTCGCCGCCCTTCGTGAAGTCCGGATGCGAGTTCGTGAAGCCGAACTGGGTCAGCTGCCCGCGCTGGTAGATCGGCGACGCGGCCATCGACGTCGCGCTGGAGAAATCGCCCAGCTCGATCGCGATGCGCGGATCGGCGACGAACTTCTGCGCGATCGCGACGGCCTGACGCGGGTCGCTGCGGCTGTCCTGGAAGTCGACTGCGAGCGGCCGGCCGTGAATGCCGCCGCTGCCGTTGATCTCGTCGAGCGCGAGATCGAAGCCGCGCTTCCATTGCTCGCCGTACTGCGCGTCCTGGCCCGTGAGCGGCCCGCTCACGCCGATCACCACCGGCTCGCCCGACACACCGGCCGCGAGCGCACCGCCCGTCGACAAGCCCCATGCGGCAGCGAGCGCCGCCACCGTGCCCAGCACGCGCCGCCATGCGCCGCGTGCGTCGTTCCCCGAAACATTCATGCGTCCCCCAGCTTCAGTCAGTCGAAAAGAGTGAGGGCATGTAACCATCCGGTTCAGGACGATCCAACGAAGTTTTGCGCATATCGATATCGTGCGCGGCGCGAAGCGCGTGATGCTCGCGAACGGCCATCCGCACACTCCGTGTCGCACGATGCATCGGCATGCATCGCATCGCGTTGATTCGATTGGCGTTTCGTTCACGTCACCGGTCGCTACCGATGCTCACGCGCGCACCACCGGCCATCGCGACGATCGGGCGCTTCGAAGTTTTTGCGCTGTCGATAGCAAGAATCATTATATGAATCACGCATGCTTGCGCTCCTACAATGCGCAAATCGCATCATCGGAACGCGTCATGGAGCTGCATCAACTCGAAGCCTTTTCCGCGGTCATGTCGGCCGGCAGCGTAACCGGCGCGGGCGAACTGCTCGGCCGCTCGCAGCCGGCCGTCACGCGGCAGATCCAGGAGCTCGAAGCCGATCTCGGCTACGCGCTGTTCGACCGGCACGGCCCGCGCGTCACGCCGACGCGGCGTGCCTTCCTGCTTTACGAGGAAGTCGAACGCTCGCTGGTCGGCCTGCGTGCGATCGAGGCACGCGCACGGGCGCTCGGCGATGAAACCGCCGAACCCGTCCGCATCGCGGCGACACCTTCGCTCGCGGCCACGCTCGTACCGGCCGCGCTCGCCGCGCTGCCTGACCACGCGCACGCGCCGCACTACCAGTTGCGCAGCGAATCGGCCGAACATGTCGTCCACGAGGTGCTGGCCGGCACGGCCGATGTCGGCGTCGTCACGCTGCCGATGGCGCATGCCGGGCTCGACGTGCACTGGATCGCGCAGACGCCGTGCGTCGCCGTGCTGCCCGCCGGCGACCCGCTCGCGGCGCAGCCACGCATCGCGCTGCGCGATCTCGCGCAACGCCGCATCGTGACGGTCGCAAACCGGCACCGGCTGCGCCAGCGGATCGATGCGGCATTCGCGGCCGCGCGGGTCAACGCGCGCGTGTTCATCGAAACCAATGCATCGCTGAATGCGGTCATGGCCGCGCGCGCGGGCATCGGGATCGGCATCGTCGATCCGGCGACGGGTATCGCGCTGCCGGTGGACGGCGTCGTCGCGCGAGCGCTCGACGTCGACATCCCGTTCGCGTTCGGCGTCGCGACACCGGCCGGCAAGACGCGCACGGCGGCCGTCGATGCGCTGCTCGATGCGCTGCGCCGCACGACGCGCGCGCTGCTCGACGACGTGATCTTTCATGAAGCGGCCGCGCACGACGCGCTGTTGCGTGGCGATCGGCTGCGCAGCGGCCGCACGCCGCCCGCGCCTCGCCCGACCCGCCCCCGCCGTTCGCGCAAGGAGGCCGCATGACGACCTCGCTCGACGCACTCGAAGCCCGGCTCGCGCAAGACCTGCGCTGGCTCGACCTGCCCGCGCCGTCGTGGGTGCCGCCGCGAGAGGCAGACGGCACACGCGTGCTCGACGTCGCGATCGTCGGCGGCGGCATGGCCGGGCTCGCGGCTTCCGCCGAACTGCGCCTGCTCGGCATCGACAACCAGTGCGTGATCGACCGTGCGCCGGCCGGCTACGAAGGCCCGTGGGTCACGTTCGCGCGGATGGACACGCTGCGCTCGCCGAAACAGCTCGCGGGCCCCGCGCTCGGGCTGCCTGCGCTGACGTTCCGCGCATGGTTCGAAGCGCAATACGGCCGCGACGCGTGGGACGCGCTCTACAAGATTCCGCGCACGCAATGGATGGACTACCTGCGCTGGTATCGGCGCGTGCTCGACCTGCAGGTGCGCAACGACACCACGCTCGTCGCGCTGCGTCCGCGCGACGACGGCCTGCTCGCACTCGATGTGCGCGGCAACGGCGAAGCGCAGACGCTGCTCGCGCGGCACGTGGTACTCGCAACCGGCCGCGACGGGCTCGGCGGCCCGTACGTGCCGCCCGTCGCGCAGCGCGCGCCGCGCACGCGCTGGGCCCATTCGTCCGAGCCGATCGATTTCGCGGCGCTCTCGGGCAAGCGCATCGGCGTGGTCGGCGCGGGCGCGTCCGCGTTCGACAATGCGGGCACCGCGCTCGAAGCCGGCGCCGCACGCGTCGACCTGTTCTTCCGCCGCGCGGACATTCCGCGCATCAACAAGCTGACGGGCATCGGCAGCCCGGGCCTCGTGCACGGCTACGCCGATCTCGACGACGCGACGAAATGGCGCTTCATGCATTACGCGCTGACGTCGCAGACGCCGCCGCCGCGCGACAGCGTGCTGCGCGTGTCGCGTCACCGGCATGCGCATTTCCATGCGGGCAACCCGATCGAGACGCTTGCCGAACACGCGGACGGACTCGACGTGACGACGCCGCGCGGGCGCTACACCGTCGACTTCCTGATCTTCGCGACCGGCTTTCATTCGGACTGGACGACCCGCGCGGAATTCGCGTCGTTCGGCGCGCAGGTGCGGCGCTGGAAGGATCGCTATCGACCGGAGGCGGGCGCGTGGCTCGACGAGCTCGCCGAGTCGCCCGATCTCGGCCCCGCGTTCGCGTTCCAGGAGCGCGAGCCCGGCGCGTGCGCGGCCATCACGCGGATCCACTGCTTCAACCATGCGGCGAGCCTGAGCCACGGCAAGCTGTCCGGCGATATCCCGGCCATCAGCGCGGGCGCCGAGCGGCTCGCGCGCGGCATTGCGAGCCGGCTGTTCGACGCCGATCGCGATCGCCACTACGACGCGCTCGTCGCATACGCGAACGCAGAACTGCAAGGCGACGAATGGCGCGACGCCGATGCGTGAGCGCGCGTCCATCGATCACATTGACGACGAAGGGAACCTGAAACGATGACTGAATCCATCACGCCGGCCGGCGCGCCGGACACGATCGATGCGGTAGCCGGCCTGCGCGACGGCGATGCGGTCGCCGCGCTGCGCCGCGCGCGCGAAAAGGTGCTGCTTCATACTCGGTTAAGCGAGGCTGCGCTGTTCGATCCCGCGCTGCCCGATCTTTCACTAACCGAACGATTGCACGTGGCACGGTATGTCGCACAAAAATCGAATGCACTGGCATTGGCCGAGACTTATCGCGCACGACTGGTCGAGGCAGGCGGCACGCTCGACGATGTCGCACATGCGGACGCCGATGCGTTCGACGCACTGCCTCGACGCACCGGCGCGATCCTTGCGCATGCGCGCCTGCTGACGCTTTCCCCTGTCGATGCACGCCCGTCCGATCTCGATGCGCTGAAGTCCGCCGGACTCACGACACCCGCAATCGTCGCGCTGTCGCAGCTCGTTGCGTTCGTCGCGTATCAGCTGCGCATCGCCGTTGCCGCGCAAGCGCTTCAGGCACGTGCCGCCAAGGAGGCCGCATGACGACGACCGCCCACGGCTTCACGTCCGACACGCTCGGCTGGCGTGCCTGGCTCGACACCGTTGCGCTCGACGCCGCAACACCCGATCAGCTTGCCGTGCTCGAAGCGAGCCACCCGCACGCGAAGACGTCCGACTATTACCTGCTGCTCGTCCATCTTCCCGAGATCCTGCGGCAACGCTCGGGGGTATTCAACGCGATCATGTACGGCCCCGGCGGACTGTCGCGCGCGGAGCGCGAACTGGCCAGCACGGCCGTGTCGCGCGTGAACGGCTGCGTGTATTGCGCATCCGTGCATGCGCAGCGCTTCACGCAGCTCGCGAAACGCACCGACGCGATCGAGCAGGTGTTCGACGATCCGGCGACGGCCGGCACGACGGCGCGCGAACGCGCGATCGTCCGCTATGCGATCGCGCTGACGGAACGGCCCGATACGGTCGACGCGAGCGATATCGCCGAGCTGGAAGCCGAAGGGCTGACGCATGAGGACATTCTCGACCTGTCGCACGTGGTCGCGATCTTCGCGTGGGCGAACCGGTTGATGTTGACGCTGGGCGAGCCAGTGTTTCCGGAGCCGGCGGCCCACGCCTGAAGCCTGGGCAACCCGAACCTGTACGCAGGCTGACGCGGGTGCCACCCGCCCGCGTCACGCCTTGTGCGTCGACAGCAGAATACTCGTCTCGGTGCTCGCGATCCCGTCGATCAACCGGATCGCGCCGAGCACGCGATCGAAATGCTCGAGCGAATCGGCATGCAGCTCGGCCACGAGATCCCAGCGCCCGTTGGTGCTGTGGATCGACGCGACGTTCGGATGCCCGCGCAGCACCTTCACCACTTCCGCGCCGCGATTGCCCTGGACCGCGATCGACATCAGCGCGCGGATCCGGTGCCGCTCGGCCGCCGGCTTGAGCCGCACGGTATAGCCGACGATCACGCCGTTCTTTTCCAGCCGCGTCAGCCGGTTCTGCACGGTCGCGCGCGCGACGCGCAACTCCTTCGCGAGCGCGACGACGGGCAGCCGCGCATTGTCGCGCAGCAGCGCAATGAGCTGCCGGTCGACGTCGTCGAGCGTAATCATGAACGGACCTTCCTGTTGAACGTAACGAACGCGAGCCGGCCGCCAGCGTGCCTGACAGTGCACATTCCGACCCACATGAATTGAACAAATTGCCGAATCTGGGTAGCAATTTGTCAAGTCTATCGAGAAATCTGCCACTTTTGCCGTCTTTTTGTTGGCTCGACTCCCGGAAATAATGACTTCATCGACCGGCAGCCCACGCTGCCACGCCGCATTTGATGGAGCCGGGGCCCGGGCCGAAGCGCCCGCCCGGTCGACCAGAACGCCGGACACGCGTACCGGCAACACAATGGAGACAGACCGATGACTCGCTTCCTCGACGTTCCCGCCACCGCCCGACTGATCGCCAAAACCGGCGTCACGCCGTTCCTGCGAGAGCTCGTCGACACGCTGCGCGCCGACTACCTGCACTGGGCCGACTTCGACAAGTCGCCGCGCGTCGCGTGCCACTCGCGCGACGGCGTGATCGAGCTGATGCCCGTCGCGAACGCGTCGCTGTTCGCGTTCAAGTACGTGAACGGCCATCCCGTGAACGCCGCGCGCGGCATGCACACGGTGATGGCGTTCGGCGCGCTCGCCGAAGTCGACACCGGCTATCCGCTGCTGCTCGCCGAACTGACGCTGACCACCGCGCTGCGCACGGCCGCGACGTCGGTGCTGGCCGCGCAGGCCCTCGCCCGGCCCGACTCGAGCACGATGGCGCTGATCGGCAACGGCGCTCAGAGCGAATTCCAGGCGATCGCGTTCCATACGCTGCTCGGTATCGAGGAGATCCGCGTATTCGACGTCGATCCGCTCGCGACCGACAAGCTCGTGCGGAACCTCGCCGCGTATCCGGCGCTGCGCATCGTGCGCGCCGCGTCGACCGCCGATGCCGTGCGCGGCGCCGATATCGTGACGACCGTCACCGCCGACAAGGCCTATGCGACGATCGTCACGGCCGACATGATCGAGCCCGGCATGCACCTGAACGCGGTGGGCGGCGATTGCCCGGGCAAGACCGAGCTCGAAGCCGGCGTGCTGCAGGCGGGCCGCGTGTTCGTCGAATTCGAGCCGCAGTCGCGCATCGAAGGCGAGATCCAGCAGATGCCGGCCGACTTCCCTGTGACCGAACTGTGGCGCGTGCTGCAGGGCGAGACGAGCGGCCGCGAACGTGCGGACGAAGTCACGGTGTTCGACTCGGTCGGCTTCGCGCTGGAGGACTACTCGGCGCTGCGCTACCTGTACGCGCTTGCCCAGCAGCACAACGCGGGCGTCGAGATCGCGCTGATTCCGCCGGCCGTCGATCCGAAGAACCTGTTCGCGCTGATCGACGATCCGGCCGCGATCGCACAGGGTCACGCGGCGTTCGTGACCGACGCCGTCGCCGCGTTCGCGCGCTGATCGACCTCCGCGGGCGGCCGGTGCGCCGCCCGCTCTCCTGCCCTTCGCTCCCGCCGTTCATGAATCTCGTATCGATCCAGGCGCCGTCCGCCGTCGTGATGATCCGGCCGCACCGCTTCGTGCCGAACCCGCAGACCGCGGCCGACAACGCCTTTCAGCGCACGGCCGGCAACGGCGCGGGCAGCCCGCCGTCGGTGTCGGCCGCCGCGCGCGACGAGGTCACGGCCGCCGCGCGGACACTCGCCGATGCGGGCGTACGCGTGCACGTGTTCGACGACCACGGTGAGCGCGACACGCCCGACTCCGTGTTCCCGAACAACTGGTTCTCGACGCATCCGGGCGGGCACGTCGCGCTGTATCCGATGTACAGCGCGAACCGCCGCCGCGAACGGCGCGCCGACGTGATCGAGATGCTGAAGGCCGAATACCGCGTGCAGGACGTGATCGACTACTCGGGACTCGAATACGACGACGTGTTCCTGGAAGGCACGGGCGCGATGGTGCTCGATCACGTCGCGCGGATCGCGTACACCGCGCGATCGCGCCGCGCCGATCCGGTCGCGCTCGAGCGCTTCTGCACGAATTTCAACTTCGAGCCGATCTGCTTCGACACGGCCGACGCGAATGGAAAGCCGATCTATCACACGAACGTGATGATGAGCGTCGCCACCGAATTCGCGATGGTCGGCCTCGACCTGATCGCGGATCGGCGGCGCCGCGACGAGATCGCGCAACGTCTGACCGAAACGGGCCGCACGGTGATCGCGCTCGATCACGCGCAGATCGCGAACTTCGCGGGCAATACGCTGGAACTGTCGGGCAAGGACGGGCGCGTGCTCGCGTTGTCGCGGCGTGCGTTCGACTGCCTCACCGGCGCGCAACGCGAGACGATCGAACGCTCCGCGCGGCTGCTGCCGCTCGACGTGCCGACGATCGAACTGGCCGGCGGCTCGGTGCGCTGCATGCTCGCGGGCATTCACCTCGCGCGGCGCGCGGCAACCCGTGACGGGAAGGCAATCGAATCGGTGGAACGGCAACGCGAACCCGTGTCGCACGCCTGAGAGACAGCGACGGGCCGCGACGCGCGGCCCGACTCGACCGGATGATGCTTCGGTCTGCGAACCGGATCGACGCACCGCGCCGTTGCGTCAACCGGCCAGCAGCTTCAACCCGGCCGGCAGCGTTTCGCCGAACACGCGCGCCGTGTCGGCTTCGTCGAACGCGATCGCCTCGCGCACCATGTCGATCCACGCCGCCGATGCATTCGCGGCCGACAGACGCTTGATCACCGCTTCGCGCGTGTCGTCCGGCAAATCGCGTTCGCGGTCGCCCGTCATCCGCGCGATTTGCGCGGCCGCGAAGGCCGCGGGTTCCACCTGCTTCCAGTCCAACGCGAACAGCGCGTCGAGCCAGCGGTTCGCGATCCCGGCCGGCACGACACTGTGCGCGCTGCCGTAGAACGGCCCGCGCGCACCGATCCGCCCGAGCGCCCACGCGCACAGCGTGCGCTCGGCCGGCTTCTGCAATTGCACGATCAGTCGCTCGGCCAGTTCCACCTTGCGCTCGACGGGCAACCGTTCGAGCGACGCGGACAAGCGCGTCATGTCGGCCGGGCCGACCTTGGCCGGGTCGAACGGCAGCTTGCGGCGCTTGTCGTCGGACGGTTCGAGGAATGCGATCGCATCGCGCACCTGCGCCTGCGCATCGTCGTCGAGGCCGCCGGCCACGCGCCGCCACAGCGTCCACCACTCCGACCACACCTGCGCGTCGTTCACGTACTGAATCCCGTCGTCGAACAGCGGCCACAGCTGCTCGATGCGCCATGCATCGAGCGGATGGCCGAAGCCGGGGCGCAGGCAATAGCCGGCCAGGTTCAGCCATGCGCGTTCGTGATCGGCCGAGCGCCGCCGACGACGCGCCCGTGCGAGCAACGCGTCGAACAGTTCGCGCGCGAGCGCGACGTCCCACTCGTCGCGCGGACCGAGCACCTGTTCAAGTTGCGCGCGCAACCGTCGCGTGTCCTTCGGCGTGACGTCGGCGGCCTTGCTGCCGAACGAGCGGTCGATCAGCTCGATCGCGTGGTCGAGCCGCGGATGGCGCGCCAGCGCGGCGCCGTCGCCCTGCGCGGGCGCATCGCCGCGCAACTGGAATTCGAGCCGCCAGCGCCGCGATGCATCGTCGGTCGCGATGCAGTGCATTTCGAGCGTGCCGACCTCGGTCAGCGACGCGGTGAGTTTCACCGGCGTTTCGCGTGCGTCGCCGCCGGCCTGCCGGTCGACGACCGTCGCGATCGGCGGCAGCCGCACGAAATCGCCGCCGTCCAGCTCGACGAGATCGCCGGGCCGGTACGCGGTCTCGGCCACCGTCGACACGAGGTGGAAACGCACCGGCTGCCCGAGCTGCAGCGCGAACGTGCGCTCCTCGAGCCGGATCTCGCGGCCTTCCTCGGCACCGCGCGGCAGCAGGCAGACGCCGCGCGGCGCGGCGTCGCTCTCACCTTCACCGTCGTCGAGCACGAGGAAATAGCTGCGCGCGGAGCCGCCGCCGATGCGCGGCGCATGCCCGGCCCGCGCCAGGCCGTACGCCACCGCGCCGCGCGCGACGGCCACGTCCGGATGCGCGTTGTGCAGCACGTCGAGCGGTGCACCGCGCCATGCGCCGAGCGTCTGCGCGAGGCGGCCGGCGAGTGCGCCCGCACGGAACACGCCGCCGTTGAGCAGCAGCGTGTCGGGCAGCGGGCCTTCCGCATGACGGTTCAGGAACGCGGCGACATGGCGCGTGACGCCCGGGTCGCTCGCATACGGCAAGCCGAATTCGACGATCGCGGCCCGCGCACGGCGCGGCAGCTCGCCGGCGTCGATCTGCGGAAAGAAACCGTCGACGACGACCTGCTCGACTTCCTGCCGCGTCAGCTCGGCCGAGCGCGCGCCGCCGACGAGCTTGCTGCCCGCGCCGAGCAGCGTCACGGTGACGGACGCCGGCGCGTCGTCGCCGAGCAGCCGCTCCTTCGCGGCGCGGCAGCGTTCGACGAGCTGCGACAGGCTCGCGGCGGACAGCCGCGTACCGGGCTCGGTCAGCCGCGTCTCGACCAGACGCGCGAGCGCGAGGTCCATGTTGTCGCCGCCGAGCATCAGGTGATTGCCGACGCCGACGCGCGTGAAGGTCGGCTCGCCGTCGTCGCCGGGCGCGACATCGACGAGCGTGAGATCGGTCGTGCCGCCACCGACGTCGCAGATCAGCACGCGGCGCGCTGCGGCGAACGTGTCGCGCAACGTCGCGCGCTGGCCGTACAACCAGTCGTAGAACGCGGCCTGCGGTTCTTCGAGCAAGCGCAGCGCCGGCAGCTTCGCGCGCCTGGCGGCCTCGACCGTCAACGCGCGTGCGCCGTCGTCGAACGAGGCCGGCACCGTCAGGATGACGTCCTGCTTCGCGAGCGGCGCATCGGGAAAGCGGGCATCCCACGCGGCACGCACGTGCGCGAGATAGCTCGCGCTCGCGTCGACCGGCGACACCTTGTCGACGCCGTCGGCCGCGCCCCACGGCAGGATCGCCGCGAGCCGGTCAACCGATGCGTGCGACAGCCAGCTCTTCGCGCTGGTGACGAGCCGGCCCGGCACCTGTGCGCCGAGCGTGCGCGCATAACGGCCGATCACGGCCGGCGGCGCATCGGCCGCGCCGGCCTTCGAATCGGCCGCCCACGGCAGGCGCAGCGCGTCCGGCGGCAGCTCGCCCGCCGCCGGGTGATAGCGCACCGACGGCAGCAGCGGCTGCGCGGCCACCGCGCCGGGGCCGACCAGCTGATCGACGTCGAACACCCGGATCGCGTCGGAGCCGGCCTCGACGTATGCGACGACCGTGTTGCTCGTGCCGAGGTCGATGCCGACGGTATAGCGCTTCATCGCGCTCAGGCGGCGCCGCGCACGTCGAACTCGACCTTCCAGCGCTCGTCCGTCCCGCTCGGGATCGCCTCGAGCTCGAGCGTGCCGGCTTCGGTCACGCGCGCATGCAGCTTCACCGGCACGATCTCGCCGACCGTGCGCCCTTCGGCGGGCAGCGTGGCCTGGATTTCCTCGAGCTCCTGCAGCTCTTCCGCCGACCAGTAGTCGAGCAGCGTGCCGACCTCGTCCTGACGGCGCACCGACGACCCGAAGAAGCGGAACTGCACCGGTTCGCCGACGACGAGCCCGAACTCCTGCGGCGGCAGCGCCGCATCCGAGCCTTCCTCCATCCCGAACGGTGCGACGCACAGCGCCTGCACCGGCGGTTCGAGCCCCGGCACCGCGGGCATCGCCGACTCGATCGCGACGTAGTACGCACGCGCCGTGCCGCCGCGAATGCGCACGCCACGGCCGCGCTTCACGAAGCCGTAGTACGCGGCGCCGCGCGCGACCGCGAGATCGAGGTCCGCGCCTTCGAGCAGGCGCGCGGCCGGCGCACCTTCGGCTGCGAGCCAGCTGTTGAGCGTATCGAGCACGCGCTGCGTGAGCAGCGCCGACTTGAACACGCCGCCGTTGAACAGCACGGCGGTCGGATGCAGGAACGTCGCGCCTTGCGGCAGCGTGCGCTGCACGCCTTCGAGCGCGTCGAGCGCCGCGACCTGACGGCCGAGGAACGCCGCGAGATGGCGCGTGATGCCCGCGTCCTGCGCATACGGCAGGCCGAGCTGCGTCAGGCCGACGCGCGCGCGGCTCACCGGCCGCGCGGCCGCATCGACTTGCGGGAAGAAGCCTTCGAGGATCGTCTGCGTGAGTTCCGCGCGCGTCAGTTCCGTGCGGATCGAGCCGCCGATCAGCTTCGAGCCGCGGCTCGGCACGACGAGCGGCACCGCGTCGGTCGTCGGGTCGGACAGCAGCGTTTCCTTCGCGGCGCGGCACGCGTAGGTCAGCGCGCGCAGTTGCCACGGATCGGCCTGCGTGCCCTGCTGCGCGAGCTTGCGCGCGACCACGTGCGCGAGCGCGAGGTCCATGTTGTCGCCGCCGAGCAGGATGTGCTCGCCGACCGCCACGCGATGCAGCTCCAGGTTGCCGTCGCGCTCGACCACCGCGATCAGCGACAGGTCGGTCGTGCCCCCGCCGACGTCCACGCACAGGATCAGGTCGCCGACCCGCACCTGCTTGCGCCAGCCGCCTTCGCTCTTCTGGATCCAGCTGTAGAGCGCCGCTTGCGGCTCCTCGAGCAGCGTCATCCGCGTGTAGCCGGCGGCACGCGCGGCTTCCGCCGTCAGTTCGCGCGCGGCCGGGTCGAACGACGCGGGGATCGTGACCGTCACGTCCTGGTCGGCGAACGGGGCATCGGGATGCGCGTGGTCCCACGCTTCGCGCAGGTGTGTCAGGTAGCGGATCGAGCTTTCCAGCGGCGACACGCGCGCCACTTCGGGCGGCGCATCGCTCGGCAGGATCGCCGCGCGGCGGTCGACGCCCGGGTGGCACAGCCAGCTCTTCGCGCTCGACACGAGGCGAATCGGCGTGCCCGCGCCGCGGGTGCGCGCCATCTCGCCGACCGCGAAGTCGCGCGAGGCCGTCCACGGCAGCGTCAGGTCGCCCTGCGTCAGCTCGCTTTCATGCGGAAGATAGAGGAACGACGGCAGCAGGTCGCGCGACTCCAGCGCGCCGGGCGCGGTCAGCTGCGCGATCGGCAGCACCTGCTGCGTGATTTTTTCGCCGTCGCTCGCGGCGCTGTCGACGTACGACAGCGCGCAATGGGTCGTACCGAGGTCGATACCGATCGAATAGCGCGGATCGCTCACAGTTCCACCTCCGCCGGTGCGACCACCGATGCGTCGTGGCTGCCCGTCAGCTTCGGCAGGCGCACGTCGGCCACGCGCCAGCCGCGATGGCTGACCGTGCCCGTGAAGGGCGCCGCGCCGACCACGTTCCCCGTCACGCGCACGGCCGTCGCGTCGAAGCCGGCCGGCAGCGTCACGCGGCTGCCCTCGGCTTCATCGCGCACCGGCACGATCGTGAAGTGTTCGCGCAGCGCGGCACGGCAGCCGTCGTGCACGAGGCGTGCGGCGGCGCCGATATCGGCGTCCGCGTAGCCGGCGATGTCTTCCTCGACGAAGTCGATGAAGCGCGCATCGCGCTGCAGCAGGCCGAGCAATTGCAGCGCGGCTTGCGGGCTCGCTTCGCGCAGCTCGGGCGCCGGCGCCTTCACGGGCGCGGGTGCCGGAGCCGCGGTGGGGGTCGGCGCGACCGGCGCCGGGGCGACCGGTGCCGGCGCGCCGTCGCGCAGGCGCAGCACGCCGGCCGCGAACTCGCGGTTGCCGAGCACGGAGAAGAACGTGCCGACGGCCAGCGATAGCCGGCCGAAGAAGGACAGGTTGGTTTCGGGCATGGGGTCTGGACTCCTGTGGGCTCGCGACGCGGCGAGCATCTTGCCTGGGCGCCCGGCGACGGCGTGCGATTGCGCACTGCCGCCGCCCGGCGCGTGATTCGGACGCGCCCTCTCGGGTGCGGAAAACCCGTATTTTGCCCTGTGGCGGGCAAATCGGGCAGAAGTTGGGGGACAGAACATGGCGGCACGGCGGTTTCGCGCCGCGCCGGATTACGTCGGACTGCCGGCTATCGGCGGCCGGCCGCGATGTTGCAGCGCGTCAGCGCGGCGTGCGGCGGCGCGCCGCCTTCGCTTCGAAATCGCGTGACAGCATGCCGAGCGTGACCTCGCCGAAGCGCGCGAGCAGCACCGCTTCGGCCTCTTTCAGCGTGGCCGACAGATGCGCGTTGACCGCCTGTTCGACCAGGCATTCGGGGGCATCCTCGGACACCAGATCCGAAAACACCGGCGGCTCCCCCACCGCGCGATAGACGTCGAGCAGCGTGAGGTCGTCGAGCGCGACGGCGAGCGCCCAGCCGCCGCCGTGGCCTTTTTCCGACTGCACGTAGCCGCTATCGCGCAAGCCGCCGAGCAGGCGCCGCACGACGACCGGATTCGTGCACAGCATCGCCGCGATCGCCTCCGACGTCAGCGGGCCGTCGGCCTGGTCCATGTGGATCAGCGCATGCAGCATGCGCGACAAACGGCTATCGGTTCTCATCGACGGATGGCTCCCACTCTCGAAACTTCTGAAGTTGCATGAATGATACCATCGACCTATCATGCAACTTCTCATGTTTCATGAGTTGACCGTCATCGAAGCACGTTCTTCGCTGGCACGGATTCCGGAAAAGGGGTGAACACATGCAGAACCATCATGAAGTGATCGTGATTGGCGGCAGCTTTGCCGGGCTGTCGGCCGCAATGCAACTGGCGCGCGCGCGACGCCGCGTGCTCGTGATCGATGCCGGTCGGCCGCGCAATCGTTTCGCGGCGCATGCGCACGGCTTTTTCGGGCAGGACGGCAAGCCGCCGGCGCGGATCGTCGCCGACGCCGCCGCGCAACTCGCGGCCTATCCGACCGTGCGGCGGATCGCCGGCGAAGCGCGCACCGCCGAGCGCGATGCGCGCGGCCGCTTTCACGTGACGCTGGCAGACGGCAGCCGCGCCAGCGCCGACCGGCTGATCCTCGCGACCGGCATCCACGACGCGTTGCCCGCGCTGCCGGGTCTTGCGCAACGCTGGGGCATCAGCGTCCTGCATTGCCCGTATTGCCATGGGTACGAGGTGTCGGGCCGGCAGCTCGGCGTGCTGGCCACGCATCCGCTGTCCGTGCATCAGGCGATCCTGATTCCGGACTGGGGGCCGACGACGTGGTTCACCCAAGGCGTGGTCGAACCGAATGAAGAGGAAGCCGCGTTGCTTGACGCACGTGGCGTGCGTATCGAGCGGTCGCCGGTCGTCGAGATCCTCGGCGACGCACCGCGTATCGAAGCGTTACGGCTCGCCGACGGGCAGGTCGTGCCGATCGATGCGCTGTTCATCGGCGCGCGTACGGAGATGGCGAGCGATCTCGCGCAACAGCTCGGCTGTGCGTTCGACGAAGGGCCGCTCGGCGTGGCGATCCGCGTCGATACGTGGAAGCAGACGAGCGTTCCCGGCGTGTTCGCGGCCGGCGATGCGTCGAGCCTGATGACGAATGCGACGTTCGCGTCGGCATCGGGCGTCGCAGCCGGCGTGGGCGCGCATCGGTCGTTGATTTTCGGGCTGGATGCGTGACGGGCGTGAAGCCGCATGTCGGTTGACGCGGTGTAACGCTACCGTCTTCACGCGATGTGTTGTTTAATGCACCGCAACGCCAGCATTAAGAGACATGCAATGCTCGATCTCGAAGACCTTCGACTCGTCCGCGCGATCGGCGCGTCGCGCTCATTGGCATCCGCCGCTCGATTGCTCGACCTCACCCCGCCTGCGGTCACGATCCGCCTGCAACGGATGGAGGCGCGGCTGGACGTACGCCTTGCCGTACGACAGCCGAAAGGCATCGCATTGACCGACGAAGGCCAGCGGCTGTATCAGGAAGCCGTCGAGATTCTCGAGCGCGTCGAGGCACTGCCGGTCAACATCTCGGGCGATCACGGCGACGTGCAGGGCACGCTGCGCGTCGTCGCGCCGTTCGGCTTCGGACGCAAGTACGTCGCGCGGATCGTGCGTGACGTGCAGCGCGCGCATCCGAAGCTCGAGATCTCGCTGCACCTGTCGGAGAGCCCGCTGGGCAGTGCGTCGGGCGCCGACGTGGTCGTGCATGTCGGCACCCTGAAGTCGTCGTCGTGGATTGGCTATCCGCTCGCACCCAACGAGCGCTTCCTGTGCGCGAGCCCCGGTTACGCGCGTCGCATCGAGGCACTGAACCATCCGTCCGACCTCGCCCGCTACGACTGCCTGTGCCTGCGCGAGAACGACGAGGACGTTCCGCGCTGGCACTTCTCGCAACACGGCGACCACCAGGGCGAACCCAGGCGATCCGCGGTGATCCGCGTCACGGGCGCGCTTTCGTCGAACGACGGCACCGTCATCACCGACTGGGCACTGGCCGGGCTCGGCATCGTGGAGCGCTCGGAATGGGACGTCGCGCCGCTGCTCGCGAACGGCAAGCTGGTGCGTCTGCTGCCCGACTGGCATCTGCCGCCCGCGCCGGTGACCGCGCTGCTGCCGTCGCGCACCGGCCGCTCCGCGCGGCAACGGGTTTTTCTCGACGCCGCGAAGCAATTTCTCGATCCGCCGCCATGGCGCGGCAAGGCCTGAGCGGCCGTCCACGATTAAATGCGGCTTAATGATCGATTTGGCATGCGTTAAACACGCGGCTTGCCAACCGCCCTACAGTGTTCGCTGTCGGCAACCCACCGAGGCAACGCACCATGGGCATTCCACCCCTCAACACCCCCGCCGCATTGATCGACGTCGATCGCATGCGCAACAACATCACGCGCATGCAGGCGCATCTCGACGCGCTGGGCGTCAAGTTCCGGCCGCACGTGAAGACCACCAAGTGCCGGCAGGTCGTCGACGCGCAGATCGCGGCCGGCGCGCAGGGCATCACGGTGTCGACGCTGAAGGAGGCCGAACAGTTCTTCGCCGCCGGCGTGCGCGACATCGTCTACGCGGTCGGGATGATTCCGGCCAAGCTGGGCCAGGCGCTGGCGCTGCGCCGCCAGGGCTGCGACCTGAAGATCGTCGCCGACAGCCTGGAGACCGCGAACGCGATCGCCGAATTCGGGCGCGAGCACGGCGAGCGCTTCGACGTGTGGATCGAGGTCGACGTCGACGGCCACCGTTCGGGGATTCGGCCCGACGACGGCCTGCTGATCGACGTCGGCCGTGCGCTGGTCGACGGCGGCATGGCGCTCGGCGGCGCGCTCGCTCACGCCGGCTCCAGTTATGAATACGACACGCACGACGCGCTGGTCGCGATCGCCGAACAGGAGCGCAGCCGCACCGTGCACGCCGCCGAGCGCCTCAGGGCGGCCGGCTTGCCCTGCCCGGTGGTGAGCATCGGTTCGACGCCGACCGCGCTGTCCGCGACGAACCTCGACGGGGTGACGGAAGTCCGCGCCGGCGTCTACGTACTGTTCGACCTCGTGATGCATAACATCGGCGTGTGCGCGCAGGCCGACATCGCGCTGTCGGTGCTGACCACCGTCATCGGACACCAGGAAGAAAAAGGCTGGGCCATCGTCGACGCGGGCTGGATGGCGATGAGCCGCGATCGCGGCACCCAGCGGCAGGCGCGGGATTTCGGCTACGGGCAGGTGTGTACCGAAGACGGCGACGTGCTCGGCGAATACGTCATGAGTTCGGCCAATCAGGAGCACGGCATCGTGTCGCGCATCGATACGCCCGACACGCGCATCGCGCAGCGGTTTCCGATTGGTACCCGTTTGCGGATCCTGCCGAACCACGCGTGCGCGACCGGTGCGCAACATCCGGAATACCACGCGCTGAGCGGCGACGGCACGCTTCAGACCTGGCCGCGCTTCTACGGGTGGTGAGCGCCGCGAGCACGGTAGCCGGTGCGGCGATCCAAAGCCCGGCTCCCTCATCCGGACTGAATTGACAGTTTGTCTATATCTGTACAAACTATAAACATTGCGATTCGCATTGCCCCACAGGCTCGCCCACCATGCCGACAGACGCTCAACTCCTTCTTCTCGACCGCGATGTGGTCGAACCGGCGCTTCAAGCCGAACAAGTGACGGCGGCGGTGCGCGAAGCCTTCGTGCTGCATAGTCGACGCGCCGGACGCGTGTTCCCGGTCGTCCGCGAGAAGCTGCATACCGGCGGGGTATTCGGGATCAAGTCGGGCGACGTCGCGAGCCAGGATCTGCTCGGTTTCAAGGCGGCCGGGTTCTGGCCCGGCAATCGGGGCCGCGGTGGCGAACCGCATCAGGCGACGATCGCGCTGTTCGATCCGGCCACCGGCCGCCCGCTCTGCATCATGGACGGCAACGCGATCACCACGGCCCGGACCGGTGCGGCAGGCGGCCTCGGGCTGCAGGCGCTCGCCCGCCGCGACAGCACGCGCATCTGCGTGTTCGGCACCGGCGTGCAGGCGCGCGTCCAGCTCGACTATGCGATCAGGCTGCTGCCGCAACGGTGCTCAGTGCAGTACGTGAACGTCAGCGGCGAAATCGATCCGGAGTTCGAATCGGCATTTCGCGAACGCTGCGACATCCGCGTCGCACGAGACCGCAACGATGCGGTGGCCGACAGCGACGTGGTCATCACGGCGACACCGGGCGGCCGCCCGCTGTTCGATGCGGATGCGGTTCAGCCAGGCACGCATCTGACTTGCGTGGGCGCGGATACCGCGGGCAAGCGCGAACTTCCCGAACGCGTATTGGAGCGTGCACGGATTTTCGTGGACGATCACGAGCAGGCGCGCAGCATCGGCGAGTGTCAGTGGGCGCCGGATTTGCCACGCACTGAAATCGGCGACGTGCTCTCGGGGGCTGTGTCGGTCGATCGCGCGGCGAGCGAGATCACCGTGTTCGACATGACGGGGCTCGCGCTGCAGGACCTGACCGTTGCGCGTTTCCTGTATCGGCACGCTGTCGAACGCGGCGCGGGACGCGCGATCCCGTGGCCGTGGTGAATGGCGACTGCGTGGTATCTTCCGTCGCCATGCACCTGACCAACGTTTCCGCCATCTCGTTCGATCTCGACGACACGCTGTGGCCGTTCGGCCCCTCTGTCGAACGGGCCGAAGCGTCGCTGCATGCGTGGCTGCTCGCGCACGCGCCCGAAACCGCGCGCGTGCTGCCCACGTCGCAGGCACTGAGCCAGTTGCGCGACGAATACGAACGCTTGCGGCCGGATCTGGTCGGCGACTATCGTGCGTTACGCATCGGCTCGATCCGGCTTGCGCTGGAGCGCGCGAACGAAGACGTCACGCTGACCGACCGCGCATACGACGTGTTTTATTCCGCGCGGAACCAGGTCGAGTTCTTCGACGATGCATTGCCGGCGCTCGCGTGGCTGAGCGCGCGCTTTCCGCTGATCGCGGTGACGAACGGCAATGCGGACCTTCGGCTGACGGGCGGCGGCGAGTTCTTCCGCGAAACGCTCAGCGCGCGTGCGTTCGGCTTCGCGAAACCCGAGCCGGAGATCTTTCATGCGGCCGCCGCGACGCTTGGCGTGCCTGTGGGGGAACTGCTTCATGTCGGGGACGACTACCACCTCGATGTCGTCGGCGCGTTGAATGCGGGGCTTCAGGCGGCGTGGGTGGTGCGCGACACGCATCCGGACGGGGAACACGTTCGGCAACGAGCGGCTTCCGCACATCTCACACTGCGCGACCTGTCGATGCTTTGTCGGGCGCTCGGCGGCCCCGACGAGGTGTCGTAGACATTCTTAAGACGATCGGTCTGATCGAATCCTTCGATATGAATCGCCTGCTGTTCGGCAGCGTAGCACCCATACCGTGCGACACGTCTACCAAACTCGCATATCGGGGCGACAGAAACCCGAAACAATATCCATTAGCTCAAGAATCACCATCTGCCCGGATCACCGCTAACCTCGCTAACTACAAGGGCCGCTAACGCGGCCCTTGTAGTTAGTTACTGCTTGATGCGAAACACCTCTTGCAGCGTTACTTCATCATCCCAATCCCCATCTTCGAAGCATCTAACAACCCTACTGCTCAATGCTCCTTGCAATAAATTGTACAAATTGGGCGATCTAAAATTAACTTCCAGCCATAGTGCTCGATCACTCTCTTTTGTCAACCTAGCATTATACTCAGCCAACGTCTGTAGGCCCCGGTCCTTCAAGCAGACTTCCTGAGCTTGCGCTTTGACACAGGCGTCAGTGGACTTCAGTGAATCGATGACAAGCTGCGCTGAGGCAGCGTCGTCAAACACCAATCTATATTCGTAACTCATGATCCGTGCGGCCTCCCTCGAACGGCTGGCAGATCCGCAGGGTTACGGGACCAATGTGCGTTGGATCCGGTGATACAAGCACCTCCGCTGGAGCGCAATATAGTGCTCGAGTAATGCCTCCAAGAATATACTGCCGATCATGATCGGTTATCGAGATTGTACTTGGCGACTCTAGAAACATCCTCGTCCTCATCATCCGCAAGCCTTCTGACTACTGAAATAGGAGTCCTTTTATTCGAAGCGATGCCCTGCCGAACGATCGCATCAAGATCCCTTGACAATATATCAAATAATTCATCAGATAATTTCCTCTTCACGGCAATGAAACGACGAACATCAGGTTCAAATTTGCAAAGCAACGTCAAGATCTCAAGCGGAACCGTCTTGTTATAAGCAACCCATTTCCTGTATTCCGGGAATCTATCAATAACATCTTTCCACACTGAAACAGGAGCATCGTCAGTCGCAGCGCGATCATACTCCTCCTTGATAGAACTATCTCGCAGCGCGACAAACTCTTCAGCAGAGTAAATCATTTCGACTCCTTGCACTTCAATGAATCAAAATCAACCCTCTTCCCCGTATCGCTCTTGTGTTTATTCATAAAATCACCATAGACATCGGCGTCTGCAACCCATGCACCATTTTTATCGTATAATTTCCAGGCACTGTTTCCATGCCCCGTTTGATCTTCGGACCACCACATACCTGTACTCGGATCTCGCACATACTTAGCGTAGCCGACGCCAGGCACGTTGCCTGAACATATCCTGTCGAAATGATTTACTTCCCACTTTCCTCGGCATGGACACTTTGCATTCTGGTTCGCCTTTGAAGATACTTGTTTTCTTCCTGCAGTTCCTGGCGCTTTTGACAATCCGAACGGGTCAACCCACTCGATAGGGTTCGCTGCGTATTGATAGACGTTTAACCCACCCTGCAGCCCAATCGGGTCCTTCGAAACGAACCTACCTGATTGCGGATCGTAATACCGATACCGGTTGTAATGCAGCCCCGTCTCTTCATCGTGATGCTGCCCCTGAAACCGGATCGCGTTCCCCACCTCATTCCGCTCCGGCTTCTCCCGCCACACCGTCTTCTCACCGCCCCACGCCCGATACCGACCCAGCCACACCACCTTACCCGCGTCATCCAGCAGTTCCTGCGGTGTCCCCAGATGATCGTTCTGGTAGAACAGCGTCGCATGCCGCGTCTTGGCCGGCACCTGGACGAAGCCGCCGTCCGTGCCCGTGGCAATGAACGCCGCCTCCACCAGCGTCTCGTCCAGCCGTGCCAGCGGCACGAACGTGCCCGGCTCGTGCAGGTACAGCGACGCGCCCTGCCACTGCCGCCGCTCGCCGAACGTATGGACCCGCTGCGCCACCGGCACCGAGTACGCATCATCCGGATCCTCACGTACCACCTGCGGCGCGCGATAGGCATCGACGTCGTCGCCGAAATGCAGTTCGTCGCCATGCTGCCCGGCACGGAAAAAGCAGAACAAGCCCGTCTGTTCCATCAGCAACCTGATGTAGTCCCAGTCGGACATCCGGTACTGCATGCGGAACGCGAGACGCGGATAGGCGCGCCTCAGCTTGAACGAGAACTGATGGGAGCGGAATTCGTGCCGCCTCAGGATCGATTCGATGATCTCCGGCACGGACTGCTGCTGGTAGATGCGTGACGTTTCGACGAGACGCAGGCGAGCGACGAACGGCTCGACAACGATGCGATACGACACGAAATCGCGGGTCTTGCGAATCTGGCCGAACGCGGTGATGCAGCCGGCGAAAGTACGCTGGGCGTCGACGGCGCCGTCCGCTCCTGCCGGCTCGATCGTGAAGATCGCCGGGCGATTGAGATAGTCCGTGCGCGCGAGCGGGGCCGGGCTGGTCAGCGTCAGGTCGATTCGATAGGGCTCGCCGAGCCGCTCGTCGAGCGCGAACGACATAATCGACAGGTCCTGCGCCCGAGGCGCCCCCGGCACCTCCAGGAAATACGACTGACGACCGGTTATCCATTGCGCGAGCGCACCCTGTGCACTTCGTTGTCGAGCCATGTTTTTCTCTCAGCCACTGATTTTTTTGTGGAAGCTGAGGGATAAAGGATGGCCACGTTCTCGTCCAGCGAATGGCAACAGTCCGCAACAATGTTCGTGGTTGACCCCGCGCTCAAGCCGGATCAACCACCCGCTCACGCCGCCTTGCGCGCCTCCGCAATCCGCTGCGGCGCCTTCGGCCGTGCATACAACCGTTCGAGATACGCCCGCAGTTGCGGGAACGGTTCGATCAGGTTGCATTCGCTCGCCCAGTCGATCAGATACGCCGTCACGCAATCGGCCACCGTCAGCGTATCGCCGACGATGAATTCACGCCCCTCGAGATGCTTGTCGAGGATCGTGGCCATCGCCTTGAAATCCTCACGCGCCAGTTCGATGTCGGCCGGCGAACGCTTCTCGGGCGGATAGATGAACGTATGCCGCGTGATGCGCCACAGCGGCTGCTCCAGTTCCGTCACCGCGAACATGATCCATCGATAGGCCTCGGCACGCCGCGCGAGATCGACCGGCAGCAACGCCTTCTCCGGATACTTGTCCGCGAGATACAGCACGATTGCAGCCGACTCGGGAATCACGAGGTCGCCGTCCACCAGCACGGGCACCTTCCCGGCCGGATTGAGATGCAGGAATTCGGGCCGCTTGTGCTCGCCCGCGAGCAGGTTGACCGACACGAATTCGAAATCCGCGTCCAGTTCCTTCAGCCCCCACAGCGCGCGTTGCGTGCGGGTGCCGGCAAATCCGTAAAGCTTCATTGCAGTGTCTCCATCCTGAATGTCGGGAAAGGGTCCCCATGCAGGCCGCGGCGCATCGACGCCACGCGGCGCCCGGCATGGTTCATGGTTGATCGTTCACATGCCAGGCACCGCGAGCACCGGCATCACGTCGATCGCGTCGCCCGGGAACAGCGTGAAATGCGGATGGCCTTCGAACAGCGCGGCGGCAGCATCGTGCGATGCGGCGCGCACGACGGTAAAGCCGCTCATCGCATTGGCGGTGTCCGTGATGCCGCCCTTGCCGACGGTCTTGGTCTTGCCGAGCGGCCCGCCGAGCTCGACGATCGCGTCGCGATGCCGGTCGACCCACGCATGCCACGCGGCGATCCCTTCCTTCTCCCGCGTGCGCCGCTCCTCCTCCGGTAGCGCCATCCACGCCTTCATGGCCGGGCTCTCCTTGCTGCCGAGGAATACCGCGAGATACAACTGCTGTTGAGCACTCATGCTTCCTCCGTCCGATGGCGGGAACAGCGGGCTGCCACTCCTCGCCCTTGACAAGATAGGTTGATATCAACACAATTGCAACATGGCACGCAATGAAAAGCTTCCTTTCGAAACGACGCTGATGGTGCGCGATTGCTGCCTGTGCCTGCACATGCAGCGCGCGGCGCGCAATCTCGCGCGCATCTTCGACGATGTGCTGCGTCCGCTGGATCTCACCAACGGCCAGTTTTCGCTATTGATGTCGCTGAACCGGCCGAAACCGGCCGCGATGAAATCGGTCGCGTCGCTGCTCGCGATGGATCGCACCACGCTGACCGCCGCGCTGAAACCGCTCGAGCGGCGCGGGCTGGTCACGATCGTGCAGGATCCGGACGACAAGCGCAGCCGCCTGCTCGAACTCACGCCGGCCGGCCATCGTCTGCTGGCCGACGCGTTCCCGCTGTGGCAGCAGACGCACGCCGAGATCGAACAGCCGTTCGCGGCGGGAGAAGTCGATGTGTTGCGCGATCAGTTGCGCACGCTGTCGGAGGATCCGGCTACGCGCGGCTGAAGCCACGCGCGGCCCGGCACTACCCGCGCTTCACTTCCTGCCCTTCGTCGGCATCAGCAGTTGCGCGAACTCCTGCAGGAAGCGCACGGGGCCGTGCGCGTGCAGCGCGTGCCCGCTGCTGAGCGCGCCGTCGATGACGGTCGCGAGCCGCAGCGCGTAAGTCTGCGGTTCGTCGATCCCGATCGCGCTTGCCAGTTCCGTCAGCCGGCGCCGCAGTTCCTGCTTGTGCGCGACGGCGACCTTGCGGGCCGGATGATTGCCGTCCGCGTACTCCGCGGCGATGTTGATCTGCGGACAGCCGCGATAACCGGGCCGCTCGATGCGCTCGCCGATCCACTGCAACTGCGCATCCAGCTCCTCGCGCGGCGTGCGCCGGTACCGCGCGGCCACCGCGTCCCAGTGCGCCCAGAAATCCGCATCCTCGCGCAGCAGAAACGCCTCGATCAGGTCGTCCTTCGTCGCGAAATGCCGATACAGGCTCGTCTTCGCGACGCCCGCCTGCGCGACGATCAAATCCACACCGACCGCGCGCGTCCCTTCCCGATAGAACAGTGCGCTGGCCGTTTGCAGAATGCGCTCGCGCGTATCGGGCGCGCTCCCCTTCGTGTCTGTTCCCTGTTTCATCCAAGCCCGGCCGCCAAGGGCCGCCCGTCCCGCAAAAGTGCATCCGATGATAGCACCGCGGGGTTGACGACGCTACAGGTCTGTACTATAAAACAAACCGGTCTGTATCGGAGTGGATCATGGACGATCGAATGACGGTTGCAGTGTATGGCGCCACGGGTCACACCGGGCGGTTTGTCGTCGCCGAACTGGAGCGGCGCGGCCTCGGCGCGATGCGCATCGGGCGCGATGCCGCGCGGCTCGCGCAAGGCGGCAACGACGCGGCGCCGTGGCACGTCGCATCGGTCGACGATCCGGCCGCGCTCGACGCCGCATTGCGCGGCGCGCACGCGGTGATCAACTGCGCGGGCCCCTATCTCGACACCGCGCTGCCGCTCGCCGATGCGGCGTTGCGCGCCGGTATCCCGTATCTCGACCTGACGGCCGAGCAGCCGTCCGTTCAGACACTGACCGACCAGCGCGACGCCCGCGCACGCGCCGCCGGTGTGACGCTGGTGCCGGCCGCCGCGTTCTACGGCGGCCTGGCCGACCTGCTCGTGACGGCCGTCGTCGACCCGCACCGGCCGATCGAGCGCGTCGACGTCGCGACCGGCCTCGACAGCTGGCATCCGACGCGCGGCACGCGCGTGACCGGCGAGCGCAATCACGCGACCCGGCTGATTCAGCGGGACGGCAAGCCGACCGCGGTGCCCACGACGGCACGCGAGCGCCGCTGGCCGTTTCCGTCGCCGCTCGGCGACGTCGACGTGACGCTGCTGCCGTTCTCGGAAGTGATGACACTCGCGCGTCATCTGCGCATCGATACGATCGAGTCCTGGCTCGCGACACTCGCGCTGCGCGATGTCCGCGATGCCGGCACGCCGCCGCCGCAACCGGTCGACGCGCTCGGCCGCTCGGCGCAGCAATTCGTGATGGACGTAGTCGTCGTGCAGAACGGCATCACGCAGTGCGCGACCGCATCGGGACGCGACATCTATGCGGTCAGCGCGCCGATCATCGTCGAGGCGACGGTCCGCCTGCTGCGCGGCCGTACACTGACGCCGGGCGGCGTGCGCAGCCTGGGCGAACTGTTCGACGCGCGCGATTTCCTCGCGGCGCTCGACACCATCGACGTATCGTTCGATACGATCACCGATCGGCATTTCAACCGGAGGGACGAGCATGAGTCGCAATAAGAAGGAAAAAGCCGCGTATTTCCGTTCGCTTCATCGCGCGGGCGAGCCGCTCGCGCTGTTCAACGTGTGGGACGCCGGCAGCGCGCGCACGGTGGCCGACGCGGGCGGCGTCGCGCTGGCGACGGGCAGCTGGTCGGTCGCGGTCGCCAACGGGTTCGCCGACGGCGAGCAGATGCCAAAAGCGCTCGTGATGGAAGTGCTCGCGCGGATCGCGCAAGCGACCGACCTGCCCGTCACCGTCGATCTCGAAAGCGGGTACGGCGAGCGGCTGGAGGAGGTGGCCGACACGATCGCGCGCAGCATCGAGGCCGGCGCGATCGGCTGCAATCTGGAGGACAGCTTTCCGGCGACGGGCGAGCTGCGCACCGTCGACGACGCGGCCGCGCGTCTCGCGGCGGCCCGGCAGGCGGCCGATCGCGCGGACATCGGCTACTTCATCAACGCGCGCACCGACGTGTTTTTCACGGCCGCGGCCGACACGCACGACGAACGGCTTCTGGACGACGTGCTGACCCGCGCACGCGCGTATGCGGCGGCGGGCGCCGACGGCCTGTTCGTGCCGGGCCTGCACTCGCCGGCGCTGATTCGCGCGCTGACGGCCGCGTCGCCGCTACCCGTGAACATCATGCGCGTGGCCGACACGCCGACGCTTGCCGAACTCGCGGAATACGGCGTCGCGCGCATCAGTCACGGGCCCTACCCTTACCTGCAGGCGATGAAGGCGCTGGCGGCAGTGGTGAAGCAAGGCGGCTAGCCGCTGCTCTGGGGCGGACAGCGGACGATTACATCCGATGCAATCGCCGTCCCAAACTTCAGGTGTCGCGCCGCCATTCCGGCGGCGCGCATCGTACCGAGCAGCGGGCCGATGCGCGATCACGCGCCGGCCCGCTGCGATCCATCATTCGGCCAGCGCCGGCGAGACGCCAACCCGCTTCGGCACGCCGGTCACGATCGTCGCGACCGCGATGGCCAGCACCGCGGCCGCGCCCAGGAACACGCCGCCCGCGCCATTCGCGTCGAACACGACGCCGCCGGCCGCCGCGCCCGTCGCGATCGCGAGCTGAATCGCCGCGACGATCAGCCCGCCCGCGCTCTCGGCTTCATCGGGCACCGTGCGCGTGACCCACGTCGACCAGGCGACCGGCACGCCGCCGAACGCCATCCCCCACAACGCGACGAGCACCGCGTCGATCATCGGCGCTCGGCCGAGCGCGACGAGCGCGATGCCGAGTACGACCATCAGCGCCGGCATCCCGATCAGCATCGGCCGCAGCCGGTGTTCGAGCACGCGGCCCGCGAGCGACGTGCCGACGAAGTTCGCGATCCCGTAGCCGAGCAGGATCGCCGACAGCCCGTTCACGCCGACGCCGGCGACCTGTTCGAGGAACGGCCGCAGATACGTGAAGAACGCGAAATGCCCGGTGAACACGAGGATCGTCGCGAACATCCCGAGGCCGACGGTCGGCCGGCGCAGCACGTCGACGAGCGTGCGCAGCCGCGTCGTGCCGCTCGGCGGCATCGACGGCAGCGTCATCACCTGCGACACGAACGCGACGCCGCCGAGCCCGGCCGCGATCAGGAACACGTTGCGCCAGCCGATCAGGTGCCCGAAGTAGCTGCCCATCGGCGCCGATGCGATCGTCGCGACCGCCACGCCGCTGAAGATGATCGACAGCGCGCGCGGCACCATCGCGGTCGGCACGAGCCGCATCGCGGTGGCCGTCGCCATCGTCCAGAAGCCGCCGAGTGCGACGCCGAGCACGACGCGGCCGATCAGCAGCGTCGTCAGGTCGGGCGCGAACGCGACTGCGAGATTCGATGCGACGAGCAGCAAGGAGAACGCGAGCAGCACGCGCCGGCGGTCGATCGTGCGCGTCAGCGCCGAGATCAGCAGGCTCGTGACGAGCGCGACGGTCGCGGTAGCCGTGACGGCCTGGCCGGCCACGCCTTCGGTCACGCCGAGGCTGTCGGCCATCGGCGTGAGCAGGCTCGCGGGCAGGAATTCGGCGGTGACGAGTCCGAACACGCCGAGCGTCATCGCGAAGACGGCACCCCAGGCCGGGGCGCGGGGAGCCGCCGGGGCGGCGGCAGAGGAGATTCCGGGATTCATGCGTCGTTCCGAGTGAGATAGGGAAAGTACTGATGACGGCCTATCGTAGGGAACCACGGCAGGACGGTCTATGACATACAATCCGTTCTTGTTGATCGATCGTCCGAATCTCAAAATGGCCGAGCCACTGCTTCCCCCCGTGCCCGACGTGCACGACCTCGTCAGCGAGTTGCTGCTGGGCATGCGCCTGAGCGGCGTGCAGTACCGCCGGATCCAGGTGCCGCGGCCGTTCGGGCTGAGCTTCGGCCATGCGCCGGGCCGCGCGCAGTTCCATTTCGTCGGGCGCGGGCCCGTGCTGCTGCGCGACGCGGCCGGCACGATGGTGCGGCTCGAGGCCGGCGATGCGATCCTGCTGCCGCACGGCCGCACGCATGCGCTGGTGTCCGATCCGGATGCGCCGTGCCGCGAGATCGGCGGGTTCGAGGTCGCGAAGATCTGCGACACGGTCGCGTCGGTGGCCGCGACGTCGTGCGCCGCGGCGGAGCCGGCCGCCGGCGACGCGCTGATCTTCAGCGCGTGCATGGAACTCGATCTCGGCGGCATGCAGCCGCTCGTCGGGACGATGCCGGAGTTCATGCACGTCGGCACGCTGCTCGCGCGCTACCCGGAAATCCGCCCGATGCTCGACGCGATGGAGCGCGAATCGTGCGCCGAACGCGCGGGCTTCGCGGGCATCCTCGCGCGGCTCGCGGACGTGGTCGCCGCGTTCATCGTGCGTGGCTGGGTCGAGTGCGGATGCGGCGACGCGACGGGCTGGGTGCAGGCGCTGCGCGAACCGAAGCTCGGTCGCGCGATCGTCGCGCTGCATCGCGATCCGGGGCGCAACTGGAGCGTGTCGGAACTGGCCGCCGAAGCGGGCGTGTCACGCTCGGTGTTCGCGGAGCGCTTTCTCGCGGCCACCGGGATGACGCCCGTGCGCTACCTGACCGAGCTGCGGATGCGGCTCGCCGCGCAGTGGATCGCACGCGACCGCGAGACGATCGAGGCCGTTGCGTACCGGCTCGGCTACGGGTCGCTCGCCGCGTTCAGCCGGGCGTTCAAGCGCGTGGTCGGGCGGCCGCCGGGCGCGGTGCGCGCGGAAGGCGACACGCACGCCGACGTGTAACGCGTCACGTACAACGCGGGCCCGGGCGAACGCCTGTCGAGTCGCCCCGGCTTCGTTCGCTCCGTCTTCGCCTGCGACGACTCCGCTCAGCCGCTGCGTGCCTCGAGCCGATCGACCAGCGCCGTCGCGCAGCGCACGGCCAGCGCCGCGCACTGTTGCGCATCCACCGGCGCGCCGCTCATCATCGCGCCCTGCACGATCCGGCCCAGCAATTCCTTCGACAGGTCGGCGATTTCCTCTTCCCGCTTCGTCATGTTCGTCTCCCGCGCATCGGCCGAGTCCGGCCGCGCGTCCGATCGTGCCGAGCGCCGCATGCGCCGCGCCCGGCGTTCAACGTTGCCTTGCCCGCACGACGATCTGCGCCTGCGTGTCGCGCTCGATGCGTTCGAGCGACGCGCGCAGCGCCGTGTACTCGTCGGGCGTGCAGACCTGCCGGCCGAACGTCGCCGTCATCCGGCGCGTGACCTGCACGATGTGCGCGGCCGCATCGAATACGTAATGCGATGTGAAGTCGACGAAGCGGTCGTGCACGGCCGTATCGGTCGGCAGGTCGGTCACCGCGACGCCGGCCGGCAGCGCGATCTGGCCGGTCTCGTCGAACGTGCCACCGAGACATACCCACGGCTGCGTGCGCATCGGTTCGGCCAGCCACCCCTCGACCTGCGTCGCGATGCCGCCCGTGACGCTCGACAGCGCGGGCACGGCGGTCGTGCCGTCCGGCCACACGACGTGATCGAGCGTGCCGTCATACGTCACGTCGAACGGCCCGTCCGTCGCGCGGCGTTCGCCGGTCGAGATCCGTGCGCGGCCCCGCAAGCCGCTTTGCCGCAGGCGTTCGTTCGCGAGCTGCCGCACGCGCTCGGGCGGCGCGCGGCGAAACAGCGTGCGTTCGAGCTCCGCGGTCCAGCCGTCGTCCACGACGAGCGCGTGAAACCGCGCGGCGCCCGGTTGCGCCGCATCGATCTCCACGCGCGCGGTGCGGCGCTTCGGCTGCGTGGCCGGTGTGCGCGACAGCACGCCGGAGTCGACGAGCAGCGCCGGCCGGTCCATCACGATCGGCGGTAGATAGCCGAACGCGATGCCGCTCGTCGTGGTGTCCGCGTAGAGACCGAGACCGGGCAGCCACGTGATCGCGTGATTGATCGCGCCGCCGCCGTAGCCGGGCACGGAGGGCAGCGTGTACACGGAGCCGAGGTTGATCAGCACCGGTTCGCTGCGGATGCCGACCGCCGCGAGCAACGCGCCGAACAGCGCGACGTGGTCCTTGCAGTCGCCGTAGCGGTTGCGCAGGATGTCCGTCACGCGATGCGGCGCGGCGGCCGTCTCGCCGAGAAAAAGCGCGACGTAGCGCACGTTCGCCTGCACCCAGTCATACAGGAGGCGCGCCTTGTCGTGCGGATCGGCGACGTCGGCGGTGAGCGCGCGCGCCAGCTGCACGACGGCCGGATCGTTCGCGCCCGAGTCGACGGCCGCGTTGCGATAGCGCGCGGCGAACGCCGCATAGTCGGGCAGCGTGGACACCACGAGCCGGTCGCCGTAGGTCGGATAGCCGACCGAGCCGCTCTCGATCCGGTCGTACGCGCCGTGCCGGTAATCGAACGTATAACGCGTGCGGCCGTTCGCCGTGACCGGCGGCAGCGCGACGTAGCCGCGCGCGTCCGCCTGCAGCGGCATGTCCGCCGGCACGTCGAAGATCAGCCGCTGGTTCTCCACCGGCTCGCGCGACGGTTCGACGTAGTAGCCGAAGTAACCGGCGTTGACGGGCTTCGTGCGCGCCTTGCGGAACGCGATGCGCGTACTCGACCCGGCTTCGACGCCGGGAAACACGACGGTGCGCAGCAGGCCGTCCTGGAAGGTCGGCGCGCCGGCCGAACGCGGCTCCTGGACGTCGCGGATGCCGTCGGGCCCGACCGGATGCGCGACGCCGCCGCGATCGATCGTCTCGGCCGCGACCAGGTCGACCTTCTCCAGGTTCTTGTCGAACCAGACGTAGCGTTGCGCGATCGCGTCGATCCCGTTCGCATCGTTCGCGCGCAGTGTCGAATCGTCTTCCTCGTCGAGCGAGCCGTCGTGCTGGATCACGAATACGTGGACATCGCTGACGAGCGTGACGGGCGCTTCGTCACCCGAATCGGCCAACGCGGGCTGCGCGAGCGCGGCAGCGGCGACGGCCACCGCGAACGCGGCGGCGCGGTACGGCAGGCGGCCGGTCGATCGGAACGGAAAACGCATCACGTCGAAGCTCTCCGCGCGTTCGTGTTCATGTCGGGACGCGACGGGCACGCATCCGCGCGCCGCGCCCCGTCGTTCAACCCAGTGTGGGTGACGTGCCCGCGAGCGTCAAGCCGCGGCGCGGCCGGTCGCGCCGCGACGCAACATGTGGGCGGAGAAGCGCCGCACGCGTGATGCAGGGGGCGGTCGTACTTTCACGATCTGCTCCGCGCGCGATCGCTTTTTATATCACGTTATGACATACAATTCAGACAGTGAAAACGTGCGCGCGACGTCGCCGAAACGAATGACGATCCCGCGAATTCGACACGCCTGCATCGGGAAGGAGACATCATGCTGATCAACAACGATTTCGAAATCGGTTATCTCGTGATCGCGTTCGCGCTGCTGGGCGTGATCCTGATCGGGGCGCTGCTCACGGCGCTGCATCTCGAGCGGTGGCATCCGAAGCTGGTCGGCGCCGCGATCGGCGCGTTGCTCGGGATCGCGCTGATCGAAGCGATGCCGATGCTGACGTGAACGCAGCCGGGCCCTCGTTCGTACGCCGCGCGCGTGCCGCGACGTGGGCGTTCGCGGCGCGGGGTCGGAACGACCGGCGCCCGTGAAGGGAATCACCATGGAGTCCCCGCTCTGTCTGACCTACCATCAATATGAGAGCCGCGTGGGCGCGCGGGTCGATCCGGTGGCCGGCGAAGGCCTCCCGCTCGGCGCGCTGTACCCGCCGCGCGCCGTCGTGTGCTGGCGCGACGCCGACGGCCGCCACGACGCGCATCTGCTCGCCCCCCGGGCACCACGTGTTCCGCAACGACGCGGATGCGCGCCGGGTCGCGATCGCACTGGGCAAGCGCTTCATCGACATGAAGCTCACCGGCCTCTTGATGCCCATGCCGACCGGCTGACGCCGGCCGATGGCATCCATCGCTCCCCAACCTGCCGGAGGCGACATGGAAAACGGTATCGTCGCGATCATCCTGCTGCTCGCGGTCCTCGTGTTCGCGGTGCTGTTCTTCGCGGAGCAGCGCAGCCGCGAGCGCATACGTGACCGGCTCTTGCACCGGACGTCGCGGCGCTCGGAACGCTCGCATACGCACCACCATTCGTAAGCGGAAAGCGCCCCGCGCAAAAAAAACGGCCGACGGTATGGCGTCTTGCGACGCCACGCCGTCGGCCTTGCAGCGGAGGTCCGGTTCCCGGGTAGCCGGCGCGCGTCGCGCGCCTACACACCCCACATCACGTGCCGGCCCTGTTCGTGGGCCGCACGCATCATGTCCAGCAGCGGCCACGCGCGTTGCGCGAGCCCGCCCGCATGCGGCGGCAGCTCGGTGCGCAGCGCCTGCGTTGAACGCTCGTGCGCGCTTTCCCGCGCCACGTCATCCGTGATCGCCTGCTCGAGCCGCGCGATCGCGCCCGGCAATTCGTCAGGGGAAATCACCCCACGAACGTCGAGCTCCTTGCCGACGAGTCCCAACAGGTACTGCGCCAGATCGCGCAACATCACGATGTCCGGTGCGGCGGTTGACCGAAACGTAACCATCATCGTCATTTTTTCCCTCGTCGTCGCCGCGAGACCGTGCGGCGCTTGCCGCTGCCGGTCGTGGCGCGGCCCCGCGGCCATTCCCCGCTCTCCTGAACCGGACGTTCGCCCGGAACGCTGCGCGCATCGCGCGGCCGGGTTCACTTGCGGCGTAGAGGCCGGATAGCACGAAGTGCCTATTCTTATTTTATGTAACGCCGTGATGCATTCAAGCTTCCGGCGCGCGGGTGGCCGTATGTGTATCGCGAGATCGATGCATCAGCAGCAATCTGCCGACGCGCTTGCCGCGCTCCTGTTCGTTCGCGCAGGCCAGCGCGATCTTCAGCGTGGTGCCCGCGTAGTTCCAGTTCGTGATCGTGCAGTCGACGTTGTCGCGCTGCAGGCGCGACTCCATCGTCTTGCGCAGGTTCTTCGCGTCCGTGTCGGTCAGGCACGGGTCCGGCATCGGGTCAGTGCGTTGCGGCTGCGGCTTGGCCGTTCAGCTCGTACGCGATTTCGTCATGCCGGACGTTCGCTTTCATCGGCCCGCAGTCCCCGCTTCGTCCGCGCCGCTACCCGACGTTCATCGGCAACAGCACCATCTGCCTGCCCTCGACATGCAGTCGCGCCTGCAGTTCGACCGGCGTCTGGTTGTGTAGCCATGCGGTCAGGAAATTCACGCGCCGGAAGATCAGCTTGCTCGCGAAGCACACGGCGTTCGGATACGCATCGAGCGTCGACGACGCGAGGTTCATGAATTCGACCACCGGGTTGGTGCCGAATGCGATCCGGTAGTCGGCCGCGATGCCGTTGCGGCGGCAGTGCGCGACGTAGTAGTCGAGCGCCTCGGTGATCGTGTGACGCAGCCGCTCGAGATGCTCGTGCCCGTCGTACGCCTTCGCGTCGACCTCGCCCACCGCGAGGAAGATCACGTTGCGGAAGTGCCCCGGAAACAACCGATTGACCCACAGCAGCGCGTGCATGCTCGCACCGCGATGCTTGCCGACCAGCAGCACGGCCGTCGGTTGCGACGGATCGGGCCGGCCGGGCGCGGCGGCCTCGTCGACTTCCGGCGGCGCTCCCGAGAACAGCGCATCTTCCTTCGCAAGCTGCGCGCGCGTGTACGCGTAGTGGCGGTTGATCATGATGCACAGCGCGATCACCGCGCTCGTCACGAGCACCGTGAGCCAGCCGCCGGCGGTGAATTTCTCGATCAGCGTGATGACGAGCACGGTCGCCGTCACGCTGAACCCGAGCGCCGACAGAAAGAAGTGCTTGAACCAGCCGTGCTCGCTGCGATGGCGCCACCAGTATGTGCACAGCCCGAGCAGCGACAAGCTGAACGTGAGGAAGACGTTGATGCTGTACAGCACGACCAGCACGTCGACGCTGCCGTGCGTCCACAGCAGGATCAGGAGGCCCGACAGGCCGACGACCACGATGCCGTTCTGCCGCACGAGACGTGTCGACAGGTCGCGGAAATGGCGCGGCACCCACGAGTCCGACGCCATGTTCGACAGCACGGCCGGCCCGTCGAGGAACCCCGTCTGCGCGCCGACCAGCAGCAGCCCGGCCTCGAACGCGAGCACGGCCGCGAGCAGCGCGTGACGTGCGAAAGCGGAGCCGAGCCCGAGATGGTCGATCACGCTGCCGAACACGACCGCGTTGAGCGTCTGGCCGTCGACGGGCCGCGCGTGCCACAGCATGTACAGCAGGATGATGCCGCCGGCCGTGAACGCGAGCGACGTCGACATGTACCACATCGTCACCTTGCCGTTCGGCACGCGCGGATCGGCAAGCATGTTCACGTTGTTCGACACGGCCTCGAGGCCCGTGTAAGTGCCGCCGCCGAGCGAGAACGCGCGCATCAGCAGCGCGAGCATCACGAATACGCCGAGCGATTGCGACATCCCGTGCGCCTCGTGCACGGCGTCGGGCACGACCGTCGCGAGGTTGCCGCCGTGCACCGCGACGCCATACACGATCAGCCCGAAATGCAGCACGACGAAGCCGATGAAGATCGGCAGCATCACCATGATCGATTCGCGCATCCCGCGGAAGTTGAGCCCCGTCATCAGCAGGATCAGCACGATCTCGGTGGCGAGCTTGAACGCCTGCGCGCTGACCGGCAGCAGGCTGAAGAACGCGTCGACGCCGCTCGCGAGCGACGTCGCGACGGTCAGCACGTAGTCGACCAGCAGCGCAGCGCCCGACACGAGGCCCGGCTTCGACCCGAGCAGCGACGTCGCGACGCGATAGCCGCCGCCGCCAGTCGGGAACAGTTCGATCACCTGATTGTAGCCAAGCGCAATGATGAACACGGTCGCGGCGGTGGCGAGCGCCAGGAACAGCGCGAGCGGCGTGTGGTGCGCGAGCGCGAGGAATGCCTCCTCCGGGCCGTAGCACGACGACGACAAGCCGTCGGCGCCGAGCCCGACCCAGGCCAGCAACGGCGTCACGGCGATCGCATGGCGCGTGCGCGGATCGAGCGGGTCCAGCGGCTTGCCGACGAGCAGCTGCCACATCTTCTGGAGTGCGGCCATGGTCCCCTCCCGGAGCGCCGGGCGCGGCGGCGTCATCCTCTAACGCTAGCCGACACCCGGCCGCTGCACCAGTCCGCACATTCCATGAGACGCGATCGACGGCGCGGCGTCGCTTTCAGCGCGTAAGCGACCGACGCGCCACACATCTCCCCGGACGGCGTGCCCGCGCCGATCGTCATCGCATCGTCACACTGCCTCCGCTACCCCGCTACCCCCCCACGTTCTTCCGCCAAGCGATCGCATCGATCCGGTCGTTCACGGCTCGCATGGTCCGCACGGTTCACATCGAACGCGATGCCCCTCCTCGTCCCCGTCGTGCGTTGTTCCCCGCATTTCGGCTTTTGTGTGCGCGCAACAATGGCGGTGCCTCGCGGCCGGCGCCGTGCGGGGGCATTTGTCCACGGCGCCGGCCGCGATGCTCTTTGCAAAACCACATCTCACCGAGGACATACCATGCAACTCCAATCTCATCCGGCGTGCCGTCCGTTTTACGAAGCAGGTGAACTCACGCAACTGACCGCGTTCTACGAAGAAGGCCGCAACATCATGTGGATGATGCTGCGATCGGAGCCGCGGCCGTGCTTCAACCAGCAACTCGTCACCGACATCATCCATCTCGCGCGCGTCGCACGCGACTCCGGCCTGCCGTTCGACTTCTGGGTGACGGGTTCGCTCGTGCCCGAGCTGTTCAACGTCGGCGGCGACCTGAGCTTCTTCGTCGACGCGATCCGCAGCGGCCGCCGCGATCAGTTGATGGCCTACGCACGCTCGTGCATCGACGGCGTGTACGAGATCTACACGGGCTTCGGCACCGGTGCGATCTCGATCGCGATGGTCGAAGGCAGCGCGCTGGGCGGCGGCTTCGAAGCCGCCCTCGCGCACCACTACATGCTCGCGCAGAAGGGCGCAAAGCTCGGCTTTCCCGAGATCGCGTTCAACCTGTTCCCGGGCATGGGCGGCTATTCGCTGGTCGCGCGCAAGGCGGACCGCGGGCTCGCGGAATCGCTGATCTCGTCCGGCGAGGCGCATGCGGCCGAGTGGTACGAGGATCGCGGGCTGGTCGACCAGACGTTCGACGCGGGCGACGCGTATCTCGCGACGCGCACCTTCATCGACGTGACGAAGCCGAAGCTGAACGGCATCCGCGCGATGCTGCGCGCACGCGAGCGCGTGTTCCAGATCACGCGTTCCGAGCTGATGGACATCACCGAGGAATGGGTTCACGCGGCGTTCACGATCGAGCCGAAGGATCTCGCGTACATGGAACGCCTGGTGATGCTGCAGAACCGGCGCGTGTCGAAGCTGCGCACGGTGTGACGTGAGTGGCGCGCGCCGCCGCGTGGTGGGCGGCGCGCGCCGTCTTGCGGGGAAGGCTCAGGCGATCAGCCTGAGCTTTCTCGTTTCCGCGAGCCAGGCTTCGAACGCCTGGGCCGGCATCGGCCGCGCGAAGTAGAAGCCCTGCGCGTGGTCGACGTCGACCTGCTTGAGGAAATCCGCTTCCGCATGCGTCTCGACGCCTTCGGCGACCACCGAGAAACTCAGTGCCCTGGCGAGCGACACGACCGAGCGCACCAGCGCCTGCGAGCGCGGGTTGCGGTCGATGCCCGTGATGAAGCTGCGATCGAGCTTGATCGAATCGAGCGGCAGCCGTGACAGCTGCGACAGCGACGAATAACCGGTGCCGAAATCGTCGAGGTGAATCTTCGCGCCGAGCTGGCGGAACTCCTTCATCAGCTCGTGCGCCGATTCTTCGTCCTCGATGAAGCTGCTTTCGGTGAGCTCGATGTCGACGAGGCTCGGCTTCAGCCCCGCGCCGGCGAGAATCGACGCGAACTGATGGACGATGTTCATGTCCTGCAGTTGCCGCGCGGACACGTTCACCGCGATCCGCACGTCGAGCCCCTTCGCCTTCCATGCGGCGGCCTGTGCAGCCGCAGTGCGCATCACCCAGCGTCCGAGCGGCGCGATCAGCCCCGACTCCTCCGCGAAGTGGATGAACTCGACCGGCGCGACGAGCCCGCGATCGGGCGACTGCCAGCGGATCAGCGCCTCGACGGCGTGCACGTCGCCGGTCGCGAGGTCGATGACCGGCTGGTAGTGCAGCACGAACTGCTCCTCCTCGAGCGCCTTGCGCAGGTTCGTGTCGAGCCACATGTACATCGCGACCTTCTGGTTCATCTCCAGCGAGAACACGCGATACGTATGCTTGCCTTCTTCCTTCGCGACGTACATCGCGGTGTCGGCGCTGCGGATCAGCGTTTCGAGCGAATCGCCGTGCTGCGGATACATCGCGATGCCGATCGAGCAGCTCGTGTAGACCTCCATCAGCCCGAGGTGGATCGGCGTGCGCAGCCGTTCGAGGATGATCTGCGCGGTCGCTTCGAGCAGCGGCCGCGTGCCGTGCTCGAACAGCACCAGGAATTCGTCGCCGCCAAGCCGCGCGAGCGTCGCGCCGGACGGCAGGCAGCCGCTGATGATCGTGGACACATCCTGCAGCAGGCGGTCGCCGGTGATGTGCCCGTAGTGATCGTTGACGCGCTTGAAGTTGTCGAGATCAAGGAACAGGATGCCGACCTGGCCGCGCATGTCGGTGCGATCCGCGGCCAGCGCCGCGCCGATGCGCTCGCTGATCGCATGGCGGTTCGGCAGGCCGGTCAGCATGTCGGTGTTCGCGAGTTCGCTGAGCCGCAGCTGCGCGTTGCGCTCCTCGGTCACGTCGACGCCCGAGCAGATCAGGTACTGCTCGTCGACGCCGCTGCCGCTCTGCACGAACTTGTTGCGGAACTGGAACAGGCGAGGGCCGTTGACCGTGTTGATGTAGCGCTCGACCGCGAACGAACAGTTGCTCGCGAAAAAGCCGGTGATGTTGGTGCGCGACTGCGCGCCCTGCTCGGGGCTCATGAACAGCTCGAACGCGCTGCGGCCGATCACGTCGACCTCGCGCTTGCCCGTCACTTCCTCGCACAGGCGATTGAAGCGCTGCACCATGCCGTTGCGGTCGAGGATCACGACGAGCGAATTCACTTCGGACACGACCTGCTCGGCGAACGCGAGCCCGTGCGAGAGGTCGCTCGCAACCGACGCGGTATCGGAATAGGCGGAGGCCGTGCCGGCCCAGTTCGAGGTATCGACCTTCCGGCCGACCAGATGGAGGCTGACCGTGTCGCCGAACAGCACGAGGTCGAGCACGAGGTGCGACGTGACGCCGGTGAGCGCGCGGATCCGCGCGGCCTGTTCGCCGGTCAGCGCCACCGCGACGTTGGTCAAGCCGCGAACGGCGGCCAGCTCCAGCGCATTGCTGTCGCTGCCGAGACGCCAGCAGGGGCTGCGCGTACCGACGTGCGCTTCAAGCACCGCGCTATCGTTTTCGTCATCCATGGACACGCCCCGATCCAGAAAAAACGCACAGTGTAGACGGAGGCGAGCTGGCCGCTCCCGATCCCCGGGCGCGCGGCGCGCGTACCCGGCGGGGCAGTCGTGATGGCCATGACAGCGGCCCTCGTTCCGTAATTGTTTCCAACCAATGCGACCCGGCGTTTGCGCATCTCGCGCGCAGGTTTTTCCAAACGAATGATGGAACCCATCTTATCAAATGACAATCAAGAATGGCACTCACATTCGGAAGGGGGTGTCAAGGAATCGGGACTCGATTGGCACAGCGGCTTTTTCGTGACTGGCGGGACGGGCGCGGACGGGCGCGGGCGGGCGCAAGGCCCCGAAGCGGGGCGACAGGATCAGCGGAGCGCCCGACCGGACGGGCGTTTGCGGGAAATCTCGGTCGCCCCGGAGCGCTCGGCCACAACGCATTCCGCGGGGGTCGGATCGCATTGCGCCGAGCGGGGAAGCGGGGAATTTCCATTTCCGTTTATGCGGGAATGCCCGTCTTTATTCCCATACGCGTGGCAATATCGCGCCGATCGATGCCAGTGAATATATCGTCGCGGCGCAGCGGCCTTGCCGCGCCCATCAATGGAACCGGTACGATCGCCCCGCCGCGACGCGTGAAAACCGTCCGGCGGGCACGCCGCCGCACCGCTTCCGCACCGTTGCGGGGCACCGCTCAGCCCGCCGTGCCGTAACCGCCGCCGCCCGGCGTTTCGACGACGAACACGTCGCCCGGCGCCATCTGCGCGCGGCCGATATGCTCGAGCGTCTCGACCGTGCCGTCGGCCCGCTCGATCGTGTTGCGACCGAGCGCGCCGGCCTCGCCGCCCGCCGCGCCGAACGGCGCATGGATCCGGTTGTTCGACAGGATCGACGCGGTCATCGGCTCGAGGAAGCGGATCCGCCGCACCGCGCCGTCGCCGCCGCGCCAACGCCCGCCGCCGCCGGAGCCCGCGCGCAGCCGGTGCGAGTCGAGCCGCACCGGGTAGCGCCATTCGAGCACTTCCGGGTCGGTCAGGCGCGAGTTCGTCATGTGCGTCTGCACCGCGCCGACGCCCGCGAAGCCGTCACCCGCGCCGCTGCCGCCCGCGATCGTCTCGTAGTACTGGTACTGAGCGTTACCGAATGTGAAGTTATTCATCGTCCCCTGGCTCGACGCGACGCCGCCGAGCGCGCCGTACAGCGCATTGGTGATCGCCGACGACGTCTCGACGTTGCCCGACACGACCGCCGCCGGATACTCGGGGTTCAGCATCGAGCGCGCCGGCACGATCACCGTGAGCGGCTTGAGGCAGCCGGCGTTCAACGGGATGTCGTCGCCGACCAGCGTACGGAACACGTACAGCACCGCGGCCATGCAGACGGCCTTCGGCGCGTTGAAGTTGTTGTCGAGCTGCGCGGAGGTACCGGTGAAATCGATCTCGGCGCGCCGCGCCGCGCGATCCACGCGGATCGCGACGCGAATCTCCGCGCCGTTGTCGAGCGGATAGCGGTACGCGCCGTCCTGCAGCGCGCCGATCACACGCCGCACCGCCTCTTCCGCGTTGTCCTGCACGTGCCCCATGAATGCGAGCACGACGTCGCGGCCGAACTGGGCGACCATCCGCCGCAGCTCGTCGACGCCCTTCTGGTTCGCGGCGACCTGCGCGCGCAGGTCGGCCATGTTCTGCTCGACGTTGCGCGCCGGGTAGCGGCCCGACGCGAGCAGCGCGCGCGTGTCCGCATCGCGCAGCACGCCGGCCGACACGAGCTGCCAGTTGTCGATCAGCACGCCCTCTTCATCGATGTGCGTCGAATCGGGCGGCATCGAGCCCGGCGTCGTGCCGCCGATGTCCGCGTGATGGCCGCGCGAGCCAACGTAGAACAGCGGCGTGTCCGAGCCGTCCGCGAACACCGGCGTGATGACGGTGACGTCGGGCAGGTGCGTGCCGCCGTGATACGGGTCGTTCAGCATGAACACGTCGCCGTCGCGCATGCGGCCGCGGTTGCACTCGATCACCGTGCGGATGCTCTCGCCCATCGATCCCAGGTGCACGGGCATGTGCGGCGCGTTCGCGATCAGGTTGCCGTCGCCGTCGAAGATCGCGCACGAGAAGTCGAGCCGCTCCTTGATGTTCACCGAGTACGCGGTGTTCTGCAGCCGCAGCCCCATCTGCTCGGCGATCGACATGAACAGGTTGTTGAAGATCTCGAGCCGCACCGGATCGGCGTCGGTGCCGAGCGAGCGGCGCGTCGGCAGCGGCGTCGTGCGCGTCAGCACGAGGTTGCCCTGCGCGGTCATCCGCGCGCGCCAGCCGGGTTCGACGACGGTCGTGCCGTTCTTCTCCGCGACGATCGCCGGGCCGTCGATCGTGTCGCCGGCGAGCAGCGTGTCGCGCACGTACAGCGCCGCATCGTGCCATTGGCCGCCGGAATGGAACCGCACGGCGCTGTGGGCCTGCGGCGCCGCGCCCTCGTCGCGCGACGCGAGCGGCGCGATCTCGACGGGCGCATCGGAGCGGCCGATCGCCTCGACCGAGGCCAGTTCGGCGACCAGCGGCGTGCCGGGCATCAGGAACGCGTAACGCTGCCGGTACGCGGCTTCGAACGCCTGCTGCATCGCGGCGACGCTGCCGGCCGGCACGTCGAGCGCGGAATCGGTGCCCTGGTAGCGCAGGTGCACGCGCCGCTCGGTCGCGATGCGTTCCGGCGGCACGCCCTGTTCGAGCAGCGCGCCGACCGCGTCGTCGGTCAGCCGGTCGAGCGTCGCGTTCAGCGCCGGCAGCGACGCGTCGGACAGCACCGCCTCCACCGCGCGCTCGCGCATCGCGGTCTGGTCGGCGAGGCCCATCCCGTAGGCGGACAGCACGCCCGCGAGCGGATGCGCGAACACCTGCGTCATTCCGAGCGCGTCGGCCACGCCGCACGCGTGCTGGCCGCCCGCGCCGCCGAAGGTCGTCAGCACGTAGCCCGACACGTCGTGGCCGCGCTGCACCGAGATCTTCTTGATCGCGTTCGCCATGCTGCCGATCGCGATCTCGAGGAATCCTTCGGCGAGCGCCTCGGGCGTCTCGCGCCGCCCGGTCGCGGCGTGGATCGCATCGGCGAGCGCAGCGAATTTCGCGGCGACGCCGTCTCGGTCGAGCGGTTGGTCCGCGTGCGGGCCGAACACGCGCGGGAAATGATCGGGCTGGATCTTGCCGAGCATCACGTTGCAGTCGGTCACGGTCAGCGGCCCGCCGCGCCGGTACGCGGCCGGCCCCGGGTTCGCGCCGGCCGATTCGGGCCCGACGCGCAGCCGCGCGCCGTCGAAGCCGAGCACCGAGCCGCCGCCGGCCGCGACCGTGTGGATGCTCATCATCGGCGCACGCATCCGCACGCCGGCCACCTGCGTCTCGAACACGCGCTCGAATTCGCCGTTGTAGTGCGACACGTCGGTCGACGTGCCGCCCATGTCGAAGCCGATCACGCGCTCGAAGCCGGCCGCACGCGCGGCGCGCACCATCCCGACGATGCCGCCGGCCGGGCCGGACAGGATCGCGTCCTTGCCCTGGAACGCATCGGCGCGCGTCAGGCCGCCGCTGCTCTGCATGAACTGCAGGTTCACGCCGGGCATCTCGTGCGCGACCTGCTCGACGTAGCGGCGCAGGATCGGCGACAGGTACGCGTCGACCACGGTCGTGTCGCCGCGCGACACCATCTTCATCAGCGGCGACACCTCGTGCGACACGGACACCTGCGTGAAGCCGATCCGGCGTGCGAGTTCGGCCAGCGCGCGCTCGTGCGCGGTGTAGCGATAGCCGTGGATCAGCACGATGGCCAGCGCCTGCACGCCCGAGTCGAACACGCGGCGCAGCTCGGTTTCCGCGCTTTGCACGTCGAGCGGCACGACGACGTCGCCGTGCGCGCCGATCCGCTCGTCGACCTCGACGACGGTCTCGTACAGCGCATCGGGCAGCACGATGTCGAGATCGAACAGGCGCGGCCGGTTCTGATAGGCGATGCGCAGCACGTCGCGAAAGCCGCGCGTCGTCGCGAGCGCGGTGCGTTCGCCCTTGCGTTCGAGCAGCGCGTTGGTCGCGACCGTCGTGCCCATCTTCACCATGTCGACGCGTTCGGGCGTGATCGGCTCGCCGTCGGCCAGGCCGAGCAGGTGGCGGATGCCGGCCACGGCCGCATCGCGATACTGCTCGGGATTCTCCGACAGCAGCTTGTGCGTGACGAGCGAGCCGTCGGGCCGGCGCGCGACGATGTCGGTGAAGGTGCCGCCGCGGTCGATCCAGAATTGCCAGCGCGCGGCGTCGGAGGAAACGGGGAAAGTGTGTCGGTCAGTCATGGCGATGAACTCGATGCGTCGTTGAAGCGAAGGACGAGCGCCGCCGCACGGCGCGCGTCGCGCGCCGCGTGAGGGCTTCGATTTAAGGGAAGAGGTAAGGCGGCGGGCCGGCGCCCGCTTATGCGGCGTCGAGTTCGCGGCCGCGGGTTTCGGGCAGCGTCAGCGCGGCGACGATCATCACGCCGTAGGCGGCGACCGCGAAGATTCCGATGCTCGCGCCGAGCCCGTAGTGCTTCGACAGCGCGCCGATCAGGAACGGGAACAGGGCGCCGACCGCGCGGCCCACGTTGTAGCAGAAGCCCTGCCCCGAGCCGCGCACCCGCGTCGGGAACAGCTCGGTGAGGAACGCGCCCATCCCGGAGAAGATGCCCGACGCGAAGAACCCGAGCGGGAAGCCGAGCCACAGCATCGACGCGTTCGTGAGGTTCAGCACCGGCGACGTATAGGCGAACGCGATCACCATCGAGCCGAGCGCGAACAGGATGAAGTTCGGTTTGCGGCCGAGGCGGTCGGTCAGGTAGGCGCTCGTCAGGTAGCCGACCCACGAGCCGACGATGATCATCGCGAGATAGCCGCCCGTGCCCATCACGGTCAGGTGCCGCTCCGTCTTCAGGAAGGTCGGCAGCCAGGTCGTGATCGCGTAATAGCCGCCCTGTGCGCCGGTCGTCAGCAACGCCGCGCGCAGCGTCGTCGACAGCAGCTTCGGCGCGAAGATTTCCGTGAGGCGCGGCGCGTCGGCCACCTGCGCCTGCGCGGCCTTCTCCTTCTCGTAGACGTCCGGTTCCTTCACGTAGCGGCGGATCACCACCACCAGCAGCGCCGGCGCGAGGCCGACGAGGAACAGCGCGCGCCATGCCTGTTCGGCCGGCAGCACCGAGAACAGCAGCGCATACAGCAGCGCCGACAGCCCCCAGCCGATCGCCCAGCCCGACTGCACGAGGCCGACCGCCTTGCCGCGATCGCGCGCGCGGATCACCTCGCCGATCAGCACCGCGCCGGCCGTCCATTCGCCGCCGAAGCCGAAGCCCATCAGCGCGCGCGCCGAGAGCAGCTGGTGGTAGTTCTGCGCGAGTCCGCACAATGCGGTGAACACCGCGAACCACAGCACGGTCAGCTGCAGCGTGCGCACGCGGCCGATCCGGTCGGACAGGATGCCGGCGAGCCAGCCGCCGACCGCCGACGCGAGCAACGTCATCGTGCCGATGAAGCCGGCGTCCGCGAACGAGATGCCCCAGGTCGCGACGAGCGTCGGGATCACGAACGACAGCATCTGCGTATCCATCCCGTCGAGCATGTAGCCGACCTTGCAGCTCCAGAACGCGCGGCGCTCGCGCGGCTGCGCGTCCGCATACCATCCGAACAGGCCGTTGCGTGCGGGGCCCGCGGGGTCGGCGGCGGGCGCCGCGAGGATCTTGCTTTCCATGGTGAAGCTCCTGTCGAAATGTGCGGTCAATGCCGTGCTCTTGGTGCGTGCGGTACGTGCGGCGCGCGTGTCGTGTGTGCGTCGCGATTCATCAGCCGCGGCTGCGCGCTGAGGCCGGGCGGATCGTCTGCGGTCGCGGCATGCCGCCGCGGTGGGGCCGGACCCGCGGCCGTACCGGCCGCGGGTGCCGACCGGGTCAGAACACGGCGAGCGACGCGTTCGTGATGTCGGTCATCAGCATGTAGCCGGGCGTATGCGCGATCGCGAGCGGCAGCTTCGCTTCCATCAGCGCGGTTTGCGGCGTCACGCCGCACGCCCAGAACACTGGCAGCTCGCCGTCGCGCACCGTCACCGCGTCGCCGAAATCGGGCGTGCCGAGATCGGCGATGCCCAGTTCCCGCGGATGGCCGATATGGACCGGCGCACCGTGCACGCCCGGGAACCGGCTCGTGATCTGCACCGCGCGGATCGCGTCGGCGCCGCGCAGCGGCCGCATCGACACGACCAGCTGGCCGCCGAAGATCCCCGCCCGGCGGTTCGGGATCGACGTGCGGTACATCGGCACGTTGCGACCCTCCTCGATGTGGCGCAGCGCGATGCCTTCACGCGCCAGCATGTCCTCGAACGAGAACGAGCAGCCGATCGCGAACACGACGAAATCGTCGCGCCACAGCGCCTCGAGCGATTCGACCCGCTCGGTCAGGCGACCGTCGCGGTATACGTTGTAGCTCGGCACGTCGGTGCGGATGTCGAGATCCTCGCCGAGCACGTCCAGCCGGAACGCGCCCGGCTCGCCGACGCCCAGCAGCGGGCACGCCTTCGGGTTCGCCTGGCAGAAGCGCAGGAAATCGTGCGCGTACGCGTTCGGCAGGATCGCGAGATTCGCTTGCGCGAACGGGCCGCACTGGCCGGCGGTCGGCTGGCGGAACGCGCCGCTGCGTACGGACTGGCGGAATTCGGAAGGCGTCATGATGGTCGTTGGCGGATCGGGATGTCGTCGGGCCAACGCAATTGCGTCAGCGGATACGGCCAAGAATAGAAAAGAAAAAATTTTGCCGCCAACGAGTTTTTTTGCGCCCGGCGTATAGAATTTCTTAACGCATCTCCGGGTTTTCCCCGGTCCCGTTCACTTTTCTTCACCGGCAAGCTGCGCGTCCACCATCCCGCCAACCGCCATGAACACGCGTTTTCTCGAAACCTTCGTCACGCTCGCGAAGCTGCGCAACTTCCGCACGACGGCCACCGCGCTGCACGCGACGCCGGCCGCGATCTCGCAGCGCCTGAAGGCGCTCGAGGATGAATTGCAGACCGTGCTCGTCGATCGCGACAGCCGCGAGTTCCGGCTCACGCCGAACGGCGAGTACCTGCTCGGCTATGCGAAGGCCGTCGTCGAGGCGACGCACGAGCTGCAGGCCGCCGCGGCCGGCGAAAGCGCGCTGCGCGGCAAGCTGCGGCTCGGCGTGATCGAGACGGTCGTGCACAGCTGGCTGCCGCACTACCTGCGCCGCCTCGCCGCCGACTATCCGCAACTGGAGGTCGACCTGACCGTCGACGTCAGCGTCGTGCTGCAGCGCCGGCTGATGGCCGGCGAGCTCGATCTGATCATTCGGGTGGAGGGCAGCGACGAGGCGTCGGTCGTCTGCGACGCGCTCGCGAACTATCCGGTGCGCTGGATCGCGCGCGCGGGGCTGCTGCCGACCACGCGCACGGGCCTGGCGCGCCAGGTGCTGCGCCAGCCGATCCTGACCTACGGGCGCGGTACCGCGCCGCACCGTGCGCTCGAGGACATCGTGCGCACGCTCGCGCACGCGCATGGTGTGCCGCTGTCGGAGACGCGCATCACCGGCTCGCCGTCGATCTCGGTGATCGTGCAGCTCGTGCGCGACGGCTTCGGCGTCGCCGCGATTCCGGTGCTGTTCGTCGATGCGCTGATCGCGAGCGGCGAGGTCGTCGAGCTGCCGCTGCAGCCGTCGCCGCCATCGATCGTTGTGTCGATGTCGCGCCGTGCCGACGCGCCGAAGTTCGTGCACGGCGCGTCGATCGCCGCGCGTGCCGCGTGTCACGAGTACTGCGAAAAGAGCAACCGGCTGCTGGTCGAGGCGCTTTGACGCGGTGCGCGGATGCGCAGCCCGACGCGCCGATTCGGCATTCAATTCACGCGGGCTGCCCCGCATGCGGTTGCGTGAGCTTGCCGTCGCCGTACTCGCGCAGCACCTGCGAGATCACCACGCGATAACCGTCCAGCCAGCGCGCCTGCTTCGCCTTCGCTTCCCGATGCGCGGGGTGCTGGATCAGTTGCTGCAACGCCGCTTCGGATTCCCAGTAGTAGACGTTCTGGATCAGCCCCGCCTCCGTGTTCTCCCAGGTTTCCTCGCCGAGATAGCCGGGTGTCGCGCGCGCCATGTCGGCGATCTGCCGGTCGAGTCGATGGAATTCGTCGTCGTATTGCCCAGCGCGGAAAATGAAGGTCGATGCGTACATGCGCGCTCCGTCGGAGACGATTGAAAGAGCGTCAAGTGTAAGGCACGCATCGCGTGCTGCTGTCGTCAGGAGGTAAGCGTGACGGCGTCGTGCCGATCGTCGAGCCACGCGTCGATGCGGGGTGCGTCCGTGCGGGTGGCCGCCGTGGCCGGCGTGGCTGCCGGCATCGCGGCGAGTGCGTGACGCGCACGTCCGAGCGCTTCCGCGAAACCGCGCAATTCGCGCGTCGCCGGGCGGTCGTCGAGACGCCGGCGCGCGAGCGCCGCGTCGACGCGGGCATCGATCAACGCGCGTTGCGCATCGATGAAGTCGATGCATCGCGCGCGGCAATGTGCGGAGACCGAGGCGACGGCCAGCAGCACCGGCACGATCGACATCGTCAGGTAGCCGCCGGGCGCAAGCCGCGACAACGCATCGCGCACTTGCGGTCCACCGTCGATCAGCGATGCGAACACCGCGTCGCGCCACACCGCGCGCTCGAACGCGAGCGCGTCGCGAAACGCGTCGAGCGCCGCGCGGTCCACGACCTGCCCTGCCGTGACCAGCGGTATCGCCGACGCGGCATCGACGGAAGCCGTGCCGTCGTCCACACCGACGATGCAGTTCGCACCGAGCCACGCCGTGTCCTCGCGCCGCCGCGCGAGCACGCGTGACTGCAACCGGTCCGGCAGCATCGGATCGAGCGGCACCGCGCCGCAGATCGACGGCTTGTCCGCATGCATGCTGCAGCGGCCGTCGTCGGCCAGTGCCGGGCACCGCCCGAGCGACGGATAGTCGTAGCCTTGCAGCGTCAGTGCGATCCATTCGTCATCCGTGCCGCGCGCGCGATGGAACAGCGTGTTCGCGAGCGCATCGAACGCGGCGACGTCGTCGGCGTCGAGCGCCTGCTCGCGCCCGCCCGTGCGCGATCCGTTCACCGATGCGCCGCTTCGGCACGCGATGGATCGTCAACGCGCCGACGAAGCGATGCCGATGCCGGAACAGCTCGCGCAACGACAGCGTCGGCACGCTGTTGCAGCAGCGGCCGCACGCATTGCACGCGAGGCGGTAGTCGTCTACCACGGCCGCCGCACCGAGTCCTGGTAGCGCGTCAGGATGAAATGCGCGACGTCGTCCGAGTGATACGCGGCGACGAGTTGCGCGACCCACGGCTTCGTGCGATCGGCGTCGCGCACGGTCAGCACGTTCGCATACGGCGAGCGCGCGTCCTCGAGGTTGATGCTGTCGCGCGCCGGTTGCAGGCCCATGCGCGTGGCGTCGCCACTGTCGATCGCGACGAACGCGGCCGAGTCGAGCGCCGCACGGAGCCGGTCGCGACGGAGCGCAACGAATTTCAGCGCGAGCCGGTTGCCGGTCACGTCGCGCAGCGTCGCATGCAGGCCGGCCTTGGCGCGCAGCGTCACCAGCGTGTCGTTCTGCAGCAGCACGAGCGCGCGCGCCATCCCGCGCGGATCGGCCGGGATCGCGACCGTCGCGCCGGGCTGCAGTTCGTTCAGACTCCTCAGCTTGCGAGAATAGAGCGCCATCGGCAGCGTGACGGTCGGTGCGACGGCGCTCAGCGCGTAGCCTTTCGCCGTGCGGGTGGCAGCGAGGCGCTGCGCGTCCTCGAAGCTCGCCGCGTCGATCTTGCCGTCCGCAAGCGCGGCATCGATGCGCGACGCGTCGTCGAATTCGACGACGTCGACATCGAGCCCGCGCGTGGCGGCAACGCGTTTCACCGCGTCGAGGATCTCCGCATGCACGCCGCGCGTCACGCCGACGCGCACCGTGCGCGTGGTGGTTTCCGCGGCAACGGCCCAATCCGGATGAACGAGGCTGCATGCAACGGCCAGCCATACGGCAATGCAATGCGCGACGCGTTTCACGATGCATCCCTCAGAATCGTGCGGAATCCGATATGCGACGCGCCGAGATCGGCTTCCTGCTGTTCGCGCGACGACGCGCGATAACGCACGCAGTAATCGCGCGAGCACAGGAACGAGCCGCCCTTGATCACCATCGGCGTGTCGTGCCGGCGCGTCGGCGGCGCCACGGCCGCCGTGTCGCCGTTCGTGTGCGACTGATGCGGGCCCGTGTACGCGTCCTTCGTCCATTCCCACGCGTTGCCGATCATGTCGTACAGGTGGAAGCCGTTCGCCGCGTAGCAGCCGACCGGCGCGAGGCCCGCATGGCCGTCCTCGGCCGTATCGAGCACCGGGAACGCACCCTGCCAGTAGTTCGCGGCCGGCTTGCCCTGCGCGTCGCGCGGCGCCGCATCGAGCGACGCGTCGTCGCGACCGGCCTTGCCCGCGTATTCCCATTCGGCTTCGGTCGGCAGGTCGCGGCCGAGCCAGTGCGCGTACGCAAGCGCGTCGCGCTGCGTGACGAGCGTGACGGGCAGGTTGCCGAGCCCATCGACGCTGCTGCCCGGGCCGCGCGGCTGCCGCCACGACGCGCCCTTCACCCAGCTCCACCACGCGAGGTCACGTACATTCAGCTCGTCGCGCGTCGGCACGTGAAACACCGCCGCGCCGCCCTGCTGCTCGGCCTCGGTCACGTAACCGGTCGCCTTCACGAAGGCGGCGAACTGCGCGATCGTCACGTCGGTCTGATCGATCCAGAAGCCGCCGACGCGCGTCCTGCCGTCGCCGACCGGACGCTCGTCCGCATAACCGCGCGTGCTGCCGAACACGAACGCGCCGCCGCTCAGGTGCACCATGCCGGCCTTCGGGTCATCACGCCACGTCGCGGGCAGGCCCGAGTAGCGCTCGCACTGCCGCTCCGAGCCGAGCGGCGCGAGCGGGCGGCCGCGATTCGCGTCGTCGAAGGCGCCAGCGGGCGACGCCGACGGGCTCGCATAGCCGGCCGCGAACGCAGCCGCGAACAGCGTGGCCGCGAGCGCCGCGCCGAGCGTCCAGAAGCGCAACCGCATCGTGTCGTCCTCAGTAGTAGCCGCGCGGACGCAACGGCTCGACGCCGCCGACGTTGCTCATGTAGGTCTTCCACTGGTCGACCAGCGTGCCGATCACCGACGGGTTCTGCGCGGACACGTCGGTCGTCTCGCTGCGGTCCGCCGCGAGGTCGTACAGCTGCCAGTGACCATCGAGCGGGCCGAGCGGCGGCTCGGTCCACAACGCCTTCCAGCGACCGTCGGCGCTGCGCAGGTACGCGCGGCCGTAGGCTTCGTCGCCGAACGGCGCCGTATGCACTTCACCCGTCGCCGAGCCGGTCAGCACCGGCAGCAGCGACTGGCCCGTCACCGGATACACGTAGCGGTTGTTGTAGACGACCTTGCCCTTGTTCTGGTCGATGCCGGTCAGCGTGTTCACGAGCGGCGGCGCCGGCTGCGACGGCGGCGTGACGCCCGCGACCGCGAGGAACGTCGCCGTGTTGTCGGTCACGTGCGTGAACGCGCGCAGCGTCGGCAACTGCTGCGTCTGCCCGGCCAGCCGCACGATCGTCGGCGTCGACACGCCGCCTTCGCCGGAATAGCCCTTCGTGAGCCGGAACGGCGTCGCGCTCACTTCGGCCCAGCGCAGCCCGTATTGCAGCCGCTGCGCGTTCTGCTTGCCGTTGTCGGTGCCGAGGGTCGAGTAGATCGGCTCCTGCCCGTTCGCGGTGTCGGTCGCCGTCGGGTCCGCGCCCGAGTCGATCGGCCAGCCTTCCGCGCCGTTGTCCGACTGGAACATGATGAACGTGTTGTCGTATTCGCCGATGTCCTTCAGGTGCTGGATCAACAGGCCGATGTTGTAGTCGAGGTTCTCGACCATCCCTGCGTAGATCTCCATGTAGCGTGCCTGTGCACGGCGCTCGGCCGGGCTCAGGCTCGCCCACAGCTTGTCGACCTTGCCGATGCCGTAGTCCGCGTAGCCGTCGGCGGCCGGATGCACGGCGCTGATGTACTTCGCGTTCGCGGTGCCGTTGTTCGCCGTCGCGGGCGACGCCGACGTCGTTTCGGGCAGGCCGTCGAACGGCTTGAAGTCGGCCGGAATCAGGCCGAGCGCCTTCTGCCGTGCGATCCGTGCGTTGCGGATCGCGTCGTAGCCGGCGTCGTACACGCCCGCGTACTTGTGCAGCCACGGCTCCGGCACCTGCAGCGGCCAGTGAGGCGACGTGTAGGCCGCGTACGCGAAGAACGGCTGGCCGTCCTGCTTGTTCGAATCGATGTACGCGATCAGCTTCTGCGTATAGAAGTCCGTCGAGTAGAACACGGCCGGACTGCCGCCCGCGCCGCCCGGTTGTCCGGGCTGGCCGGGCTGCACGTAGCGGCCGTCTTCCGTGTAGTTCGACGAGCCGGCCGGCTCGTGCGCGAAGTGGTTCGTCGCGGCGCCGCCGAGCAGCACGTAGCTGCGCTCGAAGCCCCATTGGTCCGGCGTCTGTCCGCTGCCCGTCGCGCTGCCGACGATCCCCGAGCCGATGTGCCACTTGCCCGCGATGTACGTGTGATAGCCGGCGTCCTTCAGCAGTTGCGCGAACGACAGCGCGCGATCGTTCAGGTAGCCCTCGTAGCCCGGCAGGCCGCGCCGCTCGTCGGTCGGCACGCCCATCGTGCCTTCGCCGACGAGGTGATGGTCGGTGCCGGAAATCAGCATCGCGCGCGTGATCGCGCATACGGTGCCGGTGTGGTGATTCGACAGGATGCGGCCCGATGCGACGAGCGCGTCGAGGTTCGGCGTGTTGATCTCGCCGCCGAATGCATGGATGTCGGAATAGCCGAGATCGTCGGCCATGATGTAGAGGATGTTCGGGCGCTTGGCCACGGGCGTCGCATTCGCCTGCGGCGGCGGATCGCTGTCGACGCCGCCGCACGACGCGAGCGACAGCGCACCCGCGATCGCGGCGCAGACCACACGGAAACGAAAGGCAAGCAAGGGCGAAGCGGACTTTTTCATTGTTGTTGAGCGCACGATCTACGGGATCGGCGATCTTAGCGTCGCCCGCGCGGCGCCCAAAGTCGGATTCGTCACATGCTAACGGGGCAGGAGAATATGCGGCGCGGCCCGTGTTTTACGACGCGCGCCGCGATGGTTGCGTTGCGTCTACTACGTCAGCTGTGTCAGCTGCGTCCGCCGAGGCTGCCGCCGCCATCCACCGCGAGCACCTGCCCCGTGACGAAGGCAGCATCGTCGGACAGCAGGAACGCGATCGCCGCGGCCACATCGTGCGGTGTGCCGAGACGGCGTGCGGGGATCGTTGCCAGCACCTTGCGTTCGGCTTCGCTGCCGACCGGCCGCGTCTGGCGAAACAGTTCCGTCTCGATCGGGCCCGGCGCGACCGCGTTGACCGTCACGCCGTGCTCGGCGAGTTCAAGCGCCCATGTACGCGTGCAACCGACGAGCGCGCTTTTCGCGGCCGAATACGCGGTGCGATCGAGGCTGCCGAAGATCGCGCGGCTGCATACGTTGACGATGCGGCCATATCCGCGTGCCTTCATCGCGTCGGCGAAATGCTGCGTGACCTGGATTGCCGCGCGCACGTTGAGGTCGAACACCGCCTGCAGCGATGCGAAATCGACCTTGCCGAGCGGCTGCGGCAACGCGATGCCCGCGTTGTTCACGATGCCGTCGATCTCGTCCGACGCGCCGATGCGGGCGAGCGTCGCGGCCGTCCGTTCGATATCGGCGAGATCGCACGCGATCAGTTCGCCGGGAAAGTCGATGCCTTGCGCATGCCGCGCGAGGCCGATGACGCGATGGCCGCGCCGGGCGAGCAGCGTGCTGGTTGCGAAGCCGATGCCGCGCGACGCGCCGGTAACGAGATAGGTGCGGGATGACATGATTCGTGCCTCTGACGAAAGAATCGAAGACGGAGCGGTGCGCGCTCGCGCGCAGCGCATGCATGACACGCTCGATTGTGCGTCAGGCGGGGAAAACGCGTACGGTCGTCGTTGCCGGCGTTGCTCAGCCAGTGCGGCACGCGGCCATTCAACGCCGGAGCGAGTGAAGGGAATCGAACGATAGGACTGGCTATCAAACCGCAGAACCGGACGGCAGGTGGTGATCGGCATTTTTGGCAGGATCATCGTGGAAATCCTGCGGCTCATGCACTGAACCTTCAGTCTGCGTCCGGGCGCCGAACCGGGGACCAGTCGACGAACCCTGCCTCCGCGAATTTGAGCCGTTCGCGCAACTCTGGGTGCACGCCCGCCTGCATCAGCAGTGCCATACCGCCCAATCGCCGCGCGTCCTCATCGGTAATCGGGCACCCGTCGTTCGGTTCGGCATGCGGCGGAATCGTGATGGCGACACCTGCACTCCTTTCCCGGTCGAGTAGGGCCTGGACGTCCTTGCGAAACACGGTGCACAACGTTACCTGTTCGGTGTCTTCGTCGTAAAACACGATGGTCGCGCGTGCCGGTTTGCTCATGTCACATTGCTCTGCAAGCATCAGCGGTTGCCGTCGCCCCGCCTCGGAATAGGCTCAAGCGTCACACTCATGTATTTCTCGATGCCGGGCTGACCGGCAGCGATGAGATTCAGCATTGCGGCACCCAGCCGACGCGCAAACTCATCATCTATCCGATAGTCGAACTCGTCCAACAGGATCGGCATTTCGAGAACGCCTTGTAATTGCGGCGCGAGCTTGTCCGGATCGGCCGCTTTTACGGTAAGTCTTTGCTGGTCTTCGTCGTAAATCACCACGACGGCATAAGGCGAATGCTTAGCCATTTAGAATCCCCTGCACTCTTGGTAATCCATAAACGCATTCTGCTTGCACAGTGTCAGACCAGCAAGGCCGCCCATGACCTTGGCCAGCCGATTGCACAACTCGATAGCTGCTTCGTATTTCTCCATGCAGCCAGCCTCCAACCCTTCGTTCGGCCGACGAGCGGCCAGATTCAACGAATCGTCGCGCAAGGGCGAGTCCCGCAGCAAGAACGGGGCGGCGTCGCTGAGCGGCGTATCAACCAGCCCGAGTGCCGTGCCGGCACCGACGCTGCCTGCGTTCCCCAGGACGCTTTCCAGGTAGCTTATCAATTCATTGGCCGATACATCACTTGGCCGCGCCCAACTCGGAATAGGCTTGTCTACCGGCAGCGACGCCTGCGGCGCCCCACGGGCGAACCGATTCGCCCGTGGGAAAGGCAGCGTGGACGGCAGATCACCACAAGCGCCCGCCGGCAACCGCCGGACGCTCGATCTCGACCATGACTCGGCCGTCCTCGATGGCAGACCTGAGCACATCGAGCGGGGCACCACGGAACGCGTCAAGGCCCAATTGCCGCAAGTACGTCATCGCATTCGTCGTCAGGCCCGCGTACCTCGGCCAGTGCAGCATCAACTCGGAGACCGCAGCGCGTTGCTTGGCCGACAACGTCGCACGTCCCGCGCGTGTCAGCATCGCGCGCTTTCCCGAATCCAACTCGATCGCAATCGAAGTCATTCGACCCTCCGGTGTTACCGTCGGGCGAATCTACTTTTCGAAACACGATGCGACAACCTCGCGGCTTTCATGGAACGGAACGGACCCGTCACTCGACGAGGCCGAAAGCGCACATGGACGCCTTGCAACACGCCGTCGAGCCGCTATGGACCGCGGTTTGGACACGAACAGGGCGGAGGCATTCCGGGCGACCGCACACAAAGACACCCACGCATCAGAACCCATAAATTGGGTTACAAGATCGACGAGGCCCGCGATACTCGCTCAGTACCGCATCACCAGATACAGGCCCGCGGCCGCAAGCGCCATGCCGGGCCATGCGAGCGTACCGATCGTCTCGCCGAGCACGACGAGCGCGATCACCGCCGCGGCCGGCGGAATCAGGAAAAACAGTGCCGACACGCGCGACGCTTCGCCGTATCGCACCATCGCGAGCAGCAGCGAGATCGCGATCAGCGAATTGCAGATCACGAGGTACGCGAGCGAACCGGCGAGGCTGGCGGTCCAGTGCACGTGCATCGGTTCGAGCGCGAACGCGAGCGGCGCGGTCACCGCGAGGCCGACCGTGTATTGCACGAGGTTCGCCGTGACCGGATGGACGTCGGTGCCGAAGCGCTTTTCCCACAGCGTGCCGCCGGTGATGCACGCGAGCGCGAGCAGCGCGAACGCCAGCGCCCACGACGACGACACCGCAACCGACGAACGCGCGAGGATCACCATCACCGCGCCGGCCGCGCCGAGCGCGAGGCCGATCCAGCGCATCACGCCGACGCGCTCGCCGGCGATCATCGGCGCGAGCAGCCCGACGAGAATCGGCTGCTGCGACGTGATGAGCGCGACGGCGCCGGCCGACATCCCGAGTTTCAGGCTCAGATAGGTGAACGAGAAATAGCCGGCCTGCAGCAGCAAACCGACGACGACGAGATTGCGCCATTCGTCGCGTGTGCGCGGCAACGCGGGACGCAGCCATAAGAACGGCCCAGCGAGCAGCGCAACCACGCACGCATAGCGCAGCGCGAGGAACGTCAGCGGATCCGCGTCGCGCAGCCCGAGCTTCAGGAACACGAAGCCGCTCGCCCACAGCAGCAGGAACAGCGCGGGGGCGAAGCGCAGCCAGCCCGGCTGACGTCCGGCTTCCGGTGTCGTTGCCACGCTCATGGACTCCCCGGGCGAGTGTGCGATGTCGGAATCATACGCTTGCGCTCCACGCCGACGCCCGCCACGCATCCATAGCGCATCCACGCAAATGCTTTTCCGAATCCGTTATTGGATCGCGCCGTCGCGCGTTCTTATACTCGTCAGCACTCTCCGATAAAGAGTGCCAACCATTTCGACGCAACAGAACAGGACGGACAGATGAGCCTACGCCCCTTGCACGACCGGGTCATCGTGAAGCGACTCGACCAGGAAACCACCACCGCCTCGGGCATCGTGATCCCCGACAGCGCCGCGGAAAAGCCCGACCAGGGCGAAGTGATCGCCGTCGGCCCCGGCCGCAAGGACGCGGACGGCCAGCGCCTCGTGCCCGACCTGCAGGTCGGTGAGCGCGTGCTGTTCGGCAAGTACGCAGGCCAGGCCGTCAAGGTGGACGGCAACGAATTTCTCGTGCTGCGCGAGGAAGACATCGTCGCGGTCGTCAATCAATAACGGAGCGCAATCATGGCAGCAAAGGAAATCATTTTCAGCGACGTCGCGCGTACGAAGCTCACCGAAGGCGTCAACATTCTCGCGAACGCGGTGAAAGTCACGCTCGGGCCGAAGGGCCGCAACGTCGTGCTCGAGCGCAGCTTCGGCGCGCCCGTCGTCACGAAGGACGGCGTGTCGGTCGCGAAGGAAATCGAACTCGCGGACAAGCTGCAGAACATCGGCGCGCAGCTCGTGAAGGAAGTCGCGTCGCGCACCAGCGATGCCGCCGGCGACGGCACGACGACGGCCACCGTGCTCGCGCAGGCGATCGTGCGCGAAGGCCAGAAATACGTCGCGGCCGGGCTCAATCCGCTCGACCTGAAGCGCGGGATCGACAAGGCCGTGGCATCGGCCGTCGACTCGCTGAAGACGATCAGCAAGCCGACCACCACGAGCAAGGAAATCGCGCAGGTCGCGACGATCTCCGCGAACGGCGAGGAATCGATCGGCCAGCGCATCGCCGAAGCGATCGACCGCGTCGGCAAGGAAGGCGTGATCACCGTCGAGGACGGCAAGTCGCTCGCCGACGAGCTCGACGTGGTCGAAGGGCTGCAGTTCGATCGCGGCTACCTGTCGCCGTATTTCATCAACAATCCCGACAAGCAGATCGCCGAGATCGAGAACCCGTACATCCTGCTGCACGACAAGAAGATCTCGAACATCCGCGACCTCTTGCCGGTGCTCGAACAGGTCGCGAAATCCGGCCGGCCGCTGCTGATCATCGCGGAAGACGTCGAGGGCGAAGCGCTCGCGACGCTGGTCGTGAACAACCTTCGCGGCATCCTGAAGACGGTCGCGGTCAAGGCGCCGGGCTTCGGCGATCGCCGCAAGGCGCTGCTCGAGGACATCGCGATCCTGACCGGCGGGCAAGTCGTCGCGGAGGAAACGGGACTCACGCTCGAGAAGGCGACGCTCGCCGAACTCGGCCAGGCGAAGCGCATCGAGGTCGGCAAGGAAAACACGACCGTGATCGACGGCGCGGGCGACGCGAAAAACATCGAGGCGCGCGTGAAGCAGATCCGCGTGCAGATCGAAGAGGCGACCTCCGACTACGATCGTGAAAAGCTGCAGGAGCGCGTGGCCAAGCTGGCGGGCGGCGTCGCGGTGATCAAGGTCGGCGGCGCGACCGAGATCGAGGTGAAGGAGAAGAAGGACCGCGTCGACGACGCGCTGCACGCGACGCGCGCGGCCGTCGAGGAAGGCATCGTGCCGGGCGGCGGCGTCGCGCTGATCCGCGTGCGGCAGGCGATCCTCGAGCTCAAGGGTGCGAATGCCGACCAGGACGCGGGCATCAAGATCGTGCTGCGCGCGCTCGAGGAACCGCTGCGCCAGATCGTCACGAATGCGGGCGAGGAAGCGAGCGTGGTCGTCGCGAAAGTGGCGGAAGGCTCGGGCAACTTCGGCTACAACGCGCAGACCGGCGAATACGGCGACCTCGTCGAATCGGGCGTGCTCGATCCGACCAAGGTCACGCGCACCGCGCTGCAGAATGCGGCGTCGGTCGCCGGGCTGCTGCTGACGACCGATGCGACCGTGTTCGAGGCGCCGAAGGATGCGGCGCCGGCCGCCGGGCCGGGCGGCCCGGGTGCGGGCGGGCCGGGGTTCGATTTCTGACGATCCGACGATGTGCCGCGGCGTGCCGGTTCGCCGGCATGCCCGGTGTTTCCGAAGCAATGCAACGCGTGACGACGTCGGTCGTCACGCGTTTTTTTCTGGATCGCCCGCACGCAGGCGCGGCACGTCGCACGGGGTAAGATGAAGGCCCATTCCGCGTCACTGCCCCCAATCCATGTCGACCACCATCAACGCGTTGCTGCCGCTCGCCGGCGTCCTGCTACTGAGCGTGGCCAGCCCCGGCCCGAACTTCGTGATCGTCACGTCGAGCGCGGTCGCGCAGCGCCGCGCCGGCGTGATGACCGGGCTCGGCCTCGCTGCCGCATCGGGCACCTGGGCCGCGATCGCGATCGGCGGCCTGAGCCTGCTCGTCACCCACGTCGCATGGGTGCACACCGCGCTGCGGCTGGCGGGCGCGACCTACCTGATCTGGCTCGGCCTGAAAATGGTGCTGACCGCGTGCAAGCCGTTGTCCGTTGACGCGCCGGCTTCATCCTCAGGCTGGCATGCAGCGAAGAAAGGCTATGTGGTCAGCATGACGAACCCGAAAGCCGTCGCGTTCTACGGCAGTGTCTTCGCGCTGATGGTGCCGGCCGACGCACCGGCATGGTTCGATCTCACCGTCGTCGCACTGTCGATCGGGATTTCGGGCGCGTGGTATTGCACGATGGCGCTGCTCGCGTCGCATCCGTCCGTGCGCCGGCTGCTGATCAAGCGCAAGGCCGTGCTCGATACGACAGCCGGGCTGCTGCTGATGGGGCTCGGCACAAGGATGCTGGCGGGGCGTTGAGTCGCATCACGTCCGCCCCTGCATCGACACCAAAGGCCGCTTGCGACGCCCTGCTTCCGGGCGCCGCAAGCGGCCTTGCCTCAGGCGGCGCGCATCAGCGCCGCGCCGCCAGTCGTCTCACGACCCTCACCAGCGCGTCGACCTCATCGCACGTGTTGTAGAACGCCAGCGACGGCCGCACCGTCGCCTCGAGCCCGAAGCGCCGCAGGATCGGTTGCGCGCAGTGATGCCCCGAGCGCACCGCGATGCCCTCTTCGTTCAGCGCCTGTCCGACTTCTTCCGTCTCATAGCCCTTCAGCACGAACGACAGCACGCTGGCCTTGTCGCGCGCGGTGCCGACAAGCCGCACGCCCGGCACCGGCGCGAGCACGCTCGTCGCATAGGCGAGCAGATCGTGCTCGTAGCGCGCGATGTTCTCGATGCCGACGCGGCTCACGTAGTCGAGCGCCGCGCCCAGTCCCACCGCATCCGCGATGTTGCCGGTGCCGGCCTCGAAGCGGTTCGGCGGCGGCTGGAACACCGTGCGCTCGAATGTGACGTCCGCGATCATGTTGCCGCCGCCCTGCCAGGGCGGCATGTCGTCGAGGATCGCACGCTTGCCGTATACGACGCCGATCCCGGTCGGCCCGTAGATCTTGTGCCCCGAGAACACGAAGAAATCCGCGTCGAGCGCCTGCACGTCGACGCGCATGTGCGAGATCGACTGCGCGCCGTCGACGAGCGCCTTCGCGCCCGCGCGATGCGCCAGCTCGACGATCTCCTTCACCGGCACGACCGTGCCGAGCGCGTTCGACACCTGCGTGACGGACACGATCTTCGTGCGGTCGTTGAGCAGCTTGCGGTACTCGTCGAGCAGCACCTGCCCCGAATCGTCGACCGGAATCACCCGCAGCTTCGCGCCCTTGAGCGCCGCGAGCTGCTGCCACGGCACGATGTTCGCGTGATGCTCGAGATGCGACACGACGATCTCGTCGCGCTCGCCGACGTTCTGCACGCCCCACGTCTTCGCGATCAGGTTGATCGCCTCGGTCGTGCCGCGCACGAACACGATCTCGTCCGGCGAGGATGCGCCAATGAAGCGCCGCACAGTGTCCCGCGCATGCTCGTATGCATCCGTCGCGCGGCCCGCCAGCGCATGCGCGGCGCGGTGGATGTTCGAATTCTCGTGCGCATAGAAATACGCGAGGCGGTCGATCACGGCCTGCGGCTTGTGCGTCGTCGCCGCGTTGTCGAACCAGACGAGCTGCTTGCCGTTCACGCGTTCCTGCAGGATCGGGAAGTCGCGGCGGATCGCGTTCACGTCGAACGGCGGGTGCGCGCCGCGGTGCGGATTGCCCTGCGGTTCGGCGGCGTGCGTATCGTCGATGAAGTAACGCGGCACGGCCGTGCCTGAAGTGCCCGATGCACGCGCCGGCACGTCGCGATGCACGGCGAGCAGGTCGCGCAGCGCGTCGTCGCCCGGCAGCCCGAACGCTTCCGGCGACGCAAGGCCGTTCGACGGCACGACGATGTCCTGCGGTGTCGCCTGCCAGCCCTGCAGCGAGCCGTCGGTGAAGTAATACGGTGACGCCGCCGGCGCCGCCTTCGCCGCGCCCTCCGACACCGCGGCATTCGCCTGCGGCACGCCAAGCGCCGCGCCGCCGGCGCGCGGCTCGAACGCGGGCGCGATCGACACCGCGTTGTCGGGCAACCCGTTCTGCGCGGCCGCATGCGGCGCGAGCGCGGGCACGCGGTTGCCGAGCGACAGCACGTGCGTCGGCGCGGACGGCGCGAGGTTCGCACCGGGCGCCTTGCCTTGCGGCAGCGCGAGGCCCGGCACGCCGGTGCCCGTGCCGCCCGGTCCCGCGAGCGGCGAGCCGGCCGGCGCCGGGTTGCTCACCGACGCGAGAATCGGCGCCGCAGCCGGCAACGCCGACGGCACGCCGCCAACCGCCCCGCTACCCGCCAACAGCCCGGGCGCGGCGGCCTGCCCGGGCGGCGTCGCGAAGAACCCGGACGCGAGCCGCGCGAGCGCCGCCGGGTCGGGCAGGCCGGCCGGCAGCGGCGCGTGCGGCAACGCGAGCGCGTCGCTGCCGGCCGAGCCGGGATTAACGGTAGGTGTCGGGATAGTCATGGTACTTGGCGATTTCGACGTCATCGAGGACAGCCAGCGCATCCGGCGAGTGGACCGCGAGCGAGCAGTACAGCGAGATCAGGTACGACGCGATCGCCTGGTCGTTGATCCCCATGAAGCGCACCGACAGGCCCGGCCCCTGCTCGCCCGCGACGCCCGGCTGATAGAGGCCGACAACGCCCTGGCGCTTGTCGCCGACGCGCAGCAGCAGGATCTTGGTTTTGCCGTCGGCGATCGGCACCTTGTCCGACGGGATCAGCGGAATGCCGCGCCACGTGAGGAACTGCGAGCCGAACAGGCTGACCGTCGGCGGCGGCACGCCGCGCCGCGTGCATTCGCGGCCGAACGCGGCGATCGCGAGCGGGTGCGTGAGGAAGAACGCCGGCTCCTTCCACACCTTGGTCAGCAGCTCGTCGAGATCGTCCGGCGTCGGCGCGCCGGTCAGCGGGAAGATCCGCTGTTCGTCGGTCACGTTCGCGAGCAGCCCGTAGTCCGGGTTGTTGATCAGCTGGCTTTCCTGCAGCTCCTTGATTGTCTCGATCGTCAGGCGCAGCTGTTCCTTGATCTGGTCATGAGGACTGCTGTAGAGATCGGAGATCCGCGTATGCACGTCGAGCACCGTGCTCACCGCGTTCAGGAAATACTCGCGCGGCTGTTCCTCGTACGGCACGAAGGTCCGCGGCAGCACGCTTTCGTCCTCGAGCTGCGTGCACGCGGCGCGCACGGCTTCCGGGTTCTTCACCTGGTTCAGGCGATAGATGCCGGCCTCGACCGGCACCCACTGCAGCAGATGGGTCAGCCAGCGCGGCGTAATCGTGGAAAGCTGCGGGACGGTCTTGGTAGCGTTCGCTAGTTGGCGGGCGGCGTGATCGCTCAGCGCGGCCGTGCCGCTTGCAACGGTCGACATGTGTGGCTCCGGGTTCTTAAGATGAAAAACGGGATTGCTTACGACGCCTGGCGATTATCGGAAGCACGCACCTGCCGGCTCAACATGCTATAGCCGTCACATGGCACTGCCGAACGGGAAAGGACGCGAGATGAGTCAGGTGACGTACACGCCGGGCAACAGCGTCGAGATCGACACGTCGAACGCGCGCGCGATCTTGTCCGCGGTGACGATCGACGCGATCGCCTCGCCGCGCTCGATCTCGCCGACATACGAACGGTTCAGCCCCGCGTGTTCGGCGAGCTGCTCCTGCGACCACGTGCGCGCTTCGCGCAGCTTGCGCACGTTGGCGCCGAAGTGCTGGATCAGGTCGCTCATGTCGTCACCCGTACGTCGGGCACCGGCTCGGCCGGTTCGCGCCGCGCGGCATTCGCTTCGCTGCGCAGCACGGCCTGCGTGACGTTCGCGCCGGCCGGTACGTCCTGCGTGAGCCACACGTTGCCGCCGATCACCGCGCCGCGGCCGATCGTCACGCGGCCGAGGATCGTTGCGCCTGCATAGATCACGACGTCGTCCTCGACGATCGGATGGCGCGCGAGCCCCTTCTCCAGATGTCCGGAAGCATCGCGCGGGAAGCGCTTCGCGCCGAGCGTGACGGCCTGGTACACACGCACGCGCTCGCCAATGATCGCGGTCTCGCCGATCACGACACCCGTGCCGTGATCGATGAAGAAGCCGCCACCGATGCGCGCGCCCGGATGAATGTCGATGCCGGTTTCCGCGTGGGCCTGCTCGGCGATGATCCGCGCGAGCAGCGGCAGCCCGAGCCGGTACAGCTCATGCGCGAGCCGGTGGTGGATCATTGCGAGGATGCCGGGATAGCAGAGCAGCACTTCGTCGACGCTGCCTGCCGCCGGATCGCCATGGAATGCGGCCAGCACGTCGCTGTCGAGCAGCCGGCGGATCTCGGGCAGGCGTGCGGCGAACGCCTGAACGGCTGTGGACGCCACGTCTTCGATCGGTGCGTCGGCGTTGCGTTGCCGCGCCGCGTAGCGCAGTTCGAGCGTCACCTGCGCAAGCAGCGCGTTCAGCGCCGCGTCGAGCGCGTGGGCGACATGGAAGTTCTCGCTCTCCTGCCGCAGGTCGGGCGGCCCGAGCCGCATCGGGAACAGCACGCCCTTCAGCGCGCCGATGATCTGTGCGAGCGCCTCGCGCGCCGGCAGGTCGCGCCCGCCCGGTTCAAGCGAGCGTCGCTGCTTCTCGCGCCACGCGCGGCGCACGCTCTGAAGCGATTGAACGATGTCGTCGATGTCGAATGCGGCCATGCTGACTTCTCCCCGTAACAGCCGTGACTCAGTCCTGAGCCCACGGCAGGCCGCGATGGCGCCAGCCGTTCCGGCTGCCGCGATGCCGCTGTTCGTCGAGGTCGCCCTCGAACCCTTCGAGCACGTTGAATACCTGTGTGAAACCGCCTTTGGTCGCGGCTTCGGCCGCCTGCGCGGACCGGTTGCCGCTGCGGCAAAGCAACAGCACCACCGCGTCCTTGCCGGTCTTCGCTTCCAGTTCGCGCACGAAGCGCGGGTTGCGTGTCAGGCTCGTGCCGGTCGCCCACGGCACATGCAGCGACTCCGGCACGTGGCCGACGAATTTCCGTTCTTCCGCGGTGCGCACGTCGACCAGCAACGCGTCGCCGGCGGCGAACAGCGCCCACGCGGCTTGCGGCGCCACGCCGCCCGCGTAAGGCGTGCCAGCCGATGCGGCCGCCGCGCGCGCGGCGTCGAGCGCCTGCCGGGCAGCCGTTCGTTCTTCCAATGCAAACGTCATCACGCTTCCTCGTTCTCGCAGATTCGTATGATCAACAACGCCGGGATTGCGGCCTGCGCAGCTTGCGTGCTGTCTATAGCCGTCAGCCCGACTATGCGAGTGCGCTCGAGGAAGCAGAACCAATAAAAATTCATTTCCTAATCAGCGGCGCGCGAAATGCAATGGCAGACGCGCACAATCGGTGCGGGTTCACGCGGGGGATCTGGAGCGATGGCCGTTCGATGTCACGCATCGAAGGTTCTTGAAAGGATGGGCGACTGCGAAGTCAGGGACGATGCGGCACGCGATGCGCCGCACGTTGCGAGGGAATCCGAAATGGAATCGCGCGCCGGGTCCAACGGCGCGCGCTTGGATGGATCGATGAACGACAACCGACGGACGCGGTGCATCGCCGATGCACCACGCCCGTCGCCGCCTCAGACGATCGGATCGACCACGGTCACCGGCGCGCCGCGCGCCTCGATGTCGCGCCCCGCGAGCAAGCACAGATCCTCGCGATGATGCGCGGCGACCACCTGCACACCGACCGGCACGTTATTGACGATCCCCGTCGTCACCGCAAGCCCGGGTAGCCCCATCGCCGGCAGCGCACGCAGCGTGAGCTGCGCTTCCCATACGCGCTCGAACCCTTCCGGTCCTTGCCTGTCGAGATCGTCGGGGAACGGCAACTCCGACGACACAGGCAGCAGCAGCACCGCGTATTCATCGAGAAACAGCCGCCATTGCCGCGTCAGCGTCGTGCGCCGCACGAGCGCGCGGCTGATCACGTCGGCCGGCAGATCGCGCACCTTGCCGCGCACGGCGGCGATCACGGCGGCCGCGCCCGGGTCGCCGTCGCTCGCGACCGCGTTCGTCAACGCGTCGAATCCGTCGCCAAGCCAGAGCTGCTCCTGCAACAACGCGGCCTCGCGCATCGGCGGCGTGTCGTCGATTTCATCGACGGTCCACCCTGCATCGACGAGCCGGCGCGCGGCATCGCGCAACGCGGCCTCGACTTCGGGCACGACCTGCAGGCCACCCGGCCGCACGCACAGCGCTGCTCGCTTCGGCGCCGCACGGCCTTCGAACGGCACCGGCACGTACCACGGGTCGCGCGGGTCCGGCGCGGCGAACGCTCGCAGCGCCAGCGCGAGATCGTCGATCGTGCGCGCGATCGGCCCCGTCGTCGACATCAACTGCGCGCCGATCGCACGCTCGGGCGACGACGCATTGAACGCCGGCACGCGTCCGAGCGACGGCCGGATCCCGTGCACGCCGCATGCGTAAGCCGGATAGCGCACCGAGCCGCCGATGTCGGTGCCGACCGCGAGCGGGCCGATCCCGGCGGCCACGGCAGCCGCCGCGCCGCCGCTCGATCCGCCCGGCGTCAGCGACCGATTACGCGGATTGTACGTATGGCCGTGCACGAGATTCGATGTGAACCAGCGCAGCGCGAACGTCGGCGAATTGCTGCGGCCGAGCAGCACCGCGCCGGCCTTCCTCAGGTTCGAGACCGACGGGCTGTCGGCGCTCGCGATCAGGTTTTCCTGCAGGCGCGTGCCGTTGGTCGTCGCGAACGCCGCGACGTCGACGTTGATCTTCACGGTCACGGGCACGCCGGCGAGCGGCCCCGGATCGTCGCCGCGCGCGATCGCGCGATCGACTTCGTCGGCTTGCCGCCGCACGTCGTCGGGGCGATGCTCGACCACCGCGTTGATCGCCGGGTTCACCGCATCGAGACGGGCCAGCGTCGCATCCGCCACTTCCCGCGCGGACACTTCACGTTGCCGCACCCGCTTCGCGATTTCAGTCGCCGACAGTTGCCAGAGTTGCTGCGTCATCAGAATGTGCTCCGAGAAACTCCGCCATTTCCCCCAAGGGGACTTCCTTCGGGGCGGATGGCGGGAAGGAAAGGCGCCGCGCGCCATTCGCATCGCGGCGCCGCATCGCTCACTGCGTATCGTGCTTCGCACGCTCCGCGGCCGCGATGATCGCGTCGGCCACGGCCTTCGGCTGGCTCAACATCGAGACGTGGCTGCCGTTCACACGCGTGACCGTCGCACCGATCCGCTTCGCCATCGCCTCCTGCAGCTTCGGATCGATCATCCGGTCCTGCGTCGCGACGACGAACGACGACGGCTTCTCATGCCACGCGGCCTGCGTGACCTTCTGCGAAATACAGCCACCGTACCACGGCCCTTGCGTCGCCGCGACGACGCGCTGCTGCGCGGGCGACAGGTCCGGCGCGAAATCCTGCGCGATCGCCTTGTCCGACAGCGTCGCGAAACCGCCCGAGTCCTTGCGCAGCTCGCCGGCCCACGCCGGCGCCGGCAGCCCCTGCGTGACGTCGGCGATCGACTGGCCGTTGTCCGGCGCGAACGCGGCAACATAGACGAGCGACTTCACCTTGTCGTCGTTGCCCGCATCGCTGATCACGACGCCGGCCCACGAATGGCCGACCAGCACGACGGGCCCCTTCTGCTCGTCGATCGCGCGCTTCGTCGCGGCGGCATCGTCGGCGAGCGAGCTCAGCGGATTCTGCACCGCTACGACATGCAGGCCGCGCGCCTCGAGCAGCGGAATCACGCGGTTCCAGCTCGACCCGTCGGCGAACGCGCCGTGCACCAGCACGACGTTCGTGCCTTTCAGGTCTTCCTTCGGCGCAGCTTGCGCCGTGACCGCACCGAACAGCCCGCCGAGCACCGCCGCGGACACCAGCACCCGTTTCGTCAAACCGACCATCGTCTTGCTCCTTCCTGTCGTGTTGTCCATCTGAAATGTTTACGATGCGGCCGCGCCGGCGCTCGGCAGGCGCGGCAGCGGATCACGAATGCGCGTACAGGCCGTCGGCGGCGCCCGTGCGTCCGTCGCGGGCAGCGCCCGTATCGGCCGCGGCGTAGCGGGCGGCCGGCACCGACGCGGCGGCGACGTTGTCGCCCTGCGACTTCGACGGACCGTTCTGGTCCGAGCGCGCGACCTGCTGCGCGGCGACGGCGTTCTCCGCGGCAGCGATATCGTCCGGGTAATTGGCTTCGCCGCTGGCCGGGCTGTAGCCGGCCTTCTCGAGCCGGACGAGATCGGCGCGCACATCGGCACGCGTGAGGCCGTGGCCGGTATCGGCGAACGACAATGCGGGGATCGAAGCGAGGACGGCAACGGCGACGATTCGAGCGACTTTCATGAGTGTTCTCCTGGAAGGAAATGGGTGTGTCGATCATTCGGCATCCGATCCAGATGGCTGGCATCGAACGTTTCCTGCATGTCGACAGTAGAACCCGCTCACGTATCCGGCATGTTTCCGAACCATGGTTTCAGTGCAATCCGATGTTTCCGGAGCGGCGATAGATACAGTGCGATACAAACTCGTCGGTTTCGCCACGCAAGCACGGACAACAGCGAATTAATCGTTGAAAGATACAGACAAAATGTTGTACGCGGTGCGTCAAACGGCTGCCTCGCCGGATGACGGGCCTCGCAGTCGCTACGGAGTGAAGGCAGCGCCGCGCTCGCGGCGCTCTTTGCGTGACGAAGCCATGCGACGGATTTCCGCTCGGAAACACATTCTGACAATTTTCGTTCGTCGCCATCGCGCTCGGCGCGCATTTTCCGGCATCCGTGCTTTCCACTCACACCGATTCGATATGCTTGCGGCCTCGTTTCAGTTCTCCATTGATTCGGATACTTATCGATTCGTTTCGTACGTCCGATAACGGGGACGGTGTTTGAGATGTTCAGGAGTTTGGATGGCCGATTCACTTCTCGATCCGCGATCGGTGGCACATGCTCGCAACGACGAACCCGCGGCAACAGTCGCTCCGCTGAACGTGGCCGCATCGCGTCCGGCACCGCCGCCGATCGTGGTCGGCCGCGGCGAAGGCGTGACGAGGTTTGTAAAGAACACGCCGCTGATCTGCGTCAAGCAATTGCCGTTGCCCGGCATCGTGATCTTCGTGCACGGCGTGAACTCGGAGGGCGAATGGTTCGATGCAGCGGAGCACGGGCTGTGCAACGGGATGAATCGCAGGCTCGGGCGTCTGGACGATCAGATGATGTATCACGGCATCGACGCGGGGCAGCTGACGCCCGCGAAGTACACGGAAAGCGTGACGCCGGATGGGTTCTTGAATCCGAAGCTTTGGTCCGGTGACTACATCAAACCCGAGCCGTCGTTTTCGCCTGTCATTCATTTCCGATGGGGCTATCGGGCGACCGCGGCCGAACTGAAGGAATACGGCGACAAGATCTTTCTGAACGAGAAGGACTATTGGGGCGGTGGTCCGTTCACGAACGGCTGTGCAAGCCTGCCCGATCTCTGGCACGGCGGTCTGGATGATCGAACGATGGGGTGGATGACTGTGCAAGGCATCAATCCGACCAATCGGCCGCTGTACCGCGCGCCGCCTCGCGCGTATGGCGTACTCGCGGCGTTGCGACTGGCCCGGCTGATCGAGTCGATTCGCCGCATGCAGGCTGATGTACCGATTACCGTCGTATGTCATAGCCAGGGCAACATCGTGGGACTGACAGCAGCGTTCTTTGGCGACGCCTTCCCCGATGTCGAAGATCCGTGGGGGCGGACCGGACATTGCGTGGCAGATGCCTACGTATTGGCGAATGCGCCGTATAGCCTTGCGAATGCGGACGGCCCGTACAAATCCGACACGTTCATGGATTCATGGTCGCAACGCGCGACGAAGGACGCGAGCGGTCAGCGCGGAAGGCAGACCTACGCCGCGCGCACGAAGACATTCGGCACGTTTCTATCGATCATCGGCGCTCGCAGGGAGCACGAGTTGCTGGCAAGCAAGATCGATGAGGACATGGCAAACGAGCGGGTATCGCCGACGAGCAACCGGTCGTATACAGCACAAGAGGATCGCGCGAGGCATGGCTTGAATGGGTCGACGTATGGGCGCGTCTCCGCGTATTGCTGTCCGCACGATCAGGTGATTTCAGCGGTAACGGTGCAAGGCATCGGGTGGCGCGGGATCGGCAAGCACGAACTCGGCGATATCGGTGCCGCAGGCATTCTGACGCAGCGGGTGTTCGCATCGGGTTTCCCGATCGGCGTGCAGAAACCCTACCGATATTGGGAAGACGATTGGCGGCATGGCAAGCAAGGAACGAAACCAGGCTTCTGGTATCCGCCATCGCCACCCGCCAAATTCAATCTGATCGGTGCGCTCAAGGGTAATGAGTCGGTCTTGGGCGTGGCCGCTACGCTCGTAACAGCGCCCCTGATGTTCGTCGTGACCGGAATCAGTTCGGCGTTGAACATGCTCCGAGTGAACGCCGATCCGCCGAAAGGCTGGACGGTGGTGGCGGATGCGCCGGCCCTTGACGAGCCTTTCCCGCCACAGGCGTTGCGATTCGGCAAGCCCGTCGAAACAAAGGACGGCGACGCAGTCAGCGACTTCAACGAAGGCAACGATCCACCAGCCGCATGGCGCGACGCGAGCAAAGCCGATGCGGACAAGCGGGCCGATGATCCGTACGACCAGTACAACGCAAAGAACGCGGATAGCGTCGCGCAAGGTACAGCGGAAACGGAAGCCGGACAGCGCTATGAAGATCGCGCGTTGATGCGCATGGAAGCGCGTCGAACGCTGAATACGGAATGGTTTGATAGCGACGGCCACGTGATCGGCGAGGACGGCAAAAGCGCCGTGCCGGAGGGCTACAAGGAATGGCGAGACAAGCAGATTGTCGACTGGCTCGATCGCGGTGCGACCAATAGCCCAACCAACCACTCTACGACGATGACCAATCCCGAGCATGCCGAGAAGGCACTTGCGTATGACGTTGCGGTGGGCTTGTGCTACCTGACGGACAAGCAACTTAAATCGCTGCGCATTGAGGCGGATTGGCGGATGGGGGACGGGGCTCCTTTGAATGATCCGAACAAGACGTATACCGACTATTTTGCATCGGGCACCCTCGATCGTATGCCTCTCCACCAATGGGTACACGCCGAGAACGGCGAAGGAACGATGCCGACCGCGATCGTGGATGAACGTGAAGGTCCACTCTATTTGAAGGCCGGGAGTGTCGTATGAAGACGCTGATCGCTACATGGCCGCGACGCGTCGCCATCGCCGTTTCGATTTGGCTCATTACCACCGTGCTCATGGCCTCTCTGATGGCGCACGTCGGACAACCCGACCCGGCACATTTGGAGATAGGAGATTGGATGAAACGATTCTTAGTCGTACCGAGCCTGGCTGCGCTCATGGTGTTCCTGTTCACCACGGCCATCGCACGCTCGGTACATGCCGCACCTGTCAACGCGTTAGAGAATTCATCGTCATCAGTCGAAGAGCCGGCCAAGCCGTTCGTCGCGCAGGTTGTCGGCCTGATGTGGTTGAATCCGTTGCAACGTATGGACTACCCGACCGAATGGCAATTGTTGTGGGCACAGGGACTTGCGGCGCCCAACAAGAATGACGATATGGTCCGCACGGACCCAAAGTCTTTTACCACGCTGCAATCGGTAGCTGGCATCGCATACGGCAACGAGGGAGAAGAATCGTTCAAGGGCTTCTACGCCAAGTACATCGATAAATTCATCCTACTGCTGCGCGCGCGCTATTTCAGCAACGCGAAGTATTTCTACACAGTAGGTTCCGAGCAGCAAAGTGATTGGCGTGAACTCGCTGGCATGCACGTCGAAGCTGCCATTCCGCCCCGACTTGATCCGACCTTTGCCCGGTCGCGCATGGGCGATCGGATGATGAATTTTTTCGAAATCGGCCCGCCATCCCCTAAGTCTCTTTGGAGCCGCGACACGCCCCCCGATATTCAGATCACGCAAGGCGGCGCGAACGCCGGCTTCACATCACTGAACAACGCGTTGGACTACTTGCAGGCAAACCCCGACAAGACCGCGTGGGCAATGAACTGGGATGCCCCGAACTTCCCGCCCACGGACGCCCAGATCAACGAAAACCTTGTCGTGTTGTTCCTCGCCGGCCCCAACTTCAACACCGAGCGGGAACCACTCGCCTGGATCGGCAAGGCCGCGGCCGGCGACACGAAAGCATTCGCGCCGAAGGTCGGCACGACCCGTGCTGTACAGGCGTGGAAAGCCACGATCGACGAAGCCGCGCGCAATGCAGGTGTCGCGTCCACCGACCTCCAGTACATCTTCCACGACGCGGGTAAAGGCAGCGATGAAGCGTCGGCACGCCTTGTTTCACTCGCACGGACGTTGACCGAAACGCTTCCGGAATACGATCACCAGAAGCAGACCTTCAACACCGCCGGACTGCTCGGCGACATGGGAACCGGCAGCGCATTGACCGACGTCGCGCTGGCGATCGGCCGGATCAACCACTCCGGCGGCAACGCGTTGGTCGCCGGCACGACCGACGCTGAACACCCCGTCGCGGTCGTCGTCAGGCCGCCGTCCAAGCTCACGCCGATCGATCCGAATCAGGACTGGTTCCGCGCCCGCGGCGGAAACAACGCCTACCTGCCGTGGTGGGGGCGCAGACACGATGTCGATTACGGCATGCAGGGCTATTCCTGGTGATGCAGACCGGCACTGAGACGCAGGACCGACGATCACGGATGAACGTGAAGGCGAGTTTTATCTGAAGGTCGGGGGGTTCGTATGAAGCCCCTGCTCGGCACGTGGCCGCGACGCGTCGCCGTCGCCGTTTTGACATGGCTGATCGCCACCGTCCTCATGGCCTCTCTGATGGTGCATGTCGAACAACCCGACCCGGCACATTTGGAAATAGGAGATTGGATGAAACGTTTTTTTGTCGTACCTGGCTTGGCCGCGCTGACGGTGTTTCTGTTCACCACGGCCATCATGCGTCCAGCACAAGCCGCCCCTGTTCCAGAGCCCGCGGGCATTGCAGCGCCAGCAGCCGAAGCGCCGGCCAAGCCGTTCGTCGCGCAGGTTGTCGGCCTGATGTGGTTGAATCCGTTGCAACGTATGGACTATCCAACCGAATGGCAATTGTTGTGGACACAGGGGCTTGCCGCTCCCAACAAGAATGACGATATGGTCCGCACCGACCCGAAGTCCTTTACCACCCTGCAGTCGGTAGCTGGCATCGCATACGGCAACGAAGGCGAAGAGACGTTCAAGGGCTTCTATCACAAGTACGTGAGAAAGTTTCTCGTGTTGACGCGTTCGCGCTACTTCGCGAACGCGAGCTATTTCTACACCGTGAAATCCGAGAATCCCAAAGATTGGCGCGAGCTTGCCGGAATACATATCGAGCTCGCACTGCCTCCAAGGCTTTATCCGATCGACGCGAAGACGTACTTTATCAATGAGTTTCTCCAATGCTTCGAAATCGGTCCGCCATCACCCAAGACCCTTTGGAGCCGCGACACGCCCCCCGATATCCAGATCACGCAAGGCGGCGCAAACGCTGGCTTTACATCGCTGAACAACGCGTTGGACTACTTGCAGGCAAACCCCGACAAGACCGCGTGGGCAATGAACTGGGACGCCCCGAACTTCCCGCCCACGGATGCGCAGATCAACGAAAACCTTGTCGTGCTGTTCCTCGCCGGCCCCAACTTCAACACCGAGCGGGAACCACTCGCCTGGATCGGCAAGGCCGCGGCCGGCGACACGAAAGCATTCGCGCCGAAGGTCGGCACGACCCGTGCTGTACAGGCGTGGAAAGCCACGATCGACGAAGCCGCGCGCAATGCAGGTGTCGCGTCCACCGACCTCCAGTACATCTTCCACGACGCGGGTAAAGGCAGCGATGAAGCGTCGGCACGCCTTGTTTCACTCGCACGGACGTTGACCGAAACGCTTCCGGAATACGATCACCAGAAGCAGACCTTCAACACCGCCGGACTGCTCGGCGACATGGGAACCGGCAGCGCATTGACCGACGTCGCGCTGGCGATCGGCCGGATCAACCACTCCGGCGGCAACGCGTTGGTCGCCGGCACGACCGACGCTGAACACCCCGTCGCGGTCGTCGTCAGGCCGCCGTCCAAGCTCACGCCGATCGATCCGAATCAGGACTGGTTCCGCGCGCGCGGCGGAAACAACGCCTACCTGCCGTGGTGGGGCCGCAGACACGATACCGATTACGGGATGCAGGGCTATTCGTGGTGATGCAAGCGACTCAGCGACGCGATCCGTGCAACCGGGTTCGCGCCGCCGCGTCATCAAGCGGAACGACCTGAACGCGAGGAATCATCCAGGCGGTCGGGTCCAACCCGGCTCGGCGTAGTTCCACTCAAATTCCCGCCGACGATGGCACGGCAATGAAGCGTGCATCCTGACGTACACACGCCCATCAAGGCGCCAACCGCGTGAACACGAAGTCATGATTCTTCACGCGCGCCTGGTGACACGCGAAGCACGTCTGATGCTGACCGATATCGGCCGGCACGCCGTTGATGAAGCGCCCGAAGCCCCAGCCGCCCGTCGACGCATAGCGACGCGAATCCTTCACCATCACCTGCACGGTGGTCGCCTGGCCCGGCACGGTCGCCGGCGGGAACTCGTCCGATTGCTTGCGCTTGTACGCAAGCTTCACGAGGATCGTGCCGTCCGGAAACGGCAGCGTCGACTTTTCGAGCGCACGCATCGCGACGGGATTGCCGAGCACCACGCGCAATTCGTCGAGCGGCGCCGCTTCCTCGGCCGGCGCGACCATTTCCCACTTCCGGTAGCCGGGCGGGATCGTCACGCCGTAGATCGGCGACGCGGCCGGCTTCGGCTGCTCCGCGAACGCGGCCGGGCCGCTCGCCGACAACGCGCCGGCCAGCAACGCGCCCGCGACGAGCGCACGGCGCGCGCCGTGACGCACAACACCGGTACGCGCCCGCATCACAGATGCTCCACTTGCAGGATCGCATCGGCGAACGCCTGCGGCGCTTCCTGCGGCAGGTTGTGGCCGATGCCGCCGGTGATCGTGCGGTGCTGGTACTTGCCGGTGAACTTCTTCGCATACGCGGCCGGGGCCGGATGCGGTGCGCCGTTCGCATCGCCTTCCATCGTGATCGTCGGCACGGTGATGACCGGGCCGGCCGCGAGCCGCCGCTCGATGTCGTCGTATTTCGCTTCGCCCTTCGCGAGACCGAGGCGCCAGCGATAGTTGTGGATCACGACCGCCACGTGGTCGGGATTCTGGAACGATGCGGCGCTGCGCGCATAGGTCTCGTCGGAGAACTGCCACTTCGGCGACGCGAGCCGCCAGATCAGCTTGTTGAACGCATCGAGGTTCTCCGCATAGCCGAGCGCGCCGCGCTCGGTCGAGAAGTAGAACTGATACCACCACTGGAGTTCGGCCTGCGGCGGCAGCGGCTTGCTGTTCGCCTGCTGGCTGCCGATCAGATAGCCGCTCACCGACACCAGCCCCTTCACGCGCTGCGGCCACAGCGCCGCGATGACGTCGGCCGTGCGTGCGCCCCAGTCGTAGCCGCCGAACACCGCATGGTCGATCTTCAGCGCATCCATCAGCGCGACGATGTCGACGGCCGTCACCGCCTGCTGGCCGTTGCGCAGCGTGTCGGCCGAGCGGAACGTCGTCGATCCGTAGCCGCGCAGGTACGGCACGATCACGCGATAGCCGGCCGCCGTGAGCAGCGGCGCGACGTCCGCGTAGCTGTAGATGTCGTACGGCCAGCCGTGCAGCAGGAACACGACGGGGCCGTTCTTCGGCCCGAGGTCCGCATACCCGACGTTCAGCACGCCCGCATCGATCTGGTGGATGGTGCCGAGCGACGCCGCGCCGGCCGCGCGGCTCGTCGGGGCATCGGGCGCGGACTGCGCGTGCGCCAGCGAGCCGAAGCCGAGGTCGGCGAGGCTCAGGCTTGCGATTGTCGTACCCAGGATCAGGCGGCGGCGGCTATTCACGGTATCAGGCATGACTCGTTCTCCATTGTCGATCGCTAAGTAAGGAGCCCACGGCAAGTGCGGGCGCTCCGGTATCGCCGTTCACGCCGGCCGCGCATCGCTTCGCGCCGCCGTGTGAATCGCTTCACCGGATTTATATCCGAACCATCCGGACGCTTTGTATCCCAACGTATCTGTGTTCGGATACGACACAGAGCGATTCAAAAAACGCCCGCGAGGCGGTGCGTTTCGGGGGCCGCGCAACACACGCGCCCCCATGCACCGATGCGGCGACGAACGCAGGCCGGCATCGCAACCGGCCCGCGCGCGCCCGTCGAGCCGCGCTTACGCGCGACGCAACGGCCGGAACCCGGCACGCACTTCGCGTGCGAACAGTTCCGGCTCTTCCCATGCCGCGAAATGGCCGCCCTTGTCGACTTCGTTGAAGTAGATCAGGTTGTGATAGCTGCGCTCGGCCCAGCTGCGCGGCGCCTGATAGATCTCGCCGGGAAACACCGTGATCGCGGCCGGCAGCGAGATGTCCACCGCGTTGAAGTTGTTCGAGTGATCCTCCCAGTAGATCTGCGCGGAGGACGTCGCCGTGTTGGTCAGCCAGTACAACGAAATGTCGTCGAGAATCTCGTCACGCGGAATCGAACGTTCGGGGACGCCGCCGCTGTAGGTCCACTGCGAGATCTTGTCGTACATCCACGCGGCCTGCCCCGACGGCGAATCGGCGAGCGCGTAGCCGACCGTCTGCGGACGCGTGACCATCATCGCCGAGTAGCCGCAGTTGTCGCGATAGAACGTCGCGAGCTTCTCGTACGCGGCCTTCTCCTTCGGCGACAGCGATGCCGGGGCCGGCGCGTCGACCTGGAGCAGCGTCGCGATGTCCGGCGGCACCGTCGCCGGCATGTTCACGTGAATCCCGGCCAGGCCCTGCACGCGCTGCATCGCCATCCGGTGCGAGATCACCGAGCCGCAGTCGCCGCCCTGCGACACGAAGCGCGTATAGCCGAGGCGCGCCATCAGCTCGCCCCATGCGCGGGCGATGTGGTCCGAGCCCCAGCCCGTCTTCGTCGGGCGGCCCGAGAAACCGAAGCCCGGCAGCGACGGCACGACGACGTGGAACGCATCGTCGGCGCTCGCACCGTGCGCGGTCGGGTCGGTCAGCGGGCCGATCGCCTTCACCAGCTCGAAGACCGAACCGGGCCAGCCGTGCGTCATGATCATCGGCATCGCATTCGCGTGCCGCGACCGGACGTGGATGAAGTGAATGTCGAGCCCGTCGATTTCCGTGATGAACATCGGGAAGCCATTCAGGCGCGCCTCGCCCTTGCGCCAGTCGTAGTCGGTGCCCCAGTAGCGCAGCAGCGCCTGCATGCGCGCGAGCCGCACGCCCTGCGATTCGTCGGCGACGGTCTCGCGGCCCGGCCAGCGGGTCGCGGTGATGCGGCGGCGCAGGTCGACCAGTGCGTCATCGGGGATATGGGCGGTGAACGGGCGTATGCCGGTGTCGCCGGTTGCCGCATGCAGCGCGGTGGGCAGCATCGCGGATACACCCGCGGCCACGGACGTGGCCAGCAGGTGCCGACGCATCGGGGAAAACGGTGTGGAAGACATCGCTCGGCATCTCCTTTCGTGAGGTTGAAAGTGAACATGCCGCGCGCCCGGGCGCGCCTTTGCTTTCATTTGGGCGCGCGGCGGTCACGCGGCGGTCACCCATTTGAAAGGTCTGATGTATCCGGGATGTGTCTGATTTGTACGCGTTTGTAGCAGGCGTGCGAACGTCGACGTCAGGGGGCGATCCAGCGGCCTGCGTAGCCGTCGTCGTTCACGTCGAATACCGCGCGGCGATGACCACCGCGGGCAAGTTCGAGCCAGTCGATGCGCGTCACCGTGACGTGGACGAGGCAGAAGTTCCGATAGCCGCCGTCGATGGGAGCCTCGCCCGGGCTTGGCGTGATGTGCGCCTCTTCAGGCGACTCGATCGGCGTGCCCGGACGCAACGGTGCGCGATACAGCACCAACGTATGTGGGCGGCTCGATTGCCAGATCGCGCGCCGTTGCGCTTCGTCGTCGCAGATCGACGCAACGCCTTCCGCGCGGATCTGCACGAGCGCGTCGAGATCGTTCGCGACGACGGCGATGCGAGGATCGCGGCGCAACTCCGCCACCTTCTCCGAGCGCGCATCCGTATGGAACGCCAGCAGACGATCGGCTCGGCTCACTTGCCGCAACACGATCGTACGCACCTTCGGCGCGCCGTCGAGGCCGAGCGTCGCGGCCTGCACCATCGTGAACGGCGAGCGCTGCGTGCCGACGCCGGACTCGAGGCACGACCAGAGACGGTCGTAGGTTTGCGGGAGCGATTCGGAAGCGGGATCGGACATGATGGCGCGACTATCTTGCGGGATTCGGTCGCGCTAGCTTAACCGTTTCGGCGGCGCAGCTCGCGGTGCCCGCATGGCTTTCGTTGCAAACCCGCCGCCGCGCGGTTCAGTTATAGCCGAGGACGACCGGTGCGGCGTCGCCCCTGTCGGTCGAATCCGCGCCGAAGCGGCCGAGCACGTCCGCGACGTATTGCGGCCCCGCGCCGATCTGCGACGACTTGTGCTCGACGGGACGGATATCGGCCATGCCCGGCGCTTCATCCAGCCATGCGGTGTCGTTGATGATGATGCTCATGGGTGTGTCTCCTCACGCGGCCAGCGCCGCACCATATGCGCGCACCAGGCGCGCCACGCCTTCCCGGATCGCGTCGACGTCGGGCGCGGCGAACGACAGCCGCAACGATGCGGCGTCGACGTTGTCCGCGAAGAACGCCTTGCCCGGCACGAAGACGACCTTGTTCGCGATCGCCTGTTGCAGCAGCACATCCGACGACACCGCGCCGATCCGCGCCCACACGAACATCCCGCCTTCGGGGCGATGGAACGTGATCGCATCGCCGAAACCGTCGCGCAGCGCGTCGCACATCGCGTCGCATTTGCGCTGGTAGGCCGCCGTGATGCGCGGCAGATGGCGTTCGAGCGCGCCGTCGGCGAGATATTCGGCGGCGGTGGCTTGCGTCCACGGCGTGCTGCACAGGTCGACCGTCTGCTTCGCGATCACGCAGCGTCGCGCGATCTCGGCCGGCGCGATCGTCCAGCCCACGCGCAGCCCCGGCGCGACGATTTTCGACAGGCTCGCGAAATGCACGATCCAGTCGCGCGCGCCTTCGACTTCGTTCGCGAGCGCGAGCATCGACGGCACCGGTTCGCCCGCGAAACGCAGGTCGCCGTACGGATCGTCCTCGACGATCAGGAAACGGTATTGCACCGCGAGACGCAGCAGCTTCAGCCGGCGTTCGCGCGTGAGCGTCGCGCCGGTCGGGTTCGCGAAGGTCGGGACGGTGTAGAGCAGTTTCGGCTGCGCGATCGCGCCGGACGCGAGTTGCGACGCGAGGCGGTCGACGTCGAGGCCTTCACCGTCGACCGGGATCGTGACGATGCGCGCCTGCTGCAGACGCATCGCCGACAGCGTCGCCGGATAAGCCGGCTGCTCCGTCAGCACGACGTCGCCCGGCGCGACCATCACGCGCAGCAGCAGGTCGAGGCCCTGCTGCGAGCCGGTCGTGACGAGCAGTTCGGCCGGCGTGCACGCGACGTTACGGCGCGCCATCAACGCAATCAGTTGCTGCTTCAGTTCGGCAAGGCCGTCGGTCGGGCCGTATTGCAGGCAGCGCACCGGCTGCGCGTACGCGCGTTCGGCGGCCGTGTTCAGGCCGTCGACGTCGAACAGGTCGCTGGCCGGATAGCCGCCCGCGAACGAAATCATCCCCGGCTCGGAGAGGTACTTGAACAGCTCGCGGATCGGCGAACCGGCAGGATTCTGGAATGAGGGCGTAAACGCGTACATGTCGTCGTGAGCTGGATGGCACGGCCGGCCGGGATAGCCGACAGGTGCCGCCCGCCCAAGGCGCTTCTGGCGCAAGGGCGGGAATTCGAGCCACGATTGTCGATAGTCATTAACGCTGCGGCAAACGATATCTATGCACTAGGTCTTGCGGTTTGGTCATTAATTGAGGAACAGCCGCGTTTCGTCCACGGCCGTCCCACCGGCACATGCCGCGAATGCGCGAGGCCCATCGCGACCCCGGCATTCGCACCGTTGCAGCCCCGCGACGCCATCAACGCGATGACGCCGGGCGACGCGCCTGCGTGCGATCGGACCGAGCCAGACCAGGCGCAAGCCGCGCCGCGCTTGCGCCTTGGCCCGGCCGGTCACGCGCACTGGACACGCAATGGACACACGTAAATCGCGCGCTATTCGCCCGGAGGAGATACACCCTTCCTGACGTAGCCGGCAATTGCCTCCAGCATGCCGAGGTCGAGGTCCTGCACGCGGTCGGCGCCGAAGTGGGTCAACCACTTGCGCGCGAGCTCCGCCTCCGTCGTCGTGTGCCCACCCGCGGCAGGGGCACACAGGTCTTCCAGTGCTGAACGCTGGTCCATGTCTTCTCCGTGATTGCTGATGGTCGGGACGTTGCCGGCTCCCGTCGCGATCAAGACGCCGTCAGACGGCCTCCAGGGCGAGGGCGATACCTTGGCCGCCGCCAATGCACAAGGTCACCATGCCGCGTTTGATGCCATCGCGGCGCATCGAATGCGCGAGACGGGTCGTCAGGACCGCACCGGTCGCACCGATGGCGTGACCGTGCGCGATCGCGCCGCCTTCGACGTTCACCCGCTCTTCGTCGATGCCGAGCTCCCGAATGACTGCGATCGGCACGGCGGCAAAGGCCTCGTTGATCTCGAAACGCTCCACGTCGTTCAACGACCATCCGGCACGCGCGAGCGCCATCCTGACTGCCGGCACGGGCCCCAGTCCGAACATGCCTGGCTCGACCGCACCCACGCCGTACGACACGAGCGTCGCGATCGGCTCGATTCCATGCGCCTCGGCATACTGCCGCTCTGCCACGACCATCGCCGCCGCGCCGCTGTTCAATCCCGGTGCATTGCCTGCGGTGATGGTGCCGTCAGATCGAAACGCGGGTTTCAATCGGGCAAGCGACTCGAGCGTCGTGTCCGGCCGCGGCTGCTCGTCGCGCTCGAATCGGACGGGTTGCTTGCGCCCCTCGATATCGACCGCCACAAGCTCGGCGTCGAACGCCCCGCGCCCCTGAGCCTCCACGAAGCGCCTTTGCGAACGTTCCGCCCAACGGTCCTGCTGCTCGCGCGTCATGCCAACCTTCGACACGAGGTCTTCCGTATGCCATCCGGAATGCCGGCCGGAAAACGCGTCGACGAGACCGTCCCCGAGCATGCTGTCGACGATCTCGGTATTGCCCATGCGCTGGCCCCACCGACCGCTATGCAGCAGATACGGCGCACGGTCCATGTTTTCCATACCGCCCGCCACCGCGACCTCGCCGAATCCGAGCCAGATTTCGTGGGCCGCATTCACGATGGCCTGAGCGCCCGAGCCACAGACGCGATTCACGGTCAGCGCAGGCACCTCCACCGGAATGCCGCCGCCGACGGCCGCCTGACGCGCGGGATTCATCTTGTTTCCCGCCTGAATGACGTTGCCCATCACGACCGAAGCCAACGCCGCCGGATCAACCTTGCTGCGGCGCACCGCTTCACGCACCGCGATTGCGCCGAGCGTCGTCGCGGCGACGTTCGTCAACGTGCCACCAAACGCCCCGATGGGCGTTCTTACCGGACTGCAGATCACTACTTGTCGAGCAACCATTTCAACACTCCATTCAACGTTCAGTTTCGCCTGAAGCAATGCCACCGCATCGTCGCGCGTTGCCTGCCGGGGGGATGCATGCTTCGCATGCCCGGCACGCTCGTGAACCCGCATCTTGTGCTTGCGGGCACAGGATCGGGGGCGCAGTGCGCCCCCTCCGTTGGGTCAAATCGATATCATTTCGAAATCCTCCTTGCCGACGCCGCACTCGGGACACTTCCATTTGGCCGGAATGTCTTCCCAACGCGTGCCCGGCGCAATGCCGTCTTCAGGCGCACCTTTTTCTTCCGAGTAAATCCAGCCGCACACCAGACACATCAACGTGCGCATCTCCACCGCTGTCGTGCTCATCCCGCCAACTCTCCAAGATTCGACATTTGTCGCTTCACGAATTCGCGCACCTGCTCGCGTACCCTCGCATCCGACAAGATCCGCCCGTGCCCCGTGCCCGGCGCCGGCCACAATGTCGCCTGCGGCAGGCCCGCCACCACCCGCTGCGCCTCGCAGTACGGCACCACGGGATCGGCCGGGTCGTGCACGACCAGCACCGGCACATCGAGCGACGCGCCGCGCGCCAGAATGTCCCAATGACTGACCGGCACGCCATTGCGGCATTGCAGCTCCGCATAGATGCGCTCGATCACCGGGCGCGGCAACGCCATGTCGCGGTTCGCCCAGCGCTCCAGTACCTCGGTCAGCGCGCTCGTCGGCGCGATCAGCACGATGCAGCGCAACGACGCGCGGCGCGAGCGCTCCGCCAGCGCCGAGATCGTCGCGATCGAGCCGAGCGAATGTGCAATCACCACTTGCGCGCCTTCGATCGCATCCAGCGCCGCGCCCGTCGCCCGCGTGAACTGCGTCATCGTCGTATGCTTGCCCGGCGACAGACCATGCGCGGGCGCGTCGAATGCCGCCACCGAAAAGCCCAGCGTCTTCATCGGCTTGACGAAGCTCAGCATGCTGCTGCTGTCGGTGCCCCAGCCGTGCACGAGCAGCACGCGCGCCGTGCCGCCCGCCCAGTAATACGCCCGGTCGATGTCCTCGTTGCCCTCGATGGACGTCACCGTCGCGCCGAGGGGTATGCGATCGCTGACGGGCAGCCCGTAGCCACGCGTGAAGCCGAACGCATCGGCCGCGCGCCGTCCGGCAATGCGCGGCGCGAACGTGTTCAGCATCCGGAACGCGTGACGGCCGAGCCGCACGCGCAACGAAGGCGCCTTCGTGGTCTGCCGGGTGATCGGCGAGACTTCCGTGTGATTCGCGGCCGCCATCACCGGCCCTCCGTCGCCGCACGCGCGCCGACGGCCACGGCCTCCCGGGACAGGGTCCGGTAATAGCCTGACTCGGTGTCGTAGAAGTGGCAGTGGCGGATCACGTGCCACAGATCGCCGAACGTGAAATCCTTTTCGCGAATCATTCCCGGGAACGCTGCCTTGAGCGCCGCCTGTGCCTTCGGAAGGTTGTAGAACGGCACGATCGGCGCGACGTGGTGCGCCGTATGCACCGAAATGTTATGGGTCATGAAGTGCAGCCACTTCGGATACCGGTAGTCCGTCGTCACGAGCAGGCGACTTGCGTTCGGCGTCCAGTGCTGCGACGGCAGAAACGGGATGTCGTCCGACGTGTGGTGCATCAGCGTCGTGGCGCTGAACCACGCATGGATCATGAGCCACGGCACGACGAAGTACAGGAACAGGCCCGTGACGCCGGTAAAGTAGATCAGCGCAGGGAAATAGAGCATCGCGACGATCAGCACGAAGCCGATCGAGCGCTTCACGTCGCGCCGCATCTCGCGCTTCGGATAGAAGCCGGGACGGAAGCCCGATTCCTTCCAGTAGCTCAACGTACCTGCCCAGAACAGCCACTTGCGGGTACCGGCGTACTCGAGGCGCTTGAGGAGCGGCATGCGATCGTAAAGCGGCGCGGGAATCGGCCGCCAGTCGGTGTCGAGCTCGAGGTTGTTGGTGTTCGCGTGGTGCAGGTTATGCGTGTGGCGCCATGCATGGAACGGATACAGCAGCGGCAGCAGCGATAGATGCCCGATCGTCAGGTTGAACCACCGGGAGCGGGAGAACGAGTTGTGCCCGCAATCGTGCGCGATGCAATGCAGCCCCCAGCCGCCCAGGCCCGCGAGCAGCCACAGCGGAACGTAGAACAGCCAGTGCGGCGCATACGCGATACCGACGAGCGCGCCAATGTACGCCGCATAGCTCACCACGAAGCCGAGAACGCCACGCCACGCACGCGGCTCGTACAGCGACTTTGGAATCGCATCGGTCAGCCGCACGCCCTCGAGCGCCTTCGATTTCTGCAGGAATTCGTCGAAACGCGCCGGCGGCGCGCTCGGAACAGTGTAGATGTTCGCCATGTCGATCTCCGCTTACGCAGCCTGCAGACCGAGCTCGGTCGAGAGGTGGCGCGCCAGTTCGTCGATGCTGTTGTGTTCGAACAGCAGCGCCGGAGACAGCCGCTGCTCGACGACTTTCTCGAGATCGCCCGACACCTGCACGGCAACGATCGAATCGAGCCCATACTCGTCAAAGCGTTTGGCGGGATCGATGGCAGCCCGGTCCATCTTCAGCTGCTTCGCGAGCCGATCGACCAGCCAGCTGCGGATCGACGCTTCCGTCAGGGGGCCGACGTCGGCGGCGACCGCTTTCTTGCGGCCGAACAGGCCACCCAGGATTCCAGCTTGAGACATGATGAATAATCCTTCTATACGAGGGAGATGAACAGCTTCATGAAGGCAACTTTCTTCAATACGGTTGCTTGGCCAACTTGCGGATCGCGGCCGGCCCCGGCAAGCGCAGGTCCCAGACGACCCCCGCCTTGCCGAGCGTCCAGAGCACCCACGCGCTGAGATCCGGCTCGTACCACTTCACCGAATGGCGATACGACGCGGGGAACGCGTGATGGTTGTTCTGCAGACCTTCGCCGAACGTGAGGATGGCGACGGTCCAGTTGTTCGCGCTGTTGTCGTCGGTCTTGAAGGGCCGTCCGCCGAACATGTGGCAAACCGAACCGACGCACCAGGCAGCCTGATTGGCCAGGAAAATCCGTGCGAAGCCACCGAACAGCAGGCCGTTCCACGCGCCGTGCCAGGAGCCGCCGATCGCGCCTCCGATCGCGGCGGGCAGCACCAGGCCGAGCACGATCCACCAGACATAGGTGCGGTGATAGAAAAACAGGCGGCGATCGCGCAATACATCGGGCGCGAAGAACGTCCACCCCGACACGTCCGGTGCCAGCATCCACGGCATGTGCGCATACCAGAGGCCGCGCAGCTTCGCGAGCAGGCCCGCGCCGCCCAGGTTCGGCGAATGCGGATCGCCCTTCTGGTCGCTGTACAGGTGATGACGGCGATGCGTCGTCACCCAGAACATGACCGGCCCTTGCGCGGCCATCGAGCCACAGATCAGCAGGATTCCTTCGAACCACTTCGAGGTCCGGAACGTCTTGTGCGCAAGATACCGATGGAAGCCCATCGTGATCCCGCCCATGTGCAGAAAATAGAACACCGCGAACAACACCAGGTCAGTGACGGCGAACTCGCCCAGCACGAGTTGACGCACCGCCAGCGCGAACCCGGCAAGCGGCACCAGCATGACGGCCAGGGCGGTGTAGCGTTTGACGCGCGCACCACTGCCTTTTAGCGGCGAAACGCCGGGGATCTGGCCGTCAGGGGCCGACAGCCCGCCGGCGGCAGTCACGCCGGGGGCAACCTGAATCGACGAATTCATAGGATTCTCCAAACGCTAATAGAGGATTACGGCGAAGTTGAGGAGAACGCCGCGCGGCGCTTCGGCGCATAGCGCACCTCCGTGACAAGTCCCAGCGCGTCGAGCAGGCGGATGAGCCAGGCGGACGGATCGATCTGCCAGAACGCGTGATCGTTGTTGGCGAACGCCGGCTGCGCGTGATGGTTGTTGTGCCATGCGCCGCCCACCGAAACGATCGCGAGCAGGCCCAGGTTGCGGCTATGGTCGCGCGTCGCGTGCGGACGGGTGCCGATCGTGTGGCACAGCGAATTGACGGCCCAGGTCGACTGATCGAGCAGGAATATCCGCGCAAGTCCGCCCCACAGGAAGCCGCCGACGGCCCCGAGCAAGCTCTGCCCGGCGGGCGCGAGCAACGCGCCCGCGAGCGCGGGAATCGCGAGGCCGAGCAGCACCCACCACCCGTAGCGCAGATTGAGATTGACGATCAGACGGTCGCGCAGCAGGTCTGCGGCATACGTGCTCCAGTTCTCGCGGCGCACGGTGAATAGCCAGCCCACGTGGCCGTGCCAAAGGCCCGCGAATCGGCTGAGCTTGCCGTGCCGGTTCGCGCGCGGGCGCGGCGAATGCGGATCGCCGTCCTGATCGGTGAACGCATGATGCATCCGGTGCGTGGCGGCCCAGAACAGGATTGGCCCCTGGGCGGCCATGCTGCCGAGCACGCCCAGCATCACGGTAACGACCGGGCGCCCCTTGAACGAACGGTGCGAGAAATACCGGTGCATGCCGGTTTCGACACCGATCGCGGTCGAGAAATACATCACCGCCAACAGTACGAAGTCGGTTGCGCGCAACCCATATATCCACGTGTAGGCAATCGCCAGTACGAAACCGAGCGCGGGAATACCCACGGTCAGATAAGCGAGCCGGCGTGCGCGCACGTCGGTATCGGCTTGCGCCTCACGGGCGGCCGCCGGTGTTCGCGAAGACAAAGAATCCGCTTCAGCCATGACTGGCTCCGAAGAAAGACAGCGTCAATGAAAATCGGGGATGCGGTTCGTGCGAACCGCTTATGCGCGCGTCTCGAGTGCGCTCAAGCTGCCTTGCTGGAACGCTTGCTTGCACGCTTGCCGACGCACCTTGCCGCTCGTCGTGAGCGGAATCGCGCCAGTCGGGCCGAGGTGCACCACTGCCGGCGAGACGCCGTGGTCGCGGGTGACCGCCAACGTGATCGCGGCTCGCACCTCGCTCATCTGCTCGGCACTCGGACGACGCGACCGTTTGAGTTCCGCCACGATGACGAGCGACTCCCCGTGCGCGCCGTCAATCGAAAAAGCCACTACGCCGTTGGTGCGAATCGCGTCGTGCGCCGATTGCACCGATCCCTCGATGTCGGTCGGATAGAGATTGCGCCCGGCGACAATCACGACGTCCTTGATGCGGCCCGTCACGAACAGCTCGCCGCCGTTCAGGAAGCCGAGGTCGCCCGTGCGCAGGTAGTGCGTCGGATCACCGCCGTCGTCTGCGCCGGCAATCGTCGCAGCGAAGATGTCGTCGCTGTCCGCACGATTCAGATATCCAGCTGCAACGTTCGGACCACTAAACCAGATCTCGCCGACGGTGCGCTCCGGCAGCACGCGCTTCGTCGCCGGATCGACAATCAGCAGCCGATGGCCGGCTGCCGCGGGCCCGCACCCGACCAGCGTGGCGCGTCCGTGCCCGTCGAGTTCCGGGTCGTGCGGCTTGCACAGGCCGCGAACGAGCGCCTCTTTGTCGACCTCGAGCAGCGAGACCGGCGAAAGGCCCACCTTGCCCGATACATAGAGCGTCGCCTCCGCCATTCCGTAGCAGGGAACCACGGCGCGGCGCTCGAAGCCGTGCCGGCCGAAGCGCGCGAAGAAACGCTCGAGCGTCGTGTGGCTCACGGGCTCCGCGCCGCAGAAGACGTGCTGCAACGCGCTGAGATCGAGCGTGGCGGCTTCTTCTTCGCTGATGTTGTCGACGCACAGGTCGAACGCGAAATTCGGTGCGACGCTCGTGGTCACGCGGTAGTCGGTGATCGCCTTGAGCCAGCGATAAGGACGCTGGACGAAATGCTGCGGCGACAGAATCACGAGCGGAAAGCCGCTGTACACCGCGAGCAGCAGCGCGCCCATCAGCCCCATGTCGTGATACGGCGGCAACCAAGTGCAGCCGACGCGATCCGGATCGGGGCCGAGCCGCTCGGCGATCACCGCGCAGTTGCTGACGAGATTCTCGTGCGTGACGATCACCCCCTTGGGCTCGCCCGTCGATCCCGACGTGTACTGGAGCAGCGCCGGCCGATCCAGGTCGACGTGCTGCTCCAGCAGGTTCCGAACGTCATGTACCGATAATTCGCTATCGTCGAAGGCATCTTCGTCGATCGTCAGCAAGGTCGGCGCTGCGCGCTGGTCGCCGTAGAGCGCGTCGAGCTGCGGTTGCAGCGAGCGGTGAAGCTTGCCGGCAATGACCACGTCAGGATGGGCGTCGCGACAGATCGACGTGAAGCGTGCCACCGCGCGAGAACCGGCAGGCGGAAACGAAGGCACCGCGGTGGCACCCGCGAGCAGGATGCCGAACAACGCCGCGACGTAGCTCAGGCCCGGTTCGAGCAGCAGCAATACGCGCCGTTCGTGCAGCGAGTGCTGCAGCACCCTGTCGCGCACGTGGACAGCAGCGGCGGCGAACTGCCCGTACGACCAGCTCACGACATCATCCTCGCCGTCGCGAAGAAAATGGAATGCGATCCGCTCAGGCGTTTGCTCGGCCCGCTCTCGAAGAATGTCGAGCAGAGACGAGGTCATGCGCTCCGCCGTCAGGGTGGAGGGGGGAATGCTACCGGCCATCGTGAGACCCTCGGATAATTAGTGTTGTTTTGTTTTGGTGAAAGCTTCATGCGCCAACCGGCGCTGGCCGACACGCGGCCATCAATGCGCCGTCGCGGGTGCCAGCGCTCGCGGTCGCGTATCCACCGGCGCGCACAGGATCGCGGTGGCCAGACCGAGCGCGATCTGCAGGTAACACAGGGTGCGGAATTCAGCGAGGTGCCCGATCGCGTTGCCGGTTATCGCGACCGTCAGCGCCACGCCGAACACCGATCCCATCTGGCGTATCGCCTGGTTCACGGCCGAGCCCACGCCGAAGCGGGCCGGCGGCAGATGCGCGACGGCGGCGGCCGACAGCGCAGGCATGACCATGCCCACCCCGAGTCCGGTCAGCAGCGCCCCCGGCAGCCACGCGTGCACATAGTCGGGAGTGACGCCGGGCACCAACGCGAACCACACGCTTGCCGCCGTGGAGATCAGGCTCCCGGTCACCAGCAGAAGCCGGTGCCCCGCGCGCGCCGCGAACCGTCCGCACACGATCGCCGTGGGGACGACGAGCAGCGGCCCAGGGCTGCCGGCCAATCCCGCACGCGTCAGCGAATACGACCAGACACCGGTGGTAAACAGGAACGTCTGGAAAAACATCATGGCGAAGCCGATCGCGAAGCACAGCGAAGCCAGATTGATGTAGCAGTAAGTCCGATCCTGGAACAGCGAGAGATCGATGGCCGGAGCGCGTGCCGTGCGTGCCCATGCAACGAACGCGGCCAGCATGACCAGCCCGCCGACGATCGCCAGCGCCACCTCGGGGGAAGTCCAGCCGACCGCCTCCGACTGCACCAAACCGAAAGCAATCGCGCCAACGCCGAGGATCAGCAAGACGACGCCAATGAGATCGAGCGGCGCGCCCCGCTCGGGATCACGCGACTCGTCGAGAATGCGCCACCCGCGCCATAGCGCGATTGCCCCGAGCGGCAGGTTGAGAAAGAAGGCTGACGGCCAGCCGAAGCGATCGACCAGGAACGAGCCGAGACTCGGCCCCAACGCACCGGCCACCCCGCTGACCGCGCCCCACAAGCTCACGGCGATCGCCCGTTTGTTGACGGGGAACGCCGCCAGCAGGATCGACAGCGAGGCAGGCAACAACAGCGCCGCGCCGGCTCCCTGCACGGCGCGCATCGCCCAGAGCATCTCGACACGCGTGGCGATGCCACAGCCGAAGGATCCCGCCAGGAACATCGCCAGACCAAGCAGGAATGTGCGCTTGCGCCCGCGCAGGTCGGCGAGGCGGCCGGCCGGCACGAGCAACGCGGCGAACACCAGCGTGTACGCGTTCAGCACCCACGACAGGCCGGTCGGGTGCGCATCGGGAAACGCCAATCGCAACGCGGGAAAGGCCGCGTAGAGCACGGTGACGTCGATCGAAACGAGGAACACCGCCACACTGGCGATCCAGAAAACCGGCCACGGCGAAACGGCGTTCGACTGCGCCTGCGGAGTGAGCACGCTGGGTCCGTTCATATCCTTATACCTCGCGCGGCTGAAGCGGCGGCACGCCGTCGCCCGATTCGGATTCGAAATACGACGCGTCGAGAAACGACAGCGTGCGCGCCCGCATCCGCGCTTGAAACAGCGCCACGACCGGCCACGGGCGCATCGCCATTGCCATGCCCTTTACGTTCTGGGCATCTTCCCAGTGAATGACGTTCGCCACTTCCAGCGGCAGCCCGCCGACCTCCCCTGTCCAGAGGCTCAGCGTCGTCGCGCCAGCCGACAGACGCGGGCCGCTCGCCCGCCCGCCGTAGACCGCGATCGAGTGGCCGCAAACGCGTTCGACATCGGCGCTGCCGCGAATCGGCTTGCACGCCACCGGACTGGTCAGAAACATCTCGTCGGTGATGCCGAACGGCAACTTGGCGTCCAGCACTTCATCGTCGGGTACCGGCGGTAACGCGGTATCGATCCCCGGCGGCAGCGTCCACACGTTGGCGTCGACGAGCTCCCGGCTCGCGTCATACAGCGCCCGGCGCACCGGCGCGGGAAACGAGCCGAGGAAGATGTCGACCTGGATGCGCGTGCCGAACCGGCGCGCCACCGTCACGCCGCGAATCTGACGGTCCTGGAAGCGGCCGTGCCATTCGCGCCCGCCGATATCGGCGCCGCTCCACGCGTGTGTCGGCTCGACCTCGGAGAAGATGCCGTCGGCGGCAGCCGCGAGGCGCTCGACCTGGTCGCGACCGACGATTTCTCCGAACGTCATCGGATGCCGCAAACTGACCTCGTCCTGCGCCGACGTGTCGAGCTCGCGCAGCAACTCGCCGACATAGAGACCGGCTCGTCCTTGGTGATTCATCGTCGTTTCCTTCCCGGTGATCGTCGATACTTCCGCTGCGTGCGTCATACGGCTGCTCGAATCGACGCATTCGCGCCCATTCGCTCCAATATCCGCCGCGCGGCAAACGCCGGTCGATCGAGCTGGATGTCGATCATCGGCGCCGTGGGGCTCCAGTTCGCCTGCAGGCTCTCCGCGACGTCCTTGTCCTCCATGACGGTGGCGAACACTTCCTTCGCGGTGAACTCGGTAAACCGTTCGTTGTCGATGTCGAAATCGCGGTGCATGCCCACGAAGACATGCGTCGTGGTGTCCGTGGCGGGCGTGAAGATCGTCGTGGTGTAGACGTGGTAGACCTGGCCGCTGGCATCGTCGCAGGCGTGCGCCCGCGTTTCGACCCGCGTGTTGCCGATGGGCCAGTACACGACCTCCTGGAAGCGGTCGATGTAGTCGAGCTTCAGGATATGGGTATAGAGCGGCGGCGTCTTCTCGCGGCGCAGGTACCGGCGCACGCGGACTTCATCGTCGTTGATCACGATTTCGGGCGGCGTCTCGACGATGTCGAGCGAACCCAGCGTCTTCGCATGCACGAACGCGGCGTGCGAGATGTCGAGGATGTTGTCGATGCCGAACAAGTAGCTGCACGCGATGGTGCAATAGCTCATCTTTCCGGCGAGCTCGGGCGCCGAACAGACCCAATGGTTCGGGATCGTCGCTTCGTCGGCCTGGTCCGGCTCGCCGGTCCACACCCAGATGAAGCCGTATTTCTCGACGGCGGGGAATGCCCGCGCGCGCGCGCCCTTCGGGATCGTGGTCTGGCTCGGAATACTGACGCACGCGCCGGAGCAGTCGTACCGGAGCCCGTGGTACCAGCACTGGAGATCGTCACCGACAACCCGCCCGCGGGACAACGGAACCTGTCGGTGCGGGCATCGGTCCTCGAGAGCGACGACCTGGTTCGCCAACGTACGGTACATGACGATCTTCTGATTCAGGATCGTCCGTGCAAAAGGCTCCCGCTGAACTTCGTCGGAAAGTGCTGCTGCGTACCACGCATTCTGGATAAACATGATTCCTCTCTTTGCTACAGGGGTGGCGTTGTGGCACACCGGACCCGAGTTCAGGCTGGCATGTGCCTACCGGATCGTTTCTACTTGCGCGCGACGGCGGCCAGCGCGTCGCCGTCCCGAGCGTCGGCGGTGGCCGCTTCGCGATCGAGACGACCGTCTGCCATCCGCTCGAGGAATTCGTCTGTCGCGGACTGCAGGTTGACGCAGGGGTACTGGAAGCGACCCGTCGTATAACGCAACGCCCCAAGGAAGGACGGCTCGACCTGCGCGCCGGTCCCCTCGAACAGCCCGTGCGACGCCAGGTACGTGTGGAGCGCGGGCAGCCGATAACACGGGACGGCCGGATACTGGTGGTGTTCGAGGTGGTAATTGCTGCCGAAGAACAGCGCGGTATAGATCGGCGACGTGTAGCTGCGGCTGTCGCGATATCGCCCCGGCACGGTATCCGTATGCTCGATGTAGGCGCGGATCGTGCTGAACACGTACACCCCGATATACGGAATCAGCATGACCGTGAAACCCAGCCACAACGAGCGATGCCAGATGAACCCGTAGGCCGTCACCGCAGACAGGTTCAACGCAACATTGATCCGCGAGATCCAGCGCATTTCGCGCTGGCTGAACGGCAACCGGGTGTTCTCCGGCCAGGGCAGCCCCGCCGCCATGCGCATGGCGTTCTTCAGGTAGATCCGCACGCCCGTTGAGCGCGCGAGAAAGAAGCGCGACCAGAACGTGCGGTACTGCGAATAGATCTGGACATCCGGGTCGATGTCCTGACCGGTGAAGCGATGGTGCTTCCAGTGCGTCATGCTGAAGCCGACGATCAGGAAGCCGGGCACCAGCGACGAGCAGATGAGCGCGAGCGCGGCGCTCACGTACTTGTTGCGATGCAGGTTCGTATGCATCCCCTCGTGCCCGACGAAGGTCAGCAGGTGCATGCCATGCCCGCCGATCACGCCCAGGACGATCGCCATGGCAATGCGTGTGGGCGTCGACGCCGGGATATCGACGATGGCGAACGCCACGGCGGCCGGAATCAGGAAGAATGCGAGCGCGTGCGCCAGATAGAGGATCGTGGCGACGGAACTGATTCGGTGGAAGTGTCGTGGCAGCTTGAGCCGCGAGAGTGCGAGCTCACTGTCCAGCGTGGCTTCGATGGTCAAAGCGTCTCTCCTCGAGTTACGCGACGCAGGGCCGGCGAGTGGCGAACGTGCCCCGCCGTGGCTTGAAATCGCGTGGCCGCAACGACCACGCACCGGTATTCCGCGCTCATATGGACTCCTTTACGCGAACGTCGTGATCGCTGCCGACGGCGAACGATTCGATCTCGTCAGGCTCGGACGCTTGCGGCCGGCTGGAACGGGCTTCCTCGGCCAGACGCTGGCGCAACGCCATCTCGGCGCGGATCGCCTCGCCTCGCCGGGACATGTCGATCAAAGGCTGGATCACGCCCATCTCGCCGCGCGCAACGGCCTCGTCTGCCCATTGCTTGATATCGCTCCGATCGAATACCGCAAACGGCGAGCACTCGCGATTCTGCGAAGCGAGCAAGCGTGCCTGCAGCACCGGATCGGCCGCCAGCTTGCCGTACAGGATCCGGCTGAGCGGGTTGTTGTGGTCGAGGGCGCCGCGACTACGCGAGTATTCGAACAGGTCGATCGAGGTCGCGTCGCGCTGACGCCAGTAGCGCACCAGCGCATCATCACCGCCCTCGACAATCGCCCGGCCGAGCGCGCGTGCATCGCGCAGCGCATCGGTAATCCCGAACCCGGGGGACGGATCCATGAACAGGCCCGCGTCGCCGACCAGGGCCCAGCCCGGCCCGGCCGCCTGACGGAAGAAAAAGCGCAGCTTCAACGCACCGAGCACCTTGCTCGCAGGCGCCCCGGTGATCAGCGGAGCCGTGTGACGGTTGGCGCTTAGCGTCTCCGTGAGCTTTTCGAGCACGCGCCCTTTCCACTCCGGCAACTGCGTTTTCGAAAAAGCCACCCCGATCAGCAACAGATCGCGGTTGGTCGGAAAGACGAAGACGATATCGTCGCCGAAGAGGCAGTTCATCGCGCCACCCTGATAGCGTGGATCGTCGTCGAACCAGTCCGGCCGCGGCCAGTAGGCCCAGTAAATCGCACGGGGGCAGTCGTAGTCGTGATACTCGTCGGCATCCACGAGTTCCGCCGTGGTCGAGTGCGGACCGTCCGCGCCCACCACGACCCGCGCCCGGATTTCTTCACGGGTTCCGCCCTGTTCGACCACGGCGCCCGTCACCCGCCCGCCGTCGCGCAGCAGGCCGACCAGCTTGGTCCGCGTACGGACCTCGGCCCCCGAGGTACGCGCCTCCTCCAGCAGGAGCGCATCGAGATCCATGCGTCGCGGGCACGAGCACCGGCCGCCGACCGGATACTCAATGCGGCCGGTCACCTCGTCGACGCCATACATCATGCTGGGCACCGGCGGCGCGAAGCTGCGCACCTTGTCACCCAGAGACAGTTCGTCCAGCAGCGCCATGCCGTACGGCGAAATCCAGTGGGTGGACAATGGCTGGTCGCTCGGGAGATTGCCCGCGTCGATCGCCAGAACGCGCTTGCCGGCGCGCGCCAGATGAATCGCAAGTGTGGCGCCCGCGCAGCGGGCGCCCACGATGAGGGTGTCTAACACGGAAAGTTTTCCCTTTGGATGACGACTGGAACCCGGATTGCACGTGACGCGCCCTCGCCATCGAATGGCGGGGGCGTACGCGGACCGCGACGTAGCGCCGATTACAGACGCTTCGCAATCCTTTCTAAATGGCGAATGGCACGCGGACTGCGAGCGTCTGCGTTCAATGCGCCGAGGCTGAGCTATCCGGCGGATACCGTTTGAACAGCACCGATGCATTGACGCCGCCAAACCCGAACCCGTTCGACAGTGCGATCTCGATGGGAACGTGCCGTGCGGAAGGCCCGATCAGATCCAGGCCGGCGGCAGCTTCGTCGGGGTGCTCGAGATTCAGCGTGCCGGGCATCACGCCATCGCGCAGCGCGAGAATGGAAAACGCCGCTTCGATGGCGCCCGCCGCCCCAAGCAAATGCCCGGTTGCCGACTTGGTCGAGGAAATCGCCGGACCGGCGCCCACGCCGAAGACGGTTTTCAGCGCCTCGATTTCTCCGGAGTCGCCGACTGGCGTCGAAGTCGCATGCGCGTTGACGTAGCCCACCTGTTCCGGGGCGACGTCGCCCATGGCCAGCGCCAGCTTCATCGCCCGCATGGCGCCGGATCCGTCGTCGGGTCCGGCGGTCATGTGATAGGCGTCCGCCGTGGTTCCGTACCCGATGATTTCCGCGATCGGGCTGGCGCCGCGTGCGATGGCATGGTCCAGCGACTCGACCACCAGCATCGCGGCCCCTTCGCCCATGACGAAGCCGTCACGGGCGCGGTCGAACGGACGCGAGGCCCGGGTCGGCTGATCGCCGAAACCGGTCGACAGCGCGCGCGCCGCCGCGAATCCGCCCAGGCTGACCTTGTCGAAGGCCGCTTCGGCGCCGCCGGCCAGCACGACATCGGCCTCGCCGGTCCGGATCAGGCGCATCGCATCGCCGATTGCCTGCACACTCGCCGCACAGGCAGTCACGGGACAGCCGAGAGGCCCGCGAAACTGGTGCTTGATCGAAATCTGGCCAGCGGCCAGATTCGACAGAAAGAACGGAATGGTGAACGGCGACAACCGCCGCACGCCACGCGTCTCGCCAACTCTCACCGCCTCCGCCAGACCGGGAAATCCACCGATGCCCGATGCCACGACCGTAGCCGTGCGCTCGCGCTGATGCTCGCTTTGCGGCGCCCATCCGGCTTCAGCGAGCGCCTCGTCCGCGGCGACCATCGCCATCTGGATGAAGCGATCCATCTTCCTCAGTTCCTTGTTCGGCACCGAAAGCTCCGGATCGAACCCGCCGTCGGGATCGTCGGTCTTGCCCTGTACGGTCCCGCCGACCTTGGCGGGCAGTTCACCGACGATGTCGTCGCCGAGCCGGCGCAGCCCGGAGCCGCCTCCGATCAAGCGCTGCCACACCAACTCCTTACCGCAACCCAATGGGGACACGATGCCAATACCGGTTACTACCACTCGAAGCGTCATTTCACCTTCCCCCTTCGGGCCGGGATCAGCCGAGCCACGTCGTTAAAACTGTTCATCTTCAAGCACACCCTTTCAGATAATTCATTGCACCGGGGCACGGCTGCGGCGGACCGTCGTGCTTCCCGGTGCGTGCGCATCGAGCGTTCACACCGCTTGCCCGAACGCGTGCGACATAGGCAGGGCGCGCGACAGGTTGAACGGCACGCTGTGCTCCAGCGCGTCGAGGTTCAGCGCCGCGCGCGTTTGCTCATCGATCTCGATCCAGAACGGCAAGGTCGGCTTGCCGTCGATCATTTGCGGCGGAGCAGCGCGATGCACGTTGACGCCCATTCGCTTCAGCAGCCGTTCGTTGCCGAGCACGGAGAAGGCAATGAGACGGTCGGCGCCATGTGCATGCGCGACACGGACGATTTCGGACATCAGGGCGCGCGTGTTTCGCCACGACTCTTCCGCGCTCAACGACTCGCCGCGCGGCATGCTCATCGCGAAGCGGGACAGTTCCCACACATTGCGCGCACAGGGAAGGGACGCGCCGCCCATCAAATCCGGAAACACCTCACCGAGCAGATAAGGCTCATCGGTCGGCAGCAGCCGACCGCATCCGACGATTTCGCCGTTGCGGTCGCAAGCGACCACATAGAGGGTGTCCGCGTGATCGAAGTCGTCAAATTCGATGCCGTCGCCGGTGGGTAATGACCAACCGAGTTCCTGTATGAAGACCTTATGCCGAAACTCCGCAAGTCGATTCATCGTCTCGCGACTCAAATCAGCGCTTCTTCCCGACAATAAAGTCAGCATCGTAAATGCCCTCTCTCTCTTATCTCAGAATTGTTAGCGCGAATTGGACCCGAAATTGCCAAGTCAAAAAAGCTGCCCGAATGGGCAGGGTCGGGCGTTCGGGCGAGATTCTTCGCGGCGAATGCGGTGGGACATTACGCCGTGCAAACGGGGGTGGAATTCAACGGGCGAGCACTACGCGAGCTGGTCGGAAAAACCGGCCGGAGCGCACTTGATTATCGGAGGGCCGCGTCACGGCATGGATGACCGTGGCTGTCATCGCACCATTGCCACACGGATCACGAGGATCGACGGAAATCGGGGGCGGAGCGGCATAAATGGTGCCGCGAAGCATAGGGTTTCATGCAAGATAACCCTATGCATTGAAAACAAAATCAGTGACCTGCGAAGATGGCCGATTCAAGTTCGCGCTGACGGACGCCCGAGCACAGCCAGCTCTGGATCAATTCCTGGCTGTATCGCGCTCCATAATCGTCACCGTTCATGTTGAGGAGCATCACGTTGCTGCTGACGTCGTCCTTCCCGACCCTCACGTCGGACTGGCCCACCGCCACATGCCATACGCAGCCGACGCTCGCGGTCGGTCGCGTTTCGGTGCAGATCAGTTCGTAGTAGCCGGCATTGACGGCGCTAATGCCCTCGCCCCACAAGTCATGCAACACGTTCGGGGCTTGCTGACACATATGCTGGCGGAAGCGCAGCGCGTAAAACGCCGGCAAGGTCAATCGTACGTATCCATCGTTCAGTTTTTCTGGCATGTCCGTTCTCTCGACGTGGCACCTGTTAAAATCGCTGCCGCATAGTTTGGCAAGATTCGCGGCTATCGGCTAGGCGAAGGCCATTGCAACGCTTGTAGCGCGCCCGCGTTGTGATTCGTGATAGCCGGCGCGATCGTGTGCATATTATTTACGATTATTACAGATCATCCCAACAATGCCACCGCATTATCAGGATGTACAAGTCGCCATGCCCACATGCAAACCCCATAACTGGAGCAATCAATATCGAGCGCGGATCCTCTCTGAATCCGCCATCACGCAGAAAATTCGTGCACAACACCATGCTTGCCACTCGATACTTGAAACAATGAGCCTCCCTCTTGAATAATTTGTTGAAAAAACCGGTCAACGCACCAACCACACGATATAGCCCGCCTTCGTGGGCAAGATTGACCGCAAGGGAATGATATGCATGCCTGGAGAGAGAAGTATCTGAATGGATACGCTACGGCAAAATCCGAGACCGAGGTGTTTCGGGAGTTCACGGCTGACGTGCGAGCACTTGGATTCGAGTACTGTTCGTTCGGTCTGCGCGTTCCGCTGCCGGTCAGCAAGCCGCAGTTCATGCTGCAGTCCAACTATCCGCAGACGTGGGTCGACCGCTATGTGAGCCAGAACTATTTTGCCGTCGACCCGACGGTTCGGCATGGGCTCAGTCAGATGAGCCCGTTGATCTGGCGCGCCGATAGCCAGACACAGAGCGTCGAGTTCTGGGACGAAGCGGAACATCATGGCTTGCGCCACGGCTGGTGCATGCCGTCCATCAGCCGCACCGGGGCGATCGGACTCGTGACCATGGTGCGATCGGGCGAGCCGATCGACGAGCGCGAGCTCGCGGAAAAGGGCTACCAGATGTCATGGCTCGCAAACATGGCCAACTATGCGATGAGCATGCATCTGCTCGCGCGGTTCGTGCCCGAATATGCCGTCGAGTTGACTGCTCGCGAGCGCGAGACGCTGCGATGGTCTGCCGCGGGGAAAACCTATGCCGAGATCGGCAAAATCATGCATGTCGACGACCGCACCGTCAAATTTCACCTCGTCAATGCAATGCGCAAGTTGAACGCGACCAACAAGACCGAAGCCGCGGTCAAGGCGGCGATGCTGGGACTTTTATTCTGACGATGTTCTCTTCATCGACCCTGTACGAACCTTTCCGCCGTTCCTAGGTTCGCTCGTCGCCCCCAGAGGCGCACCGGCACATGGCGTCAGCCCCATACTCGCGCCGTGCGGCCAGGCGACCGTTCGCCTCGCTGCGATGACGCAATGGCCGGCGTCATTCCTCTGACGATTCAGGCTTGGCGTTTGCCAAGCCTGCCACCCGCCCTGCCACCCGCCCCTACCTGAACCCGCAGCCGGCTCGCGCTTGTCTTTCGCCACGCTGCGGGCGCGGCTTTTTGCCTGGTGCCCGAACGCGCGCGCGGCTTTTTGCACGATTCCAGACGCCCATCCGACAGTCGGGCCGATCGCCCGTCAGCCCCGCCCCGCCCCCGATTACCTAGGTAATTGACACGTATAGACCTAGGTAATTGTCCTCCCTACCATGGGTTTCGACGCGACCCAAAGCGCCACACACGAAGAGGACACGACCATGACCACCCAGGACGTCGACACCAGAACGTTACGACGCGTGATCGCTGCAGCGTCGATCGGCAATTTCGTCGAATGGTTCGATTTCGCCGCATACGGCTTTCTCGCCACCATCCTGACACGCGAATTCTTTCCGAGCGGCGACCCGACGATCGGACTCCTGAAGACGTTCGCCGTCTTCGCGGTGGCCTTCGCATTCCGCCCGCTCGGCGGCCTCGTCTTCGGCGTCATCGGCGACCGGATCGGCCGCAAGCGCACGCTCGCGCTGACGATCCTGCTGATGGCCGGCTCGACGACGTTGATCGGCCTGCTGCCGACCTACGCGAGCATCGGTTACTGGGCGCCGTTGCTGCTCACGATCATCCGCTGCGTGCAGGGCTTTTCCGCCGGCGGCGAATACGCCGGCGCATGCGCCTATGTGATGGAACATGCGCCGCGCCGCCGCCGCGCGTTCTTCGGCAGCTTCGTGCCGGTATCGACCTTCTCGTCGTTCGCTTGCGCGGCGGTGGTCGCCTATCTGCTCGAGTCGTCGCTGTCGTCGCAGGCGATGATCGAGTGGGGCTGGCGCGTGCCGTTCCTGATCGCGGCACCGGTCGGCCTCATCGGCGTCTACCTGCGTGTCAACCTGAATGAAACGCCCGCGTTCCAGGCGCTCGAAGGCAAGCACGACATTGCGCATGCCCCGCTGATGGAAACGCTGCATTCGCAGTCGAGGAATATCCTGAAGCTCGGTGCGTTCGTGTCCGTGACGGCGCTGTCCTTCTACACGTTCACGACGTATTTCGCGACTTACCTGCAAGTGGCCGGGCACCTGTCGCGCGGCACGTCGCTCCTCGTGACGGTGCTGGCCCTCCTGTTCGCCGCGGCACTGTGCCCGGTCGCCGGCCTCTTCTCCGACCTCGTCGGTCGCCGCGCGACGATCGCGACGACCGGCATCTTCATCATCGGGTCGGTGTATCCGGCCTTCTCGCTGGGCGGCTCGGGCGTGTTGTCGCACTCGCTGCTCGGCGTCGCGCTGCTCGCGATCGGTGCGGTGTTCTCCGGCGTGGTGACGGCGCCGCTGATGTCGGAAGTGTTCGCGACGAAAACCCGCTATACGGCGTCCGCGATCACCTACAACCTCGCCTACACGATCTTCGGCGGCACCGCCCCGCTCGTCGCCACGTGGCTGATCTCCGCGACCGGAACCAACCTGTCGCCTGCGTACTACCTGATCGCCGTGTCGATCTTCGCGATGATCGGCGGTCTGTCACTGCCGGAAACGTCGAAGACGGCACTCGAGGAAGCCGGTCCGGCAACCGGCAGAGCCGCCCAGTCCGCCAAGGGCGGCGTCGAACGCGCCGTTTGAGCGACCGTCCCGCACAACATCAACGCACGGAGCGACACGATGACCAGCCTTCATGACGCCAGCATCATCATCGACGGCCTGAACATTTCGAAATTCGAGCGCTCCGTGTTCGAGGACATGCGCAAGGGCGGCGTCACGGCCGTCAACTGCACGGTCTCCGTGTGGGACGACTTCCAGAAGACGATCGACAACATCGCGGAAATGAAGCAGCACATCCGCGAATACAGTGAAATCCTCACGCTGGTGCGCACGACGGACGACATCCTGCGCGCGAAGAAAGAGAACAAGACGGGCATCATCTTCGGTTTCCAGAACTCGTATGCGTTCGAGGACAATCTCGGCTACATCGAAGTGTTCAAGGAACTCGGCGTGAACGTGGTGCAGCTCTGCTACAACACGCAGAACCTCGTCGGCACGGGCTCCTACGAGCCGGACGGCGGATTGTCCGGCTATGGCCGCGAAGTGATTCAGGAGATGAACCGGGTCGGCATCATGGTGGATCTCTCGCACGTCGGCGCGAAGACGTCGTCCGACGCGATCGCCTGTTCGACGAAGCCGGTCACCTACTCTCACTGCTGTCCGTCCGGCCTGAAAGAGCATCCGCGCAACAAGACGGACGATCAACTGCGCGAGATCGCGGAGGCCAACGGCTTCGCGGGCGTCACGATGTTCATGCCGTTCCTGCGGCGCGGCGCCGACGCGACCATCGACGATTATCTCGAAGCGATCGAATACGTGATCGACGTGATCGGCGAGGACAAGGTCGGTATCGGCACGGACTTCACGCAGGGCTACAGCACCGAGTTCTTCGACTGGATCACGCACGACAAGGGCCGTTATCGTCGTCTGACGGACTTCGGCAAGGTCGTCAATCCGCAAGGTATCCGAACGATCGGCGAATTCCCGAACCTCACGGCCGCGATGCAGCGCGCCGGCTGGAGCGAATCGCGCATCAAGAAGGTGATGGGCGAAAACTGGCTGCGGGTATTCGGCGAAGTCTGGAACGGTTGAATCGCCCAATACCAACGAACCCGCCATGCACCCGCAATTGCCCATCGACGTCGATCCGGATACCGGTGTCTGGACGACCGACGCGCTGCCGATGCTGTACGTGCCGCGCCATTTCTTCACGAACAATCATGTCGCTGTCGAAGGGGCGCTCGGCCGCGAAGCCTATGCGTCGATTCTCTACACGGCCGGCTACAAGTCGGCCTATCACTGGTGCGACAAGGAAGCGAAGCAGCACGGCATCGGCGGCATGGCCGTGTTCGAGCATTATCTGAAGCGACTGTCGCAGCGCGGCTGGGGCTTGTTCACGCTCGCCGAAGCCGATCCGGCGACGTCGCATGCGCGCATCCATCTGCACCATTCGTCGTTCGTGCTGGCCCAGCCCGACCAACACGGCAAGCTGTGCTACATGTTCGCGGGCTGGTTCGCCGGCGCGATGGACTGGGTCAACGACACCGCGGCCGACCCGGCGGGCAAGGGCCCGCGCGCGCACTCGGCCGAAGTCCAGTGCGCGGGCGAAGGACACGATTGCTGCGTCTTTCAAGTCGGGTGAGTGTTCGGCAAGCGCTACAATCCGGCAGGAGCGAACCTGCCCGATAGCCTTGGCCCGAACGCGGTTCGGGCCCGTCGACAAGCTGCCGAACATGACCGACACGACGCCCCGTCTCGATTACGAAGATCTCTTCCGACATCTGCCCGTCGCGGCGATCGTGGCCAGGGAGCGCATCATGGTCGAGTGCAACGAGAAGGCGTTGCAGCTGTTCCGGGCGACCCGTGACGACATCGTCGACCAGTCGTTCGCGAAGCTGTATCCGCAGCAGAAGGACTTCGCGACGACCGGCCGGCGCCTCGCGCCGCTGCTCGCGAAACATGCCGGGTTCAGCGACGATCGCATCATGCGCCGTGTCGACGGCAGCCATTTCTGGGTCACCGTGTGCGGCTTCGGATACAACTCGAAGCGGCCCTTCGAGCTGGCCGTCTGGACCTTCACGGACCTGTCGGAGAGCGCAAAGCATCCCGACGTCACGAGCACGCTGACCGATCGCGAGCGCGACGTCGCGGCATTCCTGGTTCACGGCCTGACGAGCAAGGAGATCGGCAAGGAACTAAACATCAGCCCGCGCACGGTCGACATCCATCGCGCGAGCTTGCTGCGGAAGTACGAGGTGCGCACGACGCATGATCTGATCGCGTGCTTGCTGGCGTGAGGTGCGTGCGGGTCAAAAGCAGCTGCTGCGTCTGAGCCATAACGAAAAAGACGCGCTGTAGATTTTCGCGGATGTCGGTTTCCGACCCATCGCCGCCGTTCGACGAGGCTCGCTTCTACGTCAGCAATGTGTCGGTTTGCAGACGTCCGCGGGAGCGACTGAACTGATCGACGTTGCAGCCTGCCGGTGGCACTTGTACCGCAGCGGGGTACGCATTTTCTGAAATGGCCCTCTTGAACCCCGTGGCTCCCAACTAGCTGAACCGGAGGATCGTCATGGTGGCAGCAAGGCCTGGCTCGTTGTCAGCGAACTCCAAAAAACCATGGTGCAGCGTCGCCACCGCTTTGACGAGCGCGAGCCCGAGTCCGACGCCAGGGGTTCCCCGGCTTCGGTCGCCGCGATAGAACCGCTCTGTCACCTTGGACCGTTCGGCGAGCGGGATACCGGGTCCGTCATCCGACACCGTGACGTCGATACGGTCGTCACGCTCACACAGCGACACCTCGACCTCGCCGTTGTCCTGCGCGTACTTCAGCGCGTTGTCGATCAGGTTACCAATCGCTTGCGCAAGCAGCAACGGGTCGACGTCGGCCAGCACCTCCCTTTCCGAACATAGCAACAGCGTCAGCGAAATGCCGCGCAACTCCGCGACGGGCTGATAGAACTCGACGGCATCCGACAGGATAGTCACGACGTCGCTTTTGACAAAACCCGAGCGCCGCACGCCCGCATCGATCTCGGCGAGACGAAGCAGCGCATTGAAAATACCGATCACGCGGTCCACGTCGGCCATCGCCACTTCGAGCTGGCCCAGCGTGTCTTCGTCGCCCTTCTTGCGCAGCCCGAGCAGCAGCACCTCGAGTCTCGAACGCAGTTCGGTGAGCGGCGTGCGCAGATCGTGCGCAATCGCGTTCGACACATTGCGAACGCCGTCCAGCACTTCGATCAACGCGTCCTGCGCCTGGACGCGCGTCTTGATCTCTTCTTCGAGCCTCGCGTTCTGTTCCTGCTGCAAGCGTTGCAATGCATGCAGCTTCAGATGCATCTGCACGCGCACGGCCACTTCTTCCATTTGCAGCGGCTTGGTCACGAAGTCCATCGCGCCGACGCGGAAACCCGTGATCTTGTCCTCGATCTGCGTCAGCGAGGTCATGAAAATCACGGGGATATCCCGCGTGACGGGATTGTCCTTGAGCGCGCGGCAGGTCTGGAAACCGTCGAGACCGGGCATCATCACGTCGAGCAGGATCAGGTCGGGCTTGACCAGTTCGGCGCGGCGCAGCGCTTCGTGGCCGTCGCGCGCGACGGCCACGCTCAGCCCTTCGGCTTCCAGCGTATCGACGACGAGCGCCAGATTCGCCGCCGTGTCGTCGACCACGAGCACGACGGGCGCGTCTTTGTTGTGCTCTCGCATCGTCAACTCCCTTCGTTGTTCAGATGATGTTCGATCAACGAAAGCAGGGCCTGCGATTCGTAGGTCATGGCAAGGTGCCGCAAACGCGCGGCGAACGGTTCATACTTTTCATGCGAACTCGCAAGACGATCGGCGTGCCGGCTGATGTCGCGCATCGAGCCGAGCAGTGCATAGCGGTGCAGCGCTGCCATGTCCTCGCGCGGCGGGATGATCATCGGCCGGTTAGCTTCGCAGGATGGGTCGGCTCCCTGCTGTGTAACCAGGCCGAGCAACATTGCGATCGCGCCTAATAGGCGGTCGAGATTGAGCGGCTTTTGGAGAAATACGTTTGCGCCCGCGTCGATGTTCGCGCGTGCGTTCTGTTCGGAAGCGTCGGCGGATACGACGATCACGGGCGTCGCTGCCAGTGCTGGCGAACGGCGCAGATGGCCCAGCGTCTCTATGCCGCCCATCACGGGCATCACCGTGTCGAGAACGATCAGGTCGGGCGCGCACGCTGCAGCCTTATCGAGCGCATCGCGCCCATCGCTGCTTTCGATCACCCGAAAGCCCGCCTGTCCCAGCACTTCCGCCAGAAGCGTGCGGTTCGCGGGGACATCGTCGACCACCAGAATGACCCGGCGCGCGCCATCAAGGCTGCCCGCCTGAAGACGCGGTACGCATTCGCCCAGCCCCGCCGCCGACGCGGGCGCATCCAGTTCAAAACCAAACACGCTGCCCTCGCCGGCCGAACTTGTGACTTCGATCTCGCCGCCCATCATGCGGACGAGTTGCCGGCTGATCGCGAGACCCAGCCCGGCGCCGCCGCTGCGCCGCGTGTGATCGCCCGCCTGTTCGAACGGTTGAAAGATCGCTTCCAGCCGGTCGGCGCTCACGCCGATACCGGTATCGCGCACCTCGAAGCGCAGGCGCCCCTCCGTGCCTCGGCTGACCGACAGCGTGACCCCGCCGTGGTCGGTGAACTTGACGGCATTCGCCAGCAGATTGAGCAGCACCTGGCGTAGCCGGCGCTCATCGACACGGACCACGGCAGGCAGATCCGGCGCGGCCACATAGTTCAGCACGAGGCGCTTTTGCTGCGCGCGCACCGCGACGATTTCCGCGATCGTCTCGAGAAACCCGCGCAGCGACACTTCGCCGACCTGCAGTTCCAGCTTGCCGGCGCCCAGACGCGCGAAGTCGAGAATATCGTTGATCAGCGTCAGCAGATGCTGCCCGCTCTGCTCAATCACACCGACGCTCGCCAGCTGGCGCGTGTCGAGCCGCGCGTCACGCTGCAGTATCTGCGCATAGCCGAGAATGCCGTTGAGCGGCGTGCGCAGTTCATGGCTGATGTTGGCGAGGAACTGGTCCTTCGCGCGGCTGGCCGCTTCCGCCGCGTCCTTCGCGACGCGCACCGTGTCTTCCAGCGCCTTGCGCGCGGAGATGTCCTGAATGATCACGATGACGTGGGTCGTCTGACCTGACGCGTCGTGCTGAAGCGCAACCGACAGCGTTACCCACACGCGTTCCCCGTCGAACCTGACAAGCGGCACTTCCTCCGAATAATGTTTGAGCTTGCCTTCCGTCAGCAGGCGGAACCGGTCAATGCTCGCCACGCTGAAATCATCATCAATTAGCTCGTGCAGCCGTCGCTGTTGCAACGCGTCACGCGGCCAGCCGACGATCTCGCCCGACCGATGATTCACACGCAGAAAGCGCCCATCAAGATCGCAATGCGCGACGCCGACCGCGGCGTTTTCGAAGGTGCCGCGAAAGCGCTCTTCGCTCGCGCGCAGCGCCTGCTCGGTCATTTTCAGTTGCGTGATGTCGACCAGACTGCCGACGAAGCGCACCGGCTTGCCCGTCGCGTCGCGGCGCGCGGTGCCGCGCACCAGCACCCAGCGGTCGCTGCCGTCGCGATGCCGCAGCCGGTTCTCCAGTTCGAACAAGCCTGCGCCGCTTTCGAGGAACGACGCGACCGCGCAATCCGTACTGTCGCGATGATCGGGATGCAGCACGCTCATATACGCTTCGTAATCGAGGCGCGCTTGCGGCGTGTCGAAGCCGAGCCACTCGTAGATGTTCGAATAGCGAGCGAAGCCGCGCTTGTGATCGCCTTCGGGCATGTCGATTTCCCACACGCCGACATTCGAGCCGTACATCGCCATTTCGAGTCGCGCATTGGTCTCACGAAGAATTTCCGCTTCCTGCGCGCGGCGCTTTTGCGTCACGTCGCGAAACACAATCACGATGCCCTGCCGCACGCCGCGTTCGTCCGTCATCGGCGTGCCCGTGCATTCGACCGGCAGGTCGCTGCCGCCGCGCGCGCGCAGAATGGCGCGCGCGGGCAGCCCGCCGTCGCTCCCGGTTTGCAGCACGGCGGCCATCGGATCGTCGATCAGCGCGCACGTGTTCTCATCGTGCAGACGGAAAACCTCGCATAGCCGCCGTCCCGTCGCTTCGCTGCGCGACCAGCCCGTCAGCGCTTCGCCGGCGAGATTGACGAAGGTGACGAAGCCATCCACATCGGTCGACAGCACGCCGTCGCCGATACTCGACAGCGTGATCGCATAGCGCTGCTCGCTCTCGCGCAAACGCTGCTCGGCGCTGTGCTTGTAAAGCGCCATTTCGACGACGGTACGCAACTGCGTGTCGTCGAAGGGCTTGAGCACGTAGCCGTACGGTTCCGCTGCCGTCGCGCGGCGGATCGTCTCTTCGTCCGCATAGGCGGTGAGAAACACGACGGGAATGTCGCGCGCTTCGCGGATACGCCGCGCGGTGTCGATGCCGTCCAGTTCGCCTTCGAGCCGCACGTCCATCAGCACCAGATCCGGCTTGCTGTCTGCGGGCAGCGTGTCGACCAGCGCGAGCGCTTCTTCGCCGCTACCCGCGCTGCCGATCACGACATAGCCCGCGCGGGTCATCTGTTGCGCGATATCGCGTGCAACGATGCGGTCATCCTCGACGATCAAGATTTTCGCGCTGGTCATGGCGTGTGGCCGTCAACGTTCGGCTGCATTGAAATGAATGGTGAAAGTGGTGCCGTGCTGCTGCGCGATATCGACGCGGCCGCGCAATTGCAGCACGAGGTCGTGAACGAGGCGCAAGCCGAGCGTTTCATCGCGTTCGAACGAAAAGTCGGGCGCGAGGCCGACGCCGTCGTCGGCGACGATCAACGCGCATCGCTGGTCGTCGATCGCCTTGAGTTCGACCTTGAGCACGCCGCCGCGCTGATCCGGAAACGCATGCTTGAGCGCATTCGACACCAGTTCGTTGATGACGAGACCGCACGACACCGCGCGGTTCATGTCGAGCTGAATGTCGTCGACGTCGATCTGCAGGTCGACGCCCAGTCGCCCCATGTCGTAGACGCGTGCCAGATGACCGCATAACGTCTTCACGTGCGCCGTCATCGCGATGCGCGCGAAGTTGCCCGCGCGATACAGGTTCTCGTGCACCATCGCCATCGAGCGCACGCGATTGCGGCTGTCGGCGAACAGTTCGGCAACGGCCTTGTCCGTCACGCGCTCCGCTTGAAGATTCAGCAGGCTGCTGATCAATTGCAGATTGTTCTTCACGCGATGATGCACTTCATGCAGCAGCGCATCTTTCTCGGCGAGCAACGCATGTTTCTCTTCGAGCGACGCATTTTCGAGCGACACGGCCGCCTGTGACGCAAGCAGCCTGAGCACGGCGAGACGCGCGGGCGTGAACACGCCCGGCGCGAGTTCGTTCTCCAGATACAGCACGCCGATCAGCTTCGACTGCTTGACGAGCGGCAGCGACAGCACCGAACGCGAATGCTGCGCGGCGAAATGCTCGTCGGTCGACCAGGTCTGGTCGGAGAATGCATCGTCGATCAGCAAGGCGCGTTGCGTGCGAATGCTTTCGAGCAGCACGGCGCTCGACAGATCCTGCGCATTCACCGGTCTGCTGCCGAAGCGCACTTCCGGTCCTTCGCGCGCCGCCACCGCGGTTGCTTCGATCCACAACGCGTCGGCGCGCGGCAGCACGAGCAGCGCGCGCCGCGCGCCCGCATGTTCGAGCATGATGGTCATCAGCGTGCGCATCAGACGCTCGGGAACCAGTTCGCCGGAGATCGCCTGCGACGCCTTCACCACGGTATCGACGTCGAGTTGTTCGGCGACGACGCCGGGCGCCGGCGCCTGCTCGACGGGCTCGCGCAGCAGCTCAGCATAACGCCGATCGAGCGACTTCACGCGCGCGATCGCGCCCCAGCGCAACCACGCGCGGCGCGCGTTGCGGACATACGCGGCCGCCGTCGTCGTAAAGCCGCGCGCCAGATAGAACTTCGCGGCAATCTCGTGCACGAGCGCTTCGTCGTGCGGGAAATCATGCTTGCGCGCGAGACGGATCGCTTCTTCGTAGCTGTTCATCGCTTCGAACTCGCGGCCCGCGATGCGAGCGATTTCGCCGCTCATCAACGCCGCGCGGCTGCTGAAGTTGCTCGGGCAGTGCTCGGCCCACAGCGCCAGCTGCCGCTGATGCGCGGCGAGCTTGTCCAGATTCCCGGCCTTGGCGATTTCCGGCGCGCCGTCGTGCCAGCTTGCGCGCGTGAGCCCCGCAAAGAACTGATACTCGGCGATTTCGAAATGACCCGACGATGTCCACAGCAACGGCGACGCCTTGCTATCCGCATGCATCGCGCCTTCGATATCGCCGGCCAGATAGCGCGCCTGCAGCTTGCGGATCCAGTACCAGCACGCCGCGATCGCGAGACTCGGATCGCCGTCGAGGCGCTGCTCGAACGCCGCGTCATCGAAGCGATCGGGAAGCGTGTCATGCGCGTCGAGGTTGCCGCGCAACGATTGAATCAGCGCGAGTTGCGCGGTGATGATGTCGACGATGAGGCCGAACTTCGCGGCCTGAACGATCTGCAGGCGACGCTGCGCTTCCTGCTCGACTTCCGCGAGCGGCTCGCCCGCGGCGATCAGCGTCGTGACCGTGCAGCAACTGCTGAAGCCGATGTAGGTCAGGTCCCCGCCTTCGCTCGCGACTTCGAACGCGCGGCGCAGCAAGGGCAAACCGGTACGGATCGGCTGCGTCCACGGCGTCACGTGATACGCGAAGCACATGTAGACGCGCGCCTTGAAACGGTCCAGTCCGCGCTTGTCCACGAGCGCGAGGCCGAGCTGGCCGAAGCGGTAGCCCGCGTCGTAGTCGTCGAACAGCGGACCCGCGACCATGCCGAGATACGCATAGCCGAGCGACGACGCATCGCTGTTGCCGTGCAGCAGGCTCAGGTTCGCCATCCGGCACAGCACGAGACACACGAGGTTTTCATCGCTGAAGAACGCGGGCGGCAACACGGCCGTCAGCACGTTCATCGTCGCGGCCAGTCCGGCATCGTCGAGCAAGGGCAGATCGACCAGCGTTTCGATCGGCGCGCCGCCGATGCCCCGCAACAGCGTGTCGTATTCTTCGCGCGCCGCATCGCGGCCCGGATGCGGATTCCAGTCGATGCCGACATGCCGCAGATAGTCGAGGCAGGTCTGCACCGCGAGGTTCATCCGATCGAGCGCCGTGTAGAGCGTGACGCGCAGAAACGTGACGGCCGCGCGGTCGGCCAGCGTGCGCGCGCGCGTGTCGAGCATCGACAGCCGTCGTTCGCTGCTTTCCATGGCGCCCGTCAGAAACTCGCATTCGGCGAGCTGGCATTCCAGCTGGAATTTGCGGGCATAGTCCGCGTCCCAGCCTGCTTCGCCGAGCAGTTCGCTGCCCGTCGACAGGTACGCGAGCGCCGAGCTGTACGCCGCCGACGCGCGTGCGCGCTGCCCCGCCTCGAGATTGAAGTCCACCACCCGCGCGCGTTCGGCGGGATCGTCGAGTAGAGGAATGACGCGGTTGTACTGGTTGACGATCTCGAAGATGCTGCGCGCTTCGTCCGCAGCCGGCTGCGCCGCGAGAATCCGGCCGATCCGCAGATGCGCCTGCGCACGCAACTGCGGCGGGATCAGTTCATACGCCGCCTCGTGCACGCGGTCGTGCACGAACGCATAGCCTTCGCGGCTGCGGTACAGCAGGCCGGCCTCGACGCCATCGGCGAGGGTCGTGGCCACCTGCGCCTCGTCCAGGCCGCTGATGCGCGCGAGCAGCGGCGACGTCGCGCGGCCGCCCAGACACGCGAACTGTTCGAGCAACGCCTGCGTGCTGAGCGGCAACCGTTCGATCTTGCCGACCATCAAATCGACGATGGTGTCCGCGAAACGCGCTTCGCGCAGCCGTTCGTTGTCCCACGTCCAGATGCGGCATTCGAGATCGAACGCGAGGAAACGCTCGTCGGCGAGAAATTGCAGAAACTGCACGACGTAGAACGGATTGCCACCCGTCCGTTCGAACACGAGACGGCTCAGGCCCTCCAGTTCGGGGCGCGTGGTCTTGAGGGTGTCGCCGATCAGATGCGCGACGTCGTCGGGTTGCAGCGGCGTCAGCATGATTTCGTCGACGCGCGTGCCCGTCTGCCCGATCAGATCGACTGTGCGTCTGAGCGGATGCGCGACGCCCACTTCGTTGTCGCGATACGCGCCGACCACGAACACGTTGCGCGCGCCCGGCCCGCACAGCTGTTCGAGTACGCTGAACGTACCCGCGTCGCTCCATTGCAGGTCGTCGAGAAACAGCACGAGCGGCTGTCCGTCGCACGGGAACGCAGCGATGAAACGCGTGAACACGGCGAGAAAGCGCATGCGTGCTTCCTGCGGCGCGAGTTCGGGCACGGGCGGCTGCGGCCCGACGATCGCCTCCAGCTCGGGAATCAGATCGACGATCAGCTGGCCGTTCGCGCCGAGCGCATCGTGCAGGCGCTGGCACAGGTCCGCATGTGTGCGCATGCCGTCGTCGATCAACTCGCGGATCAGCGTCTGGAACGCCTGCGCGAGCGTGGCGTACGGAATGTCGCGCTTGTAGCGTTCGAACTTGCCCGACGCGAACCATCCGCGCGACGCAGCAGGCGTCATGCGCAACCCGCTCACGAGCGTCGATTTGCCGATGCCCGAATAGCCCGACACCAACGCCACGCCCGTCTCGCCGCTCTGCACGACGCGCTCCAGCGCGGCTTCGAGCTTGTGCTGCTGCTTCTGGCGTCCATAGAGACGAAACGGCCGTTGCAGCTGATCGGGCGCATCGGCGGCACCCGGCGCAAACGGCTCGACGTTGCCCGATGTGCGCCATGCGTCGAGACAGCGCCGCAGATCGTGTTCGAGCCCTGCTGCGGTCTGATAGCGCTGCGCGGCGTCCTTCGACAGCAGGCGTGCAACGATCGCGCTCAGTTGCGCGGGCACGCCGTCAATGCATTCGTCCACTGGAACGGGCACTTGCGCCGTATGGCAATGCAGCCATTCCGCCGCCGAAGCGGCCCGATACGGCAACTTCCCCGTCATCATTTCGTACAACACGACGCCGAGCGAGTACAGATCGGCACGCGAGTCAGACCAGCGGTTCATCAGCCCCGTGCGTTCGGGCGACAGATAGGGAAGCGCTTCGACGGCGATCGCGGGCGGGCCGTCGCGCGGACGCTCGCGCGGCGCACGGGAGACAAGGCCGAGACCCGTCAGCGCGATGGCCTGGGTCGCATCGTCGATGAGAATGTTGCCCGGCCGGATGTCGTTGTGCGTGAGGCCGCGGCTGTGCAGGGAGCGCAGCGCCGACGCGAGGTTGACGGCAAGGGTAAGGAACAGGCCTATCGGCAACGGCCCCGCTTGCGCCACGCGAAGCGATCTGCCGCCCGGATCCTCGAGCACGAGCGTCGCGTTGCGCTCGTCGCGCAGCAGCGCGTGAGGCCGCGTGACATGCGCGCCGTCGAGCATGCCGCGCAACTGATACGCGTGCTCCAGACGCTCGTGGCTTTCCGGCTGCGGCTGCGATGCCGACAACGTGACCGTCAGCCAGCTGTCCGACGCCCCCGGGCTCGTCAGGCGCGACAGCACGAACTGACCATCGTCGCTCAATGTCGTTACGTCGTAGCCCGTCAGCATCATGGTTCCTATCTCGCGAGACGCTCTGGGTCAGTCGGCGGCAGTGAGCATGTAGCCCGCGTTGCGGATGGTCCGCAGCAGCGAGCGGTCAAAGCCCGTGTCGATCTTCTGGCGCAGCTTGCTCACGTGCACGTCGATGACGTTCGTTTGCGGATCGAAATGGTATTCCCAGATGTTTTCGAGCAGCATCGTGCGGGTGACGACCTGCTCCGCGTGGCGCATCAGATATTCGAGCAGCTTGAATTCGCGCGGCTTGAGCAGGATCGCATTGCCCGCGCGCGCCACTTTCCGCGACAGCAGGTCGATGCAGAGATCGCCGACCTTGAGCTTCGTGTCGAAGCCGTTGTCCTGCGAACGCCGCGCGAGCGCTTCGAGCCGCGCAACGACCTCGCCGAACGAAAATGGCTTGACGACGTAATCGTCGCCGCCCGCCTTCAGCCCGCGAATCCGTTCGTCGACTTCGTCGAGTGCGCTGAGGATCAGCACGGGAACCTTGCTGCCCGCCGCGCGCAGCGCCGCGACGATCTTGAGTCCGTCGATACCGCCGGGCAGCATGCGGTCGAGCACGATCGCGTCGTAGGATTCCCCGATCGCGAGCGCCATGCCGTCGCGGCCGTTGTCGGCCCAATCGACGACGTGGCCGGTTTCAAGCAGGCCTTTCTTCAGAAAGCCCGCCACCTGCTGATTGTCTTCGACCAAGAGGATTTTCATTTCTGGATTCGCGGCCCGTCGGTCACGCGTCGTGTGCGACCTGACAGAAAGGCCGCCGACGTGTGCAGGTCGGGCGAAATAGTGCACCGTCGCGCTGACCTTTCATTATCGCCTCGTCGGGACAGATGAAGCGACCGCGCCGTATTAAATTTTTTTAATCAAGGCGCGCGTGGGCTACCTGCCGCCGTTTGCCAGCGGGGCTCGGCGGCATCCGACCGCGCACATTAACAAACGTTAACGGTATCGCAACGCTCCGAAAAGCCGCCGCTTCATAAGATGACGGTGCGAAACTCACGCGCACCGAGCCCCGCCGGCAGGTGCAACCCATTCACACTTTGTCAGACGATGCTTATGAACACGGTGATGGAACAGCCGGCCAGGCCGCAGTATCGAAGTACCCCCGAGCATTCCGTCATCGCGCTGGGGGAATTCGAACTGAACCTCGGCATGCGTGCGCTGTACAAGGCGGGACGCGAAGTGCCGCTCGGCTCGCGCGCGTTCGACATTCTATCGGTGATCGTGCTTGCATCCGGGCGCATCGTGTCCAAGGACGAACTGATGGACACCGTATGGCCCGGTGTGTTCGTCGAAGAAAACAACATCCATGTGCATCTGAGCGCGGTCCGTAAAGCGCTCGGCGACCATCGTCAACTGATCGACACCGTACCGGGGCGCGGCTACCGATTCAAGGTATTCCACGGCATGTCAGCGGAGCCCGGACGCGACGTACCGACTGAGCGGCATGCGCCGCTCTTCCGCAACGCGGATACAATGACCCCGCCGAGGCATCGATTGCCGGGCAGAAGAACGCTGCTCGGTCGCGCCACGGCTCTTGATGAAATTGAGGGTCGCTTTGCGCTCAGCCGCGTGGTCACGCTGACGGGGCCAGGTGGCGTCGGCAAGACTTGCCTCGCCATTGAACATGCGCACCGCACGACCGCCGCCGGCACGTCAGATGTCGTATTCATCGACCTCGAGGAAGCGGGATCGCTCGCGGCCGTCTCGCAGATCGGGCCCGCGCCCTCGCGGCCCGCCGGTACACTGCTCGTACTGGACAATGCAGAGCACATCGTTGACGAGGTGGCGGACCTCGTGGAACGGCTGATCGGCCAATGGCATAGCTTGCGCGTGCTGCTCACGAGCCGCGAGCGCCTTCGCATCGCGCCCGAGACTGTGTTCCGCGTCGAACCGCTAGCGCTACCGGCAGACGAGTCGTGCCGCGACAAGCTGATGCAGTCGCCTGCCGTCGAGCTGTTCCTGGAGCGCGCAAGCCGATGCGGCGTGCGAGTTGACGACGAGCATCAACTCAGGCTCGTCGCTGAAATCTGTCACCGGCTCGACGGGCTTCCTCTTGCGATCGAGCTCGCCGCCGGGCGTGCGTCCGTGTTGGGTATCGAAGGGGTGCACCAGCGTCTCGAAGAACGCTTTCTGCTTCTCGCAGGCGGTTATCGCACGGCGCAACCGCGACACCGAACATTGCGCGCCGCATTTGACTGGAGTTTCCAGCGGCTCACGCACAACGAACAGGCCGTCGTTCGTCGCATCGCACGGTTTGACCATGCGTTCACGCTGGATTCGGCGTACTCCGTCGTTTGCGACGACAGTGTCGACCGCACGACCGCGCTCGACTGCATTGCGCAACTGGTCGAAAAGTCGATCCTCGACGTGAGCTTCGTCGGTGTCACGGCAAGCTACCGTCTCTCGGAATCGGCTCGCACGTACGCACTTGCGCTTGGATCGGGTAATGAACCATGCAATGTCGCAAAGCAGCGCGCCCGCTACCTGCAGTGAGCGACGGATCCGAAGTGACAGTTCAGCGGCAATTTTGAATGGATGCGAGCATTGCCGATCCGGCGGGCCGGGCTGCACGCCAGCGGAGTGGTCCTAACGTTTTCTCCCGGGCACCGTATCCGGTTGCCTGCAACTAGCGACGACCAGCACCCGACTTTTCCCCTGCTCGTCTCACCCGCTGCTTCCCGTTACCGTGTGAGGTTAGCCGCCTTGGGGTATTAGGAAAAGTCTGCTACCTGCGAGACAGGCGTCATTCGATCATATGAGGTGAGCGGCCGCTTCATGGCCGAACCCGGTCGGTTGGCATCGGGGCGGCGGCCGACTGGCGGATGCCGACCCACTTCGGCCCGTCGCCCCAGCTCGACGACAATGACGGCGTTCAACATACAACAGTCGCTCGCGCGACGTCAGCTTCGCCGGGCTATCGAACGCGCGCGCATTTGATCCAACGCATCCTTCGTTTTGGCGCACCTCGCTCCCGACTCATGCTGCTTCCGTGAAGGCAAGGTAAGCTCTGTTAGATACTGCGTTGGAGGCCTTTGCCGCTGTAAGCAGTTTCTATTGTCACGAGGAAAATGGAACATCTGTCTGAAACACTCGATATACAAACGATACGCGTTCCCGCAGGAACGATTGCATTGAGGGACGACAGAATTGGCCGTAGATGGTCTGTCGAGCTGCCGCATTTTTTGATCGGCCGCTATCCCATCACGCAGGCGCAATATGCTGCGGCAACCGGACAATGGCCATCGTCGCATGTCGCCGCACAATGTCCAGTAGTCAACGTATCCTGGATTGATGCCACCCGGTTCTGCAACATGCTTTCAAAGGCAGCCGGCCTTCTCGACTGTTATGAATTTCATGGCGATGGAACGGAGGCTTCTCTTGTCCCGGAAAGTAACGGCTATCGCCTGCCCACCGAAGCTGAATGGGAGTACGCATGCCGCGCCGGAACAAATGGTCCGAGATACGGCAAACTCGGCGATATAGCCTGGTATAGAGAAAACTCGGGAGGCCACACGCATGAGGTGGGTCAAAAGCAAGCAAATGACTGGGGGCTTTTCGACACGCTAGGAAACGTTTGGGAGTGGTGCGCCGATCTATACGACCCGGAAGTCTATGGTTCGTATCGCGTGTTTCGTGGCGGCGGATGGGCGGATGCCGAACGAGGCTGCCTTGCGACGAATCGACGTCGTAGCCATCCGACGTTTGCAATCGATGATCTTGGCTTTCGGGTTGCCCGATCGCTTGATGCTCGTGATGGGTAATCACGAGCACATCCGGCTTGGTCGACCAGCAGTGCTGGACGAATCTGGAGCTTGCCCGACAGCGGGCTGTTGAAGCCCATCAAGTAGCGACGCGACCGAGGGAACAACCGTTATCCAAGGCGCAACGGACATCCGAACGTCCGCCTGAGCGCGCGGTTGAACGACCGAAAGTGGCCGAATACCGCCCAATTAGCCGTCAACTCATGAAGCAGTCGATCAAAAAAACCTCCCCCGAAGTTGGCACCGATCGCGGTCGAGTTCTGCGTTCGCAGAACTGGTCACACACCAAGGCTCACCGGCGCAGCCCGAACACGCCGTGCCAGAGAGCGCTGAAAAAGTCCGTATGCGCGTGTTCGCCACTCCTTCGCGCGTCGCTCGTTGACGCCTGCGCCGATGCCGCCTGTGTCGCCCTCTCGTCGCATTGCGGCATCTGCTCATCACGCTCACCGTCCGGCGATGCGCCCGGCTGGCGCGACGCATGCAACTCGACCACGCTGCCGGCAATGCGCTCGGCGAGTTGAACATCGCAATCACGGCCGAGCAGAACACCGAACACAACGTCGCGGTTGTGCCCTTGCTCGGCGAAGCGCATCGCCCATGCCACGAACCGCGCATATTCCGCTTCGCGCTCCGCGTTCAAGCGCTCCTCTTCTTCGCGAAGCCGTGCGTGACGGAGCATTTCCTCTGCGTAAGCGGTGTCATAGACGCGGCGCAGCTCCGGGTCCGAGAGAATCGCGTATGCCTCCTTGATCTCCTGAAATCGCGCATGCGCGTCCGCTTCGCACCCGACGTTGCGGTCGGGATGCGCTTTCATCGCCGCCTTTCGGTAGCCTCGCTTGATTTCCTCGTTGGTCGCGTTCTCGCACACACCGAGCAATTCATACATTGTCGTCATTGTGCGTCAGGATGAAAGTCGGATCGCGTTGATCGTAGCATGTCGCCGCAGCGCCAATCCGACGGGTTGAGAATTCACCGGGTTCTGAACACCCTGAGTGCAGGTCAGGAGCGCTTTGGCAGATGACGGATCTGAATCATTCTCATCGGAACGGCCGTTTGCCGACTGGAGCGGTCGCTCGAGTGTCCGAATGTGCATGCAGGCGAACGGCGCTTCATGGCCGACAAACGCCCCTCATCGGGCCGCTACACACCGAAGAACGCCAGCCCTGCCAAGACGACGCCGATCGCGGCAGCACCCATCGACAGGCGTTGCATCCATTTCCGCCGCGTGAGAATCGTGATCGCAGCAAGCGCGATCGAAATCTGGATGATGGTAGTGGCCTGCGCCCATCGATGGTGCCGGTGTAGCCGCTCCTCGCTCGCAGCATTGCTTTTCACGACTTCTTGCTCGAGCGCTTCGGCGCGATTGCGGATCGGCTCCTTCTCTTCGCGATACCGCGCCGCGTCTGCTTCGAAACGCTTTCTTTGCGGCGACGCTTCCTGGCTCAAGGCCGCACCGAGCTCGGCTAGATTCTGCTTTTCGCCCTTCGCTTGGTAATAGGCCCACAGGTTGGCTGCCTCGGTTTTCTGGATCGCGGCCTCGTTCTTGTGCAGCAACGCGAAATTCTCGTCCGCACCGCTCTGGTATGCGGAAATCGCACCGATGCAGGCCAGGACAGCAGTCATCACGGCGATGCGCGCCGCTCCGTGGTCTTCTCCATGCGCCGCATGGTGCTCTACTGCATGATCGTGCGGGCCGTGAACTTCGAAATCTTCTGGCATAACAAGAACGTTCGCATGAGTTGAAGGGCTTATACGCGGTTCCCACGCACGTGAGGAGCGGGCAGCAAAAGTGGTGGCCCTATCGCTGGGTCGCAGCTCAGTTGGGGCAGTCAGTTCGTGCGAAAGTGTGAACGAACGGACAATCGTCTGCGGAACCTCACGCTGTTTGAACGCCGACTCCCGCCAAAAGGGCGAGGGTTCGACATTGTGCATGAATTGCCGCCTCCCAAGTGTGAGTCGGCAGTAGTCCACCCTGAGACGACGTGGGGGTTCTGGCGGCTCGAACGGCAGGCACCCGGGGCGCAAGGGCCGTTCGCTATGGCCGATTTATACTCCGGTCAATCAAAGCCGGGGATAGCTATGTCAAGAGCTATCGTGATCAGCCTTGTCGCTTGCGCGCTGTCCAATGCCGCCTTTGCGGAAACCATCAAGCTCGCATGCCACTTCAATGAAGAAGTAAGTTTCCCGTCCGAGTGCAGGTCATGCCATCAAAGCCACGAGCTCGCTAATGGCGGCTTCCAAGCCAGAAGGGACTCCAATCCGACGCCCCGCTTCACCGAGCGGGGGCGTCTCCGCTGTTAATTCCTGTCAGCTTGCCGAATTGCGGGCCGTGACGATCCACGCCGCGCCGTCGATCATCACCGACCGCTCGCCGGGGAGGCCCCCGAAGGCGGCTCGAACCGCGGCCGAGGCGCGGGCCCGGATGTCGTCGGGCTGATCAGCGAGAACGCGCGACAGCGGGCCGACCTCGAGTGTCATCTCTACCGCGACGTCGATCGCTGCATCCCGCGTCTCCCCCTCGCCGAATGGGATGGAAGCATCGAATGGCGCGATAGCGATATCGGTGAAGCCGGCCGCCGTCAGGATGCGCGCCACGCGCCCCCGGTCGCCGAACGAGAATGGGCCGGGTGCCTCGGGATCGGGCGGCGCCGTCGGCGGGACGATGCCCTTGATCGCGCCCATCGGCAAGCGCACCCAATCGTTCTCGGCCATGCCGCGCCAGCAGACGAAAGCGACTCGCGCGCCCGGCTTGAGCGCACGGCGCATATGAGCGAACGCCGCTGTGGGATCGTCAAAGAACATCACGCCGAAGCGCGAGAACAGGAGGTCGAACGCGCCCTCGGGCAGCTCGGCGCTGCTGGCGTCGGCCACCCGGAACAGCGCCGGCGCATCCTGTGGCGCAAGCGCGCGCGCTCGGCGGATCAGCGGTTCGGATATGTCCACGCCGAGCACTTGGCCCCCCGCGCCGACGCGGGCGGCCAGATCCAGACTAGACGCGCCCGCGCCGCAGCCGACGTCCAGCACGCGTTCGCCCGTGGCGGGCGCGGCGGCTTCGATCGCGGCCTGGCCGAACACAGCCATCATGGCATCGAGCCGGGCCTGGTAAGCGACCCAGCGCTCCCCGCTTTGGCCATTCCAGTCGGCTACCTGATCAACATTTTTCTCTGCCATGCCATCTCCTTGTTCTAATCCGTTCGTAACTAGACTACCCGTCCGCGCGGTCGCTGCGACCGTGCGCGGCGATGAACATGGCGACGGCCGAGCGGCAATAGGATTCGATTTCGTTGTCGTCCCTTGCTCTCGCCTCATCGAAGCGCGCGATAAGCAGGAGATCGGATCCTTTGAAAAGCGCGGCAAACAAGCGGGCGGACCTCAGAGCATCGGGTACGTTCAGAATCGCTTTCGCGTGCAACTGACGCAACACGGCCTCGATTTGGGCGATGACATGGGCGGGCCCGGCTTCGTAATGGAGCTTGCTTAACGACTTTTGATTCGTCTTGTCGGCCAACACCATGGCTTCGACACTGCGGACGTCGGGGCTCAATAGCGTGCGAAGCAGGGATGATCCCACCGCCATGAGCTGATCGTCGGCCGAACCGTCGACGCCTTCAAAAAGGGCCTGTGGTGCAAACTGATGGCAGTGGGCCGCCATGGCCGCGCTGAACAGCGCCTCCTTGTTCTCGAAGTGCCGATAGATGCTCAGCTTGGATATCTTCGCCCGCTGGGCGACCTTGTCCATGGTCGTCGCTTGAAAACCCAATTCCACAAAGAGTTCGCAGGCGGCGTCGACTATCGTTTGGCGAAGCGCCTCGTTGGCGGGCCGGCCGCGCCGGCCCTGGCTGTTTTCGGTCACGACAATTCCAGTACTTGACAGTATTCAAATTCTTGCACTACGATACCACGCAGTATCTTAAATGTGCAAGCCAAGGGTTGGTTTCAACCGGTTGTCCAAATCAGGTTCCCCCGGGGCGCCCGGCGATATCGAATGCGGCATTGTCCGGCCGGTCAATACAGCCATGGGCAACTTTCTCGCCAATGCCGAAGCCCTGCTCGCTGACCGTCTCAAGCGCGTATCGCCGGACGATATTGCACACCACGCCCAGCCCCTCCTCCATCCACAACCCGGAGCCGATCACCATGAATGACGTCATCATCATCGGCGGCAGCTTTGCCGGCCTCGCCGCCGCCCTGCAGCTCGGCCGTGCCCGCCGCAAGGTCACCGTTCTTGATACTGGTCGGCCGCGCAACCGCTTTGCCGGCCACTCGCATGGCCTGCTCGGCCACGATCACAAGCCGCCGCTGGACATCCTAGTCGAGGCGCGCCAGCAGCTGGCGCGCTATCCAACGATCCGGCTGGTCGATGCCCGGGCCGAAAGCGTGTCTGGCGCCATCGACGATTTCTGCGTCGTCACTGACGATAACGAAAGCCTTAGGGCGCGCCGCCTGATCCTGAGCTATGGCGTCGCCGACCAGATGCCTGATGTTCCGGGCTTTGCCGAAAGCTGGGGCACGTCCATCGTGCCCTGCCCGTATTGCGACGGCTTTGAAGTCGCCGGCCAGCATTGGGGCCTCGTTTGGTCCGGCCCGCAGTCGCACCAGTCTGTCAGGCTGTTCCGCGATTGGACTGACAAGTTGACTGTCTTCGCCGATGGTCATGACATTGCGCCCGAGATCCAGGCCGATCTGGCGCGCCGCAACATACCTGTCGTCGATGGCCGGATCGTCGAGATCGCCCATCACAAGGGCCATATCACCACCGTCAATCTCGATACCCGCCGCAACGTCGCGGTCGACGTCCTGTTCGCCCATCCGCGCACCAAGCCGTCCGCAAATCTGCATGAATCGCTGGGCCTCGCCACGATGGATACGCCCGTCGGCATCGCCCTTAAGGTCGACGAGCGCCGCCAAACCAGCATGCCCGGCATTTACGCCGCCGGCGACCTTGCCACGCCCCTCTTGCCCTCGGTCACCCAGGCATCATCGCAGGGCGCGATGGCGGGCATCTTCGCCCAGCAGTCGATGCTGGTTTGAGAGCATAGATCCAGCGCAAATTTATCTTTTTCTTGGCCGACGGATAAAGGAGGGAAGCAAGCGTGCGACGAGTCGACGGAGCTATGTGGTGGCGTTGGGATGTGCCCTCGCGAGCAGCATGAGCGGCGCCAGTGAGTTTTCACGGAAGTGGATCACGATACTTGACGCGATAGCCGGCTTTCTCGTCGCCATCAATGGCGCGTTGCTTGCCTTCGTGTGGACGGGCGCAAAGTTGCCCGACAGCACGCTGCATTGGGTGAAGGCGTTCGTCTATGTCGCGTCAGGCCTCGCGCTGATATCGCTTTTGCTAGCAGTTTCGGTTGCATTCCCCCGGATCAAGCTTGAAACGAAGCCTTCAGTCGAGCCGGTCACATTGACTTCTTCGGGGCGATGTTCGCAATGATCGGCAACGCGACAAATTGAACACTGTGGCGAGCGTCCGCTAAGCAGATAGGACAGGACATCTAAATGCCCGCTCGGCAGCGCGCGCGAACGGCCGGAGATGGCCGAACCCGGTCTGTTGGCATGAAGCGCATGCGTGCAACTGAGCTTCTTCGAGTATTCGTAATAGCGACCGTCCGCTCCTGCCCGAATGCCGACCGCCTCCCGGCCCCCCACTCGTAATCCCCGAAGAACAAAAAAAGCCCGGCAAAGCCGGGCCAATCAGATTGAGACACAAGGAGAATCCCGCCCACCCCACACCGGGCGGTCACGCCGCGCTACACGACGTTCTTTTCGACGATCGGCCGGTTTTCGAGCACGCGCTCCCAGCCGAGCGACGACAGGTCGAGCGATTCATACCGCCCGCCCAGAATCAGTTCACTCACCCCACGCCCGGTCGCGGGCCCCTGTTGCAGCCCGTGCCCGCTATAGCCGTTCGCGAACACGACGTTATCGAGCTCGGGGTGATACCCGATGATCGCATTGTGATCGAACACGTTGTACTCGTAGTACCCGGACCAGCAGTTCTCCACGCGCAGCGCTTCGAACGCCGGCACGCGATTCGCGAGCGTCGGCCAGATCACCTCGTCGAACAGATCGTGATCGACCTCGTCGAGCGGCAGATCGTCCGGATCGCGATCCGGGCTCGGCGACGTCCCGCAGATATACGTGCGCCCTTCCGGCCGAAAATACACGCCCGTCGGATCGATCAGCAGCGGACAACCGGTGAGCTGCGCCGGCGACGACACGTTGAAGATGCTGCGACGCCGCGCATACACGGGAATGTCGATGCCCATCATCGACGACAGCGTGCGCGTCCACGCGCCGGCCGCGTTGACGAGCGTGTCGCATGCATAGCGCTCGCCGTCGCTCGTCATCACATGCGTCACCTTGCGACCGTCGCGAACGACGCCGGTCACGTCGGCCGGCACGTAGCGCGCACCCAGTGCCTGCGCCTTCTTGCGCAGCGCCTGCACGAGCCCGTAGCCGTCGAACCACCCTTCGCCGCTGACGCCATAAGCGCCCGACACGAGATCGTCGACGTTCAGCCACGGAAACTTCGCGCGCAGCGCATCGCGATCCATCAAGCGGATATCGGCGCCGAGCTTCGTCTGCAGCGCATGGTTCTCGCGCAGCGTCGCATCGCCTGCCGGCGTCGCGAGGAACAGGTAGCCGCCTTCATGCAGATCGATCGACGGCCGCGTGCCGTCGACCTCGAGCCGCTCGCCGATCGTGCGCAGGAAGTCGATCCCGAACAGCGACATCTCGATCGACAGCGGCGTCGAGAACTGCTGGCGAATCGATGCGGCCGACAGCGCCGACGACGACCTCGCATAGGTCGGATCGCGTTCGATGACGGTCACGGACACCGTCGGATCGGTAGCGCGCAGGAAATAGGCGATCGAGCTACCGATCACACCACCGCCGACGATGACGACTTGAGAACTCACGACTGACTCCAGTTGCACGTGAAAGGCGCGGCCAGCCGGCCGCGCCCGTAGGTTGTTCGTGCCGCGTCACGCGCGGCGCCGTGCGTGCGGACCGCCCGGCGAATCGCCCCGACATGCGCGGCGATCGCATTCGATCGCCCTGGGTATTTCAGCACGTCCGGCGTCACCGCGAAAGTCCGCGCGCGTTCAGGTATTCAGTCCGCTGTTTGCGTGGTGACGGGCTGCCACGCGGCGTTCTTCACTTCATACAGCGTCGAGCTCGGGTTCTTCAGATCGCCCGTGTTCGTGAACGCGATCGTGCCGGTGATGCCGTCGTAGCGCGTGCCCTTCAGCGCGCCGTTGAAATCGCCCGGCTTCGTCGAATTCGCCTTCTGCATCGCGTTGATCGCGATCCACGTCGCGTCGTACGCGAACGGCGCATACGCGAGCATGTCGACGCCGTACTTCTGCTTGAATTTCGTTTCGAACTGCTTGCCCTTCGCGAGACGCGACAGCGGCTGACCGTATTCCCACACGGACGCGCCTTCGGCCGCGTTGCCGGCGAGCTTGATGAAGTTCGCGTTCATCACGCCGCCGCCCGCCAGGAACTGCGCGCGGATACCGAGCTGGCGCATGCGCTTGACCAGCATCGCGGACTGCGCGTCGAGGCCGCCGAAGAACACCAGGTCGGCGTTCGTGCTCTTGATCTTCGTGAGCTGCGCGCTGAAGTCGACGGCCTTGTCGTTCGTGAATTCGCGCGCGACGATCGTGCCGCCGTTCGCCTTCGCGGCCTTCTCGAACTCGTCGGCTTCGCCCTGGCCGAACGCGGTGCGGTCGTCGATGATCGCGATGCGCTTCGCCTTGGTCACGCTCGCCGCATAGGCGCCGGCGTTGCCGGCGTTCTGCGCGTCGGTGGCGATCACGCGGTACACGGTGCCGAGCCCTGCGCGCGTGATGTCGGGATTGGTCGCCGATGGCGTGATCATCGGAATGCCTGCCTTCGCGTAGATCTTCGACGCGGGCAGCGTCGTGCCCGAATTGAAGTGGCCGATCACGACGGCCACTTGCGCATCGGTCAGTTGCTGCGCAGCCTGTACGCCGATGCGCGGATCGCTCTGGTCGTCCTGCGACGCGACGACGAACTTCACCGGCTTGCCGCCGATCGTCGTATGCGCGGCGTTCGCCTCGTCGACGGCCATGCGCACGCCGTTCTCGATGTCCTTGCCGTAGGCGGCGCCGCCGCCGGTCAGCGGCACGGCCACGCCGACCTTGATGACCGTCTCCTGCGCGTGGGCCACGCCCGTCTGGAACGCGAGGAGTGCGGCGGTCAGGGCAATGCCGGAAAGCGAACGAATGCGGAACGTCATCGGCCAATCCTTCTTGTATGGGTCGGGTGCGCCGCGCGACCATCGCGCGGCGGCGACCTCCCGCGTGCCGGTGAATTCTGCTGTCGCCGGGACTGCGCCAAAGGCGCGTCGCCTGCCGGTCGATCACCGCGGTTCCGTCTCCGAAGAACCTGTCAGCGCGAAAGAGGTGAACCGATTGTGGGTAGCCAATACGCGTGCAGCAAACGAAATATCGGAACTATGTTGTGAGGAATTGTCATCAAGTTCGATGTGCGCCGACGGCGCCGGCCCGCGCGACGGCGGGCCGGGAAGGCGAAACATCGGGCGGGACGCGCGCACGTGCCTTCAAATCAAGGCTGCGCGGGGTGATGCCGATCGAGCATCATCGCTGCGTCATGCAGCGTCGACGCCTCGCGCGATGGGTCAACGGCGCTCAATGCCGGTCGGTGCCCGTATGGCGGCGCACCTCGTCGGCCGCCTCGCCGGCCTTCTCCTGGATCTTGCCGGCCTGCTGTTCCGCCACGCCTTCCGCTTCCGTCTCGCGGTCGCCCGTCACTTTGCCGAGTGCTTCCTTGACCGAACCCTTCAGTTGTTTGAGCTTGCCTTCGATGCGATTCCTGTCCATGGTCGTCTCCTGCAATGAATTGGGGAGAGAGCCGACGGTGCCGCAGCCCGCGCCGCACCGCCGAGTGGACAGGATCGCAGCCGCGCGCCGCGCGCGGCAGATGCGGATGCACCAGCCTGCATGGTGCATTCGCACCGATGGGGGAGACGGCCTGCGCCCGGCGTCAGTCCTTGCCGTTCGCGCCGCCCTTCTCGGCGCCCTTCTCGCCGCGCGTGCCGTTCGCGTCGGCCGCGCCGACGATTCCGCGCTCGCGCGCCCACACGATCGCCTCGCCGCGGCTATGCACGTCGAGCTTCGCGTAGATCGTCGCGACATGATTGCGGACCGTGTTCGGCGCGAGCCCGAGGCGGCCAGCGATCTCCTTGTCGGCGAGGCCGTGACACAGCAGGTCGAACACGTCGCGCTCGCGCGCGGTGAGATCCGACAGCTGCGCGCCCGCGTCCGGCGCATTCGCGCGCCGCACGTTCGCCAGTTTCTCGATCAGCGTGCGGCTGAACCACGACGCATCCTGCATCGCGGTCTCGATCGCGTAGACGAGCTCCATCTCGGTACGCTTGCGATCGCTGATGTCGAGCAACGCGATCAGCAGGCAATCCTGGCCGTGAATCGCGACCGGTTCGGCCGACACCACGCAATCGCGCACGTCGCCGTCGCGCGTGCGGATCTGCACGTCCGCGTTACGCACGTTGCCGTCGCGCGCAAGTTCGCTGTCGATCCGCTGGCGCGCGCCGCGCTCGGCCCACAGCCCGATCTCGTCCGCGGACTTGCCGAGCAGATCGTCGCGCGCATGGCCGGCCATCCCGACGAATGCATCGTTCACGTCGAGCAGCTCGAAGCGGTCGGCCGTGACGATCGCGGTCGCGACCGGCGCCATCCGGAACGCCTTCGCGAAGCACTCCTCGCTCTGCCGCAGCGCGAGCTCGGCCTGCTTGCGCGGCTCGAGATCCATGAACGTGAACAGCATGCACGCTTCGCCGTTCATGTCGATCGGCTGCCCCGCGACGACGACCGCCTTCGTGCCGCCGTCCGCGCGCTTGAGCACGGCCTCCATCTGCGGGATCGTCGCGCCCTCGCCGAGCCGCTCGATCGCGAGTTCACGCCGCTCGGCCTGATCGAGCACATCGACTTCGTAGACGGAGCGGCCGAGCACGTCGTCGCGTGCGTGGCCCGTCATGTCGAGGAAGCCTTGATTGACCTTCACGTAGCGCAGGTCGTCGAGCCGGCAGATCACGGCCGGCGCCGGGTTCGCGTTGAACGTGAGCTCGAAGCGCTCCTCGGCGCTCGCCCATTCGGTCGCGTCGTGCAGCACGAGCGCGAGACAGTCGGGCTCGCCGGCGGCATTCGTCAGCACGAGGCTGCGGATCCGGTGGACCCAGCTCACGTTCTCGTCGGCGGCCGATTCGACTTCGACCGTCACGTCGCTGAACTCCTCGCCCGCGATCACGCGGTCCATCGGATAGTGGCCGTCGCCCACCGGATGGTTGTTCCGGTAGCGCAGCCGGAAGCGCTCGCGATACTCGGTCACGTCCGCGCCGAGCGCGTCGAGCTCGGTGACGCCGTGCATCGCGAGCGCCGCCTCGTTCGCCCACACGATGCGCTGGTCGGGTTCGATGAGGATCACGCCTTCGGTGAGCCCCGCGATGATCTGATACAGCTGACGCCGGTCGGTATGCGACTTGAGCGTCTGTTCGTTTACTCGATCGTCCATTGAAGGGTCGTCCACGTCGTCTGCATGGTTGCCGGTTCGGCCGCATCCGCGCCATGAGGCGCCGACATGCGCCGGCCCGGCGCGTTGTCGCGATGGTTGCGTGCCGCCGATGCGCTCGGCACGCGCGGATGCACCATGCGCAATAGTACATTCGCGTGCCACGCCGCCAGCGTGCGCTATCCCGCCAAGCGGCGCGCAGCGCGGCACCCGCGCCTGTCCTTCCGCATCGCCCGTCTGTCGGCGCATTTCCCGTTCCCGCGCGGCCGTTCCGTCCCCGTGCAAACGCACTAGCCAACCCGGTGAATTTGCGCGATGTGTGCGTGCGTTCGCGCCGGTACGCTGGTACTGCATCGGCGCTCACGCGCTGACCTACCGCAGAGGAGGACCACCCGATGAAGCTGCATCAGACACCTGATCCGACGCGGCCCGAACCGGCTCCGGACCATCCGCCCGAACCGTCGCCCGGCACCGACCCACCCGTGCCACGGCCACCCGACGTGCCGCGCCCGGACATGCCGCCGCGCGAGCCTGGCTACGACACGCCGATCGCGCGATAACTCGCGGCGCGATCCCCATTCACATTCATTCACCCACGCCAATCGAAGGAGAACATCAATGAACAAGACCTCGCACCTTTCGACGCTGCTCGCCGTCAGCGCGGCCTTCCTGCTCGCTGCCGCACCGCTCACGAACGCGCACGCACAGGCGTCGTCGGCCGACAAAGCCATGACGGCCGAATCGGACCAGCCCGTGACCGATACATGGATCACGACCAAGGTGAAGAGCGAACTCGCGACCACCGATGGGGTGAAGAGCACGCATATCAGCGTGAAGACGGTCGACGGTGTCGTCACGCTGACGGGCGTGCTGCACTCGAAGGTCGCGGTAAAGAAAGCCATCGCCGTGACACGCTCGGTGAAGGGCGTGAAGCACGTCAACGCATCCGGCCTGAAGGCGAAAGCCTGAGGTGTCACGCGGCCTAGCGCCGCACTTTTCTCCCTTTACGACAAGGAGCACACCATGAACGAAGACAAGATCAAAGGTCAATGGAAGCAGTTGACCGGCAAGCTGAAGACCAAGTGGGGCAAGCTGACCGACGACGACCTGGCCGTCGCCGAAGGCAATCGCGAGTATGTGGTCGGCAAGATCCAGGAGCGTTATGGGATCGCGCGCGACGAAGCCGAGAAGCAAATGAAGGAGTTCGATCGCGAGCTGTAACGCGTCAGTCTCCTCACACCGCCGCGACGCGTCCCGCGTCGCGGCCACGCGGAGGATAACGACATGGGCAAGTATCTGATCGCATGGCTCTTGGGCGTACCGATCGGCGTGCTGGTGCTGTTCTACCTGGTCACGCATCTGTTCTGACGCGCGAGGCGCTCATGCAATGCAAACGGGCCGGCGGCTGTCATCAGCCGCCGGCCCGTTTGTCTTGCGTGCGTCGCGCTTACTTCGCCGCGTTCGCCGTCATCTTGAAGATGCCCTGCGCGTTGCCCGCATCGAAACGCAGGTCCGTCACCCAGCGCCGCGCCGCCTGGTCGAACGTGCGACGGCGCGTGATGAATTCATAGAACGAGCCCGGCACGTTGCGCTTCACCGTGCCGCCGTCGCGCGTGCGGAACTCGCGCTCGACGATGTCCGCGCGGTACGCGGTCTGGAACACGCGGCCCGAACGCGAGCGCTCGACCTCCGGCTTCATCGGCCGGCCCTTCGCCTTCTCGTCGTCGGACAGCTTGAACACGTCGGTCACGCGATCGGTCGCATGGTTGAACGCGTTGCCTTCGGTCGCGATCCATGCCATCTCGGCCGATTCGAGCAGCAGCGTCTCGTAGTCGAGTTCGTTCGGCAGGTCGTGCTGGCGCGCGAACGCGCCGACGATCTCGGGCAGCAGCGCATGCGCGGCGTCGAGCGACAGCCAGCCTTCGCGCTCGATCTCCCACAGCAACGCGACGGCCGCCGGCGACAGCGGATCGCGCGACGAGCTCACGACGTTCGTCACGGCCTGCTGGAATTCCTTCGAGAAACGCTCCGGATGCAGTTCGCTGACGAAGAACTGCGCGATCTCGTCCGGCGCGTCTTCATGGGCGTAGGCGCGGCCGGTCATGCCGAGCTTGTCGAGCGGATAACGGCCGTTCAGGCGGAAGCCGAGCGGACGCAGGATCCGCGTGAACGCGGCTTCGCCCGGCGGCAGCGCGCCCGTGTGCGGCCAGCGCACCGTGCGCAGCGCGCCGTGGTCGAAGTAGACCGAGCCGCCGTTTTCGATTGCCTCGGCCGTATACGCGCGACCGTTCGCCGAACGTTCGAGCAGCCCTTCGAACAGCGCCATGTTCATCGCCTGCGCGATTTCCGCGCGCGTGACGACGTCGGTTTCCCATTCGTCGAGGATGGCCGGCATGTTCAGGGTCGCGAACAGGGCGTCGGTCTTCGCCTGTCCCAGCAGCTTCGTCAGCAGGCTCTCGATATTCGGATTGCGCATCAGGATTCTCGTGTCGGGGGACCACCGGCAAACGTGCCGGCATCTCGGCTGGCCGGCTGCCCATCGGGCGCCTGACCTTGCGTGGGATGCATTATTCAAAGGGTTGCAGCCGGGCGTAAAGCGAGATTAAATTGACACGTGATGAGTTTTTGGAATTATTCACGGTTCCCGCCCTCGTCCGCCGGCCCGCTTCGGGCGGGTTCCTTCGTCAGACAAAATCATGCGCAAATTCAAGATCCCCAACATGGGTGCGCTCGTGGCTTTCGAAGCCGCGGCGCGCCACGAAAGCTTCACGCACGCGGCGAAGGAGCTGTTCCTGACCGAAAGCGCGGTATCGCGGCAGATCGCGACGCTCGAAGCGAGCCTCGGCGTGCGACTGTTCGCACGCGTGAAGCAGCGCGTCGTGCTCACGCGCGCCGGCAAGCTGTACGGCACGCAGGTGCGGCGCGCGCTGGAGGCGCTCGATCGCGACACGCTGTCGATCATCGCGCACGGCAGCGGCGGCGGCTACCTGGAGCTTGCCGTGCTGCCCACCTTCGCGTCGCACTGGCTGATCCCGCGCATCAAGAGCTTCTACGACCGCACGCCGGACGTGCGCGTGAACATGGGCAGCCGCACCGACCTGTTCTCGTTCGAGGACACGCACTTCGAAGCCGCGATCCATTACGGCAAGCCGACCTGGCCGGGCACGTCGTCCGACTATCTGTTCGGCGAGGAAGTCGTGCCGATCTGCGCGCCCGCGCTGCTCGACGGGCCGGTCGAACGCGTGGAGGATCTGCTCGCGTATCCGCTGCTGCACTCGACGACGCGCCCCGGCGCATGGGCGCAATGGTTCGAAACGCACGGCGTCGAGGACATCCGCACGATGCAGGGTGTGCGCTACGAACTCCACACGATGCTAATCAGCGCGGCCGCGGCCGGGCTCGGGATCGCGCTCGTGCCGAAGTTCTTCGTCGAGGAACAGTTGCAGCAGCTCGGCCTCGTCGTGCCGTGCGACGCGGCGACGGTCGGCGATTCGGCGTACTACCTCGTGTATCCGACGGAGCTCAGCCACAGCAAGCCGCTGGAGTCGTTTCGTGCGTGGTTGCTGGAACAGGCGAGCGCGTATGCGGCGCCGGGGCGGGACGGGGAGGAAGACGATCTCGATGCGGAGGATGACGAAGACGTCGAGTGATCGCGGCGCACCGCGACAGGTCCGGTGCGCGCCGGGCGGGCAACCCCGACCCGGCGCTCCGGGCAGCCGACCTCGCTTCGGCAGCGCGGCGGCACCTTCTCTCATTTCTTCACTGCGTATGTTTTCTCTCAGGTCCCGGGGCAATTTTTTCTATGCCGCGCGTGGCCATTATCCGCCCAAACCAGCCGTCGTGAAACGTTTGCGCACGCATCGAGCGGCTTATTTCCGGCATTTGGAAACAATCCTACAAAACGCTTACGCACCGAACGATCGCGTTCGGTAAATCTTGCAATCGGATCGGCGTTCCTTTTTAATGGAACTGGTTCCAATCCGTGTTTCGGCCATGCCGTCGCGTGACGCCGCGTGACGTCACGTCGTGCGCGCGTCATCATGCCGATTCAAGGATCGAGGATCATTCAGCTCAGGATTCCGCATCGCCCGTCCTTTCCGGACACCTGTCAAACGAGACCGTCATGCCCGATTCCGCCTCCCTGCAGCAGCTGTTTCCCGCCTATCAAGACATCCCCGCCGAGTTCCGGCTCGCCGCCCCGATCCACCAGCGCGTCTCGCTGGTCGACGGCGAGTTACGCCCGTGGGACGGCACGACCAAGACCGTGCTGTCGCCCGTGTGCGTGCGCCAGCCGGACGGCAGCGTCGCGCAGATGGAGATCGGCAGCTATCCGGTGATGGGCGAGACGGAAAGCGACGCGGCGCTCGACGCCGCGGTGCGCGCGTACGACTCGGGCCGCGGCGAGTGGCCGACGATGAAGGTCGAGCAGCGCATCGCGTGCATGCAGGACTTCATCAAGCGGATGGTCGCGCAGCGCGAGCTGGTCGTGAACCTGATCATGTGGGAGATTGGCAAGAGCCTCGCCGATTCGCAGAAGGAGTTCGACCGCACCGTCACGTACATGACGCAGACGATCGACGCGCTGAAGGAGCTCGACAACGCGAACTCGCGCTTCGTGATCGCGGAAGGCACGATCGGCCAGATCCGCCGCACGCCGCTCGGCGTCGTGCTGTGCATGGGGCCGTACAACTATCCGCTGAACGAAACCTTCGCGACGCTGATCCCCGCGCTGCTGATGGGCAACACCGTGGTGTTCAAGCCGCCTCAGTACGGCACGCTGCTGTTCGAGCCGCTGCTCGAGGCGTTCCGCGACGCGTTCCCGAAAGGCGTGATCAATACGATCTACGCGCCGGGCGCGGTGGTCGTGCCGCACATGCTCGCGTCGGGCAAGATCAACGTGCTCGCGCTGATCGGGTCGAGCAAGGTCGCCGATCACCTGAAGAAGCAGCATCCGAAGTCGCACCGGCTGCGCGCGATCCTCGGCCTCGACGCGAAGAACGCGGCGATCGTGCTGCCCGACGCCGATCTCGACCTCACCGTGAAAGAGTGCCTGCTCGGCGCGCTGTCGTTCAACGGCCAGCGCTGTACCGCGCTGAAGATGCTGCTCGTGCATCGCTCGATCGTCGACGCGTTCCTGGAGCGCTTCACCGCCGCGCTCGAACAGCTGAAAATCGGCATGCCGTGGGAGAAAGGCGTCAGCATCACGCCGCTGCCGGGCATGCATCGCACCGCGTACATGACCGACGCGATCGACGACGCGAAGGCCAAGGGCGCGCAGGTCGTCAACCACTCGGGCGGCGAGTTCAGCAAGACGCTGTTCTACCCGGCCGTCGTGTATCCGGTGTCCGAAGGCATGAAGCTGTATCGCGAGGAGCAGTTCGGGCCGATCATTCCGGTCGCGACGTTCGACGACGTGGAAACCGCGCTCGACTACGTGACGACGTCGGACCACGGCCAGCAGGTCAGCATCTTCGGTTCCGATCCGGCGCAGATCGGCGCGCTCGTCGATCCGCTCGTGAACCAGGTCTGCCGTGTGAACATCAACTGTCAGTGCCAGCGCGGGCCGGACGTGTTCCCGTTCGCGGGCCGCAAGGACTCGGCGGAAGGCACGCTGTCGGTGACCGATGCGCTGCGCGCGTTCTCGATTCGCTCGATGGTCGCGGCCAAGCAGACCGAGGGCAGCAAGCAACTGCTCGACTCGATCGTGTCGGATCACCACTCGAAGTTCATCAACACCGGCTTCATTTTCTGAAGCGCGATGCCCGGAACGAGCCGCTGCCCGCGCCGGTGCAGCGGCTTTTTTGCGCGTGCGCGCCACGCGCGGACCGGGAACGCCGACGCGCCGATGCACGCGCCGCCGTTTCGCGACGCGCCGCCCTCTATACGTTCGACGCCAGCAAGCGGACTCCCGCCACGCCGAACACCACCGCGAGACACGCTTCCATCGCGCGCCGGCCGCGCACGTACAGCCGGCGCGCGCCGTCCGTCGAGAACACCAGCGCATAGCCGCCGAACACCACGCATCCGATCGCGATGCAGCCCGGCACGACGGCGCCGTGCGACGCGCCCGCGCCGTTCGACGACAGCGCGACGATCGATACCCACACCAGGATGGCTTTCGGATTCGTCAGGTGCAGCATCGCGCCGCGCGCGTAGAGGCGCGACAGCTTCTGCTCGGGCGCCGCCTTCAGCGTGTCGGCCGCCCTGGCCGACCACGCGGTGCGGCCCGACTTGAACGCGAGCCACAGCAGATACACGCCGCCGAACAGCTTGATCGCGACCAGCAGCTTCGACCATGCGAGCAGCGCCGCCGACACGCCCAGCGCGGCCACCGTCGCCCAGAACATCGATCCCGAGATGACGCCCAGCGCGAACGCGAGCGCCGCCTTGCGGCCATGGTTCGCGGCGACCGACATGATCGCGAGATTGCTCGGGCCGGGGCTGGCCGTGCCGATGAAATAAGCCGTGTAGGCGAGCAGCAGGTTGGCCGAGAAGAAGGCGTGGACGCTCATGTCGAACCTCGCAGGGATGATGTGGAGATTGTTCGCAAACACGGCGCGGCTGCCCATGGACAGTTGTCCGGTTATTCGCAGGGCCAGTTGGAGCGCGCGGGCGAGGTCCGTTGCCTACGCATCCGGATCGCCGCGCGCGAAAACGTCTCGGATATGAAACATCCGGCGCAGGTGTCGCGGCATTCGACGGTGCGGCGGACGTGGTCGCGGCGCACGTCGCGCAGCCGCCCGAGGCCGCGGGACGTCGCCAACACACAGGCGTCGCGCCATGCCGGCAATCCGTCGACCGAAACACGCAACCGGTTTCAACGCCGCGTTACGTTACATCGCTGAAGCATTTCATCCGTCCGGGCCCCGATGCGCGGTCGATCGTGACCGCGCGCGGCGTATGAACCCCTTCGTCGATTTTCCACGCAAGCCAGCACCGGCGGGACGCGATGACCGCGGCCGCGCCCCGCGTCAACATTGCTCAACAATCGGATCGCGCCGCTGGTACGAAACCTGCATCCGCTTGCAGTGACACCCGCGTCACCGGTCGACGCGGACATGAACCGGATCGGGATCCGTCCACCGGATACGCCCGAACGATCCACGCAAGCAACGAGGCTCCCCATGGATGCGCTGCCCAACTCATCCGATACGTCGTTCCAGCTCTTTCTCGCGAAACTGCTCGAACAGCCGCAGCCCGAATGGACCGAAAAACAGCAGATGGAACTCGAGATGGCGCGCTCGCTGTCGACCCAGATGGTCCACTTCGCCGAAGGCATGCGCGGCGGCAACGCGGACCTCGCGCGCTGCCTCGTGCTGCTGCGTTACGCGAAGGTGCTCGACTTCATGCTGACGTCGCTCGCCGCGCGCCGCGACATTCATCCGCAGACGCTGCGCACGCTGTTCCGGCTCGCGAACCTGAAGGTCGACGATGCGTATCCGGTCTGAGCCGCATCGCCCTCGCGCCTAACGCGCCGGCCGCCCTGCCATCCACTTGCGGTAGCGCCGCGTCTGGCACTGCGCGCTCCCGCGGCCGAAGCGCAAGCACGCATGACGCGCTCGGCCGGCATCGCGCTCGGCGAGTTGGATTTGCTTACGTCGCAGGTAATCGACGCGCGCCGCCCGCGCACCGATCATGGCCGCATCGATCAACGAATCGATCGACGCATCGCATCGACGCCACGGAGCCCGCCATGACCGCCTACGCCATCGCCCACCTGCACGACGTTCACATGTGCGACGACATCGTCGACTACCTCGAGCGCATCGACGGCACGCTCGCGCCGTTCGACGGCCATTTCGTCATTCACGGCGCGCGGCCCGACGTGCGCGAAGGCGTGTGGCGCGGCGACCTGATCGCGATCGCGTTTCCCGATCTCGACACCGCCCGCGCATGGTACGAATCGGACGCGTACCAGCAGATCCAGCCGCTGCGCGCGCGGCACGCGAGCGGCCCGTTGATCCTGATCGACGGCGTGGATGAACGGCACAAGGCGACCGACATCCTGCGCTGATCCACGCCGTGCGCGGCGCTTACTTCGCGTTGCGCTCCATCGGCTCGCCGACGACGAACCCGCCGCCCTGGTAGCGCTGCGCGGGATCGTCGTACTCGGCGGTTGGCGCGGTGAGCGGGAACAGCCCCGCGAACTGCGCGGAGCTGTCCTGCGGCTGGAAGCCAAGGAAGCCGGCCTTCGTGTTGTCCCACCACTTCACCGGGTTGTCGGACACGCCGTAGACGATCGCATGCCCGACGCGGTTCGTCAGCAGCGAGCAGCGCACGAGCTCGATGAAGTCGCGATAGCTGAGGAACGTCACGAGCATGCGCGGGTTCTTCGGCGCCTCGAACGACGAGCCGATCCGCAGGCACACCGTCTCGATCCCGAAGCGGTCGAAGTAGTAGCGCGACAGCGACTCGCCGAAGCACTTGGTCACGCCATAGAGACTGTCCGGGCGCAGCGGCGAATCGGCATCGAGCACTTCCGTGACCGGATGGAAACCGATCGCATGGTTCGAGCTCGCGAACACGATCCGCTTCACGCCATGCTTGCGCGCGGCTTCGTACAGGTTGTACGTGCCGGTGATGTTCGCATCGACGAGATCGTCGAACGGCGCATCGACCGAAATGCCGCCGAGATGGACGATCGCGTCGACGCCGTCGACGAGCTCCATCACCGCCGGCCGATCGGCCAGGTCGACGACCCGGGTTTCTTCGTGCGGGGCCGCGTCGTCCAGCGCGGCGATGTCGCTCACGCGCACGACGTCGGCCCAGTTCGCCAGCGCGCCGCGCACCTGGCGGCCGAGGTTGCCGGCCGCGCCGGTCAGCAGCAGGCGCCCGAACGGCTTGCGTGCGCCGGTGGATGAGGCGTTCATCGAGTCTCCTTGAATCTGTCCTGAAGGGTGTCCGGGAAGTTGCCCGAAATCGGGGAAGTGACCGAAAGCGGAAAACGTTTTCCACTATACGCGGGACAAAAGCCGACCGTCAATGCTTGAACTCGCCCGCGGCCATCCGCACTTTCCCGATATCGGCCGGCGGTCGGACGCCGGCTTTTTCTGCCACAATCCCGGGCAACGGAACGAAAACGTTACCCTCTTCATGAAAAAAGTTTCCCCGACGATCCGCGACGTAGCGGCGGAAGCCGGCGTGTCGGTCGCGACGGTATCCAAGTACGTGAACGGCACGCAGCGCTTTTCGCCGGCCGTCGAGGCGCGGCTCAAGGAAGCGATCGAGCGGCTCGGCTATCGTTCGAACCCGCTCGCGCGCTCGATGATCACCGGACGCACGCGCACCATCGGCGTCGTGATCCTCGACATCAGCAACCCGTACTTCACGAACGTCGTCAAAGGCGCGAACCGCGTCGCGCTCCAGCATGACTACACGCTGCTGCTCGTCGATACCGAAGAGAATCAGGCGCGCGAACGCTCGCTGATCGAGGCGCTCGCGCAGCGCGTCGACGGGCTGATCGTCAGCACGCGAATGCCCGACGAGGAAGCCGGCTGGATGCTCGACCTGCACAAGCCGCTCGTGCTGCTGCGGCGCAGCCCCGGCCTGCCGATTCCGAGCGTCGGCATCGACAACCGGCTCGCCACCTACATGCTCGCGCGCCACCTGCTCAATCTCGGCCATACGCGCATCGCGTACCTCGGCTTCGGGCCGGCGCGCGTGAACGACGAACGGATCCAGGGCGCGCGCGACTGTCTCGCCGAGGCGGGCCTCACGCTCGACGTGCACGATGCGCACGCGCCGACCGCCGAGGCCGGCGAGCGCGCGTGCTCGCGCGTGATGCTCGGGCCGCAGCGTCCGCAGGCCGTGATCTGCTACAACGACCTGATCGCGCTCGGCTTCATGAAGGAAGCTGCGTCGCTCGGCTTCCAGCTGCCGCGGGACGTGTCGATCGCCGGCGTCGACAACGTGCCGTACGGCGAATACGCGGCGCCCGCGCTGACCACCATCGACATCCAGAGCGAGAACATGGGCGAGCTCGCGATGCAGAAGCTGATCGACGCGCTCGCCGGGCGCACCGACGCAAGCTATTCGACGTTCGAGCCGCGGCTGATCATGCGCGCATCGACCGCCGCGGTCGGCTGACGCAAGCGCCCTCCGCGACACCCAGCGCTTGCGCGCCCCGCACATGAAAACGCGCCGCCTCCGGGCGGCGCGTTCGTTTGCCGACACGTCATCACGCGTCGAGCTTCGCGGGCTTCATCTTCGGCGTGAGCACGTGCATGACCGCCAGCGCGAGCAGGTAGGCCAGCGCGCCGATCGCGAACAGCACCCAGTAGTGGCCCGTGCGTTGCAGCACCTGGCCGATCACTTCCGAGAACAGCACGCCGCCGATCGAGCCGGCCATCCCGCCGATGCCGACCACCGACGCGACCGCACGGCGCGGGAACAGGTCGGACGCCGTCGTGAACAGGTTCGCCGACCAGCCCTGGTGCGCGGCCGCGGCAAGACCGACGATCAGCACCGCGATCCACAGGTTCTGCACCTGCGACACGAACGCGATCGGCAGCACGCAGCATGCGCAGATCAGCATCGCCGTCTTGCGCGCGCCGTTCACGCTCCAGCCCGCGCGCAGCAACGCCGACGACAGCCAGCCGCCGCCGATGCTGCCGACCGTCGTCAGCGCATAGATGCACACGAGCGGCAGGCCGATATGCTGCATGTCCATCCCGCGCGACTCGTTGAGCCACTTCGGCAGCCAGAACAGATAGAACCACCACACCGGGTCGGTCAGGAACTTGCCGATCAGGAACGCCCACGTCTCGCGCTTGCGGATCAGCTCGCCCCAGCGCGGCGCGCCGGCGTTCACGTTCGCCGCGTCGAGCGCTTCGGCTTCGTCGCGCGGCTCGTCGTATGCGTCGGCGAGCGCGCGCGTGTCGGCCGTGCGATAGAGCACCAGCCACACCGCGAGCCACACGATGCCGATCGCGCCGACGATCACGAACGCCGCGCGCCACCCGTAGGCCACCGCGATCGCCGGGATGATCGCGGGCGCGAACACCGCGCCGATGTTCGCGCCGGAGTTGAAGATGCCGGTTGCGAGCGCGCGTTCGCGGCGCGGAAACCATTCGGCCGTGGTCTTGATCGCGGCCGGGAAGTTGCCGCCCTCGCCGATCCCGAGCAACGCGCGCACGGCCGCGAAGCCCATCACCGAGCCGACCATCGCGTGCAGCATCGCCGCGATGCTCCACACCAGCATCGCGACCGCATACGAGATGCGCGTGCCGAGCCAGTCGACGATGCGACCGAAGCAAAGCAGGCCGATCGCATAGAACGCCGAAAACGCCATCACGATGCGGCCGTACTGCACCTGGCTCCAGCCGATGTCGTGCTGGAGCATCGGCGCGAGCAGGCCGAGGATCTGGCGATCCATATAGTTGATGACGGTCGCGAAGAACAGCAGCGCACAGACGGTCCAGCGGTAGCGGCTGGCGGCGGCGCGCACCGCGCCGACGACGGCAGATTGCATGAGTGTCTCCGATGCGCGGCCGCGCCCGTCGCGCCGCAAGTTATTGCCTGTCCGTGACCGGCGACGGGCGCCGGGACGGGCGGCGGCCCGCCCCTTTGGTGGCGCGGCCGATTGCCCGTCGAGTCGTGGAAAACGTTTTTCAAAGAATAGGGCGTGGGCCGGTGCCGTGTCAGTCGGGGATTTCGATGAGTCATCTCGAATTTGGCCGCGCAAAAAGAGACGACTGTTTCGCAGATTGGCATTAACCGTTTTTCCGGAATTTTCCCGCAGGCAAAACGGGGGCATGACGCGAACCCGTGCGCCCGATACACAGGTCCGATTCCAGCCAGAATCGGCGACGACGATGGTTGACAGTCGTCGCATGCGCGTAGCGCGTTCGGTATCATCTGGCCTATAATTAAGTATCATTTGATACCTTATCGGGAATCGCCATGTCACTCGTTACCCCTGAAGCGGTGGCCGCGGTCATGGGGCTGCAACCCCTCCCGCATACGCTGGCCGAGCTCGAGGCGCTTGTGCGGGACGGCCTGCCGAAGTCCGCTCTGCGCGCGGGCGTCGAACATGCGACGCAAGGTGCCGACGCTCGACGTGCGCTCCTCGCCCGCATCATCCCCGAGGCGACCTATAAGCGCCGCCGCGATCGACTGACGCAAGACGAATCGGAGAAGACCGAGCGCCTGGCCCGGATCGTTGCGACGACCACCTACGTCTGGAATGACGAAGAGGACGCGCGGGAATTCCTGTCGACACCGCATCCGGAACTCGAGGGGCGCGCGCCGCTCGACGTCGCGCTGACCGAGCTCGGTGCGCGCCGGGTCGAAGAGCTGCTCTGGAAACTGTTCTATGGGCTGCCGGCATGAAGCTGTTCCGCATTGCCGACACGCGACACGCGATCTGGAGCGGGACCGGCGCGATGCTGGTCGGCGGCCGCTTCAATAGTCCAGGCCGCCCGGTCATCTATGCGGCGTCGACCTTCGCAGGCGCGATGCTCGAGGTGCTCGTGCACGCGCGCATCGGCAAGGTGCCGAAGACGCACGGATGGGTCGAAGCAACGGTTCCCGACGATGTTCCCGTTGAACGCCATACGGCTGATACATTGCCGGTTGGATGGAATGCGGCTGCGCTGCAGGAGGCGCGTCGGTTCGGTGACGCATGGCTGACCGAATCCCGCACCGCGCTCCTGGTCGTGCCTTCCGTTGTCGTCCGAGCGGAGTCCAACGTGCTGGTGAATCCCGCGCATCCCGACGCCGCGCGAATCGTCGTGAACGAGCCGCAACCCGTGGTGTGGGATGAGCGCCTGTTTGTGATGCCGCCGGCCGGACAGTCATAGGAGAACTTTCGCGATGACTCTCGCTCATCTGATTCCGAGCCCGCTGGGCGACATCGCCATTCGTATCGAGGACGATGCGCTGACGGGCCTGTTCTTCGTCGGCCAGAAATACTATCCGTCGCTGGCAATCGCGCCGGATGCGGACGCGCGCAATGTGCCGCCGCTCGCGCGCAAGGTTGCCGAAGAAGTCGCCGACTATTTCACCGGCACGCGCGAAACCTTCTCGGTGCCGATTCATCTGCGCGGCACCGCGTTTCAGCGCAGCGTGTGGAAGGAACTGCTCGCGATTCCGTTCGGCGAGCTCGTGTCGTACGGCGACATCACCGAACGCGTCGGGCTGCCGATGAGTGCCGCGCGTGCCGTCGGCGGCGCGGTCGGCCGCAACCCGGTGTCGATCATGGTGCCGTGCCATCGCGTGATCGGCGCGTCGGGCAGCCTGACCGGTTATGCAGGCGGGATTGAACGGAAACGCGCGTTGTTGTCGCTCGAAGGCGCCGGGTTCGCGCGCGACGAGCGTCATCCGGTGCAGCAGACGCTCGGGTTCTGACGCATGCCGCGCGTCACGCGCTCAACACGGGTCGACGCGCTTCACGCTTCGCATACGCGCCGGGCGTCACGCGGAATTTCGCCTGGAACAGCGCGATGAACGACGATGTCGAGTCGTAACCCAGTCGCGCGGCCACCGTGCCGATCGGCTCGCCCGCGTCGAGCAGCGGCAGCGACGCGAGCAGCCGCACGGCCTGCCGCCATTCGGTGAACGACAGCCCCGTGTCCTGCCGGAACAGCCGCGACAGCGTGCGCCGCGTCGCGCCGACCTGATGGCCCCATTCGTCGAGACTGCGCGTATCGCCCGGCGCCGCATGCAATGCGCGCGCGATTTTCAGCAGGCGCGGATCGCGCGGCAGCGGCACCGTGAGCGGCGCGGGCTGCATGCGGGCGATCCGGTCCGCGATCACGCACACGAGCGCACCGTCCGGCCCCGTCTCGTCGTAATTCACCGGCAATTCGCGAGTCGCGATCACCAGCTCGCGCAGCAGCGGCGTCATGCAGAGGATCGTGCAATCGTCGTTCACGTCGCTCCGTGCGATCGCCGCATCGAGATACAGGCTGTGGAACGCGACGCAATCGCGCGTCGATACCGCATGCGGCACGTGCGGCGGAATCCACATCGCATAGTGCGGCGGCAGCAGTTGCCGGCCCGACGGCGTCGACACCTCGAGCACGCCGCTCGTCGCATACATTAGCTGGGCCCACGGATGACTGTGCGCATCGACGCTCACGTTGCCGGGAATCCCGAAAGCGCGCACGTACAGCGGCCTCGGCAGGCGCGCCATCGGCGGCACTGCGTGTGGGTCGCCGGGTTGTCCTGCCAGCAACATAAGACGTCCTCCGAAGGTCATTGCACGAACGAGCGCGATGCTACCGTGGCGGCTCTTCTTTCACACGGCTTCCGTTCATGAGCGCTCATACCCGCACCACCCGCAAGACCGTCACCGCGATCCGCTCGACCAAAGGGATCGGCACCCTCGTGTCGCTGACCGCGTATTCCGCGCCAACGGCAAAACTCGTCGACGACGTGGCCGACGTGATCATCGTCGGCGACTCCGTCGGCATGGTGCTGTACGGGATGCCCGATACGCTGCGCGTCACGCTCGACATGATGATTGCACACGGCGCGGCCGTCGTGCGCGGCGCCGCGCAGGCGTGCGTCGTCGTCGACCTGCCGTTCTCCACGTTCCAGGAATCGCCCGCGCAGGCGTACCGCTCCGCCGCGCGGCTGCTCGCCGAAACCGGCGCGCAGGCCGTGAAGCTCGAAGGCGGCTGCGAGATGACCGATACGATCCGCTTCCTGACCGAGCGCGGCATTCCGGTGATGGCGCATGTCGGGCTCATGCCGCAGCAGGCCAACGCGACGGGCGGCTTTCGCGCGCAGGGGATGGACCCGCTTTCGGCCGCGCAGGTCTTCGACGCCGCGTGTGCGGCCGAACGGGCCGGCGCGTTCAGCGTCGTGATCGAAGGCACTGCCGAGGCGCTCGCGCGCCACCTGACCGGAACGCTGACGATCCCGACGATCGGCATCGGCGCATCGCCCGCGTGCGACGGGCAAGTGCTCGTGACCGAGGACATGATCGGCGCGTTCGATGCGTACACGCCGCGCTTCGTGAAGCGTTACGCGGATGCGAATGCGGTGATGCGCGACGCGATCCGCCAGTACGCGCATGACGTGCGGCACCGCGTGTTTCCGGAGCCCGCGCATTGCTTCGGATACGGGAAGCCGCTGCAACTGGCCGATGCGGGCGCAACGGTGTGACGTAAGACGAATGACGCGTTCACCTCACGCTATGCGCGCTTGCGCATCGCATGCGTGACCCGCGCGTTCGCCTCGAACTTCGCGCGATGCGTCGAGAAGAACGTCCGCACGTTGCGCACGTTCGATGCGCCGGTGAACAGCCGCCGCGCGAACGCGTCGTATTCGGCGACGTCGGCCAGGTCGGCCACCACCACGAAGTCCGGCCCCGGCGACACGCGGTAGCACTGCGTGACCGCCGGCTCCGCACACACGTAGGCTTCGAACGCGTCGTAGTCTTCGGCCGTCTGCCGGTCGAGGCTGATCTCGATCAACGCCGTCACCGCCGTGCCGATCGCGACCGGATCGAGCACCGCCACCTGACGGCGGATCACGCCCGCTTCCGTCAGCCGCCGCACGCGGCGCATGCAGGTCGGCGGCGACGACAGCGCACGCTCGGCCAGTTGCAGGTTCGACACCGATGCGTCGTCCTGCAGGATCGAGAGAATGCGCAGGTCGAGATCGTCGAGCGTGATGCCGGCCATCGGCGGCTCCTTTCGGTCAGGGTGTGAAATTTAATTTCAACATGATAATCGATCACCGGTTCGTTTCATTTACCGATGTATTTTGAAATTTAATTCCATTCACTCGCCTCTACCATCGCTGTCACGGGTCCATACAGGACATTTACGGAGCGCGATATGTGTGGAATTGTCGGGGCGGTTGCCCAGCGGGACATCCTGCCGAACCTCGTCGACGGGCTGAAGCGGCTCGAATACCGCGGCTACGATTCGTGCGGCGTCGTGGTCTATCGCGACCGCGCGCTGGCACGCGCGCGCAGCGTCGACCGCGTCGCCAACCTGCAGCGCGAGATCGCCGCGCACGCGCTGTCGGGCTATACCGGCATCGCGCATACGCGCTGGGCAACGCACGGCGCGCCCGTCACGCTCAACGCACATCCGCACTTCTCGCCGAGCGACGACAATGCGCGCATCGCGCTGTCCCACAACGGGATCATCGAGAACTGCGATCAACTGCGCGCGGAGCTGCAGGCGCACGGCTACGTGTTCGCGAGCCAGACCGACAGCGAGGCGATCGCGCACCTGATCGATCACCTGTACGACGGCGACCTGTTCGACGCGGTGCGCCGCGCGGTTGCACGACTGCGCGGCAGCTACGCGATCGCGGTGATGTGCCGCGACGAGCCGCACCGGATCGTCGGTGCGCGCGACGGGATGCCGCTCGTTGTCGGTGTCGGCGATGGCGAGAATTTCCTGGCGTCGGATGCGATCGCGTTGTCGGGCATCACCGATCGCATCGCGTATCTGGAGAACGGTGATGTCGCCGATATCCAGCTGCATCGCTACTGGATCGTCGATGCGGCCGGCCAGCGCGTCGAGCGCGCGGTGCAGCGGGTGGCGGCGCACAGCGGCGCGGCCGATCTTGGGTCGTATCGTTACTACATGCAGAAGGAAATCTTCGAGCAGCCGCAGGCGGTGGCCGATACGCTGCTCGACGTCGCGTCGATCATGCCGGAGCTGTTCGGCGACGGCGCGTGGCGCGTGTTCAACGACGTCGATTCAGTGTTGCTGCTCGCGTGCGGCGGCAGTTATCACGCGGCGCTGACCGCGAAGTACTGGATCGAGAGCCTCGCGAAGCTGCCGGCGAGTGTCGAGATTGCGAGCGAGTTTCGTTATCGCGACAGCGTGCCGAATCCGCGCACGCTGGTTGTCGCGGTGTCGCAAAGCGGCGAGACGGCCGACGTGCTCGGCGCCGTGCATGTCGCGAAGCAGCGCGGGATGATGCATACGCTCGCGATCTGCAACGTCGCGACGAGTGCGCTGATGCGCGAATGCGCGCTGCAGTTCGTCACGCGTGCGGGGATCGAGATCGGCGTGGCGTCGACGAAGGCGTTCACGACGCAGCTCGTCGCGTTGTTTCTGCTCACGCTGGCGCTTGCGCAGGTGCGTGGGCGGTTGAGCGATGACGAGGAGAAGGCGCATCTGCGTGCGCTGCGGCATCTGCCCGATGCGATGTCGAAGGTGCTCGCGCTGGAGCCGCAGATCATGGGCTGGTCGGAGCTGCTCGCGCGACGCGACAACATGCTGTTTCTCGGACGCGGGATGCATTATCCGATCGCGCTCGAAGGCGCGCTGAAGATGAAGGAGATTTCGTATATCCACGCGGAGGCTTATCCCGCCGGAGAGTTGAAGCACGGGCCGCTGGCGTTGGTCAGTCATGAAATGCCGGTTATTGCGGTGGCGCCGAATGATGTGCTGCTCGAGAAGCTCAAGTCGAACATGCATGAAGTCAGTGCGCGCAATGGCAGGCTTTTTGTGTTCGCGGATGTGGACTGCGGGTTGGTGCCGAGTGAAGGGATCGAGGTGATTCGGCTCAACGAGTACTACGGGCCGCTTTCGCCGATTCTGCATACGGTGCCGATGCAATTGCTGGCTTATCACGCGGCGTTGGCGCGGGGGACGGATATTGATAAGCCTAGGAATCTGGCGAAGTCGGTGACGGTGGAGTGAGGGTGTCTGCTGTTTGTGCTCGCGTGCTGAGGTGCATTAATTTCGGTTACGAAGCCTCGATTCAGTTTCGGTTACGTGACTCTTTCCGGCCGCTGAGCCGCACCTGGCAAGCGGTAACCAAAACTAATGCCTCACGGGGCGATGGAGCATTTTCTAGCGCCCTTCGTTTGCGCACGGCATCCCAGATTTCGCCTTCACGACGCATCAGCCCCCGGAAGCCGCCGTCGAGCCACTAGGACTCCACGCGAGCCGTGCGGCGAGCGACGCCGACCGAGCCTATGTCTTCAGCAGCTGCGCCCATGGAGGAAGATTTGAAGCATGGGCGCGCGATAGATGATGCCGTTTAGACGCTTAGGCAGCGATGGACGAGGGCGCATGCCATCACATGACCCGAACGCTCTCCGGCCGTCCATGTTCCACCTTGAGGTGGCATCCTGCGGCTTCACCATTGCGGTGAACATTCGTCTGCTATTCTGTTCTACCTTCGCTAGGCACGTCGGCAGTTTCCCCAAGCAGTTCGCCACGTCGGCCCGCCCCGACCCACAGCACGTTGCGAGTACCTAGAATCAGAAACATCATGGACTCGCTTTTTTTCGCGCAAATCTTTCGCCATTCCCCGGTGTCGATTGACGACGGTGCAGGGACAGCTTCCGGATGGGTATACCACTCACCGAGGTAGTCCATTGTCTCGCGCTCGGCTTTCCAGAGGTCAAGGGCTATTTTCTGATGCCCATGTGCCTGTCGTCGAAAACCGTAACGGTGTGGGTTTCACCTGGTTGTGGAGTCGTCACCATCGACACGTGAAGATGCAAGCCCCGTCGATAGCCCAGCAAGATGCCACCGGACTCTGGCGCTGTAGGGTCCGTTTGCCGAAAGCCCATCAACGTCGACAGCACGAACGGTTCAATCAGAATTCGCGCGTCTTCGTGGAACGGGTGTCGAAGAATCAGGGCTGCTGGCATGCGGGACATCCGTTCGTCGGGGCGATATCCTGGTTCTTGATGCGTTGGGCATCAGCCGTTTCCAGATAACGGGTACGAAATCTTGGGCTGACTGCACCCTTCAGCCAATCACTGACCATATCGGCAGCTAATGCCGCCGCGGACATGGGAGCAGAAACCGCATAGGGAGTAAACGAGCTACAGCCCCGGAATCTCGTTCGAGGGCGGATTCGTCAGGACCGGGAACCGGTCCTGACGATAGTTGGGCCCGATTCCCTGACGCAGACACTGAAAACAGCCGAACTTCGATGAATCGGACCACAGCGCCAAGCGAGACACTAGAGCTCGTTGAGTCGGATATTGGCAAGCCAAAGCCGTAGCTTGCGGCGGCGTTCTACTTCTTCCGAACAGAGCCCGAAATTTTTCCAGTCGCTTCGCGCGAATCGAACTCGAACTCGTCGAACGCGAAATGGGCCGACTCGCTCACACCGAACACCTCAATCTCGGCAGGGTCGAGCTCGTACCTTCTTAGCTTGAAACCGTTATCGCGTGAATCCATGCGATGGAACGCGATGTCATGCTGACCCGCGAGAAGCTTCACCACCGTCGTAATAACGGCCGGGTCACAGCGTAGACCGAAGTGCACGGAACTTAGGCGGAATGGCCGGTCATCTGCACCGCTTATCTCCGTGACAGCTCGCCACTCCTTCTCATACTTCCATTCGCGCGCCTTCGCGAAGAAATACTGGTCGAAAATTGTCTGCTCTGCGTCAGCAGAGTCGCCGATGAACCAATTGATAAGGTCGCTGACTTTCAGGTAGCGAGTCGAGTCGTAGTTGACTGGTTTGAGTACATCACACCGGTGGTCCTCGGTCGAGTAGCCGATGCAAATGCCCTTATGCTCGTCTGCATAGTGACTCCACATTAGGGGGCAATCCCACTTGGCGGCCAACGAAAGCACGCCGCGCTTGCCGAAGCCCTCCTTCACGTACGTCTCGATATCACAACACAAGCGCGCCACGTAAATGCCTGCCCCCTGGCCACCGTCATCGAAGCGACCGCCGTATTCAGTTGCGAAGTAACGATGGTTGCCAAGGTCTGCTGCAGCTTTGGCCTTAGTCATCCGTGTAGACGCGAGGTGCTTCCAAAGGCGCTCAACTTCTCTTGGCGCAACATCTGACCGGACCGTGGGATTGCAATCAAAAGGGTCATTGAATGTTGAGGGCTTCGCGAAATACAGCTCAGCCTCGCTCAGCATGCGTAGGGTATTAGTACTGAAAGCTCGGTACTTGAATAGGGTTCGAGGAAGGCGCACGGCAGCCGTCGAAAGTGGAGGGCTCGGAATTAGGAAGTGCGCGCGTCCTCGCGCGAGACTCCCCGTGGAACATTTCGCCTAAAGAGCGTAAATCCGTAACAGCCCGCCGCAAGATGCCAAGCAGGGCCGAACGGAGACGGCGGCAGCTGACGATAGAAGTTTGAAACGCCGTACAGCGAGAACGCCAAAAATAGCAAACCTGCGAAAGGCAGAACGCAATCTTCAAACGTGTACGTATCGATGTAAACGACAACGTAGTCGACCACAAGGACCAGTGCGACGGCCGATACGAACATTGAGAAGAGCCAGCTGAGCCAATTCAGTGTGGAATACGGTTGGTGAAAACCAGTCAGCGGATGGTCAATCATTAGTGCAACTGTACAGAGCGGAATCAGCAGAACGAAGGCCATCTTGTCCATGCTCTTGAACATGCTGAATGAGAACATATGAGCCTCCAAAAACGAGTGTGTACGTGACGGCCAAATCACGTATGGGCCAAGAAATTCTCGGGTCACCTTCCCAAGTTGCAGCGCTGGGAAAATGCGGCTCCACCGATTACTTCTCCGAGTCTAGCCTAGACTATTGGGTGAAAAGGTCGCCAGCGTTGAGCTAGTAGTTGCAGTCAATTTCGAGCAGCATCGGCAGTGATGCTGCTCGAATCGCCGATATCGGGCGCAGCGTGGACCGACGGTTATGCAGTGGTGGGGATGGTCGTCGCCACGGCTGCCTGCACCGGCTCGACCGTGCCCACCGCGTTCTTAGCCGCTACTTTCCTAGCCCTAGCTTTCTTTGCCACGGGCTTCTTCGCCGTCGCCTTCTTGACGACCGGGGGGCTTTTCTTTGCCGCTACTTTCTTGGTAGCCACCTTCTTGCCGGAGACCTTTTCAGCGGCTGCTCTCTCTTTTGCCGCTTTTGCCTTCGGCTCTGCGGCAATTACATCTGCCTTTGCAATCAGGAAGTTGGAGCGGTCCTTGGCGCCCGCAAGCCAAGCTGGTGCGCGGCCTCGGCCACTCCACGTTCCTCCAGTTTTCGGGTCACGGTATAGAGGCGGCAGCGAGCCCTGCAAGGGGCTGCCGTCCATTGCAGACTTCTTGGCGGCGGAGGCCACCTTGGGCGACACGCCACCAATCAAAAACTTACTCCGGTCCTTGGCATTCGCAATCCATCCCGGCGCGCGACCGTGACCGGTCCACGTCGCCCCGGTCTTGGGGTCGCGGTATTTCGCTGCCGAAGTGGTTGGCTTTGCAGCAGCTTTGATGCCGGTTCTCCGGCCACTCTGTTTTCCGCCAACATGCGCTTCGATGTCGGCCGTCGTAATTCCATGCTTCTCCATCAGCCCACGGATTCTTTCCAACACTTCGGTCGACTTCTTTGCGACCAGTGCTTCGGCCTGGGCTTGCAGCTTTGCGATTCGTGTCTGTATGCTCTCAAGGGTAGCCATAGTCTCACCCGTCCATAAATAATATTGCACTATGCCACACACGGTTTCCGCCACGCCAGAGCAACGACGGCGGTTTGCTACTGCCCCTGACTACAGCTTCGTGCAATAAGCAACAGCGCGGGAGCAGCCTCCTGAAACACTGGGCATAGTCTCCCACTGAAACTAGTGCGCGGTCGCCCCTCTTGAACTCCGCATAGACGCCAATGTTAGGCGCCGAGAGCGGGACAGGTTCGGCGCGGCTATGCGCTATAGTCAGGTATCCAACAATACATCGACGACTATGTCACGTTTGGGAATCGAGTGCCAGAACGGCTTAATCTACGAAGGCAGAGACAATCCCAGCCATCTCGCTGTGCCGGCGCCGATTGTGTCGCAATGCCAGCTTATCGCGTCCCCGGCCGACTTGGAGAACTTACCTCGCGGGATGGATAGTGACCCCTTCCGTTGGTTGTTCAGAGAGGATTCGTTCGACCCGGTTTCGAGAATACGTCGCGGTCGACTCTTTCAGTCATTGCTCAACCACAATCGCACGTCCGTTCTTGTTGACGCACATCCATTCGTCTCCTCAGACTTTGGTCGTGGCCGGAGTGATGGTCGGGTAACGAAGGAAATGAATCTCTTTATTCACTGCACGGAACTTCTGGCTCGCTCCGAGCGAGGGGAAAGTCTGCAGTTGGCAATAGGCCATGCTGGGGCATACTCGCTCTGGCGAATCCTGCAGACCGAACAGACGGTCAATCAGGATGTATTGGTCACCCTTCGAGCGGAATCTGCATTTGCTATTCTGCCGTCTCTCGACGCGACCAGAATCCCAGAGGACAGCCTAGTGGCTGTAACCGAGGCCTACAATCGAGTGATGCAGGTCGCGTATCGTGACTCCCCTACATCAGTTGTCGACCAGTGCAGGAACCTCTGCGCGGTGCTCGGCGGGCGTTGGTTACGCGAATTGACCGGAGACGAGAAGTCTCTTTACAAAGACCTTGGACCATGTCTCACGGCAATCGGCAAACATTTCGGGGAAAGCGAACGACGGCTTATCCGTGCTGCGCTCGAGACGGTCAATCTTCTGCACCCTCGCGGAAAGGACAATGAACGTGAACGTCTTGCCTTGCGAGAGGTGTCCAATGAAGACGCCGCGCTTGCTTTGCATGCGACCGGCTTCGTAATTAGGGACCTTGGCTGGGGACACTAACGTCGCGAGCCATTCGTTAAGATACGGGCGTTTGCACAGTACGGAGCAAGTAAGTCCGCCTGATTCACTCTCGCATCGCGGTTTAACTGCATATCTTTCGGGCAACGGCATGGTCACGGATAATGATTCGTCTAACCAGGGACGATACTGGGTGCCGCGCGGTACGCACGTACAGGTAGACGAACACGGGTACACCGTATTTGCAGCCCGATGGCGCGAACTCTATAACCCCGATATAAGAACGACGGGTGAGTTCTCAGATGCATCACGGGTCACAGTCTTGCTCGGTGAGCCTGGCTCCGGCAAGTCGCATGAACTGGAATCATTCAAGAAACGGGTCGAGGAGACTGGCGTTTGCGCGATACGATTCTTGGACCTGGGAAGATATGCGGATGCAGGGGTACTCGACGCCGCATTGCGGCGCTTGCTGAAAGAATGCGCGCACGAGCACGTAGCTACGGTACTTTTTCTCGATGCCCTAGATGAGTGCCGCGTCAACATCAAACGGGCCGAAACTGTACTTGAGGACGTACTGCTTGATGTGTCGCCAACCGACCTTCAAGTCGTAGTGGCCTGCCGCACGCCTGCTTGGCCGGCCTCTCTCGAGGACATGTTGCGCGGCCACTGGCGCGGCGAAAGAGATGTCTGCGTTTACGAGATAGCACCTCATTCTCGTGAGCAGGTTCGCCGACGATTGGACGAGCAACAAATCGACGATACGGATTTTTTTTCCGCGTTGGATGGTGCGGGTGCGCATAGCCTGTCACTCCAACCACTTGGCCTCCAATTTCTGATGTCTCAATTTAAGGAGGAGGCGACTTTTTCCACCAGTAGATGGGACCTCTACGAGAAAGGCTGCATCGCTCTGCTTAGAGAAAGCAGACGCCGGCTCGACGACCGAAATCTCACGCTCCCCACTCCGCAACAGAGACTTCGATTGGCTGGACTGTTGGCTGCATCCGCCTTACTGACAAATAAAACAGATTTCGAGTTGGACGGCACCGGCTCCGATGAATCAGCAACAGCGAGACTAGACGTTGAGCAACTGGTGAACCTCCCTCTTGTCGATTTTGGTATCGAATGGCAAATCGATAGGGAGCAATGCCTGGAAGTATTGCAGTCCGGAATATTTATCACGAAGGGTGATGGACTGTTCACCTTCGCTCATCGGACCTATGCCGAATTTCTGGCCGCACACTTCATTTCGTCCCTCAGCCTTCCGACAGACAAGTCAGCGGACCTACTGTACTTGCCTGATGGTTCCGGACGGTTGATTCCGCAGTTGCGAGAACTGGCCGCGTGGATGGGACATGGTAATCCTCGTCTCTTGGCGGTTTTGCTACGAGTAGACCCAACCTTCGTATTTAGCAGCAGCGCGTCTCTGGTCGATGAGGCGGATGTGGCTGCGACCTTCGACGAGCTGACGAGACTTGTTGCCCGACAAAAATTCCCCATATACGAACGTACTCTCATACGGTCATATGACAAGCTCGCTCACTCGTCGCTTTGTAGCAAGGTTCGGTCGATAGTCTCCGACCGGAATCAAGCTAGCGCGGTTAGACAGTTTGTCGCAGACGTGGCATCTGCAACTGGCCTAGTCGGCGAAATCCCCGAACTCATCTCCATCGCACTGGATAAGTCCGACAACTACGAAGTTCGGCAAAGTGCGGCCAATGCGATACGGGACGCAGGAAGTTCTGAGCAAGGGCATGCGCTTTATCCGCTAATTGACGGCGTGCATCTCGAAGACACCGAAGATGAACTAAAAGGCATCACTCTTCACTGTGCGCTTGATACTGGAGCGCCTATAGGGTCGCTGATAGCCCACATCGATGAGGAAAAAAGGTCAAACTACTCCGGCGCATACGCTCATGCGCTGCGTCGAATCGAAAATACCGAACTCGCACAATCGGACATCGCGGCCATGGTTCAGTGGTTGGCGTCGCAGGTTTGCAAGGAACGCCTGAACCACTCGTGGGAGGATTTTGTCTTTCACATGTTCAGCAAGACCGCACTCGCCGTAGTTCAGTTCGACTGCGGCTGGTCGGGATTTGGGAAAGCTGCATGGCTGGCGCTTTCCCAACATCACCGGCTCTCTGCATCGCGCGAGCACCGTGGCTTCGACGTGGCACTAGAACTCGACAGCCACAGCGAACGCCGCCTGCAAATCTTCGAATCGATGCTACAGGTGGCCGAGGGAGAACCCTCCTTTGTCGCCGTGACATTGCGTTTCGGGACCGGTCTACTAACCGATGCAGATGGTGCGCATCTGATACGAATATACGAGTCCCCTTCCTGCACTGAAGCAGGAAAGCGTGTGATTGCCAACATTATGCTTGGCTACGTCTTCGAAACAGATGGCACTGTCCGCGAATGGCTCCTGAACACTGCTGGCCCAAATGCCGCACTGGTCGACCCACTGCTCGAAGAAGTCGCTCACGACTACGTGAGCCCAATCGCCCTAGATTCGCAAAGAGCCGACTCTCTCAGGAAAACCCTGGCTCAAATGCAACAACGTGACGAAAAGCAGCCAGAGCCTGCTGAGAAGGTGCGGTCGGTAGACCTGCTTCTAGCAGCACTTGAGCGGGGCGAAGCCGGTGATACATGGGAGTGGATGAACATTCTGTCGTATCTCCGATACAACGACAACTTTGGCGGCTACCAATGGCCTGCCAAAGAAGTCACGACGTTGCCTCTATGGGCGACGCTCGATATAACAATTCGCTTAAGGCTCGCTGGTGTTGCGTTTGGATACCTGCGAGACACGGGCCCGGTGACAACGGACCTCGCCCCGAATCAAGGAAATGCATACGAGGACGGCGGCATCGCTGCCTTGGTCTTTTTGCATTCAGTCGGTCAGGGGAGCACAACAGATTTTCCAAGTTTAGTTGTCAAATGGGCTCGGGGATTGGCGCGTTACCATCTCGACGGGCAGCCACGCAAGGTAATCAATGAACTCCTACATGTGGCTCTTGGCAAGGAACCTGACTCGGTGACGCATGAGTTGCTGAGCGTGTGCAAACAGTACTTGACGTCCGACTTTCCACGTATGCCGGCATTCGCCCACGAAGTCGCGACAGCCGCCTTGCTTAGTGAGCTCGAGGCCGTGTTGCCGACGCTACAGGACGACCGGAGCTTCCTTGTGCTTTGTGAGTACCTTACGGAACATGGAAGTCAGGCCGCGATTGACACGTTGGTTGACAAGCTGGCGAACGTAGATGACCTATCGTCACAGATTGCGGCCAAGTACCTAGTCCTACTTGCTAAGCGCGCACCCAAACGCTTCGTCGATGCCGCTTGGTCCAGGATTAGCTCCGACGCCAGAGTAATAGCCGAGCTCGCAGCGGAATTTCAAGTAATTGGGTCCAGCCAGACCGTTCCTCTTTTGCTCGTCGATGCTTCGGTGACCGAGAGCATATTTGAAATCCTAGAGAAGCATTACCCCACGTCGGCGGACGATTCGCTCAGTGGATATGTGACGCGGCGACATCACGTACAGGCGTTTAGAGGTTGCTGCCTTTATGCGCTCCGTGAGCGCGCCGATACAGCAAGCATAGCGGCGCTTGAAAGAATCGCAACTCGACATTCAGATATTTCGTGGATTGCAACACTAGTACATGACGCAGAGCAGAAGGCTGCGCGCGATGCATGGACCCCATTCGACCTCCACGAGACATTCGCTGCACTGGGTTTGGCCAGTGGGAGAGTTGTTCGGACAGATGCAGAACTTCATGCCGTCGTTATCGATGAGCTGGGTTCCATCGCAAAAAAATTTGTTCGGTCGCGGCACAACCAGCCGTTTACTTCCTGTGGGACGAATCCTCAAAACGTCCAAAGCATGAGCCACGGCTCTGCGATTGGCTAGCTATCGAGTTGCGGGACCGGCTATCGCATCGAGGCGCGGTGGTGAATCGAGAAGTACAAGTAAGGTCGCATAATCCGGCTGGTGTGGGCGAACGAACCGACATCCTCGTTGAGGTCTCAAGAGCCCCGAATCACGAGCCTGGCGACCATACGTTACGATTGGTAATTGAGGTAAAGGGCTGTTGGAATAACGACCTCCTCACAGCCCCCGCCTCTCAGTTACGCGACAATTACATGGCTGCGGTAGGCGCCCGGTTCGGAATATATCTAGTCATGTGGTTTATGTGCGACAGGTGGCGCGAGGATGACCGGCGAAAGAGCAGCACGCAGCGATTGATTCCAGAAGGCACTACTGATGCGTGTCGCAAGGCTATTTCCGTCGCATGCGCGAATGCGTCGTCGGACGCCGCGCTGCTGAGCGCGTTGGTTATCGACTGCACCTACTAGGGCAGCCGTTGGCGATGCTGAGACCTGGACGATAGAGGATAGCGGATATGGTGACACGGACAGCGGGTACAAGGTCGTGTTCGACCCCTCTACGACAGAGGGGGTCAACGACTCCGAGCGTCTGCTCGTGCGGTTATGTCGCAAGTCATTTCCCAGTCTCTGGTCTCACGCAAATCTTCATACTGACGAAGATGTTCGCGACGGAAGAGCAAGCGCCAAGGAGCTCGCTGATGTACTCGTTGTTTTCGGCGACAATATCATCATCTTTTCCGACAACCATGTCGCTTTCCAGGAAAATCACGATTAAAGGTGGCATGGCCGCGCCGGTACAAGCGAGCTGTCCTCGGGTCGGTGAGACAGCTTTACGGTGCGATGAATTGGTTGCGGCGATTTCCAAATCGAATATTCCTTGACAGCCAATGTCGCAGCCCCCTACTCATGCAGTCCCTAGCGTACGTCACTCAAACTGTTGCAAAAGCACGCGTCCGGATGTTGACGGTGGATACGCAAACATACGTGAGATTTGAGTTCGTCGGGTCGGCCACGCAAGTCATTGATTCGCAAGAGAGAGTTTGGGCGTAACAAGAACCATGAGCGGTCCGTAACCAGAGTTAATGTACGTCGGCACACGCGCATCTGCGATCATGCTATTAACCGACTTGGCGAACTTGCGCTCCGAGCCGTCGCCGCTCAATTGAACTGCGGCACATGACGATCAAGAGATTAGCCGTTAGACCCCACGAGACGAGCCCCCGTATGGATCTGCACAGAACGCTGATAGTGGGAAATTCGGGCTCCGGAAAAAGCTGGCTCGCCGAACGAATCGCGAATCGCTTGGCGGCGCCCTGTGTCGACCTGGATTCGATTCATTGGCTTCCGGGCGGATACAGCGTTGCTCGGGAGCGCAACGATGCCCTTCAATTACTGCGAGATGCCGCGAAAGCTGATCGATGGGTCATCGAAGGCATTTACGGTTCGCTCGTCAATGAGATCCGCGATGACTCCACCGCGCTGATCTGGTTGTGCCTCGAAGAAGCGGAATGCGTTGAGAATATTCGTCAACGCGGTATTCGTCGAGGAGGAGACGCGGCGTCATTCGCCGCGTTGCTGGATTGGGCCTCGTCGTATCGAAGTCGTCAGGGATCGAGTTCGTACGTTGGCCACCAGAAATTGTTTGAGGAATACGGGGCCGACAAGCGGATTCTTCGATCACGCGATGACGTACTGGCCTTCCTCCATCGTTGGGACGCGCAGTCTTCCTAGACTCCGCGGTGCGTCAATCGGCGCTCCAAGTCACCGCGGCGAGTCAAGACGGCGTCGGATCTCGCGCGTGAAATGCACTTGATCGCAATACCCCCTACTTCGACAAACTCAACTTCTTCAACACCACCACCCCACTCGCCGGACTCACCAGCGAGATGGATTCGACATCCAGATACAACCTGGAAGTCCTCGTCGTGATGTCGGTCGGCTCGTCGTTGCTCGGCTCCGCATGCTCGACGTGCTCCGTCAGATACGGCCGGACCAGTCGCCCGGAAATAGCGAACGCGAACTGGCCATGCGTTTGCGCATACGCGGCCGGCGACAGGTTCACACGCCCGCGAACGGTAGACTTCCCGCCTTTTCCGGTATCGAGCTCGATGATGTCGATCTGCTGGATATAGCCTTTTGCCTTCGCCTCGGCTGCGATCGCGAGCCCTCGCCCGCGCTTCCCGGTGATGCTCTTTTTGAGCAGGATGCCTTTCCGACCTTCGCCGTCGCTGTCGACCAGGTCGACGTCCACCTTCAACACATGCTTCTTCGACTGATACAGCAGCCCATACGACACCGGCACCAGGAAAGTCACCTCACGATCCAGATTGACCGCGGCCAAGTCGGCGTTCCGGCCATGCTGGTCGGCCCCGCCGGGGACCAGGCTGCGAACGCGATCGCTCAGGGACGGGGCCGCGCTTTTGATGTGCTGCTTCTGGAGCGCGTCCCGAATGGCAACCGGATCGTCGCCGACAATCGGCCGAGTGGGCGACGTGTCGGGCGACACGGCGGGCGCAGCGCTCGCCGTGTCGCCGACATTGGCGGCCTCTGCACGCGTCGCGACTTGCGCCAGCATGATCGCCACGGCGGCAACGCACACGACATTCCGACGACCCAACATGGATTTCCGGTAAAACACGACAGACTCCTGATTATCTGGCTGACCGGCCGACCACGCGATCGGCAGGATGAAATGATGGGCAGCGCGCCAACCGTTCGATCTCACTGAGCGCCTACGCGTCACATCGTAGGTTCAATTGCAGCCCGGCGGCAGGCCATCTCGCCACACTATCGTATTGCCCGGACTACAACAATCCACGACTCGCGAGCAGCGGCGCGACGTGCGGCAGGCAACGACATGCGGTTGCCCGTCACGAAGCCACAACCGCCACCTCACTGCTGCCGATCTTCCCGCCGATACTCCGCCGGCGCCTTCCCCACCAGCTTGCGGAAATCGCGCGTGAAATGCGCCTGATCGAAATACCCGAGCGCATGCGCCAGCTCCGCGAGATCGACCGGCTCGCCGCCCGCGAGCTTGTCGGCGGCCTCATGCAAGCGGTATCGGCAGATCACCCACTTCGGCGTCACCCCCACATGGCTGGAAAAGAGCTGCTGCAGCGTGCGCTCGCTCAACCCCGCACGCTCGGCCAGATCACGCACCTGCGTCAGCGCGAGGTCCTGCTGCAGCATCTGCAAAATGGCATGAATGCGCTCGACCTGCGGATCCGGCGGCGGCAGCACGCGCAACAGCAGCGCCTCGGCCGCCGCCACCATCGCGGCATCATCCTCGGCGCGGAGCACGGCGTTTTCGGCTTCCGCATCGCCGCAGTCGAGCAGCGTCGACACCGGCACCACCTTGTCGGTCAGCAAATGCACGGGTTTGCCGAGGAACGCGCGAAACGCACCGGGCCGAAACCGCACGCCGATCACCCTCCCCGCCCCGGCCAGCGTCGTCTCGAACGCCCCCGACACCACACCGAAGATCCCCGTGCGTCGCCGGTCGAACACCAGATTCACGCACGGATACGGCAGCGTGCGCTGCACGTACGGCGGCTGGTCGCGCAGATCCCATTCGACGATCCAGTGGTGATCGAGCACCCCGGCCAGTTCGGCACACGGGTAGTAGCGATTCAGGCGGAAGCGCTGGTTGAAGGCTTTCGGGCCGACGACGCCCTTGGGCGTGTCGGTCACGTTACGCAGGTCGGCCATGGTGACGAACGGGTGGAAGGATTGCGTAATGATGCACCGCCACAGCGGATTTTTCCAAGACGGCGGCATGCAACCCACCTACATTGGAAACCTTGTCCCGAACGCACACCGGAGCCCGCGATGCCGCAAGACCGTCACCTGACCCTGTTCCATTCGCCGCGCAGCCGATCGGCGGGCGTCCGCATGCTGCTGGAGGAATTGGGCGCCGACTATGAACTGCACGCGTTCGATCTATCGACCGGCAAGCATCACGAATCCGCTTACCTCGCCATCAATCCGCTGGGCAAGGTTCCCGCGCTGCGCCACGGCGACGTGATCGTCACCGAGCAGCCCGCCGTCCACCTGTACGCGGCGGAACTGTATCCGGAAGCCGGCCTGTCGCCAGCGCCGGGCGACTCGCTGCGCGGACCGTACCTGCGCTGGATGACGTTCTATGGTTCGTGCTTCGAGCCGGCCATCGTCGACCGGTCGATGAATCGTCCGCCCGTACCCTACTCGACGTCGCCCTACGGCGATTTCGATACCGTCATCAACATGCTCGAGGCGCAACTGGCAAAGGGGCCGTACCTGCTGGGCGAGCGCTTCACGGCGGCCGATGTGCTGTGGGGCGCGGCGCTGAACTGGATCACGATGTTCAAGCTGATACCCGAGACGCCGCGCATTCGCGCGTACATCGATCGCATCCTGGCACGCCCGGCCATCCAGCGCGCACAGGCCGCAGATGCGGCGCTGGCGGCAGAGCAAGACAAAGCCAAAGAGAGCGCCGCGACGGCGAGGTAGTCCCGCGCCGGGCGGAGCTTGACGCAAACTCCGCCCCGACGCTGGCTGACCCGCGCGCCGCCGCCGCCGCCTCCGTCAAAACATCGTATGCAATCCGATCCGCGCCACCGCCTGGGTCGCTGAACTCGACGCGCCGTTCGGGTCGAGCACGCCGTTGATCTGCGCGTTCGCGCCGCTGTTCGCGCGTTGATAGTCCCCGGACACATACACCATCGTCCGCTTCGACAGCAGGTATTGAAGCGCGACGCTGACCTGATGCGCGTGGTTGTCGTTCACGGCTTCGTTGCCCTTCATGTACATGTACTTCGCGCCGAGAAAAACGTCCGGCCTGATGCGCCACATGCCACCGGCTTCAGCCATCCACACACCGGCGTCGTTGAACGAATTGTGGACGGTGGTCAGCAACGCCTTCGCGGTCACCGCGCCGAAGTCATAGTGCATCCCGACGCCCCAGTTGCGCACACTGGTCGACGGTGTACCGGGCGCCGGACCGTACTTCTCGTTCGTATAGGCCGCGCCGATACCGAACGCCCCGACTTCGTAGTTCAACCCGGCGCTCACGGCGTTGTCCGCGCCGATGGAACCGGCCACGCCGCCGAACGCATACATCACGCCACCGGAGAAACCGGCAATCGTCGGCGAACTGTATTTGACCGAATTCGCCACCGGCTTGCTGCCCGCCGTTCGATCCCAATCGAATGCGCCGGTCGGATTGTTGGGCAGCGCAAGACGCTGGAACGGGCCATTCCTGAACCCGTACAGCCCGCTGATATCCATCGAAATCGCGTTCCCCTTCGCAAACAGGGAATCGACCATGAAGTCGTACTGGTTCCCGAGCGTGACGTTGCCGAAGCGGTCGCTCTCGATCCCGACGTACGCATTGCGGCCGAAAATCCCGGTGCCGATGATGCTGCCGTTCGCCATCGAGAACTGGTTCACGAGCGCGAACGTCGCGCGATATCCGCCGCCGAGATCTTCCGTGCCGCGCAAGCCGAACAGGTTCGGCGTGAAGATACCGTCGTCGAACTTGACGTTCTTCCCGCCGCCCTCGTTGCTGACATACGAGATGCCGCTGTCAATCAGACCAAACAAGGTCACGCTACTTTGCGCGTACGCGCCCTGCGCGATGACAAGCATCGCGGCTGCTCCAAACCTCAGTTTCATTGCGTCTCCGTCTTTTTTCTGTCAATGCGAACGGTCGCCCACTGTCTCGCGGTACTCGACCGATGTTTCGTGAAACAACGACTTCCCCAGCCCGGCTTTGCTTTTATCCGGGTTGGAAAAATAACTATGTATTTAGCTTTACTGATTGAATTGAATGGATGAAATCCCGCTCATTCCCGATTTCATCCACCTCGATGCGATTGCCCGATCACCCGAACACGGCTGGACAATCCCACATTCCGACTCAAGCGCCCCGACAGACCACCCACGCCGCGGAATCCACCTCGACCGCCACGGCTTCTAGTCCGGCCCCGGAGCACGGTCCATCGATACACACACCATCGTCGAACCGGAACAGCGCACTGTGATGCGCGCACATCATGACTTGCGACCGGTAACAGGAAACGTTGCCCGGCACGAAATCGAGCGGAACCGAGAAATGCGGACAACGGTTCACGTACGCCCACACTTGCTCCCCGCGCCGCACGACGATGACGGGTCGCCCGATGCCCGCCTCGTCGACGACCCGCGCCCCACCGTCGGGCACCTCGGAGAAGCGACAGAGTTGCGTGGCGCCCATGACTCATACTCTCCGCTCGGGATTGCCGAGGCTCCAGTCCCACGGACGCACCTCGACCCGCGAGAACAACCCCTCCTTCACGTACGGATCGTTGCCGACGAACTGCATCACCGCATCGATGTCGTCCGCCTCGATGACGAGCAGCGTGCCGTTCATCGCATCGCCCTGCGGATCGAGCGTCGGCCCGCCGAGCCGCACATAGACGCCGTGCTGCGCGGCGGAACGCAGGTAGGTCCGATGCGTGGCGCGCACGCGGTCGCGCACGTCGCGCATCCCGGGCTGGTCGGTCGCAAACACCGCGAAAAATCGAGCCATGTCGGTCAGCTCCGGTCGAGCACGAAGTCATACGTCGCTTCGCGGTACGCGCCGCTCAACCCGAACCGGCGTGCAAGTTCATCGTCGGCCGCACGCGGCCGATAGGCGACCATCAGCGACGGCTTCACGCCGAACACGGCATCCGACTTCAGATACGCGTCCTCCTCGTCGAACAGATGCGTGACGAGCTTGCGGCAGCCCGGCGCGTCGATCATGAAGTGCAGGTGCGCGGGCCGCCACGGATGGCGTCCGGTGGCATCGAGCATCTTGCCGACCGGGCCGTCGGTCGGAATCGGATAGCTGACCGGCAGAATCGTCGTGATCGCATAACGGCCTTCGGCGTCCGTCCGGTAGCGGCCGCGCAGATTGCCGTGCGGCTGTTCCTTGTCCTGCCCGGAATACATGCCGTTGTCCGCGGTCTGCCACACGTCGAGCACGGCGCCCGGCACCGGCGCACCGTCGGTGCCGAGCACGCGACCCTGCACGACGACCGGCGTGCCGGGCGTGAACGCCATGTTCTCGCCGTACGCACGCTCGGGCATGCCCTCGATGTAGAACGGCCCGAACACGGTCGTTTCCGTCGCGCCGGTGGCGAAACGGTGGTTGATCGCATCGACCAGCATCGACACGCCCAGCGTGTCAGACAACAGGATGAATTCCTGGCGCACGACGTCGTCGCACATCTGCCCGGTTTCGGTCAGGAAGCGGATCGCGGTCATCCACTCGGCCTCGGTCAGCTCCGTTTCGCGGACAAACGCATGCAGGTGCCGCACGAGGCTCTGCATCAGCACGCGCAAGCGCGGGTTCGGCGTACCGTCGAAGCTGGCGACGACCTGCTCGGTCAGCCGGGTATCGCCGTCATGATGTTCATTCGTCACGTTCGTCTCCTTGGATGCGGCCGGCCGCTCACTGCGGCGCGTGCCCTTGCCACGCACGCTGAAGCAATTCGCGAATCGGCGCGCGCTCGATCGGCCGCGGGTTCGCGTAGGGGTTCCGGCAGGCGAGGTCGGCGGCTTCGTCGAGGCCCGCTTCCGGCATCCCGATATCGGCAAGCGCCGCCGACAGGCCGAGCTGCCGATTCAACCGGAACAACAGCGGGCCGGCGTCGGCCGCGTCAGTGCCGCCCAGCGCCCGCGCGACCCGGCGCAGCGCGTCGGGCGCCGCGGCATGGTTGTAGTGGGCGGTATGCGGCAACATCGCCGCGTGTGTCTGCGCGTGCGGCAAGTTGAAGGTGCCGCCGAGCGTATGACAGAGCTTGTGGTGCAGCGCCATGCCGACCGCGCCGAGACACGTGCCGGCAAGCCATGCGCCGTACAACGCGCGGCTGCGCATCTCGCGGTCGTCGGGCGCGCGCACGATCGCCGGCAGCGCCTCGCCGAGCGCACGAATCGACTCCTCGGCCATCAGGCTGATCACCGGGTTCGCATCTTCCGCATAGAGCGCTTCGACCGCATGCGCCATCGCGTTGACGCCGGACGCCGCCGAAATCCCCGGCGGCAGCGACAACGTCAGGGACGGGTCGTAGAGCACCGTACGCGGCAGCACGCGCGCATCGCGCCCGGTGCGCTTCAGCCGGCCTTCCGTGAGCCCGTAGATCGGCGTCATCTCCGAGCCCGCGTAGGTCGTCGGCACGGCGAGGATCGGCAGGGACGATTCGAGCGCAATCGCCTTGCCGAGCCCGATCGTCGAGCCGCCGCCGATCGCGATGCAGCAGTCCGCACCCAGCTCGGCCGCCCTCTCGCGCGCGGCACGGGCCACCTCGACCGGCACGTGCATCACGGCCTGCGCGCATACGCCGGCCGCCCGCTCGCCGAGCACGGCGCTGACCCGTTCGGCGAGCGGCTGCTGCTCGGGCGTCGACAGAATCAGCGCGCGGTGCGCGCCGAGCGCGGACAACTCGTCGGGCAGCCGCTCGAGCGCGCCCCATTCGAACACGACGCGCGACGGCGTTCCCTGATAGACGAAGCGCTCCATCTCGGCCTCAGCGCTTGAAGTGCGGCGGCACGTTGCCGTCGACGTTGACCCACACCGAGCGCGCTTCCGTGTAGTCGTGCATCGCCTCGAAACCCATCTCGCGGCCGTAGCCCGACTGACCGACGCCGCCGAACGGGCTGCCCGGATTGACGCGCTTGTAGCAGTTGATCCAGCACATGCCCGCGTCGATGCGCGCCGCCATCCTGTGCGCGCGAGACAGATCGTTGGTCCAGAGGCCGCTGCCGAGCCCGTATTCGGTCGCGTTGGCGATCGACAGTGCTTCCTCGTCGCTGCCGAAGCGCAGCACGGTGACGAACGGGCCGAACACTTCCTCCTGTGCGACGCGATCCGCCGCGCTCTTCGCTTCGATGACCGTCGGGCGCACGTAGTAGCCGTTGGCGAGCGCCGCATCCTGCGGCACGCTGCCGCCCGTGAGCACACGGCCGCCCTGCTCGCGCGCGACGTCGACGAACGACAGCACGCGATCGAGGTGCTGCTTCGACGTGAGCGGCCCCATCTCGGTGTCCGGATCCAGCGGATTGCCGACACGGATCGACGACGCCAGCGACACGAAGCGCTCGAGGAATGCGTCGGCGATGCGTTCGTGCAGCACGAGACGCGAACCCGCGATACACGCCTGCCCCTGGTTGTGGAAGATCGCCCACGCGGCGCCGTTGATGGCGGCGTCGAGGTTCGCATCGTCGAACACGATGTTCGCGCCCTTGCCGCCCAGCTCCAGCTGCACGCGCTTCAGGTTGCCCTGCGATGCCTCGACGATCCGGCGGCCCGTCGCCGTCGAACCGGTGAACGCGATCTTCCCGACACCGGGATGTTCGGCGAGCCGCTGGCCCGCCGTATGCCCGTAACCGGGGACGATGTTGACGACGCCGGCCGGGAACCCGACCTCGGCCATCAGTTCGACGATACGCAGTGTCGACAGCGGCGTGATCTCCGACGGCTTGAGCACTACCGTGTTGCCCGCGGCCAGCGCCGGGCCCATCTTCCAGCTCGTGAACATCAGCGGGAAATTCCACGGCACGATCTGGCCGACGACGCCGATCGGCGCGCGCTGCACGTAGTTCAGGAAGCCGGTTTCGACCGGAATCACCGAGCCCTGCAGCTTGTCGGCCATCCCGCCGAAGTAGCGGAAGCATCCTGCCGTGCGCGGCACGTCGAGCGCGCGCGAATCGCGGATCGGGTGGCCGGTGTCCAGCGATTCGAGCTGTGCAAGTTCCTCCGCGTTGGCTTCGATCGCATCGGCGAGACGCAGCAGCAGCCGGCCGCGTTCGGCCGCCGGCATGGCCGACCACTTCGGGAACGCGCGGGTGGCGGCGGCGACGGCCAGATCCACGTCCGCCGCGGTGGCGGCGGCGATGGTCGTGATCAGCGAGCCGTCGTGCGGATTGAGCACGTCGATCGTGCCGCGCTCGACGGCGTCAACGAAGCGGCCGTCGATGAAGAGTTGGGTTTGCATGAATCGTCCTCGGTATCGCGCGCGCATGCGCTGCTTAGAATGCGATCGGATACGGCGCAAGCTCGCCGCTCTCGTATCGCTGCGGAAGGTCCGGCGTCGCGTTTTCCCAGACCAGCAGCATCGAACGCTTCGTCGAGTAGCCCTGGTGCCGGATGTCGGCAGGCATCGCACAAATGTCGCCGGCGCGCATCGTGATGCGCGCGCGCGGCGCACCGGTGTTCTTGTCGCCGATGTCCCACACGATTTCGTCGGACAGTTGCAGGAACCATTCGACGCGGTCGTTGCCGTGGAACACCGGCAGGATGAATTCCTCGGTGGTCGGGCAGAACAGGCTGCGGCCGCACACGGAGGTGACCGACGGATTCCACGTCACGTCCGAGCGCGACAGGTACTTGAACAGGTTGAACGCGTGCAGCTCGCCTTCGAAGCCGGGCTTCACATGCACCTCCGGCTCGTCCTGGCCGACGTCGCGGAACGCGCGGTTGACCGGCAGTTCGTCGCGCAGCGGCGAGTCGCCTTCGAGGCCCGGCATGCGGCGCGTCGCGATGCGCGTGCGTTCGATCGCCGCGCCGTTCTCACCGTGCTTGCGGCCGAAGGCCGTGCCGGTTTCCTCGGGCGCCGCGAATGGGTCGAAGCCTTCGTTGGTCCAGTCGTGCAGCATCGCCTTGAAGGTCGCCATGATCGTCGGCGTTTCGAAGGTCTCGGTGTAGTCGACGCCGGCTTCCTTCAGGATTCCGTTGAACGTGCCGGCATAGACGTCCACCTTGCCGTAGTGATTGCGCGTGCCGAACACGTGATCGAAATTCACCCAGCCGTAGAAGAAGCCCCACGCCACGTCACGCATCATCGCGCGCAAAAACGCGTCCGCGGGTATCGCATGCGTGCGCGTGCTGCCCTTCGCCGGCCAGCTGATTTTCACGAAGTACTCGTCGCGCTGGAACGCGAACGCGCCGAGGTGGAAGCGGCGGTAGCCGGTGACGGCATCGGCTTCGGTGGCTTGCACCAGATCGGCGGCAAAGCCTGCGGAAAGATCGAGGGTCTCGAGAGTGGCCATCACGTGTCTCCTGGAATAGTCGAATGGGGGGCAGTCGGATCGGTCAGTGCAGGCAGATGTCGGCCCACTTCTCGACGGACAGTTCGCCGAGCACGGTCTGCACGAGCGCGACGCCCGGCTTGACGGCGGAAAACCGATACGCGCAGCCGGCCGGCAGCAGCGCCTGATGCCCCTTACGCAGGACGACGTAGCCCATCTCGCGGCCCGCCGGCTGCGTGCCGGCGCTCACGGTGCCGCGGCCGGTGGTCGGCGGGTTGTCGAGCTTGATGAATTCGATGCGGACTTCGCCATCCATCTGGATCGCGAACTCGTCGTGCGCGCAGGCAAACCACGGCGACTGGCCGTCGGTGCGCAGCACTTCGATCACGTATTCGAGGTTCTTGCCGGCGACGACCTTCTCGTAAGGGGCCGACTTCGATGCCACCTCGAACACGTTCGAGAAGGCGTAGTGCTGCGCGCTGCCGCTGGTGATTTCGATCTCGCCCTTGGTGTAGCTGTCGAGCGAGCCAAAGACGGTGTGGAATGCCGTGTCGGTCATTGCTGTCTCCTGAGTTGTACCGCTTGTTGGATTCAACTCTAGGGGCAAGGGCGCCCCTCAACAAGGCAACGGAGCGCGACTACGGCATTTGCGTTTCGCGAATAATCGCCCGGCTCAGCGAACCCAGCCGCGCTCCAGCAGCGGACGGTCCCACGGCGATTCGTCGCCGATGTATTCGGCGAGGAATTCGACCAGCGCTTTCACCTTCAACGCCTGTCGCTGCGTGGCGGGATAGACGGCGGCGAAGCTCAGCGGCGCGATCTGGAAGTCGGTGAGGATGGGCACCAGCCGGCTCGCGACGAGCGCCTCGCTCGCGACCAGCGTGGGCAGGCACACGACACCGCCGCCCGTCAGCGCGTACTCGCGCAGCAAATGCACGGAGTTCGAGCGGATCATGCCGGGCAATTCCATTTCGACGACCTCGTCGCCGCGCGTCATCGTCCAGCGGTTGCGTGATGGATAACCCGAATACAGCGCCGTCGTGTGCTGCAGCAATTCGCGCGGATGTTGTGGCGCACCATGCGCGTCGAGATAGGCGGGCGACGCGCAGAACAGGCGTCGGACCACGAACAGGCGCCGCTCGATCAGCGATTCGGAAATCGGCGGGAAGATCTGGAACGCGATGTCGAACCCTTCTTCGACAGGGTCCACCACACGGTCGTTGACGATGATGTCGAGCTGGATGCCCGGGTAGCGCCGATTGAATTCGGCGAGCGGCACGCCGAAGTGATCGAGCGCGAAACCGGGCAGCATCTGGATGCGCAGCCGCCCGGTCGGTGTCGCGCGCAGTTCGCGCATCTGGTCGGTCAGCTCGTTGACGCGCCCGACCACCTCGGCGCATTCGCGGTAGAAGGTCTCGCCCACGTCGGACAGCCGCACGTGGCGCGTGCTGCGATGGAACAGCGGCGCGTTGACGAACTTCTCCAACTGCTGGATGCGGTTCGTCACGACCGAACTGGTGACCCCAAGCTGTCGCGCCGCTTCCGCAAAACTGCTCGCCTCCGCGACCCTGACGAATGCCTCGATGCTCAGAAAGCGGTCCATGCGGCGCCTTTTCCGAAAAGCGAAACCGCCAGTCTAACCGCACCTGCCGGCTGGTTGGAGCATGCGCAAAGCGTCACACTGTCACCCGACAGGTGTCAATCTCGCAGGGCCGCCGGGCGCGGGCGCGGGTGCAGGTGCGGGCGCGGGTGCAGGTGCGGGTGCAGGTGCGGGTGCGGGTGCGGGTGCGGGTGCGGGTGCGGGTGCGGGTGCGGGTGCGACCGCACGTTACGGCTGTTCGCCCGCCGTCAGCTCCGGCTGCACGCCCACGCGGCGCTGCAGCACGGCCGGCGCGGTTTCCCGCAGCAGCATGCTGACCACGATGCCGAGCAGCACCGCCACCATCGGCAGCCACAGAATGTTCTGGATCCCGAAGTGCGCGGCGACGTAGCCGCCCAGCGCCGGCGCGATGCCGCCGCCGAAGATCTCGCCGCAGCCGACCACCACGCCGATCGACGTCGACACGAGGCCGACGGGCGCGGCTTCGGTCGCCACCGGGCCCGACAGCAGCGACACCAGCCCGAGCGTGAAGAACGACGCGACGAACAGGACGACGAACAACACGACCGGCTGCGGGCCGAGCCCGCGGAAAATGTAGAGCATCACCGCCGTGCCGGCGAAGCCGACGATGCTCGCAAGGCGGCGCCCCACCAGGTCGGACAGGCCCGGCAGCCCGAACTGCCCGAGAAAGCCGCCGAAGCCGATCGCCGACACCACGAGGCCCATCTTCTGCGTGCCGAGCGACAGGTAGTCCGTCAGGTACAGCGGCAGCAGCGCGCCGAGCACGAACACGCCGGTCATCGCGCAACAGAGCGCGGCCATCGCGACGAGGATGTTGCGGCTCTTGAGCACATGGCCGAGCGAGGCCGGCGCGTGTTCCGACGCGACCTCCTTGGTGCGCTTCGGTTCGCGAATCACGAAGAACATGATCGCGCCGAGGATCAGCCCGGGAAGGGCCACGAGCGCGAACACCCAGCGCCACGACACGACGTTGAGCAACTGGGTCGCGATGATCGGCGACAGCGCCAGCCCGAACAGCGCGAAGCCGCTTTGCTGCAGCCCGAGGTTCAGGCCGCGCCGCCGCGGGTGCGACGCGTCGGCGGTCGCCGCGAAGCTGGTCGGGCAGAACGAACCTTCTGCCACGCCCATCAGCCCGCGGATCGCGATCAGGCCGAGCAGCCCGCCCGCGAGCCCCGAGAAGCCGGACAGCAGCGAGAACGCGACGATGGCGGGGATCAGCACCTTGCGGCGGCCGATCTTGTCGGAGATGCCGCCCATCAGCGCCGCGAAGATGCCCCACGACAGGCCGAGCACGCCGATGCAGTTGCCGACGTCCTGCGCGGTCAGGTTCAGGTCCTTCATGATCGATGGGAACAGCGGCGCGATGAGCCAGCGGTCGAGGCCGACCAGCCCGAAACCGAGCGCCAGCAGCGTCACCGCCTTCCACTCATAGGAGGTATCCCACTCGTTTGCTTTCATGTCTGTCTCCGTGGATTGGTCCGCCTGCACGCGCCGGAGCGTCGGTGCATGAAGCCAGGTCCGTTGTCTTGTGTGCGATGCGACGCGAGAGTCGCGAGGAAATGGCGGCCGCCTTTCCGGTTGCAGGCGTCGAATTCAATCAGCCGACGCCCGAACGATAGGGGCGCGGCCGCCGATCGGGTATGGAACAACCGGCGAACGCGCCATTCGCGAAATGCAAATAATCGGGAGCCGGAGGTGGGAAGCGTCGGCGGGAAAGCGCCAGGCGGTGGGCCACGGGCGTCCACGTGACGTTCACCGGCGTGTTACGGGGGAATCCCTCATAGACATCATGCGTTCCCGCACATTGCCTGCGCAGGCACGAGTGCGATCCCGTTCGCATCTTTTCCGATACTGCAACATGCAGTCATTCCCCTTTATGTCTGACAAATCGAGTTTTTAAAAATCCATACTTGCTTTATTCGGACAAAAGAACCCGCCCCCCCACCGCGCAGTCCACCGAACAATTGTCGAGACAGCATCAATCCCCTCCCAACATAAGATTTTTAAAAAACAAACAGATCGCGACAAACGCAAAATACTGTTTCTTAAAGACAAATCGCGCAATCTCGAAATAAAAATACATTTTCCGAGCCCGAAAAACTTGCTAATCTCCGCCGCGCGATTTAGCGGCTTTGCGCCTTTAACCATACCGATATTCAATTTCAAATAAATCAGAATTCTGAAACAAAGCAATGAGATTAGCGTGATGTCGATAGCAAAAACGCTCCGTAATTTTGCGTCTGGTCTGATTGACGGGAACCCGCGGCCAGTCGATCTCCATTTCGGGCGCGCGCAACGCGCGGTCGGCCATCTGCTGGCGCTCCATCACGCCGATATCCACGACGGGCTGATGTCCGGAATCGAAGGGCAGCTGACCTGCGTATCCACCCACGACCATCTGTCGCCGGCGCTGTTTCTCGGCCTGCCCGTGTCGGTTCGGGTGACGACCGATCGGGGCGGCGTACGCGCGATCAATGCGATCGTGCGCGAAGTGCGGACCGGTCAATCCGACGGCGAACTGACCGTCTATCAACTGCACGTGTGTGACGCGCTGTCGTTGATGGAAGGTCGCACGAACGCCCGCGTATTCCGCTCGCGCAGCGTGCCGGAAATCCTCGCGACGCTGATGAACGAATGGAAACAGCGCAGCTACGCACTCGCGCGCGCGTTCGATTTCGACCTGTCCGGGCTGCAGGCCGATCGCTATCCGCTGCGCGAGCTCACGCGGCAGGTCAACGAATCGGACGCGCGCTTCATCCGGCGTCTGCTGCGCCGGGAAGGCATCACGGTCTTCGTGAAGGCCGCGCCGGTCGGACGCGTGCACGGCATGGCTGACGAGCAGCCGGTTCACACGCTCGTATTTTGCGACGATCCGCATTGCCTGAAAGAGGCACCGGCCGGTGCGCTGCGCCTTCATCCTCGCGACGCGGGCGCTGCGCAGCGCGACACGGTGACGCTCTTTGCGCACCGCCAGAGCCTGTCGTCCGGCAAGGTCCGCCGTCCGTCGTGGGACTACAAGACGGCGCGCATCGACGATTCAACGGCCGTCGCCAGCCTCCATCAGGGTGAATCGGGAAACGATCTGGCACACCTGCTGACCGACGTCGCGATCGACATCCCGCATGTTGGCGATTCGTGGAACGATCACGACCGCATCACGCGCGACCGGATACTGGCTCACCAGTTCGAAGCCGAGCGATACGACGGGATCAGCAACGTGCGCGATGTGCCGGTCGGCCACTGGTTCACGCTGACGGGCGACCCGGAGCTGGATATGAAGCCGATCGAGCATCGTCGGTTCGTCGTCACGTCGGTTCGACACGATATCCGCAACAACCTGCCAACGCAGCTTGCGAGTCGGGCCCAGGGACTTTTCGCGGCGAGTCGTAACCTGACGCAAACCGCTCCGCCTACACCTGCCGATCCGTCGGAGCAAACCGACACGCGCTACGAGAACCGGTTCACGTGCGTGCGGCGCGGCGTGCCGCTCAAGCCCGCCTACGATCCGAAGATCGATGTGCCGCCGGTTCACCTGCTGACCGGCACGATCGTCGGCATGCAGGGCGAGGAAGTGTTTTGCGACAGCGCCGGCCGCGTGCGCGTGCGGATCCACGGTTACGATCCGGCCGATCATGCGCACGCTCAAGGCGCCGGAACGAACGGCCGGGCCGGTGACAGTGCACCCATCCGCGTCGGGGCAAATCTGGCGGGCGGCAACTTCGGGACGCTGTTCCTGCCCCGCGTCGGCATGGAAGTCCTGTTGGGATGTCTTGCAGGCGACCCGGACCGGTTGGTCATCATCGGCGTGCTGAGCAATGGCGCGAACCCGCCTGCGACCTTCAGCCATACCGGCGCGCTTCCCGGCAACCGGTTCCTCTCCGGCATCAAGACCAAGGAAATCAACGGCAGGCGTTATAACCAGCTTCGTCTGGACGATACGCCGTCGCAAATCTCGGCGCAGTTGGCGAGCGAACATGCGCACACCGAATTGAATCTCGGGTATCTGACGCAGCCGCGAGAAAACGGACATGGGGAGGCGCGCGGCGAAGGCGCGGAGCTGCGCACCGATGCCGCCGCCGCATTGCGCGCCGCGCGCGGCATCCTGCTGTCGACCTATGCGCGCACACGGGCCACCGGTGCACAGCTCGATCGCGATGAACTGGTTCGCCTGCTCGATCAATGCACCGAACTCTTCAAATCGCTCGGCGATTACGCCGGCCAGCACGGCGGGCGGTCCGCCGACACCCGCGGTCAGGACAACGTCGCCAGTGCATTCCGTAACTGGACGCCCGGCGGCGCGCAAGCCGGCGCGGCCGACGATGCGTGCGCGCTGCTCGCATTCGGCGCGCGGTCCGGGGCGCTCCACGTCACGCCCAAAACGCACGTCATCCATGCGGGCGAGAACATCGATCAGGTCGCGCAGCAACATGTGCAAGTCACGAGCGGCGAGCGCATCAACTTGCATGCCGGTCGCGGCGTCGCGATGTTTGCGCACGGCGACGGCGTGTCGGCGATCGCGAATCAGGGGAAGGTCACGATCCAGTCGCACAACGACGATACGCGCGTCGACTCGGCGAAGAACATTCAATTGACCGCGGCGGGCGGAAAGCTCGTTGGCACCGCGAGTGATGAAGTCGTGCTCGTTACGTCCGGTGGCGCGTATCTCAAGCTGCGCGGCGGCGATATCGAGCTGGGATGCCCCGGCACGTTCACGGTGAAGTCGGCCGGTCATGCTTGGGATGGTCCGGCGAGCATGAACGCGGACATGCCGACATTCGCTCAGGACACGCTTGGCCGCGTGCCAAAGCTGGTCCGCGCGACGGACGGTCACGCGGCCGCGGGATTCGAAGGCGAGGTTCAAAAGCCGTCCGGACCGGTATCGAACGTGTCGAGCGACGTGGCCGGCCAACTGCCCGCCGTCGATGCCGACCAGTTCGAGAAACTGGCGGTGCGGTTCATCAAGAAAAACGTATAGGAATGCGCAGGAGTTTGAATGACCGATTCGTTTCTTGACCCGCCGACGGTACCGGCCGCTCCTGGCGGCCAACCCGCGATGAAAGCCGATGCTCCCGACGTTCCTGCGCCGCGACCTTCGCCGCCTCAGATCATCGTCGGCCGCGGCGAAGGCGTGACGATGTTTGCAAAGAACACGCCGCTGATCTGCATCAAGCAATTGCCGTTGCCCGGCATCGTGATCTTCGTGCACGGCGTCAACTCGGAGGGTGAATGGTTCGATGCAGCGGAGCACGGGCTGTGCAAAGGGATGAATCGCAGGCTCGGGCGTCTGGACGATCAGATGATGTATCACGGCATCGACGCGGGGCAGCTGACGCCCGCGAAGTACACGGAAAGCGTGACGCCGGATGGGTTCTTGAATCCGAAGCTTTGGTCCGGTGACTACATCAAACCCGAGCCGTCGTTTTCGCCTGTCATTCATTTCCGATGGGGCTATCGGGCGACCGCGGCCGAACTGAAGGAATACGGCGACAAAATCTTCCTGAACGAGAAGGACTATTGGGGCGGTGGTCCGTTCACGAACGGCTGTGCAAGCCTGCCCGATCTTTGGCACGGGGGTCTGGACGATCGAACGATGGGGTGGATGACTGTGCAAGGCATCAATCCGACCAATCGGCCGCTGTACCGCGCGCCGCCTCGCGCGTATGGCGTACTCGCGGCGTTGCGACTGGCCCGGCTGATCCAGTCGATCCGCCGCATGCAGGCTGATGTACCGATTACCGTCGTATGTCATAGCCAGGGCAACATCGTGGGACTGACAGCAGCGTTCTTTGGCGACGCCTTCCCCGATGTCGAAGATCCGTGGGGGCGGACCGGACATTGCGTGGCAGATGCCTACGTATTGGCGAATGCGCCGTATAGCCTTGCGAATGCGGACGGCCCGTACAAATCCGACACGTTCATGGATTCATGGTCGCAACGCGCGACGAAGGACGCGAGCGGTCAGCGCGGAAGGCAGACCTACGCCGCGCGCACGAAGACATTCGGCACGTTTCTATCGATCATCGGCGCTCGCAGGGAGCACGAGTTGCTGGCAAGCAAGATCGATGAGGACATGGCAAACGAGCGGGTATCGCCGACGAGCAACCGGTCCTATACGGCGCAAGAGGATCGCGCGCGGCACGGCTTGAATGGGTCGACGTATGGGCGCGTCTCCGCGTATTGCTGTCCGCACGATCAGGTGATTTCAGCGGTGACGGTGCAAGGCATCGGCTGGCGCGGGATCAGCAAGCACGAACTCGGCGATATCGGTGCCGCAGGCATTCTGACGCAGCGGGTGTTCGCATCGGGTTTCCCGATCGGCGTGCAGAAACCCTACCGATATTGGGAAGACGATTGGCGGCATGGCAAGCAAGGAACGAAACCGGGCTTCTGGTATCCGCCATCGCCACCCGCCAAGTTCAATCTGATCGGTGCGCTCAAAGGGAATGAATCAGTTTTGGGCATGGCAGCGACGCTCGTGACCGCACCGCTCATGTTCGTCGTGACCGGTATCAGCTCGGCGTTGAACATGCTGCGCGTGAATGCCGATCCGCCGAAAGGCTGGACCGTGGTGGCGGATGCGCCGGCCCTTGACGAGCCTTTTTCGCCGACGGCGCTGCGATTCGGCAAGCCCGTTGAAACGAAGGACGGCGACGCGACAAGCGACTTCAACGAAGGCAACGATCCACCGGCCGCGTGGCGTGACGCGAGCAAGGCCGACGCGGACAAGCGGGCCGATGATCCGTATGACCAGTACAACGCAAAGAACGCGGATAGCGTCGCACAGGGTACAGCGGAAACGGAAGCCGGACAGCGCTATGAAGACCGCGCGTTGATGCGCATGGAAGCGCGTCGAACGCTGAATGCGGAATGGCTTGATAGCGACGGCCACGTAATTGGTGAGGACGGCAAAAGCGCGATGCCCGAGGGCTACAAGGAATGGCGCGACAAGCAGATCGCCGACTGGCTCGATCGTGGTGCGACGAATAGCCCGACCAATCACTCTACGACGATGACCAACCCGGAGCATGCCGAGAAGGCGCTTGCGTATGACGTTGCGGTGGGCTTGTGCTACCTGACGGACAAGCAACTTAAATCGCTGCGCATTGAGGCGGATTGGCGGATAGGGACCGGCATTCCCGACTCCAATCCGAACAAGCCGTACGCCAACTACTTTAAATACGGAATGCTTGATCGAATGTCGATGCACGAATGGGCACATGCCACGAATAGCGAAGGAAAGATACCCGAGGCGATCACGGACGAACGTGAAGGCGAGTTTTATCTGAAGGTCGGGGGGTTCGTATGAAGCCCCTGCTCGGCACGTGGCCGCGACGCGTCGCCGTCGCCGTTTTGACATGGCTGATCGCCACCGTCCTCATGGCCTCTCTGATGGCGCATGTCGAACAACCCGACCCGGCACATTTGGAAATAGGAGATTGGATGAAACGTTTTTTTGTCGTACCTGGCTTGGCCGCGCTGACGGTGTTTCTGTTCACCACGGCGATCATGCGTCCAGCACAAGCCGCCCCTGTTCCAGAGCCCGCGGGCATTGCAGCGCCAGCAGCTGAAGCGCCGGCAAAGCCGTTCGTCGCGCAGGTTGTCGGCCTGATGTGGTTGAATCCGTTGCAACGTAAGGACTATCCGACCGAATGGCAATTGTTGTGGACACAGGGGCTTGCCGCTCCCAACAAGAATGACGATATGGTCCGCACCGACCCGAAGTCCTTTACCACCCTGCAGTCGGTGGCTGGCATCGCATACGGCAACGAGGGCGAAGAAACATTCAAGGGTTTCTATCACAAGTACGTAAGCGAGTTTCTCGTGTTGATGCGTTCGCGCTACTTCGCGAACGCGAGCTATTTCTACACCGTGAAATCCGAGAATCCCAAAGATTGGCGCGAGCTTGCCGGAATACATATCGAGCTCGCACTGCCTCCGAGGCTTGATCCGATCGAAGCGAAGACGTACTTTACCAACGAGTTTCTCCAATGCTTCGAAATTGGTCCACCATCACCCAAGACGCTTTGGAGCCGCGACACGCCTCCCGATATCCAGATCACGCAAGGCGGCGCGAACGCCGGCTTCACATCACTGAACAACGCGTTGGACTACTTGCAGGCAAACCCCGACAAGACCGCGTGGGCAATGAACTGGGATGCCCCGAACTTCCCGCCCACGGATGCGCAGATCAACGAGAACCTTGTCGTGCTGTTTCTCGCCGGCCCCAACTTCAACACCGAGCGCGAGCCGCTCGCATGGATCGGCAAGGCCGCGGCCGGCGACACGAAAGCATTTGCGCCGAAGGTCGGCACGACGCGCGCCGTCCAGGCGTGGAAGGCAACCATCGCCGAAGCGGCCCGCAATGCCGGCGTCGCTGTCACTGACCTGAATTACATCGTTCACGATGCAGGCCACGGCAGCGATGCTGCGTCGTCACGCGTCGCCGCTCTCGCGCAAACCCTGACCGAAACCCTGCCGGAATACGACCACAAGAAGCAGACATTCAACACCGCCGCCCTGCTCGGCGACATGGGAACGGGCAGCGCATTGACCGATGTCGCGCTCGCGATCGGCCGGATCAACCACTTCGGCGGTAACGCATTGGTCGCCGGCACGATCGACGCTGAACACCCCGTGGCCGTCGTCGTCAGGCCGCCTTCGAATCTCACGCCGATCGATCCGACCAAGGACTGGTTCCGCGCGCGCGGCGGAAACAACGCCTACCTGCCGTGGTGGGGACGCAGACACGATGTCGATTACGGCATGCAGGGCTATTCGTGGTGATGCAACCGGTGCTGAGACGCATGACCGCCGATAACGGATGAACGCGAAGGTGAGTTTTATCTGTAGGTCGGAGGTCTTGTATGAAGGCCCTGATCGCCACGTGGCCGCGACGCGTCGCCATCGCCGTTTTGACATGGCTCATCACCACCGTGCTCATGGCATCGCTGATGGCGCACGTCGGACAACCCGACACGGCACATTTGGAGATAGGATGAAACGATTCGTTGTGGTTCCCGGCTTGATCGCGCTCATGGTGTTTCTCTTCACCACGGCCATCATGCGTCCGGCTCAAGCCGTGCCGGTTAGTGAGCGTACCGGAAATGCAACGCCAGCAGCCGAAGGGCCGGCCAAGCCGTTCGTCGCGCAGGTTGTCGGCCTCATGTGGCTGAATCCGTTGCAACGTATGGACTATCCGACCGAATGGCAATTGCTGTGGGCACAAGGGCTTACCGTACCGAACAAGAACGATGACATGGTGCGCACCAAACCCGAAAAATTTTCGTCGCTTCGATCGATCGGTGCGTTGGTGTACGGCAATCGTGGAACGGAAACGTTCAACGGGTTCTATGCGAAGTACATCGATAAATTCATTTTATTGCTGCGATCCCGCTATTTCAGCAACGCAAAGTATCTCTACACGGTGCGCTCCGATCGCCAGAACGATTGGCGCGAACTCGCCGGCATACACGTCGAAATTGCCATTCCGCCCCGACTTGATCCGACCTTTGCCAAGTCGCGCATGGTTGATCGGATGATGAATTTCTTCGAGATCGGGCCGCCGTCGCCCAAGACGCTTTGGAGCCGCGACACGCCGCCCGATGTCCGAATCACCCAAGGCAACGCGAACGCCGGCTTCACATCACTGAACAACGCGCTGGACTACTTGCAGGCAAACCCCGACAAGACCGCGTGGGCAATGAACTGGGACGCCCCGAACTTCCCGCCCACGGATGCGCAGATCAACGAGAACCTTGTCGTGCTGTTCCTCGCCGGCCCCAACTTCAACACCGAGCGGGAACCACTCGCCTGGATCGGCAAGGCCGCGACCGGCGACACGAAAGCGTTTTCGCCGAAGGTCGGCACGACGCGCGCCGTACAGGCGTGGAAGGCAACGATCGCCGAAGCGGCCCGCAATGCCGGCGTCGCTGTCACTGACCTGAACTACATCGTTCACGATGCAGGCCACGGCAGCGATGCCGCGTCGTCACGACTCGTCGCACTCACGCAAACCCTGACCGAAACCCTGCCGGAATACGACCACAAGAAGCAGACATTCAACACCGCCGCCCTGCTCGGCGACATGGGAACAGGCAGCGCATTGACCGACGTCGCGCTCGCGATCGGTCGAATCAACCACTTCGGCGGCAACGCACTCGTCGCCGGCACGACCGACGCTGAGCACCCCGTCGCCGTCGTCGTCAGGCCGCCATCGAAGCTCACGCCGATCGATCCAACCAAGGACTGGTTCCGCGCGCGCGGCGGAAACAACGCCTATCTCCCGTGGTGGGGACGCCGACACGATGTCGATTACGGCATGCAGGGCTATTCGTGGTGATGCAGACCGGCGCTGCGGCACAGTGCGAGCAACACGCGACCACCACACGAATCATTCGGAGGACGAGTCATATGCGAGGAATTATCCGGGTAGGCGACATGCATACCCATGGCGGCCGGGTCGAATCCGGCGCCGGAATCAGCAAGGTCATGGGGCGCGCGGTCGCGCGCTTCGGCGACGCCTGCTCGTGTCCGATCCACGGCGCCTGCACGATTGCGGCAGGCGACCCTGCCTTCAACGTTGAAGGCCAAGCCGCCGCGTTCGACGGCCACGAAACGACCTGCGGCGCAAAACTGATTTCTTCACTTCCGAATTCGGGGCGAATTTGAATGCAGAAGACACGACGCATGACCGCCGAACAGTTCCGGCTGTTGCGGCTTCAAGATACCCGAATCAAGCCGGTGAACCAGTGGGCGCTGCACGAGATTTTCGTGAAGGGCCGCCCGCAGCGCGAACTGGCCGCGAAGCTGGGCATGAACCGCTCGGCAATGTCTCAACTCGTTCGCAAGGCGTGGCAGCGGTACCTGGACCTGCCGGGTAACGTCACACGCCTCACCACGGTCACGATCACGATCCCGGCGAAATACGAGCGCGCGCTGCACGCATGGGTGCAGGACGCGCATCGTTTATCGAACCGGCCCGATCAAAACGAGTCGGCCTGACCGACTCGCGCGCCGACGCGCTAACGGCATTCGGTTATTCGCAGGCCGGCCCACGCGCCACCACCGTGCGCCGCGCCATGCGGGCATCCGTATGACCAATCCCCGATGCTCCGCTACGCCAAGAAAGAAAATTCATCCCCCAATATCGGATTCAGATAGATCCATATTCCATATCAAGCTAAATTCCCAGCCCCTTTTGGATCCTTTTTCCCCACCCGACCTCGTATCATTTCTCCCATTCCGAAGAGAAGAGCAAGAGAAGGACATGAGCGATACCACCCCGCTGCACTACCTCGACTACGCAGCCACCACCCCTGCGGATCCCCGCGTGATCGAAGCGATGACGGCCTGCCTCGGTGCCGACGGCATCTTCGGCAATCCCGCGTCGAGCTCGCACGCCGCCGGCCGGCTGGCGAAGGAAAAAGTCGAGCACGCTCGCGCGCAGGTCGCCGCGCTGATCGGCGCGCACGCCGACGAGATCATCTGGACATCGGGCGCCACCGAATCGAACAACCTCGCGCTGAAGGGCTACGCGGAGGCTGCGACCGACAAGCGCCACCTGATCACGAGCCGCATCGAACACAAGGCCATCCTCGACACGATGGCGAACCTGTCGAAGCGCGGGATGACGGCCGCTTACCTGAGCCCCACCGCCGACGGCGAAATCACCGTCGACGCCGTGGCCGCGGCGATTCGCCCCGATACGGGCCTCGTGTCGCTGATGCTCGTCAACAACGAGCTCGGCACGCTGACGGACATCGGCGCGATCTCGCGCATCGTGCATGCGGCGGGCGCGCTGCTGCACGTCGACGCCGCGCAGGCGCTCGGCAAGACGCCGATCGACGTGCGCGCGCTCGGCATCGACCTGCTGTCGATGTCCGCGCACAAGGTGTATGGCCCCAAGGGCATCGGCGCGCTGTTCGTCCGCCGTGACATCGCCGATCGCATCGCGCCGCAGATTCACGGCGGCGGACACGAGCGCGGCCTGCGCTCGGGCACGCTCGCGACGCATCAGATCGTCGGGATGGGCACCGCCTGCGAGCTGGCCGCCGAAAAACTCGAGCGCGAAGCCGAGCGGATCGCGGCACTCAGCGCGCGCCTGAAGGACGCGCTGCTCGCGCTCGGCGACATCACGCACAACGCGGCCGCGGCGCGCCGCATCCCGCACACGTTGAGCCTCACGGTGAACGCGCCGGGCTTCTTCCCGTTCATGCTCGGCGATTCGCTCGCCGTGTCGTCGACCTCCGCATGCAACTCGACCAGCGGCGCGCCGTCCCACGTGCTGACCGCGATCGGTCTCGATGCGGAAACCGCCGGCCGCACGGTGCGCATCAGCTTCGGCCGCTTCACGACCGAGCAGGACGTCGATTTCGCGGTCGCGTGTTTCGCGCGCGCGATCGAGCAATGCCGGGCCGCGGCCGCCACCGGGTTCACCGCGTCGCGACAGATCACGCCGGCGGACCTGAAGGCGATCCGCAATGCAGGCTTTCGCGCGGTGATCTGCAACCGGCCGGACGGCGAAGGCGCCGATCAGCCGGCCTTCGACGAGATCGCGGCCGCCGCGCGCGAACTCGGCCTCGACGCGCGCTATCTGCCGGTCGAACGCGACCGGATCGGCGAGGCGGAAGTCGACGCGTTCGGCGCGCTGGTCGATGCGCTGCCGAAGCCCGTGCTCGCGTATTGCCGCAGCGGGAGCCGCTCCGGGATGCTGTGGAACCAACTGACGGCGCGGCGGACGGCCACGGCCTGAGCGCAACGCCGTTTCCGGGCCGGGAAGCGCGGTTCGCGTCGGGCGACGCGCAAGCTCTCCGCCGCTACTTCGCATACTCCAGTTGCAGCGCCACCCAGTCTGACGTCGCGTCGCCGTAGCGCGCCGCGACGTCTCCGAGCACACCGGGCAGCACCACGTCGCCACCGCACGCGCGGTCCATCCGAACCGGCTGCCGTCGTGCAAATCGCTCCATCCATCCGCGCCGATGTTGCGCGCCGACGTTGCGCGACGCGCCGCCGCCGGCCCCACGTGCGCATTCACCCATGCAAGCGACGCGCGAATCGACCCGGCCACGCCGGTCGTCGTCATCACGTTGCCGTCCATCACGTAACGGCGATCGGCGACCCACGCCGTATCGGCAAAACCGCCCGCTCGATGCCCCCGAAAGGTGCATCCGCCCGGAGTTTCCGGTGCATTGCCGAAATCCGATAGCGCCGCGAGATTTGGCTTCATACCGTTCCCGCATCGGACCGGAAAGCGACGTGTCATTCACCCATGACGTCGCGTGCCGCCGACGAATTCCCAGGGGCGGGCCGCAATGCCGGGCCCGGGCAGCGATGACGGTCCTGCCATGCAGGACATTCGTGACGGAGCGAACATGGACGCGAAAATCCAGCCTGACTCAGGCACCGACAGTGACGTAAGCCTTCTCCACAAGATGGGATATGCGCAGGAGCTGTCGAGACGCATGAGCGGTTTCTCGAACTTCGCCGTGTCGTTTTCGGTGATCTGCATTCTGTCGGGCGGCATCACGGCATTTCAGCTCGCGTTTTCCGCCGCCGGCGGCGCATCGATCGGCCTCGGCTGGCCGCTCGGCTCGCTGTTCGCGCTGATCGTCGCAGTGTCGATGTCACAGATCGCGTCGGCGTTTCCCACCGCCGGCGGCCTCTATCACTGGGGCGCCATCCTCGGCGGGAAGCAATGGGGGTGGATGACGGCGTGGCTGAACCTGATCGGCCTGATCTTCGTGATCGCCGCGATCAATTTCGGCACCTACGATCCGTTCTTCAAGACGCTGATCGCCCCGATGTTCGGCGTCAGTCCGGACAGCCTGACGTGGTGGCATCAGACCGCGTTCATCGCGTTCATCACGCTCTCGCAGGCGATCCTGAACGCACGCGGCATCAAGATCGCGAGCAAGATCACCGACCTGTCCGGCTACCTGATCTTCGTCGTGACGATCGCGCTGGTCGTGTCGCTGCTGGTCTACTCGCCGATCGCGTTCGACCTGCATCGGCTCGTCACCTTCACCAACTTCACGGGCGTCGACGGCGGCGCATGGCCGAAACAGACCCTGCCGCTCGCGTTCCTGTCCGGCCTGCTGCTGGTGACCTACACGATCACGGGCTTCGACGCATCCGCCCACACGTCGGAAGAGACGCACGACGCGGCGAAGAACGTGCCGCGCGGCATCATCGGCTCGGTGTTCTGGTCCGCGGTGTTCGGCTACGTGATGGTGTGCACGTTCGTGCTGGTGATGCCGGACCTGACGGCCGCGATGAAACAGGGCACCGGCTTCTTCGAAGCGATCCTCGCGCCGATTCCGAAGGCCTTGCGCGTGTGCCTCGAACTCGCGATGTTCTTCATCAACTACGTGTGCGGGCTCGCGGCGATCATGTCGACGTCGCGCATGGTGTATGCGTTTGCGCGCGACGGCGGGCTGCCGGCGTCGAAGCTGCTGCGCAGCGTGAATCACAACCATCGGACGCCCGGCCCCGCGATCTGGACGTGCGCGGTGCTCGCGATCGTCGTCACGCTGTACGGCGACGCGTTCTCGGTGTTGAGCGCGGGCAGCGCCGTGTTCCTGTTCATCTCGTATGCGATGCCGATCGGCTCCGGGATGCTCGCCGAAGGGCGCACGTGGACCGAAAAAGGCCCGTTCCAGCTCGGCATCTGGTCGAAGCCGTGCGCGCTGCTCGGGCTGGTGGGCGCCTGCGTGCTGGCTTACGTCGGCATCCAGCCGCCGAACGAGAAGGTGCTCTACGTGCTGGTTGCGTTCGTGGTCGTGCTGATGGTGATCTGGTACGGCTTCGGGGTGCGCAAGTCGTTCGCGGGGCCGCCGGTCCTCAAGGACACGCGCAACGACGCGCGCATTCGCGAACTCGAGGCGAACGTCGATGCGTCGGTGTGAAGCGACACCGGCTCGCGCCTAGGCTCACAACGCAAAAATCCGGCTCGCACATACACGGCGAGCCGGATTTTTTTACATCGCTTCGGACCGGACGAAGTTCAACCGCCTGAGCAGTTGAACGCCCGACCGAGTGCCCGATTGCAGCGCGTTAGCCGTAGACCGGGAAACGCTGCGTCAACTCCGCGACGAGCCCGCGCACGCGCTCGATCGTCGCCGCATCTTCCGGCGCTTCCAGCACGTCGGCGATCAGGTTGCCGACCTGCTCCGCTTCCGCCGGGCCGAAGCCGCGCGTCGTCATCGCCGGCGAACCCAGGCGGATGCCGCTCGTCACGAACGGCTTTTCCGGATCGTTCGGGATCGCGTTCTTGTTCACCGTGATGTGCGCGGCACCGAGTGCTGCTTCCGCTGCCTTGCCCGTGATGTTCTTCGCGCGCAGGTCCACCAGCATCACGTGGCTTTCGGTGCGGCCCGACACGATCCGCAGGCCGCGCTTGACCAGCGTTTCAGCCAGCACGCGGGCGTTCTCGACCACCTTTTCCTGGTATGCCTTGAATTCCGGCGACAGCGCTTCCTTGAACGCCACGGCCTTCGCCGCGATCACGTGCATCAGCGGGCCACCCTGGATGCCCGGGAAGATCGCCGAGTTGATCGGCTTCTCGTATTCCGACTTCATCAGGATCACGCCACCGCGCGGACCGCGCAGGCTCTTGTGCGTCGTCGTCGTCACGAAGTCGGCATGCGGCACCGGGTTCGGATACACGCCCGCCGCGATCAGGCCCGCGTAGTGCGCCATGTCGACCATCAGGTACGCACCGACCGACTTCGCGATCTTCGCCAGACGCTCGAAGTCGATCTTCAGCGCGAACGCCGATGCGCCCGCGACGATCAGCTTCGGCTTGTGTTCCTGTGCGAGCTGCTCGGCGGCGTCGTAATCGATGTCTTCCTGCTCGTTCAGCCCGTAGCTCACCACGTTGAACCACTTGCCCGACATGTTCACCGGCGAGCCGTGCGTCAGGTGACCACCGTGCGCGAGGCTCATGCCCATGATCGTGTCGCCCGGCTTGAGCATCGCGAAGAACACGCCCTGGTTCGCCTGCGAACCCGAGTTCGGCTGCACGTTCGCGGCTTCCGCGCCGAACAGCTGCTTCACACGGTCGATCGCCAGCTGCTCGACCACGTCGACGTATTCACAACCGCCGTAGTAGCGCTTGCCCGGATAACCTTCCGCGTACTTGTTCGTGAGCTGCGAGCCCTGGGCGGCCATCACGGCCGGGCTCGTATAGTTTTCCGACGCGATCAGCTCGATGTGATCTTCCTGGCGGCGGTTCTCGTCCTGAATGGCAGTCCAGAGTTCGGGATCGACGTTGGCGACGGTGCTGGTAGTGCGATTGAACATGATGATTGATCAGAAGAGAGTGATGGATTGATGCTGGTATGCCGGACTTGCCCGGACCCGCGAAGCCGAGCGCCGGAGCGGCGCTCGATGACGTCGACTACCATGCCGCCTCGCGATGCCGGCTGAACGGTGACTCGTCATTGCCATTCCAGCAGACGCCCGATCGTTCAGATAGAAGGATTGCGACATTCCGCTAGGACACATCGCGCGACGCCCGGCCAAAAAAAATCGAAGGTCCGCATCGCTGCGGCACCTTCGACCGAACCTGCCGCTCCTGGAGAGGTCGTGCCTGCCTGTCGGCTTCTTGCGAATATGGGGGCCTAAACGGCGGAAAAACAGTTGTCGACGAACAGCTGGGTGCCGTTGACGAAGCTCGCTTCATCGGACGCAAGGAACAGCGCGGCCGCGGCCACTTCCGACGGCTCGCACAGCCGGCCCTGCTGCACCGCGATGGCCGCCTCGGTCGCGTCCACGCCCATCGCCTGCAGATCCTTCAGCTCGCGCATTCCGTGTGGCGTGCGGATGAAGCCCGGCGCCAGCGCGTTGCAGCGGATGCCGCGGTCGCGGTATTCGACGGCGATCGCCCGCGCGAACATCTGGCAGGCGCCCTTGGTCGCGTCATACAGCACCTCGCCGGGCGTCGCGAAGACGGCCGAGATCGACGACGTACAGACGATGCTGCCGCGCCCTTTTTCCAGCATCTGCGGCAGCACCGCCTTCGTCATCAGGAACATGCTCTTCACGTTCACGCTCATCAGCCAGTCCCATTCCGACTCCTCGATGTCGAGGAACGGTTTGACGATCAGCGTGCCCGCATGATTGAACAGGATGTCCGCGTTGCCGTACTGCGCGCGGGCTGCATCGACCGCCTGCTGCACGTCCGGCTGCTTCGACACGTCGGCTGGCAGGCCGATCGCCTGCAGGCCGGCATCGCGCAACCGCGACGCGAGTGTTTCGGCTGCGTCGCCGTCACGGTCGATGATCGCCACCTTCGCGCCCTGCGCGGCGAACAGCTCGGACGCAGCGGCGCCGCATCCGCCCGCGCCGCCGCTCACGATCGCGACCTTGCCGGCAAGGCGACCGTCAATCTTGGCATTCATGCGTCGTTCTCCAGTGTGATTCGTCAGGACCCCTCAGCTGAACAGGGTCCGAAGATGATCGTTGAGGAAACGGCCTTCCGGGTCCACGCTGCGGCGCAGTTCGCGGAACGCCTCGGCCTTCGGGAACCAGCGGTCCACGTCGTCGCGGTTCGTGAAGTGCAGCTTGCCCCAGTGCGGACGCGAGCCGTAGTCGCGCAGGATGTCGTCGACATCCTTCAGGAACGGCCAGTAGTCGACGCCGTTCGGACCGCCCGAGCACGAGATGGTCACGCTGTCCTGGTGATTGAACGGGCTGATCCACGCCGGGTCGCCCTTCGTGAAGCGGTACTCGACCGGGAAGATGCAGTCCCGATGCTTCGTGAGAATCAGGTCGCGCACGCGGCGCAGCGCTTCCTTGCCGTGTTCGGCAGGCACCGCGTACTCGAGCTCGTGGAAGTTCGCGACGTAGTGGATCGCGTAGACCTCGGCGCTGTACGCGATCTTCTCGTGCTCGCCTTCGTGGTACGTGCGCACGTCGGTGACGTCCATCACCTTCACTTCGCACACGTCGCAGTCCTTCTTCGCGTTCGACACCGCGGTGGTGTCGGGCAGGCAGTACAGGTGGCGGCTTTCGGACGTCGGGCACCAGAAGAAGCCGAAATGCCGGTGCGTCGCCGCGAGCTCGTCGTACCGTTCCATCAGCGCCTCGAAGTCCTCGCGCCACACGCGGTCGTGTAGCCAGAACGCGTCGGTCACCTGCAGCGTCAGCTCCGAGACCACGCCGAACATGCCGATATTCACCTGCGTCGCGTGCAGCAGGTCCAGGTCCTGCTTGTCGCTCACTTCCATGATCGAGCCGTCGGGGCGGACGATGCGCATCCCGACCACCTGCGACGACAGGTTGCTCAGCGTCGTCCCCGTGCCGTGCGTGCCCGTCGCCAACGCACCGGCAATGGCCTGCGAATCGATGTCGCCCTGGTTGACGAGCGAGAAGCCGATTTGCTTCAGGTGCTGCGTCACCGCGTTGATCCGCGTGCCGGCCTTCACCGTCACGCGCTTTTGCTGCTCGTCGACCGCGACGATGCCGTGATAATCCTTCAGCGACAGCAGCAGGCCGCTCGTCGCGACGATGGGCGTGAACGAATGTCCCGATCCCGCGCAGCGGACGTTCTTGCCCCGGCTCGTCGCGGCATGCACCAGCTCGGCAATCTCCGCCTCGCTGGTGGGGGCCGCCATGTGCGCGGCGACGCACGACTGATTGCCGACCCAGTTCCGCCAGAATCCGCCACGTGGAAGCTCCATCAACGTCTCTCCAGAAGTGCGCCGGCCGTCCCGCGCCGGCCGCCGTGTTCGGCTCGGCCGGCACCAAAGCGGGAGATGCCCGGTGCCGGCGCGATGCGTCGTGTTCATGCCAACGATATTTCGCCGGCCGGCTTTGCACTATCGGATTTCGGCATGCGAGGGTTTTCTCCGGGGTTTTTTGACCGGCGCGTGCAGCGACTACAATGAATCGATCCGCCCGCTCCCCTCCCGACTCCGATGACGCCGTCTGCCGATCCGAGCGATTACTCCGGCGCCCCGCCGCTCGCGCGGAGGGTGACGTTCTGCGCGTTCACCGACGTGGAAGAGCAGGCGCGGATATTCGACGGCTGGCATCTCAACTACACGCAGATCTCGGGCGGCCTGTTTCATGGCTCGTCGTCCATCGTGTCGCTCGGCGGCATCCGGCTGCTGGTCGAAGACCTCGACAAGGTGATCCTGCAACAGGGCGCGGTGCCGTCGGACCGCGTCGCCGTGGCCGTGCCGCTGGAGCTCGAAGGCCATGCGCGCATGTGCGGCGAAAAGAGCGGGCGCGACAGCCTGCACGTGTTCTCGAGCCAGCCCGTGTTCGAGTTCTACTCTCCCGACCGGCACGTGCTCGTGAACGTCGAGATCGCGCCCGACAAGCTGTCGACGCAAGCGCTGCGCACGTTCGCCGCGTCGCTGCGGGCCCGCACCTTCGCACCGCTGATCCCGATGACGACCCAGGTCGCGGATCGCCTGCGCCACCTGCTGCGCCATGCGATGGCCGCGGCCGCGAAGAGCACGCCGATCGACGACGTGACGACGCAGGGCCGGATCGAACTGCTCGAGCGGACCGTGCTGTATGCGATTTCCGAAGCGATGACGGTGCCCGCGCCGGACGCGGACACCTTCGCGACGCGTTCGACGAAGTACTGGTCGCTCGTCAACGCGGCGCAGGCGCGGCTGCAGGATGCGTCGACGTGCCCGCTGTCGATCGCCGAACTGTGCGTGCAGCTCGGCATCAGCCGGCGTACCGTGCAATACGCGTTCAACGACACGCTCAATCTGAATCCGATCGCCTACCTGCGCGCCGTCCGCCTCAATCACGTGCGCCGCGAGCTGCGGCTCGGCGGCCCTGTGACGTCGGCCGCGACGAAGTGGGGCTTCTGGCACCTGAGCAGTTTCGCGCAGGACTACCGCGCGATGTTCGGCGAGTTGCCGTCGGCGACGGCGAGGCGCTACGCGCACCGGGAAGCCTGAGCATCGATCGTGATGCGGCTTCGCGTTACGCGCGTGCGTGCCGAACTGCCATGAAGAAGGCCGCGGCCGAACGTGCGCCGCGGCAGGTTGAACGCAGGTCGCCGCCGCGGTGGGGAAGCCGGCACCGAACCGGCACCGGCCGCCCTCCCCGCACGACCTCGCTACACCGTCACTCCTGCTGTTCCTGCTGCGCCTGCACCTGCCGCTGCTGGATGAACTGCCGCACATCGCTCATCGTCACGCGACCGGTGTGTTTCGCATCGATCTCGTCGAAGTGCTTCGCGACGAACCCGAGCCCGCTGCTCTGCGCCTGCGCCTTGGTCACCGCCGCGCCGTTGCCCAGCACCGTGTTGCCGCCGAGCCGGGCATCGACACGCTTCTGCGCCTGCTGCTGCAGCGTCGCGCCGGTCGACGGCAATACCGGCGCCACGCGGGTCGACGGAAAGAACGGACCGTCGACGCCGTGGCCGCCGTGCGGCAGCTTCACCGGCGCCACCGCCTGCGGCGGCAGCGCATAGGCGGCGCTCATCACCGCACCGAGGACGATCAACGAACACATACGTCGCATCAAGTTGATTGGAGACATGATCACTCGCATTCAATGGATGAATAGAGGGTTCCTTTTCGCAAGGAGTCCGTCGTTTACGGTGCCGCTGCCAGCAAAGTCGACGCCGTCGCGCCCGGCGCGCTGCCGGTCGGCGTGCCGGCCGGATTCTCGTCCGGCCACGGTGGCGGCAGGGTCTTGAGCGTCAGCGCCGTCGGAATCCGCGCGCCCTTGTAGAAGGTCGCCAGGTCGCGCTTCATCTGCGGCCGTGCCACGTCATCCAGATACGTCATGTGCCCGCCCTGGAAGAAGTTCACCTGCAGCTTCGGATTCAGGCCCTTCACCGTCTGCAGACGGGCGAGCTGCTTCTCCGTGTTGAAGAACGGCGTGGCCAGATCGTGGAGGCCGTTCTCGGCGAGCACATGGAGCTTCGGATTGAGCTGCAGCGCGCCGAGCAGATCGGGGATCGTGTCGGGCATCGGCTGGCCGTCATGCGAGAAGTCCCACACCTGGATAATGTTGTCGTTCAACGGCAGGTAGGTCGCGTTCGGCGCGGTGTAGCCGAGGTAGTCGGGCATCTGCGTCGCGAGCGCGTTCGTGAACGGCTGCGAGATCAGGATGTCCGACGGGTCGCCGTCCGCCTGCAGCCGCGGATCGCTGTTCGGCAACGACACGCGTCCGTCGTAGCGGCCGATCGTCGTGCCGGGCACCAGGTTCGTGCCGTACGGGTTCGCGTTGAAGTAGTCGCGCAGCGCCTGTTGCGTCAAGCTCGACGGGATCGACCACAGCTTCAGCGTCGCATCGCTCGGGAACACCGGCGTGCCGAGCGCATCCGGAATGCCGAGCTGGCTCAGCACCCACGACTGCGAGTACTTCTGCAGCTGGTTGTAGATCAGCGTCGTGAACAGTTCGGTCTGCAGTGCATACAGGAATGGATTGACCGGCGCCGGCGACACCTGGTTGAAGTACGCCGCGACCGCCGCATACCCGGGCAGATAGCCGGCCACGGTATCGGTGTCGAGCAGCAGCCCTTCGGTCGACTGCGTGATCGCCACCGCCTCCACCGCATCCGCGAAGTAGTTCAGGATCGCCGATTGCAGCACGATACCCGTCAGGTGCACGCCGGCCGATTCGAGCGCCAGCGCGAGCATGTCGGTGCGCGGCGTGCCGTACGATTCGCCGTACAGGTAGATCGGCGACGTGCCGCGGCCGTTCACGTTCAGGTAGCGCTGGATGAAGTCGCGCATGATGTTGACGTCCGCGTCGGAACCCCAGTACTTCTGGTTGGTGTTCGGCAACACGGCTTCCGACAGCCCGGTTCCCGGCGGGTCGATGAACACGAGGTCGGTCGTGTCGATCAGGCTTTCCGCGTTGTCGACGAGCGGATAGTTCGGCCAGTTGCTGCCGAACAGCGGATCGGGCGTCGCGACGCGCGTCGGCGCGAACGAGCCGAGCCGCAGCCAGATCGACGACGAGCCGGGGCCGCCGTTATAGACGAACGTGACGGGACGCGGCTTGCCGTTCGTGCTCGGCGCGGTGTACGCCACATACGACATCGACGCCTCAGCATTGCCGTTCGCGTCCTGCGCGGTCAGGTGGCCGGTGGTCGTCGTGTAGTTGACCGTCGTGCCGCCGGATTTCCACTGGTAATGCATCACCGCGGCCTTCTCCGACACCTGCGCGGCCGCGAGGCCGTCGGTCGCGTTCATCGAATAGGCAACGGGGTCGACGTAGGGCTGGTTCGCCGCGGGCGTCTGATTGCCGGCCGCCTGTTGCGCGCCGGCCTGCTGGCTGGCGGTGGCCTGCGCCAGGCTCGACGCGCCGACCGACGACGAATCGTCGCCGCCGCAGCCCGCGAGCACCATGGTCAAGACGGTCAATGCGCCTAGCCCGGCCAGCCGGCCGCGGCGTTCGCGGCGGCTGCCGGTACTGCTCCTGTCTGGTTGCATGCCTCTGTCCTTGTGGGTCGAATATCGCTTCACACACAGGCCGCCATCGCCGGCGAAAAACGCGCAGGCACACCCGCCACTCGCGTTGCACGATCGGCAGACGGCGGTTGGGGATTGGACTTCTTCGAGAGACTGAACTTGATACAGACACAGCAAACTGCTGGCGGAGAATGATGCGGGAACGCCGCCCCCTTGCAGTTTTGACGACTTTTGTATTACCGAAATTTACGACAGAACAAAAATAGGCGGTGTTGCGCCGCGTTGTCAAAGATCATTCCGATATTAAAAAATCTCCGATGATGCGAACGGAGATCAGTGTCTGGCTTTTGAAAGAAAACATGACTGTTCGCATCCGGCACGCCATCCGAGTCGTTTATCCTGGAATGCCGCGGCTTTGTCGCATGTCGCATAACCCTTTGCGGGCATTGGCCGTGCGCATGGAATGCCTTCAAATCGACAGGGTTATTCTTTCATTTTAATTACCCGAGACCGATTGACGCGAATTGCTGAATAAAACCCGGCTCTATCCACGAAGTACCGATTTCCAGTATTTTCAGGATACGCAGCAGAATTATTTACCCGATATCGGAATAAAGCCGCACAGTTGCGTAATACGCGGGTTATTCACAAAGAAGAAGCAATCATTCGCCCCGCGCATTGCGGATTGCATTGCGGCAATCACGAATCGGGCACGTGATGCGTGGGAACGGAGCGGCCGCGCGAGCGAGCGGCAACGCCCCCGCTCACGCGACGACGTGCGGCAGCGCCGCACGCCGTTCTTCGAACGTTCGAGCAGCGATCAGCGCCCGCCGCCCGGCAGCGCGATATCGATCAGCACCGGATCGTGATCCGACGAGCGATACGCATCCGGCGCGTAGTACGTCTTCTGCTGCTCGGCCGACTTGTACGCGAGCGTGTACTGCAGCGCGAGCGGCTCATCCGCGTTGATGTGCCATTCGTGCACGGCCTTCACGTGCGACGCGAGCGGCAGCGATGCGAGCGCGTGATCGAGGTAGCCGGCTTCGCCGTTGTACACGTAGCTGTACGCGTTGGCGCCGATCCAGCGCGACACGAGGTTGCGGTAGCCGCGCGCTTCGAGCAGGCGGATCGGGTCTTCATACGTGTAGCTGTTGAAGTCGCCGATCAGCAGCGTGCCCTGCCCCGCGACGCCCGTCGGCGTGCCGGCGAGCCAGTCCGCCAGCTTCGCCGCCGCGCGCGTGCGCGTCGGGTTCCAGCAGCCCTGGCCGTCGCCCTGGTCGAGGTCGTCGTTCGCTGCGTCCGGGCAGTTCTTCGACTTCAGGTGGTTGACCGCGATCGTCAGCGCCTGCTTGTTGCCGCCGACGCGGCGGAACGACTGCGCGAGCGGCTGGCGGTTCTTGTCGTCGATCGCGAGCGTCGACGCGCGGCCGACCGGTTCGACCGTGCGGCTGTCATAGATCATCGCGACCGTGATCGCATCGCCGCCGAGGCGCGACGTGCCCGGATCGACGACGCGCCAGTTGCTGCCGAGCTTCGCCGCGAGCTGGCGTACCGCGCTCAGTTCGCCGTAGCCGTTGTTCTGGATTTCCATCAGGCCGATCACGTCGGCGTCGAGCGCCTTCAACGCACTGACGATCTTCGCTTCCTGACGCTGGAATTCCTGATAGTTCTTCGCGCCGCGGTTGTTCGGATCGTCGAAGCCGCCGCCCATGCCGTTGCCGTTGAAGTAGTTGAGGACGTTGAATGACGCGACGCGCAGGTTCGATTTCGGATCGCGTACCGGTGCGTTGGCGCGCGGGTTCGAGCGCGTGTCGAACGTCGGCGCGGCCGCGCCGGGCAGCGGCTGCACACGCCATGCGCCGTAGCGCACCTCGAGCACGCCTTCGACGTTGCGCACGGTGTAGCCCGAGCGCAGCGTGTTCGCGGCCGACAGCTCCGGCGCCGGATACGGCACGCTCGCCGGGTTCTGCTTGTTCGAGCCGTCGTCGAGGATCAGCCGGTTGCGTGCGTTCGCATCGATCTGCGTCTGCGCCTGCGACGGCGGCACCACGCTCGTCGGCGTGCGCAGTCGGCCGTTGCTCAGCATCGTGCTGCCATAGCGGCCGAGCTCGTAGTTATCGGTGACGGTGAGCGTCTGCGGCAGGCGCACCAGCATCCCTTCATACGCGGCGAACGCGCTCGGGCTGTCGACCGGCAGCGTGAGCGTCGCCGGCGTGACCGTCTGGCCGTTCGCGCACACCGCGATCGCACCCGACAGCGTGAGCTGCGTCTGCCCGTATTTCTCCTCGACCTTGCCCGTCACGTGCACGAGATCGCCCGCCTTCGCGCGCACTTTCGGCGCATAGACGAACAGCCCTTCGGACACGCCCGGCTGGTTGCGGCGCTGCGGGTCCGCCTGCTGGACGAAGAAGCCGCCGAAGCCGTCCGTGCCGCCGAAATCGGCCGTGACGACCGCTTCGATCGACGCGTTCTGGCCGGCGAGCGGCGACGGCGCGCCCGGTCCCTGGATGTCGGCGATCGGCGTCGTGCTGCCGCCGCAGTTCGGGCTGACGGGGGCGGCGGTCGCCGCGAAGACCGGTGCAGCAAGCGTGGGCAGCAGCAATAGCGGGGCAAACAGGCGGATTGTCGAGCGCATGACGGGGAATCCCGGTTGTGAGGGTGGCGAAAGCTTAGCGGCGCTCGGTGACAGTTTTTAGTAACCAGAAGACAGGCATATGTAATTCCCGGTATCGCTGCACGATTGCGCTCGGCCGCGCGCTCGCGCTCGAAAGAAGCGGGAAATCGTCTGATAAAAGCCGACTCCGTTCCGACGATTTCCCGCTGCCGGCTTCTCCAGTCAGCCAGCCAGCCGCGACGCTAGACCGTCCCCGGCAACGCGCTCGACACGAGCACGGCCGCCACCATCAGCACGCCCGCGAGCACGACCGCCTCGATCCGGAGCACCGCACCGAACCCGCGCAACGCGATGACCGGCATCGCAGCCGCCGGATCCTTCAACGCGGCCAGCAGCTTCGGCATCCCGAAGAACCGGTTGTGTCCGCCGAGCGCCGCCGCGATCAGCACGAGCGCGAGCTTGAGCAGCAGGATCTGCCCATACGTCGATGCGAGCAGGTTGTCCGTCGTATCGACGCCGCGCCACCCGTTGTATGCACCGGTCGCGAACAGCACGGCCAGGGCAACCGTCGACGCATCGGAGAGCGACTGCACGAACGACGCGCCGGTCGTGCGCTCGCTTGCAGGCATCCCGGTGAATCGCGGCATCACGCCGAACGCCGTCACGAGCACGAGCCCGACCCACGCGCTGATCGCCAGCAGATGCAGCCAGTCGACCCACACCGGCACGCTGAACAGCCCCGCGTCGACCGGATGGCCGCCATTGCTGCGTGCCAGCGCGACGCATGCGAGCGCGGCCCACATCGCGAACGGAAAGCGCGTATCGGTCACGCGCCGCACGAACGACAGGATCACGACCGCCAGCATGAACACGGCGCCGGCCAGCCACGCATGACCGAACCCCGTGCCGGCGAGCATCGCGCACACGGCCGGCCCCGCTTCGAGCAGCGGCACTTCGCTCATCAACGCGCAGTGCGCCCAGAACGCCGTGATGCTCGCGAGCAGCGACACGACGGACGCACCGCGCAGCGTCGCGAGGAGCCGCCGCGCGATGCCGTGCTGCCACGCCGACTCGCCCCGCGCGAGCCAGCGGCTGCCGAGCAGCGTGCCGACGACGACGGCAAAGCCGGCGTTCTGGATCGCCACGGCCGCCAGCCGCAGCATGCCGACGAAGCCTTCGTTCACCCTTTCACCTTGAACGTATAGGTGCCTTTGGTGCGATGCGCGTCGGCCGTCATCACCGCCCATTGCACCGTGTACGCACCGGGTGCGAGCTTCGGCATCGCGACGGTCATCACGCGCGGCGTCGCCGGATCGACCTTCGCGCTGTCGTGCGCGACGGGCTTGCCGTTCGCGTCCGACACCTTCACCGAACTGAAGGTGGGTTCGAGGTCTTCGTTGAACGCGAGCCGCAATGTGTCGGGTGCGGTGTCGACCGTGCTGCCGGTCGCGGGCGTCGCGCTCTCCAGTTTGCCGTGCGCCCAGGCCGCAACCGGCGCGGCGGCGATCAGCGCGCCGGCCGCGACAAAGCGGACGCCGCGAACGAGCCGCGTGAGCATCGTGATCTTCGTGTGCATGTTCCGCCCCGGCTTCACGGCTTGCGCAGTTCGACGACGGTCAACGCGCCGTCCACGTCCTCGGCGACGAAATCGATCTTGTCGCCGGTCTTGACCTGCGTGAGCATCGCCGGGTCCTTGACCTTGAACACCATCGTCATCGCGTCCATCCCGAGGTTCTCGAGCGGGCCGTGCTTGATCGTCAGCTTGCCCGCGGCCGCGTCGACCTTGCGGATCTCGCCGTGCGACATCTCGCGCGCCGCGTCGGCACCCTGCTTCGCGTTGCCGCCCATCTCCATGCCGGCCATGTCGCCGGCCGCGTACGACGCCGTGGAAAACACCAGCACGCAACCCGTTGCAATCGAAACCAGTCCCTTCTTCATCATGCCTGCTCCATCCAGAGTGAGTGAAATGAAACCGGCGGCCGCACCGCGCGGCCACCGCTTGCCACTGTTGGCCGCCGCTCAGCCGTCCGGCAATTCGCCGGTGTATTCGTAGGCGACAGTGCCCTTCGGATGCCGGAACCAGCCCGGATCGCGATAGTCGTTGCGGCCGAGCCCCTGCCGGACCTTCAGCACCGTGAACATGCCGCCCATCTCCAGCGGCCCGAACGGGCCGGTGCCCGTCATCATCGGCAGGGTGTTGTCGGGCAGCGGCATTTCCATGCCGCCCATCGCGCCGCCGGTGCTGCCCATCGCCATGTAGTCGGGCACGAGCTTGCCGATGCGCTGCGCGAGATCCTTCTGCGGCACGCCGATCAGGTTCGGCACCTGGTGGCCCATCGCATTCATCGTGTGATGCGACTTGTGGCAATGGAACGCCCAGTCGCCGGGGCGATCGGCGGTGAACTCGATCGCGCGCATCTGGCCGACCGCGACGTCGGCCGTCACCTCAGGCCAGCGCGCCGCCGGCGGAATCCAGCCGCCGTCCGTGCCGGCGACCTCGAAGCTGTAGCCGTGCAGGTGGATCGGATGGTTCGTCATCGTCAGGTTGCCGAAACGAATCCGCACGCGGTCGCCCGCCCGCACCGGCAGCGGGTCGATGCCCGGGAACACGCGCGAATTGAACGTCCACATGTTGAAGTCGGTCATCTCGTTCACGCGCGGCGTGTAGCTGCCCGGGTCGATGTCGTACGCGGCGAGCAGGAACACGAAGTCGCGATCGACCGGCATCGTCGCGCGGTCCTTCGGGTGCACGATGAACATGCCCATCATCCCCATCGCCATCTGCACCATCTCGTCGGCGTGCGGGTGATACATGAACGTGCCGTGCGCCTCCAGCTGGAACTCGTAAACGAAGGTCTTGCCGGGCGGGATGTGCGGCTGCGTGAGGCCGCCGACGCCGTCCATCCCGTTGGGCAGCCGCAGCCCGTGCCAGTGGATCGTCGTGTGCTCGGGCAGGCGGTTGGTCACGAAGATGCGGACCTTGTCGCCTTCAACGGCCTCGATCGTCGGGCCCGGCGACTGGCCGTTGTAGCCCCACAGGTTCGCGTTCATCCCGGGCGCCATCTCGCGCACGACCGGCTCGGCCGTCAGGTGGAATTCCTTCCAGCCGTTCTTCATCCGCCACGGCAGCGTCCAGCCGTTCAGCGTCGCGACGGGTGTGTACGGACGGCCGTTGGGCGGCACGAGCGGCGGCTGCGTGCCGGCCTTCGCCATCGTGGGCGCTTCGGGCAGCGACGCAGCGCCGGCCTTGCTGACCATCGCCGCACCGAGCAGCGCGGCGCCCGAGCCGCTGAGAAATTGTCGACGGGACACCATGTCAATGACCTTCCGGATGCGTTGCGGGCGCCGGTTGCGCCACGGGAGAGGAAGCCGGCTGCGGTGCAGCGTCGGGCGTGGAGGCGGCCGGCGCGGATGCGCGCGGTGTGGGCTGCGAGGTCGGCTGCGGTGCCGGCTGCGGTGCCGGCTGCGGTGCCGGCTGCGGTGCCGGCTGCGAGGTCGGCTGCGAGGTCGGCTGCGAGGTCGGCTGCGAGGTCGGCTGCGATGTCGGCTGCGATGTCGGCTGCGAGGTCGGCTGCGAGGTAGGCTGCGGCGCAGGCTGCGAGGTAGGCAGCCGGCCGCCGACGGCCATCTGCAGATCGGTTTCGGCGAGCCAGTAGTCCTTCAGCGCATCGATGTAGCCGTTGACCGCGCCGACCTGTTCGCGCGCATCGGTGAGCAGCTCGAACACGCTCGCGAGCATCCCGTTGTAGCGCAGCAGCAACTCGTCCGAGATCGTCTTGCGCAGCGGCACGACTTCGTCGCGATAGTGCGTCGCGACGTCGTAGCTCGTCGTGTACGCCGCGTACGATTCGCGCACTTCCGAGCGGGCGTCGATCGCGGCTTGCGCGAGCCGGTTCGCCGACTGCATGTAGACGGCCTCGGCCCGCGCGACCTTCGCGCCGCCCCAGTCGAACAGCGGAATCTCGATGCTGATCTCGTAGCCGTGCTCGTGCCCCTTGTCGGTCTCGTAGTTGTTCACGTAGCCGAGATCGACCGCGTTGACGAAGCGCGTCGCCTTACTGAGTCCGAGCGACGACGCGACGCCCTGCGTCTGCAGCTTCGCGGCCTGGATGTCGAGACGGTTGCTCATCGCGTAGCGTTCGAGATCGGGCAGGTCGGGACGCGTCTTCGGCAGATCGGGCAGACGCTCGGGCAGCGCGTACCGCGTGCGCTCGCCCCACAGCCCCATCGCCCGCGTGAGCTTCTCGCGCGCGGCCACGGCCTGCTGATGCGCCTTCGCCTGCTGGGCGACCGCGTCAGCATGGAACGCCTGTTCGCGTGCGTAGTCGAGCCGGCTGAAGTTGCCGGCCTGGCGCATGCGCAGCGCGAGCTCGGCGGCGGCGCTCGCGGCGTCGCGCACCTGCTGCGCATAGTTGGCGGCCTGTTCGGCGGCGACGGCCTCGACATACGCGCGGCGCGCGTCGGCCGCGACCTTCAGCATCGCGTCGGCCGTCTCGAGCTTGGTCTGCTCGAAGCGGCGGCGTTCGATGTTCGTCGCGAGCGGCAGGGTCAGCAGCGCGAATACGTTGGCCGAGAACGTGCGGCCGAGGCTCAGCTCGCCGTCGCCGGCCCGCGTGCGGCTGAACGAGAAGCGCGGGTTCGGCAGCCGGCCGGCCTGCACGAGATCGGCCTCCGACAGCCCGAGCGCCGCGTACGACGCCTGCAGGCCGCGGTTGTTCAGCAGCGCGAGCTGCACCGCGTCGTCCATCGACAGCGGTTTCGCGAGCAGTTCCTTCGTCCGCGCGTCGACGGCGTCGCGGTCGACGTCGGTCCTGACGATGACGGCGTCTCTCCCGATGCGCTCCGATGCGGCGGACGACACGGCGTCGAAGCCGCCGTCCTTCGAGAACGTCGTACAGCCGGCGAGGAAGGCAAGCACGAGCGCGGTCGCGCCGATTCGCGGTGACATCGCAAGTCTCGTCATTGCGCGGCGTCTCCGTGCATCGAATGAGCCGCGCCGCCCGCCGTGTTTTCAGGCTTCGCGCTTCCAGGCTTCGCGTGTCCGGTCGCGTGCCCCTTCGCGGGCCGCTCCGTCACGTCGCGGTTCAGTTGTTTCCAGCCCGGGCCTGCATCGTCCCGATACGGCACGTAGCCGTCAAACGCGGACGGCACGGTGACGTCCTGCACCGGCGCGGCGGCATCGGCCGGATCGGGACGCGGGGTTTGCGCAGGCGCGAGCGACGGCACGAGGGCCGCCGCGCCAAGCAGCGCCGCAGTGATCAATCGCATGGGTGTTTCTCGTCGTGAGCCGTGCGACGGGCGTCGATTGACCGCCGGCACGGTTTGCGGATCGCGACCGGTCGGCCGCGGACAAGGACAAGGACTAGACGGGAAGCCGGCGCGGCGGCCGCTCGATGCCGCCGGTCAGGAACGACACGACGACCGGCGACGGCGCGAAAGAAACGATCGCGATACCGATGCCCGACGCCACGGACACCGCGGAAGCATCGGCCATGCCGGTGCCGAAGCAGCAGGCTCCGCACGACGAACACGACGATGCATGCCGCGCGTGGTCTTCATGCGCATGCTCGCCACCCTGCGCGCTCGGCATCGCACGCGCCGCGGCCGGGTGATCGGCGCTCGCACCATCCTCCGCATGCGGCGCGACAGCGCCCGCGCACTGCATCGACACGGTCGCGAACGACTGGATCGGCAGGCTCAGCGCCAGCAGCACGACGAGGATGAATTTGCGCCAGTACGACATGGATGCGGAATCAGGCAGGCTACGACCGGATGAACGGGAGCAACACCGCGACGGCGCGCTCCGGACACAAGACGGTCGCAGCTTATCGCCGCCGGCGTGACCACGACATGGCCGAAACATGACCGGTTTTTCATGAAGCGCGGGCGCTGCATCGCAAGCCTGCTTCATGACAATTCCGTCATTCGCCGGTCATCTTTCGCGCACGCGCGGCGCCCTAAGCTCACGCGTTACACTGACCGGCTGGAATCACGGATGAATCACGAACGGCCTGCTCCACCATGCGGATACTGATAGTCGAAGACGAACCCAAGATGGCGTCCTACCTGCGCAAGGGGCTGGCGGAGGCGAGCTATACGGTCGACGTGGCCGAGAACGGCAAGGACGGGCTGTTCCTCGCGCTGCACGAGGATTTCGATCTCGTCGTGCTCGACGTGATGCTGCCCGAGCTGGACGGCTTCGAGGTGCTCCGGCGGCTGCGCGCGCAGAAGCAGACGCCGGTCCTGCTCCTGACGGCGCGCGACGCGATCGAGGACAAGGTCACGGGGCTCGAACTGGGCGCCGACGACTACCTGCTCAAGCCGTTCGCGTATGCGGAGTTCCTTGCCCGCATCCGTTCACTGTTGCGGCGTGCGCCGCGCAATGCGCGCGACCTCCTGCAGGTCGCCGATCTCGAGGTCGACCTGATCAAGCGCCGGGTACGGCGCGCGGACAACCGCATCGACCTGACCGCGCAGGAATTCGCGCTGCTGCAACTGCTCGCGGAACGCGAAGGCGAGGTGCTGACGCGCACCTTCATCACGTCGCAGATCTGGGACATGAATTTCGACAGCGACACGAACGTCGTCGATGCGGCGATCAAGCGCCTGCGCGCGAAGATCGACAACGCCTACGAGAAGAAGCTGATCCACACGATCCGCGGCATGGGCTACGTGCTCGAGGATCGCTCATGACCGGCGGCCCCGCGCCGTATTCGCTGCTCCGGCGCCTGACGCTCGCGTTCGCCGCCGTCGCCGCGCTCGTGTTCGCGCTGACCGGCGCTTACCTGTATCGCTCGCTGTCCGCCGAGCTGACCCGGCGCGACGACATCGAGATCGCCGGCAAGCTCAACCAGTTCCTGCAGCTCGCGCGGGCGAGCGGTTCGACGGCGGCGTTGCGCGCCGATCCGGCCGTCTTCCATGAAGTGCTGCTGTCGCATCCGGGCGTCTATCTCGGCATCTACGACGCCGCGAACCGTCCGCTCGTCGAACACACCGACGAAGCCGGCAACACGCTCGCGTCGGTGATCGCGCGGCCGCGGCCGGCCGACGCAGCGGCCGCCAGCCCGTTCACCTGCGCGCCGCCCGGCATCGGCACGTCGCGCTGCGTGCGTGCGCGCGCCACGCTGCCGTCGGGCGAAACCATCCAGGTCGCGCTGGCGCGCACGGCGACCGATCGCCAGTCGCTGCTGGAAAGCTATCGCGTCGACATCTGGCTCGCGGCCGCCCTCGGCGCGCTGCTGGTCGGCGCGCTCGGCTACGCGGTCGCGTCCCGCGGCCTGCGCCCGGTCGAGAGCCTCGGCCGGCAGACCTCGCGCATCGAGGCACACAACCTGAACGCGCGTCTCGATGCGCGCGGCGGTCCGGTCGAGTTGCACGAGCTGGCCACGTCGGTCAACCGGATGCTCGACCGGCTCGAGCGCGCGTTCGTGCGGCTGTCGCAGTTCTCGTCCGACCTCGCGCACGACATGCGCACGCCGCTCGCGAACATGATCAGCTCGTCGCAGGTCACGCTGTCGCGCGCCCGCACCACCGAGGAATACGAAGCGCTGATCGATTCGAACATCGAGGAGTGCGAACGGTTGCAGCGGATGATCGAGAACATGCTGTTTCTCGCGCGCACCGACAATGCACGGCAGCACCTGAAGACCGTCGAACTCGATGCGGGCGCCGAGCTGCGCCGGCTCGCGTCGTATTTCCAGGCGCTGGCCGACGAGGCCGGCGTGCACCTCGCCGTGCAGGGCGAAGCGCCGGTCGTCGCCGACGCGACGCTGTTCCGGCGCGCCGTCAGCAATCTCGCGTCGAACGCGCTCGAACACGCGCAAGCCGGGTCGACCATCGAGCTGACCGTATCGACCCGGCCCGGCTATGCGGTCGTCGAAGTCACGAACCGCGGCGCGGCAATTCCGCCCGAGCAGATCGAGCGGATCTTCGAGCGCTTCTACCGGATCGATTCGTCGCGGCACGGCGCGGCGCGCAACGCCGGGCTCGGGCTTGCGATCGTCAAGTCGATCATCGAGCTGCACCGCGGCAAGGTCGAGGTCGAGAGCCGCGACGGACGCACGACGTTCGCACTGTATTTCCCGGCCCGCGCTGCGTGACACGCGCGTGACGCCCGCGCACGCCGATTGCTTCCCGATACGGCATGCGCATCCGCTGTCGCTCGACTTGTCTTCCCGAATGAAAGGGTATGACCGCACAAGCTTGCCGAAAGCGGCCGGCTCGGCTAGACTGCCCTTCGTCTTTGGGGAGTAGCCTGCTTTCCATCCCCCGGAAAGCGAACACGTCAACACACTCGGCCTGCGGCCGTGGCGCGTTCGGCCGAATCGGTCTGGCGAGACCATCGACGCATCGCGCCGTTCCTGGTCGGACGTCGGCAGATGCGTCATGGTTCGTCCACGTCCGACCACGGAGTCCCCATGTTCCTCGTTGCCTATCCTTCGCGTTTCATCAGTTCCATGACCGCCTGCATGCCTGCCTGCGGAGGTGCCGCATGACGTTGATGCTCGTCGAACTGGCGTTCATGCTGATCGTCATCCTGGTCGCCGCCGAGTTCTTCACGAATGCGCTCGAACATCTCGGTGAACGGCTGAAGATTTCCGAAGGCGTCACCGGTTCGCTGTTCGCAGCCGTCGGCACCGCGCTGCCCGAAACGATGGTGCCGCTGCTCGCGCTCGCGGGCGGCACGTCGAATGCGGCCGTGAACGAGGAAATCGGCGTCGGCGCGATTCTCGGCGCGCCGCTGATGCTCGCGACGCTGACGACCTTCCTGATGACGATCGCCGTAATCCGCTCGCGCGGCCTGACCGGCACGATCAAGCCCGAGCGGACCGGCTTCGTGCGCGACCTGAACTACTTCATCGCCGCGTTCGCGCTCGCCACCGTCGCGATGTTCGTCCCGCATCACGTGTGGGGCGTCCGCGCGCTGCTCGCCGCGATGCTGGTCGGCATCTACGTGCTGTATGTCGTGATGACGTTCCGCGCGTCGACGCAGCTCGTCGATGCCGGGCACGGCACCGAAGCGCCGCACGCAATGTTCCTGTCGCGCGTCGGGCTGCCGACCAACCTCGCGACCATCGCGCTGCAGCTCGCGATCGGCGTCGCGCTGCTCGTCGGCGGTGCGAAGGGCTTCATTCATGGCGTCGAGGGCGTATCGCAGTTGCTCGGCATCTCCGCGCTGCTGCTGTCGCTGATCATCGTGCCGATCGCAACGGAGTTGCCCGAGAAGGTCAACAGCGTGCTGTGGATCCGCCGCAAGAAAGACACGCTCGCGTTCGGCAACATCACCGGCGCGATGGTGTTCCAGGGCACGCTGCTGCCGGCGATCGGCATCATGCTGACGCCGTGGGAGCCGCGCCCCGAAGTGCTGACCGGCGTGATCATCACGCTCGCGGCGGCGGCCTGGCTGCGCGTCAATGCCCGCGCGCACGGGCTCGCGATCTGGGCGTTGCTCGCGAACGGGGCCGGTTACGTCGGCTATCTGTTCGTGACGCTGACGCGCTGAGTCCGCCGGCCGCGCCGGTGACGACCTGCGCGCCGAGGCCCGCTTCGCGCAACACGATGCGGATGCGCACGCTCGGCGGCCGCTGCTCGTGTCGTATCTGCTCGACAGGGCGAAGCGCTTCGGCGCCCCGCCCCGATAACCCCACATCGAGAGAACCATCATGGAACTACACGCCACCGTCGGCGCGGCCACGTCCGACATCGACGACGATGAAAGCTGCGCGAACATCTATTGCCACGACGCGGAGCAAAACTATTGCTTCTCGTTGCTGCGCTTTCCGGAGGAAACGACGATCGAGGTGATGGTGCTCGACCAGCTCACCGCGCACGTGAACGATCTGTCGGTTCACCTCACGGGCGACACGATCGACGTCGAGCTCGACGCACGTACCGCCGCGCGTCTCGACGGCAATACGCATTACGTGATCCATCTCGCGCCCGGCGAACACGATCCCGTCGCGCTGCGTGCCGCGCTGAAGGAAATCTTCGACGGCAAGAGCGGGTATCGCGACGACAGCGCAAGCGCGTAAGCCGGCCGGCTCGACACACCATCCCGCCCACGCGTTCGCACTCCGCTCATGACACGCCCCTCGCGATTCCAACCGCTCCTCCGCCGCTGCGCGCTGCTGATCGCGTGCTGCGCGTCGGCTGCCGCCGCGCATGCGGCCAAACCGCTGCTCACGTTCAAGGTCGACGACGCCGTCACGGCACGTGTCGAACACGCCGACGGCGCGCGCATCACGATCCGCTTCCTGCCGAGCGGAAAAACGCAGGTGCTCGACGTCGGCATCTCCGACGAGGAAGGCCACTACCGGCTTGCGTCCGACGACTATAACTTCGACGGCCACCGCGATCTCGCCGTCTATGCGCCGCTCGGGATGGTCAACGAGCTCTCCGGCATCTTCCTGTACGACGCCGCGCATCAGCGGTTCGAGCCGCTGAGCCTGCCGGCGGCCAGCATGCCGCACGGCAACTGCGACGACCTGATCAACGTCCAGGCGAAGCCGAACGAGCGCACGCTGTACAGCTCGTGCCGGGGCGGGCCGATCTGGTACACCGACGCCTACCGCTTCGACGGCAACGGCCGGATGTATCTCCATCAGTCCAGCGACGCGATTCCGGACGATCTGCACGACCTGTTCGACGGCGACTCGGGCCCGCCGTCGATGCTGCTGACCTATGACGCACACGGCAAGCGCGTCTCGCGCCGCCCCGACGCATACGGCGGCGGCAAGGTCACGTTCAAGGTGCGCCCGGCGCGCCTGCCGTTACACGACGCGATGAACGACGCGCCGACGCGCCGCTATGTCGTCGCCGGCGATACGCTCGAACTGATCGACGCCAGCGCCGACTTCCAGTGGCTGAAGGTGCTGTATCGCAATCCGCATGGCGGCAGTTCGCAGGGCTGGGTCAGCGCGAAGGAAGCGACCGGCAACTGAGCCACGATGCGGTGCCGGCGTTCTCCGCGCGCGCACCGCCCTTTCCCACATACTGAGCGCATCACATCCCATTAATAGGGATGCCTGTTCAAATGTTGACGCGCTTCGCTCCACGGCCCTAACGTTCGCCCAATGCCATTGGATCCGGCCGCACCACCACGCGGGTGCCGGCCGGCACAGAACACAGGAGACGACCGTGGCCCAATCCGCGTCACGCACGCATGCCAACCCGTCGGCGCACACGCGCGCCGACACCGCAGCCGACACCGCCCACGATTCCGCAGCCCGCGCGTCCGCGCCCGCAGCCGCCACCTTCACCGCGCCGCCGAGCCGCAAGCGCCTGATCATCCTTGCGCTGCTGTTCGTCACGGTGGTGATCAACTATCTCGACCGCAGCAACCTGTCGATCGCCGCGCCCGCGCTGTTCAAGGAACTGAACATCGACCCGGTTCGCGCGGGCCTCGTGTTTTCCGCGTTCGGCTGGACCTATGCGCTGATGCAGATCCCTGGCGGCTGGCTCGTCGACAAGGTGTCGCCGCGCGTGCTGTATGCGGGCGCGCTCGCGCTGTGGTCGGCCGCGACGCTGCTGCTCGGCTTCTCCGGTTCGTTCGTCGGGCTGGTCGTGCTGCGGCTCGCGGTGGGCGCGCTCGAAGCGCCGGCCTATCCGATCAACAACCGCGTGGTCACGACGTGGTTCCCGACCCGCGAGCGCGCCAGCGCGATCGGCGGCTACACGTCGGGACAGTTCGTCGGCCTCGCGTTCCTCACGCCGGTGCTTGCGTGGCTGCAAGTGCATCTCGGCTGGCACATGGTGTTCGTCGCGACCGGGTTCGCCGGCATCGCATGGGCCGCGATCTGGTATGCGGTGTATCGCGAGCCGCGCGCGTTTCGCGGTGTCAATGCGGCCGAGATCGCGCTGATCCGCGACGGCGGCGGCCTCGTCGATCTCGAGGACCGCGTCGCCGTGCGCACCGAACACACGCCGTCGACGTGGCGCGACCTCGGCGTCGTGCTCGGCCGGCGCAAGCTGTGGGGCATCTATCTGGGTCAGTTCGCGCTGAACTCGACGCTGTGGTTCTTCCTCACGTGGTTCCCGACTTACCTCGTCAAGTATCGCGGGATGGACTTCATCAAGTCGGGCTTTCTCGCGTCGCTGCCGTTTCTCGCCGCGTTCGTCGGCGTGCTGTGCTCGGGCGTGCTGTCGGACTGGCTGATGCGGCGCGGCGCGTCGCAGGGCTTCGCGCGCAAGCTGCCGATCATCTCGGGGCTGCTGATCTCGACCTGCATCATCGGCGCGAACTATGTCACGTCGACGGGCTGGGTGATCGCGTTCATGACGATCGCATTCTTCGGCAACGGCTTCGCGTCGATCACGTGGTCGCTCGTGTCGGGCCTCGCGCCCGCACGACTGCTCGGCCTCACGGGCGGCGTGTTCAACCTGATCGGCAACCTGTCCGCGATCGCGACGCCGATCGTCATCGGGCTGCTCGTCGACGGCGCGGACTTCTCGCGCGCGATCACCTACATCGCCGCGATGGCGCTCGCGGGCAGCCTGTCGTACGGGCTGCTGGTCGGCAAGGTCGAACGCATCGACGCGTGAGTCGTCGCACGGGCGGCACGCGCTACGCGGACAGCGCGACCGCCTTGATGTTGAACGCGCGCAGCAAATCCTCGCAGAACGCATTGACGATCGGCTTGTCGCTCGCGCTGCGCTTCATCGCGAGATGCGGCGGCACGTCGAAGCTGAACGTCGTGCGGCCGACGGCCTTCACGAGCCCGCGCTGCTCGAACGCCTCCGCGTAATGCGCGGGCAGGTAGCCGAGATGCCCGCCCGACAGGATCAGGATCGTCGCTGCCTCGATGCTGTCCGCGCTCGCGGTCACGCGTCATCTCGCCGTTCCACGCGATGTCGGCGTCGCATTCCACGTCGGTCGTCGTTGCCCATTTATACTGCCCCGGTATGCCCCCTTCGTTGGGGACAAGCCGCGTTTTCCGGGGCAGGACGGCTGACAAGACACCTGCCGGTATTTCCCCTGAATGACGATTTCGGCTTCCGGCGCTAGAATCGCGCCCGCTTTTCATCGGGGAACCGCATGCTCAACGTGAACCCCTTCCACCGCGACACCGATCGCATCAACGTGTCGTTCAAGGCGCTCGGCGAATTGATCAAGACGGTCGGCACGCCGCACTTCGTGCCGCGTCTCACGCAACTGCTGAACGACGTGGTGCCGCTCGACGTCGCGCACGTCGAACGCTCGCGCGTCGACGGCACGATGCCGACCGGCTACCGCTGCGAATGGATCGGCAGCAGCGGCATCGGCGCCGAGACCGAGACCGCCGAAATCTCCGACGTGATGACGCTCTACTACGAGCGCTTTCTCGACAGTGATCCGCTGTTCGCGGGGCTGCGCGGCAAGACGGGCACGATGCTCGTCGTGCGCGACATCGCGGCGATCCCGCCCGGCGAGTTCCGCCAGCGACTGTTCGACGACGTGCGTATCGGCCACGAATGCGTACTCGCGCGCGGCACCCGCTACGCGCAGCATTCGATCGCGCTCGAACGCGGCCGCGACCGTCCGCCGTTCACGCTCGCCGAGATGAGCCGCTTTCGCAGCATCAGCGACGTGCTGTTCCCGTTGCTCGAGCTGCACGCGTCGACCACCGCCGCGCGGCGCATCGCGCATCCGACGCCCGACGTGCATCCGCTCGCGCGGTTCGATGCGCGGATCGCGGCCGACGGCGTGAAACTGTCGAAGCGTGAATACGAAACCTGCAAGCACCTGATCTCCGGCAAGACCGTACCGGAGACCGCCGAGATCCTCGGCGTGGGGGTCGCGTCGGCCGAGTCGTACGTGAAGCGCGCGTTCGCGAAGCTCGGCGTGCGCACGAAGCGCGAGCTCGCCGCATGGGGCGCGATCGTCGGCTAAGCGCCAACGATGCGGACGATCGATTGACCGGGGCGGCCGTTCGGGCCGTGGGCGACGACCGTGGTTCCTCGGCAGCCAGCTGCGTGCGGCGCCGTCAGTATCGATGTGCGGCCGCTTCGGCGGCGGTATCGTGATACTCGGCAAACGTCGTGATCTTCCCGCTTTCGATCGTGAACAGGTGCACCCAGTCGTCCTCGTACGTGCGCCCGGTCGACAGGACATGCCAGCGCTGCGTGCCGAGCACGACGACCCGGTTGCCGCTGGCGATGAACTCGAGCGGCTCGAACCGTTCTGCGGTCTGCGTCGACGCAAGCGCAGCGAAGAACGTCGCGACCTCCCGCGGCCCGCGTCTCCTGCCGACGAACGGTACGACGTCGGCCGGCCCCGGGATGAACCAGTCGACGTTTTCGGACAGTGTCTGCAGGACGCCGCCGATATCGCCCCTGCCGAACGCCGCGTACGCCTCTTGCACCAGTTGCACATTGCTTTGCCCGCTCATCGCGCCCTCCCGCCATCGCCGGTTCGCCGCGTTGCGGCACGGAAATCCGGCCGCAGACAATTCAGCATAGTCGAACCGTGGGACGCCACGCACAGGGTTCGCGAGCAATCGGGGGACGTGGATTTGGTATGACGGTATGAGCAATTCGTGGTACCGCTATCCTGCTGCCACGATCACATGCGCCTGTATCTTGCCGACTACCGGCCCGTCGCCGTGGCGAGCGGCAATGGCCTCGGTCGCGCGGTCCACCGCCAGTTCAAGCGAGCCGGCATCGCGCGCGACGATTTCGTCGTGCAGCGGCGTGCCCACGCAATAGGCGGTGGCGGCATCGCGTGCCGATGCCGCGCAACTGGTCTTCTCGCGCGTCGCGATGTCCACGTCGGCGAAGCCCGCACGGAGTAGCTCCTCGCGGATCAGCGCGATATCGTGATAGCCGTGCGGCGTGCGGGCGAGAAATCGCGGCGGGTCGTGCGGAAACAGCGCCGCGACGGCCTGGGTGATTTCGTCGGCAAAGGCGTTTTCCTCGATGCGATCCCAGACACTGAAGACGAAGCGCCCGCCCGGCAGCAGAACACGCCTTGCCTCCGCATAGCCGGCGACCCGATCAGGAAAGAACATCGCGCCGAACTGACAGCAGACGACGTCGAACGACGCGTCGTCGAACGGCAGGTCGAGCGCATCGGCCTGCCGCCATTCGATGCGACTGTCGGGGCTCTGTCTGGAGACGGCATAGTCGAGCATCGGCTGGTTGAGGTCGGTCACCGCGTAGCGCGCGCGAGGGCCGAGTCGCGCCGCGAGCGCCCGCGTGAGCGCGCCGCTGCCGGCGGCCGTTTCGAGCACCGAGCCGGGCGAGAAAGCGGCGATGCGCTCCGCCACGTCGACGGCATAGGCCTCGAAGATCAGCGGGACCATCAGCGTGTCGTAGAACGCCGGGATCGAGCCCGCGAACACCTCGTCGCGATCGGTCATCACACCCCCTTGCAAACGTCGAGCGAAGCGTTTGTTTGCGCGTGCGTTCCAGGTCAGCCAGGCCATGCCGGCAGGCTTTCGACCTGCTCGTCCCTGGGCGGCCGGCGCGGCGGCCGCGCATGCCCGAGCAGGACCGGCTTCCTACATGATAGGCGTTGGAACTGCCGAACGGCGCGGGCGACGGATGCATGCCGAAAGTCGCGCTTTCCGGGGGAAACGCGTCACGGCAACGGACCGGCCAGCGACATCGATCGAAATCCGCAAAACGCGTTCGCTGCGTTTTCGTTATATCCCATAGAATATATCGATATCTGCCCCTCCTCCGGAGACACGCCATGCCCCGCACGCCGACGGATCGCGCCTCGCCGCGCACCGCACGCGCCCCGACGCTGACACTGACACTGACGCGTGAGATCAGCACGCTGCGGCCGTTGCCGAGCGACGGTCGCGCGCAGCAGGTCACGGACGTCGTCGATGCGTTTCGTCGCCTGCGCGGCAGCGTGATGCGCTTCGTCCGGGTGTTCTCCGCCGCGACGGACGACACACTGTCCGCGCTGAGCCTGCGCGACCTGCTGGCGATGCTCGAGCGCGACGCGCGCGCCGCCCACTTCACGCGGCTGTCCGATCTCGAACGCACGATCGGGCTGGCACGCGGCCTCGAACGCACACGCGACGACGTGTTCTCCGACACGTTCAGCAACGACCCGGCCGCGATGCGCGACGCGGTCGCGGCGCTGGAGCGCGTCGACGTGCTGCTGGTCGGGCTGTGCGTCGAACACGTGATCGAACGGCACACGCCCGAATCCGCCGCCCTCTGCTGAGCCGCGAACCGGGCGTTTCTCCGGCATTCCGACCGTTATATTCCGTGGTATATTTCGCCGATCTTTCGCGCATCCGTCTCCGGGCCGTCGGGCCCGGATCGAGGTCCACATGCACGCTCCGCCCTTTCGCCTGGCCCGCACGGCGGGCCTGCCGTCATCCGGCAGCCCTTCGCCCGCGGGCGCCGGGCGGACCGACGCCTGCTGCGCACCGCCCCGTGCGTGGCAATCCGAGCTGAAGCGCCGCGCGCGCCTGTCCGAGCTCGATTCGAACCTGCACTGCTCGATCATTGGCACCTGCCTGACCACGCACGAACTGCGCAAGCTCGTGCCTAGATTCACCGATCTCGACCGCCAGCGCGCGACCGACCTGGAAATCCATCACGCGGCCGTCGAGCTCGCGATCGCAGGCGCGGCCGGCGGCAAGGCGCTGCACAAGGCGCTCGACGAACGCTATGCGGGCGCGATCCGGGCATTCGACAACGCGAAGGACGCCGACGCGCTCCTCGCGCTATGGCAGGACGCACTGAAACGCGGCGACATCCCGCCCGCGTACTGGGCGCTGATGACGCATCCGCACGCGACGATGGGCGTGCGCCAGACCGCGTTCGGCGATCTGCACATGCTGTCGCACCTGGTCGGCGCGGCGAATCGCGCGGATATCCGCCGGCTGGTCGCGCTCGAGGAAGAGAATGCGGCGCTGCACGCGAAGATCGAGCGGCAGCAGGCGCGCCTGCACGAGACGAGCATGGAGCGCGATGCCGCGCTGAGGGAACGCGATGCGTGCATTGCACGCCAGAACGCGCAGCCGACGAGCGCCGAAAGCGTGTTGCGCGACGAAGTGCGCGAACTGCGTGAGGCGCTGGCCGCGCGCGACGAACGCGTTGCGTTGCACACGAGCCGCCGCGAGGCGGCGGAACAGCAGATCGCTGCAGAACAGGCGAGCGCCCGCGCGATGCGCGCGCGGCTCGACGACCTGATGGCGATGGTGAAGACGCTGCGCGCGGAGGCGAGCGCGATCGAACAGGCGGTGCAGGCGTCGACCGACGATCCCGCCGCGCCCGTGGCGCAGTCACTGTCGATGCTGCGGGGCAAGCGCGTCGTCTACGTCGGCGGCCGGCCCGGTTCGAACCGCGCGATCCGGCGGATCGTCGAGACTGCGGGCGGCGAACTGACGTTGCACGATGGTGGCCTCGAGGATCGCAAGGGCTTGCTGGCCGCCGCGCTGCCGGGCGCGAACATGGTGGTGTTCCCGGTCGACTGCGTCGACCACGATTCGGTGAATCTGCTCAAGCGTTTATGCGAACGCCACCAGATCGCGTACTACCCGCTGCGGACCGCGAGCGTCGCCAGCTTCGTCGAATTGATCGGGCGGCTCGAAGCGCATGCGCGCCAGGTCATGCCGCCGGATGGGCAAACGGGCGAAGCGCCGCGCTTCTGCCTGCGGCACGGCTAGGCTCCGCGCCGGCAACGCCCGACAGCGCCCGCTTCAGCGGCGCACCATCTTCGTCAGCGCGGCGATCTCGCCCGCGCAGGCCGCGTAAGCGCGTGCCTCGATCTCGCGATAAAGCCGGATGATCTCCTCGCCGACCGGCGTCAAAACGCTGCCGCCGCCGCTCTGGCCGCCGTGTTCGGAAACCGTCGCAGGCGACTTCAGCGATCGGTTCAGTTCGTCCATCAGCAACCACGCACGCCGATACGACATCTCGAGACTGCGCGCCGCCGCCGAGATCGAACCGTGCTCGCGCACGGCCTCGAGCAGTGCAACCTTGCCTGGCCCGAGCGCGATCGTGTCGGCCTGCTGGATACGCATTCTGAAGCGCACCTCTGGCTTGGGATGTGCCGAAGTCTTCATGTTTTTTGCCGGTTGAACGATGCGGGCAAGCATACACGATGGATCGCGCGACGATCACGCGCTCGCCGACGTGCGTGTCGAACAGTTCATGCCATGAGCACGTGACTGCGTAGCCGTCGTGCCGCGACGACGTCGCCATCTTGTTCGAATACGTGATGCGACGACGACGCATTGCCCCGGCGATGCCGGCCAGCATCTCTGCCGGTTTTCGTGGAGCGGTGGACGTCGTGACGCCTATCGGCATCACGACCTTCGACATCTCTCGCAGAAAATATCGAGTTCTCATCAATCGGCAAACCATTATTCGGATTCCTTTCTATCTTCTTCCACCGGCGCGTGCAGCACCTTCGACAAATCTCAGTCCGATGGTGGCAAACCGACGTGCGGCGGGGTCCGCGCCGATATCCCGCATAATCGGGCGTTGAACGGCGCCGCGGGGGAAAGCATTGTGCGAGCGCAACAACTCACGCCGGGAACGGGCGCGATCCGGCTCGCCGCGCGGCGGCGGCGCTCGCCCCGGGGGAACACCAGGCAATCCCGCTGAAGACAGGACACCGACACATGGACCGAGCCGAGCACATCAGCATCGAACAGGCGGTCGATCTGCCCGCCGACGAACTGAACGGATGCGACTTCTCGTTCGAGATCGCGTGGGAACTGAATGCGCCGTACCGGGATCTGCTCGATTTGCGCGCGCTGCCCGTGCGGCGCAAGGACTACGGCTTCGACCCGGCCGGCTGGGCACGCGAGGCGTCCGGCGGCACCGCGCTGTTCCGCGCGACCGCCGGCGGGCGCCTCGCGGGATTCGTCGCGATCACCGAAAGCTGGAACGGGATGGCCGAGATCGCGGAACTCGCGGTCGATCGCGCGTGCCGCCGGCAAGGGATCGGCCAGTACCTGCTGGCGGCCGCGGAAGCGTGGGCGCGCAGCCGCGGATTCGGCTTCATGCGGCTGGAAACGCAGGCGAACAACGTCGCGGCCTGCTGCACGTACGCCCGCGCGGGCTTCGTCGTGGGCGGCCACGACCGCTTCCTGTACGCCGACGGCGTGAACGACGGGGAAGTCGCCCTCTTCTGGTACAAGGATTTGCGCGACGGGCAGACCGCGAAGAGCCGGACCGTCGATCCGGAATCGATGCGGCCGCTACCCTGACGCGCTACAACCTGCCGACCCGACACCGGTCTTTCTGTCGAATTACTTCCGCGTCGCGACGATGAACAGGCGCGGGAACGGCAGCAGCACGGTGCCGTCGTCGAGCACCGGATAGCCGTTCGGTCCCGCGAGCGCATCGCGATAGCGCGCGATGAACGCGTCGCGTTCGCTGTCGTCGTCCAGCGCCGCAAGGAACGGCCGCAGCGCGCTGCCCTTGAACCATTCGACGACCGCATCGGCGCCGCCGCTCAGCGGATGGTAGTAAGTCGTGCGCCATACATCGACCCGCGAACACATCGGCGACAGCAACGCGTAGTAGTACCGTGCATCGAACCGCTCGGTGCGCGCGGCGTCTTTCAACTTGTCCGCCCACGGCCCGGCCGCGGCGACTTCGCGCATCAGCCGGTGCGCGGGTTCGTCGAGGTTGTCGGGCATCTGCACCGCGAGATGGCCGCCCGGCGCGAGCCAGCCGACGAGGGACGGAAACAGTGTGTCGTGCGCGGGCACCCACTGCAGCACCGCGTTCGACAGGATCAGGTCGTAGCCGCCCGGATCGTCCCACGTGGTGACGTCCGCGAGATCGAAACGCAGCGCGGGCAGGCGCTTGCGCGCAGCTGCGATCATGTCCGGCGACGCGTCGATGCCGCGGACCGTCGCGTCGGGTGCACGCGCGATCAGCGCCTCGGTCGAATTGCCGGGGCCGCAGCCGATGTCGATCGCGGTATGGATCGGCGTATCGGGCACCGCGGCCAGCAGGTCATGGACAGGTCGCGTGCGCTCGTCTTCGAATCGCACGTACTGTCTGGCGGATTGATCGAGCGGGGTCGTCACGGTATGCCTCCTGGTCGGCGTGGACGGCGTCGGGAGATCGACAGCCGTCGATGCAGCACATTCTGCGATCTCGGCGTTCGTCAGTAAAATGAATTCAATATCGCTATTGATTCATATTTCTGATGAAAATCGATACGCTTGGTGTCCAGGCTTTCGTCGCGATCGCCGATGGCGGCAGTTTCAGGCAGGCCGCCGACACGCTGCACGTCACGCAAACGGCGATCACGCAACGGCTGCGCAAGCTCGAGTCGTTTCTCGGCGTCGCGCTGGTCGAGCGCACGACGCGCCGCACCACTCTCACCGAAATCGGCCGACGTTTCCTGCCGCAGGCGCGCCGGCTGCTGAACGAGCTGTCGGATGCGCTGACCGAAATCCGCGAGACGGGCCTGAGCCAGCGCGGCGACGTGACGATCGCGTGCGTGCCGACCGTCGGTGTGCAGTATCTCCCCCGCATTCTGCGCGCGTTCTCCGGGCACCGGCCGCACGATCGCGTGAAGATCCTCGATCATGCATCGGCGTCGGTGTTGCAAGCCGTGCTGCGGCGTGAAGCGGAATTCGGGATCAGCATCGCCGGCGACCAGCATCCCGAACTCGTCAGCGTGCCGCTCACGCATGATCCGTACGTGCTCGTCTGCCGCGACGATCATCCGCTTGCGAAGCGGCGGCGGATCCGCTGGGCAGCGCTGCAGCCGCATCCGCTGATCTTCGCGGGTGAAGTGAGCGGCAATCGCGGGCTGCTCGACGGTGCGCTGAAGACGAGCGGCGTGTCGCTGCATTCGTTCTACGAGGTGCAGCGCAGTTCGACCGCGCTCGGGCTCGTCGCGGAAGGTCTTGGCGCGGCCGTGGTGCCGAAGCTCGCGATCCAGAAGAACGCGTATCCGATGATCCGCACGATCGAGCTCGTCGAACCGTCGGTGTCGCGCACGCTCGTGCTGGTCAAGCGCAAGGCCGCGCAGTTGTCGCCCGCGGCGCAGGCGCTGTACGACATGATCGTCGAGCGCGCGACGGCGGGGCGGTGACGTCAGGCAACGTCGCTCAAAGCGTCTTGACCATGAACACGCGCGCCGCGCCTTCCGGCTCGCACGGCACTTCGCCGAACACCTCGTACCCGTGCTTGCGGTAGAAATCCGGCGCCTGGAACGTGATCGTGTAAAGCACCGCGCGGGCGCAACCGCGCCGCTTCGCCTCCGCTTCGGCCTCGCGCAGCAGCCGGCTGCCGAAGCCGCCACCGCGCAGCGATTCCGGCAGGTAGAAGAGATCGATGAAGAACAGGCCGAGCGACGTCCGCCCGGTGAGGCCGCCCAATACCTCGCCGGTCGCGGGATCGGTCACGTAGACGTCGAGCGCCGCCGTGTCGGCGCGGCCCGTCATCGCGTGGTTGAATTCGCCGAGCTTGCGGCTGATGAAGTCGCGGGCGGCCGGCTGCTCGGTGTCGGTCAGTTGAAGGGAAACGGCGGAATGCGCTGTCATGGAATCAAGATCGAGCTCGAAACATGCAGCATGCAGCAGGCGCCGGCCGGGTTCAAGCCCCGGCCGCAGGCGACACGGCACGCCCGCGCTGACGTCCGATACGCAAATCGACCGGAGCGCCTGCGTTACGTTGATTCGACGCGAAACGAACGCGCGTCAGTTGTACCCAAGAATCGCCACCGCCGCGACATCCGGCCGATCGATCGTGCTGCCGACGAGCGACGTCATCGGCTCCTGCAGCACGGCCTGATACGACGTCACGCGCGCCTCTTCCGGCGAACCGGATTCGTCCCACACCGGCTCGTCGAATGCATCGAGATCAGTGAAAAACTGAGCTTGCGTTTGCGTAAAAGTCATCTCCACTCCTTTTGATATGTCATTGATGTTCTAATTCGCCTGCTTCAACGCCGCCGCATGCACCGTCGGCACGGGCGCACCGTCATGCGCGGCCTCCGACCGCGCGAGCTGCGCGCGCGTGCGTCGCGTGATGTGAATCACCGCGAACACGACCGGCGCGATCAGCAGGCCTTCCGCCAGTTCGGGATCGACCGGCAGGTTCATCACGTGCAGCGCCTTGAACGCCGCGGTCGCAAGCGACAGCACGTAGTACGAAATGGCTGCCACCGACAGCCCTTCGACCGCGTGCTGCAGATGAAGCTGATTGCGCGCGGTGCGCTCCATGCCGGCCAGCAGGCGCGTCACGTCCTTTTCCTGCGCAAGATTCACGCGCGTGCGCAGCAAGTCGACCGCTCGCGCGATCCGCGCGGCGATCTGCTCATGGCGCGCCCACACGCTGCGACAGGTTTCCATCGCCGGTGCGAAGCGCCGCTCCATGAATTCCGCGATCGTCGGCATCCCTTCGATGCGCTCCTCACGCAATTCGTGGATGCGCGCCAGCACGAGCTTTTCGTATGCGCGCGACGCGCTGAAGCGGCCGCCGGACCCCGACAGCGCTTCGACCCGCACCGCGAGATGCGTGAGCTTCACGAGCAGGGCCGCGTCGTCGCCGTCGGCGCCGCTCGCGTCCATCCGCTGCATCAGCGCATGCAACGCCGCGTGAATCTCGTCGAGTTCGCGGCTCATCCGCCGCGCAACCGGCAACGCGAGCAGCGCCATCATCCGGTACGTCTCGATTTCATACAGACGCTGCAGCAGCCGCCCGCCCTGTTCCTCGCGAAAGTCCTCGTCGATGACGAGAAAGCGCATGAAGCCGTCGTCGCGCACGTGCCAGTCGCAGAACACCTTGCCGCCGCCGAGCACGTTGCTGCCGACGAGCGCGGGCCCGTCGATCCAGCGGCGCAGGTCGCCGCACACGAGCCGCGCGGCCTCGCCCGACAGCAACTCCATGCGCACCGCGACGAAGCGGATGCCCGCGAGCCGCGCGAACCAGGCGGCCGGGATCCCCTCGATCGCGAGATCGTCGAAATAGCCGGTGTCGCGACGCGGGGCAACGAACGTGAAGGTCGAGAATTCGGTGTGGCGCTCCCACTTCAGATGCCAGCCGCACGGCGACTGCACCGCGTAGTGGGTCGCGCCGTCTTGCGGCACAGCGATGCCGGTGTCGTGGCACAGCGCGTGCAGCAACGTTTCGTGGATGTCGGGCTGGCCATCCGTGTAGATCGCGTAATGCGTGAGCGATACGGCCTCGGCGAGCCGCAGGAATGGCCGGGCATGCAATTCGGCGGCCAGTGCGGCGCGCAACGGATGATCCATCATCGGTACACCACTCTTCCCTGTTCAACGCCGCATGCCGGCACGCCGGCTTGATTGCCACACCCCATCGAACGATACGGCGGGCTCGATTCCACTATGGCAGACACACAGCGACAATAAAAACGCATAATGCTGATCGTTACGTTCAGTTTTCCTGATACCGATGAAGATGCTCGATCACGACGTGCTGGCCACCGTCGTCGCCGTCGCGGAAACCGGCAACATGACCCGCGCCGCCGAAGCGGTGAACCGCTCGCAGTCGGCCGTGAGCATGCAGATCAAGAGCCTCGAGGACGCGATCGGCCGGCCGCTGTTCATGCGCAAGCCGCGCAGCATCGTGCTGACGCGCGAAGGCGAGGTCTTGCTGGGATTCGCCAGACGAATGCTGGCGCTGCGCGACGAGGCGTGGGCGGCCGTCGTGCGGCCGGAAGTGACCGGTAAGGTGGTCATCGGCGTGCCGGACGACTACGCGTCGTCACTGTTGCCGTCGGTGCTGAAGAAGTTCTCGGCGACCTATCCGAAGGTCGAGATCCAGGTGATCGGGCTGCCGAGCAGCGCGCTCGCGCCGCTGCTGAAGGACGGCACCGTCGATCTCGTATGCGGCACGCGCATCAAGGGACTGTCCGGCGACTTCATCCGCCACGAGCCGATGGCGTGGGCCGCGATGACGAACGGGCCGCGCGTATGGGAAGAACGGCCGCTGCCGATCGCGGTGTTCATGCCGGGCAGCGTCGCGCGGGAGAACGCGATCCGCAGCCTCGAACGCGCGAAGCTGCCGTTCCGGACTTCCTATGAAAGCCCGAGCCTGCTCGGGCTGCTCAGCATGGTGGAGGCAGGCCTCGCGGTCGCGCCGCTCGCGCGCTGCGCGATTCCCGCGCAACTGTCGATGCTCGGCCGCTCGCACGGGTTGCCCGATCTGCCGCCGCTCGAGCTGATCCTCGCGCGCAGCACGAAATCGAAGCGCCCGCCATGCGACTTTCTCGCGGACCAGCTGATGGAAGACCTGCAGCGGCAAACCGGCCAGGCCGGCGATGCCTGAAGCGCGGGTGGGCGGGCGCCGTGCGCACCGTCACGAACCGCCGGGCCGCGGATGGCCGGCCGCGAGCAATGCGGCGTTGACGATGCCTGCCACCGTGTCGACGAGCGCCTCGAGCGTGTCGCCGTGCACGTGCCGCCCGGCGGGCGGAACGCATTCGTTGCGTCGGCCACCCCACTGCGACCCGGCCGTCACCGACAGCGTCGCGCCGAACCGGTTGCCGTGCCGTCGACCGAAGATGCCGACGCGCTGCTCGCCCATATACGCCTGCTCGGGCAGAAACAGCCGGATCTCGACTGCAACCTGATCGGGATCGCCGGCACGCGTGTTCGCGTCGACGCCCGACTCGCAACCCTTCGCGATGCGAAACGTCACATGCGAATCCCACGCGGCCAGCGGGCCGCCGGCCGCGTCGACGCGTTCGATGTCGACCGACCATTGATGGCGCTCCGGCAACCGGATCGCCTGGCGCAGCAGCACGTCCGCCGCGCGAACCGTCACCAGCAGCTGCCGTGCGAGCTGTCTGCTCGACGGCAGCGTCACCACGCGCACGCGACGGCTAGCGGGGCGCGCGGTGTGTACTTCTTCCGTGAGGTACATGGATTCCCTCCTTGGCGAATGCAGCGCCGCATTCGACGCGGCGCACAAACGTCCGCTGCAACCGGCCGACGGAGCACCGCGGCCGATAAAACGGCGACGAATCTACCTACAAGCAATCGGCGTTCCCAGCCCAACGAACCCAGTTTAGAAGGCACCGCATCAATACCGTGCAAAAAAACGGGGTTGCGGTGCAAAAAACGGCATGCGGGCAGAGCGACACGTAGCGGCCGGGTTGCGCTGCCGGTGCCCCCGTCAACGCTGACAGGACAACCGCCCGCGCTGCGCCGATACACTGTGTGCAACCTCGACGTCCGGCGTCCGCGATGCCGGACGTCGTTTGCATCCGGTGAATTCAGCCCCGCCCCAATCCGATGGAGTCTCGCTTGAAACACCGGCACCTCACGCTGCTCGACGCACGACCCGACGCCGGCCCCGGTTCACGCGACGCGTTCCCCGCGGCGCAGGCGCTCGCGCACCCGCTGCAGCCGCAATGAGCGCCGGCCCGCGCAATGCGCGGATCGACATGCTGCGCGGCGTGTCGATCCTGCTCGTCCTGCTGCATCACTTCAACATTCCGTATTCGCTGCGCGACACGTCTCTCGCGCGCATGCTCGGCTGGGATGCCGTGCATGCGGTGGTCCGCAACGGCAACAAGGGCGTGACGATGTTCTTCGTGATCTCCGGCTACCTGATCACGTCGAATGCACGCCGCCGCTGGGGCAGTCTCGGCGCGATAGACGTGCGCGCGTTCTACGTCTCGCGGATCGCGCGCATCGTCCCGTGCCTGCTCCTGCTGCTCGCGTTCGTCAACGCGCTGGCGAGAGCCGGCGTGCCGATCTTCGCGAACCACGCGCCGCAGGGTGTCGCCGTATCGTTCTGGCTCGTGAATCTCGCGTCGCTGACGTTCTGGATGAACGTGCTGATCGGCGCGTATGGATGGGTCAACTATGCGCTCGGCGTGCTGTGGTCGCTGTCGGTGGAGGAGGTGTTCTACCTGTCGTTTCCGCTGCTGTGCATCGTGCTGCGCCGCGACGCGCGCCTGTTCGCGTTCTGGCTGGCGATCGCCGCGATCGGTCCCGTGTACCGCTTCACGCACGCGGGCGACGAAGGCGGGTTTCTGTATGCGTATTTCGCGTGCTTCGACGGCATCGCGATCGGCTGCTGCACGGCGTTGCTGGCCGGGCGCGCGGGCTGGCATCGGCTCGCGGCCGCGCCCGTGCAATGGCTGACGGCGATCGCCATGACCGTGCTCTATGTCGCATGGCCGATTGCGCAAAGCCATGTGATCGGCGTATCCGCGATGGCGCTCGGCACCGCCGTGCTGCTGATCGGCGCGCATGCCCACGGCGAGCGCGCGCAGGCTCGCGTGCTCGCGCCGCTGCGCTGGAGCGGCCGGCTCAGCTACGAGCTGTATCTGTTCCACCTGATCGCGCTCGGCGCGCTGCGCACGGTGTGGCCGCCGTCCGCCATGCACGGCGACGCCAAGCTCATGTTGCTCGTCGCCTACCTGGTGTTGTCGGCCGGCTTGAGCGCGATCATCGCGCGCGGCTATGCGACGCCGCTCGACCGCTTCATCCGGCAGGCCGCGTCGCGACCTGCGGCACGCGTGCCGGACGCTGCGACATGAGCCGCATCCGACAGCGCCTGCAGGGTCGATGAAAGGAAGCGCGGTATCACACCGGCATCACGCCACCTCTCCGATGGCGGCGCGGCGCATCGTCACGATGCGCGCGGGCGGAATATTTGCCCACACGATCCGGCTGGCGTCGGCAACAAATGCCGGATCGCCCAGCGGATGACGGTCGGGCGATCGCAGGTCGTAGGTAAACTGGATCATCACCCCGTCGACCGCCAGCACGCGCTGGCACTGACTGACGATCGCCGTCACGTCCTGGCGCGGCAGCGTGCGCAGCGGCAGGCACGACACGATCGCATCGACCCGCGCGTCGCTCGGCAGCAGCCGCTCGAGCTGCCGAGCGTCGCCCGACACGATCGAGATACCGGGAAAGCGCCGCCGCAGGTGCTGCACGAACGCCGGCGACCGCTCCACCACGACGAGGCGCCGCGGCGCGACGCCACGCTCGAGCAGCGCGGCGGTGATCGCGCCGGTGCCGCCGCCGAGCTCGACGACGAGCCCGTCGCCATCCGGCACCACATCGGCCATTTCGCGCGCCAGATGCCGCGAACTCGGGCACAACGCGCCCACCGCGGCCGGGCGGCCGACCCACTCGCGTACGAACAATGCCGAGACGCGCAACGCGTTCGGCCAGATCATCGGCCCACCTTGCGCGGTTGCGCGTTCAGCTTCGACGTGCCGATGAGGGTTGGGAACAGGGGTACGACGACACCGGGCATTTTCACGTGCATCCTCCTCGACAAATCGATCCGCCGCGGCGAAGCGGCGATCAAACGATTCTAGGAAACGCAAACTTAAGGCGACATGAAGATTGTGCCTGATTGCGCCAGCGAGGCGGGTATGCCGCCGCCGAACACCCGCTCAGCGGTCGACGCGCCGCTGAAGCTGCGCGGGGTAACGCTCGCCGACGTGCTGCTGCGCGTGCGGGCCGCCGTCGCCGATCTCGACAACGCGACGAACGACGCCGCGATCGCCCGCAACCGGTCATCGGGTCGGATCCGCCATCCACCGGCCGCACTGCGACTGTTCGTGCAGGCCGTGCGCGAATGGACGGCTGCCGGGGGCGACACGTTGACCGACTGACGGTTCGCGCCGCCCCGCCACCTCACCGCAGGTTGGTCCGCGCCAGCTCGACGATCTCGTCGCCGCGCCCGCTCAGGATCGCGCGCAGCATGAACAGGCTGAACCCCTTCGCATGCGCGATCTCGATCTTCGGCGGCATCGCGAGTTCGTACTTCGACGTGACGACGTCGACGACCGCCGGCCCGTCGTGCGCGAACGCGGTGCGCAGCGCGTGCTCGACGTTCTCCGAATGCTCGACGCGCACGCTGAAGATCCCCGCGCCCTTCGCGATCGCCGCGAAGTCGGTCGGGCTCAGGTCGACGTTCGTGTCGAGATAGCCGGCCGCCTTCAGTTCCATCGACACGAAGCCGAGCAGGCTGTTGTTGTAGACGACGATCTTGATCGGCAGGTTGAGCTGCCGCGCGCTCAGCAGATCGCCGAGCAGCATCGACAGCCCGCCGTCGCCCGACAGCGACACGACCTGCCGCCCCGGATGCGCGCCCTGCGCGCCGAGCGCCTGCGGCATCGCGTTGGCCATCGAGCCGTGATTGAACGAGCCGTGCAGCTGGCGCTTGCCGTTCATCGTCAGGTAGCGCGCGGCCCACAGCGTCGGCGTGCCGACGTCGGCCGTGAAGATCGCGTCTTCGGCCGCGACTTCGTCGACGATCTTCGTCAGGTATTGCGGATGGATCGCGCGGCCTGGCGGCTCCGCCACCGCGAGATCGTCGAGCCCCTTGCGCGCGGCCGCGTAGTGCTTCAGCGCGTTCTCGAGGAAGCGCCGCTGCGTCTTGCGCGTGAGGCGCGGCAGCAGCGCCGCGATCGTTTCCTTCACGGTGCCGACGAGCCCGAGCGCGAGCGGTGCGCGATGGCCGAGCTGCGAGCCCTTCCAGTCGATCTGCACGATCTTCGCGTTCGCCGGATAGAACGGGCGGTACGGGAAATCCGTGCCGAGCATCACAAGCGTGTCGCACGATTCCATCGCGTGATAACCCGAGCTGAAGCCGATCAGCCCCGTCATCCCGACGTCGAACGGGTTGTCCCATTCGACGAACTGCTTGCCGCGCAGCGCATGCACGACCGGCGCGCCGAGCGTGTCGGCCAGCGCGACCACTTCGTCGTGCGCGCCCTGTGTGCCGCTGCCGCACAGCAGCGTGACCGCGTCCGATGCATTGAGCAGCGCCGCGAGCCGGTCGAGATCGGCGTCGGCCGGCAGGATCGACGGCGGCGCCGATTCGCTCCACGCCGGCGCTTCTTCCGGGCCGTCGCCGAGCGCGATATCGCCCGGCAGCACGATCACCGCGACGCCGCGCTCCTCGATCGCCGTGCGCATCGCGCGGGCAAGCACGCGCGGGAACTGCGACGCGTTGGTCACGAGTTCCGCGAAATGGCTGCATTCGCGGAACAGTTCCTGCGGATGGGTTTCCTGGAAGTAGCCGAGACCGATCTCGGTCGACGGAATGTGCGCGGCGATCGCGAGCACCGGCTGGTGATTGCGGTGGCAGTCGTACAAGCCGTTGATCAGGTGCAGGTTGCCGGGGCCGCAGCTGCCCGCGCACACCGCAAGCCGGCCGGTCGATGCCGCATCCGCGCCGGCCGCGAACGCGGCGCTTTCCTCGTGGCGCGTATGCATCCAGCGGATCGAGCCCATCTGGCTCAGGCTGAACGACAGCCCGTTCAGGCTGTCGCCCGTCACGCCCCAGATGCGCTCGATGCCCGCTGCCGCCAGCGTCTTCGCCAGGTATTCCGCCATCGTCTGTCTTGCCATCATGCCCTCGCTCGTTGTTCGGTCGTTACACGATTGATCCGGCAACGGCAGCCGCCATCGCCGCTGACGGAACGAGCATACGCGATCGTGCCAAGCAACGTCGTGATGACGCAATCGTGCCCGGGAGCGCTGCCGTTCGGCCGTTTTTGGCGCTGTCGGGCAGGCGTCATCGTTGCGTCGCCAGCCGCGCCGGCAGGTCGATTCGCGCCCGTCCCCGGCCGGTCGGCGGCTCGTCGGGACGGCGAGCGCGAGTGCCGCCGTCGGGGCTACAACGGCAGCGCATGCGTCGACAGGATCTCCTTGAGCACCATGAACGAGCGCACCTGCCGCACACCGGGCAGGTACAGCAGCTGTTCGGCGTGCAACCGGTTGAAGCTCTCGTTATCGCGCGTGCGCACCAGCATGAAATAGTCGAATTCGCCGGTCACCACATGGCATTCGACGCACCCCGACACTTTCTGCGCGGCCTTCTCGAATGCGGCGAACGCCTCCGGCGTCGAACGATCGAGCACGAAGCCGATCACGACCAGCATCCCGGCACCGAGCGGCTTCGGATCGAGCAGCGCGACGATGCCGCGGATCAGCCCCATTTCCTTCAGCCGCTCGACACGCCTCAGGCACGCCGGGGCGCTCAGCTTCACCTTCGCGGCGAGGCTCACGTTCGAGATCGACGCGTCCTGCTGCAACTGCCTGAGGATCGCGCGGTCGATGCGATCGAGCGCCGGCGCGGCATCGGCCGGCGATGCGCTGCTTCGATCTAATTTCATTGCGTCTCCTTTCTATTTCACGAATCAAAATTACCCGTTTCATCTTCTTCCGATCGATAACGTAGGCCTGAGCGATTTATTTCGCAAGCTCATTTCTCACGGTCCTGCCTATCATTTTTCCATCGGGACCTGGCGCGCCGGCCGCGCCCGAACGGTCCGATCTTCCGCCCACCGCTATCCGGAGCTTGTCGATGAACCTGCAACGCTTTCCCCGTTATCCGCTCACGTTCGGCCCGACGCCGATCCAGCCGCTCAAGCGCCTGAGCGCGCATCTCGGCGGCAAGGTCGAGTTGTATGCGAAGCGCGAGGACTGCAACAGCGGCCTCGCGTTCGGCGGCAACAAGACGCGCAAGCTCGAATACCTCGTCCCCGATGCGCTTGCGCAAGGCGCCGACACACTCGTGTCGATCGGCGGCGTGCAGTCGAACCAGACCCGCCAGGTCGCGGCCGTCGCCGCGCATCTCGGGATGAAGTGCGTGCTCGTGCAGGAACACTGGGTGAACTACGAAGACCCCGTGTACGACCGCGTCGGCAACATCCAGCTGTCGCGCATGATGGGCGCGGACGTGCGGCTCGTTGCCGACGGCTTCGACATCGGCATTCGCCGCAGCTGGGAAGAAGCGATGGAGAGCGTGCGGCAGGCGGGCGGCAAGCCGTATCCGATTCCGGCCGGGTGTTCCGAGCATCCGCTCGGCGGCCTCGGGTTCGTCGGCTTCGCGGAAGAAGTGCGCGAGCAGGAAGCACAGCTCGGGTTCAAGTTCGACTATGTCGTGGTCTGCTCGGTGACGGGCAGCACGCAGGCGGGGATGGTCGTCGGCTTCGCGGCTGACGGGCGCGCGGATCGCGTGATCGGCATCGACGCATCGGCGACGCCCGAGCGCACGCACGAGCAGATCACGCGCATCGCGCGGCATACCGCCGAGCTCGTGGATCTCGGCCGGCCGATCACCGCCGCGGACGTCGTGCTCGACACGCGCTACGCCGGCCCCGAATACGGGCTGCCGAACGACGGCACGCTCGAAGCGATCCGCCTGTGCGCGCGGCTCGAAGGCATGCTGACGGATCCGGTGTACGAAGGGAAGTCGATGCACGGGATGATCGACAAGGTACGGCTCGGGGAATTCGAGCCGGGGTCGAAGGTGCTGTATGCGCATCTCGGCGGCGTGCCGGCGTTGAGCGCATATAGCGAGATTTTCCGGAACGGTTGACGAATTCGAGATGAACCGCCGGCGCGCCAAGGGTCGCGCGCCGGCGCCTGGATCACGGCGATCGCCCGGATCGCCGTTGCCGTTGCAGCTGCCGTTGTCCCCTACACGTCTTCCGTTCCGCACGCCGTCTCTTCGGCTGCCCCCAACCCTCGCTTTCCAGCCCACCACGCGCCGCTCGTTGCGAATCGTTCGCCTCGACGCCCCGACATCGCGTGCCTTTCTAAAGACGCGTCCGACTCCGTCAATCGCCCATTCGGACCGCAATCCGGCTGATTCGTACTTGCACGAATCCATTTGAACGGCATTTATTAGGCATTCTATTTAAATCAGGCCCCTGCTTCCCGAAAATTGACCCTGTCGAGTCGGCCGCAACGTTTCGCAAGTATTCGTCCCTCATCGCGCGAGGCGCGGATAGCACCGTTGCAGCGCATCAGCGCCGACCGGCACCCCAGGCAGCGTCTCCTTCCCCGATGGCATTTCCCATGCAGTGGAAACAGCGGCCGCGCTCCGCTTCGGCCGAGCGTGCGGTTTCGCGTCGCAATCGGGCCGACGGGCGTCCTTTTAAATCAGAACGGCAGCAGAAGGGTATATGGATATTTCATTCGAACCACGGTACGCGCATGCAGCGCGTGCCGCAGGCGGCCTGATCGCGCGTATCGCTGACGTCGCACTGATCTCGTTCGGCGCGCTGGCCGCCGCGCTCGTGTTGCCTGGCCCGGACGGCGACCCGTTGTCCGAACTGGCCGCCGTCGCCTGCGCAGCGACCTTTGCGTTGATGCTGTTTCCCGCATTCCGCCTCTACCATGCGCCCGCCCATACCCCCACGCACCGCACTGCGTTGCTGACCGCGTTCGCGTGGCTGGCCGCGCAGGCCGGCGCGGCGCTCGTGATGCGGGTGCTGGCGCCAACCCTGGCCATTCCGCTGCCCTGGTACCTGCTCTGGACGGCGACGAGCGGCATCGCGCTCGTCGCGTCGCGCGTCGTCGCCGGCACGACGCTCGAACGGATCAGCAGCCCGCAGGAAAGCGATCGCCTCGTCGCGATCGTCGGCACCGGCGCCCATCGCGACGCCGTCCTCGACCGCATCGCCGGTGCGCCGTCGGCCGGATTCCGCGCGGCAGCGATGTGCGATATCGCCAGCGCCGACACCACGCGCCCCGACGGCATGCCGTGCTTTGCCGATCTCGATACGTTCGCCCGGCATGTCCGCGCCCACGCGATTCCCGAAGTCTGGCTCGCGCTGCCGATCGGCGAGGCGCGCGTCGTGATGGCCGTGCTCGACGTGTTCCGCGACGATCTCGTCAACATCCGCTTCATGCCCGATGTCAGCAAGCTCGCGATGTTCGACGGCGAGATGATCGACCTCGTCGGCGCACCGGCGATCAACTTGGTCGCGTCGCCGCTGTCGTCTCGCGCGCTGCTGCACAAGGCGATCTTCGATCGCGTGTTCGCCGCCACCGTCCTCGTCGTCCTGGCGCCGCTGCTCCTCGCGATTGCGGCGGCGGTCCGGCTGTCGTCGAATGGCCCCGTGCTGTTCCGCCAGCAGCGCAAGGGGGCCGACGGCCAGGCGTTCACGATCTTCAAGTTCCGCACGATGCGGCTGCACGACGCGGGCAGCGAAGTGTGCCAGGCGGCGCGCGACGATCCGCGCATCACACGGGTCGGCGCGTTCCTGCGCCGCACGAGCCTCGACGAGCTGCCGCAATTCCTCAACGTGCTGCGCGGCGAGATGTCGGTCGTCGGCCCGCGCCCGCACGCGCTCGAACACGACGACCTCTACCGGAAAATCGTCGACGGCTACATCCACCGCTACCGCGTCAAGCCCGGCATCACCGGATGGGCGCAGATCAACGGCCTGCGCGGCGAGACCGACCGCGTCGAAAAAATGCAGCGCCGCGCCGAAGCCGATCTCCACTACCTGCGCAACTGGTCGTTCGCCCTCGACATGCGCATCGTCCTGGCCACCGCCCAGCGCGGCTGGTCGCACCGCAACGCGTACTGATACGCACGCGGCACCGCCAACGCACGTCGCCGCATCACGATAAGGATGACTGATGACTTCAGCCATGATCGAGCGGGCTGGATCCGCACGTCCCTGCCGCGTGCGCACGCTGCTCGCCGCCGCGGTCAGCGTCGCACTGTCGGCCTGTGCATTCGCACCCGGCATGCAGATGAGCGCCCCGCCTGCCACCACCGACGGCCAGGCCGCCGGACACGCAAACGCCAACGGGCGTGCCCTTCCGTTCCGGATCACGGCGATCGATGCCAGCCTGATTCGCCAGCTCGACGCACAGGCCGCGCAGCAGCAGAACCTGCCGTCCGGCCCGCCGGCAGCCGCGCCCGGCGCTTACCGCCTCGGCCCCGGCGACGTGCTGCAGATCACCGTCTGGGATCACCCCGAGCTCGCTGCCGCACAAGGCGCCGCGCAGCAGAACGCACCGCGCGCGGCCGACCCGGTCGCCGGCTTCGTCGTCGATCCGCACGGCAACGTGGCATTCCCGTTCGCCGGCAGCGTGCCGGTCGCCGGTCTCACGGCCAACGCCGCGCAGGCCCGTATCGCCGCCGCGCTGTCGCGTGTCTATCGCGATCCGCAAGTAACGCTGCGCGTCGCGTCGTTCCGCTCGCAGCAGGTCTATATCGACGGCGAAGTCCGCACGCCGGGTGCGCAGCCCGTCAACGACGTGCCGATGACGCTCTACGAAGCGCTCGGCCGCGCGGGCGGGCTCGGCACGGCCGCCGACCAGAGCCGCATGACGCTCGTGCGCGACGGCGTGTCCTATCCGCTCGACCTGACGCGCATGCTGCGCGACGGCCGCAATCCGGCCGACGTCGTGCTGTCAGCCGGCGACCTGCTGCACGTGCCGGCGCGCAGCGACTACGGCGTGTACGTGATGGGCGAGGTGAACAAGCCGTCGCTCGCGGTGCCGCTGCGCGACGGCCGGCTGACGCTGTCCGACGCGCTGTCGCAGGCCGGCAGCGTGAACGCGAATACCGCCGACGCCGCGCAGATGTTCGTGATCCGCGGCTCGCAGACGGGCGACCCGCAGGTGTTCCACCTCGATTCGATCAATTTGCTGCATCCGTATGTGATCGGCGCTGCGAGCAAGATCGTCGGCGTGCGCCTCGATGCCGGCACGGGGCCGGGCCTAGCGGCCGTGCTCGCGACGCTGGCCGTTGTCTGCGCATGCGGCTGCGCCTGTCATGTGTGGATCGAACGGCCGATGCTTGCTGCGTTGAAGCGATGGCTGCCACCGACGCGTCGCGCATCGGCGTCTCGAGCACGGATCCGATTGAGTCGAAGAATCTGACAAGAATGAATAAAGGGAACGAGCCACTCGTACTTGTTCCATATTCATCTCAGGAACCATTTCGTACCATCGTCGGCATCTCAAAGGGCCTAAGCGAGGAACCACGCATCGGCCGAACAGCACAACCGATCGAGGTCGAAAATCCCCCTCATCCGCTCTCTCGACGCCGAGCCCGGGACGCCCCCGATGCAGGCGCCAGTACCCGCTTTTCCTCCCGCCAAGCTAGCGGCCATGCGCCGTGCTCGCCCGTTCCTCCGCTCCGAATCCATCGCCGACAGGCGATCAGGCCGGTTCCGCATCGCGTGCGTGGCCGGCCTCGCGCTATCGCTTCACGGTATCGCCCATGCGCAAGCCCAGGTGCCGAATGCGGGACAGTCGCTGCGCGATGTCGAGACACTCCGCCCGACACTGCCCGTTCCCGCCGCGCCCGATCTCGCGATGCCGCCACCCGACGAAGCGCCTTCGTCTGCCGCGGCCGAGGGGCCGCGCATTCCGGTCAGCGCATTTGCCATCGAAGGCAATGCGGCCATTCCCGCCGCACGGCTCGACGCGCTACTCGTCGATCTCGTCGGCCGCGAGCTGAGCTTCGGCGATCTGCAACAGGCCGCGGCGAGAATCACGACGTATTACCGCGAACACGGCTACGTGCTCGCCCGCGCCTATTTGCCCCACCAGGACATCGAGCACGGTGTCGTGCGCATCGTCGTCGTCGAAGGCCGCTACGGGCAGCTCGAGCTGCGCAACCGCACACGCGTACTGGATCGCGCGCTGCGTCAACCGCTTGCGTCGCTGCAGCCCGGAGAGATCATCAGCGGCAACCGTCTCGAGCGCAGCCTCATGCTGCTGAACGAGATGCCCGGCGTCGATGCGAAGGGCACGCTGCGGCCCGGCGCCGAGCCCGGCACGACCGATCTCGTGATCGATACCGAACGCAGTCGCTTCGCCACCGGCTCAGTTGAATTCGACAACTTCGGCGATCCGCTGACCGGCCGCTACCGCGCGACGGGCAGCATCGACGTCAACGCGCCGCTGCGCGTGGGCGACCGCTTCTCGCTGCGCGGCCTGACGAGCAATACGAACCAGCGCTACTACCGCGCGTCGTACCAGGTGCCGGTCGGCCCCGCGTCCACGCGCGTCGGCATCGCGTATTCCGACATGAACTACCGGATCGGCGGCAGCCTGAAGGAGCTTCGCTACCACGGCGGAGCGGACGTCCGCTCCGCGTTCGTCACGCAGCCGCTGGTGCGCAGCCGGCGCACGAGCGTCGATGCTCTGGTTACCTACGAAAACAAGCATCTGCGCGACGTGTACGGCATATTCGACGTGGTCGGCGACAAGACCGTCGATCTGTGGTCGTTCGGCGTGAACGGCAACCGCCAGGACGGTTTCGGCGGCGGCGGCCGCACCGGCTTCTCCGCGACCGTCGGCATCGGGCATTTGAGCAGCAACGATCCGCTCGACATGAATTACTACGCCCATACCCTCGGTCAGTTCGCGAAACTGAACATCAACGCGCTGCGGCTGCAGGCGCTCGGTTCGCGATTCCAGCTCTACACGCAATTCAGTGCGCAACTGTCGTCGCGCAACCTCGACTCTTCGGAAAAATTCAACCTCGGCGGGCCGTATGGCGTGCGTGCGTTCGCACTCGGCGCCGGCAGCGGCGACCAGGGCTGGCAGGCCACGGCCGAGCTGCGCTATCTCGCCGCGCCCAGCTTGCAACTGAGCGTGTTCGCCGACACGGGCCGCATCCAGCTCAGCAAGCAGCGGTGGTCCCGCGAACGCAATACCGTGCAATTGTCGTCGCTCGGCATCGGCGCGAGCTGGTTCGGCGCGCGCCATCAAATCAATCTCACCGCCGCGCTACCGGTCGGTTACGCCGATCCGGTCGCGTCGCCCACGCGGTCACCGAGTGTCTGGTTGCAAGCCGCCCAGTATTTCTGAGCGGTACGCGGCGAGCGGCCCGCCAGGCAGGGCGAGCCGCAAGCAGCACGGGCGGCGTCGCCGCCCACCTCGTCGAAGGCATGCATCCTGCGTGTTTTCGGCCCTTTCCGCTTCGTTAGGTATACGTATCGATACGAAGCAATCACCCTGTACTTTTCCAGAGGAAATAACGCTCATGAACAAGACCTACGCACTGGTCTGGAACCAGGCCCAGGGATGCTGGAGCGCCGTCGGGGAAACGGCGCGCCGGCGCGCCAAACCCGGCAGCGCCAAGCGCATCGCCGCCGCCCTCTCGCTGCTCGGCCTCACCTCGCTGCCCGCGTTCGCGCTGCCCACCGGTGAGAACATCACCGCCGGCAAGGCCGACATCATTCGCGAAAACGACGGCAAGTCGATGCTCGTCAACCAGCACACCGACAATCTCATCACCAACTGGAACGACTTCAGCATCGCCGGCAACGAGCGTGTGTCGTTCCATCAACCCGGCACCACGTCGATCGCGCTCAACCGCGTGGTCGGCAACAACGGCAGCCAGATCCACGGCCAGCTCGACGCCAACGGCAAGGTCTTCCTCGTCAACCCGAACGGCGTGCTGTTCGGCTCGGGCGCACAGATCAACGTCGGCGGCCTCGTCGCGTCCACCCAGAACATCGCCGACGCCGATTTCCTCGCCGGCAACTACCGCTTCTCGGGCAACTCCACCGCGTCGATCGTCAACGACGGCCACGTCACCGCCGCCGACGGCGGCAGCGTCGCGCTGCTCGGCGCGCGCGTGTCCAACAACGGCGTGATCCAGGCGAAGATGGGGCGCATTGCGCTCGGCGCCGGCAACACGTTCAAGGTCAACTTCGACGGCAACGACCTGCTCAGCCTGCAGGTCGAAGGCGGCGCCGTCGATGCACAGGCCACCAACGGCGGCCTGCTCAAGGCCGACGGCGGCGAAGTGCTGATGACCGCGCGGGCAGCGGGCAACCTGCTGAACGCCGTCGTCAACAACACCGGCACGATCGAAGCGAAGGGCCTCGCCAGCCGCGCCGGCAAGATCACGCTCGACGGCGGCACCGTCAAGGTCGCCGGCACGCTCGACACGAGCGCGGCCGAAGCCGGCGCGCCGGCCGGCTCGATCCTCACGCGCGGCGAGCGCGTCGACGTTGCGGCCGACACTCACGTCGACACGCGCGCAGGCGACACCGCCGGCACCTGGACCATCGAAGCCGCCAACGCCGGCGTCAACGGCGATCGCTCGATCGGCGCCGACACCCTGTCGCGCAACCTCGGCACGACCAACGTCGCGCTGACCAACACGCAGGGCGACCTGACGGTCGGCGGCCCGGTCGCGTGGAACAGCGATCGCGCGCTCACGCTCACGTCGCAGAAAGGCAACGTCGACCTGCAGCAAACGCTGTCGGCCACCGGCACCAACGCCAGCCTGACCGTCAACGCCGCCGACAAGATCCGCATCAACGATGCAGTCAAGCTCACCGGCCGCAACGCGCACCTCGAACTCAATTCGAAGAACGGCCATACGCTGAACAACAACGCTGCCGTGACGCTGTCCGGCGACAACGCGTCGTTCCGTTCGAACGGCGAGGACTACAAGGTGCTGCATACCGTTGCCGACCTGCGTAACGTCGATGCAAACCGCGGCGGCCGCTACGTGATCGGCAATACGATCGACGGCGCGAATACGAGCTTCCGCAGCATCGGCGGCGACCAATCGTTCTACGGCGTATTCGACGGCCTCGGCAACACGATCGAGCGCCTGCGCATCTCCAATCCGGGCCAGTCGTCCGTCGGCCTGTTCTCGCACAACGCCGGCCGCATCGCCAACCTCAACCTGAGCGACATCGTCACGACCGCATCGGGTGTGCCGTATTGGCTGACTTCGGTCGGCACGCTCGCCGGCAGCAACTCGGGCACGATCTCGAACGTGACGGCCAACAACGTCACGGTCTCGGCGACGGGATCGGCAATCATCGGCGGTCTCGTCGGCTCCAACTATGGCGGCACGATCGAGCATGCGAAGGTCACCGGCCGCATCGACGGCGATCGCTACGCGCAAGCGATCGGCGGCCTCGTGGGTGAAAACCTGACGCTGCTGAACAAGCCGCCGGTGTCGGCCACCATCCGCGACAGCCAGGCCGACGTCGAGATCAACGCCGCGCACAACGGCCCCACGGGCGGCCTCGTCGGGCACAACACCGGTCTGATCGAGCGCTCGTCGAGCGCGGGGCGCATCAACGCGACAGGCTCCAACCCGATGGTCGGCGGGCTCGTCGGCTTCAACGACGGCAACGGCATCATCAAGCAATCGTCGTCGTCCACGAGCGTGACTGCGCGCAATAACGCCATCGCAGGCGGGCTCGTCGGCCTCAACCTGGCCACCATCGCGAATTCGCGCGCGAGCGGCAAGGTGAGCGTCGGTGAACGCAGCGTCGCGGGCGGCCTCGCGGGCGTGAACCTGGGCGAAATCGACGCGTCCACGGCCGACGGCGACGTGTTCGCGGCCGCATCGAGCACGATCGGCGGGCTCGTCGGCACCAACAGCGGCCGGATCCTGAAATCGCAGGCCAACGGCAACGTGACGGCGGGCCGCAACGCGGTAGCCGGCGGCTTCGCCGGCTACAACGACGGCGACATCGACGAATCGACCGCGACGGGCAACGTCGTCGCGGGCGCCGACAGCGTCGTCGGCGGCTTCGCCGGGCGCAACGGCACCGCGGGTCGCATCCATGCGTCCCACGCGCAAGGCAACGTCCGGGCCACGGGCAAATCGACGCTCGGCGGCTTCGCAGGCTCGAACGACGGCTTCATCGAGACATCACTGGCCAGCGGCAACGTAGCCGGCGACAACAACAGCACGGCCGGCGGCTTCGCCGGCACGAATGCCGGCACCATCGAGGCATCCGACGCATCCGGCAACGTGACCGCGGGCAATAACAGCACGGCGGGCGGCTTTGCCGGGATCAACACCGGTACGCTGGATTCCTCCAACGCGTCGGGCAGCGTCACCGTTCTGAACGCCAGCACGGCAGGCGGCCTCGTGGGGCTCAACCAGGGTCTCATCCGCACGTCGAGCGCCAACGGCAAGGTCCTGGCCGGGCAATCAAGCTACGCCGGCGGCCTCGCCGGCCGTAACAGCGGGACGATTGCCGATTCCCGCGCCACGGGCGCGGTGAAGGCCGGCGATTTCTCGTCGGCCGGTGGCCTAGTCGGCAGCAACGAGTACGGGACCATCGCGCGGTCGACGGCGTCGGGCGACGTTGAAGCCGGCACGCAGGGCAAGGTCGGCGGCCTCGTCGGCATCATGACCGGGACAGTCGACCAGTCGCATGCGACGGGCTCCGCCAAGGGCGGCGACGCCAGCTACGTCGGCGGCCTCGTCGGCAGCAACGGCGGCACGATCACCGCGTCGTCGTCGAGCGGCACCGTATCCGGCGGCCGCTACGCCCGACTGGGCGGCCTCGTCGGCGGCAACTTCGGTCGCGTCTCCGGCTCGTCGAGCACCAGCCGCGTCGACGTGAAGGCTGGCTACGACCAGTCCTACGGCGCGCTGGTCGGCGTGAATTACGGTCAGGTGAAGCCCTGAGCGTGAACCCGGACGGTTCCGGCTCCGCCGTGTGAACGGCATGCCGGATTCCGTCACCTGATGCGAGCGGCCTGCCCGCTCGTAGCCGGCGGCCGCGAGGCCGCCGGCAGCCACCCTCCGGCCGATCGGCCTTCACGGTCGGCCGGATTTCCTAAAAAAACCATCAGGAAGACCAAACGATGAACAAGACCTACGCACTGATCTGGAACCAGGCTCAGGGATGCTGGAGCGCGGTCGGGGAAACCGCGCGCCGCCGTGCCAAACCCGGTAGCGCCAAGCGCGTCGCCGCCGCACTCTCCCTGCTCGGTATCGTCAGCCTGCCAGCCTTCGCGCTGCCCTCCGGCGAGAACATCACCGCCGGCAAGGCCGATATCCTGCGCGACGCAGACGGCAAGACGATGTCGATCAACCAGCACACCGACAAGCTGATCACCAACTGGAACGACTTCAACATCGCCGGCGGCGAGCGCGTCTCGTTCTATCAACCCGGCAAGCAGTCGATCGCACTGAACCGCGTCGTCGGCAACAACGGCAGCCAGATCCAGGGCCAGCTCGACGCCAACGGCAAGGTCTTCCTCGTCAACCCGAACGGCGTGCTGTTCGGCTCGGGCGCACAGATCAACGTCGGCGGCCTCGTCGCGTCCACCCAGAACATCGCCGACGCCGATTTCCTCGCCGGCAACTACCGCTTCTCGGGCAACTCCACCGCGTCGATCGTCAACGACGGCCGCATCACCGCCGCCGATGGCGGCAGTGTCGCGCTGCTCGGTGCGCGCGTGTCCAACAATGGCGTGATCCAGGCCAAGATGGGCCGCGTCGCGCTCGGCGCAGGCAACACGTTCAAGGTCAACTTCGACGGCAGCGACCTGCTCAGCCTGCAGGTCGAAGGCGGCGCGGTCGATGCGCAGGCCAACAACGGCGGCCTGCTGAAGGCCGACGGCGGTGAAGTACTGATGACCGCGCGGGCAGCCGACAACCTGCTCAATGCCGTGGTGAACAACACCGGCACGATCGAAGCGAAGGGCCTCGCCAGCCGCGCCGGCAAGATCACGCTCGACGGCGGCACCGTCAACGTCGCCGGCAAGCTCGACACGAGCGCAGCCGAAGCCGACGCGCCGGCCGGCTCGATTCTCACCCGCGGCGAACAGGTTCGCGTTGCACGCGGCACCACAGTCGACACGCGCGCGGGCAATACGGCCGGCACCTGGACCATCGAAGCAGCCAACGCCGGCGTTGCGAACAACAACGCAGACAGCCTCTATCCGGCCGGCGCATCGATCGATGCCGACACGCTGTCGAACAACCTCGGCACCACCAACGTCGCGCTGACCAACACGCAGGGCGACCTGACGGTCGGCGGCCCGGTCGCATGGAACAACGATCGCTCGCTCACGCTCACGTCTCAGAAAGGCAATGTAGCGCTAACGCAAACGTTATCGTCCACCGGCACGAATGCGAGCCTGAACGTCAACGCCGCCGACAAGATCCGCATCAACGATGCGGTCAAGCTCACCGGCCGTAACGCGCACCTCGAGCTCAATTCGAAGAACGGCCACACGCTGAACAACGGTGCTGCCGTCACGCTGTCCGGCGACAACGCGTCGTTCCGCTCGAACGGCGAGGACTACAAGGTGCTCCATACCATCGCCGACCTGCGCAATGTCGACGCGAACCTTGGCGGCCGCTACGTAATCGGGAACGCGATCGACGGCGCGAACGCGAACTTTGTCAGTATCGGCGGCGCCACCGGCAATGCGTTCACCGGCATCTTCGACGGCCTTGGCAACACGATCAGCCGGCTCGCGATCACCGGCACCGGGCCGAACATCGGCCTGTTCGGGCAAAGCACCGGCTATCTTGCCAACCTGACGCTCGACTCGCTCACCGTCGACGGCACGTCGGCCGCCCGCGCCACGTTCGTCGGCGGGCTCGTCGGCGACAACCTGGGCGGACGCATCGAGAACGTCAACGCGAAAAACATGAGCGTCTCGTACAACGGCCGGGACGTGGTCATGATGGGCGGCCTCGTCGGCCGGAACGCCGGCACGATCGACCGCGCGAACTTTGCCGGGCGTGTCTCGGGCAGCGCCAACACGCTCTCCGTCGGCGGCCTGGTCGGCGTCAACGCCGGCACGATCGCCGACAGCACGGCGTCCGCCGACGTCACCTTGTCCGGCCGCTCCGGCTCGCCGTTCCAGGGATCGTACAGCCGCGAAGTCCAGAGCATCGGCGGGTTCGTCGGCATGAACGACGGCCAGATCGTTCGCTCATCGAGCCGCGGGCGTGTGTCCGGCCGCGACGACACGAGCACCGGCGGCTTTGTCGGCGTCAACTTCGGCACGATTCGCGACGCATCGGCCAACGCCACGGTCACGGCAGGCAAAGGCAGCTATGTCGGCGGCTTCGCCGGCAAGAACCGCGACGGCGGCACGATCGCGAACGCGTCCGCCTCCGGCCTGGTCCGGGCCAACGGTGCGATCGCGATCGGCGGCTTTATCGGCGAAAACGCGGGCGGCACGCTGGACAACGTGCGATCGGACAGTGACGTAACGGATGTGATGAGTGGCCATGTCGGCGGTCTGGCCGGCAAGAACAGCGGCACGATCCGCAACGCACACGTAAAGACCACGGTAACGGCGGGCCGCGACAGCCACGCGGGCGGGCTCGTCGGCACGAATGACGGCACCGTATCGAACGCAAGCGTCGATGGCAGGGTCAGCGCAGGCGATGCGAGCGATGTCGGCGGACTCGTTGGCCTGAACACCGGGGTGCTGGACACCGTACAAGCCAACGTCAACGTGACGGCCGGCTACGGTAGCCGCGTCGGCGGATTGGTCGGCACGAACCGCGGCAACAACGCGATCGTCCGCCATGCGTCCGCGTCCGGCAATGCAGCGGCGGACGGATCGAACGTGGGCGGCCCCTGGCGGGGCTGAACGACAAGGGCGCCATCATCGAGGATGCGTCGTCCACTGGCACGATTACGGGCGACCGTTCAAACCTGGGCGGCCTCGTCGGCAAGAACGCCGGCACGATCCGGGCGTCGACGTCGAGCAGTCGTCTCCACCTGGTATCGCCGACATACGGTCCGTTTTTCTGGGGCAGTCTGGTCGGGGAGAATACGGACAGCGGCACCATCGAAGCCAGTTCGGTCAGCGGTCCGGCTCAGCCCTATTTCATGGTCGGCCTAAACTTCGGCAAGATCGACGGACGGCTGCACTACGGCCCCGTCAGTTGGTGATAGCCCGTTGAACCCGTTGGGTTCGGCATATCGGCACCCGCTCGTTTGAAGAGTGGGTGCCGGAAAAACGATGGCCGGCGGCTTCGTCGAAGCCGCCGGCCATTTCACCCGACCTTACATGTATTCGGAACGCGAGCGGTCAGTGTGATCCGCCCGGATTCGAAACTCTCCGAAACCCGCACCCCGTTTACTGGTAGCTCATCGTAAAGCTCGCTGCCGCATTTGCGACGCCCGGCTGCATCTGCATTGCAGTCCGGACATATCGGGCAGACAGCGGAATATTGAATGTTCCATCACCCGTCTGCCGCACAAACCATTGATTTGTATTGCCTGGCGCATTCGAGTCGGCGCCGAATTTGACCGCCTTCCCATTGTTCAGAATTTGGACGGCTACACCAGTTGCCCCTCCCTTGGGATCGAGGGTCAGTTGATCCCCCCGATTCGCCGGCTTTTGAACGTCGGTCATGGTCATGTAGACGTTAGAAACACCGCCGTGTGCCGATCCGGTACATTTGATCGTGATATCAAAAGGCTTGGCCAATGTGACACTACCCACGTTGGATGGCAACTGAATCTGCCCGAACGGAACAGTAATCGATTTTGTCGTTACCGTACACACTGGAGGCTTTGGACGAATTTGAATTGCCCCCAAAACTCTGATACTGACAATCTGTTGTTTATTTTTTCGAATCCACATCCCGGCGATTTCACCTTGAACAACACCCCCATTAAGGCTAATATTCCCCGTCTTGACAAATTCGATGACCATTGTCTTCGGCCCATAGGAAATCATCGTGCTGTTCGGAAGATCGTCGTTTATCGGCCACCAACGGGAATCTACGACCTCCCGCAACCGGATGCCGACTCCAGGTACACCACTGGGCCAAGTGTTGTACGCACCTACCGGATCGAGTCTTCCTTTCAGCGAGCTCTGTATTCCACCTGGTATGTACGTGCACTCAAAGCTCAACCAATTTCCATTCAGCTGTGACGTTTGAGAATGCAACGTCGTTCCGACAGGAACATCAGGATCAATGGGTGCATTATATGCATATAGATCGTAAATACTCAGCATCGGCGTGGATTCCATCGGCAAGCAATAATCACGCTCAGCTCGCGCAATTGACGGAAAACATGAAGTAAGCATCAAAGCCGACAGAACGCAAAATCTCGTATAGCGATGCGACGCGTGCCGCAAACAATAAGATAAATAACGAGAAAAACCCATAAACAGCCCCCTAGTTATTTGCACCCATTTCACACAAAGGCACTCCTTCCGTTCAATGATGAAGTTCGTCACGGAATCGGTCTACCTCACTTTTTGCTGTTAATAGCAGGTTCATTGGATGAAAAATCGGATGCGATGTGAGATATCAGGCATCGCCCTCCTGACGCTTCGCCAATCGAAGCTCGCATTCCCGGCGAAGTCACTACCTCGCGATCCTGCAGCTCATCGCCACGCGCTCGTACGCGACCGCCTTCTTCCGTTCCGGCAACGCATAACCGCCTTCGCACGAACCTTCGCTCCAGCGAATCGACAGACGCCCCTGCTCCTTGATGCCGAACACGAGCACGCGCGACGCATCGTCGACCATGCCGAGCACCTTGCCGCTCTCGTCGTAGGCCGTTGCACCGAACGGCACCTTGCCGCCGTTCGACGTCTTTACGTCGAACTGGACCCGGCGCCCCGTCTCGGCGGCGAACTTCGCCTTCACGATCGCGCCGCGCGTCGGCACCACCGATTTCGAGTTGTCGGCCAGATCGGTGTCGAAGCCGAGGCTCTCGGTATCGATGCTGAGCCAGTTGTAGCGATACGGTTGTGCATACGGCAGGACCGCGTAGCCGCGCTGATCCGTGCTGATGCTCGACGACGACGAGAACCGCGCGCCGCGCACGCCCGGCACCTCGGCGATCGCGAACGTCTCGCCGACCGTCTGGCCCAGCGTAATGCCGCCGCCGTGCGCCACGACGGAGCCGGCGATACCGACGTCCACGTGCTTGCCGTGGCCGGACTGGTTGTAGTTCGTCGACAGCTTGGCCAGCGGCGTGTCCCAGCCGAGGCCCACGCCGCCCGATCCGCCGGCCCGCTTGCGGTAATCGCCCTGCACCGAATAATTGACGGTGTTCGAATCGTTCAGGAACCCGTTCACGCCGGCCTGCGTACTCACGTCGCCGCTCGTCGACGCGACCGTACTCGCGAACATGCGATGCGAACGCTGGCCGCCGCCAAACGGGATGCTGATCGTTGCCGAGAACTGCGTGTCGGAACGGCCGAACGGCCCTGAATCGCGCGTGTGTGAAACCGCTACGCTATAGCTGAGATTCTTCAGCGCACCGCTATAGCCGAGCTGAATGTTGCGGCTCGACCCGCCCTGGTTCCAGTAGCTCGCGTCGCCGATGCTTGCGTACAGTGAGCCGCTCGTACCCAGCGACTGGTTGATGTTCAGGTCGACGCGGCTCTTCTGGCGGCGATAGCCGCTCCCCCACTGGCGATCGAGATCGTCGACGTGCTGGCTGAGCGTGCGATAGCCGTCTGTCGAATAGCGATAGCCGACCATCGTGAAAGTTGTTTCGGTGGCCGTCAGCGTCTTCGAATACAGGAACCGGAAGCTCTGCCCGCTCGCCTTGCGCCCGGTTGCATTCGACTGGCTGTGCGTGACGTCGAACGACACGCCGCCGAGCCGCGAGTTGTATCCGACCCCGAGCGCGATAGCCGCATAACGCTCGGCGCCGATGAAGCCGCCATAGCCGGTCAAGTTGTCGGATACGCCATAGACCAGCGTGCCCTGCGCGAACTTGGGCCGCGACTGGCCATAGCCGCGATACTGGCCGGCCGAGAACGCGTAGCGCATCGTACCGCGGCGAATCATCACCGGCAGATACGAATACGATTGCCGGTACGTGCGAACGCTCCCGTCGGATTCGATGATCCGGATTTCGAGGTCGCCGTTCGATCCGCTCGGGTAAATGTCCCGGAATTCGAACGCACCGGGTGTCACGGACGTCGAATAGATCACGTAGCCGTTCTGGCGCACCTCGACCACCGCGTTGCTCTGCGCGATACCGCGTACAACCGGTGCATAGCCGATCTCGTTGTCCGGCAGCATCCCCGTATCTGAACTGACCTGCGCGCCGATAAAGCGCACGCTGTCGAAAATCTCGCCGGACGAATACACTTCGCCTGCGGACAGCCGCCCCCTGATCCGCTGCAGGTCGCGCTCCACGTAGCTACGGTTCGCCGCGAGATCCGACGGACTGCCGCGCCGCCATGACAGCGCCGATTCGTTGCGCAACCGCCAGGCACCGATGTTCAATCCGTTGCGCAGCCCCAGATACGCGTAATCGCTGCGATAGCCGGAATCCGTGTCGTGGCTGAAGTTTGCCTGGTAGTTCGAATAGACCGCGGTGATGCCTTCATCCCACATCGACGGATCGACATAGCCCCGCGTTTGCGCCGGCGCATAGGCCTGCGGCACACTGACATCGAGCGTCAGCGTGCCGACGTCGAAATTCGCCGCCGCGCCGTCGGCCAGCGAACCGAGATCAACCGGCGCGTCGTCAGCCAGCCCAGGCTCCAGCTTGTGCTCGCGCTCGAGACGCTTCACGTCGACGCCGAGCCCCTTCAGCAGGCCGTACGTGATCACGGGCCGCACCTCGCCCGACGCATCCGTCCTGAACAGGATCGACTCGCGTTTCGCGCGCCGCTGGTTCAGCGACACATCGACATCGTAGATGCCGGGCGCCACCGAGCTGCCCTTTTCGAAATACGACAGCTCGACGGGGCCATCCCCCTTCTTGAGGAACAGCTCGTTGAACTCCGCCGCCTGCCCGGTAGTGGGTGCGAGTGCGGCGCCGAGCGCCATCAGACAGGACGCGCGCTGGCAAGCCTCTACAATTTTCTTGACAGTTATGTTCATGTCCCGACCGCTCGCTCTCTATTGATTTTTCGTTAGTACATCGAATTTATTGAGCAACATCTGACGACGAGCTCCGGCACGACCGCGCTATTGCGTTACGCTGGCTTGCGTATCGACTGCCGCGCCGAAATCGTTGATCGAGCTGAACTCGACCTTGGCGTTCGCAGGAATCGCGCGACTGGAATAGTCCTTGACAGCAAGACGCGTCGAAGACTTGGGCGCAATCATTTCCGTCGTGACCGGATAGGTGCTGGCACCCGACTTGAGACTGGCGTGGCCAAGCGACACGAAGTACGGCGTGTCGTTGACGACTTCCAGCGCCGGCTTGCCGTCACCTTCGCTCCAGCGCCACTTCAACTGAGCCGGGGCGTCTTCCGGCTTGCCGGGCAGTTGAGCAGGCCGATAGAACAGCTTGATCCGCTGCCGCACTGCTATCTGCAGCGAGTTGTCGTCCTTCGCCTTTTGCGGAATTTCCTGCACGCTCAGCCAGAACACCGACTCTCGATCGACCGCCAACCCTTCGCCGGCGTAAAAGATCCGCAGGATCTGCTGTTTGTCGCCGCCGAGACGGCTCAGCGACGGCGTGATCGCAAAGGGCAGATCGCCCGTCGTGCCGTCGGGCAATTCGACCCAGGACTGGATCATCACGTCGTCCTTCGACTGATTCTTGACGACGACCGACGCTTCCTTGCTTTGCGCCGGATAAATGACGCGCGTGCCGGACAACGAAACGCCGGCCTGCGGCGCACTGGAAAGGAACAACATCGAGCCGGCCGCGACCAGCCCGGCAATGAGCGATTTCTTCATGGCGGATTTGAACCTGGAAGCGGCGCCGGAACGGCACAACGGGTCGTTCCGGCGCTCGATGAGGCGGGATTACTCGTACGACAGCGTGAACGGCAGCGTGCCGTTGGCCGTACCTGCGTCGATCTTGTCGCCGTTTGCAACGTAACCCGCACGCATGTTCAGCGCGGCGGTGTACACCGGCGCTTCAGCCGTGCCGCCCTTGACCAGCGGGGCGTTGACCGTCTCGTTCGCCGCCAGGTTCATCAGGTTGTTGTTCGCGTCGTACAGACCGATACCGACACCCTTCGCCGTGCCCGAAACCTTCAGCAGCTTGTTGTTCTTGCCGTCGATACCCGAGCCGGCCAACGGGTCGAACTTCATCTTGACGAGCGTCAGATCGGTTGCCGTATTGCCGCAGTCGAGGCTCAGGTTGATCGATGTGCCGCCTGCGATGCCGTGACCTGCCGACCCGCCGACCGAATCAGCGCTGACCGTACCGAGATTGACCGCGATGTCCTGCTTGCCCTTCTCACCCGTCACGTTCGTGCCCGCGCCACCGGTGATCGAGCACGAAGCCGCGGTGATGTTGCCCGTGAAATTGATCGTGCCGTCGGCAGCCATCGCCGAACCTGCTGCGAACATGCCTGCGACTGCCGCGAATGCCAAAATCGTCTTGTTGATAGCCACGCTTTTCTCCAAATGAAACGTGATTGATTGACTCCTTACGGAGCGGGATCAATGATGCCAATTCAGCTCGATTCAGCATTTAGTACAGAACCCGAAACTGACACCCAAAACACTACGATTAGTTCGAAATTTTGGTTTCGCCCAGCCAATTACCCCTAATTTTCGAATATATTTTGAAATCCTCTTCATCAAAATCACCAGCATCGCCAAGTGTGCGAAATCTCACCGGAGCAAGGTCACTGTGGCGGCATCCACCCAGGAAGCGGCGTGGTTACCAGGTCCGGGTACGCAACCACCCATCGCCTGGAATCACGCAACGAATTGCCGCCCCGGACGTATCGGTTCACGCCGGCATGGATTCGGGGCGCTATCGGGGGAACAGCGTGCGGTATCGACACCGGGGCATCGATGTAAATACCGTGAATTGCGGGTGTGGACGCGATCGCCATCGCGGTGGGCCCCGACGCGCACGCAGCGCAATCGGAGTTCCAGACGATCTAACAGCGCACTCGATAAAATTACAAAGTGGGAGACATATCGAGCGGCGTGAGGGGCTGCAAGCCCCCTGAGACCGTCGGCGTGCTCGACTACACCGGCATTGGCCCCTTAACGGCCGCTTCAACACCGATCCGAGCGGTATCGCTGGCGTAGGGATCCGGGTTGGCAACACGTGCAACGACGCTGTCCAGTAGTGGGCCAACTCCCGCGTGGGATTCCTGACCCGAAAGGGCGTCGGACCTGCTCGGAACTTCGCGATCAATCTGCAGTGCGCGGACGGCACCCAGGGCGCAACGACCCGGATGTTCATCACGCTGACCGACGCGACCCATGCCGGTACTCGGGCCGAAGCGCTAGCCGACCTCCCGGTTCCGTGGCGAAAGGCGTCGGCGTACGGATCATGAATTAGTCGACGCCAGTCTTCTGCGGCCCGGACTCGAGCGCAGCCCGCAGCCCGCAGCCCGAATCAACGACTCGTTACGGAAACCGACAACCAAGGCGTCAACATGCCTCTCACCGCACACTATGTCCGGACCGGCAACACGACAGCGGAAAGCAGCGATGCCGTCGCAATCTTCACGATGAGTTACCAGTAGCCCGACCACGCGTGGTCTCCGGCCAGACTTGGCCCAAGCACCGAGCGGCCGCGCCCGGGGTCAGCATTCGAGTTGCCGCACCATTTCACTCCGGAAAGCGGCCCATCGATCCCTGAGCGCCTCGGCTCCGCCCTCGTTCACGATCCGCTCCATGGCGGCACAGGCGTCCATTGCGTCAGTATTGCCGGCCAGCGCGAAGCCGCCTCGCATCGAGTGCAGTTCAATCCGGAGCGGGCCGGCATGGCCGCGCGACAGCGCATCGTCGATCACCGCAAGCGACTGCAGCGTCGCGGCTCGTAATTTCTCGCGGATCTCGTCGGTCATCGGCAGCGGCGCCGAACCGCCGGAATCAGCCGATTGGACCGCCCCCCCCCGCGCCACGCATCCCGTGCCGCCGCAACACGGTCTCGAGCGCATCGATCGCCAACGGTTTGAGCACGATCTCGGCCACACCCACCTGCAGGCAACGGCGACGGTCTTCGTCGGTCGCATGCGCGGTCATCGCGATCACCGGCACTTTCGCCCCCTGCTCGCGCAGAAAGTTCGCGAGCGCGAAGCCGTCGAGTTCCGGCATGCCGAGATCGGTCAGCACGACGTCGAACGGATGCGCGAAGAACGCGCGCATCGCCTCGACACCGTTCGCGACGAGCATGGCGTCGCATTGCAGCGCATCGAGCTGATCGCGCAGCAGCGCGCGGCTCGCCGGATGATCCTCCGCGACGAGCACGCGCAGCGGGGTCTCGTCGTCCGCGTATGCCGGCAACGACGATGCGCCGGATGCCGTTTCGTCGAATGCGACACGCCATCCGGACGGCGCATCGGGCAGCGGCAACGACACGATGAACGTCGCGCCGTGGCCCGGCCGGGTTTCGACCGCCAGGTCGCCATGCATCAGCCGCGCGAGGCGCCGGCACAACGGCAGCCCGAGCCCCGTGCCGCCGAAGCGCCGGTAAATCGATGCATCGGTCTGGACATACACGTCGAACAACGTCGGCAGACTCTCCGGCGCGATGCCGATACCGGTGTCGCTTACCACCACCTCGACGGCATGCGCTTGACCGACGGCGCCTGTCGGTCGTGCCTCGATCGTCACGCTGCCGCGCTCGGTAAACTTGATGGCGTTGCTGACGAGATTCGACACGATCTGACGCAGGCGAGTCGGGTCGCCGACATAGCCGTCGGCCAGCCGCGGATCGATCCTGCATTCGAGCGCGAGGTGCCGGGCCGCGGCAAGCGGATGGAAAATCGCCGCGACGTCGCGCAGAACCGCACACAAATCGAACGGCACGGCCTCCAGCACCATCTGGTTCGATTCGACCTTCGACAGATCGAGCACGTCGTTGATCACGCGCAGCAACGCATCCGACGACGACATCACCGTCTGCAGGCGTCGCCGCTCCTCGGCCGGCAACGGTGCGCGTTCCATCAATTCCAGATTGCCGACGATCGCGTTCAGCGGTGTGCGGATCTCGTGGCTCATCGTCGCGAGGAACGTCGACTTCGCCTTGTTCGCATCGTCCGCCGCCTCCCGGGCCTCGCGCAGTTTGTCTTCCATTTGCTTGCGCGCTGTGATGTCGGTCAGCGTACAGAGCAACACATCGACGCCGCGATAGCGCGTACGGACGATATGCGCGGCGAGATAGGTCGTGCCGCCGCCGGCGAGGCCGACCGACAATTCGTGCGTGACGACGCGCGGCGCCCGGCCACCCGCAATATTACGGTGATAGGCCTGCCAGATGCGCTTGCCGAGCGACGCCACCGCATCGTCGCCGTAGGCCTGCGCCGCCTCGTTGCGCACCATAGTGTCGCCGTTGGCGAGCGACAGCAGCATCAGACCGGCCGGCGCCGTGCGAATCAGCGTGCGGTTCAGCGCCTCGCTTTCGATCAGCCGGATTGCACGACGGTTCGCCGGGCGCAACGCGCGTCGGTCGAACATGACGATCGCGACCCACACCGTTCCGATCGCCAGCAGCGCGAGACCGATTGCGATACCCACGCGGGCGGCCACGTCATCGAACAAGCTGCGCCACGAGAAGGTCGCGGTCAACACCTCGCGGAACTCCGGCATTCGGTCGCCGATAACGATATTCATGCCGACGCGATGGGGGACCGCCTGTTCCCTGCCCGCCTTGCGCGCATAGTCGAGCGCACGGGCCGTCAGCGCGGGGGCGACCTCGCGGCCGGTCAGAACCTGCCCCGCCTGGCTGACGAGCGCGTAATCCTTGCTGGCGGACGAAGAACGCAGAAAATTGTCGATCTCCGGCCGGCTGATCACGACGAACCATGCAACCGGCTTGCCCTGCGGGTCGCGCACCGCCTGCGCGAACCGCAGAGTCGAGCGTCCGGTCAGCGGATCGTCGCGTCGATCGAGCAAAATCTTCCGGCTATCCGATGCCGTCGCCATCGACACGAAGTCGGGCGGCGGTTGCAATTGCCGAATCAATGCCTTGATGTCGAAGCCGGCCGGCAGGGCCAGCACCTGCTTGACCAGCGGATACCCCGTCACCATGACAAAATTGCCGTCCGGATCGATGATATACGCGCCCATTCCCGGATCGCCGGCCTGTTGCGGCGGCATGTTGCCCGTGACCTCGCCCTGCGCGAGCAACTTGAGAAGCAACGGCGCGTAAGCGTTCGCAGGTTGCGATGACGAAGCGACAGCGAAAGCTGCAAACGCCACACGCCCCACGTGGCCGACGGCAACCATCCTGCCGTGAGTGTCGACAAACCGCCCGAACGTATCAGGCGATACGCTCGCGCCATGCTTGGCTAGCAGCTCGAGGTTTTCGACGTAGCGATTCTGGAGGGCCCTGACCACTTCCATTTCCGCCAGCAGTTCGGCCTTGCGTACCAGGAACCCCGACCGGTACTGCGCAAGCGATTCCTGGAAGTCGAGTCGCGCGACAAGTGCCGTGCAGACCAGCACGAACACCGTGATCGCCGCGCCGCTTCCGTACAGCAGCCATTGCTGCTGGCGGCGCACGCGCCCCGGCTCGAACGACTTGCGGCCCGCGGCGGCGGCGGCGGTGGCGTGCGCAATCAGCGCTTTCAGTTTGGTGGGCATACGGACCATCGAAGTCGACTCGACGCCGGCACGGCGTCATGCGCCGTCCGGGTCACTCGGTGCTGCCCGCCGGTTGCCGGTCTACGCATTGGTCCCGGGCATTTCGGGCAGTTGGCCCTCGCTTGCATAGCGGATCAGGTCCGCGTCGCGGACGATGCCGAGCTTCTTCATCGCGCTCGACTTCTGCGAACTGATCGTCTGCTTGCTCCGGTGAAGCTGGACGGCGATCTCGCCGACCGTCAGGCCGGCGCCGTAAAGTCGCACGACCTCGATTTCACGGGCCGTCAGCGTGCGCGTGCCCGTCGACGTCTCGGTGCCCGCCAGCAATTGCTTGACGAACGGCGACAGATAATTCGCCCCGACATAAGCCGCGTGAACCGCGCCGACCAGATGCGAAATCGCATCGGACTTGCTGAGGATGCACCCGACGCCCTGCCGCTGAATCGCATGCAGCACGCTCGGATTGTCGATCATCGTGATCGTCACGAGATGAAGCGCGGGATAGCGACGCTGCAGAAACGACAACAACGCGAGACCGTCGCCATACTTGCCGCCCGGCATCACGTAATCGACGACGAGCACGTCGCTCTGCTGTACGTCGAGCATCGCCACCAGGTCGGTCGAATTCGAGACAGTGCCGAGCAGCTTGATCGTGCTGCTGCCCGCGAGTGCCTGCGACATCCCGAGTGCGGACGAAGGATGATCGTCCGCCACCATCACTCGCACAAAAAATTCATCCATCTATATTCTTCTCCCGATACACGCGGCCCGACGTGCGATGTTGTGCGACGCGCCGGGATTCGAATCCATCTCGCGACACGGTCGCGTTGCGATGTTCTGCGAATCGGGCGGTGCGCAGCGTAATTTTAAGATAATAGACGGGTTCCGCGTCGCCGCGAGAAATAGACGTGCGGCCGCTTGCGCCGGACCGCGCCCGCCGGGCTTCGACGCAACCGCCGGCGCGCCGTCCACGAGGCCCGGACACGGCATCGCAACGGCAGGCACGTTCGCCGATCCGCCGCCCACGCACATCCGATCGACGGCCTTCCCCATACCGTCGATCCATCCCGTCCCGCGAAACGGCCTTGGCCGCTGCCTAACGTTTTGCCACGGACTTGTCCGGTTCGCCCGACCCTTCGTCCGCGACATGCTGCCACTCGGTGATGGCCCGCCGCTTCTGCGACGGCGACATCATCATGAATTCATTCAGCTTCGTGAGGAAATCCCGTCTGGATTTCTCCGGCAGCGTCGCAAATCCAAGCAGCAGCCCGAACACCTTTCCCATATAGCGCACGGCCTTACCCTTCCTTCTTCAGTCGAAATCACGCGGCATCTATGCGATGCGGCGTGTCTGCCTTCCCCGTTTTGAACGCTGGGCGATCTATGCCGCCATGGCGTCGCTTTTTTATCTTCCCGGCCAGTGGGCCACCGCGGCGGCCATTGCTCTCGACGCCGGCCGTTCGTCCGCCGCGACGGCGGAAAACGCGATCCCGCGCTGTCGAGCGACGCGCGCGACAGCGCGACGCAGGTCGGCCAGCGTCACCGGCTTCGTCAGCACGCACTCGACGTTCGATGCGGCGTAACGCTGCGCGTCGTCGGGTGCCAGATGCGATGCCACGACGATCATGTCGCATGGCAGCGCGCGCGCATGGACGGCTTCCGCCAGTTCCCCGGCCGACATGTCGGGCAGGTCGGCGCCGAGCAGCAGCACGTCCCATGCACCGTTCGCGAGCGTATCGAGCGCGGCCCCCCCGGACGACACGCACCGGACCGCGCAGCCGAGCACGTCGAGTTGCTCGCGAAAAATCGACCCGTTGACCGACGCATCGTCGGCGACCAGCACGCGCGGCACACGTGGGCCGGAAGCCGCCACAGGTTGGCCGTCACCGGCTTCACCGGCCGGCGGGGGCCGCTGCCCGGCAGTCGCGACGCGCGCCTGCTCGATCGCCGTGCGCAGCCCGTTCAGCGAATAGCTCGACACGCGGATCGTGCGACCCGCGACGTCTGGCTGCAGCGGACCATCCGGCGTGGCGAGGACGACCGGCGTGCCGCCGCCGAGACTGTCGAGCTCCTCGCGCCGCCACTGGTCCGAATCGCCGAAGAGCACGATCGCATGAGCACGCACGAGGCACCCGGCGGCTATCCCGATCGGACTCGGATGCATCGCGACATCGAAACCCCATGCACGCAGATGCGGAAATGCGAACGCGCGCCACGCGTCCTCCGGCGACACGACGATCAGCGTCCGGCTGTCGCCGGCACCGACCGGCGATTTCGGCGCAATGCCCATGCGCAGCGGCAAGCGCACGGTGAACAGGCTGCCGATGCCCGGTGCGCTGTCGACCGAAATCGACCCGCCCATCGCCGCGACCAGCCGATCGCACAGCGCGAGCCCGAGCCCCGTGCCGCCGTAGCGCCGCGTGATCGACGCGTCGACCTGCGAGAACGGCTTGAACAGCCTGGCATGTTGCGCGGGATCGATCCCGATGCCCGTGTCCTCGATGCCGATCGCGAGCTCGGGCTCCCCGCGCGCGTCGTGGCCCGCCGCCACGCGCGCGACGATGCGCCCTTCGCCGGTGAACTTGATCGCGTTGCCCAGCAGGTTGCCGACCACCTGCGCGAGCCGCGTCGGATCACCGCGCATACGCTGCCCCGCGCTCGCATCGATATCGGCGAACAGCGGCAACCCTTTCGCCCTCGCGACGGGCGCGAACGCCGCCAGTTCGCGCTCGATCACCGCGATCACGTCGAACTCGATCGACTCGACCGTCATCGCGCCGGCCTCGATCTTCGAGAAATCGAGGATGTCGCTGACGATCGCGAGCAGGCCCTCGGCCGATGCACGCAGCGTCTGCACGCGACTGTGCTGTGCCGCATCAAGCGCCGTGCGCTCGAGCAGCTCGAGGTTGCCGAGGATCACGTTGAGCGGCGTGCGGATCTCATGGCTCGTCGCGGCGAGGAACGACGACTTGGCCGCATTCGCCGAATCGGCCGCACGCACGGCTTCCTCGAGCTGATGCACGAGCCGGCGCTGCGCGGTCGTGTCGGCGAAAACCGCGATCAGCACGTCCTCACCCTGATAACGCGCGCTGTGCGCGATGACCTCCAGATGCAGCGACGCGTCGCCGTGTGCATCGAGCACGAGCTCGGTCATCATCGTGCGGCCTGCCCCGCCGTTCGCGACGAACGCGTCGTATTGCGCCAGCGCCTGCGCGGCCAACGCATGGTGATCGCCGCCGTGCGGGACGAGCATCTGCGCCAGCACGTCGCTCGCGAGCATCACGCGGCGATCGGACAGCGATACGAGGCCGATGCCGACCGGCGCCATCGCGATCACGCTGCGGCACAGCGCCTCGCTCTCGAACACACGCGCCGAACGTGCGTAGACCGGCACGAGCACGCGCCGGTGGAATCGCACGAGCAGCAGCCACATCACGACGATCGTGACGAGCGTCGACGCCGCGAGCGCGCCGGCCTGCACGCCGATGCCGGCCGCCACGTCGGCCCACGACAGCACATAGGCGATCGTCCAGCCGGTCGCCGCGAGCCGCGAGCGGAACACGATCGCACCGTCGAGAAAGAGCGGCTCGTCGGCCGCCTGGTCGCGATGCGCGACATCGAGGTTCAGCAGGCGCTCGGTCAGCGCGTTGGTCCGCTCGACGCCGGGATCGATCGTGATCAGCCGGTTGTCCGCCGACGCGATGAAGAACACGCCGGCCGTCCCGCGCCCGGGCAGCCATGACAGCAGGTATTCCGGTGAGTATTCGGTGACGAGCACCGCGAACGGCTGGCCGTCGGCGCGCGCTTCGGCGGCGATCCGGATACGCGCCTGCCCCGTCACGGGATTGATGTAGGGCGGCAGCCAGCGAACGTGCGGCCGACCGTCGGTCGGCGCCGGGCCGTCGAAATCGACATGCAGGGCCGCGAGGACGCGCGCGCGCGCCTCGGTCGTCGCGAGCGCGGGATTGTCGCGCGACAGATGCGGCACGAAGCCGAACACGCCCGTGCGCGTACTGTAGTGGTAGCCCTCGAGCGTGCGCCCGCGATTGAGTGAGCTCGCCGCGCCGATGCGCGACAGCAGGAACGACAGCGCGAGATAGCGCGCCACCTCGTCGCGCTGCCCGGTTTGCCCCGGCACGCCGACCACGAGCGACGGATACGGCTTGATCGCGAACTGCTGGCCGTTGGCGAAGAACGCGTTCACGACGTCGGGAGGCGCCGCGCCGAGCTCGTGCCAGATCAGCTGGGTATTCGCGACGCCGTTGCGGAACGACGTCTCGGCCACCTGCACCTCGTCGACCGCCTCTTCGACGCCGTTCAGGAAATTGCGCCGCTCGCCGTCCAGATAGCCGTAAACGATCGACGTGATCCCGAGCCCGCAGGCGATCAGGATCAGGATCGTGACGACGATGCCGCCACCGAACATCGAAATGCTCTGATAGCGGCGAATGGACTGAAGCGTGCTGTATGGCATGACTCGGCGTGACGGCGCCCGGGGATGCGGACATGCAGCAGATTCCCTGCCGGGCTGGGCGTCACGATGGATACATTGGGGATAGAGACATCCCGATCATGCCAAACGACACAGCGAAAATCAGTTGTGTATTATCCTTTTAGTACATGTCCGATTTGTTTCGATGCTTGTTTTGAACTCGAACGAATCCTGGCGGCGCAATCTCCCATGACGTCTTGTCCCCTCGGACAAGTCGTGACATCGCTCCCTGTCCGCGCCCCAATACAATTCCGCCGGCAAGCCGACGGCACGAGATGCATTTACGGACGATGCGGCGCATCCGACGTACCCGTTTCGGCCCGGCGGAACGCCCGGCAAGGAGCGGCCCGCGCGATGCGCGCCGGGTCGGCGGCGCCCGCTCAGTTCTGCGTGAGCGGATTCAGCGTCGTGCACAGGAAACCCGTGCAGTTCGCCGGCTTGAAATAGAAAGGCGCCTGCTGCATCGCTGCCGTCGGCGGGAGGGTGAACGCCAGTTCGCCGAGATACGCATTGCCCCGCGCGCCGAAATCGTTCGCCTGCTGCACGAAAGTCGCGCCGCTCGACTGAGTCGTGGCCGACTGGTAGGTGAAGGTCGGCGACTGCGTCTGGTCCTTCACGTAGATCCACGACATCGTGCTGCCGAACACTTGCCCGCCCTTCGCGCGATAGCCTTTCGCGCCTTCGCTGTTGGCCTGCGCGATGAAGTCGTTGATGTTCCCGGCCGCGGTCAGCGCATCGTACGTATAGGTCGCGTTCGATGCGTTGTTCTTCATGTACACGTTCGCCTGCACCGATCCGACGACCATCGCGCTGAGGAACCAGTAGCCCGACTGGCCTTGGGCATTCGCCTGCGTGAGGAACGCGTTCGGATCGGCCGGCAGGCCCGTCGTCGTGTACGTGTAGGTCGCCGACGAACCGCCGTCCTTGCGGTAGACATACCCGTAACCGTACGGTCCTTCGTAGCGGTAGCCGTTCGCACCCTGGCCGTTGGCCTGGCTGAGGAAGCCTGCCTAGTCGGCCGGCGGCGATTGCAGCTGATACGTGTAGGTCTGCGCCGTGCCGTCGTTCACGAAGATCGAGCGCGTCCCGCCGGTGATCGCGTCGTAGTAATAGTCGCCGAGATAGCGATAGCCCTTCGCGCCTTCGCTGTTGAGGAGCGTCAGGAAGCTCGGGCCGTCGGCCGCGGGCGTCTGCGCATCGTAGCGCCACGTCAGCGTGCTGCCGCCCGAGCCGCCCGAGCCACCGGTCCCGCCGCTGCCCGTGCCGCCGCTGCCGCCGTTGTTGCTCGCCCCCGATCCGCCGCCGGACGCGGCGGGCGAGGAATTGTCGTCGCCGCCGCAAGCGGTCAGCGCCAGACAGGTCAGTGCAATCAATGCGGCGGCTTTCATCGGGATCACCTCGACGCAAACAGGACGACGGAGCCGGTACGCGCGGACGGCGCCGCGCACCGGCAGGTCAGGTATCGTCAACCGGCCGGCGGCAGGCAGCGCCGGCCCGGAACATCAGTTGACCTGCAACTGGCCGCCGCGGCCGAGGCCGCCCTTGACGTCCTGCGCCTTGTAGCTGCGCAGAGCGACGACCATCTTGTTGTAGGCGTCGATGAACGCGACGACGGTCGCCTTGCCTTCCGGCGTCGACGAGAAGCCCGCGAGCGCGCCGCCCACGCCACCGCCGAATCCGCCCAGCGCCGCGCCGTAGTTGGTCGCCGTCGAACTGCCTTCCGACGCCGCGATCTGCACGGCCGAACGCACGTCGAACAGCGTCAGCGTCACGACCGATGCCTTCGTCTGCAGATGGCCGGCCACCGCCGCGACCGCGCTGTTGCCGATCAGCCCGCCGATCATGCTGCCGATGCCGCCGACCGGCGAATCGTTGATCACGATCTGCGGTTCCATGTAGTAGTCGGCCGCGACGCGCTGGCCCTTCTGCTGCTTCGAGCCCGTACGGTATTCGCCCGAGTTGCGCTGCAGCTGCGTGATGCGCGACAGGCGCGCGTCGCTCTTCTGGTTGCCGATCGACGTGATCACGAAGCAGTTCGACTGCTGCACGGCCAGGCGCAGCAGCGGGTCGATGGTCGTCATCTTGGTCGCGCTGCCGAACGGGCCCCACCAGTCGGCGTTGCGGCCGTCGTCGACGGCGATCGTGCCCAGCGGCGACGTGCAGCGCTGCAGGGTCGTATCGGCGCCGGCGCTGGCGCCGCCCGCCGCGGCACCGGTCACGCCCGCGTTCTGGCCGCCGGGCGTCACCACGCCGCCGCAGCCGGCGACCGACGCGCAAAGCGCTGCAACCAGCGCACCTTGAGTGAGACGTTGGGAAAGGTTGGTCTTCATGTCGTTATCGATCGATAGAGTCGTTGTTCGGCTTATATGTTCGTGCGAACTTCGATAAGCCCCCCCGGCGTGGCTGCGCGATGGTGGTCTCCCCGCTGCAGCTCCCCGTTGCTGTCGGTCCGGTCAGTAGTACCAGTACGTCTGATTCCAGACGCCGTAGTACGGATAGCCCGAGTACCAGTAGCCGTAATAGACGTCACGCCATTGCGTGCGCCATTTCCAGTCTTCCTCGTCTTCCTTCTTGGCCTTGCGGGCGAGCTCGAGCAGCTTTTTCGATTCCTTGTCGCCGCGGCTCGCCGCGATCGACAGCCACTTGTCCGCTTCGCGCGGATCGGAGCCCATCTCCTCGAGGCCGAACAGGTAGAAACTGCCGAGCGCCTTCTGCGCGTTCAGGTCGCCGCGCTCGGCGGCGTCGCGCATCCACTTGAGCGCCTGATAGCTGTCCTGGCGCACGCCGTCGCCGCGGAAATAGCGCAAGCCGAGGTCGTAGGCGGCCTTCGGCTGGGCCTTCGCGGCCTGCTTCAGCGCAACGATGCGCGGATCTTCGCGGTCGTCCGCATCAGCCCTTTTTTGATAGGACACCTGATCTTTAGGGCGATCGGAACAACCTGTGTCATCGCAGATCCGCACCGTGTTGCCGGTAATGGACGGATCCTGCGCGCACGCGGCCAACAGCAACAGCAGCCCCGGTGCCAGCAAACGGCGATACATGTGTGCGTTCCCCACGTTTTATCTGCGCCGCACTGCTTCGCGCTATCCCACCCCCGCGAGCGCGCACCCGGTTTGCGTGCGGCGAGGCGAATACAATTCGCCAACGCCGACACGCAGTCCAAGGCTCTCTCAGGCTCTCTCTTCGAATCGTTCAGTCACGCGCTGGCTGCCGCTTTCGCTGGGCCGACTGTTATGGACAGCGGTCTCCAAACCTGACGCGACAAACAATAGTGACGTGGTGAGCAATAATAATGGAGAAATATGGCATGTCAAGGTGATTCGCGATTTCAAAGTTTGCGTATCGCGTCACTTTTGAATATGCTCTTCGTCGCTAAAACCCAGGAGACCCTTTCGAGATGTCCACCAGCGAGCAGGCCAACGTCGATCTCATCACCGCCACCAAGGTGCGCGATCTGCTGACGCGCAACGGCATTCCGCCGCGCAGTCACAACACGACGATCGCGAACGTGCTGGGCCTCAGTTTCTCGGTCGTCACGCGCAAGATGAAAGGCCTGATCCCGTGGAACCTGTCGCAGTTGCAGGACATCGCGACGCACTTCGGCGTGCCGCCCGCGATCCTGCTCGACGACAAGGGCACGCAGCCGGCCGCCGCCGAGATGATCGACGCGACGCTCGTGATCGAGTCGCGCCGCTTTCGCTGCCGCGCGGCGATCTCGGCGAAGGCCAGCAGCCAGATCGAAACGGATTTCGTCGCGCTGCAGTGGCAGGGCGAATGGATCGTCACCGAACGCCGGCACGCGCGCGAAGGCCGCACCTATCCGGTCGACGTCATCGAGCTGCGCTCGAGCCAGCCGACCGTCTATGCCGCGCGGATCGCGGTGGTCGACGATTCGCAGGACGTCGCCGAAACCGTGTGCGAATACTTCATCGAGAAAGGCGTGAATGCGGTCCCTTACTTTGACGGCGCGTCGTTCCGCAAGGCGCTGGAAGTCGAGGACTTCGACGGCTACATCCTCGACTGGATGCTCGGCGACCAGACGGCCGCCGAGCTCGTGTGCGGCATCCGCTCGAGCGAGAACGGCGGCGCGCCGATCTTCCTGCTGACCGGCAAGATCTCCACCGGCGAGGCAAGCGAGGATGAGATCGCGCACATCGTGTCGCACTACAACGCGCGCTGCGAGGAAAAGCCGGTGCGCCTGCCGATCCTGTTCGCCGAAGTCGCACGCGAACTGAAGATCGCGCTGCCGGCCGCCGCGGCCGCCGCCGCGAGCTGAGGCCACAACGAACACCCACCATCACACGAACACGAACACGAACACGACCGAGGGGAAACACATGCGAATCTCGACGATCCGGATCAAGAGCCTGGTCGCGGCCGGCCTGCTCGGCATGGCCGCCGCGTGCTGGGCCGCGTCGTTCACGTTCACCGTCGACGGCAAGATCGGCCGCAGCAACCAGCCCGGCAAGACGACGTTCGTCTTTTCCGAGCAGGCACTGATGGCGCTGCCGCAGTACACGATCGTCACGTCGACGAGCTGGACGCCGAAGGCGACCTTCACCGGCCCGCGCCTGTCCGACGTGCTGAAGACCGTCGACGCGCACGGCACGCAGATCGAGTTCCGCTGCATCGATGAGTACACGTTCACGATCCCCGTGTCGGATGCCGACAAGTACGGCGTGATCCTTGCGCGCACGATGAACGGCAAGGTGCTCGGCAACGACAACTACGGGCCGCTGTGGATCATGTATCCGCGCGACCAGTATCCGGACGAGCTGAAGACGCCGCTCGGCGAAGCCAAGTTCGCGTGGCAGATCATCGGCCTGACCGTGAAGTAAGCGGGCGACATGAAGCGCGGGCGATGGAAGAACAGAAAAATCATCCTGGTCCTGGGATCGCTGTGGATCCTGGGATTCGCCGCGTGGGCATTCCTGCTGTGGGACCTGCTCGCGACGTCGGTCAACGAGGGTGTGCTCGAAGGGCCGCGCGAAGGCGTGTTCTGGACCGCCGCGCAATACCGCAACGTCTACACCCGCTTCGACCGCCAGCTGATTCTCTACGCCACGCACGTGGACGACAACTACGACCACGTGCAGATGCAGCTCGACAGCCTGTCGGTGTCGTTCGGCTTCCTGCAGCGGCCGTCCGAGGTGTCCCAATACTGGCTGCGCATCCCGCGCGCGCGCGGCGAGATCGCGGCGCTCGGCGAATTCATGGCGCGCCTGAAGCGCGACGTGCCGCTGTTGCGCGACGCACCGAACGACGCACAGCGCGTGATCGACGAGGTCAATGCGCACTGGCCGAAGGTCAACGGCCTCGCGAACTACTTCCGCGCGATCGAGATGGCGCAGCGCGACTTCACGTTTCATCAGCTGAAGGAAAAGCAGCGCGCGATCCTGTCGCTCGGCATCATCCTCGGCGTGATCCTGTGCGCGCTGTTCCTGCTGCTGTTCTATACGATGCGGACGCGCGACGACCTGCTCGAACGCCAGGACGCGGCGCTCGATGCGGAACGCAAGGCATCCGATCGCGCGTTCGAGATGATCGAGGCGAAGAACGCGTTCCTCGGGATGGTCAGTCATGAACTGCGCACGCCGCTGCAGGCGATCTGCGGGTCGATCGAGATCCTGCTCGCGCGGCCGCAATCCGACGCGAACCTGAAGACGATCCGGCGGCTGCAGAATTCCGCGTCGTCGCTCGAGGCGCTGGTCAAGGACCTGACCGACTACATCAAGCTGCGCTCGACCAAGCGTCTCGCCGAAGCCGAAACGGTCGGCATGGCGTCGCTGCTCGCCGAGGTGCTCGATCCGCTGCGCGCGAAGATCGCGGCCAAACGGATCGCGATCTCGCAGCAGGTCGAGCCGCGCGACCTCGCGATCCGCTCCGATCGCAAGCTGTTGCGGCAGGTGCTGTCCAACCTGATCGAGAATTCGGTGAAGTACACCGTCGACGGATCGATCGACGTATCGATCCGGCTCGTCGACACGCCGGCCGGCCGGCAGTTGAAACTTGCCGTGCGGGACACGGGCGCCGGTATCGCGAAGCAGCATCTGCCGAAGATCTTCGAGCCGTTCTACCGCGCGAACGACGCGGTCGGCCTGCATGTGGACGGCATCGGGATGGGGCTCGCCGTCGTGCGCGAGATCGTGACGACGCTGCGCGGCCATGTGGACGTGCGCAGCACCGTCGGCGAAGGCAGCGAGTTCGTCGTCACGCTGCCGGCCGAGGCGCCGGATGCCGCCGAAACAGCCGGCGACGCGCCCGCATGGCCGGCCGTCGACGTGCATCGCAACCGCCGCGCGCTCGTGGTCGACGACAACGACAACGCGCGCGAAACGCTCGGCGCGATGCTGTCGGCGCTCGGCCTCGACACCGATCTGTGCGGCACCGGGAACGAAGGCGTCGCACGTTTCGGCGACGCGCGGTACGACCTCGTCGTGCTCGACCTCGAACTGCCGGACCTGAGCGGCTTCGAAGTCGCGCGCCGCATCCGGATGGTCGCGCAGCCGGACGACGACGGCAGGTTTGCGTCGATCCTCGGCGTCAGCGCGTACGAATCGGCCGCATTGCGCGAGAACCAGCGGGAGTTCGACGCGTTCCTGCCGAAGCCCGTTCACCTGCGCGAACTCGGCGCGCTCGTCGAGAAGCTGCTCGGCTGAACGCGGCCGCGACGCGTCACGGGCCCGCCTGCCCGTCCGTTCGCGCTTCCGCGCTCATTCGCCGATCAAATGCAGCACGATGTCGCGCCGATGCGCCGCGCGACGATGCTCGAACAGGTAGATGCCCTGCCAGGTGCCGAGCACCATGCGTCCATGCTCGACCGGGATCGACAGTTGCACCTGCGTGAGCGCCGTGCGCAAATGCGCGGGCATGTCGTCGGGCCCTTCGGTGTCGTGCTCGTAGCGCGTGGCGTCCTCGGGCGCGAGTGTCGCGAAGTAGCGTTCGAGATCGCGCTGCACCGACGGATCCGCGTTCTCCTGGATCAGCAGCGACGCGGACGTATGGCGGCAGAACACGGTCAGCAGCCCGATGCGGATCGCCTGCTGGTCGACGAACGCACGCACCTGCGAGGTGATCTCGACGAGGCCGCTCCCGTGCGTTTCAACGCCGATGTGCGTGATGGCCTGTTGCATGATGACCACCTCAGGCGAGTGCGGCGAAGCCGTCGGCTTCGATCTGCCTCGCGTCGGCGGGGCGCACGACGCGCGCGACTTCGACCCCGTCGCGCAGGAATACCAGCGTCGGCCACAGCTTCACGCGGAACGACCGGCCGAGCGGCCGGCCCGGGCCGTCCTCGATCTTCAGGTGCCGCACGGCCGGATGCGCGGAGAGCGATGCGACGATCGCAGGCTGCGCGCTCGCGCAGATCCCGCACCAGTTCGCGCCGAATTCGATGACGGTGATACCGGCCAGTGCGTCGACTTCCGCGCGCGTCGGCGCATTGGCGGTGTAGCGTTGCTCAATGTCCATCGGGGCCCTCGTGTGCAATGGCGGAACGTGGCCGCCGCGTGCCGGCGTGGGCGGCAGATGCGGCCGGTGATCTCCTACTCTAGCGGAAAAGCACGCGCGATGCCGATGGTGGCGGGCAGCGCGGTGCAGCTCGCCCGTGCACCGCGGCCGGCCGGATGACGATCGGATAAGATACGGCCCGATTGGCCCATGACCGAACCGACGGAGTGTTTCAGTGATTCAACCGACCCAAGTATTCAAGGACAACCTCGCGCAACTGCCGCCCATCGACGGCATCGCACGCATCGATCTCGTCGGCGCGAACGGCGACGTGGTCGCGAGCATCGAGAACCAGCCGGGCAAGCAGGGCTCGCTCGCGGTGTACCACTACCTGAAACAGGCATTCGGCACGCTCGATGCGAAGGCCGCCGAACACGGTCTCGCCGTGTTCGCGGAGCACACCGCCGACGCACGCAACCGCCCGGGTGCGCACCCGAACGTCGATCGTCTGCTGGCGATCGTCGACGGTGGCGAAGCACTGCGGATCGACGTGATCGCGCAGGGCTGAGCCACGTGCGCCGCATCGCTGCCTGGCCGTTGGCCCGCCGCGTCACATCGCTCGCGGCACTCGCGTGCGTCATGTTCGGCGGCGCGGCGTCGGCCGAGGCCGAGGCGCTGCGTACGGCTTCCGATATCGCCGGCGCGTCGCTGGTTGCGCTCGGCGCGCTGCCGCGCTCGCCCGAGAACGGCACGCTCGACGCGTTTTGTGCGCAATATCGCGCGAAGACTACAACCGCGGCCGGCCGCGACGTCGCGAAGCTCGGCTGGATCGTGACGTCCGAGGCGCCGCTCGGCCGCTATACGGTCGTCACGTTCGCGAGCGGGTTCAAGCCGGGGACGAGCGCGATCTGCTTTGCGCGCAACGCAAACATCGGCGTCTTCGACGGCACGACGCTCGTCGCGCTCGGCTATACGGCGCGCGCGGCCGGCTGGCAACTCGGCTCGGTCGAGCCGCTGGAAAGCGGCGCGCTGCTGGTCTGGGGCGGTAATGGTCCGTCGGCGCCCGTCGGCGAGCTGCGCGAACAGCATGGCGCCATGCGGCTGACCGCGGTCGCCGCGGAACGCACGTACTGTCACGGCCGTGCAGTCGTGCCCAACGTGTACGGCAAACCGCTCGACAAGGCACGCAAGATCCTGATCTCGCACGGCTGGCAGCCGCTGCGTCCGCACGAGAAACCGGACGAGATGGATGGCGCGGCGACGCTCGCGAAGCACGGGATCATCGAAGCCGAAGCATGCTCGGGCACCGGCATGGGATATTGCGCGCTGCGATATCGGAGCGCGGCCGGCGTGCTCGGCGTGACGACGGCCGGCGGCGAGCCCGACACGCCGTCGGCGAATACCGTGATCGATTATCAGGTGGCTTGCAGGGAGCAGTAACCGGCGCGACGGCACGTGCGCTCGATTCGCACGTGGCGGCTTGGCACGAGTTCGTCGGCGCGCCGAAAACGGAGCGAGTCCGTTGGCGATCGGCTGTGCCGGCACATCGAATCATCGGCCGTTCGGTCAATTGACCCGCGCCGGACGCGCTCCTACACTGGTCTCCCTTTCACGCCGCTCCGGCACGACGGGACTTCCATGATCGACCTCTCCACGCTCGCGCTGTTCTCCGGCGCGTGCCTCGCGCTGACCGCCACGCCCGGCCCCGACATGCTGCTGATCGCGTCGCGCAGCGTGAGCCAGGGCCGCCGCGCGGGGTTCGCCACGCTCGCGGGCATTCAGGCCGGCACCTACTGCCATGCACTCGCGGCCGCGCTCGGACTGTCGCAGCTCTTCGTCGCGGTGCCGCTCGCCTATGACGCCGTGCGCTTCGCGGGTGCCGCATATCTGCTTTATCTCGCGTGGAAAACCTTCCGTTCGGATGCGACCGCGCTGTCGCCGGTCGCGTCGCCGCGCCGCCATTCGACCGCCGTGATCTTCCGCCAGGGCCTGACGACGAACCTGCTGAATCCGAAGATGGCGCTGTTCGTCCTCGCGCTGTTCCCGCAGTTCGTGCGCCCCGAGCACGGCTCGATCGCCGTGCAGATCCTCGTGCTCGCGACGGTGCTCAACCTGATCGGGCTCGTCGTCAACGGCGCGGTGATTGTGTCCGCGAGCCGGTTGAGTCAGCGGCTCGGCGCGCGCCGCCGGCCGTCGAAGCTGCCGCAGTATCTGCTCGGCACGGTATTCGTCGGGCTGGCCGCGCGGCTCGCGGTGGCGGGACGGAATTGACCCTGCCGGCGCTTCCAATCAGCGCCACCCGCGCCGACACCGAATCGCACACCTAGCCCGATTCAGGTCACCCGAACCTGGTCGGGTACCGCCTTCCTGATCGACCTCTCCGATAGATGTAACGACGCTTCGAACGTCCGCCCGGCCGCCTGCATCCGCAGTCGCGGCCGGACACCCCACTTGCGTCTACATAACATATTTGTTACTGTGCTACCTAACTCGTACGAAATTCAGTTCTTCAATACGCGTGTGGAGACGGGGGTCGTCACGTCGACTCAAGGAGGTTCAAGATGGCAACGTATAAGGAACTGCGCGAGCGCGCGTTGTCCAACCCCGACGTGCGCGCCGAATACGAACGACTGAACCGCGAAGAACTCGCACTGCTCGACGTGATGCTGGCTGCCCGGCGAGACGCCGGCCTGTCGCAAGCCGACGTGGCCGAGCGCATGGGGACGAAAGCACCAGCGGTGACACGACTCGAGCGCGCGCTCGCAACCGGCCAGCATTCACCGTCCATCGATACGCTGCGCAAATACGCGGCCGCTTGCGGCAAGAAACTCGTGATCTCATTCGCCTGATGCGTCGTACCCGGCCGCCCGTCGTTTGAGCGGCCGAAACCCGCCGTCCGCCACGGTCATTGAACACCCGGAACGTGCCGCGTCAATGGTCATGTGCGCCGCCGATTTCCGCATCGTCCGAACCTCGCGGCTCCCGCGCGCCGGTATCGCGCCCACGCGTATCCGCCACCACGCGCAACTCACCGCTATCGAGCAAGCTCGCCGGCGTCACCGTACGGCGCTGCCACGGAATCCGGCCGAAATACCAGATCTTCCAGAACCCCAGCGGATGATCGGGATTGCGGCGCAGCAGCGTATCGAACGTCTCGACGTCGCCGAGCACGATCCGCGTCGCATCGCGCACCACTTCGCGCACGAAACGCGAGCAGAACTGCCGGCGCGACGCGAGATTGAAGCCGGTGTCGTAGACCACGCCAAGCCGGCGCATGGCCGCGTCGACGAGCCGGCGCCGTTGCGCGGCGTCGAGCGGCTGCTTCAAGCGCGCGATCACGCATGCGCCGCGATCCGAGCGCGCGAGAAACCGTGACATGGTCGTCACGCGCGACAGCGGAAACGTGCTCTCCGCGACGAGCGGCTCGCCGCCGCGCTCGCCGACGACGATCCCCACGTGATTCGTCCACGAGCGCGTCGCGCTCGCCACTTCGAGAAACGGCCGCACCGTCACGCGGATAAAGACGATGTCGCCGATCTCGGGTTCGGCCGGCAACGGCATCGTGTCCGGACCGGCCGTACCCACAGCGAAAAGGCGCCGCCTGCGCACGCCCGGCCGGCATATCGCCGGCGACCGAGAAACCGTGTCGATGAACATGCGAACCTCACGCGAGTGGACATGGCGCGAGCATGTCAGCCGCGGCCGCATCGCGCATCCGCGATGTGCGTGAGGGGATCAATCCGCGCCGCCGGGTAGCGAATTCCGGTACCGGCGCGCAGCGCGCATGCGCGATCGTCAGCGATTCGCGCCGAGCGCGACGCGCAGGCGCTCCATCAGCCGCGTGTAGTGCAGCACCACGTCGGCCTTGTCCGTCACGTTCGCGGTCGAGAACCGCTCGGCCCACGCCGCGTTCCATTCGTACGTACCGTGCACGCTGCGGTCGCCGTCCGGCGCCTGGATCAGCGAACGGATCCGCGCGTCGCGCCCCGGCCCCGTATGCATCTCGAACAGCGCGTGGATGAACGTGTGATACGCGTCGTACACGTCCTCGTCGAACAGGTAGCGGTAGATGTGAAACGTGCGGTCGAGGTCGCGCTTCGCGCGGATCACGTCGTCCGGCGAGATGTCCTTCCAGTAGCCGATCCACGTGTAAAAGCACAGCAGCGCATTGAGCTGCGGCGCGACCGTGTCGTACAGCGTGAGCCGCTTCTCGATCAGCCGCTGGTTGGTCCACTGCACGAGTTCGAGCCGCTTCAGCCGGCGCGCGACGAGCCAGCCGAGGCACGCGACCGACAACGGCGTCAGCACCCCGAGCACGAGCTTGACGATTTCCAGCGAATTCCATGGCGTGTTGAATGGCTGCATGAATGGCTCGACCAGAAAAAAGGCACCGCCCGGCGGATCGCATCGCGCGCAGCGCGCCTGTCCGATCGCCTCGCGGTTGACCGTTAGTTGCTTGAGCATCGAAGGCGCACCGTGATGCAGCCGGTGCGCGGCGAAGCGGCTTGTTCCGCCAGTGTATCGGCCGATTGTCACTGGCTGGTGACGATCCGCCGAATCGTCGTCGCGCGTTCGCGCCGCTTACGTCGGCAGCGCCGACGTGAGCTTGACCTTCTGCATCGGGATGTCGGTCTTCACGCTCAGCACGCCCGGAATGCGCGTCAGGTATTCCATCTGGAAGCGCCGGTAGTCGTCGATGTCGGCCGCCACCACGCGCAGCAGGAAATCGCAGTCGCCGGCCATCAGGTGACACTCGACCACTTCCGGCATCTGCTGGACAGCCTCGGCGAAGCGGTTCACGGATTCCGCGTCCTGCCCCTTCAGCCATACGCGCGTGAAGATCGTCAGCCCCTTGCCGACCTTCGCCGGGTTCAGCACGGCCACGTACTTCTCGATCACGCCCGCTTCCTCGAGCAGCCGCACACGCCGCAGGCACGGCGACGGCGACAGCCCGACCTCGTGCGCGAGTTCCACGTTCTGCATGCGGCCGTCGCGCTGCAGCGCGCTCAGGATCCGCCGGTCGATAGCGTCAAGCTTCATTGGCATCCAATTCCAAAAAAATGGCAAAACACGTGTTCAATGCCAAATTCTCCGGAAGATCTGGCCACAACGCAACCCGATTCGAGTCAAAAAAGCAGACAATCCTCCTCCCCAAGGAGGAGTAATGAGCAGTAGCGTTTCAACGTCGTCCGGGCTTCGCGACAAGCCCGCCCATGTCGCCGAGATGGGTCGCGGATTGCGCGCGGCGCTGCCCGTCATGCTGGGTTTCGTGCCGTTCGCGCTGGTGCTCGGCGCGCAGGCCGCGCAAAAAGGGCTGAGCCTGTTCGAGGTCCCGATGATGACGGGCCTGAATTTCGGCGGCGGCTCCGAATTCGCCGCGATCCATCTGTGGACGTCGCCACCGCACATCGCGCTGATCGTCGCGATGTCGTTTCTCGTAAATTCGCGCCATATCCTGATGGGCGCGGCGTTCGCGCCGTATATCCGGCGCCTGCCGCGCCGCCGCGCGTTCGCCGCGCTGTTCTTCATGTGCGACGAAAGCTGGGCGATGTCGCTCGCCGACGCGCGCTCGCGCTCGGCCACGCACATCAGCGTCCCGTATTACGCGGGCGTGTGCTCGGGGCTCTACCTGACGTGGATCTCGATGACGACGTTCGGCGCGGCGGTCGGCCCGACGATCGGCAACGTCGAGCAGTACGGCTTCGACATGGCGTTTACGGCCGTGTTTCTGGTGCTGCTGCGCGGGATGTGGAAGGGCATGCGCGCGAGCCGTCCGTGGTTCGTGAGCCTGGTCGTCGCAGCCGCCACGCACCTGGCCGTGCCCGGCGCGTGGTACGTCGCGGCCGGCGCGTGCGCGGGGCTGATCGCCGCGCTGCTGTGGGAGCCGCGCGATGCTGCCTGATTTCGCGACGGTGGCGACCATCGTGCTGATGGCGTCGACGACCTACCTGTCGCGCGTGCTCGGCTATGTGCTGCTGCGCAACCGCACGCTGAGCCCGCGGATGGCATCGGTGATGGAAAACGTGCCCGGTTGCGTGCTGATCTCGGTGATCGCACCGGCCTTCGTGTCGACGCGCCCGGCCGACCTGCTCGCGCTCGCCGTCACGCTGGTCGCGGCGACGCGCCTGTCGATCCTGCCGACCGTCATCGTCGGCGTCGTGTCGGCCGGGCTGCTGCGGCATCTGCTCGGGTAACGCGGTCCGACCCGCCGTGCAGGCGGCACATCGAACCAACCAACGGGCGCATCATGCGCCCGTTTTTCGCATGCGCGAGCACGGCGCGGCACTGCATGCGTCACGACGCAATGCTAGCCTTGCGGGTGTACCCGCGATGCCTTTCCCCTCTCATTGCCTACCTGCGAGGATCATCCCGATGCAAGAAACCCGCCCGCTGTTCGACCGCGTCCTGCTCACCAACGACGACGGATTCGACGCCCCCGGCCTTGAAGTGCTCGAACAGGTCGCCACGCAACTGGCGCGCGAAGTCTGGATCGTCGCACCGGCGGAAGATCAGAGCGGCACGTCGCATTCGCTGAGCCTGCACGAACCGCTGCGCGTGCATCGCAAGGGCGAGCGCCGCTTCGCCGTGCGCGGCACGCCGGGCGATTGCGTCGCGATCGCGGTCAGCCACCTGATGAAGGATGCGCGGCCCGACTTCGTGCTGTCCGGCGTGAATCGCGGCGCGAACCTCGGCACCGAAACGGTGTTCTCCGGCACCGTCGGCGCGGCGATGACGAGCATGCTGGTCGGCGTGCCGGCGATCGCGCTGAGCCAGGCATTCAGCGATCGCAACGAAGTGCCGTGGAATACGGCGCGCACGCATGCGCCGGACGTGATTCGCCGGCTCGTCGCGGCCGGCTGGGACCGCGATGCGTGCCTCAACGTGAATTTCCCGCCGCGGCCGGCCGACGACGTGCGCGGCGTGAAGGTGACGAACCAGGGCGCCGGCACGCTGCAAGGCGTCGACATCGTGTCGGGGCGCGATCCGCGCGACATCGAATACCACTGGCTGAAGCTGACGCGCGCACCGCGCGACGACGATGCGGAGTCGGAAACGGTCGCGCTCGGCGAAGGCTACATCGCGGTCACGCCGCTGAAGTTCGAACGCACGCACGATCAGGCGCTCGCGCGGCTGCGGGCGAACCTGGGCTGAACGGTGCGATCGCGCCGGCAGGCATCGGCCGCCGGCGAATGACGCCGGATCGAGGCCGCTCGGCGGCCTCGCCGCGTCACCGAATCACGACCTCACCGCGCCGCATCACGTCAGGTTCATTCCCCCGTCGAGCATCACGATCTCGCCCGTCACGTAATCGGACGCGACGAGCATCGCGACCGTCTGCGCGACGTCGTCCGGCGTCGCCGCGCGGCGCATCGGCGCACGCTCGTGCCAGAGCTGCTGCGCTTCGGTCCAGTCGGCCGTCAGCGGCGTATCGACGAGCCCCGGCGCCACCGCGTTGACGCGAATCGCCGGCGCGAGCGTGCGCGCGAGCAGGCGCGTCGTGTGATTGAGCGCGGCCTTCGCCGCCGCGTACGGAATCGACGCGCCCTTCGGCCGCACGCCCGCATGCGAGCTGACGTTGATCACGCAACCGGCGCGCCCGCTCGACGCCGCTTCGAGCAGCGCGGGCTGCGCCTCGGCGACGAGCCGGAACGGCGCGATCACGTTGATCTCGTGCATCTCGCGCCATACGTCGGGCGTCGCGGCGGCGAGATCGTCGTGCGGAATCACGCGGCTCGCGCCTGCATTGTTGACCAGCACGTCGAGCCGCCCATGCACCGCGAGCGCATCGCGGATCAACCGCACGCGTTGCGCATCGTCGGCGAGATCGGCCTGCACGTAGCTCGCGCCGAGCTCGCGCGCCATCGCGCGACCGGTCTCGGCGGAGCTGCGCGAATGCAGGATCACCGCATAGCCGTCCGCCGACAGGCGCCGTGCGATGGCCGCGCCGATCCCCGACGTCGATCCGGTGACGAGCGCGACAGGCCGATGCACGCGCGACGCGCGCGGCTCGGCGATGGTTTCGGTTTCAGGTTCCGTTTCGGAAATCGGGGCATTCATCGGCGGATGCGGCGCGTCCATGGCGTGGAATCCCGTGAGTGGCGTTCCCGCATCATAAGCGCGGCGACGGCCGATGCGGAGGCGTGCCGTCTACGGCCGTTTCGGCAGATCGACGAAATCTTCGAGTTCGCCGGCGACGTAAAGCCGCTTGCCGATTCTCGGGTATTCGCACACGTCGTGTTCGAGGCGCTGGCCGGCGATGAACAGTTGCAGCGGCACGTCGCCGGTATTCTGCAACGTGTGTGCATCCCCGCCGCGCGGAAAGCCGAGAAAATCGCCCGGCCCGATGTCGAAAGCGCGTTCACCGATCGTGGCCGTGCCGGTGCCGGACAGCACGTACACGCATTCTTCCTCGTACAGGTGACGATGATATTCGGCCGATTCGTGACCGGGCATCAGCGTGAGCAGGTGAGCGCCGATTTGCGTGAGGCCGGTCAGGTCGCTGAGCTGCCTTTTGAGGCGAACGGCATTGGGATTCAGCGAATGCACCGCGCGCGTCGGTTCCATCTTCGCGATGTCGGCAGCTTTCAGCAGTTCCCGGGGAGGTGTCGTGGACATGGGGATCTCGTCAGCGTGATGCAGCGGTTGAACGTGCCGCCCGGGCCGGCGCGGCGCGCATGCCGCGCTATTGTCCGGCATTTTCCCGCGGACGAGAACCGCGTATGCGCGCGTCGACGCACCACCCGCACACCCCGCGCACCGCTACCCGGCCCGAGCCGCCACGAGACAGCTTCTTCCGCGGATTGGCGACGCATGCGCAATGCAAGCGCCGCGCCAGGGTCGCGCGCGCCGCCGCCGCTCAGCCCACGTGCACGCCGCGCAGCTTCGTCAGCAACGCGACGAGACGATCGATGTGTTCGTCCTCCGTGCGCCACGACGACACGCTGATCCGGAACGCCGGCCGCCCCTGCCACACGGTCTGCCCGAACCACACATCGCCCGAATCCTGCGCGGCCTGAAGGATCGCGGTCGTCTCGTCGTCGGTGCCGGCGCGCACGAGCACCTGGTTCAGCACGACGCGGTTCAGCACGTCGTAGCCGGCCACGCGCAGGCCGTCCGCGACGCGCGCGGCCTGCGCGCAATGCCGCTCGATCATCGTCGCCACGCCGGCGCGGCCGAGCGCGCGCAGCGCGGCCCACACCGGAATGCCGCGCGCGCGCCGCGAGAATTCGAGGTTCAGGTTCTTCTGCGCATCCTGCGCGCCGCTCAGGTAGACGGCGTCGCTGTTCATCGCTGTCGCGAGCGCGGCCGCGTCGCGGCAGATCACCATCGCGCCGTCGTACGGCGTGTTGAGCCACTTGTGGCCGTCGGTCGTCCAGCTGTCCGCGCCGTCGATGCCGTTGGTCAGCGCGCGCTTGGACGACGCGCGCGCCCACAGCCCGAACGCGCCGTCCACGTGCACCCACGCGCCGGCGGCCTTCGCGGGCGGAATCAGCGCCGCGAACGGATCGAACTCGCCGGTGTTCACTTCGCCGGCCTGCACGCAGAGGATCGTCATGTCGTCGAGCGGCGGCAATTGCGCGGGATCGATGCGGCCGTGCGTGTCGACCGGCGCGACGATGACGCGCTTCATCCCGAAGCCGAGCACGCGCAGCGCCTTCTTCACCGTGACGTGCACGAGTTCGGAGACCACCACCTTGACCTCGGGCGCGCCGATCAGGCCGTCCTCGTCGACGTCCCAGCCCTTGCGCGCGAGCAGCGCACGCCGCGCGACGACCAGCGCGACGAGCGTGCAGGCCGTCGCGCTCGTGCCGAAGCCGACCGCGCTGCCCTCGGGCAGCCCGAGCACGTCGACGATCCAGCGCGCGGCCTGCCGCTCGATCGTCGCGGCCACCGGCGAATTGGCGAACGACGACGCGCACTGGTCCCACGCGAGCATCAGCCGCTCGGCCGCCGCCGCGGCCGGCAGCGTCGCGCCGATCACGAAGCCGAAGTAGTTCGGGCCGTTCGACGCGACGGTCGCGGGCGTGCCACGCTCGTCGAGCAGGCGCAGCACGTCGTCGGCCGGACGGCCCGTGTCGGGCAGCGGCTCGTCGAAAGCCGCAAGACCGGCGAGCGCGGCCGCGTCGGGATACGCGCGCCGTTCGTCCGTCGCGGCGAGATACGCATGCGCGCGCCGGTCGGCGTCGGCCAGCAGGGCGAGTTCATCCATGTCGGTTGTCTCGGTGAAGGTCAAAGTTGCAGGAGATCGCGGCCCAACTGATGCAGCGCATCGTCGATCCGCCTGTAGTACGTGAACTTGCCGACGCGCGTCGCCTGCACGAGCCCGGCATCCGCGAGGATGCGCATGTGTCGTGTGGTCGTCGCTGGCGCGATGCCGAGCTTCTCCGTGATGTAGGTGCAGCACACGCCGAGTTCGTCGAAGTCGCCGTGCGGCTGCGGCGGAAAATGCTCGCGCGGCTGCTTGAGCCAGCGCATCACGGCCAGACGGCTTTCGTTGGCCAGTGCGCTGATGCGGGTGACGTCGTCCATGGGTCTCGGTTTCGTTTGACGTTTTGAATATTAGCTAAATGACGAAACGTGGACAACCGGTCCGGCGGGCGGTTCTTGCGTTCGCTGTCGTGCTGGCAGCGGCTTCGTCCGCTATCGCACCGCATCCGACGTCATCACGTCGCGGCCCGCAGGCAGAGGCATCCGGCGCGGCGCGATCCGGTTGCGATCATCCCGCTGCCAGCGCCTGCGCCAGCTGCTCGATCAGCGCCCGCACGCGCCGCGGCTGCGCGGCGCCGCCCGGATAAACGATCTGCAGGTCGACTTCGCCCGGCGAGAAGTCGCGCAGGATCTCGACGAGCGCGCCGGACGCCAGATCCTGCTCGACGTCGAGCAGCGACTTCAGCGCGATCCCGTGCCCCGCGACGCACCACGCGCGCACGAGCGCCCCGTCGTTGGCCACGCGCCGGCCGCGCACCATTACGCGCTTCAGTGCGTCGTCGATGCGGAACGGCCACTCGGCATACAGCTCCTGCCCGAAACGCATCACGATGCAGTCGTGCGCGGCGAGTTCGTCCGGATGCCGCGGCGTGCCGTGCGCGGCGAGATAGGCGGGCGCGGCGCACACCACGCGGCGCGACCGGCCGAGCGAGCGGCTGCGCAGCGCGCTATCCGCGAGCGTGCCGCGCCGGATCGCGAAATCGAGCCCCTGCCCGACGAGGTCGACGTAGCCGTCGCCGAGATGCAGGTCGACCGTGACGCCCGGATGCTCGGCCAGGAACGCGTCGACGACGGGCACGACGCGCGCCTGCCCGAGGTCGGCCGGCGCGCTGAGCCGCACGGGCCCCGACAGCGTCTGCGCGCCGAGCCGCACGCGGCTTTCAAGCTCGTCCGCTTCGGCAAGCAGGCGCCGCGCGCCGGCGACCAGCGTGCGGCCCTCGTCGGTCAGGCTGATCGCGCGGGTCGTGCGCGTGAGCAGCGCCGCGCCGTAATGGCTCTCGAGCGCCGCCAGCCGCTCGGAGACCGTGGCCGGCGACAAGCCGACCTCGCGGCCGGCCGCGGCCAGCCCGCCCTTTTCCACGATGCGCAGGAACAGCGCGAGGTTATCGAGCAGCATTCTTCGCTTTCTCCGAATGATATTTTCGAAGTCTGCCCAATTATCCGGTTGAACCGCAAGCGCTAGAGTGAGGATCCACCTTGCCGGCGCCCATTCGCGCCGGCTTCCGATCAAGAGAGGGCACACGACATGGAATACCGCACGCTCGGCCGCTCCGGCCTCAAGGTTCCCGTGCTGAGCTTCGGCGCAGGCACGTTCGGCGGCACCGGCCCGTTGTTCGGCGCATGGGGCAACACGGGCGTCGACGAAGCGCGCCGCCTGATCGATATCTGCCTCGAAGCCGGCGTCAACCTGTTCGACACGGCCGACGTGTATTCCGACGGCGCCTCCGAGCGCGTGCTCGGCGCCGCGATCCACGGACGGCGCGACCAGGTGCTGATCTCGACCAAGACGGGCCTGCCGACCGGCGACGGGCCGAACGACGCCGGCACGTCGCGCGCGCGACTGATCCGCGCGGTCGACGACGCACTGCGCCGGCTCGACACCGACTACATCGACCTGCTGCAGCTTCACGCGTTCGACGCGGCCACGCCGGTCGAGGAAGTGATGTCGACGCTGGACGACCTGGTGCGCGTGGGCAAACTGCGCTACATCGGCGTATCGAATTTCGCCGGCTGGCAGATCATGAAGTCGCTTGCGGCGGCCGACCGGCACGGCTGGTCGCGCTACGTCGCGAACCAGGTCTATTACTCGCTCGTCGGCCGCGACTACGAGTGGGACCTGATGCCGCTCGGCGCGGACCAGGGCCTCGGCGCGCTGGTGTGGAGCCCGCTCGGCTGGGGCCGGCTCACCGGCAAGATCCGCCGCAACGCGCCGCTGCCCGAAGGCAGCCGCCTCCACGACACGGCCGGCTTCGGGCCGCCGGTCGACGACGAGCGGCTGTACGACGTGGTCGATGCGCTCGACGCGATCGCGGAGGAAACCGGCAAGACCGTCCCGCAGATCGCGCTGAACTGGCTGTTGCAACGGCCGACCGTGTCGTCGGTGATCGTCGGCGCGCGCAACGAGGAACAGCTGCGCCAGAACCTCGGCGCGGTCGGCTGGTCGCTGACCGACGCGCAGATCGCGAAGCTCGATGCGGCGAGTGCGGTCGAAGCGCCGTATCCGTACTTCCCGTATCGCCGGCAGGACGCGTTCGCGCGCGTCAATCCGCCGATGCGCGGGTAAGCGCAGCCGCGCGCCGTCGCGCCGCGACGCCATCGGAACGCGGCGCGACGGCCGTCACCGCGCGGCCAGCACGCGGTCGATCATCTCGCCGATCCGGCGCGCGAGCGCGTCCATCCGCTCGGCCGGCACGCCGCCGTAGCCGAGCACGAGCCCGTTGTAGCCGTGCGCGGTGCCCGGCATGCAGAACGACGACAGCGGCCTCAGGATCAGCCCGCGCGCCTGCGCGACGCGGCTCAGTTCCGTGTCGGCCACCGGCACGTCGAGCCGCGCGGACAGATGCATGCCGCCGGCGCCGCCCGACACCGTCAGCCGCGTGCTCAGCCGCCGCGCCAGCGCATCGTGCAACGCGTCGCGCCGCTCCGCATAGACGCGCCGCATGCGCCGCAGATGCCGCGTGAAATGCCCCGCGTCGATGAAATCCGCGAGCGCGCGCTGCTCGACCGCGCGGCCCTGCAGCATCAGCGCGCCCGCCGCGTCGCGCAGCGGCTGCGCCAGCGCGGGCGGCACGACCATGAAGCCGAGCCGCAACGCGGGAAACATCACCTTGCTGAAGGTGCCGAGATAGATCACGGGCGCATCGTCGGCGAGTCCCTGCACGGCCGCGTGCGGCGTGCCGTGGTGGCGGAACTCGCTGTCGTAGTCATCCTCGACGATCCAGGCGCCGGCCGCGCGCGCATGGGCGACGAGCGCGAGCCGCCGTTCGAGGCTCATCACCGCGCCGAGCGGATACTGATGCGACGGCGTGATGTAGACGAGCTTCGGCGCACGATCGCGCCAGTCGTCCGGATGCGGCGCGAGCCCCTGCGCATCGACGCCGATCGGTTCGACACGCAGGTCGGCCGCGAGAAACGCGTTGCGCGCACCTTGATAGCCGGGGTTCTCGATCCACGCGACATCGCCCGCGTCCGCCAACGCGCGGGCGCACAGGTCGAGCGCGCCCTGCGTGCCGTCGGTGACGATCACCTGCGCGGCGTCGCAGCGCACGCCGCGCGACGCACGCAGATAGCCGGCGATCGCGTCGCGCAGCACCGCATCGCCTTCGGCCGACTGGTAGCCGAGTTGCGCCGGCCCCGCCGTTCGCCATGCCCGTTCGATGCAGCGCCGCCACTGCGCGAGCGGGAATTCGTCGACGGCCGGCGCGCCCGGCATGAACGGCAGCGACTCGTCGAGGCCGCTCGTCGCGCGCTCGGCCCGCGCGACGCGCCGCGACAGCACCGTCGTATCGCCGGCGGGCGCCGCGGCGGCGACCCGCGACCCGCGCAGTCCCATCCGCGCGACCACGGTGCCCTGTCGCGAGCCGGTCACGAACCCTTCCGACGCGAGCCGCTCGTAGGCGTACAGCACCGAGTTGCGCGCGATGCCGAGTTCGTCGGCGAGTGTGCGCGACGCAGCGAGCCGCGCGCCTTCGGCGATCCGGCCGCCCAGGATCGCATCGCGCAGGCATGCGTACAGCCGCTGCTGCTGCGACATCCGCGTGGCCGCATGCGGCCCCGCCTCGCGCTCGAAGGTCGACAGCAACACGGCGTAATCCATCGTGGCTCCAGAATGTGTAGATGTCATGGGTCTACACATGGTGCCACGAACTTTCTATCGTAGCGGTCTGCTCCCGTTGCCGGCCGCGTCGGCAACGCTTCATTCCAACATCATCGATGAGGTTCGCGACCATGAACGCTACCGACGCCGGCCTGACCGTACGCCCCGTGCGGGAAGACGATTTCGACAACTGGCTGCCGCTGTGGGACGGCTACAACCGCTTCTACGGCCGCTTCGGCGACACCGCGCTGCCGCGCGAGATCACGCAGCTCACGTGGTCGCGCTTCTTCGACGGCTACGAGCCCCTGCATGCGCGTGTCGCGGAACGCGACGGCCGGCTCGTCGGGCTCGTGCATTTCCTGTATCACCGCAGCACGACGCTAGCCGGGCCGACCTGCTATCTGCAGGATCTCTTCACGCTCGATAGCGAACGCGGCAAGGGCGTGGGCCGCGCATTGATCGAAGCCGTGTACGACGCCGCGCAGGCACATCGCGCCGAACGCGTGTACTGGCAGACGCACGAAACGAATCACACGGCGATGCGGCTCTACGACACGGTCGCGGAAAAGAGCGGATTCGTGATCTATCGGAAGGTCTTGCCGCGCTGATCGTGTCGCACACAGCGCGGCCGCGACGGCTTCAATCCAGCGGCCGCGCCTTGATCCACAGGAACAGCGGCACGCGCGACCACTGCTTCAGCGTGTCCGTGTCGGCGCGGTCGGGCGGCGGCTCGCGCAGCGACACGATCGCGAAGCCGGCCGACTCCAGCGCATCCATGTAGGCCTGAAGCGGCAGCGACCAGCCCGCGAAGTGCATCGACAGCCCGTCGCGCGTTTCCACGCCTTCGAAATGCTCGCTGCCGAAATACGTGCCTTCCAGCACGAACGGCGCGTCGGGTTGCGGCCCCGCGAAACGGCCGCGATCGCGGAACGGATGCACGAGCGACACGAACAGCAGCCCGCCCGGCTTCAGCACGCGGCGCGCCTCGCGCAGCGCGGCGGCCATGTCGTCGAGGTCCATCAGCACGTTGTATGCCATCACGACATCGAAGCTGGCCGGATCGAACGGCAGCGATGCGGCGTCGGCGAGCGCGTAGCGGTGCGCGGAATCCGCGCGACGCGCGGCGTCGAGCATCGCGGGCACCGCGTCGCTCGCGGTCACGTCGTAGCCGAGCGCCTTCAGCTCGCGGCTCACGCGACCCTCGCCGCAGCCGATCTCCAGTGCGCGGCCGGCCCCGCGGCCGAGGTAGGCGGCCAGCCCCTCGCGATACTTCCAGAAGGCATCGTGGCCCGGCCTGCCGGCCCAGTCGATCCATTGGTCGGCGACGTGCGTCCAGTGCGCTGTAATGGCTTTCGTGTCGGTCATGTTCGCTCCCGGTCGGGGTGGGTCGTGCTGGCCCAGGTGCGCATGGTAAGCCGAAGCGGCGCAGCGCGTGAGCGCGGCTTTGCGCTGCCCGGGCCGCTGGCATCGCTGGCATCGCTGGAGCCGCTGGCGTCGCTGCCGTCGCCGGCGTCGCCGGAGCCCACCTCGGCTGGTTTCCGTTTCCGGCCACGGCGTCCTACAGTTATGAGCAACACCATGCGCCGCCGCGTATCGCAACATCCGCCGATACGCACCCGATTCCGAAGGATGTCCATGCCGAGTATCGTCGCCGGTCCCGCCCATCTCCCGCCGAGCCCCGTCGCCGCCGAAACGCGCATGGTGCACGACGTCGCCACGCTGCAGCCCGCCGACTATCGTTCGGCCGACGGCGCATCGTGGGTCATCGCCACCATCACGCCGGCCCCGGACAGCGGCGAAAACGTGACCGGCACCACCTACTTCGATACCGCGAAACAGCAGACCGTCGCGGCGCCCGACGCACGCCGGCGCTACGCGAACCGCGGCACCTGGCAGGTCGTCGCGAGTTCCAGCCCGTCGGTGCCCGCCACCGGCCGCTACGACTGGCTGACGCTCGCGTGGCTGCCGATTAACCGGCGGCCGCTGCCGCAAACGGCCGAGCACCTGTATTCGCCATTCATTCACGGCGGCACGATCGTCTACCGGTGGAATCCGGCCGCGTCAGGCGGCGAGCAGTTCGGCAACGTGCGGATGATTTTTCCGGAGTGGCAGCAGCAGGTGGCGGACGCGCTGCGGGCCGCGCCGGGCGACGACGCGCAAGCGGCGGCCGCATCATCTGCGTCGGCGCTCGATCGCGTGAAGCAGGACCGCAATCCGATGGCCGCCGTGCTCGACTTCGGCGCGGCGCTGCAGGAAGAATCGGCCGACCGGATCGCCGCACGCCTGCCGTCCTTGCTGCGGGCCAACGACCTCCACGAAGTGTCGGCGATCGTGTTCCAGTGCATCGCCACCTCGCGCGAAGCGGACCGGCCGCGCTTCGTCGAAGCAATCAACGGCTCGATCTTCTCGATCGACGACGGCGCGCGCCTGCTCGCGATCGCCTACGGCGCGTTCGCGGCCGGCCGGGCAAAGCCGCATCCGTTCGGCGATGCCGCGCAGGCCGCGCGCATCAACGACGTGTTCACCGCGTTGAAGCAGCGCACGTCGGCGCTCGGCGTGCCGGTCGCGCAAGGTACGCCGTGGTACGAGTTCTTTACCGCGTATCGGCTGGGCGGTGCGGTATCCGGCCACGGACGGTAATCGCGCGTCAATCGCCGGCGCCGCGATAGCAACGGCCAATCTCCGGCACTCGTCATCGCTCGCCGCGCCGCGGGTCATTCATCGGCGCGTCGGTGCCCCGGTGAACAAATGCCGAACCGATTCTCGATCGTTCCCGTCAATTCGATGAATTGAATCGAATCGCCCCATGTTAGATTCAGTTCCGGCGACCAAGCCTGTTCAAATAACCCCAATCAAAAGACCAAATCATGAAATCTCTTTTCCGTCATGCCGCTCTGGCACTGGTGACCATCGGCTTCCTGTCGGGCTGCGCAAGCAGTGTGACACGCGATACGAGCAATTCGGCGGGGGCACCCGTGACCGCATCGACGACCCACTTCGGCACGAAACCCGTGATCGTGAAGGTCACGCTCGACGATACCGCGCGGGAAGAGTTGAAAGACAACCTGAAGTTCGACGCGAAGAAACTGCAGGAGAAAATCGAAAGCGCACTGGACGCACGCAAACTGCTCGCCAACGCAGATTCCACCGATGCGATGCACCTGAATGTCGAAGTCACCGGCATTCGCGTGCGATCGAGCTTTTCCGCGGTCATGTTCGGATTCATGGCGGGCAACGATCATGTCAACGGCACCGTGACGCTCGTCGATGCCGACAATCATCCGGTCGACCGCTTCAAGGTGTCGGCGTCGTGCGCGCTCGGCGGCATCGCCGGCATCGACAGCATGCGCATGGACTGGCTGTACGAGAAATTCACCGAGCAGACGCTCGCAACGCTCGATCCGGCAACGGCTGCGAAGCAGGCTGACACGGCACCGGACACGTCGAAGAAGCTGTAAGGTCCGACGCCCGGCGGATCGCGCAATCACGGCCCGCCGGGCGGCAGTCGCCGTGCGCATCGTCCGGCGACGCTGCCGGTTCGTCGCCCGACGCACTTCATCGGGCATTACGAAAGAAATCGCCGCCCGGTGAGGAGTGCCCGTCCGAGGAATCCGGATCGTCGGAGGTGACACGCGCCGTCACGGCCGCCGCGGGAACCCCGCGCACGGTGTCGGGTCGAAACTCGACATGCCATTCGACCGTGCCGTTTTCACCGGTCGCCCCTCCATCCTCATCGTCTCGCTTCCATGCTGAGCATCGGTCCCTTCTCGATCCGCGTCGTCGCGGTAGCCGCCGCCGCGCTGATCGCATGGCTCGTCGCCCGTTTCATGCAGCGCCGCCCGCCGGACGGCCAGCACAAGAGCGCGGCGAGCCTGATCCTCGACACGCTGTTGCTTGGCCTGATCGCCGCGCGCGTCGGTTACGTCGGTCAATGGTGGTCCGAGTATTCAGCCGCCCCGCGCTCGATCGTCGCGCTCGGCGACGGCGGCTTCGACTGGCGCATCGGCGTCGCCGCTGCGCTCGTGTTCGCCGGCTGGCGACTGCGCCGCCTGCCCGCGCTGCGTCGCCCGGTGCTGGCCGGCATGCTGGCGGGGCTCGCCGCGTGGGGCATCGCGCAAGGCACGCTCGCGACGTTGCAGCACAATGCGCCGCCGCTTGCCGCGATGCGGCTCGAAGCGCTCGACGCGACGCCCGTCGCACCGCAGCGCTTTGCCGGCAAACCCGTCGTCGTCAATCTGTGGGCCACCTGGTGCCCGCCGTGCCAACGTGAAATGCCGATCCTCGCGCAGGCGCAGCAGGATCATCCGGACATCACGGTGCTGATGGTCAATCAGGGCGAAGACGCGCAGACCGTGCGCGCGTTCCTCGAACGGAAGGGGTTGCGGTTCGATCATGTGCTGCTCGATCGCACGCTGCATACGATGAAGGCCTACGGTTCGCGCGGGCTGCCGACGACGCTGTTCTTCGACGCGAACGGCAATCTCGTCGAATCGCACATGGGCGAGATCACCGCCGCGCGGCTGAAGGACACCGTGCGCGCGGGCTTGCACCCCTGACGGACGCGCTTGGCGCACGGGTTCGAACGCTATCGGCACGACGCGAATGACCTCCTCGTGCGACGTGCGGCCGACGTGCCGAAGCGTTCGACCGACACGGTTTCTGACACATCTTCAACGAAGTGACGATTCGGCCAGCCAGCGCTGGCTGACCCGAAATCATTGGGCGGCGGGCAAGCAAGGCATCGGCTGACGACCCGCGCCAATGAAAGCGCACCTAATCAGCATCTGACAGCGGCCAACCTCGGCTAGAGTGGTTGCACGTTTTCGCGTGGAATATCAAATCATTTCGTCATGCAAATCATATGACGGGATGACGATCGATATCCGCTGCGTAAACGGGCGCGGCCCGCAAGTGCACCAACACCTGCGGGCCACTGACCACAACCAACTCAAAGCAGGAGTTAGCCATGGCTGACGCGAATCATATCGCACGGGTTCGTTTCCGGATCGAGGTGACGCACAACCGGCAGGTGATCACGGGGGACGCGCAATGAATTACAGCGACTCACTCCGACACCCCGACACCGCGCCGTCCGATTTCGACTTCGACGATGCCGACACACTGTCGGCCAAGTCCGCGCTCGTGCTCAAGCTCAACGCGTTGATTGTGTCGCGCGGCCTGAGCGAGGCCGAGGCCGCGGCACTGGCCGAGATGGCGCGGCCGGTAGTCACTCCGGAGCAGCGCGAGCGAATCCGGAACGTTTCACTGGATCTGCTGATGCACACGCTGGTGTCGTTTGGCCAGCATGTGGAGATCGTCGTGCGGCCTGCGGGGCAGTCGCGTTCGGCAGGTATCACGGTGTCGGTCTGACGACCTCCGCGTCCGCCTCACGGCAATCCGCACCACGCCTTTTCAGTACTCCGTGTCGAATGAAACGCTCGTATTAGAAGCGTAGACGACACCGATCTTCATCGGACGGGTCTTACATCGACCCCGCCCGCCCCTCGCCCCTACCCCGACGTTTCGTTGTTTCACCGCCTAGGCACGCGCAACGAAATAGTACTTGTCCTATCTGTTTTCTTCGGCGGACGACACGTTGTCTGATGGTTCCGAGATGGCCCCCCCCATAAACTCGGTTTCTTCCTTGCCAACTGTCATTTTTAAATATCGATGTCAGATCTGGTTCGCCCCGATACGCCAGCGATCAGTCCATGCCGCAACACCGGATTGACCGTGCATCAAGCCGAATGAACATAGTATGAAACGCAAGCAGGAAAAAGGTAGCGCAACAAGGGCTATATGCGCCGTCGATGTCCTCCTTATCATCGTCGTCGCGGGAATCACGCACCGAGGTTCGATGTGGAATCTCGCCGCACTCCGAACCGAATGGATCCTGATCTGCGTCAGCGCGCTGCTCGCGGCGTTCATGTTGCGGCTGGCCGGCATCGGCCTCGACGGCCGGACGCGTCCGGCCACGCGTTACGCGCTGCGCACACTCGCGCTTTGGTTTGTCGTCCAAGGCTTCGTTCTACTGATTATGATCTCGCTGACGCCCGTCACGTTGACGTTGCTGGCGTGGCTTTTCTGCTGGACGCTCGGCGTCGCGATCGCACTTGCCGTGTTCCGCGTCGGGCTGAGCGTCGCACGCCACCGCAGCCTGCATGTGCCGTGCACGCCGTCCCGCGTCGCGATCGTCGGCGGCGGCGAATGGCTCGAGCGCCTCGCCGACTCGATCGACACGGCCGGCGCGTCGCGCTACCGGTTCGTCGGCGCGTATCGCACGACCGAGCACGCGGCCACGTTCGGCGAAGGCGCTTTCGTCGCCACCGATCTTGCATCGTTCGCCGCCCTTGCCCGCACCGAACGCGTGGACGAGATCTGGATCGCGCTGCCGCTTGACGACGACGCCACGATCACGCGCGTGATCGACGAATTCCGTCACGATTTCGTCGAACTGCGCCTGATGCCGGACGTCAGCAAGCATGCGCCGTTCGGCAGCCGTGTCGAGGACATACTCGGCGAACCGGCGATCTCGCTGGCCGCACCGCCGCTGTCGCGCGGTGCACGGTTCGCGAAGGCGATCTTCGACCGTGCGTTCGCGGCCGTCGTGCTGGTCGGGCTGATGCCGCTGCTGCTCGTCGTCGCCGCGGCCATCAAGCTGACGTCGCCGGGCCCCGTGCTGTTCACGCAGAAGCGGCGCGGCGCGGATGGCCAGACCTTCGACATCTACAAGTTCCGCACGATGCACGTGCATGTCGAACCAGCCGGCACGGTCGCGCAAGCCACGCGCAACGACCCGCGCGTGACGAAGGTCGGCGCGTTCCTGCGGCGCACGAGCCTCGACGAGCTGCCGCAGTTCGTCAACGTGCTGTTCGGCGACATGTCGGTGGTCGGCCCGCGCCCGCATGCGGTAGAGCACGACGCGCAGTACCGCACGCTCGTCGACGGCTACATCCACCGATACCGGATCAAGCCCGGCATCACCGGCTGGGCGCAAGTCAACGGGCTGCGCGGCGCGACCGAACAACTCGAAAGCATGCAGTCCCGCGTCGAGTACGACCTCTACTACCTGCGCAACTGGTCGTTCGCGCTCGATCTGCGAATCATCGGTGCGACGGTGTTGCACGGATTCGGTCATCAGAACGCGTACTGAGCGCCGCATGCAGATCGTCCACCCGCTTCACACGTCCGAATAGGCTCCACCTTGAAGTTATCTCTCTTCCGATCCTTCGGCGGTCGCCGCCATCGCACGTCCGCGAACGCTCCGTCGCCTGCGCGTGGCGCCGTGCGCGCGTGCGTCGGCGTGCTGTGCTGCGCGGTGTTGTCGGGCTGTGCGCTCGCGCCCGGGATGAAGATGCCTGCCACGACCGGCCTGCCTGGTTCGAACAGCAACGCGCCGGCACCTGCCGCGACGCCGCCGGTACCGATCGCCGAAATCGACGCGACGCTGATCCGCCAGTTGAAGGCCGACGCGCACGCGGCCGACGCGAACCAGTCCGATGCGCTGCTCGGCCGCCCCGCCGCCTATACGCTCGGCGCGGGCGACGTGCTGCAGGTGACCGTCTGGGACCACCCGGAGCTGACCATCGCGCAAGGGCCGTTGCAGCAGACCAATGTGCGGCCGTCCGATCCACCGCAAGGGTTCGTGATCGACGATGCGGGCAACGTGCAGGTGCCCTATGCCGGCAACGTGCCGGTCGCCGGCCTGACCGTCGACGGCGCACGCCGCGCGATCTCGGCCGCGCTCGCACGCTACTTCGTCGCGCCGAAGGTCACGGTGCGCGTCGCGTCGTTCCGCGCGAAGCACGTTCATGTCGACGGCGAGGTGCGCACGCCCGGCACGGTGCCGGTCAACGACGTGCCGATGACGCTGTACGAAGCGGTCGGCCGCGCGGGCGGCTTCCTGCCGGCGGCCGATCAGAGCCGCCTCGTGCTGGTACGCGGCGGCGTCTCGTATCCGCTCGACCTGCCCGGCATGCTGGCGCGCGGCACGAATCCCGCCGGCCTGCTGCTGCGCGACGGCGATCTGTTGCGCGTGCTGCCGCGCGAGGAGAACGGCGTCTACGTGATGGGCGAAGTGACCCGCCCGGTTACCGCGCTGCCGTTGCGCACGGGCCGGCTGACGCTGAGCGACGCGCTGTCGCAGGCAGGCAGCTTCAACAGCGCGAGCGCCGATACCGCGCAACTCTATGTGATCCGCGGTGCGTCGGGCGATGCGCCGCGCGTGTTCCACCTCGACGCAAGCTCGCCCGTCGCGATGGTGCTCGCCAATCAGTTCGACCTTCAGCCGAAGGATGTCGTCTACGTGGACAGCAACAGCCTGGTCCGGTTCAGCCGCGTGCTGAATCTGTTGTTGCCGGCGATCAATGCCGGGTTGACGGGCGCGATCGTCACGAAATGACCAAAAGCCATCGATACGGCATTCACAAGAGAAAAGCCGGAGGAAAAATGATTCACACCATTCTCGTCGTCTGCACCGGAAACATCTGCCGCAGCCCGATCGGCGAGGGGCTGCTGCGGTCGCGACTGCCGGGTATCGAAGTGGTCTCCGCCGGCACGTCGGCACTCGTCGGGGCCCCGGCGCACGCGCTCGCGTCATCCGTCTCGGCCGAAGCCGGGATCGACATTTCCGCGCATCGCGCGCAGCAGCTCACCGCGGCACTGGTTCGCCGTGCGGACATCGTCCTGACCATGGAAGCCGGCCAGCAGCGCGAGATCGTGGTGCGCCATCCCTTTTCGCTGGGGCGCGTGTTCCAGCTCGACGGACGAAACGGCATCGATGTGCCGGATCCGTACCTGAAGCCGATCGATGCGTTCAGGCATGCCTATTCCCTGATCGACCGAGGCGTGAACGCGTGGGTGCCGAAGATCCAGGCACTGAGATGAGCATCGAATGATGAACGGAATTTCCATGAACAAAGCACCCAACCCGTTACCCGAAGCAGACCTGGGCGACGAGCCGGAACTCGTGCGGTATGTCGATCTGCTGCTGACGAACCGTTGGCTGGTGGCCGGCATCGCGGCGGCCGTGTTTGCCGCGGGCGCGGCGTATGCGTTGCTGGCGCGCCCGATCTACGCGTCGAATCTGCTGATTCAGGTCGAAGACAGCACGGGGGCGGCCGACTCCCTGCTCGGGAGCGTGTCGTCGCTCTTCGACGGCAAGATCCAGGCGGCGGCCGAGATCGAGATCCTCCAGTCGAGAATGGTCGTCGGCCATGCCGTCAAGAACCTGCGCCTGTATATCGACGCGACGCCGAAGCGCTTCCCGCTGATCGGCACGGCGATCGCCGCGCGCGCACACGGCCTGTCCCGGCCCGGGTTGTTCGGGTTCGGCGGATACGGCTGGGGTACCGAGTCGATCGATATCGGCACGTTCGACGTTCCGAAAACCTTCGAGGGCGACCGGTTCGACCTGACGGCGCTGCCCGATGGCCGCTTCCGGCTGGAAAACAGCGATCTCGGCCAGCCGATCGAAGGCGCGCTCGGGCAGCTCGTCGAATCGACGCAGGCCGGCGGCACGTTCCGGATCCGTGTCGATGCACTCCATGCACGACCGGGCGCGGTGTTCCGGGTGGAACGTCATTCCGAACTGAAGACGCTGCAGCAGTTGCAGAAACACCTGACCGTGTCGGAGATTCGCAAGCAGAGCAACGTCATCAACGTGTCGCTGAAGGGCGAAGACCCCGACACGGTGGCGAACATCCTGAATACGATCGGCACGGCGTACGTCGCGCAGAACGTCAAGCGAAAATCGGCCGAGGCGGAGAAGTCCCTCGCGTTCCTCGAGAACGTCGCGCCGCAACTGAAACAGAACCTGGAACAGGCCGAAGCGAAATACAACGCGATGCGGCGCAAGCGCGGCACGTTCGACCTCGGCATCGAGGCGCAGGCCTACCTGCAGGACAGCATCGCAACCCAGGCGACGCTGCTGGCGTTGCAGCAAAAGCGCGCGGAGGCGTCGACCCGATTCGCGGCCGGCCATCCCGAGATGCAGGCGCTCGATCGTCAGATCGATGGCGCGAAACAGAAGATCGACGGGCTGTCGGCGCGTCTGCGCGCGTTTCCCGATATCGAACAGGACGAACTCCGGCTTCGACGCGACGTCGAAGTCGGCAACGAAATGTACGTCGGCGTGCTGAACAATATCCAGCAGCTCAGGCTGGTGTCGGCCGGCAAGGTCGGCAACGTTCGCGAAGTGGACAACGCCCCCGTCCCGGAAGAGCCGGTCGAACCGCGCAAGGCGTTGATTCTCGCGCTCTCCGCCATTCTCGGCGTGATGCTGGGCGTCACGGCGGCCGTCGCGCGCGAAGCGCTGTTCGGCGGTGTGAAGGACGCGGGCGACATCGAGCGCTGCACCGGATTGAACGTCTACGGCACGATCCCCGATTCGCCGATGCAGCGGACCGCCGCCGCAACGGCCGCGCGACGCGGGTACATCCCGTCGCTGCTGGCCAACGAGGCCCCCTCCGACGCCGCCATCGAGAGCCTGAAAAGCCTGCGCACGGCCCTCGGCCTGACCCTGCTCGACGCAAACAACAACCGGGTACTGCTGACAGGGCCGAGCCCCGGTGTCGGCAAGTCCTTCGTGTCGGCCAACCTGGCGGCCGTGATGGCCGCCGCCGGCCATCGCGTACTGCTGATCGATGCGGACATGCGGCGCGGTCACCTGCACGATTCGTTCGGCGTGCCGAGCGCACCGGGGCTATCGGACCTGCTGACGGGCCGCGTCTCGTGGCAGGACGCCACGCGGCGCGACGTCTCGAAGGGGTTGGACTTCATCCCGACGGGCGCCGCTTCGCAATCCACATCGGAGCTGCTGCTGGGTGAATCGACGCCCCGGTTGCTCGACGAGATGAGCGCCGCCTACGACGTCGTGATCATCGACACGCCGCCGGTGCTCGCCGTGTCGGACGCCAGCATTCTGGCGCCGCACTGCGCAACGATCTTCCTCGTGACCCGCGCGAGACAAACGACGATCGACGAGATCGCCGAATCGGCGAAGCAGCTGAACAGGATTTCGTCGGGCTTGCTCGGCGTCCTCTTCAACGGCATCGATACCCGTGCCTTCGGCTATCGCACCCGATACGGCGCGTATCGCTATGCGCCGTACGGTGCGACCGAAGCGAACGACGCGCCGGCCACGCGCGAGCGGGAGACATCATGAAGATCGTGCACGTCGTGGAAACCTGGGTAGGCGGTATTGCCACCTACGTCGGCGCGCTGGCGCGCGAGCAGATCGCGATGGGCAACGAAGTCCTGCTGATTTGCGATCCCGACAAGATGGCCGGCACGACCGGCGTCGAAGGGCTGACGCTGATCGGATACCGGTCGAGCCGGCATCCGGCGCGCATCGCCAGGGTCGCGCGCGAGATCCGCGCGTTGCTGAAGGCCATCGGCCCGGACGTGATCCATTGCCACAGCACGTTCCCCGGTGTGTACGTGCGCCTGCTCCGGCATCGACACGCGAAGGTCCTGTACACCCCGCACGCGTGGGCATTCCTGAAGAAGGACGTCGGCCCCGTGACGCGGCTGGGCTATGCGCTGACCGAGCGCCTGCTGGCGACTCGATGCGACCGGATCGTCTGCATGTCGCTGGACGAGTTGCGAGCGGCACGCAAGTACCGGCTGCCGATGTCGAAGGTCGACCTCGTCTACACGGGCATTGCCGGCGACGAGGCCAAGGCCGCTCTCGATCGTCCGTCCGGCAGCTCGACGATACGCGTCGGCTATTTCGGCCGCCTCGATTACCAGAAGGGTTTCGACGTCGTACTCGACGCGGTGCCGGCGCTGAAGCCGGACATCGAGATCAACGTGTACGGCATGGCGGTGCGCGGCGGCGTCACGGAGCGGGCCGGCGACGACCGGATCGTCTACCACGGCTGGCTCGATGCAGCCGCGACGAAGCTCGCCATGCAGGCGATGGACGTCGTGATCGTGCCGTCCCGCTGGGAAGGGCTCGCACTCGTGCCGATCGAGGCGATGCGCGCCGGCAAGGTGCTCGTCGTCTCCGGCGAAAGCTCGCTGCCCGAGCAGGTGATCCATGGCTACAACGGGATCATCCTCACCGAGCTCACCGGGCAATGCCTCGCCGACAACCTGAACCGCCTGACGGTCGACAAATGCCGGCGCATGGGTGAGAACGCCCGGCACGTGTTCGACCAGACCTTCAGGCAGGAACATTTCCTGAAATCGCTGATGCGGATCTATGAACAAGCCTGACGTTTATCTGTTGCACGCATACAGCTCGCGAAACAGCGGCGACGGCCTGCTGGTCAAGTTGAGCCTGAAGGCGATCCGCGCCGCCGGCATCGACGGCGTCGTCACGATCGTCTGCCTCGATCCCGCATCGTTCCGCGGCTATCTCGACGACACGAACATCCGCCTCTGGTCGCTGGCCCGTTTCTGCATCGAATCGGTGCGCCGCTTCGGCCGCGCGAGGCCGGCGCTGTTCTTCGGCGTGGGCGGCGGTTACCTGCGCGCGTCCAGCGGCATGGAAGGCTGGAAATCGCTCGTCGCGCACGGCAGCCAGCTGGCCTGCACGGCGTTGCGGCGCTCGAAGCGATCGATCTATCTGCCGCAGAGCATCGGTCCGCTGAAGTCGCTGCCGGGCACCCTGCTGGCGGCGTTGGTCCGGCGTTACGTGGACGTCGTGTTCCTGCGCGACGGCCAGAGCGTCGATGAGCTTGCACACCCGCACGGCATTCGCACGGGGGACCTCGTCGTGCTCGAGATCGGCCGGACACCGCGCAGCCAGCCGGACGCGGAACGCACTGCCGAACATCCCCGCCCGATCCGGTTCGTGTTCCGAGACCTGAAGGGCAAGCCGTATCGCGACGACTACGTCACCCGTCTGCGTTGCGTCGCGAAGCTGCTGCCGGACGCGGGATTCGCGCTGCAAAGCAGCGGCCGCGGAAACGGCGACGACACGTTCTATCGCGACACGTTCGGCGTCGGGCAGGTCGACGATCTGGCGACGCTCGTCGCGCGCGAGCGCCCGGTGGTCGTCTCCGTCCGGCTGCACGGCAGCCTCGAAAGCGTGCTGGCCGGCGTGCCGAGCATTCATATCGCGTACGAGCGCAAAGGCCTGGCTGCATGCGACGACCTCGGCCTGTCGCGCTACGTGGTGCACGCCAGCGACTTCGACGCAGGCCGCGTCGCCGCGCTGGCTCGCGAGCTTGCGCACGACGACAGCACGTACTGGCAGGCGCTGCGCACGGCAGACGCGACGCGCTACAACGAGATGATCGAAAGGATCCGTCATGAAATCGAGCAGTTCAATCACCTTTGTGATGGACGGTAATTTTTCGCGCGTCGGCGACGAAATCTACAGTCCTCATATGGGCCACGAGAAGTTCGCGAACCGGTTCGCGCCGCATTTCGACGCGGTGCGGATCGTCGCACGCGCGTTTCCGAAAGCCCGGCCGATCGGCTCCGTCGTCACCGGGCCGCGCACGTCGTTCGTCGACCTGGGCGCAATTCGCGGCCGCCGCTGGCTGACTGGCTTGCCGCGTACAGCGGTACGGCTGTTCCGCGTCATCAGGAGCGCGCAAACACTGATGATCCGCTTTCCGGGCAATGTGGCAACCCTCGCACTCCTGCTGTGCTGGATCACGAGAAAGCCGTTCTCGGCCGAGATCGTTGCCGATCCGGAGGATTACTTCAGCAAGGGTGCGTCGACCCATCCGTTGCGCGGCGTCGCGAAATGGATCCATTGCAGCTCGACCGCGCTCGCCGCGCGGCGCGCGCAAAGCGTGCGATACGTGACGGAAACCTATTTGCAGGCGAAGTATCCGGCGCGCTCGCGCGCCGATTCGTTCGGCTTCAGCGACGCCTTCCTGCCGAACGGGCTCTTCGCGGCGCGTGACCCCGACGCGCTCGCGCGGTCCGGGTCATTGAGGCTGATCAACGTCTCGATGATGCACAACCGGAGCAAGGGACACGTGGCGCTGCTCGAAGCCGTGTCGCGCCTGAAGCGCAAGAACGTGGCCGTCGTCCTGACGCTCGTCGGCGACGGTGCGTTGCGCGGGGAACTGGAGGCGCTGACTCATACGCTGGGCATCGCAAACGTCGTCGCATTCCGCGGACAGGTATCGTCGGAGACGGCCTGCGCGACCGTCGCCGAACACGATCTGTTCGTGCTGTCGTCGCTTCAGGAAGGGATGCCGCGCGCGATGCTGGAAGCGATGGCAGTCGGCACGCCCGTGCTCGGAACCGGCGTGGGCGGCATACCGGAAGTGCTGCCTGCGAGCGACGTGATCCGTGCCGGCTCGGTCGACGCGATCGTGGGCGCGGTCGAGGCGGTCGCCCGCGACCGCGCCCAGCTCGTCGACATGCGCATCAGGCAGCAGGCGAAAGCCGCCGCGTTTTCCCATTCGGCGCTGCAGGCAAAGTACGACGCGTACTGCCGTTACCTGGTCGAGCGATGCGCCGCCTGAACGCCGACTTGATCCATGTCGTCGCCAGCACCGGATTGCCGGCCCTGGTGAATTTCGTCGTGGCGGCACTGGCGCTGCATCTCCTCGACCCCGAGCTCGTCGGTCGCTCGTATGCGTTGCTGGCCCTGTTCTACGTCGCCATCGACGCCTTCAACTTCGGGTCCGCGCGCATCTATACGATCGATCGCATCCGGGCGCGGTTTCCGAACCTGCTTCGGCTCGACTGCCTCAGCGCATTCGGCTCGACCGTGCTGTTCTGTCTGGCCTGCGCGCTGCTGGGCCGAACCGGCTCGATCGCGCTGCCGAACTGGAGCGCAATGCTCGTCCTCGCGCCCGTTTGTTACGGGCTGTCGCACTTTGCGCTCGGATTCTTCCGGGTGACCAGGCGCAATGGCGTCGTGCTGGTCGTCTCGACGATCTCGGCGCTTTCGCGCCTGGCTGTCATCGCGGTGCTCGCCGAATACCACGGCTTGCGCGGCCATCTTCCCGATCTGCTGCTGCTGGTCGAGGCCGTGTATGGCGCGCTGCTGCTGGCTGCCTACCTGTGGGTGACGCGCCGCGGCACGACCGGCCCGGAACCGAGCCGATATCCGCCGACCGTTGGCGGCGGGCTGCGTTGGTATCGCGACTTTATCGCGCAGGCGCGCGGCGAAATGCTGAGCAGCTGGTATGCGAACGCGGTGCTGTCCGGTGCCAAGCACCTCGATGTGCTGATCGTGTCCGCCGTGGCTGGGCCGGCCGGCGCCGCGCTGTATCGCGTCGCCAAAGGCTTCAACAATCTGGCCTTCAATTTCGGACAATCGGTTTCGCTGGCGATCAGCGGAAACGGCGGGCAGGCGCTTCGATTGATCGGCGGGGCCGGGTTCGCGCGCAAGCTCGCGGCGAGCCTGTTGGCGGGGTTGGTCGTTCTGGCCGCCGCATCGTACGCGTTGCTGGAAATGCGGCTGTTTCCGGTGCATTCGCTCGGCAGCCGGGCCAGTCAGTTTGCGTTCGTGCTCGTGTTCGCCGTGCTGCTGGGCGCCTGCCTGGTGTTTCTCTGCAGGATCCTGTCGCTGTGGCTGTATGCGCGGAGCCGGCGCGCATTCGTGAAAATGGCGTCGTTCGAGGCTGTCCTCACGCTCGCGCTGGTCGCGGCACTCGGCTGGAAGTTCGGCGCCTATGGCGCGATTTGCGGCGTCGGCACGGCGGCGTTCGTCATCCTGTCGTCGTCGTGTGTCCTGTTGACGCGTCACGCCACGCCCGCCGCGCCGCGTCCGGCGACCGCCGGGCGGGAGCAGCCATGAAACGACGATCCTTCATCACGACGACGGTCGCGACCGCGCTGGCCCCTGGCGGGCTGCTCCGCGCGCGTACCCGCGAGACGAGCGACGCGCCGGGCACTCGCCGGGTTTTCGCACACTACATGGTGGCCTGGCCGAGAGGCGGAAAGACGGCCGGCCCCGACCAGTATGCGCAGGAAATGCGTGACGCGATGGCGGCCGGCATCGACGGCTTCGCACTGAATTGCGGCGGGTGGCACGCTTCCGAGCCGTACTACAAGCGGCGGGTCGAGACGATCTACGACGCGGCCGACCGGTTCGACGGGGCATTCAAGTTGTTCGTGTCCGCCGACGGCAACGCACAGGACGAACTCGCAGACATCATCCGGACGGTTCGCGGACGCCGTGCGCAGTTGACGGTGGACGGACGACCCGTGCTGTCCGCGTACGCGCTGGGCGGGCGGCACGGCACCGGCGCACGATCGCTGATCGAGACCGCCAGACGCCTCGGTGCGTATTTTGTCCCGCATCTGTCTCCGAGCACCGGGGAGCGGGAAATCGACGCAAACGTGGCGGCCGAGATCGTCGGGAAAATCCGTTCCGCGGACGGCTATTTCTATTTCGGTGCGGCGGGCGCACCGTCGCTGCTGGCCCGCTCCACGCGCGCACTGGCTCCCGCGTTGCGCAACGCCGGCAAGGTCTTCATGGCGCCGGTGACGCCGTACTACCGCGGTTTGCCGCAAGGCACGAACTATCGCGCGTTCGAGACGCGCGGGTTCGCCGGCATGGCGGAGGAATGGCGCGCGGCGATCGAGTCCCGCGCGACCTGGGTGCAGATCGTGACCTGGAACGACTGGGCCGAATCGACGTATGTCGCGCCGACCGGGGGAGCCCGGCAGGCCAGCGTGTATGACGCACGCTTCGGCACGATCCTGAACCACGAAGGCTATCTGCGCGCGTCGCGTCATTACATCCGCTGGTTCAAGACGGGCAGCGAACCGCCGATCGTGCGCGATGAGCTGTTCTTTTTCTATCGTCCGGGTCCGGCCGGGCAACGCGAAGTTGCCGCCGACGGCCCTCCGGCGTCGACATACCGATCGCCGCGCATGCCGCACGGGCCACTCGTCGATCGCATTTTCGTGTGTGTATTCCTGACCGGCCCCGCTTGGCTGACAATCGGCCAGGACGCACGCGAGGACCGCCGGCCGCTACCGGCCGGAATTTCGTTCGTCGATGTTCCGAGCACGTCCGGGCCGCCGACCTTCTCGATCGTTCGCGACGAGCGGGTCGTGCTCGAGTGTGCGGGCGAGCTGGCGGTGACAGAACCCGGCGGCAGCGGCCAGTACGGCTACTACAGCGGTTGGGCGCTCCAGGGACAATCTCGATGAATTCCTTGCATTCGAACCTCGAGGTGCGCCGGAAAGGCGACAGCCGGCACATGGTGTGGACGACGTTCGCCGTCGGCGCGCTTGCCGCGATCGTCGCGACTCTGCTGGTTACCGAGCGCATGCATGGCGTGCTGCTGCTACTGAACGTCGCGCTGTTGCTGGCGATCGCCGCCATTCGTCCGAGAACCCCGACCGTACGCTGGTTCCGGATCTTTCTGTTCTTCATTCTCGGCGTGTTCCCGCTGTGGCAACTGCTGGCGGTAGACGAGATCTATCTGCGACTGTTGCCGCAAGACGATCCGGCCGTCGCACTCTGGTATTTCTTGAGCCTCGCCGGCGTGCTGGTCGTCAAGCTGACGCTCGACGTCAACGCAAGCCGCCTCGGCAACGCCGAATTGCGGTTCGAACCCGGCATGCGCGTCAGCAGCCTCGCCTATCTGTTCGCGTTGCTGTCCCTCGGTGCGCTCGCGTTCATCTACGTCAAGCTGGGCGGTTACGCACGAATCGTCGAGCTGTACGACACGCGCGTCGAGCAAACCGGCACCGACAACGATCCGTTTCGCGGTTTGGGGGTCATTCAGGCACTGGCCAACACGTCGCCGCTGTGGATATTCGTCTGCCTCATGATGCGACGCCGCCGCAGCGTCGTGCTGACGGCCGTGGCGTACGTTCAGCTCGGCGTGCTGGGCTGGCTGTCGTCCGGCATCGCCGGGAGTCGCCAGGGTGTCGTCTTCGTGCTGGTGTTCGCACTGTTCATCCATCACAGCTTCATCGCGCGAATCAGTCCGCGCACGATCGGGATCGCCGGTACCGGCGTGGCGCTGACCGGCCTGCTGCTGATGCCGCTGAAATTCGGCCTCGGCTACGACGACATCGCGAATCTGTCGCAGCGGTTTGCCGAGCAGCGCGATCTCGAGTTGAGCATGGGGCCGGTCAGCGTGTTCCTGTTTCGGGATCTGTCGCGCTTCGACGTGCAGGCACTGGCGATCGATACGGTCGCGCAACCGACCTATGCTTACCCGATGGGGCGAAGCTTCGTCGGTGCGATCGCGTCGATCGTTCCGAGTGCGCTGTGGAGTGATCGCCCCGACACGTTCGCGCTGGAAAAAACCGAGATCATGCGCGATTTCGAGCGCACCGCGCTCGACAAGACAACCCTGTTGTTCGGCATGCCGGGGGAATTCCTGGTGAACTTCGGCATCGCGGGATTCGTTTTGGCGTTTGCGATTCCCGCCATTCTGCTTGTCGTGCAAAACAACACGGGCATCCGCTCTCGCAGATGGCTGCCGCTGCGGGCCGTGATGTGGCCGCTGCCGTTCCTGTTCTTTCTGTTCGACTCGAACGTCATGGTGTACTACACGGTGCGATGGATCCTGCTGTTCGGCTTGCCGATGGCGTTCGTGCTCAGGCAACCGCGACGATCGCGCCGCGATGCGTATGACTCATGCACGCATGGCGTGCGGGTTCGGGAATAGTCTCCCCCGACCCGACGTCCGGCCTTGCCGAACCGCATGCTCCGCCGCGCTATGCCGGCGATACCGACGGCGTCGGACATCCGGGCGAACGGCCGGCGATGACATCATGGGCTGCCATCGACACGCTCGCGCCACCGATCCGATGACGATCCGGCGTCGCGGCGCACGCCTTCGATCTCAAGGCCGCGACAACACCATCACCCGTCCCGACACCCGCTGCAGCTTCAGCCACCCGGTATCGGCCGTAAACCGAAGCTGCTGCAACGGAAAATCGAACCCCGCCTTGTGCGCAGCGCTGACCACCGCGTCGGCGATCCAGCGGATCAGTTCCTTTCCTTCGTCAGTGGTCTGGTGGCCGTTCTGGACACCATAGAAATAGCGATTCCCGGCGTTGACCTCGTTCTGCAACTGCATCCAGTGTCCCGGCAGGCCCGGCAGCGTTCTGAACAGGTCGGCCACGCGCTGCGTCGTCAGGCCGCGCGCCCACAGTGCGCCATTCACCGCGGGCCGCGCCAGGTTGTGACGGTCTGCTTCCTGGGCCTGCTCCTTGATGTCGCCTTTCAGAATATCGGGTTTCGTCATCGCACTGTCCTCGTGAGGGCCCCGCAACGGGCCGGTTGAATCAAAAAAGCCGCCGAACATCGGGCGCGCGCGTTGCGTGCACGATACCGCTAATCTCGAAATTGATCGCCTGTCAGGTATATCAGGCCAGCGTGTTGCGATATTGCGCGCAAGAATCAGCCTCGTCCGATAGGCGCCGCGACAGCGGGTCGATATGCTTATCGGGTGTGGTGCCGGTGGAGTGTCTTGTTCAAGTTCGGAGTGAGCCGGTCATCAACCTTCGCCGGCGCCGCACACCCCTCCCGTTGCGATCCGGCTTCGGCGCGGGCGTTCGGTGGTGGCCGGTGGGCGCGGCCACGACAGAGAAAGACGATGTTGAAACAACACGCTGCCATATGCGAACGCCGAGCGCCTGCTCCGAAGCCGGATCCTCCCTCCCTTCTCGCCTGCGCCACCCATCATTCAATAATTCGCGACATGCATCGATATAATTTCGCGATTATATCGATCGACAATAAATCGAATTCACGTCATTAAATCGGACTATTTCAGCTTTCGATTTTCTGAACAATTTCCATTCCCGGCCGAATATTTTTTTATTTATTTTTCGCCATGCTGGCCGAACCGTGTTTAAAACAGCAAACGTTTGTGTGACACGGTGAAGCGCCTTACCGATCGATCGCAGGGCTGACTCCGCAATAGCGCCGGGGTCAACCACACATTGCGAATCGATTCATTCGAGCAGTCATTTGCAGTCCCACGCTGTACTCCGTGCGCGACAACGGCGGGATCCACTCGCCGGCCGCGCGACGCGAGACCTATCATCGAGACGAGGACGACATGTCACAACCGTTTACCCATGACGATCTTTACGCACTGCTGCAACTCGCCGGCAACGATGCAACCGCCGTACAGGCGAACGGCGACCAGGCGGTGCTCGACCGGATGCGCCAGTTCATGACCACGCAGCTCGTGGAAAAGCTGCCGCAATACGATGTGTTCGTCGACATCGCGACCATCCCGTACAGCTTCGACGTCGGCAGCTGGCAGAACAAGGTGAAGGCCGATGCGGCGGGGCAGGTCGTCGCCTGCACGGTGACGTGGGCCGGCGCGCCCGGCGTGCTGCCCGGGGCCGCGGCAAAGTTCGGCGTCGGCGCGGTGGTCAATTACTTCTCGAAAGCGACCCCGCAACCGCAGCCCACCCAGCCGGGCACGACGACCGGCGGCGGCGAACGCGACGGCATCTTCAATCTGCCGCCGAACATCGCGTTCGGCGTGACGGCGCTGGTCAATTCGTCCGCGCAGCAGACGATCGAAGTCTACGTCGATGACAACGCGAAGCCGGCCGCGACGTTCCAGGGCGCCGGCACGCAGGACGCGAACCTGAACACGCAGATCGTGAACTCGGGCAAAGGGAAGGTGCGCGTGGTGGTGACGGCGAACGGCAAACCGTCGAAGATCGGTTCGCGTCAGGTCGACATCTTCAAGAAGACCTACTTCGGGCTCGTCGGGTCGGAAGACGGAACGGATGGCGATTACAACGACGGCATCGCGATCCTGAACTGGCCGCTCGGCTAAGCAGCCGCATCCTGCCAACCATCGCCACGCCGCCCGGCGTGGCGATTTGCTTTGGTACGCCGCACCGAGGTGCGCGTCGACGCCGGCCGCGGCGACCGGCTTGGGCTCGACGGTCAGCCGTCGTTCGGTGCGCCGGATTGCGACATCGCGAGCGGCGGCGCCCACGTGGCCGCGGCCAACTGTGTGCGCGCGGCGTGGGCCACGCGGTTGAACGCGACCCGCTGCTCGCCCCTCAGTTTCGCCGCGCTGGCCGCCTGCACCAGTTCGATCGGATCCACGAGACGGGCATGTCGCCGCACCTCGAAGTGCAGATGCGGGCCGGTCGCGGTGCCTGTGCTGCCGACGGCGCCGACACGCTGGCCGCGCACGACCCGCGCGCCGGTTCGCAGCGTCGGCTCGAATGCCGACAGGTGCGCGTAATACGACGCATAGCCGCCGTCGTGCCGAATCACCACGTACTTGCCGTAGCCACCCGGCTCGGTGCCGATGAAAGTCACGACCCCGCGCTCCGACGCGTGGACGGCACGGCCCGTCGGCGCGGCCAGATCCACACCGGAATGGACGTGACGCGCGCCGGTGACCGGATGCACGCGCGCGCCGAACCGCGAGCTGACCCGCGTTGCGTTGACCGGCATCGCGAACCGCGCGCCGGCGAGCGGCATGCCGTCGAGATCGTAGTACGCGCCTGGCGAGCCAGCCTGCGGCGCGAACCACACGCCCGCGACACGCTGGCCGCGAAAGCGGATGTCGAGCGCCGTCACGCGCACGTGGCCCGGCAGGGTCGCACTGTCGTCCGGCTCGAAGGCGACGCGGAAGGTATCGCCAATCGCGCCGCGCTGCGTTGAATCGATCCGCCCGGCCAACATGCGCGTGATCTGCGCGTCAACGCCGGCCGGCAGATCGGCGCGCGCGAGCGACGTGCGCAGGCTGCCGGTGATCGCGCCGGCTCGCGTGCCGCTCTCCTGCTGCGCGAGCACGAACGGCTCGGCGGACGCCAGATCGACATGACGCGCGTCGAATGCCGGCCGAACACCGATTGCCGGAAGCGGCGAGGCAAAACCGTCCGCGAAGCGGGCCGCGTAATCGCGCTCGATCGCCTCGCGTGCCGCATCGCAGAGGATGACGTACGGCGCACATGCACCGGTACGCATCGCGAATGTGACCGAAGCGCTCGTCGCACGCGGCTCCAGCGCGACACGCGGCACGGCGGTCGATGCCAGCAAACCGCCCCAGATGGTCCGGGCGGAACTGAAAAAAGGCACGTCGACAAGGTCGGCCGTTTGCGCCGTTACAGGCGAAAACGGCGTGGCATCGGAAGACGCCCACGCCACCGCACCCTGCATGCCGGCAAGCCACGCCGCAGCAACGACACCGCGCGCCAGCGCGCGGCGAATCGGAAAGCGGATGGCGCCGCAGCGCGCGGGCCGACCTTGTTCGCGTGCGAGACGTAAACACAGGTCAAGCCGCATTGCGTCGTCACTCGCTATCAATGAAAAAGGAGGGGGAAACCGGTTATCGCGGAGGAACGATCATCGCGATCCGGTAGCCTGGAAGCGAGTGTATCGGCACAGCCAACATAGCTAAATAGGACAAATCCGATTTGTTTGAATACTCGCTTAGTACACACACCAAATCGCGATTTCACGGCGCCGACACGTGAGATCCGGCCCCCATGCATTCGCGCGAACTACCCCGTGGCGTGTACAGTCGAGGGCGGCCGACGCACGAGCGGATGCCCGCCCGACCACGGCGGACGACGCCACCCGTCGCGCCTTCTGTCCTCAAACCGGAATCCCGTCATGTTTCTCGATCATCTTCATCCGGAACGCTGGACGTTCCTGTGGAACGCGTTGTCCACGCTTTCGCTCAGGCTCTGCGCCGCCCTCGCGCTACTCGTCGCGGGCTGGTGGCTGTCGAAGCGCATCGGCAACTGGCTGAGCCGGCTGCTCACGAACAAGGAGCGCGTCGACGACACGCTGCGGCCGATCCTCTGCGACGTCGCCGTGTGGGGCATCCGCATCGTCGCGATCGTCGGTGCGCTTTCACAGCTCGGCATCGAAACCGCGAGCATCGTCGCGGTGCTCGGCGCGGCCGGCCTCGCGATCGGGCTCGCGCTGCAAGGCACGATGCAGAACATCGCGGCCGGCATCATGCTGTTGCTGCTGCGGCCGTTCAAGGTGGGCGACTACATCGACGGCGGCACGGGTGTCGCGGGGACGGTGGACGAGGTCGGGCTCTTCATGACGCGGCTGACGAAGCCGGACGGCATCTGCGAATACGTGCCGAACAGCGCGCTGTGGGGTAGCTCGATCCGTAACTACACGCGCAATCCGACCCGCCGTCTCGATCTCGAAGTGGAAGTGTCCGTGCACGACGACATCGATCGCGCGCTCGATGCGCTGCGCGCGCTGGCCGAAGCCGATCCCGACGTGTTGAAGGATCCCGCGCCGGACGTGATGGTGATGCGCTTCGACGACAGCACGGCGGTCGCGAACATGCGCGTGTGGACGCACACGGACAAGTTCTGGGCGATGCGCTGGCGCCTCGCGCGCCAGGTGCGCAAGACGCTCGCCGACGCGGACTGCGCGCTGCCGATTCGCACGCGCGAGCTGCACATCGTGCACGACGTCGAACGACAGCCGCAGCAGGTCGAGCCGCGCCGCGTACAGGCGTCGTAACACGTCGGGGCGCACGACCGCGCATGCAGCACAGCGCGGCGCGCCCCGCCTGCGTCACATCCTGACGATATCGAGCAGCGCCTTCCTGCCGCTCTGGTACGTGAACACCGAGATCGCGCCGTGCTTCAGGTCGCCCTGCGGCGTGAAGCGCGTTTCGCCGATCACGCCGCGATAGTCGGTCGCCGGCATCGCGGCCAGCACCTTGGCCGGGTCCGTCGAATTCGCGCGCTGCATCGCGTCGACGATGATGTACACCGCGTCGTACGAGAACGGCGCGTACACCTGCATCGGCTGGTGGTAGCGCGCTTCGTAACGCTTCACGAACGCCGCGCCGCCCGGCATCTTCTCGAGCGCGATGCCGGCTTCCGAGCACACGACATTGTCCGACGCCGGACCCGCGAGCTTCGGCAGGTCGGTCGAGCATACGCCGTCGCCGGCGAGGATCTTCGCGCGCAGGCCGAGCTGGCGTGCCTGCTTCGCGAGCGGGCCGCCCGTCGCATCCATCCCGCCGTACATGATCGCGTCCGGATTCTCGCCCTTGATCTTCGTGAGGATCGCGCGGAAGTCGATCGCCTTGTCGTTGGTCGCGTCGCGCGAGATGACCTTCATCCCGGCCGATTTCGCCGCCTTCTCGAACTCGGTCGCGAGGCCCTGCCCGTACGCGGTCGAATCGTCGACCACGGCCACCGTCCTGATGCCCAGCTTCTTCGCCGCATACATCGCCAGCGCGGGCCCTTGCTGCGCATCGGTCGCGACGACGCGATAGGTCGTCTTGAAGCCCTGCTGCGTGTACATCGGGTTGGTCGCGGCCTGCGAGATCTGTACGACGCCGCCGTCGCGATAGACGCGCGACGCCGGAATCGACGTGCCCGAGTTGTGATGGCCGACGACGCCGACCACCTTGTCGTCGACGAGCCGCTGCGCGACCTGCGTCGCGGTGCGCGGGTCGCCCGCGTCATCCTGCGCGTCGAGTTGCAGCGTGACCTTCTTGCCGCCGACCACGAGCCCCTTCGCATTGATCTCCTCGACCGCGAGCCGCGCGCCGTTCTCGCTGTCCTTGCCGAGGTGCGCGATCGCACCGGTCAGCGGCGCGACGTGCCCGATGCGCACGATCCCGTCCGCGTGCGCGGGCAGCGCGGACCATGCGCACGCCAGCGCGGCCACGGTCGCGCGTGCCGTCTTGTTCCGATATCGATTCATGTTCGTCTCCTTCCTTATCGCTCTTCGTTCGTGATTGGATCGTCGTTCATCAAAGGCAAAGCGATACGGTCACGCGCGCCCTTCGAAACCGAGCAGCACGTTCACCGCGTTGATACCGATTTCCTCGACCATGTAGCCGCCTTCCATCACGAACAGCGTCGGCAGGTTCAGGCGCGCGAGCGCTTCGCCGACGCGCAGGTAGTCGGGCGAGCGCAGGCGGAAATGGCTGATCGGGTCGTGCTCGAACGTATCGACGCCGAGGGACACGACCAGCAGGTCGGGCGCATGTGCGGCGATCGCGGCGGCCGCGTGGTCGAGCGCCGCCGCGTAGGTGTCCCACTGCGTGCCCTTCGGCAGCGGCAGGTTCAGGTTGAAGCCCTCGCCCACGCCGCTGCCGCGCTCGTCCGCGTAGCCGGAGAAGTACGGATACGACACCGGCGGCTCGCCGTGGATCGACGCGAACAGCACGTCCGCGCGGTCGTAGAAGATGTCCTGCGTGCCGTTGCCGTGGTGGAAGTCGACGTCGAGCACCGCGACGCGCGACGCGCCGCTCGCGATGCCTTGCTGCGCGGCGATCGCCGCGTTGTTCAGGTAGCAGTAGCCGCCCATGTACTCGCGGCCCGCATGGTGGCCGGGCGGGCGGCACAGCGCGAACGCCGCGCGCGCACCGCCGTTCGACAGCAGGTCGGCGCCGGTCAGCGCCGAGTTCGCGCTCGCGCTCACTGCGCCCCACGTGCCGCCGTTGATCGGCGCGCCGGCGTCCATCGCGAAGAAGCCGAGCTTGCCGTCGATGAAGTCGGGCAGCGTCGCCGCCGACGGCATCGCGCGCACCGGCCACACGAGCGGCAGCGCCTGGCAGGTGCGGCCGGTCGCGGTCCATTCGTCCCACGCGCCGGCGAGAAACTCGACATAGCGCGCGCTGTGCGCGCCGGCATAGCACGCGCGGTCGAACGCGCGCGGCGCGATCACGTCGCCGAGGCCGGCCGCGCGGACCTGCGCGAGCACCGTCTCGGCGCGCAGGGGGTTCTCGAACGAATCGGTGATCGCGCCGTCCTTCAGTTCGACGCCGCGATGCAGATGGTGATCGCTGCTGTAGACCGTGAGCATGGTTGACCGTTGCAGTGAAGGCTGTGAGGGGTGAAAACAGTCTATTGATGCCGGCCGGCAATAACTTTGCTTTCCACCCCTTCGTTTCGTACAATTTTGAGAAAACCGTCTACGGAGACCCGGGAATGAGCAAAAATCGCGCTTCGGTGGAACTGGACGGCGTCGACCGCGCGATGCTCCGCCTGCTGCAGGAAGACGGCGCGCTGTCGAACGCGACGCTGGGCGAGAAGCTGTCGTTGAGCGTCACGCCGTGCTGGCGCCGCCGCAAGCGGCTCGAGGACGAGCACGTGATCACCGGCTACCAGGCGAACCTCGACCGCCGCGCGCTCGGCATGAACGTGTTCGCGTTCGTGCAGGTCACGTTCAACATGCATTCGGACCAGGATCCGGATCACTTCGAGGAGGTGATGCGGCGTCACGACGAAGTGACGTCGTGCCACAAGATCACCGGCGCGGCCGACTACATCCTGCAGGTCGTCGCGGCCGATCTCGACGCGTACGCGGAATTCGTCGAACGCGTGCTGAGAAAGCAGGCCGGCGTGTCGTCGATCCAGTCGAGCCTCGCGCTGCGCGAGGTCAAGTTCTCGTCGCGCGTGCCGGTGCCGGATGCGTGATCGTTCATGTTGTCGTCATGCGCCCGCGCGCGGGCATCCGCTGTCGATCGTCATTCCATGGAGCGCTACCGATGAAACGTCTTCTACCTTCCGCCTCGCTTGCCGCAACGATCGCCTGCGCACTCGCACTGAGCGCCTGTGCGGCGCAATCGTCCGCACCGGCCGCTTCGTCGACGCCTGCCCAACCTGCCACGCCGGCCGCCCCGCAGATGGTCGGCGGCGATCGCGACGCGCACGGCTGCATCGGCTCGGCCGGCTATTCGTGGTGCGAACAGACCCAGCAATGCGAACGCCCGTGGGAACTCGCGAAGCAGAAGGGTTTCTCGAATTCGGCGCAAGCGTACGAGCAGTTTTGCCACAACAATTTCGCGAAGTGACGTGAGGTGACTGGACGTAAAGCGATCATGTCGCGGCGCGATGCCGCGACATGACGCGTCCGCATTCCATCCCGCTCCCGCTCGGTTATCCACATCTTTTCCGGTTCCGGCGACCCTCGTTCCGGAATCCCGGACACGCAAAAAACCCCACAAAAACAAGGGCATTTTTCGTTTGTGACACAGCAAACGAGTTCGGTTACATTACGCGCCCCTTGCCATACCGCCCCCGCAACACGCGTCGTGCGCGGCCTCTTTCCACGCAGCCTGAAGCGCCGTCCGCGCAGGCTTGCCGCGAGGGCCCCGGCGCGTTGCGCGCCATCGCGACGCAGGCGATTTCCAGCCTGCGACAAGCCGATCCGAAGGTGTCCTTGGCGACGGCTGCGCGTGCGCAAATGCAACGGCGAACACGGTCGATCCGGAATTCCGGATTCGCGGTCCGGATCTCCGGATGCGCGAGCCCGTTGCGATTCGGCATCGGCCGGGCGGCATGGCAAACCGATACATTCAAGTTGAAGAGGGATCTGCTGTGATCAAAACGTTACGGGTAATACTGTCGGCGCTCGCGCTGTGCGTCGCCGCGTCGTCCGCGCACGCCGCCGATACGAAGAAGGTCGACGTCCTGCTGGTGGGCGGCGGCATCATGAGCTCGACGCTCGGCGTCTGGCTGCACGAGCTCCAGCCCGACTGGTCGATGACGATGGTCGAGCGCCTCGACGGCGTCGCGCTGGAAAGCTCGAACGGCTGGAACAACGCGGGCACCGGCCACTCGGCGCTCGCCGAGCTGAACTACACGCCGGAGAAGGCGGACGGCAAGGTCGACATCTCGAAGGCGATCGAGATCAACGAGTCGTTCCAGATCTCGCGCCAGTTCTGGGCCTGGCAGGTCCGCCAGGGCGTGCTGAAGAACCCGCATTCGTTCATCAACTCGACGCCGCACATGAGCTTCGTCTGGGGCGACGACAACGCCCGCTTCCTGAAGAAGCGCTACGACGCGCTGCAGGCGAGCCCGCTGTTCCGCGGGATGCAGTATTCGGAAGACTACGACCAGATCAAGCAGTGGGTGCCGCTGATGATGGAAGGCCGCGACCGCTCGCAGAAAGTCGCCGCCACCTGGACGCCGATCGGCACCGACGTGAACTTCGGCGAGATCACGCGCCAGTTCGTCGGCTACCTGAAGACGCAGCCGAACTTCACGCTGTCGCTGTCGAGCGAAGTGCGCGAGATCTCGCGCAACGCGGACGGCACGTGGCACGTGTCGTGGGTCAAGCTGCACTCGGACGAACCGCCGCAGGCCGTCGACGCGAAGTTCGTGTTCATCGGCGCGGGCGGCGGTGCGCTGCACCTGCTGCAGGCGTCGGGCATCCCCGAGGCGAAGGACTACGGCGCGTTCCCGGTCGGCGGCTCGTTCCTCGTGACCGACAACCCCGAGGTCGTGAAGCGGCACCTCGCGAAGGCGTACGGCAAGGCGTCGGTCGGCTCGCCGCCGATGTCGGTGCCGCACCTCGACACGCGAATCATCGACGGCAAGAAGATCATCCTGTTCGGGCCGTTCGCGACGTTCTCGACCAAGTTCCTGAAGAACGGCTCGTACTTCGACCTCGCGAAGAGCACCAACCTGCACAACGTCGCGCCGATGATGCGCGTGGGCGTCGACGAATTCCCGCTCGTCCAGTACCTGGCCGGCCAGCTGATGCTGTCCGACGACGACCGTTTCAACGCGCTGAAGGAATATTTCCCCGACGCGAAGAAGGCAGACTGGCGCCTGTGGCAGGCCGGTCAGCGCGTGCAGATCATCAAGCGCGACCCGAAGAAGGGCGGCGTGCTGAAGCTCGGCACCGAGATCGTCAGCTCGCAGGACGGCAGCATCGCGGGCCTGCTCGGCGCATCGCCGGGCGCGTCGACGGCGGCGCCGATCATGCTGAACCTGATGCAGAAGGTGTTCAAGGACAAGGTCGCGACGCCCGAATGGCAGCAGAAGCTCCGCCAGATCGTGCCGAGCTACGGCACGAAGCTGAACGACAGCCCGGCGAAGGTCGTCGAGGAATGGACCTATACGAGCGACGTGCTGCAGTTGTCGCCGCCGCCGAAGATCGACCTGACGACGCCGTCGCAAGCGACGGGCTCGGCCCCGGCGCGCCCCGCGAAGGCATCGGCCGACATGGCGCTGTAACGCGTCCGGCCCCGTTTCATCGCATCGCACGGCCGCCCTCCGGGGCGGCCGTTTTACATGGCCGATGCGGGCGAGGCCGCGCGCACCGGCCGGCGGCGTTCTCACCGGTTGCCGACAGCCGGCACGGCCACTGCCGATCGACCGCTAACGGTCGTCCGCCACCGGTCTCCGCTACCGCCCCTCCGCATCCGCTAGAATTGCGGGCACGCGCGACGCTGTCGCCCCCGATCCACCCCCCGCATCGACGCGGTCCACGCGACCGCCGGTGCGGCCCGCGCCCGAGCCGCGCGAGCGCCGCACCCCGTTGCCGCGCCCGCCGGGCGCGCCACCAACCGAATTCAGCTGGAGAATGACCGTGTTTACCTGCAGAAACCAGAGCTGCGGCACGCAGTGGGAGACGTCCGACGTCGTAATCAAGGACGAAGGCCAGGGGCTGCTGTTCCGCTGCCCGCTGTGCGGCGCGCGCAACTATCTCGAGCGCTTCGACGCGGAAGACGGCACGGTCGTCTACGAGCAGATGGCCGGCCGCCCTTACCTCGGAGACGTGGAATGACCCAGCCGACCGCCACGCCCTTCAGCGCGCTGCCGCTGACGCCCGCCGCGCTCGCGAACCTCACGCAGCTCGGCTACGTCGACATGACGCCGATCCAGGCCGCGAGCCTGCCGATCGCGCTGGCCGGCCACGACCTGATCGCACAGGCGAAGACGGGCAGCGGCAAGACCGCCGCGTTCTCGCTCGCGCTGCTGGCGCGCCTCGACACGCGCCGCTTCGACGTGCAGGCGATGGTCCTGTGCCCGACGCGCGAGCTCGCCGACCAGGTCGCGCAGGAAGTGCGCCGCCTCGCGCGCGCCGAGGAAAACGTGAAGGTGCTGACGCTATGCGGCGGCACGCCGATGCGCCCGCAGGCGCAGAGCCTCGAACACGGCGCGCATATCGTCGTCGGCACGCCCGGCCGCATCATGGATCACCTCGAGCGCGGCAACCTGAAGCTCGACGCGCTGAACACGCTCGTGCTCGACGAAGCCGACCGGATGCTCGACATGGGCTTCTTCGACGACATCGCGAAGGTCGCGCGGATGTGCCCGACGACGCGCCAGACGCTGCTGTTCTCGGCGACCTATCCGGACGGCATCGCGAAGCTGAGCCAGCAGTTCCTGCGCAACCCGAAGGAAGTGAAGCTCGAGGAACGCCACGACAACAGCAAGATCCGCCAGCGCTTCTACGAAGTGGCGGAAACCGAACGTCTGCACGCGGTCGGCCAGTTGCTGAACCACTACCGGCCGGTGAGCACGATCGCGTTCTGCAATACCAAGCAGCAATGCCGGGACCTGCTCGACGTGCTGCACGCGCAGGGCTTCCACGCGCTCGCGCTGCACGGCGAGCTCGAACAGCGCGAGCGCGACCAGGTGCTGATCCAGTTCGCGAACCGCAGCTGCTCGGTGCTGGTCGCCACCGACGTCGCCGCGCGCGGGCTCGACATCGCGCAGCTCGAGGCGGTGATCAACGTCGACGTGACGCCCGATCCCGAGGTGCATGTGCACCGCATCGGCCGCACCGGCCGCGCGGACCAGGAAGGCTGGGCGCTGAGCCTCGCCAGCATGGATGAGATGGGCCGCGTGGGCGCGATCGAGCAGGCGCTGAAGCGCGAAGTCGAATGGCATCCGCTCGCGGAACTGAAGCCGGCCGGCAACGACACGCTGCTGCCGCCGATGGAAACGCTGCAGATCCTCGGCGGGCGCAAGGACAAGATCCGCCCGGGCGACGTGCTCGGCGCGCTGACCGGCGATGCAGGGTTCGACGGCAAGCAGATCGGCAAGATCAATGTGACCGAGTTCTCGACTTATGTCGCGATCGAGCGCGGCGTCGCGCACGACGCGCTGCGCAAGCTCAATGCGGGGAAGATCAAGGGCAAGCGGGTCAAGGTCCGGTTGATGGACGAGGAGTGACCTCGAGCGGCGCGTCTGTCACGGCAGCCGCGCCGCCGCATCACGCCAGCTCGGGATACCCATGCGCGGCCGCGTCCCGCGCGAACCGGGCAATCGTGTCGTACGCGCCCGGCGGCAGGCGCTCGAATCCCTTCAGCCGCAGCACGTTCGCCCGTTCCGGATCGACCGCGACCGCGTGATCGAGCGCATCCCGCAACGCCTCCACCCGCCCCCGTTTCAGCGCCTTCGACGCGATCAACGGCAACCCCGGCGCCGACGCCGTCATGCCGATGATCCGGATCTCGTTCAACAGCTCGGGCAGCGCATCGCGCACGTACGCGAACGTCACGCAGTCGATCGCCGCGCAATCGGCGTCGCCGGCCGCCAACGCGCGCAGCACGTTCAGGTGCGCGCCGAACGACACGACCGAACCGAAGAAACGTCCGTCATGCGCATGCGGCGCGACCGCATGCCGGAACGCGTTCATCCCGCTGTGCGAATCGTCGCCGTTGAATGCGGCCCGCAATCCGCGACAGGCAGCCAGCGTCGTCGCACCGCCCGCATGCACGCGCGCGGACACGGCGAGCACGCTGCTGTAGCGCGCGCCGTCGCAGCCGGGCGCATCGAAGGCCGGCGTCGCGATCAGGTGCACGGCATCGCGCAAGCCGAGCATCCGGTACGGATAGCCGCACGTCTGCGACAACAGCAGGTCGTTGCGCCGCCACAGCGCGTGCAGATCGCCGAATGGCTCTTCGAGCAGTACGACGCCGGCAGGCCCGCCGGTGCGCGCGAATGCATCGAGCGCATCACGCAGCAATGCACGCCACAGTGCGGCGTGGCGCGGCGTCACGTTGTACATCGGCAGTCCGGCGATCCATTGGCTCATGCGCGCATTCTACGCATCGGAGGTGCCCGGGAGAAAGCCGGTTCGCCCACATTTCCGCAAGGTTCGCACCCGGCGGAGGCTGCCAATGCTTATCGGTCTCCCGGCGATAAGCAAATGCGAATTGCTTGGTTGGCCTGACGATGCAGCCCGGTTAGCGTTCCACTTTCGCAACGCGGTCGGATGCCGCTGTAGCGGTCGACCGCGCGCCGCGACGCCTGTCGGCCAATCGCATCGCGCCCCGCACCGGCGCGATCGTCCGCTTCCCGCATCGCCCGCACTACCCGTTTCATCCCGCCTCAGCACCATGGCCGAATACTTCGACGTCGACCACGCGCGCGCGATCGCCACGCTCGACGCCCGCTTCACCGCCCGCACCGAGTGGCCGACCTGGCTGCTGGTCGTCGCGATCTACAGCGGCTGGCTCGCCGTGCTGCTGCTCGTGCGCGCCGGACGCCTGCCGCTCGCGGCCGCGACGCCGCCGCTGATCCTGCTCGGCGCGTGGCACCTGTCGCTGCAGCACGAGCTGCTGCACGGCCATCCGACGCGTTCCGCGTTCGTGAACCGGCTGCTCGGCTATCCGCCGCTGACGATCTGGTATCCGTACACGCTGTACCGCGACACGCACCTCGATCATCACCGCGACGAGGACCTGACCGTGCCCGGCGTCGACCCGGAAACGAACTACGTGTCGCGCGAGCAGTGGGCGCGGCTGCCGCGCTGGCGTCGCACACTGACGGTTGCGCGCACCACCTTCATCGGCCGTCTCGTGTTCGGGCCGCCCATGAGCGTCGTCGCGATGTTCGCCGACACGTTCCGCACATTCCGGCGCGGCGACTTCCGCTATCTGCGGATGTGGATCACGCACGCCGCCTGCGTGGTCGCGCTGCTCGCAGGGTTGCAATGGGCGATCGGCGTGCCGTGGTGGTACTACCTGCTGGCGGTCACGTGGCCGGCGCTGTCGCTCGCGATGATCCGTTCGCTGTTCGAGCACCGCGCGGCGCGACATCCGAAGGCGCGCATCGTGATCAACGAAGCCGGCTTCGCGATGCGCCTGCTGTACCTGAACAACAACTATCACCTCGTGCATCACGACCTGCCGAAGCTGCCGTGGTACGACCTGCCGCGCGCGTACCGGATGCGGCGCGACGCGTATGCGGAAAAATGCGGCGGCTTCGTGATTCGCGGCGGGTATCGCGAACTGCTGGCGCGCCATGCATGGACGCCGACCGACACGCCCGTGCATCCGTTCGACCAGGGCACGGCGTCGCTGTCGACCGGCAGCGGCGCGAAAGTGGCCGCGGTCGACGGCTATCTTCAGATCAGTACGTGATGCTCGAACGGGCCGCGCCGCGTCGTGACGCCGCCCGAGTCGACCGCGCACCGGCAAGGCCATCCGGCCGCGCCACGTTCCTTACGAAAAGCCGACAATATCGATCTTCCTCGGCGAATTGCCAATTCCATCGGCAATGCCCAGAATGACGGCTCGTCCGGGGCTTCCAACAATCATTCGCCCCGGCTCAGCCTTCCGGCCGCGCGCCGCACTCCCCTACGACGATGCAACCGAACACCTCGCCCGGCGCGATCCGCTCGATCGGCAACGACTGGTCCGTCTCCGCGATCACCGCGGGCTTTCTCGCGGTGCTGATTTCCTATGCGGGCCCGCTCGCGATCTTCTTCCAGGCGTCGCAGGCCGCGCATGCGTCCAACGCGATGGTGACGTCGTGGGTCTGGGCGATCTCGATCGGCGCGGGCATCTCGGGGCTGTTCGCGAGCTGGAAGCTGAAGGTGCCGGTCGTGACCGCGTGGTCGGCGCCCGGCACCGCGCTGCTCGTCGGCCTCTTTCCGCAACTGACGCTGAACCAGGCCGTCGGCGCGTACATCACGGCCGCGCTGATCATCCTCGTGATCGGCATCACCGGCTATTTCGACCGGCTCGTGCGCCACATTCCGCGCGGCATCGCCTGCGGGATGATGGCCGGCATCCTGCTGCCGTTCGGCATGCACGCGTTCTCCGCCGCGACCGCGCAGCCGGTGCTCGGGTTCGGGATGATCGCAGCCTACGTGATCTTCAAGCGCCTGCTGCCGCGCTACAGCATCGTGCTGGTGCTGCTGACGGGCGCCGCACTCGCGACGCTGCTCGGCATGACGCAGCTCGGCAGCGTGTCGCCGAGCATCGCGCGGCCGATCTTCATCGCGCCCGAATGGACGCTCGGCACCACGCTCAGTCTCGCGCTGCCGCTCGTCGTCGTCAGTCTCACCGGCCAGTTCCTGCCGGGCATGACGATCCTGCGCGTGTCGGGCTATCACACGAGCGCCCGGCCGATCATCACCGCGACCAGCGTGATGTCGCTCGTCGTCGCGTGCTTCGGCGGGATCACGATCGTCGTCGCGGCGATCACCGCGGCGCTCTGCACCGGCAAGGACTCGCACGAGGATCCGGACCGGCGCTATATCGCGGGCCTCGCGAACGGAGTGATCTACCTGATCGGCGGGCTTTTCGCGGGGACGATCGTCACGCTGTTCTTCGCGCTGCCGAAGGCCTTCGTCGCGATCCTTGCGGGGCTCGCGCTGATCGGCGCGATCGGCGCGAACGTGCACGGCATCTTCGAGGACGAGGATCATCGCGAAGCGTCGGTGATCACGTTCCTCGCGACCGCATCGGGGATGACGTGGCTCGGGCTCGGTTCCGCGTTCTGGGGGATCGTGATCGGGTCGGTCGCGTATGTGGTGTTGAGCAGGGTGCGGCGGCCGGTGTAACGCGCATCGCGCGCCCTTTCGGCCGCCGCGTCGCTCACCGCGCGTGTTCGCGCACCAGCGCGGCGAGCGCCTCCGCCGGTGTCGTCGTGCCGTACACCCGCTCCGACACACCGGCCTCGACATCGATCTGCCCCGCGTTGTGCACGTCGTACAGATCGACGATCAGTTGTGCGTGGCGTTCGCTGAGCCCCGCGCGCAATAGCGTCGCGGTCCATGCATCGCGCGGCAGTTCACGCGCGACGATCTCATGGTCGGCCGCCGCGCCGAGCGTTTCGGCGATGTCCCGCACACTCACGCGCCGCGGTCCTTCGATGCTGACGATACGCGGCCTGTTGCCGGCTTCGGTCCGATCGAGCAGCAGCCGCGCCGCCGCGACGCCCACGTCGGGCGCCCAGACCGTCGGGAACACCTTGTCGACCGGATGATGAAAGCTCGGCAGCACGCCGGTCCCGAGCGCGACGGGCAACACGCGTGCCCAGTTCTGCAGGTGTTCGGCCGAGCGCAGCAGCGTGAGCTGCGTCGGGACCGTGTTCAGCCGCGCCTCCAGATAATGAAAGAGCCGCGTGATGCCCGTGTTGCCGTCCCGCTCCGCGCCGTAGTCCGACAGCGCGAGCAGCGCCGGCGGCGGATTCGCGGCAAGTGCGCCGGTCACGATGTCGATCGTCCGCTCCATCGTCGCGGCCGGGTCGCTGTCGGCGACGGGCACCGGACACAGCATCTGCACGGCCTGCGCGCCGTCGATCGCCGCGGCGACCGCGCGAGCGTCCGTCAGGTCGGCGATCGCCACGTCGCAGCCGAGTTGCGCGAAGCGTTCGCGCTGGCGTGCGTCGCGCAGCACCGCGCGCACGGGATGGCCTGCCTGACGCAGGGTCGTCACGGTCGACAAGCCGACGTTACCTGATGCTCCGAAAATCACGAACACGATCCGCTCCTGGGGGATGAAGGTGAGGTGATTGTCGGCACGCGCGGCCGGGACGGCGCGCAGGAACGGATGAAGTGAGCAGGAAAGGATGACGGGATGAGAGCGCCGCACGCGGATCGTACGGCACGACCCGCCGGTTCGTCGGCGGCTATCGCCTGGTCGCCGGCGTGTCGTCCTCGCCGTCGTAGGCGAGCCGTAGCCCGCCGCGCGCGCCCGACCGCGCGATCTCCGTCGGCGTCGCACCCAGCACGCGATTCATCCAGTTCGCCATGTGGCTCTGATGCGCGAAACCCGCTTCGAGCGCGATCTGGCTGATGCCGAGCCGGCCTTCGAGCAACAACGCCTTCGCGCGCTCGACCCGGCGCCGCACCACGTACTGGTGCACCGGCATCCCGAGCGTCTCGCGAAACAGCACCTTGAAATGCGGCACGCTGATCGACACGAGCGCCGCGAGTTCGGCGAGCGTCATGCGGCGCTCGAGGTTGGCCTCGACATAGTCGATCACGCGCGCCGCCGCCTTCGGCGCGAGCGTACGCCGGTGCTCGCGGAACGCCGGCTGGCTGGCGGCCAGCCGCGCGACGAGCGCCGTGCACAGGCTCTCCGCATAGAGCGGGTCCGACGCGTCTTCCGCTTCGAGTTCGGCGGCCATCGCCCATGCGATGTGCTGCAGCCGCGGATCGCGCACCTGCAGCCGGCGGCGGATCTGCGCCTGCGACGGCTTCAGCTCGAGCTGGTCGAACGTGCGCCGCACGAACGTATCGCTGAGCGCGATGTGCAGGATCCGGCAGTCGGCGCTGTCGGTCCATTCGCCCGGCAGGCCGGCGGGAATCACGTCGACGTCACCATGCGCCTGGATGCGCGACACGCGTGCACCGTCGCACACGCAATCCGCGCGCACGGGCGAGCCGATATGCACGCCGATGCGGTGATGCTCGGCGGCCGGGATCCGGTACGTGCCCGCGCGAATCTCCAGCAGCGACGCGCCGAAGCCGTGCCAGCCAAGCCCGCGGCTCGAGCGCAGGCTGACCGGCACGCCGTTGTCGGTCGGCGCGGCGAGAATCGGATCGCTCATGGTTCTTCTCCACCAGGTCGTGGGTCGAACGCGCATTGTGACGCTTTTTCCGGACGCTCGCCGGGCTTGCACGGCCATTCCCGCGCGACGCGGAAAAATGATCATCCGTTTCTGCTCCGGCCCATCCTTGCGTGCGCGCCGACCGGCGCAGCGCCGCTTACGATGGCGTCATCCGACACCTCCGGAGACCGTCATGCCCCATTACTGCCCGCAACGCGCGGCGTTCACCACCGCTTCACCGTCCCGCGGCGCCCGCCGTCCCGCCCAGCCGGCGCCCCGTCACGATCGGATCGCTATCGCGTCGTGGTGCCTGCGCATGATCGGCTGGTACCGGCTCGAACGGCTGCTCGCGTCGATTCCCGACAGCAACGACGACTTCGGGCTCGTCTGACGGTTGACACGCACGGCGCCGCGGCCGCACTCCGCCGCCCTCATCCGCCTACTTGCGCCGCCGCTCGTGCGACGCGACCGTCGCGCCGTCGATCACCGGCGCGCCCTGCTTGATCAGGAAATCGCGAAACAGCCCCGTCACCTGCGAGATCCGCCGGTCGGCGAGCGTGATCACGTACCACTCGCGCACGATCGGATTGCCCGGAAACGGCAGTTGCCCGAGCAGCCCGGTGCGCAGCTCGAGTGCACACGCGTGCAACGACAGGAACGCGATGCCGAGCCCCGCTTCGGCCATCTGCTTGATCGCCTCGTTGCTCGACAGTTCGGAGCCCACATGGAAGCGGTAGCCGGACGTCTTGAACAGGCTCTCGACGGTCGAGCGCGTACCCGCGCCGCGCTCGCGTACGAGCAGGTGCGCGGATTCGAGATCCTTCAGCGCGACGCGCTTGCGCTGCATCAGCGGATGGCCGGGCGCCGCGACGAACACCATCGGATGCTTCGCGAACTCGACCGCGTGCGTGCGCAGCTCCTTCGGCGCGCTGCCCATTACCGCGAGATCGATTTCATGCGTCGCGAGCATGCGGATGATGTCGTCGCGATTACCGACCTTGAAATACGTCTTCACATGCGGGCGCGTCGCGGTGAACTTCACCAGCAGCGGCGGGATCAGGTACTCGGCCGTCGTGATCGCGCCGATCCGCAGCGTGCCGCCGAGATCGCCCGTCAGCGAGGCCACTTCGTCGCCGGCCTCGCTCCACAGATGCAGGATCTCGCGCGCATAGCGCGACACGATTTCACCGGCCGCGGTGAGCTGCACGCCGCGCCCCACCCGCTGCAGCAGCGCGGCGCCCACCGCCTGCTCGAGCAGGCGAACCTGCAGCGACACGGCCGGCTGCGTCAGGTTCAGCTCCTCGGCCGCGCGCGACACGCTGCCGAGCCGCGCAATCATGTCCAGCGCCTTCAGCTGCCGGAACGTCGCGGTCTTTCCTATAAGTGAATACATATGAGTCGCTTATAAACATTAAATTGTTCTAGTAGGTTCGAAACTATATCGTCGGTTCTTGAGCAATGTCATCCGAATCGTCATCAGCGGGAGCCACACCATGGACAACATCACGCCTACCCTTGCAACGGATCGCGCACCGCGCGTGCCGCGCATCGTGATCGTCGGCGGCGGCGCCGGCGGCCTGCAGCTCGCCACGCGCCTCGGCGACACGTTGGGCCGCCGCGGGCAAGCCGACGTCGTGCTCGTCGACCGCTATCCGACGCACTTCTGGAAGCCGCTGCTGCACGAAGCCGCCTCCGGCCATCGCGATCCGGCCTCGCACACGATCGAATACGCGGCACAGGCGAAGCGCCACGGCTTTCGCTTCGTGCAGGGCGCGCTGCACCGGGTCGACCGCGCGGCACGCACGGCGACGATCGCCGCGGTGCAGGACGCGGACGGCACGGAGATCCTGCCGCAGCGCGAACTCGGCTACGACGATCTCGTGCTGGCCGTCGGCAGCGTGACGAACTTCTTCAACGTGCCGGGCGCCGCGCGCCACGCGTTGCCGCTCGAAAACCTCGACCAGGCCGAGGATTTCCGCCGCAAGTTCCTCGCCGCCTGCACGAAGGCGAACCACCTGGCCGAGCAGCAGCCGGCGCGACCCGCGGCACCGATCTGCATCAACGTGATCGGCGCGGGCGCGACGGGCGTCGAACTGGCCGCGGCGCTGCGCCACGCGATCCAGCAGCTGACGACGTATCGCTTCAAGGCGCTGGTGTCCGCACGCGACGTGCACATCCGCCTGATCGAAGGCGGCCCGCGCATCCTGCCGGCGCTCGACGAACGGCTGTCGGCCAGGATGCACGCGCAATTGCGCACGCTGAACGTCGACGTGCTGACGAATACGCGTGTCGCGGAAGTCGGCGCGGATGCGGTCACCACGGCGACCGGCGAGCGGCTCGCGAGCGACATCACGATCTGGGCGGCCGGCGTCGCGGGCCCCGCGATCCTGCGGGAACTCGACGACATCGCGCTCAACCGGTCGAACCAGGTGATCGTGACCGATACGCTGCAGACGCCCGACGATCCGCATGTGTATGCGTTCGGTGACTGCGCCGCGTGCCCGTCGGCCGATGCGAGCGGTTTCCTGCCGCCGCGCGCGCAGGTCGCGCACCAGCAGGCCGTGTACCTGGGCGAAGCGCTCGCGCGGCGCCTCGCCGGCAAGCCGGTGGCGGGCTTCACGTTCCGCGACGCGGGCACCGTCGTGTCGCTCGGCCAGGCCGGCGCCGTGTATCAGGCCGACCTCGGCGTGCGTTCGCGTTCGCTGATCGTCGACGGGCTCGCCGCGATCGGGCTGTACAAGTTCCTGTACCGCAAGCACCTGTTCAGCGTGTACGGACTGAAGCGCGCGCTGTTCCAGTCGCTGAGCCACTGGCTGCAAAGCCGCAACCAGCCGTCGATCAAGCTGCACTGATCAGCGGGTTCGCACGCGGCATCGCAAGACGGCGTAGCGGGCACACCTCGCCCGATACGCCGTTTTTTTCTTATGCACACACCCGGTGCATTCATCGTGCGCGCACCTTTGGTGCATCACATTCACGACCATCGATACGATGCAGATCATGCGGCACACATCGCATCGCGCGCCTTCCGCGCCGGCTATGGCGCGCCGCCCGATTCATTAGTTGAATCGTATGAGTTGGATATAAATATTAATTGGTCGCCTATTCCGGATCGACGCTAAGGTGTGTGGCATTCCCGTCCGCGAACGGATCGTCACGTCTCAGGAGAGGAATCACCGTGGTCATCGAAGCCATCGTCACCCGTCTCGACGCCGCATTCGCGCAGATCGAAGCGACACCGGATTCGCACGAGTCGCGCAACCAGCGCGATGCGATCATCCAGTGGCTCGACAGCGCATCGGAGCATGGATATCGACTCGGTCTCGTCACGACGCTACCGGCCGCCCGGCTGAGCGACATGTTCGAAGGCCAGTTCGGCCGTGCGAACCTCGACCGCTTCTCGGTCGTCGTGACCGACGCTCATCAGCAGGACTCCGTATCAAATCAGCATCCGTTCGACGTCGCGCTGCAGGCGCTGGGCGTGCCGCCCGAGCGCGCGGTGGGAGTCGCGAGCAGCGAACCGGAACGCCGCGAAGCCGAGACATTCGGCCTGTCGCGTTGCGTGCGCATCACCGACACGGTGCGATCGATCGCATCGGCAGGCGTGCACTGAACTGAGCACCTGCACACGGGCCGGCTCGCGCCGGCCGGTCGCGATCCGGCGCAATGCCGACGATTGCCCGACCGAATCCTGACATTCTGCTGTCAAAGTCGCTTGCAACACTTCCGGTCTCAACCGATCCCATCCGGAGACGGAACGACGCGCTTCCCGCCTCGTCCCGCCCGTTTCAAGCCACGATGACACGCCCGACCCGCACCGCCTCCGCCATCGCCCTCCTCTGCCTGCTGCTCGCCGCGTGCGGCGGAGAGACATCCAGCACGCCCGCCGCGTCGGCAGACAACAGCGGCGCGCAGCCGGCTCCGCAAGCTCCTCAACCCGTACCCACGCCGGAACCGACGCCCGCACCCGCGACGACCTACTACCAGACGAAGACGCCGTATCGTCCGCAGCAGGACGCGACAACCTACGAAGCGCCGCCGGCCGGCTATGCACCGGTCTATACCGAGCTCGTTGCACGGCACGGCTCGCGCGGGCTGTCAGGCTTCAAGTACGACGGCGCAATCTATTCGATGCTGGTCAAGGCCGAGGCCGACGGCGCGCTGACCGCGCTCGGCACGCAGCTGAAGGCCGACACGTACGCGATGATGAAGGCCAACGCACTGCTCGGCTACGGCGTGCAGGGGATTTCAACGCCCAGCTACGGCAATCTCACGCAAACCGGCATCCGCGAACACCAGCAGCTCGCCGCGCGGCTCGCGCAGCGGCTGCCGGCGCTGTTCGCGTCGGGCGGCCGGCAGATCGTCGTCGTGAACTCGGGGCAGGACCGCGCGGTCGACAGTTCGACCTACTTCTCCGCCGCGCTCGTCGCCGCGCAGCCGGCACTCGCCGCCGCGATCACGCTGCCGGCCGCGCCGTCCGGCTATCCCGCGAGCGCGCCGGTCGCGCAACCCGCCGGCACCAACCGCTTCCTGCTGTATTTCCATTCACTGAAGCCGGCCACCGATCTCGTGACCGATACGTCCGATCCGTATTACGCGACCTATCAGGCGAGCCAGGCATACCAGGTCTATTCGAGCGATGCGACGGTCGCGGACAAGCTGAAGACGATCAAGGCGGCGCCGCAGGTCGCGGACGTCGCGCAGACGGTGCTGGCCGCGCTGGTGTCGCAGGTCTTCATCGCGAAGCTCGGCACCGACGGCTACACATTCGCGAACACGGGCACTTACGCGTTCACGTCGTCGGACGGCAAGTTCACCAACACGCTGAAGGGCGACGGCAAGACGAAGATCGCGTCGGCCGTCGATGCAGTGAACGTGCTGTACAACCTGCTGCAGGTCGCGCCCGCGATGACGGCCGAAACGGGCGGCGTCACGATGGAGAAGTACCTCGGCGCGCAACAGGCGCAGACGCTCGCGTACCTGCAGGACTCGGAGGACTATTACCAGAAGGGGCCCGGCATCCAGGAAGCGAACCCGGTCACGTACCGGATGGCGAAGGTGCTGCAGGACGACTTCTTCAACGAGGTGGACGCGATCGCGCGCGGCGACCTGACGCGCGCCGCGAAACTGCGCTTCACGCATGCGGAAATCGTGATTCCGTTCGCGTCGATCATGAACCTGAAGAACGTGTTCGTGCCGACGCCGCAGGCGCAGACTTACACGTATGCGAACAACCCGTGGCGCGGCGACCAGGTGTCGCCGATGGCCGCGAACATGCAATGGGACGTGTATCGCAACGGCTCGCAGCTCATCGTGAAGATGCTGTACAACGAGCGCGAGACGGATTTCCAGGCCGCCTGCGACGGCGCGAAGATCGCGCCGTCGAGTCATTTCTATGACTATGCAGGGTTGAAGCGCTGTTACGGATATCTGTGACGCGTCAACGCTGGATCGTTGCGCTCGTGTGTGCCGCCGCCGCGGCCTTCGGTTTCGCGGCGGCGTGCACCTTCGGATCGGTGCTGGCCGCATGTTGAACCTTGCGGGTCTTCGCGGGCGCCGCGTGTGTCTTCGACGCGGGCTTCGCGTCGGCATGCGCCGCGGCCGGCACCTTCGACGGCGAACGAACGGCTTGCTGCGCCGGCTTCACGGCCGTCGCACTGCGCGTGGCCACGGGCGGATGCTTGACCTGCTTCGCGTATGCGTTGACGTCGCGGTCGTTCATCCACGATTCCGTATAGGCCGCCGCCGCGGGCTGCGACAGATTGAGACAGGCGATCGATGCCACGAGAAAGGCACGAAGATGCGTGCGACGATTGAATGCGGTAATGACGAATGCTCCTTGCGATCTGGCTTGACGCGCCGTGTCGAACTTGCCGGCGCCGTCGTGGCGGCACGATAAATGAGCGCATTCCACATCGCAAGCATCCGACCGGTGATCCAAACGATTCTTGACGTTTGGTCGGCAGCTGGCGATCTCGAACTCCGGTTCGCCGACGGTGTCGAACGTGCATCGCCGGAGAATCACATGAAACGCGCCGCCCCTTTCGCCATCCTGATCGTGCTTGCCGCCGCCAGCTTGCCGGCGCTCGCCGGCAGTACGGCGTCGCCGGTTCCGCAGCAAGCGAAAAACTGCGTACCGTCCTCCACCTCAACCTCCGCGGGCACGGCGCCCGGCTCCCGCGCCACGTCGAAGGCCCCGCCGATCCGCGTGTGCGTCGGCGATTCCGACACGCAACTGAACCTGCCGTGGTTCGTGACCGACATCCTCACCGCCGTGGACACGCACCAATCGCCCCGCGACCTGTTCCACAAGATGCGCAACGATTTCTGAAGCGCGGCCGGCCCGACGGCGCGCCCGTCATGCGCGGGTATTCCCCGACCCCGAAAGAAGAACCCTACATCGCGCGGGTTGAATGGCGTTGACGGCAAATTGCCGAGAGATCGCGGTGGCACCGTGTTGCGCGAATATTTCCCGTTGAGAGTCAATCACAAAATCACACCATTTGTTGACTAACAATATTTCGCAATCGTGCGTCGCGTCATATACTTGCCGCGCACCATCCTCGTGCCAAGAGACGGTGTTCTTCGACCCGGCCGCACACCGATGCGGCCGGGTTTTTTTTCGGTGCGCGACGTCGATATCTATACATAATGAATGGTTGTATAGCGATGCGCGTCGAATCCAGTGACTCCGTCGCGATGCCTTGGCTTGCGTACCGCAAGCGTAGAATCGATTTGCGTCCAGATATCGGCGCGAGCCCCGTTGCCCCGGCCAGGCACGGCAAATGCTCCGCGCCAATCCATCGACCGGTTCGACCTGCATTGCCATGCATACAACAACAAGCGCGATCGGAGAAACACCCCCGCCGGGCTCAAAACCCGCATTCCAGCGCAGCGGTGCGTGGCCGCATATCGTCTTCTCGGTTGCATTGATCATCTGCATCCTCGTGCTCTTGATGGCGCTCGTCGTGGCCGAACGCCTCGCCCGCGACTCGGTTGCCGAGCACGAATGCGTCGTCGCGAACGACATCGTGATCTCGGTCGATCGCATCCTCGACGGCGTACGCTCGCGGCACCCGGCCGAATTGACTGCGCTGGTCGGACGGTCATGCGCGACGGTCTTCAGGACCCTCGCCGAAGTAGGCACTCACCTGCGCTATCTGCGCGCCGTCGCGCTGGCCAACGACGGTCGCGTCACATGCTCGTCGGCGCTGGGCTCGATCGATGTCTCGCTGGACGCGTATGTGCATGCCCCGCCGCCGGGGATGACGGCCATCACGCTGCTTCGGCAGACACCGTTCCAGCATCGCGTCCCCGTGCTGGCGGTGTTTCGTGCGACCGCGCCCGAATCGGGCGTGCTTTATCTGATCGAAGGCGACTATGTGGCCGACATGCTCTCGCACGGTGCGCGCTTCGGCGCGGAAACCGCGATGCTGTCGGTCAACGGCGCGGGCGGTCTCGATCAGCATGGCGCGTTCGTGCCGGCGTTCCACGCGACCCCGTCGGCCGGCAGCACGATCGCTTCGAGCGCGTGGCCGTTCACGGTTTCCGTCACCTCGTCCGAACCCTACGTTCGGCAGGTGCAACAGCACTATCGGCTGATCTGCGTGACGATCGCGCTGCTGGTGAACGGCCTCGTCGCGGCCGCGTACCTGCTCGCGATGGCGCCGCGCCGGCTATTGCTGAAGGCCGTTCGCAATGCGCTGAAGCGCAACGAGTTTCACGTGGTGTACCAACCGATCGTCGACGTCGACACGCGCAGGACGGTCGGCGTCGAGGCGCTGCTGCGCTGGCACCATCCGAAATGGGGGCCGATCAGCCCGGCCGTGTTCGTCCCGCAGGTCGAATCGAGCTCGATCCTGCCGAAGGTGACCGAATTCGTGCTGCGCACGGCCGTGTCGGAACTGACCACGCTCGCGCCGTCGATGCCGCTGCACATCGCGATCAACGTCGCGCCGAAGGATCTCGAACGCCCGCGTTTCGTGTCCGTCGTCGAAGAGACGATCCGCAGGCTTCCGCCGGGGTTCACGCTGGTGCTCGAGGTGACCGAGCGCATCCTGCTCGAAAAGAATGCGCGCACCACCGCGATGTTTGCCGCGCTGCGCGCGACGGGCGCGAGATTCGCGATCGACGACTTCGGCACGCATCACAGCAACCTCGACATGCTGTCGCGCTTTCCGTTCGACTACGTGAAGATCGATCGTCAGTTCATCTCGCAGCTGACGACCGGCAATGCCAGGCTGATCGAAGGCATCGCGGCCGTCGCGCACCACTACGAGCTGAAGATCATCGCCGAGGGCGTGGAGACGGAAGAGCAGCACCGCGCGCTGCATGCGGTCGGGATTCAGTATGCACAGGGCTACCTGTATCAGCGGCCGCAGCGGCCGAAAGACCTGAAGCAGGATTTCGCGCCGATGCCGGCTTAGGTATCGGCTTAGGTATCGGCTTAGGTGTCGGCTTAGGTGTCGGCTTAGGTGTCGGCTTAGGTGTCGGCTTAGGTGTCGGCTTAGGTGTCGGCCGGCGCGGAGCATGCGGGGCCGAACGTTCGGCGCACCTCCATCGCCGCACCGCCCCCTTGCGTGCGTATCCGTCGCGCCTGCCCACGGGCCACGCGAATGCCGCCACCCCATGCCCGCCGGCTGCCGCGCGCTCATGCGAGTCCGGGCACTTTGATCCGGTGCCCTTTCACAGCTATGCTCTCTGCGATGCTGACCGCCGCGCGACCGGGTATGAATCCATGGCGCTGTCATGGAATTCGCAGCGCGATCGACAGGTTAAACGAGCTTTCCGATCATGACGCCAGACCAGCCGCAGCCCATCCCTTCGGACCACCAGCGGGCCCAGCACGAACAGCCGCTGCTCGACCGCTACGCGGAGTTCCGCTTCCAGACGGTCGTCGCGTCGATCACCGACTACGCGGTGTTCATGCTCGACCCGCACGGCAACGTCGCGACGTGGAACGCGGGCGCGGAGCGCATCAAGGGTTTCCGGACGGACGAAATCGTCGGCAGCCATTTCTCGCGCTTCTATCCGGCCGATGCGATCGCGGCCGGCCGCCCGTCGCACGCGCTCGAAGCCGCCGCCGCGTACGGTCACTTCCAGGATGAAAGCTGGCGCGTCCGCAAGGACGGCTCGCGATTCTGGGCCAGCGTGACGATTACGGCCGTCCGCGACGAGTCGCATCAGTTGCGCGGCTTCATCAAGATCACGCGCGACATGACCGAGCGCAAGCGCGTGGAGGAACTCGAAGCGGCCACACAGCGGCTGGACATCTTCATCGCCACGCTCGCGCACGAGCTGCGCAACCAGCTCGCGCCGCTGCGGCATACGATCGGCATCCTGCAAGGCCTGCCGTCGTCCGAACTGGGCCCGGCGCTCACGCAATGCAAGGACATCGCGGATCGCCAGATCGAACAGCTCGTCCGGCTCGTCGACGATCTGCTCGACATCGGACGTATCAAGTCCGACAAGGTGGAACTCAAGAAAGCGCCGCTGAACGTGCGCGATATCGTGTACCGGAGCGTGCAGGGCATTCAGCCGAAGGTCGACGCGCGCGGGCAGCAGATTCTCGTGCGGCTGCCGCCCGCGCCCGTGATCGTTCACGGCGACGACGTCCGGCTCGTCCAGGTGCTGTACAACCTGCTCGACAATGCGTCGAAGTATTCGCCGAACGGCGAGCGCATCGAAATCCACGTGCGCACCGAGCAGAGCGTGGTTGCGATCGAGATCGTCGATTACGGGATCGGCATCGTGCCCGGCGCGCAGGAATCGATCTTCGACCCGTTCGAGCAGGAGCATGCCGCGGAGCGCCACGCACCCGGCGGGCTCGGGCTTGGGCTCGCGATCAGCAAGAAATTCGTCGACCTGCACGGCGGCAGCATCACGGCTGACAGCGCCGGGATCGGCGCGGGGTCGTCGTTTACCGTCCGACTGCCGGTCGCGGAATCGAATCGTGTGGTCGAGCACGCGCAAAAAACGCCGGCGCCTTCGCCCACGCATTCGCTGCGCATCCTGATCGTCGACGACAACCGCGAATCGGCCGACACGCTCGCCATCCTGATGCAGATCAAGGGCCACACGTCCCGCGTCGCATACCACGCGCGCGACGCACTGCCGCTCGCCCGCGAATTCGCGCCGCATCTGATGCTGATCGACCTCAGCATGCCGGACGTCAGCGGGTTCGAGCTGCTCCAGGCGTTGCGCTCGACCGGCGCCGCACCCGATTCGTACTATGTCGCACTGTCCGGACATGTACGGTCGTCGGACCGACAGGACACCACGGACGCAGGCTTCCACGATCATTTCGCGAAGCCGATTCCGATCGAGGCGCTGGACAGCCTGCTCGTGCGTGTGGAGGACGATGCGCGGCGCCGCGGCCGGCTGTGACAATGGGCGCGGCCACCGCGGAGCGACGCGCGGGAGCCGCGAGAGGCGCTAAAATCCGCCGCCTGGGCATCCATACGAGCAAGCGATTTGACGTCGTTCGAGCAGGGTTTCATCCTCACCCGCCACTGGCGGGACACCGCGTCCGGCATCGAGATCGAGTTCTGGCTGGCAACCGAACACGGCCCGCGCCGCGTGCGGTTGCGCCCGCAGGAAGCCGTCGCGTTCGTGCCGGCCGAGCAGCAGGCGCTCGCCGAACGCGCGCTGGCCGGCGAACGCGATGCCGAACTGCGCCCGCTCGCGCTGCGTGACTTCCGCCAGCGCGCCGTCGCCGGCCTCTATTGCCGCCGCTACCGCAATCTGTCCGGGCTCCAGAAACGCCTCGCCGCGGCCGGCGTCGACGTCTACGAAGCCGACATCCAGCCGCCTGACCGCTACACGATGGAGCGCTTCATCACGGCGCCCGTGCTGTTTCGCGGCACGGCCGGCCGCGACGGCACGCTGACCGACGGCGAACTGAAACCCGCGACCGGCTATCGCCCGACGCTGCGCTGCGTGTCGCTCGACATTGAGACGAGCGTCCACGGCGAGCTGTATTCGATCGCGCTCGAAGGCTGCGGGCAGCGGCAGGTCTACATGCTCGGGCCGCCCAACGGCGACGCGCCGGCCGTCGACTTCCGCCTCGACTACTGCGACAGCCGGGCCGAGATGCTCGCGCGGCTCAACGACTGGTTCGGCGCGCACGATCCCGATGCGGTGATCGGCTGGAACCTCGTGCAGTTCGATCTGCGCATCCTGCATGCGCATGCGGAACAATACGGCGTGCCGCTGAAGCTCGGGCGCGGCGGCAGCGTGCTCGAGTGGCGCGCGCATGGTCAACAGCCCGACCACTTCTTCGCGGGGGCGGCCGGCCGCCTGATCCTCGACGGCATCGACATGCTGAAATCGGCGACCTGGTCGTTCCCGTCGTTCAGCCTCGAATACGTGTCGCAGTCGCTGCTCGGCGAAGGCAAGGCTGTCGACAATCCGTATCAGCGAATGGACGAGATCCAGCGCCGCTTCGATCACGACAAGCCCGCGCTCGCGCACTACAACCTGAAGGACTGCGAACTCGTCACGCGCATCTTCGACAAGGCCGACCTGCTGTCCTTCGCACTCGAACGCGCGAGCGTCACGGGCCTCGCGGCCGATCGCACCGGCGGCTCGGTCGCCGCGTTCACGCACCTGTACCTGCCGCGCATGCACCGGCTCGGCTACGTCGCACCGAACCTCGGCGACGTGACGGGGCAGAACAGCCCCGGCGGCTTCGTGATGGATTCGCGGCCCGGGCTGTACGACTCGGTGCTCGTGTTCGACTACAAGAGCCTCTATCCGTCGATCATCCGCACGTTCCTGATCGATCCGGCCGGGCTGATCGAAGGGCTCGCGCACCCGAGCGACGACGCGTCGGTGCCGGGCTTTCTCGGCGCGCGCTTCTCGCGTACTGCGCACTGCCTGCCCGACATCGTACGGCGCGTGTCCGAAGGCCGCGACGAAGCGAAACGCCAGCGCAACGCCCCGCTGTCGCAGGCGCTGAAGATCATCATGAATTCGTTCTACGGCGTGCTCGGCTCGACGGGCTGCCGGTTCTTCGATCCGCGCCTCGCGTCGTCGATCACGATGCGCGGCCACGAGATCATGCATCGCACGCGCGAGCTGATCGAGGCGCAGGGCTACGAAGTCATCTACGGCGACACCGATTCGACTTTCGTGTGGCTCGGGCGCGAGCACGACGACGATGCCGCCGCCACCAAGGGCCGCGCGCTCGTCGAGCAGGTGAACCGCTGGTGGCAAGCGCACCTGCGCGATCGCTTCGGGCTGGAAAGCGCGCTCGAACTGCAATACGAACGGCATTACCGCCGCTTCCTGATGCCGACGGTGCGCGGCGCGGAGGAAGGCAGCAAGAAGCGCTATGCGGGCCTCGCGGTCGCGGCGAACGGCGACGATGACCTCGTGTTCAAGGGGCTCGAAACGGTGCGCACCGACTGGACGCCGCTCGCGCAGATATTCCAGCGCGAGCTTTACCGGCGCGTGTTCAAGCGCGAGCCGTACCAGGACTTCATTCGCGACTATGTGCGCCGCACGCTCGCCGGCGAATACGACGCACAACTGATCTATCGCAAGCGCGTGCGCCGGCCTTTGAGCGAATATCAGCGCAACGTGCCGCCGCATGTGCGCGCCGCGCGGATCGCCGACGAATTCAACCAGGCGCGCGGCCGGCCGCTGCAGTACCAGCGCGGCGGCTGGATCAGCTACGTGATGACGACGGCCGGCCCGGAGCCGCTCGAGACGATGCGCTCGCCAATCGACTACGCGTTCTATGTGAGCCGCCAGTTGCAACCGGTCGCCGACGCGATCCTGCCGTTCCTGCGCGACGATTTCGAACGCGTGATTTCGGGGCAAGGGCAGTTGTTCTGAGATCGACGGCGCGGCGACATCACGCGCCGTCCTTGCGTCGAATGCGCGCCACTGTCTGCCTGCCCGGCCCCGGCAATCCCCAGATATTCCCTCTCTCCATCCTCCCGTAACCGGCCCCGCGCCGTTCCGCCTTTTCCGCTCGCCCCAGCGCACCGCCCCGCCCACGCCCCTGGGAAAACCCGACCACCTCACAGCACAACTTCTCGTTGACACGTCGATTTTTGCCCTTCTAATATGCACACAACGCTGTACACAGCAAAACACACACCGATGTGTGGAGAAAACAGCAGGCATACGGGTTTACCCATCTCAAAGTGAGGTCACCATGAATCGACTGTCTCGTTTCACCCGTCAAATCGCCGCGTGCACCGTGGCGGCCGCGGCGCTGGTCTCGGCCGCTCCGTCGTATGCCGCCGGGCCCGACGCCTGGGCCGCCGTGAAGAAGGCCGGCGTACTGCGCTGCGGCGCCGCGGTCGCGCCGCCGTACGTGATGCGCGACCCGAAGACGGGCACCTACAGCGGTTTCTTCTCGGAGCTGTGCCGCGATTTCGGGCAGAACGTGCTGAAGGTGAAGGTCGAATTCGTCGATACGAGCTGGGACAACATCGTGGCTGGCCTGCAATCGGACAAATGGGACCTGTCGCTCGCGCTGAACGACACGCCCGAGCGTGAGAAGGCCGTCGCGTTCTCCGTGCCGGCGACCGACTACAACGTCTCGTTCGTCTACAACAAGAACAACCCGAAGATCGCGAAGAACGTGCGCTCGCTCGCCGACATCGACAAGCCGAACGTCACGGTCGCGGTGATGTCCGGCACGTCGCAGGACAAGGCGATTTCGGCGGAATTGAAACAGGCGCGGATCATGCGGCTGCCGGGCAACGACGAGACGCGCCTGTCGCTGATCTCGAAGCGCGCCGACCTGCTCGCCGACGCGAACATCACCAACATGCTGTTGACGGAAGCGCACCCGGACTGGGCGGCCAGCTTCAACCCCGCGCCGCCGCTCGCGCAGCAGGAAGTGGCGTTCGGCCTGCGCAAGGACACGCCGAAGGCCGATCTCGACGTGCTCAACAGCTACCTGGCCCAGCAGGTCAAGTCGGGCGCGGTGAACCGCCTGATCAAGACGTCCGTGCAAGCAATGCTCATCCCCGGCAAGTAAGCGCCGAGCGCACTGACGGGCCCGACGGATCGCCGGCGGGCGCCGATTTTCCGATTCGCATTTTGCGCGCCGACGTCGGGCGCCGCTGGAGAGACAGTCATGTTGTCGCCTCACACGACGGCCGTCAGGTCGGCCATGCATCCCCTTTCGACCACGCGCTTGGCCGCGTCCGCGCCCGACGGCGATTTCGTGCGGCTGCGCGACGTGCACAAGGCGTACGGTCCGAACCTCGTCGTCATGGACGGCATGAGCCTCGACATGCGCGCCGACGACCGACTCGTGATCATCGGCCCGAGCGGCAGCGGCAAGAGTTCGCTGCTGCGCGTGATGATGGGCCTGGAAGGCATCCAGCGCGGCGAGATCGCATTCCAGGGCGCGTCGTACATCCGCGGCGGCGACGCGCGTGGCGGCTGGCGCATCGACGCGAAGCTGCAGAAGCAGGTCGGCATGGTGTTCCAGCACTACACGCTGTTTCCGCACCTGTCGGTGCTCGGCAACCTGATCCTCGCGCCGGTACGCGTCGGCGGGCTGTCGAAGGCGGAAGCGACCGAGCGTGCGCGCACGTATCTCGCGCGCCTCGGGCTGGAAAGCAAGCTGCATGCGTATCCGAGCCAGCTCTCCGGCGGGCAGAAGCAGCGCGTGGCGATCGCCCGCGCGCTAATGCTCGAACCGAAGCTGATGCTGTTCGATGAAGTGACGTCCGCGCTCGATCCGGAGATGGTCGTGGAAGTCCAGAACGTGATGCTGCAGCTCGCCGAGCAGAAGATGGCGATGATCATCGTCACGCACGACATGCACTTCGCGCGGGACATCGCCACGCGCGTCGTGTTCTGCGCGAACGGCAAGATCGTCGAGGAAGGCGCGCCGGACCAGATCTTCAAGTGTCCGAAGGAAGCGCGCACGCGGGAATTCCTCGAGAAAGTCCTGCATCTCGACTGAGGCCGAAGCCATGAACTACCACTTCGATTTCAGCTTCCTCGCCGGCAGCCTCGGCGCGCTCGTCGACGGGCTGAAGGTCACCGTCGTGCTGGCCGTCGCCGCGAACGCGATGGGCCTCGTGTTCGGCTTCGTGCTGTGCCTGCTCGCGATGAGCCGCTGGGCGATCGTGCGCTGGCCCGCGCAGCTCTTCATCGAATTCTTCCGCTGCACGCCGGCGCTGCTGCAGATCATCTGGTTCTTCTACTGCATCCCGATGATGGTCGACGTGTTCATCGATCCGATCGCGATGGGCGTGCTCGCGCTTGGCCTGAACCTGACCGCGTTCAACGCGGAGGCGTATCGCGCCGGCGTGCAGGCGGTGCCGAAGGAGCATCTCGATGCCGCGGTGGCGCTGGGCCTGCGGCCGTGGCAACGCACGATCTTCGTCGTGCTGCCGCAGGCGCTGCGCGGCGCGATGCCGGTGCTGCTGACCAACGGCATCGGCAGCCTGCAGCAAAGCGCGCTGGTGGCGATCGTCGCGGTGGCCGACCTGATGTACGTCGCGAAAAGCATCGCGACCGAAGCGTACCGGCCGCTCGAAACCTACTCGGTCGTCGCGCTGGTGTATTTCGCGCTGTCGCTGCCGATCGCGAAACTCGTCCACGTCATCGAGCGCCGCCAGGACGTCGCCGTCCAGCGCTGAGGAGCCCGTCGTGAATCTCGATTTTTCCGTCGTCTGGCCGTACTGGTTCGTGCTCGCGAAAGGCCTCGGGCTGACGCTCGTATTCACCGTGACGTGCGCGCTCGTCGGCAGCCTGCTCGGCTTCGTGCTGAGCCTGCTGCGGATGTCGCCGTCGCGCTGGCTGCGCGGGCCGGTCACCGCGTTCGTCGAATTCTTCCGCGGCACGCCGCTGCTGATCCAGCTGTTCTGGGTGTTCTTCTGCTTCCCGGTCGTGCTGCGGCTGCCGATTCCGCCGTACCTGTCGGTGCTGATCTCGCTGACGCTGTACATGGCCGCGATCACGAGCGAGACGTTTCGCGGTTCGCTGAAGTCGATCGCCGGCGAGCAGCACGACGCGTGCATCGCGCTCAGCCTGTCGCCGCACGTGAAGATCGTCTACGTGATCTTTCCGCAGGCGCTGCTGCGCGCGATCCCGCCGCTGCTGTCGAACGTCGTGAGCCTGTTCAAGGAAAGCGCGCTCATCTCGTCGGTGGGGATCGCTGACCTGATGTTCGTCGGCCAGAACGTGTCGAACAGCACCGCGCGGCCCGTCGAGTTCCTGACCACCGTCGCCGTCATCTATTTCCTCGTCGCCTTTCCGCTGACCCGCCTGGTCGGCGTAGTGGAGTCCAGGATGCTCAGGCGCTATGCCTATTAACTCGCAACGCTCTCTCTCATCAAGCCGGAGAACTCTCATGCAACTGAAAGGCATTCTGCCCGCACTCGTCACGCCGTTCGATGCAGCGGGCGCGGTCGATCACGACACGCTCGCGTCGATCCTCGAATATCAGCTCGCCGCGGGCGTCAGCGGCTTCGTGCCGCTGGGGTCGACCGGCGAGTACTACGCGCTCACGAACGACGAGCGCCGCGCGGTGATGAAGACCGTGCGCGAAGTGGTCGGCAACCGCGGCACGCTGATCGCCGGCGCGAACGGCTCGTCGACGCGCGAAGTGATCGAGCAGGTCCGCCAGGCGCGCGATGCCGGCTACACGAACATCCTGATCGCGCCGCCGTACTACGCGCTGCCGTCGCAGGACGAACTGATCGGCCACTACGACGCGATTCTCGCCGCGGTGACCGACGTGAACGTGATCCTGTACAACTATCCGGTGCGCACGAACGTCGAGGTCGGCTTCGGCGTGCTCGACGCGTTCAAGGATCATCCGCGCGTGATCGGCATCAAGGAAAGCAGCGGCAACCTGCTGCGCGCGATCGAGATCGGCGGCAAGTACCGCGACCACTATCAGCTGTCGTGCGGCTCCGACGACCAGGCGCTCGACTTCTTCCTGTGGGGCGCGACGAGCTGGATCTGCGGGCCGGCGAACTGCTTCGCGAAACAGGTCGTGAGCTTCTACGACAAATTCTCGGCAGGCGACATCGCGGGCGCGCAGAATGTGATGCGCTCACTGTTCCCGGTGATGGCGAGCATGGAGTCGGGCAAGTTCATCCAGAAGGTGAAGTACGGCTGCGAGCTGGCCGGCTTCAAGGTCGGCAACGCCCGCATGCCGCTGCAGCCGCTGACGGACGACGAGAAGGCGGCGTTCCGCGCGATCTTCGAGGCGTCGCAGGCGTAAGGCCGTCATGCGTATCCGTACCGGCGCCAATCGGCGCCGGTACGCCGACCGAGGAACCTCAACATGACGATTCACAGCTTTACCTGTATCGAAGGCCATACCGAAGGCATGCCGGTGCGCATGGTGATCGACGGCGCGCCGACGCTGCAGGGCGCGACGATGAACGCGCGCCGCGAGGATTTCGTCGCGCATCACGACTGGATTCGCCGCACGCTGATGCTGGAGCCGCGCGGCCATGCGCACATGTCGGGCACGATCTTCTATCCGCCGGTCAGCGACAACGCCGATTTCAGCCTGCTGTTCATCGAGACGTCCGGCTGCCTGCCGATGTGCGGCCACGCGACGATCGGCTCGATCGCGTTCGCGATCGAGGAGCGCGCCGTCGTGCCGAAGCAGCCGGGCACCGTCACCGTCGACGTGCCGGCCGGGCAGATCGTCGCGCGCTACGAGATGGACGGCGCGCGCGTGAGCTCGGTACGCTTCACCAACGTGCCGAGCTTCCTGCTCGCGCGCGACGTCGCGATCGAGATTCCCGCGCTCGGCACGCTGGCCGTCGATATCGCGTACGGCGGCAACTTCTATCCGATCGTCGAGGTCCAGCCGAACTTCCCCGGTTGCGAGCACTTCACGCCGGACGAGCTGCTGGCGTGGGGCCGCGACGTGCAGCGCGCGGTCAACGATGCGCTCGACGTCGTGCATCCCGATCATCCGGCGATTCGCGGCGTGCGGCACTGCATGTGGACCGGCAAGCCGATCGCGGACGATGCGCACGGGCGCGCGGTGGTGATCGCCGGCGACAGCCTCGTCGACCGTTCGCCGTGCGGCACCGGCAGCTCCGCACGCGTCGCGCAGCGCTTCGCGCGCGGCTGGCTGAAAGCGGGTGAAGCGTATTGTCACGAGAGCCTGATCGGCAGCCGCTTCATCGGCCGCGTGGAATCGGTCGAGCGTCTGAACAGCGGGCTGGACGCCGTGCGGCCGAGCATCGAAGGACGCGCGTGGGTCACCGGGCGCGCGCAGTATCGCGTCGATTCATCCCAGCCGTACGCGCACGGCTTCAGCCTGCAGGAGTTCGTCAATTGAACGCGATTGCGCGAGAACATGCGCCCGCATCGCCCGGCACAGCACGCAATGAAACGGCCGTCGTGATCGGCGGCGGGATCGTCGGCGTGTGCTGCGCGCTCTATCTGCAACGCGACGGCCACGCCGTCACGCTGATCGATCCCGCCGCGCCCGGCGACAGCACCGCGAAATGGAGCTGCGGGCAGATGGCCGTCAGCGAGGTCATTCCGCTGTCGAAGCCCGGCATCCTGCTGAAGGTGCCGCGCTGGCTGATGGACCAGAAGGGGCCGCTCGCGCTGCGGCCCGGCGCGCTGCCGGGCATCCTGCCGTGGTTCTTCCGGTTCGTCGCATCGGCCCGTCACGCGAGGATCGTGTCGATCGCGCAGGCGATGGCCACGCTGACGCACGACGTCTATCCCGACTATGCGCCGCTGCTCGATGCATGCGGCGACCGCGCGCTGCTGGGCCAGCGGCCGGTGCTCGAAGTGTTCGACGATCCGGCCGGCATCGCGCACGAACAGCCGCATCTCGAGCTGCGGCAGTCGCTCGGCTTCGCGTCGCAGCTCCTGACGGCCGCCGATATCGGCGATCTCGAACCGGCCCTCGCCGGCCGGTTCCGGCACGGGCTGCTGTTTCCCGACTGGCGCGCGGTCAACGATACCGAAGGCTTCATCGCGGCGCTGACGGCCAGCTTCGAGGCGCAAGGCGGACGCCGCCTCCGCGCGAACGCCGCGCGCATCGACGAAGCCGACGGGCGCGCAACCGGCGTGACGCTCGCGAGCGGCGAGCGCGTCGCGGCCGATCATGTCGTCGTCGCGGCCGGCACCGGTTCGCGGCAGTTCTTCGGGCAGCTCGGCGTGCGCGTGCCGCTCGAAGGCATCGCCGGCTACCAGGCGCTGCTCGCCGACCCGGGCGTCGAGTTCCGCCACTCCGTGATCTATGCGGACGGCGGCTTCTGCTTCAGCCCGATGACGCGCGGGCTGCAGATCGGCGGCACCATCGAGTTCGCGGGCCGCGATGCGGCGCCGAACTTCCGGCGCGCGGACATCATCCTGGAGAAAGCCAAACGCATCCTGCCCGAGCTGCGGACCGCGCGCGTCGAGTACGGCGTCGGCTATCGGCCGTTCCTGCCCGACACGAAACCGGTGATCGACCGCTCGAAGCGGCTGCCGAACGTGATCATGGCATTCGGCCACGGCCAGCTCGGCCTCACGCTCGGCGCGACGACCGGCCGCCTGGTCGGCGACCTCGCGGCCGGCCGTCCGACGCGGCAGGACCTGTCGCCCTTCAGCGCTTACCGCTTCGCCTGACATTCGAGACCCTTCATGCACTCCTACGAACGACTTTTCATCGACGGCCGCTGGGTGGCGCCCGTTCGCGGCCAGACCTTCGACACGCTCGACCCGAGCGACGAAACCGTAATCGCGAAAGTGGCGGCCGCCACCGCCGAAGACATCGACCTCGCGGTCAACGCCGCGCGCCGCGCGTTCGACGAAGGCCCGTGGCCGCGCATGACCGGCGCCGCGCGGGCCGCGGTGCTGCGCGCGATCGCGCAAGGCATCCGCGACCGCCTGCCCGAGCTGGCCGAGCTCGAAGTGCGCGACAACGGCAAGCCGCTGCCCGAAGCGCTGTGGGATCTCGGCGACGCCGCCGGCTGCTTCGACTTCTACGCGGGGCTTGCCGAACAACTGGACGGCAACGCCGAAACGCCCGTGCCGCTGGCCGACGAGCGCTTCAGCACGGTCGTCCGCAAGGAACCGATCGGCGTGGCCGGCGCGATCATCCCGTGGAATTTTCCGTTGCTGATGGCCGCGTGGAAGGTCGCGCCCGCGCTCGCGGCCGGCTGCACGATGGTGCTCAAGCCGTCCGAGCTGACGCCGCTCACCGCACTGGAGCTGGCTGGCATCGCCGACGCGGCCGGGCTGCCGGCCGGCGTGCTGAACGTCGTGACGGGCCTCGGCGCGGATGCCGGCGCGCCGCTCGCCGAGCATCCGGGCGTCGACAAGCTCGCGTTCACCGGCAGCGTGCCGACCGGCAGCCGGATCATGCAGGCCGCCGCGCGCGACATCAAGAACATCAGCCTCGAACTCGGCGGCAAGTCGCCGTTCATCGTGTTCGGCGACAGCGATCTCGAAGCGGCCGTCGAGTGGATCCTGTTCGGCATCTTCTGGAACCAGGGCGAAGTGTGTTCGGCCACGTCGCGCGTGCTCGTCGAGCGCTCGCTGTACGCGCCGCTCGTCGAGCGGCTCGCGCAGGAAGCGCGCAAAATCACCATCGGTAACGGCCGCGACGAAGGCGTACTGCTCGGCCCGCTGGTGAGCCGCGGGCAGTACGACAAGGTGCGGGAAGCGATCGCGCGCGGCCGCGACGAAGGCGCGCGGCTCGTGACGGGCGGCGGGCGGCCCACGCATCTCGAACGCGGCTACTTCATCGAGCCGGCCGTGTTCGCCGACGTGCCGGAAGACAGCTGGATCTGGCGCGAGGAAATTTTCGGGCCGGTGGTCTGCGTGCGGCCGTTCGATACGGAAGACGAGGCGGTTCGCTCAGCCAACGATTCGCGCTTCGGTCTCGCGGCGGCCGTGATGTCGGCCGACCTGCCGCGCTGCGAGCGCGTGGCACGCGCGATGCGCGCGGGCATCGTGTGGATCAACTGCTCGCAGCCGACGTTCACGGAGGCGCCGTGGGGCGGCTACAAGCAGAGCGGGATCGGGCGCGAGCTCGGCGAGTGGGGGCTGAACAACTACCTCGAAATCAAGCAGATCACGCGCTACGACAGCGACAAGCCGTGGGGCTGGTACATCAAGTAGGAAGGTGAATCGATCATGCGCTGGAACAAAACGCTGCAACTCGTCGACGTGCATTGTGAGGGCGAGATCGGCAAGGTCATCACCGGCGGCGTCCTCGACGTGCCGGGCAAGACCATGCTCGACAAGATGAATCACATCAACGAGATCGACGACAGCTTGCGGCGCCTGGTCGTGCTCGAACCGCGCGGCTGCCTGCAGATGTCGGTCAACCTGCTGCTGCCGCCGACGCGGCCGGAAGCGCAGGCGGGCTTCATCGTGCTGCAGGCCGACAAGGCGCATCCGATGTCGGGCAGCAACTGCATCTGCGTCGTGACCGCGCTGCTCGAACTTGGCATGGTGCCGATGCAGGAACCGGAGACCACCGTCGTACTCGACACGCCGGCCGGGCTCGTCACCGCGCGGGCCGCGTGCCGCGACGGCCGCTGCGTCGGCGTCTCGCTGGACATGGTGCCGTCGTTCGTCGAACACCTCGACGTCGACGTGCACACGGCGGAATTCGGCACGATCAAGGCCGACATCGCGTTCGGCGGCGTGTACTACGCACTCGTCGACGTCGACCAGATCGGGCTCGACATCGCGCCGGGCAACGCGCGGCAGCTCGCGACGCACGGCGTGCGGCTCAAGGCAATCATCAACCGGCAGGTCGCCGTGCAGCATCCGCTCGTCCCGGAGATCAACGAAGTCGCGTACGTGATGTTCCGCAACCGGGTCGACGACACGGTGTACCAGACCTGCACGACGCTGCCGCCCGGCCGCGTCGACCGCTCGCCGTGCGGGACCGGCAGCTCGGCCAATCTCGCGACGCTCGCCGCGCGCGGGCGCGTGCAGGTCGGCGATTGCCTCACATCGCGCTCCACGATTGGCGGCGAATTCCGCGTCGAACTGCTGGGTACGACCGAAGTGGGCGGCCGGCCGGCCATACTGCCGCGCGTCACCGGGCGCGCCTGGGTGTTCGGGTTCCAGCAACTCGGCGTCGATCCCGATGATCCGCTGGCCGCCGGGTTCATGCTCAGCGACACATGGGGCGACGGATTCGGGCCATCCGCGCCGTCAGGCACGTGAGGACGCGATGCTAAACTCGAGAGCGCGCCCGGCGACCCGGGCCGATTACAGGAAGGATGGCGAGATGAGCAAAGAGGCCGTTGAAACCGAAGGTGGCGGCCGCCGGCACGGCGGGCGGTATGTGTATGAGGAATTGCGCAAGCAGATCCTGACGCTCAAGCTGAAACCCGGCGTGCAGCTCGACGAAATCTCGCTGGCCGCGCAGTTCGGCCTGTCGCGTTCGCCGGTGCGCGACGCGATCGCGCGGCTGAGCAGCGAGGGGCTCGTCACGATCCTGCCGAACCGGACGACGCTCGTCACGCCGTTCGAGATCGAGGAATTCCCGAAATACATCTCGGCGCTCGACCTGATCCAGCGCGCGGTCACGCGGCTCGCGGCCACGCAGCGCTCCGAGGCCGACCTCGCGAAGATCCGCAAGGCCGACGACGTCTACATGGCGGCCGTCGCGAGCGGCGACTTCCAGGCGATGTCGGAGACCAACAAGGCGCTCCACATGGCGATCGCGCACGCCGCGAACAATCCCTACTTCGTCGGCTACTACGAGCGGCTGCTCGGCGAAGGGCAGCGCCTGCTTCATCTGCATTTCGACTTCACCGTGAGCTCGCCGACGGCCGCCAAGCTCGGCCGCGACCACGACGAACTGATCGACGCGATCGTGCGGCGCGATGCGGACGCCGCCGAGCGCGCCGCGCACGAGCACACGATGCTGTTCCAGAAGCGCTTCCTCGATTACATGCGGCAGAACATGACGGAGTCGATGGCGGTGCTGTAAGCGCAACACCGAAGGCCGGCGGCACCACGCCCATCCGGCTAAAATACCGCCCTGCCGCGCGTCCCGCCGCGGCCGGAGGATACTCACATGACCGCACGTCGCGGTGCCGCGGTCGCCATCGCGCCCGGTCACGAGACAGCCAGCCTGTCGAAAGCCCAGAAAACGTTCAATACGCTCGTCAAGCAGATCGAGAAGCGGCGCGAGCATCTCGGTGCGTGGGAAGCCGTAATGCCGGCGTTTCAGAAGAAGTTCGTCGACGCGCTGTTGCCGCTCGAACAGGAATCGACCGCGTTGCGGATCAAACTGATCCACCTGCTCGACGACGCGTTCCTGCAGAAGGGCTTGAGCAAGGCCGAGCAACGCACGCTGTCCGACCTGATCGCCGATATGGTGCGCGATTTAATGCAGGTCAGCGACGACGCGACGCTGAAGATCATTTACAACCGGCATGTCGGATCCGCGAACGTCGGCAACGCAGCGGCCGAGCCCGATCCCGAGCTGACGAAACCTGAACGGGAACCCGAACCGCAATCGCAATCGCCAGAGGATCTCGACTCGCTGTCCCCCGACGAACTCGCCGAGCGGATGCAGGCCGAACTCGACGCACAGTTCGAGCGCGACATGGCCGCTCACGCAGCCCGCGAGGCCCAGCGCGCGAAGCGCAAGAAAGCGCCGAAGCAATCGGCCGCGCAGGCCAGGCTCGAAGCCGAGCAGGCCGAATCGAGCAAGTCGATCCGAGAGATCTATCGCAAGCTCGCCAGCGCGCTGCATCCCGATCGCGAAACCGATCCGCGCGAGCAGGAACGCAAGACCGTGCTGATGCAGCGGGTCAACCACGCATATGCGAAGGGCAATCTGCTGCAGCTGCTGGAACTGCAGCTGGAGATCGAGCAGATCGACCGGCGTGCGATCGACGGGCTCAGCGAAGCGCGGCTCACGCGCTACAACGGCATCCTGGAGGAACAACTCCGTGAGCTCGACCAGGAGATCCAGCACGTCGAGAACGATTTCCGGCGCACGTACGGCATCGCGTCGTCCACCAAGGTCGCGCCCGATACCGTCATCCGCATACTCACGCGCGACATTGCCGGCATGCAGCGCGGCAATCAGGATCTCGCCGTGGCGCTGCGCGAGTTCGAGGATCCGGACAAGGTCAAGGACTGGCTGAAAGACATGAAGCGCCGGCCGGCATCGTCACGCTTTGACGACAATCCGTACTAGGTCCAGTCGCCCACCCCGCAGGACGTCGGGCGCGTAGCCGGTCTGACGCGACAGCGATGCGGGCCGCGGAGCCGGCGTCAGGCTGCCTCGACCGGCGAGCGCCGCCGCTCCTCGACCATCGATGCGATCAGCGCCGCCAGATCGTCGGTCGACGGATCGTGAATTCCGGACGAGAGATGCAGTTCGAGATCGGCGGGCGGCAGCGGCGGCAACCCGTCGTTCGCGTCGAGCACCCGCCAGTTGGCGGGCAACGTGCAACGGTCGATGATGGTCACCGCCGCACGGTGATTGACCGCGATCCGGATCCCCGTGGGGCTTTGGCTCGTATAGACGATATGACACGGCCGATCGATATCGGCGAGCGCCGCGAGCCCGCGCTGCCGATAACAACAGGTTTCGGGAAACAGCGCGAGCGGTACCGAGGCTTGCTGGTCGAGCCGAAAATCCCGATGCGCGGCCCACACGACCGACTCACTGCCGAGCGGGTGACCACCGGGGCGCGGCCCATGCCGGACAACCAGCGCGAGGTCGAGCTCGCCCGCATTCAGGCGGTCGAGCAGTTCGAGCGACATCCGGCAATGAATGTGCGGCTGCACGCCGGGCCGCAATTCATGGAAGCGCTTCAGCAAGTCCGGCAGCCAAAGCTCCGCGTAATCCTCAGGCAATCCGAAACGAATGACACGCTGCGACGAACTGCTTCGATTCAGTGCGGCAATCGCCTCGCTTTGGACCTGAATGATCCGGCGCGCGTGAATCAGGAAATTCTCGCCATCGCGCGACAACGCGAGCCGGCGGCCGCCACGCAGGACGAGGGGCGTGCCGAGCCGCTCCTCGAGCGTGCGGATCCGCAGACTGATCGTCGATTGCGTCCGGTGCAACTGCCTCGCAGCGGACGTGAAGCCGCCCGTATCCACCACCGCGACAAACGCGCGAATCAATTCCGGATCCAGCGAGCTGAGTTTCGACCAATCGGGTCCGCTGATAGAAGCCATCGAAATTACTCGTTTTCAAAAAGAATTTGACGTCCGAAAGATGGCGGTGAGCGAGCCGATTATTGATCAAAATAATTCCGCTCACAACCTTCGCCGATCCGACACGGCCCGACTCGCCCGGCGCGATGCAGCCCGTATCGCGCGCCCTCGTCCACCTTATCGAAAACGAGATTCGCACATGATCCCCTCATTATTTTTCCATCGTCTTTTCCGCCCGATCCTCCGTCGCGCCGGCCGCTTGCTGCCCCGGCTGATTCTGCTCACCGGCCTGATCGCCGGCGCTCATCCCGCAACCGCAGCCGACGACCGCACGATCACGATCGGCGTGAACAACTGGGCCGAAAATATCGCGGTTGCGAACCTGTGGAAGGCACTGCTCGCGCAAAAAGGCTACACGGTCTCGCTGCGACCGGGCGACAAGGCGATCATTTACAGCGCTGTCGCGCAAGGCAAGCTCGACCTCACGTTCGAAGTCTGGCTGCCGTCGGCGGATGCCGCCCCCTATGACAGCGTGAAATCGCGGGTCGAAAAGATCGGGCCCTGGTTTCCGCGCGCGCAGCTCGGCCTCGCCGTGCCGGACTATGTCGACGTCGACAGCGTCGACCAGTTGAATGCACGCGCCGCGCAGTTCCAGCACGATGGCAAGCCGATGATCTTCGGCATCGAACCGGGCAGCGGCCTGATGAAACTGACGGCCCAGGCGCGCACCGCGTATGGGCTCGACTACACGGTGCTGCCGTCATCCGAGGCCGCGATGCTGCTTGCGCTCGAACGTGCAGCAAAGCGTCGCGAGCCGATCGTGGTCACGCTGTGGAATCCGCACTGGGTCTGGGCGAAGTATCCGATGCACTACCTGAAGGACCCGAAGCAGGTGTTCGGGCAGCCGGATGCGATCTACGCGATCGCGACCGCCGGATTCGGCCGCGCGCATCCGGATATCTCGCACTGGCTCGGTGCCTGGAAGATGGACGACCAGACGCTCGGCTCGCTGATGAACGACATTCGCGCGGAGGGCGATGCCGACCCGCAGAAGGGCGTCGCACGCTGGATCGCGGCCAACCGCGAGCGCGTCGACGCATGGCTGCGCTAGGTGCCGAACCGGGCAACCGTGCGCGCGTGCCGTGGCCGCCGCACGGCGTGCCTGCCGGCGTATTCATTGACGGTTCCGCTTGGGCAATCGGAATAACTCGTTTCCTGAAACATTCTGGTTGACGAAAGATGATCGATATCCGCGGCAAGCATCCCGCGCCGCGACCGTGCCGATGCATTTCCCTTCCTGGAGTCAAAACATGACCGTCAACCTGCCGCTTGCCGATGCCGAATGTATGGACCTCGGCGACATCGTCGATACCGACCGCTATCCGCTGCACGCCCCGGATCATCCCCGGATGCGCGAGTTGATAGCGGCCTGCCGCGAAGAACTCGCGGGCCACGGCAGCGCCGTGCTGCACGATTTCCTGCGGCCGGCCGCTCTCGAACGGGCCCGCGCCGAGGGCCGCGCGCTGGCGGCGAAGACGTTCTACTCGCACCGCAAGGTCAATGCGTATTTCACGGCCGACGATCCGTCGCTGCCGGCCGACGATCCTCGCCGCGTGTTCATGGATCGCACCAGCGGCTTCGTCACGCGCGACGTCATTCCGGCCGACGCAATCATTCATCGCCTGTACGTCGCCCAGTCGATGAAATCCTTCATCGCCGCATGCCTCGGCGAGGCGCGCGTATGGGAGTACGCGGATCCGTACGCCGGCCTCGTGCAAAACGTGCTGCCGCCCGGCACGGAGCAGCCGTGGCACTACGACACGAACGAATTCATCGTGTCGATGATGACCCAGCAACCGGCCGCCGGCGGCGACTTCGAGTACTGCCCCGGTATCCGCTCGCCGGAAGGCGAGAACTACAACGAGGTCGGGCGCGTCGTACGCGGCGAGACACGCGCGCCGGTCCGCGTGATCACGTTGCGCCCGGGGGATCTGCAACTGTTCAAGGGCCGCTTCTCGCTGCATCGCGTCGCGCGAGTCGAGGGCGAGCGCGAGCGTCACACGGCGATCTTCGCGTACTCGAAGAAGCCCGGCGTGATCGGCCGCCTCGAGCGCACACGCCAGTTGTACGGCCGTGTCTCGGAAATGCATCTCGAGGCCGAACAACGGCTCGTCCGCGCCGACGGCCTTGTCGACTGAGCCGTCATGCTCCGCCCGATTCCATTCGAAACCCGATTCCCGATACCCGATACCATGTCCATCCTCAGACCGACCCACCGTCCGGAAGATTGCGAACCGACCGCCGACGAGATCGCGCAGATCCAGCGAGACCGGCTCGCCGCGGTTCGCCGCGAACTGAAGAAGCGAGACCTGAGCGCCGCCGTCCTGTTCGACCCGACCCACATGCGCTATGCGACGGGATCGCGCAACATGCAGGTGTACTCGATGCGCAATCCGGCGCGATACCTGTTCGTGCCGGCCGAAGGCAAGGTCGTGCTGTTCGAGTACGCCGGCTGCGAGTTTCTTGCCGACGGGCTCGACACGGTCGACGAAGTTCGTCCGGCGACCGCTATTTCTTACTACTTCTGTGACGACATGCTTCGTCAGGTTACCGAACGATGGGCGGACGAAATCGACGCGCTCGTTCGCGCATCGGGCGGCGGCAAGCGCATCGCGATCGAAAGCGCGACATCCGCGGCCGCGTTCGCACTTCAGGCGCGCGGCTACGAGATCTCCGATGCACAGGAACCGCTCGAGCGCGCACGCGCAATCAAGGTGCCGAACGAAATCAAGATGATCCGCGCGTCGCTGCGCGCGGCGGAAGCGGGGGTACGCAAGCTCGAGGCCGCGCACGAACCCGTGGTTCCAGGAGAGCAGCCCGCGCAAGATCCAGGCGGGCGAGCTGGTCGGGCTTGATACGGACGTTGTCGGCCGGTTCGGCTACTACGCGGACTTTTCCCGCACGTTCCTGTGCGGCGACGGCCCGGCGACCGACGCGCAGAAGAACCTCTACCGGCTCGCGTACGATCAGATCCACGCCAACATGGAAAACGTGAAGGCCGGCACGACGTTTCAGGAATTCATCGCGAAAGCATGGAAAATCCCGCAGCCGTATCGCGCGCGCCGCTATTTCGCGCTCGCGCACGGCGTCGGGATGACCGGCGAGTATCCCTATATCGTCCATCGTGAGGATAGCGATGCAAAGGGTTATGACGGCGTGATCGAGCCCGGCATGACGCTGTGCATCGAGAGCTACATCGGTCACGAAGCCGGGGGCGAGGGCGTGAAGCTCGAAGAGCAGGTGTACGTGCGTGACGACGGGCAGGTCGAGCTGTTGTCCGACTACCCGTTCGAAGCGCGCCTGCTCGCGTAGCAGCGGCAAAGCCGCCGCCGCTACGCCGCACCCGCCAGCGAACGATCGGGCGCGACGAGCGTCAGGTACGGCACGCGCGTGCCGATGGCGATATCGAAAAGCACGTGACGCAGGCGCGGCCCGCCTGCATCACCGCGGCTCGCCCATCCCGCCCATCAGCGTCATCAACTGTTCGCGCAGCCACTGACTGCCCTGGTCCTGATCGGCGCTGCGATGCCAGTAGCAGAAGTATTCGAGCCCGGGCATCTCGAACGGCAGCTCGAGGATCCGGGCCGGATAGCGCCGCAGCAGCCGCAGCGGCGCCGTCAGCGCGAGATCGCCGCGCATCGCGATCAGCGGCGCGACCATGTAATGCTGCACGCGCATCTGGATGTTGCGGCGCAGCCCCAGGCGCGTCAGCTCCGCGTCGACGTGCCCGCTGCCCTTGCGGCGGCTCGACACGTGGATGTGCCCCATCGACAGGTAGTCGTCCATGGTCAGCGTGTCGCCCTTGAACGGGTGATCGTCGCGGATCATGCATGCGTAGCGGTCGCGCACGAGCAGCGCCTGGTGCAGATGCGGATCGCCGATCAGCGGCGCGTCGATCGCGATATCGACCGAGCCGTTCGCGAGCGCGGTCGCGACTTCGCGGCGGTCCATCGTGTAGCTGCGCACGTGCATGCCCGGCGCATGTGTTTGCAGCAACTCGCCGAGCGCGGGCAGCAGCAGCGCTTCGGTCAGGTCGCTCATGCTGAGCCGGAACACGCGCTCGGACGAGGCCGGATCGAACACGTCGCCTTCGTGCGCGCTCGAATCGAGCAGTTGCAGCGCCTCGCGCACGCGGCCGACGATGTTCTCGGCCATCGGGGTCGGCATCATCCCGGCCGGCGTGCTGACGAACAGCGGATCGTTCAGCGTCTTGCGCAGCCGCGCGAGCGCGTTGCTGACGGCCGGCTGCGTGAGATTCAGCACCTCGGCCGCGCGCGTCAGGTTGCGCTTGTTGTAGATCGCCTCGAATACGACGAACAGGTTCAGATCAATCTTCGAAAGGCGCATCGCCGGGTCTCCTTGCCGGCATCTTAATACGGCGCGCGCCGCCCGTTCGCCCACGTCGCTCCCTCGCGCGGCGCGAGGCTCAGCCGCGCGGCGGCCGCGTCAGGTACGGCTCGGTCGACCCGCGCACGGCATCCTTGATCTCCATCCTTGCGATCGCCTGCAGGTGCACCTCGTCCGGACCGTCGGCGAAGCGCAGCGCGCGGCCCCAGGTCCACATGTCGGCAAGCGGCGTGTCGGGGCTCAGCCCCATCGCGCCGAACACCTGCATCGCGCGGTCGCATACGTCCGTGTACACGGTCGGCACGAGCGCCTTGATCATCGAGATTTCCTTGCGCGCGGCCTTTGCGCCGACTTTGTCGATCATCCACGCGGCCTTCAACACCAGCAGGCGCGCCTGGTCGATCTCGATGCGCGAACGCGCGATCCATTCGCCGACCGTGCCGTGACGATTCAGCGGCTTGCCGAACGCCTCGCGCGACTGCGCGCGGTCGACCATCAGTTCCAGCGCCAGCTCGGCCGCGCCGATCGAACGCATGCAGTGATGGATGCGGCCCGGCCCGAGGCGCGCCTGCGCGAGCGCGAAACCGCTGCCTTCCTCGCCGAGCAGGTTGCGCGCCGGCACGCGCACGTTGTCGAACGTGATCTCGCAGTGCCCTTCCGGCGCGTAGTGGTTGACCACCGTGATGTTGCGCACGATCGTCACGCCCGGCGTGTCGCGCGGCACGAGGATCATGCTCTGCTGCTGGTGCGACTCGGCATCGGGATCGGTCTTGCCCATCACGATGAAGATCTTGCAGTTCGGATGCGCGGCGTTCGTGATGAACCACTTGCGGCCGTTGATCACGTACTCGTCGCCGTCGCGCCGGATGCGCGTCGTGATGTTGGTCGCATCCGACGAGGCCACGTCGGGCTCCGTCATCGCGAATGCCGAACGGATCTCGCCGCGCAGCAGCGGCAGCAGCCACTGTTCGCGCTGCTCGGGCGTCGCGAACATGTGCAGCAGTTCCATGTTGCCGGTGTCCGGTGCGTTGCAGTTGAACACTTCCGACGCCCAGCTCACGCGCCCCATGATCTCGGCGAGCGGCGCGTATTCGAGGTTGGTCAGGCCCGTGCCGGGCTCGTCGTCCTTCAGGTGCGGCAGGAACAGGTTCCACAGCCCTTCCGCCTTCGCGCGTTCCTTCAGCTCCTCCATGAACGACACGGGATACTGGCCCGCGTGCACTTCGTCGTTCCACTGGCGGATGCGCGGCACGATGTGCGCGTCCATGAACGCATGCACGCGTTCGCGCAGCGCTTCCACTTTCGGGGTGTAGCCAAAGTCCATGATCGACTCCTCGAGATTGCGTATTCGGTTCGGTCAGAAGGCCGAGACACCGCCGTCGACGGCGACGGCCTGCCCGGTCAGATAAGTGTTTTCCTTCGCGCACAGCATCAGCATCGTCGCGACGATTTCGTCGGGCCGGCCGAGCCGCTTCATCGGCGAGCCCTGCGCGAGAAAGTCCTGGCGGTCGCCGATATCGCTGTCGGTGACCATCGGCGTCGTGCTGTAGAACGGGCACACCGCGTTCACGCGAATGCCGTGGCGCGCGTATTCGAGCGCGGCCGTCTTCGTGAGCCCGACCACCGCATGCTTCGACGCAGCATAGGCCGCCAGCTTCGGCGCGCCGCCGAGCCCGGCCACCGACGCGACGTTCAGGATCACGCCTTCGCGCTGCGAGAGCATCTGGCGGATCTGGTGCTTCATCCCGAAGAAGACGCCTTTCGCGTTCACCGCGAAGCTCAGGTCGAGATCGGCTTCGTCGGTGTCGATCAGCGCCTTCATCGGCGGTGCGATGCCCGCGTTGTTGATGCCGACGTCGAGCCGCCCAAAGCGCTCGACCGCCGCCTGCACCAGCGATGCCACTTCAGCTTCGATGCGCACGTCGCAGCGCTGCGCGATCACGTCGGCGCCGGCCGCGCGCAGCGGCGCGGCCACGCGTTCGAGCGCGTCGTCGTTCAGGTCGCCGAGCGCGAGCCGCGCGCCCATCGTGGCCAGCTCGCTCGCGAGCAGCGCGCCGAAGCCGCTCGCGGCGCCGGTGATCATCACGGCCTGCCCCGCATAGCTGTCGAGTTTCATCGCGCGCTCAGATCGTCAGACCGCCGTCGACGACGATGCATTCGCCGTTGGTGTAGCTCGCCGCATCCGACACGAGATACAGCACGGTGCCGGCCATCTCGCGCGGCTCCGCGTGGCGGCGCAGCGGGATCTTCGCCTTCCAGCTTTCGTAGATGTCCTTGTCGGCGAACAGCGCGCCGGCGAACTTCGTCTTCGTGAGGCCCGGCAGCAGCGCGTTCACGCGGATGCCGAACGGCCCGCACTCCTTCGCGAACGCCTTCGTCATGTTGACGACGGCCGCCTTCGTGATCGAATAGATGCCCTGCCGGTCGCCCGGCTGCAGCGCGTTCACCGACGCGGTGTTGACGATCGCGCCGCCGCCCTGCGCCTTCATCAGCTTGCCGGCCTCGACCGACATGAAGAAGTAGCCGCGGACGTTCACGTCGACGGTCTTTTCATACGCGGCGAGATCGGTATCGAGGATGTGCCCGAAGTACGGGTTCGCGGCCGCGTTGTTCACGAGGATGTCGAGCCGGCCGTGCTTGCCGCGGATCGTCTCGAACGTCGCGGCGATGTCCTCCAGCCGCCCGACGTGACAGGCCAGCGCCTCGGCGCGGCCGCCCGCCGCGACGATCGCGTCCGCGACCGCCTGGCAGTCGTCGAGCTTGCGGCTCGACACGATCACGTGCGCGCCCTGCTCCGCGAGCAGCTTCGCGATTTCCTCGCCGATGCCGCGGCTCGCGCCCGTCACCAGCGCGATCTTGCCCGTCAGGTCGAACAGATTCGTTGCCATGTTGCTGTGCTCCTCCATTGATATGTTGTCGTGCCGTCGCTCGGCGATGTCGGCAATCTCAGCGGTGCGCGTCGATCACGCCGACGGCCATTTCGGCCAGCCGGCCGGCCATCGCGCCCACGCGCAGCGCCTGCTCGCTCGACGCGTTGCCCTGCAGCGCGCGCGCCTTCACACCCTGCGCGATCGCCGCGAGCCGGAAGAAACTGAACGCGAGATAGAAATGCCAGTCGCGGATCGGCTCGATGCCGCGCAATTCGCAATAGCGCGCGACGATCGCCGCTTCGTCGGGAATGCCGAGTTCGGCACGATCCTGGCCCGCGAGCCCGCGCACCTGGCCGCCCGACGGCAGCCGCAGGCACATGCAGAAGTACGCGAGATCGGCGAGCGGATTGCCGAGCGTCGACAGCTCCCAGTCGAGCACGGCCTGCACGCGATAGTCGTCGTGCGCGAACATCACGTTGTCGATCCGGAAATCGCCGTGCACCAGTGCGGGCCGGCCCGTGTCCTCCGGGCACGCCTTCGGCAGCCAGTCGATCAGCACCTCCATCGCGTCGAGGCGCTCCGTTTCCGCCGCGCGATACTGCTTCGTCCACACGCCGATCTGGCGCTCGAAGTAGTTGCCGGGGCGGCCGTAGTCGGCAAGGCCGACCGCGTCGACCTCCACGTCGTGCAGCGCGGCCATCGTGCGCAGCAGTGCGTCGTAGCAGATCGCCCGATCGGCCTTCGGCAGTTCCGGCAGCGCCGGATCCCAGAAGATCCGGCCGTCCTCGAAGCTCATCACGTAGAACAGGCTGCCGATCACGTCGCGGTCTTCGCAGAGGTGATACGGATGCGCGACCGGCACCGCGGTGCCCGACAGCGCGGTGAGCACGCGGAATTCGCGATCGACCGCGTGCGCGGATTTCAGCAGTTCGCCGGGCGGCTGGCGGCGCAGCACGTAGCGGCCGCTCTTCGCATGCAGCAGGAAGGTCGGGTTCGACTGGCCGCCGGCAAACTTCTCCATGTCGAGCGGGCCTTCGAAACCCGGCACGTGCGCTTCCAGATAGTGCGTGAGGCGGGCTACGTCGAGGGGCTGGGTAGGGTTCGTCATCGTCGCGATCGTTCGTGGGTCAGCCGTAGGTGCGCCACGCATGTCGTTCGGGATCCTCGAGATGTGGGATGCCGTTGAACGACGCCAGGTGGAACGCTTCGGCGTTGAAGAAAAACTGCGAAAGACTGCTGTTGCGGATCTGCAGGTTCAGCGCGATCGCGCTCGACGCCGGCGCGGCGAGCACCTGCTGCACCGTCACCGCGATCGGGCCGCCGGAGCTCACCGCGAGCACGCGCTGGCTGCCGCCGTGGCGGATCGCGGCGCGCGCGTCGGCGACGCGCTGCTGGAAATGGGCCCAGGTTTCGGGCGCGGTGTCGCCGAGCTTGTCGTCGGCCCACAGATGCAGCACCTGTCGCAGCGCGCGAAAGTGCTCCTTCATCGAGCCGGCCGCGAGCCGCGCGATCTCCGGATAGTCGCTGGCCGCCGCCGCGAACAGCCCGTGGAAGTCGTATTCGTTCAGGCCCGGATGGCGGTCGACCGGCGCGCCTGCGCGGCCCATCCCGCGCAGGATCGCGTCGACCGTCTGCGCATGCCGGTTCATCGTGCCGCAGATCACGCGGTCGAACGTCAGGCCCTGCCGTGCGAAGTACTCGCCGAGCCATACGCCCTGCTGCTCGCCGGAGTGGGACAGCCGGTCGTAGTCGTCCGTGCCGAACGACGCCTGCCCGTGCCGTACCAGAAAGAGTTCAGCCATTGCATGTCCGCCTGAATGGAACCGAAGGCCCAGCATAGCGAGCGAGCTTACATTTTTGAAATTTATTTTTTGAATCGGTCAGTATTCATGAAATGAATTCCGCGGTTTCAAACAATGCGCTTGCAACGACTTTCGTCTTGGCCTGCGTCGCGGCACGCGAATTGCGTCAGCATGCACCGTCCTATCACCACGTTCAGGAGGGTGCGATGCTCGGTACGATCCTTATCATCGTTCTGATTCTGCTGCTCATCGGAGCATTTCCTGCATGGCCGCACAGCCGAAGCTGGGGCTACTGGCCATCGGGCACAGTCGGGCTGGTCGTCCTCATCGTCGTGATACTGGTGTTGCTGGGGCGCATCTGACGGTTTCCGCCGCCTGCTGACGGCGGGAAACGCCTCGGGCGGCACGCCTCCGCCCCGCCCGCATGCGCGCCTTTCCGAATCCTCGCCGTGGATTCTTTACACAAAGGGGCCGGAACGGGCGCGCGGCGGGCGCCGCGCGTTACTGGCCGCCCTCCAGGCGCAACTGAAGGCGGCTCGTCACCGACGTCACTCCTGGCACCTGGCGGGCCGCGTCCACCGCGACCCGGTCCTGGGATTCGTCGGAGATCGACCCGGCCAGCGTCACGTCGCCCGTCTTCGCCTTGGCGAACACGGTGACTTGCGCATTGCCGATGCCGTGCGCTTTCCCGATTGCCTGGCGCACCTTCTTCGCGAACGCGCGGTCGGCCGCGCGCTCGGCTTTCTTCGCCGCCCGCGGCGACGCGTTCGACGGTGCAACAGCCGGCGCGGCGGACGCGGTAGCGGTAACGGCAGCAGCGGCGGACTGTGCATGGCCAGCCATCGGCGACAGCGCGACGAAACCTGCAACGACGATTGCAAAATGGTGCTTCATCGGATTTCTCCTCAACGGGAACGAACGGGGAAAATCGCCGAGCGCCGGCCGTCAGGCCGAGCCGCGACGCGAGGATGCGGCTACTTGAGCATCGCGATCCGCGACACCGATCTCGCATCGGATGCGCGCGCGATGGTCGACGTGTTCGAACCTGCGCTGCAGGCCGCCGCCGGCCAGCATTCGGTGCTCGATGTCGATACACGCCGTATGCGCGGCGACTCGGTCCGCATCCGCCAGGCGCCGCCAGCGCTGCGGGAAAACGCGCGCCGCCATGCGCATCCCCGCAGAACCTGCCGCGTTCGCGCCGTCACGTGCGCGGTTCGCGCCCGACCTGTTCGAGCGGCGGGCTGAACCCGAGCACCGTGTACGCGATGACGGACACCGTCCCTTTCCCCGCCGCGCCCCGCACGACCACCGCGCGCACGGCGCCGGCCCGGTCGAATTTCAGGCGGGTACCGACGGTCGCGTTGCGCAGCGCCTCCAGCTCCTCGATCCGCGCGATCGCCAGCTTGCGCACCGCGCCGGACACGTACACGGGCAGGAACACCAGCGCGATGAAGATCGACACCGCGTCCTTCGATACACTGTCCAGCACCGGCTGACCCGACAATACGAGCGACAGCGACGTCGCGGCGACGAAGATCGCGAGCACGGTCGCGCCCACGCCGAGCGACGAGAACCGCTCGGCCGCCTTCTTCATGCGTGCCTTCACGAGCGCGCGCGCGGTCGCGGACGGCACCAGCCATTCGCGCTGCGCGCCGTGGTACCCGGCGAAGCCAAGGAACAGCGTCGCGACGCCGCTGATGCCGATGCTGGTGTACAGCGCGTCGAAGATCATGCAGATGAATTCGAGCACGAACACGATCACCGGCGGCCACAGCAGCAGACGGAACGAATAGCCGTCGCGGCCATGCCCCTGGATCCACCCTCTCACCATTGGCAGTTGCCAGAAGCGGCTCTCCCGGTGAAGCGAAAGTTTTTCGTTGTCGGTCAATTCTTCACCTGTGGTGTTCCGTTGCGTCTGGTACGGTTGACGCGGCTGAAACAGGAATGAATACCTGGGGTTATCGATTGATCCCAAAGATTCATTAGACGGTGCATCCTCCTGCGCGCGATGCTGGCCCCGCCAGTGAACGCTGCGTCATTGCAACGCCGCGCACGAAAAATGGAGTGAGACACATGCCTACCGATCACCGTCAGCGGCGCCACACGCTGTGGCTGCTGTGCGCGCTTTCGTTCATCCTCTACGTCGACCGCGTGAACCTCGCGACCGCGGCCGGCGCGATCAAGGCCGAGCTCGGCCTGTCGAATACCGAACTTGGCGTCGCATTTTCCGCGTTCGCGTATTCGTATGCAATCTGCCAGATCGGCGGCGGCTGGATCGCCGACCGCTTCGGCGCGCGCATCACGCTGATCGGCTGCGGGCTGATCTGGGTCGCCTCGACGTTCATGACCGGGCTCGTGCACAGCCTCGCGTTGCTGTTTGCCGCGCGCCTGCTGCTCGGGATCGGCGAAGGCGCCACGCTGCCCGCCCAGGCCCGCGCGATCACGCACTGGTTCTCGCGTGAACGGCGCGGCGTCGTGCAGGGCTTCACGCATTCGTTCTCGCGGCTCGGCAACGCGGTCACGCCGCCGATCGTCGCCGCGCTGATGACGTGGCTGTCGTGGCGCGCGGCATTCTTCGTGATCGGTGCGGTAACGCTGGTGTGGCTCGTGTGGTGGGTCGTCGGCTTCCGCGAGTACCCGCGCGGAGAAGGCGACGGCAACAGCCGTACGCACACCGCTGCCGCCGCCCGCCCGGCACCGTCGTCCGGCCCGACGCCGTGGGGGCCGCTGTTCCGCCGGATGGCGCCCACGATCTTCGTGTACTTCTGCTACGGCTGGACCGCGTGGCTGTTCTTCACGTGGCTGCCGACCTTCTTCCTGAACGGCCAGGGCCTGAACTTGAAATCGACCGCACTGTTCGCGTCCGGCGTGTTCTTCGCGGGCGTGGTCGGCGACACGCTCGGCGGCTGGCTATGCGACCGCATCTATCGCAAGACCGGCAACCTCGCGCTGTCGCGCCAGAGCGTGATCGTCGCGAGTTTCACCGGCGCGCTCGTCTGCCTGCTGCCGCTCGCGTTCGTGCATTCGACGGCCGGCATCGCGCTGTGCCTGTCCGGGTCGTTCCTGTGCCTCGAACTGACGATCGGGCCGATCTGGGCCGTGCCGAGCGACATCGCACCGCAACACGCGGGCATCGCGAGCGGGATGATGAACGCGGGTTCGGCGATCGCGGGGATCCTGTCGCCGATCCTGTTCGGCTATCTCGTCGATCACACCGGCAGCTGGACGGTGCCGTTCGTCGGGTCGGTCGCGATGCTGCTGATCGGCATCGTCGCCGCGCTGCGGATCCGGCCGGATCGCGCGTTGTCGGAAGCGACGCCGCCGCTCGCCGAAGCGCCGGCCGCGCCGTCGGCGCGCTGAAGCCGTTCGCTTCGGGTTCGCCTGCCTCCCCCGTCTCGCCAGCGTCGCCGTCGCGCTTCACTGCGTTCCGCGATGGTGGTGCCTCGGGTGGTTCGGCTGGTTCGGCTGGTTCGGCTGGTTCGGCCAACGCGGCCGACGCGGCTTGTTCGGCGTGCTTGGCTGGCTCGGCCAGCTCGGCTGATTCGGCTGGTTCGGTCGCCTCGGCTGGCGCGGCTGGCTCGGCCGCCTCGGCTGGCAAACCGCGCCGTTACGCGCCGCCGTCATCGCCCGGCCCGCCTTCCCGGTGGAACAGCGCGAGAAACTGCTGCGCGGGAATGCTCAGCGGCCGGTCGCGCCGCACGAGACTCCCGTACGACGGCAGCTTCTGGTCCAGCTCGTAATCGAGGATCGCCACGAGCCCGTGCTCCGCGTTGCGCCGCGCGACCGTCAGCGGAATCACGCCGAGCATGTGCGAACGGTCGACGAGGTTCATCGTCGTCAGGATCGAGCCCGTCTCGACCAGCCCGCGCGGCATCGGCTGGTGACGCGCGCGAAATTCGCGCTCGACGACTTCGCGTGCCGGGCTGCCGGCCGGCTGCAGGATCCACGTGTAATCGAGCAGCGCGTCGAATTCGACCGGCCCGGCGCCGGCAAGCGGATGGTCGCGGCCCGCGATGATCGCGAGCGCCTCGTCGTCCACCACGCGGAAGTCGCAATCGGTGCCGACGTTGCGTCCGATCACCACTTCGAGCACGCCTTCGCGCAACTGCGGCATCAGCCGGTCGCTGGTATCGACCGCGATGTCGATCGCGAGCAGCGGATAGCGCGCCTTCAACTGCACCAGCGCCTCGGTGAGCCGCCCCGGCGACGCGGCCATGATGCTGCCGATCGCAAGCCGCCCCGCGCTGCCGAGCTGCAGCTCGCCCAGCTCGCGATTGAGCGCCTCCATGCTGCCGCGAATCCCGCGGAAATAGCCGAGCACGCGCTCGCCGGCCGGGTTCAGCACGAGCCCGCGCCCGACGCGGTCGAACAGCCGCTGGCCGAGCGCGCTTTCCAGCTCGGCCAGCATCTTCGTCGCGGCCGGCTGCGTGAGGCCCAGCTGCCCGGCGGCCCCGCGCAGCGTCGAGCATTCATCCACCGCGAGCAGCAGCGCGATCTGCCGCATCCGCAGCCGGTTCAGCAATTGGGGAGTCGAGTCTCGTCGATCGATCGAGCCCATTTCGATTACTCCAGGTTATCGATTCATCAAGAGTTTTCAATTTACCGACTCATTCCGTCTACCTAGCATGAACCCCATAGACCAACGGCCACGCGCCGACACCGGAGACACAGCATGAACCCGCACCCGACCGCCGCCCGTCACGGAGACGCCTCATGACGACCGCCGCTGCCCTGCCCGTCGTCGCGCTGACGCTCGGCGACCCCGCCGGCATCGGCGCCGAACTGATCGCGAAACTGCTCGCGCGGCCCGACGCGACGTCCCGCGCGAACCTCGTGCTGATCGGCGACCGCTGGCTGTGGGAAGCCGGCCAGCGCGTCGCCGGCGTGACGGTCGAGGTCGAGCCCGTCGAGTCGCTCGCCGCCGTGCGCGGCCGGCCGTCCACCGCGCGCGCCGCGTTCGTCGCGGTCGAGACGATCGATCCCGCGCAGGTTACGGTCGGCCAGCCCGGCGCGGCCGGCGGCCGCTCGACGCTGACCGTGCTCGACCAGTGTCTCGACGCCGCGCTCGCCGGCGACATCGACGCGATCTGCTTCGCGCCGCTGAACAAGTACGCGATGAAGCTCGGCGGGCTCAGGCACGACGACGAGCTGCATCACTTCGCGGCCGCGCTCGGCGTGACCGGCTACTTCTGCGAATTCAACACGCTCGGCGAACTGTGGACCGCGCGCATCTCGTCGCATATTCCGCTGAAGGAAGCGGCGGCCCAACTGAGCATCGAGCGCATCGAACAGGCATCCGAACTGATTTACCAGTCGTTGCTCGCGAACGGCGTCGCGACGCCGAAGGTCGCGATCGCCGCGTTCAACCCGCACGGCGGCGACGGCGGCAGCTGCGGCCGCGAGGAAGTCGACATCATCGAGCCGGCGGTGCGCAAGCTGCAGTCGCGCGACTGGCCGACCGACGCGCCGTTCCACGGCCCGTTCCCCGCCGACACGATCTTCCTGAAGGCGCAGGCCGGCGACTACCAGGCGATCGTCACGATGTACCACGACCAGGGGCAGATCGCGATCAAGCTGCTCGGCTTCTCGCGCGGCGTGACCGTGCAGGGCGGGCTGCCCGTGCCGATCACGACGCCCGCGCACGGCACCGCCTACGACATCGCGGGCCGCGGCAGCGCGGACGTCGGCGCGACCTGGCAGGCGCTGCAGATCGCATGCCGGATGGGCGCCGCACGCCGCACGCCCACCGTTTCGGCGTGACGCTCGCGCGCCCCTTGCATACAACAACATCGATTCCAGGAGACACCAACATGAAGATCCGCTCCGTGCGCGCCCGCGTATTCCAGTGGAAAGGCAAGACCGTCCCGCCGCAGGGCAACTTCTGCTCGAACGCGATGGACCTGCTGTACGCCCCGCAGGAAACCATGAGCACGTTCCGCTTCCATGCGTGGACCGTCGTCGAAGTCGAGACCGACGACGGCATCGTCGGCCTCGGCAACGTCGCGCTCGCGCCGCACATCGCGAAAGCGATCATCGACCAGTACCTCGCGCCGCTCGTGATCGGCCAGGACCCGTGGGACTACGAGTACCTGAACCAGCGGATGTACCGCGCGACCCACGCGTGGGGCCGCAAGGGCATCGGCATGGCGGCGATCTCGGCGGTCGACATCGCGATCTGGGACATCCTCGGCAAGAGCGTCGGCAAGCCTGTATTCAAGCTGCTCGGCGGCCGCACCAAGGAAAAGATCCCCTGCTACTACTCGAAGCTCTACCGCACCGACCTGAAAGAGATGCAGGACGAGGCGCAGCGCTACATGAAGGAAGGCTTCCGCGCGTTCAAGATGCGCTTCGGCTACGGGCCCGCGCATGGGCAGCAGGGCGTGACGGAGAACCTGAAGTCGGTCGCGGCGATCCGCGAGGTGATCGGCTACGACAACGACCTGATGCTCGAGTGCTACATGGGCTGGAATCTCGAGTACGCGAAGCGCATCCTGCCGAAGCTCGAGAAGTACCAGCCGCGCTGGCTCGAGGAACCGGTGATCGCCGACGACATCGACGGCTACGCGGAACTGAACCAGCTCACGCGCATTCCGATCTCCGGCGGCGAGCACGAGTTCTCGCTGTACGGCTTCAAGCAGCTGCTGGACCGCAAGGCCGTGTCGGTCGTGCAGTACGACACGAACCGCGTCGGCGGGATCACGATGGCGCACAAGATCAATGCGCTGTGCGAGGCGTACAGCGTGCCGGTGATTCCGCATGCGGGCCAGATGCACAACTATCACCTGACGATGAGCACGCTCGCGTCGCCGATGAGCGAGTACTTCCCGATGTTCGACGTGGAAGTCGGCAACGAGCTGTTCTATTACATCTTCGACGGCGAGCCGGTGGCCGAGAACGGCTTCCTGCAACTGCGCGACGACGTGCCGGGCCTCGGTCTCACGCTGAAGACCGAGTTCCTCGACCAGTTCGACATCGTCGAGTGAGCACGGCCATGAACGCACGCTACCAGGGCGTCTTTCCGGTTGCGCCGACCATCTTCGACGCGCACGGCGCACTCGATCTCGACGGCCAGCGCCGCTGCCTCGACTTCATGATCGATGCCGGCTCGCAGGGCATCTGCATTCACGCGAACTACTCGGAGCAGTTCACGCTCGGCGATGACGAACGCGACCTCATCACGCGCACGACACTCGAACACGTCGCCGGCCGCGTGCCGGTGATCGTCACGACGTCGCATTTCAGCGCGCGCCTCTGCGCGGAGCGCAACCGCCACGCACAGGCATGCGGCGCCGCGATGGTGATGGTGATGCCGCCATATCACGGCGCGACGTTCCGCGTGCCCGAAGCGCAGGTGCGCGCGTTCTTCGGCGAAGTCGCCGACGGCCTCGACATTCCGCTGATGATCCAGGACGCGCCCGCGAGCGGCGTCGCGCTGCCTGCGTCGTTGCTCGCGACGCTGGCGCGCGAGATTGACGCCGTGTCGTACTTCAAGATCGAGACGGCCGGCGCCGCGTCGAAGCTGCGCGAGCTGATCGCGCTCGGCGGCGACGCGATCGAGGGGCCGTGGGACGGCGAGGAAGGCATCACGCTGCTCGCCGACCTCGATGCCGGCGCGACCGGCGCGATGACGGGCGGCGGCTATCCGGACGGTATCCGCCGGATCACCGACGCGTATTTCGCCGGACGCCGCGACGAAGCCTGCGAGCAGTACGCGCGCTGGCTGCCGCTGATCAACTACGAGAACCGTCAGTCGGGCTTCCTGACCGCGAAGGCGCTGATGAAGGAAGGCGGCGTGATCGCGTGCGACCAGCCGCGCGCGCCGTGGCCCGAGCTGCACCCTGAAGTGCGCGCGGGCCTGCTCGACGCGGCGCGGCGGCTCGATCCGCTCGTGCTGCGCTGGGGACGCTAGCCAAACACCGGTTGCCCCTGCAACGCACATGCGTTGTGCATCGGCGTGACGGCGGTCCGACAGACGACCGCCGCCGCTCGTCACATGGATCGGAGACACCATGAACCTGTTGAACCCCGCCACCCCGGCCTATGAAGCCGGCGAAGCCATTCCGCGCCGCCGCTGGCTGCGCGTGATTCCGCCGCTGCTGCTCGCCTGCATCATTTCGTACATGGATCGCGTGAACATCGCGTTCGCGATGCCGGGCGGGATGAACGCCGATCTCGGCATGGACGCGACGATGGCCGGCCTCGCCGGCGGCATCTTCTTCTTCGGCTACCTGTTCCTGCAGATCCCCGGCGGCCGGCGCGCGGCGCTCGGCAGCGGCAAGACCTTCATCGCGTGGTCGCTCGTGAGCTGGGCCGTACTGTCGGTGCTGACCGGGCTCGTCACCCACACGTGGCAGCTGCTGACGCTGCGCTTCCTGCTCGGCGTGGCCGAGGGCGGGATGCTGCCCGTCGTGCTGACGATGGTCAGCCACTGGTTTCCCGACCGCGAACGCGGCCGCGCGAACGCGATGGTCATCATGTTCGTGCCGCTCGCCGGCATGATCACCGCGCCGCTGTCCGGCTTCATCCTCGCCGCGTACGATTGGCGTCACCTGTTCTTCAGCGCCGGCGCGCTGTCGCTGCTGTGCCTGTTCGCGTGGATGATGTTCGCCGACGACGGCCCGCAAACCGCGCGCTGGGTGTCGCCGCGCGAGAAGGCGTACATCCTCGACGCGCTGCGCGACGAACAGGCGCGCAAGCAGGCGGCCGGCACGCCGGCCGCCGCGTCGTTCGGCGCGATACTGCGCAACCCGACGATCTGGCTGCTGATCGCGATCAACTTCTGCTATCAGGTCGGCATCTACGGCTATACGATGTGGCTGCCGACCCTGCTGAAAAACCTCACGCACGGCGGGATGGGCAAGGTCGGCCTGCTCGCGATGCTGCCGTATGTCGCGATGGTGATCGGGATGTTCGCCACGTCGTATTTATCCGACCGGACCGGCAAGCGCCGCCTGTTCGTGCTGCTGCCGCTCGTCGGCTTCGCCGCGTGCCTCGCGCTGTCGGTGCTCACGCATGCATCGATGGTCGTGTCGTTCGCGTTCCTGATCGGTTGCGGCTTCTTCCTGCAGGCGGCCGCCGGCGTGTTCTGGGCGATTCCGCCGAAGCTGTGCAGCGTCGAGACGGCCGGCAGCGCGCGCGGCCTGATCAACGCGCTCGGCAACCTCGGCGGCTTCTGCGGCCCGTATGCGGTCGGCGTGCTGACCCAGCACGTGAGCGCGGCGGCCGGCGTGTACAGCCTCGCCGTCACGCTCGCGGTGGCCGGCCTGCTCGCGCTGACGCTGCCGAAGCGCTGCGAAGGCTGACGCGCGCCGACACGCGCGCACGCAGTTACGCGAACGAAACAACGGAGACACACCATGAACGACATCCTGTTGCTGGTGCAGAAATGCGCCCATACCTTCAGCTTCTACGACCTCGAAACGAAAGCCGCGCTCAAGCACATCGTGCTGCCGAACTTCCCGCACGAGTTCACCGTCGACGTGAACAATCGATTCGCGTACGTCGGCATCTTCGGGATCGAGACCGCCTGGTCGCGCGGCCATGAAGGCGATCACCGGATCGCCGAGATCGACCTCGTCGAGCGCACGCATACGCGGATGCTCGACCTGTGGCCGTACTACCGGCCGCACGGGATGGCGACCGATCGCGACGGCCGGCTGTACGCGATGAGCGAGGCGCACGACATGCTGCTCGTGTTCGACGAACCGACCCGCCAGAGCGTGCCGAACATGGCCGTGCCGTCCGGCGGCGTGAAGACCCACCTCGTGACGCTCACGCGCGATGCGAGCCGCGCATACGGCGTGCACCTGCTGTCGAACACGGTCACGCAGTTCCATCCGCGCGACGCGACCGTCGCGCCGCGCGCGGTGATGCCCGGCCCGCGTCCCGAAGGCAATGCACTGTCGGGCGACGAGCGCACGCTGTTCGTCGCGAATCGCGGCGACGACACGCTCGTCGAGATCGACACCGACACGATGACCTGCGGCCGCCGCGTGAAGACGCGCAGCGATCCGAACCGCATCTACCGCACCAGCGCGCCGGACGGACGCGACCTGCTGTTGCTGACGAATTCCGGCGAGCGTTCGATCTCGGTGTTCGATGCGCGGCAGCTGGAGGAGATCGAACGCGTCGCGCTGCCCGCGAACCCGACCGCGTTGTCGTTCCATCCGTCTCGGCGCGTCGCGTACGTGTCGTTCCAGGACGACTACGTGCGCGAGCTCGATCTCGATGCGTGGCGGTTCGTCGGCGCATGGCCGACGCTGCGCGAACCCGATGCGTCGTATGTGCTCGCAGGCGCGCGCTGAGCGGCACGGCGACGCCCCGCCGCCGCACGCGCTGCCGGCGGCGCTCGTCGACGCGCATCACCACCTGTGGCAGCTCGGCGCGGGTGCGCACTATCCGTGGCTGCAGGAACGCTACGACCCGGCACGCTTCATGTTCGGCGACTACGCGGCGCTGTGCCGCGACTTCGGCGTGGACGACTACCGGTATGCCGCACAACGCGCGCCGATCGTCGCGAGCGTGCATGTCGAGGCCGAACGGGCGCGCGGCGAGGCGCTCGCGGAAACGCGCTGGCTGCACGAGGTCGCGGCCGCGCACGGGCTGCCGTCGGCAGTCGTCGCGTGGGTCGACCTGCTGGCCGACGATGCGCACGAGCGGCTCGCCGAACAGGCCGCGTGGCCGCGCGTGCGCGGCGTGCGGTTCAAGCCGCGCACCGCCGCGGCGCCGGATGCGTTCGTCGACGGGCCCGGCACGCTGCGCGATCCGCGCTGGCCGGCCGCGCTGGAGCGCGTCGCCGCGCATGGCCTCGGCTGGGATCTGCGCGTGCCGTTCTGGCATCTCGGCGACGCGGCCGCGCTGCTGGCCGATGCGCCCGGTATCGACGTCGTCCTCGAACACGCGGGGCTGCCGTGGGATCGCTCGGAAGCAGGGCTCGCGCGCTGGCGCGGCGGCATGGAAGCACTGGCCGCATCGCCGCGCGTGACCGTGAAGATCTCCGAACTCGGCTTGCGCGATGCGGTGTGGAACGAGGCGGACAACGCGCGGATCATCCGCGACACGATCGCGATATTCGGCTGGCAACGCTGCCTGTTCGCGAGCAATTTTCCGGTGGCGGGGTTGCGCGTGTCGTATCCGGCGCTGCTGCGTACGTTTGCCCGCGCGATGGCGGACCTCGACGAGGCGGCGCGTCAGGCAATCTGGCACGACAATGCGATGCGCGTGTACCGGATTTCGTGAACGCGCTTGACCCGGCCCTTGGGGTCGCCTTTATGCTGGGGGTGACGAATCGACGGCAGACAGGGGTGACGAATGGGCACGTCCACGCTTCGCTTGAGCGCCTCTGCGGCAGCCGCGCGGCTCGGCGTATCGGTGAAGGCGCTGCGGCTCTATGAGCGGCACGGTCTCGTCGCGCCGAAGCGAACGCCGACGGGCTATCGGGTCTACGGCTCCGGCGAGCTCGCACGCACGAGTCGGCGGTCGTCACCGGGAAAGTAGTGGAAAGTTCGATGCTTGGCGGGCACTGTCGGGACACGTCGGACAATCGCCCTGGCCCGATGGCCAACGTCGCGCGCGGCCAATCGATCGCGCTTAAGATGCAAGGCATCCGAACGAATTCGATTCCTGTATCGTCCACGTTTCCAGCCGACATTTCGCATGACCGCACGCCATGAAAACCGTACCGGCCCGGCCGATTTCGGCCGCCTCGACACCATGAGCCGATTTCGCGTCACTTACGACGGCCCCGCACTCGAGTCTTCCGAAATGGACGTGCGCGAACTCGCGCCCGCACTGCTTGCGATCGGGGATTTGCTGGAAGCGTCGACACGGGCACTGTGCGGCGATCAGGTTCAACCGCGCGTGAACGTGCGCGGCAGCTTCAAGACCGGCAGCTTCGGGATCGACTTCACGCTCGCGACCTCGCTGCTCGGCCGCATGCGCGACCTCCTGAGCGGCAACGGAAGCACGGCGCTTGCCAACGCGGTCACGATCCTGACCGCGCTCGGCATCGCCGCGCCGAAGGCGAGGAAGGGTCTCTTCGCCGTCCTCAAGTGGTTGCGCGGGCGCGAGATCCAGCGGGTGCAGATGCACGACCACACCGCATTGCTGCACGTGGACGGCGAGCAACTCGAGATCGACCTGTCGGTCCTCACGCTGCTGCGCGACGTCGGCGTTCGACAGGCCACCGAGCACGTGCTTGCGCCGCTCGCGCGCGACGGCATCGTGATTTTCGCGACCGGCACCGACACAGAGGTGTTCGAGACGATCACCCGCGATGAGATCGCCTGGTTTCACGCGCCCGGACAAACCGACGCGCTCCTTCTCGACGAACATCGAAAGATGGCGTTCTCGATCGTGTCGCTCGCGTTCAAGGACGACAACAAGTGGCGGCTGTACGACGGCGCGTCGACGATTCACGCGGCGATCACGGATGCCGGCTTCCTGTCGCGCGTGAACAACAGCCAGATCAGTTTCAGCAAGGGTGACGTGCTCGTCTGCAATGTCCGTATGCAGCAGTGGCAAACCTCGGACGGAGCGAAAACCGAATACGAAGTCACGGATGTCCTCGAGCATCGCCCGGCCGGGCGGCAGATTCCGTTGCCGGGGCTTTGACCCGCCTCGCGATTGCTGCAATCATCGGCGTCGAAGCTCGATCCCCGAGCGCATCCACATCGCTCATGAAACCGGCGATCCGCCTGCGTCCCGCATCCTCATCCGACCTGCCCTTTCTGCTGACGCTGCGCCGGCTCACGATGACCGAGCATCTGCAACGTGTCGGCGCGCCGACCGACGATGAAGCGCACCACCGGCGCATCGCGGCGAACTTCGAAGACGCGATGATCGTCTGCGAAAGCGCCGGCGCCGGCGTCAACGCGATCGGATTGCTGAAAGTGACGCGCTCCGCCGACGAATGGCACGTTCACCAGATCCAGATCCTGCCGGCCCGACAAGGGCAACGCATCGGCGAAGCCGTGCTGCGCGAGTTGCTGGTCGAAGCGGCACGCGCGCACGTGCCCGTATCGCTCAGCGTGCTACACGGCAATCCCGCACGTCGACTCTACGAGCGCCTCGGTTTCCGCCTCGTATCGGAAACGGAACACAGTGCGAATCTGATATGGCGCGCGTGAGATCGAGCGCCCCGGCCGACCGCCCCCACGCGACTTGCAAAAAACATGGCCCTCCCGCCGAGAGGGCCGCCTTCCAGACCGACCGCCCAGACGATCAATCGTCGTCTCGGCTCGCCACTTTCTGCGTCACGCCCCGCAGCTTCGGGTACGGCTTCGATCCCATCATGCCTTTCCACAAGACACGGTTGAACTGATCCGCCGGCACCTCGTCGGCATCGTCGAAGTCGAACTTCGCCGTCACCTTCGCCCAGTACGCCGCGTCATGCGTCGGCGTGACATCGGGCCCGGCCGCGTAGTGCAGCAGATTCTCGCCCGCCCCTTCGGCCAGTCGCAGCCCGGTGCCCTTCAGCGCCGTCGACGCGACGGCCGTATAGCTCCACGACGCCGGGCCATGCACGTCGAACACGTCGCTCATCGGTCGCTGGTAGGCGGTATTCAGGTTCATGTGCTGCGTACCGAGCACGTCCTCGATGGTCCGCAGCGCGTTGACCTGGCTGTAGCGCGTCCGGATCACCGCGCCCTGCTTCACATACGGCCCGACGATGTACGCCGGCCCGCGATGCGAATCCACGTGGTCGGGACCATCCTGCACATCGTCCTCGGTCACGACGATCAGCGTGTCGCTCGCATAGGGGCTCTTCGCGACGGCCTCGACGAGCCGGCCGACCGCCAGGTCGTTGTCGGCCTGCTGCGTTTCCGGCGTATTCACGCCGGCGAACGCCGTGCCGAACGCGCCCATGTGATCGTGGGACAGGCGCACCAGCGACAGCGTCGGCAGGTTACCGCTCGCGACATACTGGTCGAACTCGCGTTTCCACTCGTTCAGGCGCCACTGGTCCGGATAGGTCTGGTCGAAACCGCGGAAGTACACGTCGGTCATCGACGCCAGCCGCGGGTCCAGTGCGGCGACCTGGACGACACCGGACGCGCGCGGGTCGACGATCGGGTTCGCGGCCGTGCCGATGCTGCCGATGTTGTTGACCAGGAATCCGTAGTTGCGGACCGTGCCGCCGCCGGCGAGCACCGCGTCGAAGATGTAGCCGCGCTGGGGGCCGAACGGCGCATCGGACGACGCATGGTTGCCGGTGCCGGGCAGCAGGTTCGCCGCGCCGCCCGGCAGGCCGGCCGCCGCGTTGCTGTAGTTCGTCGTGCCGGCCGGGCCGGCTGCCGCATCGCGCTGCTGCACCGATTCCCAGTTGACCGGCACGCTGCGGTTCGTGCCCTCGCTCTCGTACGACAGGCCGCGATTGACCGCCGCGTAGTTGATTTGCTGCGTAATCGTCTCGGTGTTGGTGACGCGCCCCTGAAGCGCCCAGGACCAGCCGTCCATGCTGCCGTCGCCAGGGTTCATGAAGTTGTCGAGCGTCACGAACTGGCTCGCCAGCCGATGGAAGTTCGGCGTGATGTTCCGGCCGAACTGGGCGAGCCGCGGATCGCCGTCGGCCCCGTTGCCGATGTCGCCGAGCACCTGGTCGAACGTACGGTTTTCCTTGACGACGTAGATCACGTGCTTGATGTGACGGCGCAGAAAGCCCATCACTTCGTTATCCCGGTCGTTGTCTTCCGGGCGATAGAAGTTGTTGCGCGCGGCCTGCTGCGTCAGCTTCGGCAGTTCGTTGGCGGCGGGCACCGGCGCGCTCACGAGCGACGCGCGCTCGAGCTGAAACTGGTATTCGTTCGATGCGCGCGACGCGGCGGCCTGCGCCGGGGTCGCGCCGGACAGGTGGTCCGGGTTCGGGCCGGTCGTGCTCTTGCCGTTCACCACGTACATCCACGTGCCGTCCGCGCTGAACGTCACGTCGTGCGGTTCGAACGCGGTCGGAATCAATCCGGTGACGCGATACGCACGCTCGCCGACGAGCGGAATGACGGCGATTTCGTTCGCGCCGGCATTGGTCGCATACAGCGTTCGGCCGTCGCGCGACAGCGTGACCGCGTACGTCGCCGCGCCCGTGTGCGTCTGGCCGTGCGCCAGCACACCGGACGGTGCGCGCGCGTCGATCCGCGTCACGATCGCGTTGGTGTTCGTGTCGATCACCGCGACCTGGTCGGCGTTGTCCTGCGCGACGAACAGCCTCGATTGCGACGCGTCGAGCGTCATGCCGAGCGCGTTGCCGTCCAGCTTGATGCGCTTGACCAGACGCCCGCGAGACGGCGACGACACGTCGATCGCGATGATTTCGCGATCGCGATCCGACGACACATACGCGACGCCGTTGCCCTTCACGACGACCGCGAACGGGAACGTGCCGCCGGCGTCGCCGCTGCGGCCTTCATTGCCCGCAAAGAACGGGCGCAGGTCGTGCTCGTAGCGCACGTTGTTGGTCGCGGTATCGATCACGCTGATCGAATCGTTGTAGTTGTTCGCGACCACCAGCGTCTTGCCGTCGGCCGACAACGCAAGGCCCGCCGCGTTCGGCTGCACGCGGATGCCGACGCCCTTGCCGCCATGGCCGAGCGCGATCGTGGTCGACAGCGCCCACGTGCCGCCGTGCTGCGCATAGACGTAGACCGCATCGTCGCTGCCGCCGGTCGCGTAGAGCGTGCTCCCGTCATGCGAGAACGCCAGGCCGACGAACGCGTTGGTCTGCTGAAGCACCTGCCTGAGCACCGGGCGCGTCTTGTTCGCGCCCGCAACGTCGTACAGGAAGATGAATTGCGTCGAGTTCGCGGTGTCGACGGAACCGTCCGGTTTGTACAGCGAGTTCTGGCCGGCGGTGATGATCGCCAGCGTCTTGCCGTCCGGGCTCAATTGCGAGCGCACGGCTTCCCCCGCGACGAAATGTGGATAGGCCGGCAACCCGGGATTCAGGAACTGCTGGACCGCGCCACGGACGGCCAGCGGCGTGACGAACTGACCGCTCGGCACGCGGGCGGCATCGGTGGCGTCGAACCCGTCCGCGTGCGCCTGCGACGCAAGCAGCACGGCCGACATGACGGCTCCGAGCCGGAGCGCACGCTTGACCTGGCTATTTTTCATAGGAATCCTCTGGAACAGTGGGGGCGATTATCGTCTGACGTGTCCGGCATGATCCTGGCCCTGTCTGCCCGTGTCGCGCGGTGGCGCGGGCCTGTGCCAAGCGATCGAATGGGTTGCGTCGACTATCGCCGACGTGCCGGAATTACAGCGCCGCCCAGTGTCAAGTGGATGACCGGCACCATTGCGGGCCGACCTATTACATATGGTTACAGCGAAGACGTTTCGATGACAGCCACCGTGGTGTCATCGTTGCATTCGAGGCGCCGCCCTCAAGGCGTCCACCGATAAACGGTGATGCTGTTCCCCTTCACGTTGTTCTTCGTCACCACGTACTCGCCGTTCGAGCGGCGGTACGCACGCACGCTGTACATCGCGTCGATCGCGCTGCTGGTATCCACGGTCGCCGGGCTTGCATTGACGAGCGTCGTGTCGAGGTTGCCGGTGTCGAGGTTGAATGCGTCGATGTTCGGCCAAAGCGGCCCGCTGCTGCTGAACCAGTAGCCGACGAACAAGTGATTGCCGGCCGCGTCGATCGACTTCGCGCCGCTGTGCGGCAGCGTGATCACCGGATTCGGCTTCGTCGTGTTGCCCGCGCTCCAGCCGTGATACACCTCGATGCGCGTGCCGATCGACGTCCAGTCCGTACTCCCGACCACGCCCTGCGCGAGCACCATCGTGTCGCTGTCGGCGAGATAGACGACGCGCGTCAGCGGCTGGATGCTGGCCGGCACTGGCGTCGGCACGCCCGGCCCCCACGAAGGCTTGCCGCTCGCATCGAAGCCGGTCAGCGGATAGTGATAAATGGCGCCGGTCTTGTCGAGGCCGGCCCATACGCCACCCTTGCTGTCGAGACTGAAGCCGGCCGACACGCGCCGGGTCGTATTGAACGCCGGCCCCGGGATCGATCCGTCAGGAATCGCGACATAGCCGTTGGCAGCGTTGAAGTGGAAGAAGTAGTAAACCGGCGGATTCTGCCCCGCTGCAACGAGGATCCGGTTCGCACCGACCGACGTCAGCAGCCCGAAGTGCTCGTCGCGCTGCGTGTCGCTCATATTGATGCGCGGATCCGACGGATACGTGAACGGATCGACGGTATTCGCGACGAAGGTGCCGCCCGCAGTGCCGCCATAGATATGCGTGCCGCTGTAGAACAGCGCGCCGTCCGTGACCGGATCCGGTGCGGCGATACCTTCGAAGTTGAGCGACTGCAGCGTCCACCGCAGGCTGCCGGTGCTGCTGTACGCATGAATGTCGGTCGCGCCGTTGCGGCCGAGATCCCAGCTGCCGCCCCACGGGTTGTTGAGCACGTACAAGTTGCCGCCCGTGTCCTTGCCGATCCCGACGATCCGGGTGAAGCGCTTCGCGCCGACCTGCCCCTTGATGCCCGCCGTCGTGTCGAGATAGCCGCCGCGCACGCCGAACGTGCCGGCCAGCGCGGGCCGGCCCGATACGGTGTAGCGCTTGATGTTCATGTCGGGGCCTTCGTCGCCGACCAGCAGCTCCCCTGCCGCCGCATCGACATAGAGCGCCGACGGCTGCGACCCGGCCGCCAGCCGGATCGTGTTCAGCAGCGCACCGGCCGGGCTGAATTCGACGATCGCGCCGGCGCTTTTCTGCGCGACCCAGACGTTCCCCGCGCCGTCGACCGCGAGCGCGCCCGGCGCTGACACGCCGATGTCCCGCTGCCAGACGCCGTCGGTCGTAAACACCCGCACGCGGTTGCCGTAGAAATCGCTCGCGTAGAGCAGCGAGCCGGCCGTGGCGAGCCCGGTGACGACGTCGATGCGCGGCTGGTTCGTCGCCGCGGTGACCTGAATCAGCTTGTCGCGAAAGCGCGTCGCGCGGTTGTAGCGCCCGACCGCGCCGCTGCCGTAGCTGCTGCCGGGCTGCAGCGCGACGAACAGCGACGTCGCGTTGCCCGTGATCGCGCTGCCCTGGAATTCGGAATGCGCGCCGATCGAGCCGACGCTCTTGCCGTTCTGGTAGATCGCGACGCCGCCCTCATCCTCGTCCCACATCGACGCGGTGTAGATCACGCCTTCGGGCGCGACCCACATCGAACGCGCGACGTTGCCGACGTGCGCCGCGAGCGTGCCATACGTGTTCGCCAGCCAATCGGTGGTATTGCCCGCGTATCCGGACGGCGCAATCGCGGCGATCGCGGCGGCGAGCAGCACGGCCCGAATCGATTTTCTGGCGACCATGGCTGAGGTTCTCCTGAATGGTGGAATCATTTACCCGAGGGGCAGCCGGATGGTTTGAATTCGGCAATGCGTAAATACTTCCGCTAAATCATCCGGTTCAGTCGGTATTACATCGGGCGTGCATTCGATAATCGGCAGCGTCGAGAATAGCTGTATATAAATCGAAAAAAATTGCGAACCGCTCGCGCAGACGGCGCGCGCAATTGCGCGAGAGTGAATGATCACTTACGCGTGCACGCTTGATATCGGGGAAGTCGGGCTTGCGCCTTCGGGAATATCGCCGCCGGCTCGAATGCGACGTATTGAAATAACGGAGGGTTTTTCGGCGAATCGGGAAAATCGCCGGATGCGGGTAAACGAATGACCGCTGGCGGATATCGCACCGGCCTGAATTCAGGTCGAATCCAGGCAGGCGCACATCACGACAACAGGGAAATCACGCGGACGTCGCCGTCTCCCGCACCTCCACCTGCTTGATCTCGCCGCCGCCGCCCGAATCCGCGTCGTCGCGCGGATCGCCGAGCTGGCCCTCCCACTTCGCGACCACGGCCGCCGCGATCGAGTTGCCGACGGCGTTGGTCGCCGAGCGTCCCATGTCGAGGAACATGTCGACACCCATGATCAGCAGCAGCCCGGATTCCGGCAGATGGAACTGATTGAGCGTCGCCGCGATCACGACGAGCGATGCGCGCGGCACGCCGGCCATCCCCTTCGACGTCACCATCAGCATCAGCAGCATCGTGATCTGCGTGCCGAGCGGCAGGTCGATCCCGTACACCTGCGAGATGAACAACACCGCGAACGTGCAGTACATCATCGAGCCGTCGAGGTTGAACGAATACCCGATCGGCAGCACGAAGCTCGAGATCTTGCGATTCACGCCGAACCGGTCGAGCGCGTCGAGCAGCTTCGGATACGCGGCTTCGGAACTCGCCGTCGCAAACGACAGCAGGAACGGCTCGCGAATCAGGCGGATCAGCGTGAACGCGCGCTTGCCGAGGAACGTGACGCCCGCAAGCGTCAGCACGCCCCACAGCAGCGCCAGCGCCAGATAGAAGCTCGCCATGAACTTCGCGAATGTGAGCAGGATGCCGAGCCCTTCCGTCGTGATCGTCGACGCCAGCGCGGCAAACACGGCGACCGGTGCGAACCACATCACCGCGCCCGTCACTTTCAGCATGACCTGCGCGAGATCGTCGATCACGCCGGTCAGGCGCTTGCCGGCGTCGCCGAGCGCGGACAGCGCGGTGCCGAAGAAGATCGAGAACACGACGATCTGCAGGATCTCGTTGTTCGCCATCGCCTCGGCGATCGACTTCGGCACCAGGTGAACGACGAAGTCCTTCAGCGTGAATGCGGCCGTCTTCAGGTTCAGCGTCGCATCGGCGGCCGGCAGCGGCAGGCTCAGGTGGCTTCCCGGCTTCAGGATCGTCGCGGTCACGAGACCGAGCACCAGCGACGTGAACGACGCGATGAAGAACCAGCCGAACGCCTTCACGCCCACGCGGCCGACCGACCCGCTGTCGCCCATCTGCGCGATGCCGACCGTCAGCGTCGCGAACACCAGCGGCGCGATGATCATCTTGATCAGCCGCAGGAACACGTCGGACAGCAACGACACGTAGCCGGCGACTTCCCTGGCCATTTTCGGGTCGGGAAACGCGCTATGACAGGCGTAGCCCACGGCGATGCCCAGCGCCATCGCGATGACGATGTACCGGGTGATGTTGTGCTTCTTCTTCATTAGCAATCCAAATTACGGAACATGTGTTTCCAACGGCAGGTCGATCGCCGGCATCGAAACGGGAACGGAATTCCGCGAGCACGGCGCGCGCCGCTTCGACTGCCGGAGCCCGTCCGGGGGCATGGCCACGGCGAACAGGGGGGGGCATTCTATCGCAAACGCCGGACGATCTTTCAATTCTGAAAGGGAGGATGGCGGGGCAAGGCAGGTGTAGGTGCCGGAGCGTTCTGCCGCAGCGGGACGCGCAACGCCGCCGGTTTGGGACAGGCGCACCGTGGCGCCAGGCGGTCACTTGGTCGTACGCGGGACATCCGCGAAACCGCCACGCGACGCATCACGCCGCCGACGCGCCGGGTCGCGGCATGAACCGGCACAGGCCCAGCGGCACCACGACCAGCGCGGCGCCCGCGAGAAACGTGGTCGACGCGCCGAAATGCGTCCACAGCGCGCCGGCGAGGCTGCTCGCGAGCAGCATGCAGATTCCGCTCACCAGATTGAATACGCCGAACGCGGTGCCGCGCAGCGTGGCCGGCGAGGTTTCCGACACCATCGCGGCGAGGATGCCCTGCGTAAAGCCCATGTGCAGCCCCCACACGGCCACGCCGACGAACATCGAGATCGTCGACGTGCCGATGCCCAGCAGCAGGTCGGCCGCGATCAACAGCACCATGCCGGCCGCAAGCAGCACGCGGCGATCCAGCCGGTCCGACAGGATGCCGACCGGCCAGGCGGACAGCGAATAGGCGACGCTCATCGCGACCATCACCGCCGGGATCCATGCGGCGTCGAGCCCGGTCTGCTGCGCGCGCAGCACCAGGAACGCCTCGCTGAAACGCGCGAGCGTAAAGGTCGCGCCGGCCGCGACGACGAACCAGTAGCTGCGCGGAAACTCGCGCAGGGCGCTCCAGCGCAGCGGCGAGCGGAAGCGCCGGTGCGGTGCCGCCCGATCGGGCTCCCGCACGCCGAAGACGATCAGCGCGATCGCGACGAAAGCCGGCACCACGGCAAACCAGAGCACGGTCCGGATATGGTTCCCGAACCACAGCATCAGCGCGATGGCGAGCATTGGTCCGAGAAACGCGCCCACGGTATCCATCGACTGCCGCAGGCCGAAGCACGCGCCGCGGATTTCGGGCGGTGCGACGTCGGCCACCAGCGCGTCGCGCGGCGCGCCGCGAATCCCCTTGCCGACGCGATCGAGCAGGCGGGCCGTCACGACCAGGGCCGGGGTGGACGCCAGCGGAAACAAAGGCTTGGTCAACGCCGCGAGGCCGTAGCCGAGCAGCAGCAGTCCCTTGCGGCGCCCGAGCCAGTCGCTGATCGCGCCGGAGAACACCTTCACGATCATCGCGGTCGCCTCGGCCGCCCCTTCGAGGATGCCGAGCGCGACGACGCTCATCCCCATCGTCGACACCAGATAGATCGGCAACAGCGCATGGATCAGCTCGGACGACAGGTCCATGAACAGGCTGACGAGGCCCAGCGCCCACACGGTCCGCGGAATCGCAGGCTTGCCGGCAATCGGTGATGGAACGCTCATGACGGGTCGACATCAAGGTTGGGGGCGGTGTACGAAAACATCAGACAAATCAACAATCCCGTGCAACGCAACACTTGTTGACCTTCCATTCCTTTCAAATGATAATGAGTCGCGTTACGAAATTACGAATCATTACGCACGATAGGTTGGGAGATGAGACGAGTATTGCACCCGGCACGACGAGCCGTCCTGGCTGCCGTTGCGTGCCAGCCGATCATGGTTGGCGCGGCCTTCGCGCAGGAAAACACCGCGGCGCCGACGAGCACGACGACCAACCTGTTGCCGGCCGTGTCGGTGAGCGCGAGCGCCGTTCGCGATCCGGGAGAAGGTTACAACCCGACGAACGCGGTCAGCGCCACCCGGATCGACGCGCCGCTGCGCGATATCCCGCAGACGGTGAACGTGATCACGGCCGAAGTGATGCGTGATCAGCACGCAAATTCCCTGCAAGACGTGTTGAAGAACGTCGCGGGCGTCGGGTTTTCCACCGGCGACGGTCAGCGCGACCAGGTCACCATTCGCGGCTTCTCCGCGATTGCCGACCAGTTCGTCGACGGCATTCGCGACGATGCGCTCTATTTCCGCGATCTGTCGAACGTCGATCGGGTAGAAGTCGTCAAGGGCCCTGCCGCCGTTCTTTATGGCCGGGGTTCTTCAGGTGGACTAATCAATCGTGTGACGAAAAAACCCGGAATCGACGTCACCAACCTGGGTGTCAGCTACGGTTCGTGGGCCGATCGTCGGGTCGAAGCCGACGTCGGCCGTGTGCTCGCGAACGGCGCGGCCGCGTTCCGGATAACCGGGGCGCACGAGGAAGCCAAGAGCTATCGGTCGCAGCAGTTTCTGAATCGCACGGCGGTCGCGCCGTCGTTCGAATTCCGCATCGCGCCGAAGACGACGGTGTTGCTGCAGGCCGACTACCTCGAAGATCGCCGCGTGACGGACTTCGGCATCCCGGCCTACAAGGGACGGCCGGTCGACGTGCCGGCTTCCGCCTATTACGGCGCGGCGAACGCCGGCGAGGTCGACTACTCGCGATCGCGTGTCTATTCGAGCACCGCGACGATCAAGCACGAGTTCAACGAACAGTGGTCGATCCGTAATGCCACTCGCTACTATCACTATTCGCTCGACCGGAACAACACGCTCGTCGGCAGCGTCAACGAAGCGAACCGGACGTTCACGCTGAATCACGGCAACGTCTATCGCGAGGAACACGGCTGGTTCAACCAGACCGATCTCACGCAAAGGGCCACGCTGTTCGGCATGAAGCACGAGTTGCTGTACGGGATGGAATTCGGCCAGCAGAACAAGGATCTCGTCAATTATTCGACTCCCGTCGCCGACGCGAACGGCAAGCCGATGAATTTCGACCTGTTCGCGCCGGCGCTGCCGACGCTGCCGCTGCACACGTCGACCACGCCAGCCGCCAACAACCTCGGCATCTTCAAGACGCTCGGGTTCTACACGCAGGACCTGATCAGCTTCAACGATCAGTGGAAGGCGCTGGTCGGCATCCGCTACGATCGCTTCGAGCAGGAGACGCTCGATCGCCGTCCCCAACAACCGGGCCTGTCGCGTACCGACACCGCATGGAGCCCGCGCCTGGGCCTGGTCTGGCAGCCGACCCGGACGCAGTCGTACTACGTGTCGTGGAGCCGCTCGTTCCAGCCGTCGGGCGAGGCGTTCTCGCTCGCGGCCAACAATGCGGAACTCGCGCCGGAAACCACGACCAATACCGAGATCGGTGCCAAGTACGACTGGCTCGGCGGCAAGGCCACCACGACGATCTCGGTGTTCCGGCTGGATCGCAGCAACATCAAGATCGCCAATGCAACCAATACGGCGCTGATTCCGATCGGCGAGCAGCGGACCGACGGCGTGGAACTCAGCGGCGCAGCCGAGCTCAGCCACGGCTGGCGCGTGCTGGCAGGCTACGCGTACCTGGATGCAACCGTCACGAACTCGACCGCTGCATTGCAGGGCAAGCGGGCAACGCTCACGCCGCGTCACTCCGGCAATCTGTGGCTGACCAAGAATCTCGGCAGCGGCTTCGGCGTTGGCGGCGGCCTGAACTTCGTCGGCGCGCGGATGGCCGATCCGCAGAACACCGTGACCTTGCCGGGTTACGTGACGGCCGACATGATGGCCTGGTACGCGCGCGGCCCGATGTCGCTTCAGTTGAACCTCTACAACCTGTTCAACAAGGGCTATATCGTCTCGGCACACGGCTCGAACGCGAACCTCAACCTGCCGGGGGCACCGCGCAGCGTCATGGCGACGTTGCGATACGAGATGTAGAAGCGGCGCGTTGCCGACGACGCGTGCCGGGCCCGCTGGCGACCACACGCGGCGTGCGTCGTCGGCAATATGTGGATGCGGTCGCGCGGCGTGTCGCTGTCCGGCCGCGCAAGCCTGCAATCAGTCGGTCGTGTCCCGCGTCAGCTTCGCGTGCCGCCGCGCGCGGTCGTTCACGATCTGGTGACGCCGGTGGTCCGTCATCTTCTTCCAGCCGCGCGCTTCGTCGCGCGTGCGCAGGCATGCCACGCAGTAGCCGGTCCGGCCGTCGAACGAACACACGTCGATGCAAGGGGATTTGACCGCCATATCTACTGCCCTCGCGTCGCCGGCATTACTTCGACGGTGACATGCGACAGGTTCCTGAAACGCTGGAGCACGCCGTGATAGAAGCGCGCATCCCGCTTCGGGTCCGCCGTCGCCACCGACACGACCGCGCTCATGTGCCCCGGCCCGAGCCGCCAGACATGCAGGTCGCCGACGCGGTCGCCCACGCCTTCGATTGCATCGCGCACATTGTCCGTCAGACGACGGTCCGAATTCATGTCGAGCAGGATGCCACCGGTGTCGCGCATCAGGCCGTACGACCAGTTCGCGATCACCAGCGCGCCGATGATGCCGGCCAGCGGATCCATCCACACCCAGCCGAACGCGCGCGCAAGCAGCAGCCCGACGATCGTCAGCACGGACACGGCCGCATCGGCGATCACGTGGATATACGCGGAACGGATGTTGTGGTCGCGCGCCGCCGCCGCGGACGCGCCATGGTCGTGCTCCTCGAACGCCAGTGCGTGCTCGCGGCCGTTCAAGCGGACGATCGCCTTGAATTCATGCGGCTCGGGAATGTCGTCGGTCGACTCCAGGTAAGCGCCGCGGCTTTCCATCGCGAACGTCTGCCGCGTGCCGTCCGGGCGGATCGTCGTCACCGACACGGCGCTCGCGTCGACGAGCTTCGTCTCGTTCGTCGCGGGAGCTACACGGAAAACCGGCGGGACGCCGTCCTCGTACACCGATACGAGAAACACGCCTTGCTGATCGAAGATCCGGTGCGCGTCCTCGTCGTGTTCGTGAGCGTCGTGAGCATGCCCGTGGTGGTGGTGACCATGGCCATGATGATCGCCGCTCAGCAGCCAGACGCTCGCGACGTTGACGAGCAGGCCGGCAACCGCGATCGGAATGGCCTCGCCGAAATGAATCGGTACCGGGGCGAGCAGGCGCGCAACCGCCTCGTACCCGATCAGCAGCGCGATCATCGCGAGCACGATCGCGCTCGTGAAGCCCGCCAGATCGCCGAGCTTGCCCGTGCCGAACACGAAGCGCGGGTCGCTCGCATGCTTGCGAGCGTAGGTGTAGGCGAGCGCGGCGATCAGCATCGCGCCCGCATGTGTCGACATGTGCAGGCCGTCCGCAATGAGCGCCAGCGAGCCGAACATCGACCCGCCGACGATCTCCGCCACCATCATCGCCGTGCACAGCGCAATGACCATCCACGTCCTGCGTTCGTTCTGCTCGTGCGCCGCACCGAGAAAGATGTGGTCGTGCCCTGCGCCGAAGGCGTCGTTCCTGAAGTCGTTCATTTCGCCCTCGATTACTTGAAGTAGCTGTGAACGACTTCGATCAGTTGTTCGGTCGCGCTGCCTTCATCGGCGTGATGTTCGGCGTCGACCAGATGGCTGCGGATGTGATCCTCCAGCACGACCGCGAGCAGGCCGTTCATCGCGCCGCGACCGCTCGTGATGAGGCGCAGGATCTCGTTGCAACCGCGCTCGTCCTCCAGCGCGCGTTCGATCGCTTCGACCTGTCCCTTGATGCGGCGGACACGGTTCAGCAGCTTCTGCTTTTCCTTGATGGTGTGGCTCATGGCAGTCCCTTCATATACCGGGGGGGACTATATATCAAATCGATCTTCCATATAGGGGGGAGGGGTATATGCGCCAAACGTCAGACGAAGAAGGGATTGCCCGGCCGCCACGCCACGGCAGCCTTCGCCAAAGTTTTCTTGTAGAGCTGATAACGCTTGAGTAGCATTGTCTACATGAATGCGCTCACGACATGGTCGCTCCTCATCCTGACGCTTCCGACGCAGAACGCGACGGCGCGCATGCGGTTCTGGCGTTCCCTCAAGGCGAAGGGCTGCGCGGTGTTGCGCGACGGCATCTATCTGCTCCCGCACTCGGACGAGCATGAAACGGCACTGCGCGAGCTCGCGGACGCGATTGCCGAGAGCGGCGGCACCGCCCACCTGTTGCGCGCGCCGAGTCTCGACGCGTCGCAGGACCTGGAGTTCCGGACGCTCTTCGATCGAGGCGACGACTACACCGCCTTCATTCAAACACTCGCGCAAGCCCGTAAGACCTTCGCCGGACAGTCCGCCACGGAACTCACGCGCTTGCTGCGGCGCGTCCGCAAGGACTTCGACGCGATCCGGGCAATCGATTACTTCCCGGACGACGCGGCGACCCGCGCCGAAGTCGCGCTGCAGGACTTCGGCGCGCTGGTCGATACCGTGCTGTCGCCGGGCGAGCCGCACGCTGCCGAGCGCCCCGTCCGCCAGCTCGCAATGGACGAGTACCAGGGACGAACCTGGGCGACGCGTCAGCGCATGTGGGTCGATCGGGTCGCCAGCGCGTGGCTGATCCGCCGCTTCATCGACACCCGCGCGCGCTTCATCTGGCTCGCGTCGCCGGCGGATTGTCCCGCTGACGCGCTGGGCTTCGATTTCGACGGCGCTGCATTCACCCATGTCGGCGAGCGCGTCACGTTCGAAGTCCTGCTCGCGAGTTTCGGGCTCGACACGAACGCCGCACTCGTGCGGCTCGGCGAGATCGTGCATGCGCTCGACGTGGGCGGCCCCGCGGCGCCCGAAGCGATCGGCTTCGAGGCCGTGATGGCCGGCACGCGCCAGCGCGCGGAGAACGACGACCAGTTGCTCGAGCACATGGGCGCCGTGCTCGATGCCCTGTATGCGCATTTTTCATCGACCGGAAAGAACGGGACCGGAGCCAGGTCATGACCACTGCCATCGCCGCGACCGAACCGACCTACTCGCTCGGCGAGCTCGTCGCCTACATGCTGCGTCTCGGGACGTTCGGTTTCGGCGGGCCGGTTGCGCTCGCCGGCTACATGCGTCGCGACCTGGTCGAGCGTCGCGGCTGGATCACCGAAGCCGACTACAAGGAAGGACTCACGCTGGCCCAGCTCGCGCCCGGGCCGATGGCCGCGCAGCTCGCGATCTATCTCGGCTTCGTCCACTATCGTCTCCTGGGCGCGACGCTCGTCGGATTCGCGTTCGTGCTGCCGTCGTTCCTGATGGTGCTCGCGCTCGGATTCGCCTACGCGCACTTCGGCGGGCTGTCGTGGATGCAGGCGGTTTTCTATGGTGTCGGCGCGGCGGTGGTCGGCATCATCGCGATGAGCGCGTACAAGCTGACCACCAAAACCGTCGGCAATGACAAGTTGCTTTGGGCGATCTTCCTGACGCTCACCGTCGTCACGTTCGTCACGGAATCGGAAATCGCATGGCTCTTCATCGCTGCCGGGTTGATCGGCTGGCTGTGGCGCGCCCCGCCCAAGTGGCTGCATCGGGGCGGGCTGAATGCGATTGCCGCCGCCAACCTGCCGGCCGCCAGCGGAATACTGAGCGGCATCGACCTGCCGCAGCTCGTGCAGATCGGCGCGTTCTTCACCAAGGCGGGCGCGTTCGTGTTCGGCTCCGGGCTCGCGATCGTGCCGTTCCTCTACGGCGGCGTCGTCACCGAACATCACTGGCTGAACGACAGGCAGTTCGTGGATGCCGTCGCGGTCGCGATGATCACGCCCGGCCCGGTCGTGATCACCGTGGGCTTCATCGGGTATCTCGTGGCCGGCTTGCCCGGCGCGTGCGTCGCGGCACTCGGCACGTTCCTGCCTTGCTATCTGTTCACCGTCATTCCCGCGCCGTACATGAAGAAGTACGGGCACCGTCCGGACGTCAAGGCGTTCGTGGACGGGATCACCGCCGCAGCCGTCGGTGCGATCACGGGCTCCGTCCTGGTGATCGCGAAACGGTCGATCGTCGACATACCGACCGCACTGGTCGCCGTCGCAACCGTGCTGCTGCTGTGGCGATTCAGGAAGCTGCAGGAGCCGGTCATCGTCACCGCGGCTGCGCTCTTCGGGCTCGTGGCCTATCCGTTGCTCCATCATTGATTCGCGCTGCGGCGCGGTGAACGCGTGCCGCGCTGATCGTCCGGAGCCTTCCGTCCCCTCCGGCATGCCGATCCGCGCGCGTCGGTGAATGAATCTTGCTACATCACCGCCACGAGCGGATTCGACAGGCGATACCGCCCGCGACGATGCATTCCTGACAATCGCGCCGTCGGCGCGAAGGGGGCGATTTGAAACCACGGGCCCACCTGGCGCACGCAACGCCGGCACTGCCGGTCGTCCTCATCCATTTCCGGGAGGATGGAACGCCGCACGTCGGTCATGTAGCCGATACGCTGCGGCAGCTCGGCGCGCAGATCGCCGAACTGAAGGGAACACGGCTTGCGGGAGAGTTCCATCGGACGGAACGATACCCTGCAAACCGTTACGTGATCCCGAACGATACGCTCACCGTGTCGCAGGCACGCGAACTCGGGGTCCGATCGGTACGAGACCTGTTCGGTGGCGTCGTGCCGTTTCCGTTCGTCGCGACCAAGGTGATAGCCCATCGTCTGGTCGACGGCGCCCGCGTGAAGCCGCCCGGCTGGTCCGTCCCGTTCGCGGAACGCACCGCGGCGCTCGCGCTGCCCGGTTACTCCGCGTTCTCGCGCGAGGATGCGTGCGATGCCGCGCAGCGCCTGTGGCAGGACGGCAGCGTGCGGATCAAGCGGCCCTGCGGAATCGGCGGAACGGGGCAGACACTCGTGGCCGACATGGCGGAACTGGAAGCGGAGCTCGACGCGTTCGGCGACGCGGCGTTGCGCACCGGCGGCATCGTCGTCGAGCGCCATCTCGATTCGATCGAGACGTTGAGCGTCGGGCAGGTCACGCTCGACGATCTGGTGGCGAGCTACTGGGGCGTTCAGCATCTGACCGTCAACAACCACGGCCATGAAGTGTATGGCGGCACCGACCTCGTCGTCGTCCGCGGCGGCTTCGACGTGCTGGCGCGGCTCGACGTCACGACCGAGGTCAGTGAGGCGATCGCGAAGGCATGCGCATTCGACGCCGCCGTGCAACGCGATTACGCGGGCTTTTTTGCGTCGCGGCGCAACTACGACGTCGCGTTCGGCACCGATGCACAAGGCGTGCGCCACTGCGGCGTACTGGAGCAGTCGTGGCGGATCGGCGGCGCATCCGGCGCGGAAATCGGCGCGTTGCGCATGTTCAGGACGGACCTGGAGGTGGACGCAGTGGCCGCCGCGACGCACGAGATTTACGGCGACGACCCGGTGATACCGGCCGGCGCGCAGATCGTCTATCGCGGTGTCGATGCCCAGGCCGGCGCCCTCACCAAGTACTACACGGTCGATCGTCATCCCTTCCGAAGGAGCAGCGAGACATGACAGCGGAGCATTATCGTGTGCGCATCAAGGTCGAGAACGGCTACCTCGACGGTACCGTGCTCGCGCCGAAGACCACCGTGGCGGGCGTTCTGTTCGTGCACGGCTGGGGCGGCAACCAGGAGCAGTATCTCGAACGGGCGCGGCAGGCGGCGGCGCTCGGTTGCGTCTGTCTGACGTTCGATCTGACCGGGCATGGACGTACGCTGGAGGAACAGCAAAACGTGACGCGCGAAACCCATCTTCGCGATTTGCTTGCCGCTTACGATACGCTCGTTGACCACCCATTGATCGATCGCGATGCCATCGCCGTGGTCGGCAGCAGCTATGGCGGCTATCTCGCGACCATCCTGACCGAATTGCGCCCCGTACGCTGGCTCGGCCTGCGCGTACCGGCGCTCTATCTCGACGACGGCTGGAATACGCCGAAGCGCGCGCTGCACGTCCAGCACGATCTCGTCGCGTATCGCAAACGCATCGTGCCGGCGTCCGACAATCGCGCACTGCGCGCGGCGTCTCGCTTTCGCGGCGACGTGTTGCTCGTCGAATCGGAGCACGATCAGATCGTGCCGCACACGGCGATCGCCAGCTATCTGCAGGCATGCCTGTCGGCGCATTCGCTGACGTACCGGATTCTCGAAGGCGCCGATCACGGGCTCTCGGACGCTGCCAGCCAGCGCGCGTACACCGCCCTCGTCGAGAAGTGGCTGGTCGAGATGATCACGGGTCAGCGTGCGGGTGAGCGCGGATCCGCCGGACCGGGCCCGACGGACGCATAGCGCGCCTCTACCGGCTCGACGAGCGTCCCTGTCGGCCCCGTCGAGATCAACGCGAAGCGCTTTTCGCCAGCACACCGTGCACGATGCGATCGCACCGTTCCCCGTCGAACGAAAACACGTCGCGCTCGGCCAGATCGATGTCCCGTGCGAGCGACTCGCGCAGCATGCTCCTTGCCCGGAAATGCCGCGAGCGCACCGTCGCCTCGGGTATGCCGAGGCACTCGGCGGTTTCATCGACGCTGAATTCCTCGACGCAGCGCATTACGAACACGAGGCGAAACGCTTCGGGCAACGCATCGAGCTTGCGCTCCAGCAAGGTTCGCAATTCGGTCCGCATCAGCGCCTGGTCCGGCGATTCGTTCTGGTCTGCATCCATGGTTTCCCGCTCGAAGTCGGCAATTGACGACAGCCCGACCATCGGCGCGATCGTGTCGCGCCGCGCGCCGCGGCGCTGACGCGTCAAGCACTCGTTGAGCACGAGCCGCGACAGCCAGGTCGACAGCGACGCGTCACCGCGAAAACGCGGAATTGCGCGGAACGCCGCGAGGTAAGCCTCCTGCAGCGCATCCTCGGCTTCGGCATCGTCGCGCAACGTCGCCCGTGCAAGCCGGTAGAGCCGCCGGTTGTAGCGACGCATCAGCTGTTCGAACGCAGCGCGCTCGCCGCTCGCGACGCGTGCGGCGAGCGTACGGTCGTCTTCTTCCGCAAGCGGCGACGGCTTTGGTTCGGGATGGCTCGCATGGTGCGTCATGGTTTGCGCTTCACGGTCAGTGTCGCTTTCATCGTAGGATGAAACGTGCAGATATATGCGTAACGGCCCGGTGTGTTTGCGACATACGTCCACGAAGCATCGGGTCGGATTTCATGCGAATCGAACAGGCTCGCGGCCGTGGCCGTGTGCGCGACGAGATCCTTGTTGACCCAGACGATCGTATCGCCGCGCTCGACCGTCACGCTGGCCGGGTTGAAACGCATGCCTTCGATGGTGATCCGGTGCGTCGTGGCGGCGACGACGTCCGCGGCCACGAACGTCAGGGCCGCCGCCACGACGATCCGCCACGCGGCACGCCGCCGCGCGGTCGAGCGCGCAGGCTTAGTAGGCCTTCTTCTCACTGCCGCCGCCGAGCGTCGATTGCAACGCGCGAGCATGCTCGAGGTGTGCGACGAATGCCGGCCGCACCTTCACGAGCAGCGCCTTCAGTTCGTCGTTCTTCGCCGACGGAATGAGCGTCTTGTCCAGCGCATCGATCACCTGTTGATGATAGGTCACCTCGTGATCGACATAGGCCTTGTCGAATGCGTGCCCCTTGAGCGCCTTGAGCGCGGCGACGTTGTCATCGCCCTCCTTCTTCAACGCGTCGCTCGTCGGGTTGGTTTCCGGTTTCAGGTTCAGCGTGGTCGCGAGCGCGACCGCCGATTTGTTCACATTGGTGTGATCGGTGACCATCAACGCGGCGAAGTTCTTGACCGGTTTCGTATGCGTCATGTTTTCCGCGAGCTTGCCGGCATCGATGTCGACCTGGTTGGCCGTCACGACGATCGCCGCGATCTGAGGGTCCGTCAGTGGGATTGCTTGCGCCGAGGCGGGGAGCGGCAGCGCGGAAAGGAGGGCCGCCGCGACGGATAGCTTGTGTATGAGTGCCATGTCGATTTCTCCAGTCGAATGGAAACGGGACGCTCATCCATGTCGCTCGACGCTGGATGGCTCTGTGGCGATAGACGTCGTGAGGTTCGGCTGCGTTCCGGGGGGGCTACGTGAGGGTGCGAAATCCTTCATCGCCGTCGAGGGCTCCGACGGCTCCGGGAAATTACCCTGATTCACGCGCTCGAGGCGCGCACCCCGGCGGAATGACGGGCGATCGTCATTTGCCTGGACGGCCTCACATACGGCGCAGACTCACAATACCCCCCCGGGCCATTAAATTACTCGCTCGCCTGGCTTCACTCATGATTTTTTAGAATTACTTATTGAATTATGCGTGTCTACGGATTCGATTGCTCCGCCACGCGCCCTCTATCCGCCCGCGGTTTCCGAAAACATTGCTGTTTTCAGATCAGAACACCCGCGTCGCAGACGGAACGCGCGCATGCTGCTTCAGGTACGCGAGCGCATCGTTGATCGTCAGCACGTGCTGCTCCCCGTCCCTCAACCGTAACGACACTTCGCCAGCCAGCGCCTCCTTGCGTCCTGCTATCGCGACGATCGGCGCGGCCAGTTCCCTTGCATCGAAGATCTTGCGCGGCAGGCGCTCGGCACGGAAATCCCGAAGCACCCGACAGCCGATGTCTTCGAAGGCGAACGCCGTGTTGTCGGCAAATTCGCGATCATCCTTCCCAATGTTCGCAACGACGATCTGGTCCGGTGCCAGCCAAGTCGGCAACCATCCCTCGTAGTGTTCGAGAAGAATACCGATGAACCGTTCGAGGCTTCCCAGCACCGCGTGGTGCAACATGACGGGCGTCGCCTTCCCACCGTCCGCTGCGACATATGACGCACCGAGCCGTTCCGGCAATACGAAATCGAGCTGGATCGTCCCGCACTGCCACTTCCGTCCTTGACGGTCGAGCAGATGAAATTCGAGCTTGGGGCCATAGAATGCTCCTTCTCCTGCCTGGATCGCGAAATCCAGATCTGCCGCTCGCGCAGCGGATGCCAGCATCGCTTCCGAGCGATCCCAGACGGCATCGCCACCCGCGCGGACCGCCGGCCTCGTCGACAAGGCCACATCGAATTCGCCGAATCCGAAGTCTGCGTAGATCGTCTTCAGCAACACACAGAATCGTGCGACTTCAACCTCGACCTGATCCGGCATGCAAAGCACATGAGCGTCGTCCTGCGTGAACGCACGGGCACGCATGAGACCATGTAGCGCCCCGGACGGTTCGGCCCGGTGGACCGCGCCAAATTCAGAATATCGGATCGGGAGATCACGGTACGACCGACTGCCTTTTTTGAAAATCTGCACATGGCAAGGGCAACTCATCGGTTTGAGACAGTACGGGTTGTTGTCACTCTCGAGAGAAAACATGTTTCGCCCGAACTTCTCCCAATGACCGCTCTGTTCCCAAAGATCGCGCGAGACGATCTGAGGAGTCCGAACTTCGGCAAAGCCGGCCTGACGCATCCGGACCCGGATATATTCCTCGACGACCCGATAAAGAACCATGCCGCGCGGATGCCAGAAGATGGCGCCCGGACTTTCATCCTGCTGATGAAACAGATCGAGTTTGTTGCCGAGCACTCGGTGATCGAAATCGTCCATCATGTTCTCCGTTGACGTTGGTACGGCCGAACGGAGCACAAAAAAGCCCCGTCCGTTTCCGGCGGGGCTTGAGGATGGTTTGAGGCACTGACTTACGACGTGCAACCTCCCCCGGGCCCGCCATTGGCGGTCGTGGTGGTGGTCGTGGTAGTCGTAACGAAAAGTGCGTTCATGTGGCTAATCTAGGCAACCTGTTAACGTCTGTCAATAGAGCGTTCGAATCTAACTTCAGCAACGCCACTTCCTGATTCATTAAGAATCCTCAAAACAGCAAAACAAATGAAAGCCACAGAAGGCTGGGAAAGGGGCTTACTGGGCTGGAAGTTGTTCGACAAGTTCCCGCTGGGCTTGCACCAGCACCGCCTCACAACCTTGCTTCGCTTCGACGAGCGCGACGATGACGTGGGCAGACATATCGAGACACCTGTTCAGAGAATCGACCGAAAGGTGCCGCCTTCGACGCGCACCGCCGCGCCGTTGGACGCCGCGCCCAACGGACTGGCCAGCAACGCCACCATGGCGGCGATCTCGTCGGCTTCGATCATGCGGGCGATCAGGGAGCTCGGGCGATAGGTCTCAAAGAAGTGCGATTCGATTTCCGCATCGGTCATGCCGGGTCGCGGCGCGGTCTGCCGCAAATACGCGACGATGCCTTCGGAACGCGTGGCGGACGGCAGCACGCTGTTGACGGTCACGCCCGTACCCTTCGTCAGTTCAGCCATGCCGCGCGAAACCGCGAGCTGAGCCGATTTGCTGACGCCGTAGTGCACCATGTCCGGCGGCGTGAACGCACCGACTTCGCTCGACATGAAGATCACACGCCCCCAGTTCTTCGCAAGCATGCGAGGAAAGTAATGGCGCGACAGTCGCACCCCCGACATCACGTTGACGTCGATCATTCGCAGCCAGTCGTCATCGGTGATTTCCGCAAACGGCTTGGCTTCGTAGTAGCCGAGATTGTTCACGAGAATATCCGTATCCGGCTGTGCGTCGATCAGTTCGGCAACGCCTCGCGCGCCGCTCACGTCGGCAACGATTCCGCGCACGCTGCCGTCAGGGACGGCCGCGGAGATCTGAGCGACGGCTTCGTCGAGTTTGTCGCGGTGACGCCCCGTGATCGTGACCGACACGCCCTCGCCGACCAACGTTCGTGCGATAGCCATGCCGATGCCCGCGGTAGCGCCCGTGACGATCGCGGTTTTGCCTTCAAGTTGCAGATCCATGTGTTGTTTGTCCTTTGCATCATCGAAGAACCGGCGATGCCGGTCCGTTGCGTGGCGTTACTTCAGCCGCTTCAGCATTTCATCGGCGACGTCGAGTGCGGACGCCGGGTTCTGTCCGGTGATCAATTCGCGATCGGTGACCATGTGCGGGGTGAACGGAACCTCGTTGCTGCTATAGATGCCGCCGGCTTGTTGCAACGCGGTCTGCGGATAGAATTTCATCGCTCCGCCGCCGAGCAGTGCTTTGGCCTGCTCTTCTTCCGCGTTGCTGATCACCGTCATCCGATAACCGGCGTAGATCCATTTCGGATCGCCGTCGCCCGCCTTCCCGGCGGCGAGTTGCCGTGCAAAGCCCTGTGCATCGGGCAGCGTCGACAGCAGCGCAATCGGCCCATGGCAAACGAGCGCCGTGGTCTTGCCGCGCGCATGAAAATCGGCCAGCAGCCTGCCCACCGCGGGACTGGTCAGAAGATCCTGCATCGGCGCATGACCGCCAGGAACATAGACGGCATCGAAGTGGCCGTAACCGATCTGCTCGACCCGCGACAGACTGATCACGGGAGCGTGCGAACGCGATGTGATCTGCAGCTTGTCGAGCAAAGCCCGGTAGTCGCGCATCGCCTTTTCGTCCCCGTTGAAGTACATCTTGTCGGCAGACGTGGCATCCATCGTCGGCGCCTTCCCCTCGGGTGTGGCGAAGGTCACCTGATGGCCTGCATCAAGCAGGGCCTTCACGGGCTGCATCAGTTCGTTCAGGTAGAAGCCCGTCGCGAACACCTTGCCGTCCTTCAGATCGAGATGATCGGAATCCGACAACACCACGAGCACGTTGGCAGCGTGAGCGCTGTACGCGGCAATGCCGAGCATCGCGGCTACGGCGAGCTTGCGCATCGAATGCATGGTTTTCTCCATCGGGGAATGTCAGGCCTGTCCTGAACGGTTCAGTAACAGGTGACGAATCGCCGCGCCCACGCCAGCAGCCGACTGCGGGTTCTGGCCGGTCACGAGACGCCCGTCGACGACGACCTTCGCCGTCCAGTTCGGTACCGGATGGTGATGCGCACCTCGCTGCGTCAACGTGCTCGCCAGCAGGAAAGGCACGACGCGGTCGAGCTGGACCGCGCGTTCCTCTTCATCCGTGAATGCGCTGAGGTTCTTGCCGGCGACCAGGTAAGTACCGTCGCCGAGCGTCACGTCGACCAGCGCTGCGGGGCCATGACATACCGCTCCGACCACGCCCCCAGCGTCGTAAACCGCTCGAGTCACCTTTTGCACGTCGGCATTGCCCGGAAAATCCCACATCGCGCCGTGGCCGCCCGCAAAGAAGACAGCGGCATATTTCGACGCGTCGACATCGCCCAGTCGCTGCGTGTGGCGCAGCACGTCGCGGAAAGCACTGTCGTTCCAGTAGCGCGCGTTGACTTCATCCGTCAGGTCGAGACCATCGACGGGCGGCTCGCCGCCCTGAATCGACGCGAATTCGACCGGGATGCCCGCCGCGTCGAGTTCGGCAAGCGGATGCGTCACTTCGCCGAGGTAAAAGCCGGTCGGGTCGCCGGTCGCGCCTTTCGTCGCGTGGCTCGTGAGTACGAACAGCACGGACAGGCCCTGCCGGTCGCGAGGGACACGATTCATGGTTTGCTCCTTGATGTCAGTGAGTGACCGGACGACGCAGTCACGATGCGCTCACTTTATTTGGACCGATCAAGGAGATAAACTCGGTTAAAAGTAAATCTTCTGTTCTTTGGAGGACAAGATGGCGCGAAGATTCGACCATCTCGGTGATGTGGAAGCATTCGTCACGGTGATCGAAAAAGGCTCGATGACGGCGGGTGCGGTGGCGCTGGGCAGCACACCGTCCGTTCTCAGCCGCGCCATTACACGTCTGGAGACCCGACTGGGCGTGCAATTGCTGCGCCGTTCGACTCGACGGTTGAGCCTGACGGAGCAAGGCAGGCTCTATCTGGAGCAATCGCGCGCGGCGTTCTTGCTGATCGACGACGCCGAGCGTGCCATTCAGGGGCACGGCGGCACGTTAACCGGCCATGTCCGCCTCAGCGTACCGACGACGTACGGACACTATCGTCTGCCGCCGCTGCTGCGGCAGTTCACGCAGCAACACCCGGAGGTTCGCGTGGAGTTGAACATCGCGAACCGGAACGTGGATCTGGTGGCCGAAGGGTTCGATCTGGCGATCCGGCTCGGTGAATTGCCGGACAGCGGCCTGGTCGCACGCAAGCTCGAGGACGCGGCGCTGTGCCTTGTCGCGTCGCCGGAGTACGTGGCGCGCGCAGGCATGCCGGAAAACGTGGCGGATCTGGCACACCATCTCTGTTTGCCTTTCATGCTGCCCAGCAGCGGCCGTATCGCGCCCTGGGTGTTCCGGGACGGCGGGCAGGACATCGATTGGCTCCCGCCGTCGAACGTCGCGGTTTCCGACGACGTGCTCGGGGTTGTTTCGATGGCGCAGAGCGGCGCCGGCATCTGCCAGACCTATGACTTCATTGTTCAGGATCGCGTGCGGGCCGGGAATCTCGTCGAAGTGCTGCCTCATCTTCGTGGCCGCTCACGGCCGTTTTCGGTGATCTATGCGCCGCATCGGCGGTTGTCTGCGGCGTCACGGACCTTGATCGACATGATTGTTGCGTCTACCGCCGATCACTGAAGGGAAAACAGAAGGGTTGGGGATAGACTCCTGTGGGCAGAAGTGTCGCGCCGATCGTCGCGGCGCGACGTGGGGCCGTGCGCTCGCCGGGAAGCGACGGTATTCGTCTGGATGCGTCGCAGTTCGGTCGACTTTCGCGGGAGCATCGACTGTAAGCCGATACTGGTCGGCCATGCAGCTCGTTTGAACCCAAAGATTTCTGCGCCGTTGCCTTCATGGCGCGTCTTCTCGCATCGGTTGCCAACCAAGCTTGCTTACATGGCAAGCCGGATTCGCTGCGCGATGATGCAGGCTGCGCAAATGGATGGTCGGAATTCGTGGGGTATCTGAAGCTTTGGATATTTGTGAGTCTCAGCCGAACTTCGGCAAGACATCAGGGCTTGTATTCGAGAATCTTGAATACCTGTGTGAACGCCTGCTTGCTTCCGTGCAGGAGGGATACACGCCCTTCGCGGAGTGCACGCGTTGGAGTGACTTCGCGCAAAGCCAGAGCCATGAATGTCCCCATGTCGCACTGTATCTTGACGTCGGGGGGCTCAGTGCTGGGACCAGAGCGGATCAGCACCTTTCCGTGGTTCACCGGGACATGGAAAACCTCCGCGCCCACATGGAACTCATACAATGTTTGTAAGCCTGCGCTCGCGGCAGGATCGCTCGACCCCGTCAAGCACAGTGCGATGAGCTCCGCACGAGCCGTGGACGGATCGATGCGTTCATCGAGCGGCAGGCGCAGCCCCCAGAGCCCGAGTGCAATCACAGGCTTGCGCAGTTGTTCACCCATTTCCGTCAGTTCATAAGCTGGCGTAGCCGCGGATGTTGGCAATGTGGTCGGTTGGATGACATCGTTCTCTACCAGCATAGCCAAGCGCTCGGACAGCCGATTTGCTCCCATGGTCGGTAAGATCGCCAGCAGATCCTTGAACCGCTTCGGGCCCAGCAAGAGTTCGCGGATCACGAGAAGCGTCCAACGATCGCCGAGGACGTCTAATGCCCGAGCCATTGGGCAAAGTTGACCGTAGGTTTTGTTTGGCATGTCACATTGTACAAGGCCCTGCTTAAGCAAAGCCGGTTGGAAGGTGATGGTCACGGCTCATTCAGGAAATTGACGGACGGCCTTGCGGACACCTGCATCCGTAGGGAATCGATTTTCCAGACAAGGCGCGCCTTGCCATCGCAAATCTGCTGCCGTGTTGGGTATCCGTTGAGTCACGTCGTCAGTCTCCTCGGGGCAACACACCCAGTGCACACGTCCGGTCGCCCCAGAAGGTGATGACCGGCCTCACGGCCGCTGCCGCGGCGAAAGGGGTATTCATTGTCGCGCCTTCTCGCGCAGAGACGCCATGGCACGCGCGGCGGTCTGATCGAACGGCAGTGGGACCTTGAGGTCACGCGATGTCAGCGTCGTAACCGGACCCATGCGTTTTCTCCAGTCTTGGGGTTCTGAGCGCGCATACACACTCTACTATACTATTTGTATAGTATTTGTGATATACAACGCGTATAGTGCTATCCGTGGTCGCAACGTCGGTTCCGCATCTGTGCTTTTCGCCCCGGTCGGGACGGTCCGATACTGCGCCCAAGCTAACGCGGCGTGACGGTTGGCGGACTGAATGGGGTCTTCGCTTATAAGTACGGATACCTGAATGATTGGAGGCACTGATTTCATTCGTGCGGCTCGATCCCCACGAGATCGTTGTGGATCGCGGTCCTTCGTCGACTACGCTGCTGCAGACTACTAGAACCAGGAAAACGGAGACAAACCCATGGACGTCTTATTCGCTAATGTGCGCGTGGAGACCGCGACCGACGAAGGCTCGAGGTGCCCCCGATGAGTACTTCATATGATTTTGACTACATCGTCATCGGTTCGGGTTTTGGCGGTAGCGTGTCCGCCTGCCGCCTCACTGAAAAAGGCTATTCGGTTGGTGTGATGGAGATGGGGCGGCGTTGGAATGCAGAGGATTTTCCCAAGACCAACTGGGACGCGCGCCGCTGGATGTGGCGACCTAGTTTGAAAATGTTCGGTTTCTACAACATGCGTTTGTTCCGCCACGTCATGGTCTTGAGCGGAAATGCAGTCGGTGGTGGTTCCATCACATACGCGAACGCCTTGCTGGTACCGCCCGACAAGGTGTGGGACGAGGGCTCGTGGGCTGGCCTGAAGGACTGGAAACGCGTCATGCCCCAGTACTACGCGATGGCGGAACGAATGCTCGGCGTAACCGAGAACCAAATTCTGGGCGAGGCCGATTTTCGGCTCAAGAAGATGGCGGACATGCAGGGCGTAGGCGATACATTTCACAACGGCCGTGTGGCGACGTTCTTCGCGCCAAAAGGTGAGACCGGCGGCAAAACCTATGCCGATCCCTACTTCGACGGCGAAGGTCCGGAGCGCGGGACGTGCGTCGGTTGCGGTGGCTGCATGGTCGGTTGCAAGCACAACGCCAAGAATACGCTCGACAAGAATTATCTTTATTTTGCTGAGAAACGTGGCGCGCAGGTTTTTGCCGAAACCAGGGTGGTGGACGTGCGCCCACTCGACGGCAAGGAAGACGGAAGCAACGGCTACGAAGTCTTCACTGAGCGCTCGACCACCTGGTTCAATAAGCCACGACGCAGTTTCCGCTGCCGCGGGGTGGTATTTGCCGCGTCCTCATTGGGCACAATGGAATTGTTGTTCCGGCTCAAGCAGAGCGGCTCCCTACCGCGCATCAGTGATGACCTCGGCAAGCGCGTTCGCACAAATGCCGAGTCTCTCGTTGGCGTGCGCTTTCCGGCCAAAGACAAGAGCATGTCGCTCGGCGTAGCCGGTGGCGCCGGCGTCTATATCGACGAACGGACGCACATCGGCGCGGTGCGCTATCCGGAAGGTTCGGACGCTACCGGTCTGATGATGACCTTACTATCTGGCGGGCGTGCCGGATGGACGCGGATTTTTACCTGGCTATGGACGCTGATAACACATCCGGTGAAAGCAATGCGCGTGCATAACCCCTTCGGATTTGCACGCCAGACCATACTGTTCGTAGTAATGCAGACGGTGGACGCCTTTATCAACATGCAGTTCAAGCGTCGCTGGTATTGGCCGTTTGGCAAGCAATTGTGCACTGAAGGCGGCCCGATCCCTACCTTCATCCCTGAAGCCAACAACTTTGTTGAAAAGGGGGCGAAGGCGCTGGGCGGCATCCCGACGACGTTGCTGACGGAAATTCTATTCAACATTCCGACCACGGCGCATTGCATGGGCGGATGCGCAATGGCGGACTCGCCCGAGCGCGGCGTGATGGACGCTCAGAACCACGTCTTCGGTTATCAAAATTTGCTGATCTGTGACGGCTCGATGCTCAGTGCCAACCTTGGTGTGAATCCCAGTCTCACTATCACCGCGCTGACTGAGCACGCGATGTCCCACATTCCAGCGAAGTCGTCGCACGTTCCCCAGCGTCCGAGTGTCTCCCATGACCACTCCGCATACAACTAACGCCACCCCGTTGAACCAGCCGTTGAGCCTTCCCAATGGCAGCGCGCTCCACAACGGTCTCGCCAAGTCGTCCATGAGTGAGGCGCTGGGTACGTAACCATTTGACGCGCAGACCCGTCGAACAGTATCGGCACCGGGCGGCTTCAGGTATCGCACCAAGTACATACGGGCTTGATCGCGGATCACGATTTTTTCGCTATTGGCGTCGTCAAGGAATGATCATGGAGATTAATGCAATGCGACATCTATTGAAGTCAGGTGTCATCGGACTAGCCCTGGCCGCAACGCTCATTTCCTCGCCAGTTCGGGCAGTCGAGTTATCGTCAGATAACGAGAAGGCGAGTATGCCGATACAGCAACAGGAACGCGAAGTCAGCTGGAAGGACGTGCCAACGCAGACCATCACTGCAGGCGGAGTGGATTTCGCGTATCGGGAGCTTGGGAAGGAACATGTTGGCACACCGGTGATCTTCCTCACCCACTTGGCTGCCGTGCTGGACAATTGGGACCCCCGAGTGGTGGACGGCCTCGCGGCGGAGCATCATGTGATCACGTTCGACAATCGCGGTGTCGGAGCTTCCAGTGGCGCACCATCGAATTCGATTGAGCAGATGGCCGATGATGCCATCAACTTCATCAAGGCCATGGGGTTCACGAAGGTCGATCTTTTTGGCTTTTCGATGGGCGGCATGGTTGCCCAGGAAGTCGTGCTGAAGCAGCCGCAACTCGTCCGCAAGATGATTCTCGCGGGAACGGGTCCTGCCGGTGGGGAAGGCATCAGTGCCGTGACCAGCGTCACCTTTTACGACATGCTTCGAGGTTTCCTCACCGGCCAGGATCCGAAGCAATATCTGTTCTTCACTCGTACGCCAAACGGTATCGAAGCTGGAAAGGCGTTTCTGGCGCGTTTGACGGAGCGTTCGGAAAACCGCGACAAGAAAATCTCCGTGACCGCTTTTCTGGCTCAATTGGAGGCGATTCGCGCATGGGGCCGGAAAGAGCCTGAGAACCTATCACTGGTGCAGAACCCGGTGTTAGTTGTCAACGGCGATAGCGATCGGATGGTCCCAAGCAAGAACTCGGAAGATCTGGCGCGGCGCCTGCCGAACAGCATGCTCATCATCTACCCTGATGCGGGCCATGGCGGGGTGTTTCAGTTCTATGCCGACTTCGTGCCGAAGACGCTCGAGTTCCTTGGCCAATAAGTTTGAAGATAGCGCCCATAAGGGCGACCAGCGCCGAGCACCCCTCCCCCTCCCCCGTACCGGCATCCGTCAACAAAACTGTACCGGTACTGTACAGAAAACCGTCGCTACACTGACTCCATCCCTGTCTCGAACACGAATGGAGAATCCACGATGGAATTCCTCACCCTGAGCGCGTTGCCCGCCGGCATGCTGTTCGCGCTCGTCACGTCGATCACGCCCGGCCCCAACAACACGATGCTGCTCGCCTCCGGCGTCAACTTCGGGTTCCGCCGCACGATGCCGCACCTGTTCGGCATCAGCATCGGCGTCGCGATCCTGATGCTGTGCGTCGGCTTCGGTCTCGGCGAAGCGTTCCGCCGCATGCCGGTCCTGTACACGATCCTCGAAATCGCGAGCGTCGCCTACCTGCTGTACCTCGCATGGCGGATCGGCACGTCCGGCGAGGTGAAGGCGCAAGGCGCCAAGCCACGCCCGATGACGCTCCTCGAAGCCGCCGCGTTCCAGTGGGTCAATCCGAAGGCGTGGATGATGGTGCTGACCGCCGCGACGACGATCCGCCTGTCCGCCGACTACGGGATGAACGCCGCGTGGATGGCCGTCGTGTTCATCCTGATCGGCTTTCCGTGCATCTGCCTGTGGGCCGCGTTCGGCCTCGGCCTGCGCCGCTTCCTGTCGAACCGCCGCGCGTTGCGCATCTTCAACGTGACGATGGCCGTGCTGCTGATCCTGTCGCTGTATCCGCTCATCGCGCATCTGCTGCCGCAGTAAACGCGCACCAGCGCACCCGTTGAGCTTCACGTCATGCAGGCGTACCCTTTCGGTACGGGCGCGTGCAACCGCTTCGGCGGTTGCGGCGCAACTGCATGGAGATTGCCGTGAAGCCAATGCTGAAAGCCGGCGAGCACATCGAGGGCATGCACTGGATTGCCGAGTACCATCCGCTGACGCACGAGATCCGCGTGCTGCGCGAAGACATCGAGATCGGCATCTACTGCGCGCCGCCGACGATGTTCGGTGAAGAGGAAGACATGGGCGCCGCGAACCTCGCCGATCATCGCAGCCGGGAGGCCGCGCTGCGCGCGTATCTGCGCAACTTCGTCAAGGAACACGACGCGGAGGAGTAACGGCGCCGCGGCCGTGAAAATCAACGGGCCGCTGACGCGGCCCGGTCTGCTGTTACGCGTCGGCCGTCTTCCGACCCACCGCAACCCACGCGGAGCCGGCGCATCGCCCCGGCCCCGATTGCGCTCAATGCCCGAGCGACTCGATCTTGCCGCCCGGCTGCGCAACGCCATGCGGCCGCGCCATCTGCTTGATCAGCAACGCGAGGCATGCGAGCAGGCCCGCGACCGCGATCGTCCCGAACACGCCCGCGAACGAAAAGTGTCGGCGCGTCAGCTCCGCAACGAGGAACGATCCGGCGATCCCGCCGAAGCGGCCGACACCCAGCATCCATGCCACGCCCGTGCCGCGCCCTTCGGTCGGGTAGAACGCGGCGGCGAGCGCCGGCATCGACGATTGCGCGGTGTTCATCAGCACGCCGGCGACGAACACGACCAGCACGAGCAGCCCCACATTCCCCGCCGCCTGGCCGATCGCATACACGCTGATCGCGGTCAGCGCATAGCACACGGCGATCACACGGTTCGCGTTGAAGCGGTCCATCAGCACGCCGCACAGCACCGCGCCGACACCGCCGAGCGGGAACAGCGCGGAGATCAGGGTCGCGCTCTTCGGCGTGAGGCCGGCGTCCTTCAGCAGGATCGGCATCCAGTTGATCGACGCGTAGAAGATCACGAGGCCCATGAAGTACGCGATCCACAGCATCACCGAACCGACGATGTACGAGCGCGACAGCACGACGCCGAGCCCCTTGCTGCCCGTCTGCGGCGCGGTTTCGGTCATCACGAACGAACTGGCGTTCAGCGCGTCGCGCGAAATCCGCGCGAGCGTCGTGCGAATCCGGTCGACGCTCTGGCCGTGCGCGACCATGAAGCGCACCGATTCGGGCATCTTCAGCAGCAACAGCACGCCGAGCAGCAGCGGCGTCACGCCGCCGAGCATCAGCACGCTGCGCCAGCCGAAATGCGGAATCATCCACGCGGCGAGGAAGCCGCCGAACGCCGCGCCGAGCGGGAAGCCGCAGAACATCAGGTTGATCACGGTCGCGCGGCGCTTGTCCGGGCAGAACTCGCCCATCATCGTGACCGCGTTCGGCATCGCCGCGCCGAGCCCGACACCGGTGATGAAACGCAGGATCGTCAGGTGCCCGATGGTCGTGGAGAACGCGGACACGAGGCACGCGACGCCGAACAGGAATACCGAGCCGAGCAGCAGCGAGCGGCGCCCGAGGCGATCGGACAACGGGCCCGACACGAGCGCGCCGCAGGCGAGGCCGAACAGCGCGGCGCTCAGCACGGGCGCGAGATCGGGTTTGGTGAGGTTCCATTCGCCGAGCAGCGACGGCGCGATGAAGCCGATCGCGGCCGTATCGAAGCCGTCGAGCAGCACGATCACGAAACACATCAGGAATACGAGCCACTGAAAGCCGCCGAACGGCTGCTCGTTGATGAAGGTCTGGACATCGACCACGGGTGTGCGATTCATCGCTAGTCTCCTTGTCGGCCGAAACTGGCGCTTAAGCGGTCGCTTCGGTCCCATCCAACATTGATATATGCAACAAGCGCGGCCTCGTGGCCGCGCCTTGCCTTCATTCACGCACCGATTCGCCGCCGGCGCGTTCGTCGATCGTCACGGCTCGCCAGCATCGGCAGGCCGTGCGATCGGATCACTGCCGGCGCTCAGCCGGCCTCGCCTAGGCCGCCCCACCTAGGCGGCCCCATCCTGTTCCTTGAAGATCTTGTCCGCGAGATGGAACGCGGAGTTCGCGGCCGGCACGCCGCAGTAGATCGCGGTCTGCAGCAGCACTTCCTTGATCTCGTCGCGCGTCACGCCGTTGTTGCGCGCGGCGCGCAGATGCAGCGCGAGTTCCTCGCCGCGGTTCAGCGCGACCATCATCGCGATGGTCAGCAGGCTGCGCGTATGGCGCGGCAGGCCGTCGCGCGTCCAGATCTCACCCCACGCATAGCGCGTGATCAGGTTCTGGAATTCGTCGGTCACCTCGGTGCGGTTCTCGATCGAACGGTCGACGTGCGCGTCGCCGAGCACCGCGCGACGCACCTTCATCCCTGCTTCATAACGTTGCTGGTCGTCCATCGTCAGTGCCTCACGCGGTCAGGAAGTCGAGCAGCGCGCGGTTGAAACCGTCGGTGCACTCGATGTTCGAAATGTGCGCGACGTCGAATTCGACGTGGCGCGCGCCGGGAATCGCGGCAGCCAGCGCACGGCCCTGGTCGGGCGGCGTCGACATGTCCTTCGCACCGGTCACGACCAGCACCGGCAGTGCGATGCCCTTCACTTCCTCGCGCAGGTCGGCCGCGTTCAGCGCGTCGCAGTTCGCCGCGTAACCGTCCTTGTCGGTATGCACGAAGGTGTCGCGGATCGCATCGAACAGGCGCGGCTCGCGCTCGACGAACGCGTCGGTGAACCAGCGCGGCAGCACGGCGTCGGCGAGCGCGGGCATCCCTTCGGCACGCGCCTTCTGCGCACGCGGCGCCCACACTTCCGGCGAACCGATCTTCGCGGCGGTGTTCGCCAGCACGGCGCGCACGATGCGCGACGGGAAGCGCGCGGCGAGCGCGGCGCCGGTCAGGCCGCCCATCGAGATCCCGCAGAAGTGCGCGCGATCGATGCCGACGTGGTCGAGCAGGCCGATCACGTCGCCCGCGAGCTGGTCGACCGTGTACGAGCCGGCCGGTGCATCGGAATGGCCGTGGCCGCGCGTGTCGTAGCGCAGGATGTTGAAGTGCTGCGTGAGCGGGCGAATCTGCGGCGCCCACATCTGCAGGTCGGCGCCGAGCGAGTTCGAGAAGACGAGCCACGGCGCGTCGTCGCGCGCGGCACGGTCGATCCGGTAATGCAGTTTCACGCCGTTGACAGTGGCGAAGGGCATCAATGTTCTCCTGGTTGTTTCGGGCTCGCGTGCTGGGCGTGCAGCGCGAGCACGGCGTCGACGTAGGCCTGCGCCTCGCCGACGTAATGTGCGGGATCGAGCAGCCGCGCGAGCGCGTCGCGCGACAGGTGGGCCGATACGGTCGCGTCGGCGGCGAGTACGTCGAACAGCGTCGCGCCGGTGCGCACGGCCTCCTTCGACGCATGCTCGACGACATGGTGCGCATCGAGCCGGCCGATCCGGTCGCCGAGCGCGAGCATCACGGCTTCGCCGAGGATCAGCCCGTGCGTCAGGTCGAGGTTCGCGGCGAGGCGTTCGGTGTTCACGTCGAGACCCGCGACGATCTGCGCGATCTGCGCGAGCGCGCCGCCGGTCAGGCGCGCGAGGTCGGGCAGCGCGTCCCATTCGGCCTGCCAGCCGCCGAGCGCGCGCTCGTGCTCCTGGACCATCCCCGCGAACACGGTCGCGACGAGGTTCGGCGCGCGCACCGCGGCCGTCAGCACGGCCGCGCAACCGACCGGGTTGCGCTTGTGCGGCATCGTCGACGAGCCACCCTTGCCGGCGGCCGCCGGTTCGCCGAGCTCACCGACTTCGGTCTGCATCTGCAGCGACACGTCACGCGCAATCTTGCCGAGCGTGCCGGTCAGCATCCCGAAGCACGCGGCGGCTTCCGCGATGCGGTCGCGCTGCGTATGCCACGGCACGGCCGGCACCGCGAGCTTCAGGTCGGCCGCGAGCGCGGCGCTCACGCCGGCCGCCTGCTCGCGCAGGCTCGCCAGCGTGCCGGCCGCGCCGCCGAACTGCAGCACCAGCGCGCGCTCGCGCAATTCGGCGAAGCGCGCGCGATGGCGCAGCAGCGCATCGAGCCATTGCGCGAATTTCAGGCCGAGCGTGATCGGCAGCGCCTGCTGCAGCCACGTGCGGCCGATCATCGGTGTCGCGCGATGCGTGCGCGCGAGCGTCGCGAGCGACGCGCACGCTTCGTCGAGCAGCGGCTCGAGCACGTCGAGCGTGTCGCGCAACTGCAGCACGGTCGCGGTATCGATGATGTCCTGGCTCGTCGCGCCCCAGTGCACGAACTTTGCGGCCTCGGGGTCGTCGGCCTTCACTTGCGCGGTGAGCTGCTTGACGAGCGGAATCGCGAGATTGCCGCCGAGCGCCGCGCCGTGCGCGAGCGCGTCGGCGTCGAGCCGATCGGCATCGCACGCGCGTTCGATGGGCGCGACCGCGGTGGCGGGAATCACCTGCTGCGCGGCGAGCGCGCGCGTGAGCGCGGCTTCGACGTCGAGCATCCGCTGGATCGTCGCGCGGGGCGACCAGATCCGGTTGAGCGGCTCGGTGCCGCAGATGAGGGAGGTCAGGCGGGCGCTGTCTTCGAGCATGGCATCAGAGTGGGGAAACGGCGTGCGCCTATTGTCTACCCAAGCGTGCCGACGTGCGCGGGATCGCGCGCGCCGGCACGCTTGCCGTTCAGGCCGCGGCCTTGCGCGTCGCGTCGATCAGCGGCACGCCGGTCAGCTTCTGCAGTTCGTCGAACGACAGGTCGGTGAAGATCTCGCTCACCGCGAGGCCGTCGGCCGTCACGTCGAGCACGGCGAGATCGGTATAGATGCGGCTCACGCACTGCACGCCGGTGACCGGATACGAGCATTGCGCGACGATCTTGCTCTCGCCCTGTTTCGTCAGATGTTCCATCATCACGAACACCTGCTTCGCGCCGATCGCGAGGTCCATCGCGCCGCCGACGGCCGGAATCGCATCGGGCGCGCCGGTATGCCAGTTCGCGAGGTCGCCGTTCGCCGACACCTGGAACGCGCCGAGCACGCAGTAGTCGAGATGGCCGCCGCGCATCATCGCGAACGAATCCGAGTGGTGGAAATAGGCGCCGCCGGTGAGCAGCGTCACGTGCTGCTTGCCGGCGTTGATCAGCTCGTCGTCTTCCTCGCCGGGCGCGGGCGCCGGGCCCATGCCGAGCAGGCCGTTCTCGCTGTGCAGGAAGATCTCCTTGCTCGGATCGAGGTGGTTCGCCACCAGCGTCGGCACGCCGATGCCGAGGTTCACGTAAGCGCCTTCGGGGATGTCCTGGGCGACGCGCTTGGCCATTTCATCGCGGGTCAGTCGTTTCATTTCGAATTCCTCGGGGCAGTCAGGCGGCTTGGGATGCGGCACGTTCGGCAGCCAGCTCGGCCGCATGCGCGGCCTGCGGCACTTCGACGACACGCTGCACGAAAATGCCCGGCGTCACGATGTGTTCCGGGTTCAGCCCGCCGAGCGGCACGACTTCCGACACCTGCACGATCGCGACCTTCGCGGCGCTCGCCATGATCGGCCCGAAGTTGCGCGCGGTCTTGCGATACACGAGATTGCCCCAGCGATCGCCCTTGTACGCCTTCACCAGCGCGAAATCGGCGTGGATCGGCGTCTCGAACACATACGACTTGCCGTCGATCACGCGCGTTTCCTTGCCTTCCGCGAGCTTCGTGCCGAAGCCCGTCGGCGTGAAGAAGCCGCCGATGCCGGCACCCGCCGCGCGGATCCGCTCCGCGAGGTTGCCCTGCGGCACGAGCTCGAGCTCGAGCTCGCCCGCGCGGTACAACGCGTCGAACACCTGCGAGTCGCTCTGGCGCGGGAACGAGCAGATGATCTTGCGCACCCGCTTCGCCTTGAGCAGCGCCGCGAGGCCCGTCTCGCCATTGCCCGCGTTGTTGTTGACGATCGTCAGGCCGCGCGCGCCCTGCTCGATCAGCGCGTCGATCAGCTCGGACGGCATGCCTGCCGTGCCGAAGCCGCCGATCATGATGGTCGCGCCGTCGTGGACGTCCGCGACCGCCGATTGAAGCGATTCGAAAATCTTGTTGACCATGTCTCTTCCTGATACGAACCCGCGGCACGATGCGCGGCCTGTCGAGGGGACACGCGCGTGTCGCGTGCCGCGCCGGAGGCCGTTGTCGACCTTCGGTATTTGTTCGCTATTCGAACCTAGATTCGATTAGCGAACGATGGCCGATCATAGAGTCGCGCACAGCGCGTTGTCAAGGCGGGATCCCTCGGGGGTCGGCTGGTCGTCGAACGGCAGGCCGACGTAGTTTTCGGCCAGCGACTGCGCGGCGGCCCGCGAGCGCGTCACGTATTTCAGTTCGGCAAACTTCAGGCGATTGACGAACGGCGAGTCGTCCGGCGACGCATGCAGCATGTTCGTCATGAAGTACGAGAAATGCTCGGCGCGCCACACGCGTTCGAGACAGGTCGCCGAATAGCGCTCGAGCGGCGTCGCGTCGCCGTCGCGGTAGCGGGCGCCGAGCGCACGGGACAGCGCGCGGACGTCGGCCACCGCGAGGTTCATCCCCTTCGCGCCGGTCGGCGGCACGATGTGCGCGGCATCGCCGGCGAGGAACAGGCGGCCGTGCTGCATCGTCTCCGAGACGAAGCTGCGCATCGGCGTCACGCTCTTCTGCGTAATCCGGCCCTCGGTCGGCGTCCAGCCGGTGTCGTTCGAGAAGCGCGTGTGCAGTTCGTCCCAGATCCGCGCATCGGACCATTCGGCGAGGTTTTCGTCGGGCTTGCACTGCAGGTAGAGGCGCGTGACCGTCGGCGAGCGCATCGAGAACAGCGCGAAGCCGTTCTCGTGATGCGCGTAGACGAGTTCGTCGAGCGACGGCGCCGCGTCGGCGAGGATGCCGAGCCATGCGAACGGATACACGCGCTCGAACGTGTTCAGCCGCTCGGCGGGAATCGTCTGGCGCGCGATGCCGTGGAAGCCGTCGCAGCCGGCGATGTAGTCGCAGTCGATGCGGTCCGCGCGGCCGTCCGCGTGCTTGAACGTGACGAACGGATGCTCGCTCTCGACATCGTGCAGCGCGACGTCGGTGACTTCGAAGTGCATCGCGTGACCATGCGCGTCGCCGGCCGCGATCAGGTCGCGCACGACTTCGTGCTGGCTGTACACGGTGATCGCGCGCCCGCCGGTAAGCGCGCTCAAATCGATGCGATGGCGCTGGCCGGAGAACAGCAGCTCGATGCCGTGATGTTCGAGCCCTTCGCGGCGCATCCGCTCGCCGAGGCCGGCTTCGTTCAGCGTGTCGACGGTGCCCTGTTCCAGCACGCCGGCCCGAATGCGGTTCTCGCAATATTCGCGCGAACGCGCTTCGACGAGGATGGCATCGACGCCTTGCAGGCGCAGCAGATGGGAAAGCAAAAGGCCGGACGGGCCGGCGCCGATGATGGCGACCTGGGTGCGCATTGTTCGTCTCCTGAACAGTAATTCGAATCGTCGAACACATTTGAGCGCTTTCCCGACTATGCAGCAATGCGATTCAGGAGATATGTTGTATACGCTTTCTAGATACTCGCCTGACGATGGACACGCTCGATCTGAACCTCATTCCCTACCTCGTCGCGCTCGATGACACGCGCAACGTCAGCCGCGCCGGCGACCTGCTCGGCGTGAGCCAGCCGCGCGTGAGCACGGCGCTCGGCCGCCTGCGCGCGTATTTCGGCGATCCGCTGTTCGTGCGCACGTCGCGCGGGATGGAGCCGACGCCGCGCGCGCTCACGCTGCTGCCGGCCGCGCGTGACGCGCTCGCGCAGATCGAGCGCGGCCTCGTCGCGCCGCACGACTTCGATCCGGCGGCGAGCACGCATACGTTCTCGATCGCGCTGTCGGACGTCGGCGAGATCGTGTTCCTGCCGAAGCTGCTGCAGGCGTTCGCGACGCGCGCGCCGCATGCGAACCTGCGCTCGGTCTCGCCCGCGCACGACGAAGTCGGCCGCGGCCTCGAAGCCGGCTCGATCGATCTGGCGGTCGGCTACTTCCCCGATCTCGACGGCAACAACTTCTTCCAGCAGCGGCTGTTCACGCACCGGTTCGTCTGCCTGATGCGACGCGGCCATCCGTTCGAACAGGCGCCGCCGTTCACGGTCGAGCAGTTTCTCGGTTGCGGGCACGCGGTCGTGCGCGCCGAAGGACGCAGCCAGGAAGTGCTCGAGAAATACCTCGCAAAGCAGCGCATGCACCGGCGCGCGGTGCTCGAGACGCCGCACTTCATGAGCCTGCCGTTCATCCTGAGCCGCACCGACCTGATCGCGACGGTGCCGCACGCGATCGGCTATGCGTACGCGGCCGAGCACGCGTTCATCGTGCCGGTCGAGCCGCCGCTGCCGCTGCCGCGCTTCGACCTGAAGCAGCACTGGCATCGCAAGTTCCACAACGATCCGCGTACCGCGTGGCTGCGCGGAGTGGTCGCGTCGCTATTCAACGACGAGCAGGACGAGTGGCCGAAGTGAAGCCAGGCGAGCGGCGGCCCGCACACACGCGCCGCGAAAGCATGAAACAATGACCGGATATTCGCGCCGCCGCAGGCGGCCGCATTCGATGGAGCGACTAGATGGGTAAAAAAACCGTGCGACCCGAGCCGGCCGCATCCCGCCCGAGCCGGAAAGAAGCCGAGGAAGCCGTTCGCGTGCTGCTGCGCTGGGCCGGCGACGATCCCGCCCGCGAAGGCCTGCTCGACACGCCCGCACGCGTCGTGCGCGCGTACGAGGAGTTCTTCGCCGGCTATGCGCTGGAGCCGCGCGAGATCCTCGCGCGCACGTTCAGCGAAGTCGACGGCTACGACGAGATGATCGTGCTGAAGGACATCCGCTTCGAGAGCTACTGCGAACACCACATGGTGCCGATCATCGGCCGCGCGCACGTCGCGTATCTGCCGAATCATCGCGTCGTCGGCATCTCGAAGCTCGCGCGTCTGGTCGACGCGTTCGCGAAGCGCCTGCAGATCCAGGAAAAAATGACCGTGCAGATCGCCGACACGCTGTTCGACGTGCTGCAGCCGAAAGGTGTCGGCGTGATCCTCGAAGCCGCGCACCAGTGCATCTCGACGCGCGGCATCCACAAGCCGGGGGTCGAGATGGTCACGTCGCGCATGCTCGGCACGTTCCGCACCGACCCATCGACGCGGCGCGAATTCCTGTCGATCGTCGCGAATCCTTCTTCAGTCAACCTGACGAATACGTAATGCAGTCCACGAAGCAAGCGGCGAATGCGCCGGTCGTACTCGTGACCGGCGCCGCGCGCCGGGCCGGGCGCGCGTTCGCCGAGTATTTCGCCGCGCACGGCTATCGCACCGCGGTCCACTACGACCGCTCAGCCGATGCCGCGCATGCGGCGGCCCGCACGATCGCCGAACGCGGGCACGACTCCGTCGCGCTGCAGGCCGACCTGTCGGATGCCGCGCAGATCACCGCGTTGATCGACCAGGTGTATGCGCGCTTCGGCCGCCTCGACGTGCTGGTCAACAATGCGTCGGTGTTCTGGCAGGATCATTTTCCGAGCTTCGACCTCGCAGCGTTCGACCAGGCGTGGGCCGTCAACTGCCGCGCACCGATCCTGCTCACGCGCGCGTTCTACGAACGGGCCCGCGCGGCCGGCACGCAGGGCGTCGTCGTAAACGTGGTCGACCAGAAGATCAAGGAAAACTTCCACCGCGACCATTTCAGCTACACGGTCGCGAAGGCCGCGCTCGGCAACCTCACGCAGATGCTCGCGCTGTCGTCGTCGCCGGTGCTGCGCGTGAATGCGGTGTTCCCCGGGCTGATGCTGCCGAGCGACGACCAGACGCAAGCCGACTTCGAACACGCGAGCCGCGCGTCGACGCCGCTCGCGCGCATCGCCGGCCCCGACGACGTCGCGAGCGCGATCCTGCTGCTGACGGGCAGCGCCTACAACGGCGTGGATTTCGTCGTCGACGCGGGGCAGAACCTGATTCGCGTCGACCAGGACGTGCTGTACAAGCATCGCTCGCCTGCCGGCAAGCACTGACCCCGGATGAGCGGCGCCGTTCGCGCGCCGCGTTACGGCTTCTCGGCGCTGCCGCCTTCGCGAACCTTGCCCTGTGCGACGCTCGTGCCGGGCGGCACGCTGTGCGTGAGCCACACATTGCCGCCGATCACCGAGCCGCGCCCGATCGTCACGCGGCCGAGAATCGTCGCGCCCGCGTAGATCACCACGTCGTCCTCGACGATCGGATGGCGCGCATTGCCCTTCACCAGCGTGCCTTCGCCATCGGCCGGGAAGCTCTTCGCGCCGAGCGTGACGGCCTGATACACGCGCACGCGCTCGCCGATGATCGCGGTTTCGCCGATCACGACACCGGTGCCGTGGTCGATGAAGAAGCTCGGGCCGATCTGCGCGCCCGGGTGAATGTCGATGCCGGTGGCCGAGTGCGCGATTTCATTGATGAATCGTGCGAGCAGCGGCACACCGAGTTGGTGCAACGCATGCGCGAGCCGATGGTGCATCATCGCGAGCACGCCGGGATAGCACAGCAGGATCTCGGTGATGTGCTGCGCGGCCGGATCGCCCGCATACGCGGCCTGGATGTCGCTGACCAGCAGCGCGCGAATCGACGGCAACTGCCGGCCGAACTCGCGCGCGATCTCGAACGCGCGTTCGTCGAGCTCGGCGAACGGCGTGTCCACATGCTCGGGCAGGAACGGCAGCGCGCGGCGAACCTGCTCGGACAGAATCCGCAGCGTGCTTTCGAGCGTGTGGCCGACGTAGTAGTCGACGCTTTCGTCGGTCAGATCCGGCGCGCCGTAGTGCGTCGGAAACATCGACGCGCGCAGGCCGGTGACAATCTTGCAGATCGCGTCGCGCGACGGCAACTCGCGGATGCCGCGCGGATGACGTGTGCGATGGAGTTCCTCGCGCGACTCGCGCAAGCCGGCGACGATTTCCTCGAGGCCCCACTGACGGACGGGTGATGTCGACATATGCCAATGCAGGCAGCCGCGCTCGATCGCACGGCCGCTAATAAAGTGACGGGTTCCGCAAGATTACCGCGTTTTTGTCCGGCAGCGGCACGCCGGGGGGATCGGCCGGACGGCCAACGTCGGCGCCGCGCGACGGCGTCAGATCGTGATGCTGCTCGCGTCGATCCAGCGCACGGCCCAGTCGCGCGCGTGCGCGATTGCGTCGCCTTCGTCGTTGAACTGGAGCTCGGTCGGGAAAAAACGGTTGGCGACGAGCTCCCCGTCGCTCGATCGGGAGATCACGACGTAGGGCTTGAACGACCCGTCACTGGCGCGCGCGGGCGCGCAATTCAACAGATAACCGCGGTGCGTGAAAGCAGTAGTCGCTTGCATGAATCCACCACCTCTAGTCCCTTGCTTTGTTGTTCACTACCCGTCTCTAGGGTGCTGCGACGTCCCCGTGCGGGCAGAGGCGGCGAGACCGCATCCCCTGTCGCCGCTTCGCAGGAAAAGAATCATACTCTGTAGAAAACGGCGGTTCTAGCTGAAATAAATCATGACAAATCAGCGCGCGCCTGGCGATCGCGGCGATCGCCCGCGCGCCGTTTTCCCGTCTTGCCCGGAACGGGACTTGCTTCGATCCGGAGCGCTTCGCCGCCAGGAGAGCCGCGATGGAAACGTCAGCTCAAGGGCACGCCGTGCACCCGCGCAGCATCGAACTCGACAACGATGACACGCACGACAGCACCGTCGACACCGACGGCAAGAATCGCGAGGCCGCCCGACTCGCGAGCGGCCTCGCGTTCTCGCCCGACCAGATCACGCGCAGCAACGCATCGCTCGTCAACGCGATGCCGGAGGCCGCTGACGGGTTCGCCGGCTTCGACAGCCGGCCCGGCGGCAATCATCCTGCGTTCGCGCTGCGTGCCGGCTACATGGTGATCGAGAAGGGGTTCGACGCGCCGTCGCACCCAGTCGACGAGCCGTACGGCCCGATTCATCGGATGTACGGCAGCGCGTATTGGCCCGGCCACGGACGCCGGCCGGAACGGGTGATCGAAATCACGACGGTGCCGGAGTAGCGCGCGCGGCGTTTGAATCGGTCGTTCGAGTGCGGGGTCGAAGCGGGGCCGGCGGCCGATGCGTGCCGGTCGTCCGGTCGGTGTGTCGACGGCGCGATCTTTCGGATCGGCGCTGGTATCGATATCAGCGCCGGATTCGGCATTCTCGGTTTCGCGACGTCGGGCGTCGAATCCCGAGCGACGCCGATGCACGGGCGTTGATCGAAGTCACGCCGTCGCGGCTGCGGATGCGGTCCAATGGAGGGCGAGGGTAGCGGTTTGTCAGGTGATCGTCGGCATGCGTCGACGACGCCGGTGTGCGGGTCGGACGCGCTCGCACGCCGCGCCGTCGCACGCTGCCCGTGCAACCGCGACCGGTGACGAGCCGACATCCACGCGACGCTCGCGCGCTGTCATTGCGCGCGGCCAACCGTCGCGAACCGTCGCGCCTATCGCGAAACACAGCATGCAGCGCGTGCATGGCCCGCGATCGCTGCGCGCCGCCGCGACGGCCGAAGCGCCGCGATCGCGACGGCCGGCACGTCGCTGCAGAGTCCCTGCCGTTGGTTTACTCTGCCTCGCAGCAACGCACGACCCGCTCGGCCGTTCGGCCGACTTTCGTCCAACCCGCCACTCGGAGACACTATGTACAAGCGCATTCTGGTTGCCATCGACGGCAGCGACACGTCCCGCCACGCGTTCGATGCCGCCCTCGTGCTCGCGAAGGAGCACGGTGCCGAACTGCAACCGTTCTACGTCGTCGAGAACGCCGCGATCTACTACAACGTGCCAGGCTATGACCCGTCCGTGCTGCGCGACCAGCTCGTCGCGCAAGGCAACACGCTCGCGGCGGATTTCACGAAGCTGATGCAGGCGGCAGGCGTGAAGGGCGCGACGGTGATGAGCGAGGCGTCGTCGATCAACGACGTGTCGACGCTGATCCTCGATGGTGCGAAAGCGTTCGGCGCCGATCTCCTCGTGCTCGGCACGCATGGCCGCCGCGGGTTCCGTCGCCTCGTGCTCGGCAGCATCGCCGAACAGTGCGTGCGGCATGCGACGCTGCCCGTGCTGCTGATCCCGGCCGCCGCGCATACCGACGATCAGGATGGCTGAGCGTTGGCGGCGCAGCGCGCACGTGCAACGGCATGCGTGCCTGCATGCCGTTGCGATGCCTGCGGCATGCGCGCGCGGTCGCGACGTTTTGTCACCCGACAGCGGCAAGTTGCGGTGGGACAATGATTTCGTCGATTCAACGCCGGAGTAAACGATCATGCTGACGCCCGTCGCCACACGCCCCGCGGCCCCGTTTCATGCAGGCAGCCGGGCGGCTCCCCGCCAGGCCCCGCACTGCTCGTCGTGCGCCATGCGACACCTGTGCATGCCGCAGGGCCTCGCACCCGAAGCGCTCAGCCGCCTCGAATCGGTCATCTGCGCGGCGCGCCCGGTCAAGCGCGGCGAAGCGCTGTTCCGCGAAGGCGACACGTTCGACAACCTGTACGCCGTGCGCTCGGGTTCGCTGAAAACCGTCGCCACGCGCCACGACGGCCGTGAACAGGTCACCGGCCTGCACCTCGCGGGCGAAGCGCTCGGCCTCGACGGCATCTGCGACGATACCCACCCGCGCACCGCGGTCGCGCTGGAAGACAGCTCGGTCTGCGTGATTCCGTACAGCGCGCTCAAGTCGCTCTGCTCGGAGGCCGGCACGATGCAACTGCGCATGCACAAGCTGATGAGCGAGCAGATCGTGCGCGAAACGTCGCAAACCATGCTGCTCGGTTCGCTGAACGCAGAAGAGCGCGTCGCCGCGTTCCTGCTCGACGTGTCGTCACGCTACCTGAAGCGCGGCTATTCGCCGTCGGAATTCAACCTGCGGATGACGCGCGAAGACATCGGCAGCTATCTCGGCATGACCCTCGAAACGGTCAGCCGCACGCTGTCGAAGTTCCAGAAGCGCGGCCTGATCGAAATGCAGGGCCGCCTCGTGCAGATCGTCGATTTCGACGGCCTCCATCAAGTCTGACCCCGCGCGGCGCGCGACCTGCGCGCCGCCGCCCGCTTCTCCCGCTTCTCCCGCTTCTCCCGCTTCTCCCGCTTCTCCCGCTTCTCCCGCTTCTCCCGCTTCTCCCGCCCCTCCCGCTTCTCCCACCCCTCCCGCTTCGATCAGTCGAGAAACAGCGCGGCACGCGTCTTGAGCGCCGCGCTGAAGTCGTCGAGCCAGCCGATCGACAGGCGCCAGCTCTGCCAGTACAGCTCGATATCGACGGTCCGCCCGCGCGACATGTCGACCAGTTCGCCCGCCTGCAGTTGGCGATCGACCATCCGGTCCGGGCACATTCCCCATCCCAGCCCCGTTTCGCATGCGCGCAGGTAGCCCGCGACGTGCGGGATCCAGTGTTGCGGCGGATCGAGATCCGCACGCGTCACGCGCCGGATGAAGCGTGCCTGCAGGCCATCTTTCGGATTGAACATCACGCATGGCGCGCGGCGCAGCGCATCGCGCGTGATGCCCGCGCCGAAATAGCGGTCGTAAAACGCCGGCGAACACACCGCGCGATAGCGAATGCGCCCGAGCCGCGTCGACCGGCATCCCTGGATCGGCTCGGCCTGCGCGGTCACCGCGCCCTGCACGCTGCCGTCGCGAATGCGCGCGGCCGTGTAGTCCTGGTCGTCGATCACGAGATCGAGCAAGGTCTCGCGCTCGGTACAGAACGGCCCGACCGCGTCGATGAACCAGGTCGCGACGCTGTCGTCGTTGACGGCCACGCGCAACGTCGGCCACGCGCTCGCGATCTGGCCCGGCAACGCGGGCATCCGGCCGCCCAGTTCGGCCTCGAGCAACTGCACGCGCTCCGTATGCCGGCACAGCAGTGCGCCGGACGTCGTCGCGACGCACGGCTGCCCGCGCTTGACGAGCACGCTGCCGACGCGCTCCTCCAGCAGCTTCACGCGCTGCGATACCGCCGACGGCGTGACGTTCAGCTCCTTGGCCGCCCGTTCGAACGAACCGTGCCGGATCACCGCCGCAAGGGCGTCGAGCAACGCATAGTCGAGCATTAGATTTCCTTAATCAGCATTAGGTGAATTAGCTTCTCTTATGTTCCGGCTAACCGCAGACTAGCGCCAACCGATTCCCCCGTCTACCGCTTCACCTTTCCCCATCATGAACTGGATCGCTTTTTCCCACGGCGCGGCCCTGTGCGGCTCGCTCATCGTCACCATCGGCGCGCAGAACGCATTCGTGCTCCGGCAAGGCATCATGCGCTCGCATGTCGGCAAGATCGTGCTGCTGTGCGCGCTGTCCGACATGATCCTGATCGGCGCGGGCGTCGGCGGCGCGTCGGTGCTGGTCGAACGCTATCCGACCTTCGTCCATGTGGTGCTGTACGTCGGCCTCGCGTATCTCGCATGGTTCGGCTTCAACGCGCTGCGCCGGGCATTCAAGCCGGGACACGAAACGCTCGACGTCCGCGGCGACGCCGTCGCGCCGCCGCCGCAGAGCACGGTCGCGATCGTGCTGATGACGCTCGCGTTCACGTGGCTCAACCCGCACGTGTATCTCGATACGTTCCTGCTGATCGGCACGGCCGGTGCGCGCGAGCCGGAAGGCGCGCGCCTCGCGTTCGCGATCGGCGCGATGGCGGTCAGCGTCGTGTGGTTCCTCGGGCTGGGATACGGGGCGCGACTGCTCGCGCCGTGGTTCCGCAAGGCCGTTGCGTGGCGCGTGCTGGATGGCGCGATCGGCAGCATGGTGCTGTTTCTCGCAGCCGTGCAGTTGCGGTGAGGAAGGGAGCGTCGCGGCAGATCCGGTCTGCCGCGACGTCAGGTTTTCCGCTCGCTGTCGCGAGCGGTGCCGCGTACGGCGTCAGGCGTCAGGCGGTCGACGTCGCATCGCCGCCGGTCGTCGCGGGCTGGTTGTCGGCAAGCTGAGGCTCGTTGACCGCCATCGGGTCCCGCTGCTTGGCCGGATCGGCCTTGGCCAGTTGCGTGGCGGCATGCTCGGCCTTGTCGCCTTCATAGCGCCAGTACAGGAACTTCTTGCCGCGCTTGCCCATGAAGTACTGGCGGTTGACCGACCAGCGGCTCGATTCGGCAAAGCCGACGTGACCGTCTTCCATCTGCTTCTTGAAACCGGCAATCGAGTCGTGCACGTAGTGATCGAAGAAACGATCGAACGTCGCGCGCGCATCCGCGTCGATACCGCCCAGCCAGTTGCCCTTGACCCGCGTGGCCGCATCGATAGCCTTGTGCTGCTCCGACACGTAGCTCGTCACGTAGCCCCCGCTGTCCTCGCGGATGCTTTCGGCATCGTCGTTCCATTCGCTGTCGGTAATGGCCATGTAGGAATTCACGCCGCCCGGCGGCTTCAGCCGGCCGTCGTGCAGGCGCCGGCTGCGGCTGGCACGCCAATGGTAATAGCGGTTCATGTGCCAGATGACCTGCGGCTCGAGCCTGTCGCTGTTCGGCGCCACGCCCGCGCGTCGTTCGTTGCCCTGGCCCATGTACACGTTCCAGGCCGTCTCCAGTTCCCTGGAAATCGCGAACAGCCCGCCGGCATCGTCCATCACCTCCTTCGGCGGGCGCAACGGCACACCGGCCTTCCAGGCCTCGATGTAGAGATTGTTCAGCGGGATGTTGGCCAGTTCGTTGGTTCGCCCTTCCTGGTAGTTGCGCTCGTACCCGCCGCCCACGTCCGAGTGCATGCCCGGGTAGTACACCTCGCGGCAGTTCGACGGAAGCTTCTGGTCCTCCCGCACCGAGTCGCTGGGGAATTTCTCGCGGACTTCATGCGAAGCAACATAGTGAACGCATTGCCGTACGTAGTCCGGAATGCGGATGTCGTTCGCCCACTCCGCGTGGCCGCCCTTGTCGATGCTGCTGAGCAGGCCGCCGGCGACCGGCCCGAGGACCCCGCCGACGATGTAGGGCGCCGCCTTCTCCAGGCGACTGCCGCCGAAGCCCGTCGACGCCACCGTGTCCAGGATGCCCAGGAAGTAGACGACCACTTCGGGACGCATCCCCTTCATGTTCTTCCTGTTCCACCAGAGCCTGCCGCCGATGTTCTCGGCCAGTCGCTCGGTCAGCATGCGAACGAACGCCCGCGCCTCCGTGGCACCGCGCGAGAAGCCGAACGCGGCCACGTTGATCTGGCTCACGGCCGGCATGTGGCTCGCGACGTGCTTGTCGAGTTCGCCGAGCATCCAGCGAATGCGTGCCTCCCCCTTTCTCGCGGACGCCATGCCCAGCGCGCCGTCGAGACCGTCCCCCGAATCGCCGACCTTGCTGCACGGCGTGCCGACACCCTCGACATACCGGCCCATCGTGCGCGGATTGGCCTTGTTGAACGGGACGTGGGCAAACATCGCGAGCTTGGCGATATTGCTGTACTTGGTCTTCGCGACGTCCGTCGAACCGTTGCCGTCCACGCCGAAATTGTTGCCCGTGCCATCGAAGAACGCCGTGAACCACACGGGTTTCGGGCACTCCTTGCATTGCTCGACACGCAGCGGATCGAGCGCCTCGCGATACCCGTTCCGGATGGCGTCCTCGACCGGCGTGATATCGGTGATGCGTCGAATGAGGGGGGGATTGCTCATGGCAGTTACGCTCCTGTTCCGGCTATGCGTCCAGCGTCAATTCCACTGGGCCGGCTTCTTTCGCCCATAAAACGGATTGGAAATTTCCTTCACGCACGCGCGGCCGGTCAGCTTGCGCTGCTCGTCGCGCTTGGCAAGCGCCACCTTCGGGTCCGGACCGTCGGCGTCGAAATCCATGTCGCCTTCCACTCGGCCGTCGGGGAAGAAGTGCAGCACGATGCCGCCGCTCTTGTCCTTGACGGGCGGGCGCGTGACCGTGATCTCGCCTTCGCACCATGCCATCCCAGGCTGGGTTTCACGATGGGTGTAGAGGTCGTAATTCGCGGACGACGCTTCCATCGCGCGCTTGTCGACCACACGCTCCCACCACACCTTGAACGTCTTCGGTGTCTTCCAGCGGAAATCCCAGGCGAGACTGGCGCGCGATCCGCCGCCGCCGGACCAGTACTTCGCACTCCTCGGCGTGGCGCGCGCACCGTCGGCGCTTGCCGCGTCGTCAAGGCTGTTCCCGTCGGGCGGCAGGAGATAGACGCGGTAGATGTCGTAATCCGTATAGTTGAAGGACCCGGCGGTAATGATGTCGTAGTTCGGGTCGTTCCATTTGTTCACTTCGCCGGGCGCGAGGCTGTTCTTTTCGGTGTCGCCCGTGGTCTTGCTGCATGCAGCCGTGGAGAAAACCATCACAGACAGCAAGGTCATCCAGCAGCGGTTCATATTGAACATCCTTCTTTTCCAGTCGATTTCTTCGGGTCGTCCGTGACATCCGGAACGCTTGTCCGGTCGGGACGACTCATCGCGCGCGCCCGTCACTCCGCCGCTTCCTGCATCCGCTGCCAACCTTCCGCCGGCACAAGCGCCAGCGCCTGCGGAAAATCCTGCCCTTGCGCGACCGCGTCGAACACGGCGGCCATCTCCGGATGCTCGTCGAAACGCCCGCCGTACCGCAGCGCCAGTTCGCAATAGATCAGCAGCGACGCCGCGCTCTCGGCGCCATGCGCCTGGCATCGCTCGAGCTGCTCGCGCACGAAACCGTAGTGCCGCGCGGCCGGCAACGAGGCCAGCAGCGCCGGCTTCTCGGCCCGCAGCCGCTCGATCATCGTGTACGGATAGCAGGCAGCCAGCAGGCCGTCTTCCTGCGCCTGAGACAACTGCAGCGGAAATTCGGCGGCACGCGCGACGTGGGCGGGCGCGGCGATGTCCGCCATCCGGATCTGCAGTTCGGTATCCCGATGAATCCAGTGCCGCACGCCCTGCGCCAGGTACGCGCGATGCGCCGCAGGCAGCATGTCGAGCCAGAACGGCAACACGCGCGGATCGAAAAAGCGCATCAGCATCGCGCTCTCCATCTGCTCGAGCTGGACATCCACCATCGGCGCGAGATGCGCAGCCAACTGCGCGAGCGTCAGCGGCGACACGAGCACGCTTGCCGCCGGCCACGGAATGCTGCGCGGATCGGTCTCGCCCTCGGCATCGGCTCTGTCATCGGCAGGCTGCCATTCGAACAGCAACGGCCCGACGCGCCTCGCATCGTCATCGGCGTTGTCGAGCAGCGACGCCGCGACAAACGCCGGCCACGGCGCCTTTTCGTCGTCCGGCAACGTATCCAGCAACGCGCCGTCGACCAGTACGTAGGCACGCAGCCCGTCCTGCGACGACAGCACGGCCTGGAGCGCATCGGCCGCCTGTGCGGCCATCGGGTCATTCGTCATTCGGTACCCTGCTTCACGCCTTGGCCGCGAACGGCGACGCCATCGATGCCGCATTGACCATGCACGGCGCGCAGGCCGTGCCCGGGAACGCCCGGGCGGGCACGGGCAGGTTGTCCGGCCCGATGAACGCATGCGACGCGGCATGCGCGGTCCATTCGCCCTTGGTCCCATGGACGATGCCGCTACCGTTCCAGCGCGTGTAGCTGGTACCGCCGTTGATCAGGACCTCTTCCTTTGCGGTGATCGTGATGCGGTTCGCATCGACCTTCACGTCCAGCTTGGCCAGCACATTGATGCTGTCCTTCAGCGCCTGGATGTCGATGTCGGCGGCGGCCGCGACAAGCCGGATGCCTTTCTCGAACGCGGCGACGCGCACGGCCTCCTGCGCGCTGACCAGCATGCTCTTGCCCGCGCCGATGCTCGTGTGGGCACCGCTCGTCAGTGCGACGTGCTGGTCGCTCGCAACATGGGTCGATCCCGTCGTGGTGGCCAGGATCCCCGCCGGGCTGGCGAGCGCCAGGAACGGCTGCGCGAATTCCGGGAATTCGCCCTGCTGCGGATTGCCGCCGCTGCCCTTGAGGCCGTCGTTCTGCGTCCGGATCGCCTGATGGACGGCATCCTGGTCGCCCGACTCCTGCGCCTTCACGTCATGCGCGGAGCCCGACAGCGTTTCATGCAGGTCGTGCGCCTTCTCGAGGCGCGCGACGGTCTCGCCGAGGTCCGTCGCATGGGCGCGTGCTTCGTAGCGCGCTTCGCTCGTCACCAGCAGGCCCTTGGCCGCCCGGACGGCACCGTGCGCGTCGGTCCGCAATTCGAAACCGCGCGCGCGCTGGTCGGTGCGCCCCTGCGTATTGTCGATGCGGACGTTGTGCCCCAGCGTCAGTTCGCTGGCGTCGGTATCGCTGCGCAGCTTCAGCTGGAGCTGCTGCGGCGTATCGTCGAGCAGCACGTGATTCGAACGGCCGCCCGCCGCATTGCCGCCGTCGCCCGACAGCTCGCGGCTGCGCAGCCCCGTCAGCACCTGCTGGTCGGGAAGCGCCCACGGCGGCATCCGTTCCGCGTTGTACGTGGTACCCGACACGACGGGCCGGTCGGGATTGCCGTCGAGGCACATCACGAGCACCTCGCTGCCCACGCGGGGATGCGCGATCATGCCCTTCTCGCCACCGGCCCAGCCGGCCGCCACGCGAATCCGCGCGCTGGTCTGCGCCGCGCGATCCCAGTGGTACACGATGCAGACCCGGCCGTACTCGTCGACGTCGACGCTGCCGGCGCCTTTCGCGCCCGCGACGGTCGCGGTCTGCGGCGCAAGCACCCGCACGGGTTCGCTGTTGAACCCACGGCCCGGGCGCCACGGCGCATGCCGGTGGCCCGCGACGAAGCGGTTGCGATACTCGGGCTTGCCGTCGGCCTGCAGATAGTTGTTCGCCGCCTCGTGACGGGCTTCGAGAATCAGGTACCGATGGTCCTCCGGGCTGCCCGACGCCGTGCTGAAGTGATCGGAGAGCTGGAACCAGCGGCCCGGCACGATGCCGTGATGGTTGCCGGCCGCGTCGAAACGCGCCGCCGCGGCCTCGATCTCCTCCATCCGCACGCGCGCCAGCGCATCGCCGGAACGCGTTTCCTTCGCGAAACCGTAGTGCCCCACGTATTCATGGTGCTCGACCTGGGGCGCGACACCCGGCGGATGAAGCGTCGGTATCTGCGCACTGGCGGCATGCGGCGCCTTGAAATCGAACGCCGTCGCGCTGTAGCTTCCCGCGGTCAGCGACCGCACGGCCGACCATTGCGAAATGGCGTCCGCGGCCATCGAGCCGTCGTGCGTCTGGAAACGGATCTCGGGCGAGCGGCCGTCGATGGCCGGGCACTGCACCGTGCTGTCGTCGCCGATAACCAGCTTCAGCCCTTTCTCGTCGTGCTCCCACCAGTACAGGAACCCGGCGGCTTCCAGGTGGCGGACGATGTAGTTCCAGTCGCTTTCGCCGAGCCCTGCGCCCTGAACGTTCATGGTGCGCGCCGGATCGTCGCGGCGCACGCGCCACTCCCAGGACGGAGCGAGCCCCTGGTAATCGGCGAGCAACGTGCCGATCTGCTGCTGGAGCGATTGCCCGAGGAACAGGCGGTTGTTCACGCGCGTGCGCAGGAAGTGGCTCCACGGGCGCAACACCGCGCGATATTCCGCGATCGAATCGTCGTTGCGGACGAGCGAGAACTCCGTGCAATAACCGGTGAAATGACGAAGGCCGCCATCGGGCCGCACCATCGACACCGCGAGCAGCCTGCCCAGCATGTCGGCCAGCGTGACGCCCGCCTCGCCGGACAGCAGCGTCAGTTCAAACGTGAAATCGATTCCGAGCCCCTCGTGCGCGACGAGCCGCTCGACGACCAGTCGCGCCGGACGTTGCCGGCCGTACGAATCGGTGACGGAGGGTGCGTCGTCGTGAGGAAAAGACAGCGCGAGCAGGCGCTTGTCTTGCAGGAAAAACGGGGTGCGAATGAATGCCGCCAGGTCAGCCATGACCGCCTCAGAATGATTTTTCGTTCGTATGGGCAGCGGCCCGCTGCCTCCCTTAATTTTGGGATGAAAGGATATCGTAGACAACGGGCCGCGACAACGCTCACGCACTCCGGCAATTCCCCAGTCCGACGCGGCAAATCGGTAATAAATACAGCATCCCTGCACGATCCGGGCGGCGCCCGAACGGACAGCATCGCCGCGATGACGGCGCCCTGTCCGGCATCCCGGCATGCCGTCGCGAAACACACCGGTTTGTGCGCGCGCGGCGGAACCTCGCGATGCGCTTCGCCGTCTCAACGCGACCTGCTTCATCTCCGTCGTTCAATCCCGTCACCCCGCAGCATCAGGAGAGCAACATGGCACTACGCACCCTCGGCACGTCGGACATCCAGGTTTCACCGCTCGCCTTCGGCGGCAACGTCTTCGGCTGGACCGTCGACGAGAACGCATCGTTTGTGCTGCTCGACGCGCTCGCCGACACCGGCATCAACTTCATCGACACGGCCGACGTCTATTCGGCGTGGGCGCCCGGCAACAGCGGCGGCGAATCGGAAACGATCATCGGCAAGTGGCTCAAGCGTTCCGGCAAGCGCGACCAGGTCGTGATCGCGACCAAGGTCGGCCTGCTCGAGGCGCGCGCGGGCCTGACGAAGGACAACATCCTGAAGGCCGCCGACGATTCGCTGCGCCGCCTGCAGACCGACTACATCGACCTGTATTTCTCGCACCGCGATCTCGCCGACACGGCACCGCTCGAGGAAACGCTCGCCGCCTACCAGACGCTGATCGACGCGGGCAAGGTGCGCATCATCGGCGCGTCGAACTACAGCGGCGCGCGCCTGCGCGAAGCCGCCGACATCAGCAAGCGCGCCGGCCTGCCGGCTTACCAGGTGATCCAGCCGGAATACAACCTGATCGACCGCGCCGAATACGAGCGTGATCTCGAACCGGTCGTGCGCGACCTGAAGCTCGGCGTCGTCAACTACTACGCACTCGCGAGCGGCTTCCTGTCGGGCAAGTACCGCAGCGACGCCGACCTGAAGAAGAGCGTGCGCGGCGATCGCGTCGCCGGCTATCTCGATGCGCGCGGCTTGCGCATTCTCGCGGCGCTCGACGACGTGTCGGCGAAGCACGGCACGCAACCGGCCGCGATCGCGCTCGCGTGGCAGATCGCGCGGCCGACGATCACCGCGCCGATCGCGAGCGCGACGTCGCTGTCGCAGCTCGCGCTGCTCGGCGAAGCGATCCGCGTGAAGCTCGATGACGAAGATATCCGCAAGATCGACGAGGCCAGCGCGGTCTGAGGGCGTTCGCGGCGGGCGGTTGCTTGGACCGCAGGGGTTCGCGGTTCAACGGATCGACGGATTGCGGATCTGCGATGCGTTGGCGATACCGCGCCGGCGAGCATGATCGTGGGTTGAGGAAGCGAGCCCCCGCCGCGACGAAAGCGCAATGAAAACGAAAACGGCGCGTGAGCCACGCGCCGCTTCAACATCGGTTCCGCTGTTTCAACAGGCGCTGCGCAGCGCCATCGGCGACGCACCGTAGCGTTCGCGAATCGCGCGGCTGAAGTGCGCCTGGCTCGAGAACCCCCAGCGAAACGCGATCTCGCCGATGCTCGTCTTGCGCAGGCGCGCATCGACCAGTTCGCGATGCGCATGCGACAGCCGCTCGGACCAGATGTGCTGCGTGATCGAGTCGCCCTCGGCGGCAAAGAGCCGGCTCAGGTGCCGCAACGACAGCCCGACCGCATCGGCGACCGCCTGCGGCCCGAGCTCCGGGTCGCCGAGATGCGTCGCGATGTATTGCTTCGCGGTCAGCAGGTACGACAGCGACGCGCGCGATGCGCCCGCGCCGTTCACTTCCGCGCCGATGAGCTCCGCGACCAGCGTGCGCGTATGTTCGACGAAGCGCGCGGCGTCTTCTTCGACCGGATCCCTCATGAACCGCTCGACGCTCGCGCGCAGCGTCGCGCCGAGCATCGCGCCGGCGCCCGGTTTCGGCGCGATCCGCAGCGGCAGCGCCGCCAGCTCCGCGTCGAAGCGGTCGTCGAACGTGGTGATCGGGATGTCGACCAGCAGCTGCCGCATCGGCGTCAGGAATCCGAACAGGTAGGGCACGCGCGTGTCGTACACGACGACATCGCCGGCTTCCGCGAGCAGGCACCGGTCGCGCTGGATGAAATACGCACGACCGCTCAGGATCTGGCACGCGAACAGCGACTCCTTCGGCAGTTGACGCACCAGCGCGGGGCTGCGCTCGATCACGTGATCGCGGCCGCTGATGTCGGCGACGCCGAGCCCCGGCAGCGCGAGATCGGTTTTCTCGACCTCGAGCCCCGCCAGCGACAGCGACGAGCAGCGCAGGCCGACCAGCGTCGCGGCGTTGAACGCATCCCAGTACGCCATCCGGTCGCGCGCCGGCACGTCGGCCGTCGAGCCTCGCGTGCATGAAAGAACGGTCGAATTCGTCACGTCGCCTCCTGGAGTCGCCTGTCGTGCGGAGCGGCACGGATTGGGGGATGGTGCGTAGGTTATTGGTGCAGTGCGGTGCGGTGCGATGTCCGGCCCGATCAAGCAATTCGTCCAGCCCAGTCAAGAGCGCCGCACACCGGCTGGCTACAGTCGACCCCACGACACCCAACGACAAGGAGACACACCGTGGTCGACAAAGCCGTATCCGAATTCTGGCAAAACATCGCGCCGATTGCCAATCCGTTCAAGCCCGATGCGCTGCCGGAAGCTTACATTCCGAATGCGGCCACCGACGACGAGCGCCTTTACGTTCCGTTCACCGAAACGGTTTCATCGCGGCCGTTGTGGATCTCGCCGTCGCAGAACAAATGGTGTGACATCCTGATGGCGAAGGAAGCGGGGCTCGTGAACCGCCACTATCACCCGCACGAGGTGTTCGCTTACACGCTGTCGGGCAAGTGGGGCTACCTGGAGCACGAATGGACCGCGACGCGCGGCGATTTCGTGTATGAAACGCCCGGCGAAGGCCATACGCTCGTCGCGTTCGACCACCCGGAACCGATGCGCGCGTTCTTCATCGTCAAGGGCCCGCTGATCTGGCTCGACGACGAAGGCAACCCCGACGGCTACTTCGACGTGCATTCGTACATCGCGATGTGCAAGGCCCATTACGAGAAGGTCGGCCTCGGCGCCCAAGCGATCGAGAAGCTGTTCCGCTGACGCGCGACGAGGCCGCTCATGACATCCCACCCCTCCTTCAAACCGGCATGGACGTATGAGAACAGGCTGCTGCTGATCCTGTTCATGACGTTCGGCTTCGTGTTCTTCGACCGCCTCGCGCTGTCGTTCCTGTTCCCGTTCATGTCGGCCGAGCTGCATCTGTCGAATACGCAGCTCGGCATGGTGTCGTCCGCGCTCGCGCTCACGTGGGCGCTGTCGGGTGCCGCGACCGGCGCTTGGTCCGATGCGCGCGGCACGCGCAAGCCGCTGCTGATCGCCGCGGTGCTCGGCTTCTCCGTGTGCTCGGCGCTGTCGGGGCTCGTCGGCGGCTTCGCGAGCCTGATCGCGTTCCGTGCGCTGATGGGCATCGCCGAAGGGCCCGTGCTGCCGCTGTCGCAATCGCTGATGGTCGAGAGCTCGACGCCGAGCCGCCGCGGACTGAACATGGGTCTGCTGCAGGGCTCGGCTGCCGGCCTGCTCGGCGCGATGATCGGCCCGCCGGTCGTGATCGGGATCGCGACCGCCTACGGCTGGCGCGAGGCGTTCTACGTATCGTGCATTCCGGGCTTCCTGATCGCGTTCTGCATCTGGCGCTGGGTGCGTGAAGTGCCGCCCGGCGGCGTACGGCATGCACCGGCCGTCGGCGCCGGCGCGCCGGCCGCGAGCGGCGCGGCGATCAACCGCTGGGCACTGCTGAAGGAACGCAACATCCTGCTCTGCGTGCTGATCAGCTGCTTCTTCCTCACGTGGTTCGTCGTGATCATCTCGTTCGCGCCGGTCTTCCTCGTGGAAAGCCGCCATCTGTCGCCGGCCGACATGGGCGTCGTGATGACCTGCCTCGGCGCCGCGTGGGTGTTCTGGGGCTTCGCGGTGCCGGCGATCTCCGACCGCATCGGCCGCAAGCCGACGATGATCGCGTTCGCGCTGGTCGCGGCCGCGTGCCCGGTCGTGATGATCCATGTCGGCTCGGTCTGGGCGCTCGGCGCACTCGTGTTCGTCACGTACACGGGCCTCGGCTGCTTCACGCTGTTCATGGCGACGATCCCGGCCGAAACCGTGCCGCCCCGCGCGATCGCCAGCGCGCTCGGCCTGATCATGGGCGCGGGCGAGCTGATCGGCGGCTTCGTCGCGCCGACCGTCGCGGGCTTCGCGGCCGACAAGTACGGCCTGCAGTTCGCGATGTGGACGTCGGCCGCCGGCGCGATTCTCGCGTGCGTGCTGTCGTTCGGCCTGGTCGAAACCGCGCCCGCCGTGCTGCGCAAGCGCGCGCTCGCCGACGCTACCCCCCGTCTCGATACCCAGAACCTCGGAGGACGCTGACATGCGTGCACTTCAATGGCACGGCCCGCGCGACCTCCGCGTGGTCGATCTCGACACGCCGCGCGCCGGGCCCGGCCAGGTCCGCATCGCGGTCGCGTATTGCGGCATCTGCGGCAGCGACCTGCACGAATATGCAGACGGCCCGCACGCGATTCCTGTCGACACGCCGCATCCGCTGTCCGGCCGCACCGCCCCGCTCACACTCGGTCACGAGTTCTGCGGCACCGTCGTCGAAGTCGGCGCGGGCGTGACGACGCTGACCCCGGGCGACCGCGTCGCGGTCGAGCCCGAGTATCACTGCCACCAGTGCGCGTACTGCCGCTCGGGCTCGTACAACCTGTGCGTATCGATGGGCTTCGCCGGCCTGATGGGCGATGGCGGGATGGCCGACTTCGCGGTCGTGCCGGCCTACATGCTGCATCGACTCCCCGACGACGTCAGTCTCGAACAGGCCGCGGTGATGGAACCGGCGGCCGTCGCGTTGCATGCGCTGCGGCGTGGCGAGTTGCGGCTCGGCGACACCTGCGCGGTGTTCGGGCTCGGGCCGATCGGCCTGCTGCTGATCATGCTCGCGAAGCTGCAGGGCGCGACGACCATCGTCGCGGTCGACGTGTCGCCCGAGCGGCTCGCCGCGGCCGCGCGCTTCGGCGCGACGCACGCGTTCGACGCGCGCTCGCTCGACGCGCCGGTGCTGCGCGATGCGATCCGCGAAGCGGCGGGCGGGCTCGGCGTCGACGTGAGCTTCGAGGCGGCCGGCCTGCCGGCCACGTTCGAGGCCGCGATGCAGGGGCTACGCAAGGGCGGCCGCCTCGTGATGGTCGGCCTGATGCCGCATGCAGGTTTCGATGCGTTCCGCGCGGTCAACGACGAGCTGACCTTCACGGCGAGCGTCGGCTACCGGCACGTGTACGAAGACCTGCTGCGGCTGATCGGGTCGGGCGCGCTCGATCTCACGTCGATCGTCACGCGCACGGTCGCGCTCGAAGATGCCGTCGCCGACGGCTTCGACGCGCTGCTCGCCGATCGCGCGCAGATCAAGATCCTGGTTGCGCCGCCGCGCCGGCATGCGCGCCGTCTTCACACCGTCGGGAGCATCGAGCATGAGCCGCCCCTGGTCGTTTGACGGCAAGACCGTCGTCGTGACGGGTGGCACGTCGGGCATCGGCGCGCGCACCGCGTGGCGTTTCGCGGACGCGGGCGCGTCGGTCGTCGCGCTCGGGCTCGAGGCCGCCGGCCCGCATGCGCCGGCGCATCCCGGGATCCGCTGCGTGGAGGTCGACGTGACCGACAGCGAAGCCTTGACGCGCAGGATCCGCGCGCTGCCGCGCGTCGACGCACTCGTCAACGGCGTGGGCATCAGCCGGCACGCCGACGAGTACAGGCTGGACCAGTTCGAGCTCGTGCTGAACGTGAACCTGACGTCGGTGATGCGGGCATCCGACGCCGCGCTGCCGGCGCTGTCGGCGAGCGGCGGCAGCATCGTCAATGTCGCGTCGATGTACACGTACTTCGGCAGCAAGGACCGCCCGGCCTACAGCGCGAGCAAGGGCGGCATCGCGCAGCTCACGCGCTCGCTCGCGCAGGCGTGGGCCGAGCGCGGCATCCGCGTGAATGCAGTGGCGCCCGGCTGGATCGACACGCCGCTCAGCAGCGGGCTGATGGCCGACACGCACGCGTCGCGGCGAATTCTCGAGCGCACGCCGCTCGCGCGCTGGGGCACGGCCGACGAGGTCGCGGAAGTGATCCTGTTCCTGTGCTCGCCCGGCGCGTCGTTCGTCACCGGCGCGATCGTGCCGGTGGACGGCGGGTATTCGACGGTATAGCGGCCGGCGCACGCAGGCATTGGCGCAGGCGCTGCGCGCCGGTGCCCGCGTGCGCGATCCAGCTCCGATCCCGTTCCCGGCACGACCGAATCGGCGGCCGAACGATTCACTACCTTCATATCAATCAGTAGTCCAATCAAAAATATTCCGGCAAGACCGGAAACATGTGAGGAGCATTTGGAGATGACGAAAATGACCCTGCTGGCCCTCGCGGCCTGCACGATTCCGGCCGCGGCATGCGCGCAGAGCAGCGTGACGATGTTCGGGCTGCTGGATGCCGGCATCAGCTATGTCAGCAACGAAGGCGGCCACGGCAACGCGAAATTCGACGACAACATATTCTTCCCGAACCTGCTCGGCTTCGAAGGCAAGGAAGATCTCGGCGCCGGCACGCGCGCTATCTTCCGGCTCGTCAATCAATTCTCGCTCGCGAACGGCTCGATGATCGGCGGCGGGTTGTTCGCGCGCACGGCCTATGTCGGGCTGCAGAACGACCGCTACGGCACGCTGACGCTCGGCAACCAGTACGAATTCATGGTCGATTCGCTGGCCGCGAGCGGCAACGAGATCGCGCAGGATCTCGTCGGGCTGTACGGCTTTCGCAACGGGCCGTTCGACACGCTCGCGCTGCCGAACAACCCGACCGGCGCATTCGACTGGGACCGCGTCGCGGGCAGCAATCGCGTCGCGAATTCGGTCAAGTACACGAGCGCGTCGATCTCGGGCCTGACCTTCGGCGCGCTGTACGGCTTCGGGAACGTCGCGGGGTCGGTCGGCGCGAACAACACGGTCAGCGTCGGTGCGAGCTACGACAACGGCCCGTTCGGCGCGGGCGCGGCCTATACGAACCAGAAGTACGGCGCGGCGGATGGGCGGCCAGCCACCACCGTGCGCAACTGGGGCGCCGGCGCGCACTACACGCTCGGCACGGTGACGGCGAAGGCGCTTTTCACGACCGTGCACAACGCGTGGAATGGTGCGGGCGTGTGGTCGGCGGAGGCCGGCGCCGCTTGGCATCCGTCGCCGGTCTGGGTGATCGGGGCGAGCTACACGTACATGAAGGGCAATGACACGCTCGAGAACGCGCATGCGCACCAGTTCCTGGCCGCCGTCCAGTACTGGCTGTCGAAACGCACGATGGTGTACGTCGCGGGCGTGCATCAGCGCGCGAGCCACGGCAGCCACGCGCAGATCAACGGCGTGATGGACGCGAACGGCGCGTCGAGCGGCGCGCTGCAGTCGGTCGCGCGGATCGGGTTCAGTACGCGGTTCTGAGCGGTAACCGCTTGTGACTGAAACGCCCGCCCGGTTCTGCCCGGGCGGGTTGCGCGGGAGGTGGCTTCGTCAGAAGCGAATGGTCACCGCTTTCGGCTCGGTATAAGCGTCGATGAACGACGAACCATATTCGCGGCCGATGCCGGACCCCTTCGCGCCGCCGAACGGAACGGCCGGGTCGACCAGCGTATGCATGTTCACCCACACGGTGCCGGCTTCGATGCGCGGCACGTAGCGCAGCGCCTTCGACAGATCGTTCGTCCACAGGCTCGCGGTCAGCCCGAACGGCGTATCGTTCATCATCGCGATCAGCTCTTCCTCGTCGTCGAACGGCACGAACGCGCCGACCGGCCCGAAGATCTCCTTGCGGTACGAAGCCGATTCCAGCGAACGCGGCAGCACGATCGTCGGCTTCACGTAGAAGCCGTCGCGCGCGTACGCGCCGCCGCCCGTGACGATCGTGTCGCCTTCCGAGCGCGCAAGGTCGAACGCGTCGACGCACTTGCGGAACTGCGGTTCGTTGCAGACGGGGCCGATCATCCCGGCGTCGTCCATCGGATCGGCCGGCTGAAAGCCGTCCAGGCGCGCCTTCATCTTTTCGACCACCTCGTCGAACTTCGAACGATGCACGAAGAAGCGTTCGGCCGACGCGCACACCTGCCCGCTATGCAGGAACCCGGCCTCGACGATGCCGTCGAGAATCTTGTCGACCGGCGTATCGGCCAGGAAAGCCGCCGCGTTCTTGCCGCCCAGCTCGAGCGTGAAGCGTGTGAAGTTCGCGTTGACGGCTTGCTCGCCGATGATGCGACCGGTCGGCACCGAACCCGTGAACGACACCTTCGCCACGCGCGGATCGCGGATCACCTTCGCGCCGACCTGGCCGGTGCCGTTGATCACGTTGAGCGTGCCGGGGGGCAAACCGGCTTCGGTCGCCAGCTCCGCGATGCGCAGCATCGTGAGCGGCGTGAACTCCGACGACTTGATGAGCACCGTGTTGCCGGTCGCGAGCGCCGCGCCGAATTTCCACACCGGGATCATCACCGGGAAATTCCACGGAATGATCCCGAACACGACGCCCAGCGGTTCGCGCAGCGTGAACGACGTGTAGCGCTCGCCGTTCATGCTGGGAAACGACGGGGCGAGCGTTTCGCCCGCGATCTTCGTGGCCCAGCCCGCGTAATAGCGCAGCCAGCGGGCAGACCAGCCGACCTCGATCACGCGCGACAGCCCGATCAGCTTGCCCGACTGCGCGGTTTCGATCTGCGCGATCTCTTCGCCATGGGCTTCGATCAGGTCCGCGAAGCGCAGCAGGATGCGCTCGCGGTCGGCCGGCGTCAGGTTTGCCCACTCGCCGCGAAACGCGCGATGCGACGACGCGAGCGCGGCTTCGACGTCGTCGTCGGTCGCCTGCGCGACCGAGCCGATCACCGCGCACGTGGCCGGATCGTGCACGACGATCCGTTCGCCGCGGCCGGCCACCGCGCGGCCGTCGATGTAATGACCGTGTTCGCGCGCGAGAAACGCCCTGACTTCGTCCAGCATCCGAACCAGTGCCATCTGTATTCCTCCGGAAATCCAATTGAGTGTGAAAGGCCCGATCAAGCCGCGTGGGCGATCAGGTCCGACGCCTTTTCGGCGAGTGCGATGGTCGGCGCGTTCGTGTTGCCGCTCGGGATGCTCGGCATCGTCGAGCTGTCGGCCACGCGCAGCCCCGCGATACCGTGCACGCGCAGTTGCGGATCGACGACGGACGACGCCGCATCCGTGCCCATCCGACAGGTGCCGACCGGGTGATAGACCGTCTTCGCCGCGCCGCGCACCCAGTCCTCGATCCCCGCGTCGTCGTCGGGCGCACAGTCCGGCGAGAAGATCTCGTCGACGTGCTCCGCGAGCGCCGGCTGGCGCAGGATCTTCAGCGCGAGCTTCGCCGCCCGGATCTGGCCGTCGACGTCGCGGCGGTCGGACAGATAGCGGCCGTCGATGCGCGGCAGTTCATGCGGGTTCGACGAGCGGATCGTCACGCGGCCGCGCGAATACGGTTGCAGATGACCGGTCTTGATCGTGATGCCGTGCGTGCGACCCGCCGTCACGCCGATCGGATCGTCGAACGAGTCGATCGTCGGCAGGAAATGGAACTGGACGTCCGGCTGCCCCTGCCCGCAGGTATCGACGAACGCGAACCCTTCGAGCACCGGCGACGTCAGGATCCCGGAGCGGAACCACTTCCACTGGATGCCGTGCTTCAGCGCGCGCCATCCCTTGTCCTGGCCGTAGAGCGACACCGGCGTGCGGATCGTCGCATTGACCGACATGTGCATGTGATCGTGGAAGTTCTCGCCCACCGGCAGCACGTGCCTGACCTGCACGCCGGCGTCCTCGAGCACCTTTTGCGGCCCGATGCCGGACAACTGCAGGATCTTCGGCGAGCCGATCGCGCCGGCCGACACGATGATTTCGGCCCGGGCGCGCGCCGTCACGCGACGGTTGCCCTGCCGATACGTGACGCCGGTCGCGCGGCCGCCTTCGATTTCCACGCGTTCGACCAGCGCATCGACTTCGAGGCTGAGTTCCGGACGGTTGCGGATCGCGCTCAGGTAGGTCGCCGCCGTGGAGCCGCGCTCGCCGTTGAAGATCGTCGCCTGATAGAACCCGACGCCCTGCTGCCGCTCGCCGTTGTAGTCGACCAGGTAGTCGAGCCCCATCTGCTGGCCCGCCCGCACGAACGCCTGCGACAGCGGATGGCGATAGCGGATCTCGGTGACCTGCAGATGTCCCTTGTTGCCGTGATAGGGCGTCGTCAGCGATTCGTTGTTCTCGGCCTTCGCGAAGTAGCGCAGCATGTCGTCCGCGCCCCAGCCGTTGCAGCCGAATTCGGTCTCCCAGCGGTCGTAGTCGTTGCGGTGCCCGCGCACGTACAGCATTCCGTTGACCGAACTGGAGCCGCCGAGCACGCGCCCCTGCGGCACCGCGATCGAGCGGCCCTTCACGTCGTCCGACGGCTCGGCCGCATAGGGCCACGTGTAGCGCGGAATCGCCTTCGCCAGCCCGCCCGGCATGTGGATGAACAGATCCTTGTCGTGGCCGCCCGCTTCCAGCAGCAGCACGGTGCCGAGGCCGCGCTCGACGAGATGGGTCGCGATCGTGCAGCCCGCCGAGCCGGCGCCAATGACGATGTAATCGAAAGTTCTATCGGACATCCTGGTATGCGCCCGCTGTCGTGCGCGCGACGTTCACCGGCGCGCGCTGCCGCCGCATGCGTCCGTCGCCCGGCCTGCGGCGGCGTCTCCTTGAAAATCGGTGGTTGTTTCTCATGGCGCGAGCCAGCCCGTGCGATTCGACGCGCCGACCGGCTGCGTGCGAGCACGCGCCCGATTCGACAGGACAGCTTGCCGACCGCTTTCCGATTCTAGGGATGCGCCGCGGGCGCCGTTCGGCGATGCGTGCACACTTTTGGCTTCAGCGTGCAGATCGATGCCGTCGCGCGACGGCGGCCCTGGATAACGTGGAGAAACCACGATTGACGCCGCGGGGCAGCGCTGCCGACAATGGCGGCGTTTGAATGCGCGTCCCGATCGTTTGCATTAACCTTGACGCGTTCCCCGGCCCACTTCCTCTTCCGGCAATGGCACACGAACTCGTCGTCGACGCCAGCAACAGCAGCGCGAATCTGCGCGACCTGATCGCGGACAGCTTCCTGCCGCTGGTCTTTCACGACACCGGCTCGCAGTTCCGGATGTCGGTGCGTGTTGCGACGGTGGGCGGCCTGCGGATGGCGGAGGTCGACACCACCGCGATCCGCGTCGATCGCGACCGCTCGCTCGCATCGCGCGCGGACAGCGATTGCTACAAGATCCTGTTCCAGATCGCCGGGCAAAGCCGCGTCACGCAGCGCAACGCGACGTCGACCGTCAATCCCGGCGAGTGGGTGATCTACGATGCGACGCAGCCGTACATGATCGAATCGACGAACGCATCACGCTTCGTCGCCGCGCTGACGCCGCCGAGAAGCGGCACGATGTGGCGCTGGTTCGTCGAGCGCGCGGGCGTGCAGGTGCGCCGAACCGTCGGCAATGCGCAACTGGCCCTTCAATCGATCCATTACCTGATGGACGGGCAGGTGCCGAACGATCCGGAGAGCCTGTTCGGCTTCGAGCAATCGACGCTGATGCTGCTCGATTCGGTGATTCGACGCGAGGCGAGCGATTCGCTGACCGGTACGGATGCACGCAGCGCTGCCCTGCGCATGAACGCGGAAATCTACCTGTCGCATCACTACAGCGATCCCGACTTGTCGCCGGACAAGCTGGCGAGCGCGCTGAACGTGTCGCGGCGCACGTTATATAGCGCGCTGGCCGCGACCGAGCGGACACCGCAGAGCCTGATTCAGGAGTATCGGCTGCAGGCGAGTCGGCGCGCGCTGGAAGATCCGGCCGATACCAACCGCACGCTGCTGGAACTCGCGATCGCGTGCGGGTTTTCGGACATCACGCATTTCGGGCGGGCGTTCAAGGCACGGTTCGGGTGTAGTCCCGGGGTGTATCGGGATGCGTATCGGAGTGCTCCGAGCGAGTGACGTGATCCGCATGGTGCGAATCCGCTGATCGGTCGGATGGATCGCAGCGTCCTGCTGCAAGGCTTTTCGCAGCCCCCACGAGCCCAATATTTTCGCGAATCCGGACCGCCGACGACGAAGGCGCCGCGCCGGTTCGGGTCGCTGCTTTCATCTCGCTCGACGGCGACTACCGCGGCTCTGCTCCCCTCATATCCCATATCGCGGCACTGCGACGGTGTAGTTGACCGTCGGGCGCCCCATGAAGCCGCCGGTCGGAATCTGCCGGCTTTCGGGTTTGTCTGCCCAGCCGGCGAAACAGCGCAGCGTGTGGAACGACATCGGCAGATCCCGGGGTACGAAGCATCGACATATCCGGCCCACTGCAGGACGCGGGTTCCGGCGACGCCGGGACATCCGTGCACCGGATGCAGGATTCATATGCACGCGTGCTGTAAGCGTGTGTAATCGATTCGCGGATCGATCCTTCGTACGCTGTCGATACTCTTCCGCGCGCCGCCTTCTCCGCAAGCGCCGCTTCGCAGGATGGGAGAGATGCAGATGCCACGGGCGTCGTCACTCAGCAGAGTGTTTTTCAACGAGAAAGCGTGAAAGGAACTGCCATGCCCAAAATCTTGGATATCTTCAAAATCGTCGATGTGCTGATCGCGTTCGATGTCGACGAGATCCTGAAGAGCAACAACAACTCGCTCAGCCAGCATCCGGACCAGCCGACGTCGCTCGGGAACAATCCCGATACCGTGTACATGATCACCACGCTGGCGAATGCGGCGTACGGCTACGGCCAGGGCACGACGCAGGGACAGAACGAGGGCGAAGGAGGTAGCAATTTGCGGATCAAGGCCGAGGTCGACGACGTGATCCGCTGGCGCACCGTGTCGCTGACCGGCACGGCCGACTACAAGTGCTTCTTGTATAACTTCGTTCCGAAGACCACCAATCTGCTGGGCTACGTTTCGTACCTCACCGACAACAGCACGGAGCCCTATCCGGCGCGGGGCTGGCCCGAGAACAACAGCGTGAACGAGGAAGCACGCGCGGACTACTACGCGAAAGCGACCGTGGTCCGCCCCGGCAACAACGAAACGTATTCGTTCGTCGCAGCCATTTACGACCGGCACGCGCAACTGAAGGGCTACGTCACCTGGGATGCGTACCTCACCATCAGCAACCAGTGATGCCGAACGGGCACCTCGACATGGCCGGGGCATGATCCGCACGCGGTGCCCGGCGGCACCGGGCGGACCGAATCGGTCCGCCCGGCGCGTTCCGCCGCCGCTGACGCGCCTGCGGTCATGTCACAGAAACAGCAGCGCCGGATTCAGCTCCGTCTCGTCGCACGGCTGCGCGCGCCAACCCCGTTCGACCGGCACCGAATACAACCGTCGCGCGCCGAACCGCGGCCAGAAATGACACAGCCCCGGCGCGATGACCTGCACCACGGACAAGCCGATGTCGGGCCGCGTCTTGTCGACGACGAGCACGTCCATGCCTGCCGCCGCGATGCGCTCGGTGCAATGCGCGAGCGCTGCCGGTAGCGACGCGGCCTCGACCGGTTGCCACGTCGAACGCGTCGTCGCGCGCGCGCCCGCCGCCGGATACAGAAATCCGGTTGCCGGGAGCTTGTCGCGATCCCACGGATGCGGCGCATCCGCGGCGACATCGAGCAACTGGTTGACTTCGGTCAGTGCCCGCTGCACCGCGATCCGGCCGTCCGGATGACAGCCGAAGCCGATCGAGAAGCGCCCGTCTTGCGGATTTTCCGCCAGCGCGGCCACGGTCGGCACCGCGAGATCGGTGGTGATGTCCAGTGCCCACAAACGCCACCCGAGCGTCGCGTATTCGTGCACGAGCGCGTCGAAATACGGATCATCGAAACTCGCGAGATCGATGCCGGGGCGTGCAAGCCGGTTGTACCACCAGATCGCGACCGCATCGCGCTCGATCAACTCGAGCATGCCTTGCAGAATCGCCTCGTCGATGCTCGAACCCGCCGCGCAGCCGTTGGGGTTGTGCACGCACGCGGCCGGCGCCTGCGCACTGTCCGGCGTTTCCGCATAGCAGTAGCTCAGCGGCACGAGGCGGCGCCTGCCGCTCACGAGCGACCATGCAGGCGTCCAGTCGATCACGTCGCGCGACGTGAAGCGCGGCGGCACCTGCTTGCGGACATCGCGGGTCAATGCATTGATCGCGTCGCGCGCATCGAATTGCCGTTCGCTGAACTGCTGAAGATCGTTCACGTGGATGGGCTCGGCGTCGCAAGCCGGATCGGCGAGCAGGCTTTCCATGCTGCCGGTCAGCCTCGCCTCGTCGCCCTGATACACGCTGCTGTATCGTTCGAGCGCTTCGCATAGCGCGCTCACGCGGGCTTGCTCGTCGGTGCGGCCTTTGCCGGAGCAGATCCTGTCGAACCGGTTGCTGCCCGGTACGGCGGCCGGGCACACCAGAAAGCCCGACGCATAGACCTTGCGCAGCCCCGCGTGCCGCTTCGGCATCGGGTGCAGATAGGCGATCGCGCCACTGACCGGCGAGATCAGATGAGCATAACGCTCGAACACCTGTTGCGGGTCGGCGGTACGGTAGCCGCCGTCGGCACGCGTCAACGGCGCATGATCGGCGAGCCGCGGCGCATGCGCCGCCTGCTCGCGCATCCATGCGGGATTGCCGCAGCACGGGCATTGCGGACGCTTCAGCACGCGATGCCGTTCAGCGGCCAACGTGTCGATGCGCTGCGCCACGATATGCGTTTGCGAACGTTCCGCTATCGTGCGGTTGACCGCGATCTGCTCGACCGTCGCCGCAACGAGCGCCGCGGCGGCAGCGGCGCCGGCACGCGACGCGGCCGGCGGCAGACGCGTTGCCGCGCTGCCGTGATGGCGCGCAAGCAGCGCCTCGACCGGCCGGTTGATGCGAATCCAGTACCGCACGCATTCGATGCATGGCGCATCGGCCAGCGCGCCGCCGCCGGCCAGCAACGGCCCGATCAGCGTCTGCACGCCACCGGCCGCCACAAGGAGCAATGCCCCGCCGCGCGCCGCCACGCGGGCGGCGCACGCGGCGAGATCGTCGCGGTCGTGCGTATCGGCGATCGCGACGGTCAATTCGGCGTCCGGCACGACATCGATGCCGGCCGTGTCGAGCGCGCACCGGAGCGCCGCATCGTCGGCGCCAAACGCCTCGACCGCGACGCGCAGTTGAACGACGCGCGCGCAAGCCGCGTCACCGTCGAGCCCGGCACGCTCGAAGAAGCCGCGCGCGGCATCGTCGTAGTGCGGCGAGTCGGCGCGCACGTACCCGCGACGCACCAGGTGATCGAGCCGCGCGAGCACGTCCCATTCTCCAAACGTGTCGGCAAGCGATGTCACGATCTCGGCGATCGTCATCCGCGCCCGCAAGCAGGCGGCGATCCGCACGAAGATCGCGCCCGACAGCATTACGCGTTTGAATTCGTCGACGACGAACAGCGTCTCGGGGCCCGCATCGAGCACGAGCAAATGCGGTTTGAAGCGCAACACGCGCGAAAGGTCATCAAGCATCGTCGGATTCCGTGCGAAGGATCAACAAACATCGCTCGACCCGGGCAACCGGCCCGGGTCGCGCGATGGGGTGCGGCTCGGCCGCACCAGGTCAGCAGCAGGTGAACAGGTAGCTCGGCCCGGCGTCGCAGTAGGCCGCGAGCGCGACGGCCTCTTCGTCCAGGTTCGTCGGTTGCTCCGGTATGCCGACCGTCATCACGTTGCGCGGCAGGTTCCAGCTCCCGCCGCCTTTCCCGTCGCTCGTCCAGCCATGATCACCGTGCGTCTTCTCGATCTCGATGTCGAGGATCCACGGACACTGGTAACCGAAGTATTTCGCGAGCGTATCCAGCGGCTGGTCCAGCAGTTCGCGCTTGAATGCCGGGTCCCGCCATGAAAGCGCGATCGCACGCAGATAGACCTTCTGAAACTCCAGCATCGATTCGAGCGTCGGATTAGCGTTGTCCTTTGCCATGTCGGTTTCCCCGAGGTCATTCCATGATGGTGATGTGGTTCGCGTTGTACGCGGCCAGCGCCTGCGCGAATTGCGCCTCGTCCGCCGGCGCGGGCGGCAGATACAGGGTGAGCTTGTTTTTGTGGCCGGCCGTCCAGTCGCCGTTGACGGTCGGTGTCCACGCCGACGATTTGATCTGCACCTTCAGGTCGAGCTTGAACGGAAAGTGATAGTCGAAATGCTCGCGCAATGCGTGGACCGGATCGTTCTCGAGTTCGTCGAGAAATGCCGGCGAATGCCATGCGAGGGCGATTGCCCGGATGACGGTCGCGCGGTATTCGAGAAACTGCTCGTACGTCGGTAATCGAAGATCCTTGCTCATCGGTCTGTTCTCCTGAATGACGAATGGAACTGCTTACGGCAACGACTGCAACGTCGCTTCGGCGAGCCTGGCGATCCGGCCCATGCCCGCCGTCGTTGCAATTTCGACTGCGCGCCGGCACGTGTCCAGCGCGGCCACGCCGCCGCAGCGCGGATCGGCCCGGCGCAGGTACTCGCACTGCTTCAGCAACAGCTGGGCTTCGTAATACCGTTCCCCGGTCGACTCGCACCATGCGAGGCATTGCCGGATCTGCGCGAGCGCGGCGTCGTAGTCGCCGCGCCCGGCATCCAGCTCGGCGAGCAGCGACGCGTAGTAGGTCAGCCCGAGCAGGCCGCCCGACTGCCGCTGCGCATCGAGGTGCGCGACGACGCCCGCGCGATCCGCTTGCGTCCACGCATGGATGATCGCGGCGTAGTGCCCGACCGCGCGCAGCCGGTGCGCCTCCGACAGGCGAAGCAGCGCTGCCGACAACGATCGCGCCGCGTCGCGATCGCCCGCGAGCTGGTACGTGCGTGCGAGGTACAGCATCGTGACGCCGAGCGTCGGCAGATGGTCGAGGCAGGTCGCGCAATATACGGCTTCGCGCGCCATCGCGAGCGAGGCCTGCGGGTCGTCGTCCATGCACCAGCGCACGCTCGCGAGCGATGCCATCGTCCACGCGCGCGTATCGAGCCCCAGGATGCGCCGGTGGCCCGCGTCGCGCCGCACGTCATAGCCGGCCAGCACCGCGTCGAACGCGGCGCGGGCGCGCGCATAGTGGCCGTCGACCCACAGGCTCATGCCGCGCATTGCGTCCGCCGCGACTTGAACGCCGGCATCGCCGCGCTCGGTCGCGAGCGCGTCGAGCCGCAGGCCGATCCCGCGCACGGTGGGACGATCGCCTGCGACGTGGTAGTAGGTCGACAGCGTCCATAACGCGCTGATCTCGAGTTCCGGATCGTCGAGCGTCTGCATGTGCCGCAGCAACTGCTCCGCATGCTCGCGTACCTGCGGATCCGCCCAGCCGAATCGCGCCATCGTCGCGTGCGTCAACGTGACGCGGATACGCGCACTGTCATGCTCGCGCTGCGCGTAGTCGGCCGTGCCGAGCCACTCGAACACGGTCTGCCCGTAGCGGATCGCGTCGTCGTACCGGGAACGTTCGAGTGCGCGGCGCGCCGCGTCGATGCCGTGCGCGATCGCCTCCGCGCAAGCGCCTGCGCGCGCGAAGTGCCCGGCGACGCCGAACGCATGCGCACCGGCGCCGCGATCGGCTTGCGCGACCAGCGCACGGCCGACGCGCGCGTGATTGCCGCGCCGCACGGCCGGCGGCATCGATTCATACGCGGCATCGCGAATCAGCGCATGGCGGAACGAATAGAACACGCGATCGCGCCGATGCTGCGCATACACGATCCGCTCTTCGAGCAGCAGCCGCAGATGCGCGTCGAGCGTGGCCCGGTCGTGCGGCGATGCGTCGGCGAGCAGTTGCGCATCCACCTCGAGCCCGATGGTCGCGGCGAGCTGCGCCGTGTCGCGCGCGCCGTCGATCCGGTCGAATGCAAGACCGAGCATGCCGCCGAGACTGAGCGGAAGCGGATAAGGGTCCGTTGCCCCCGGCCCCGCGGGCGAGCCGTCCGCGCCGCTCATCGTCAACTCGCGCGCGACAGCCTCGATAAACAGCGGGATGCCCGCCGTGCGATCGGCAAGCTGGTCGAGCCACGCCGGATCGAACGTACCCTCGCCCAGATGCGCCGACAGCAGGCGCTGCGCATCGTCGCGCGGCAGGCGGCGCAACACCACGCGGTCGGTCGCGCCGCGCCAGCGAGCGAGCTTGTCGGGGCGCGACGTGAGCACGATGCACAGGGCCGCCGCGCGCGGCGAGCGCTGCAGATACGCGAGAAAGTCCTCGGTCGAGCGATCGATCCATTGAACGTCCTCGATCACGAGCAAGACCGGCGCGCCGTTGCCGAGCGACACGATCAGTTGCTCGAGGACATCGAACAACGCGTGCTGCTCGCGCACGCTCGACCACAGGAGCCCCTTCGCATCGCAGGGCAGCCCCAGCCAGGTCGCGAGCGCGACACGGGCGGCCGCATGATCGCAATCGAGCGGCGCGATCATCGCGTCGATCGCCGCGAGCGCGATGCCGGGCGGGCTATCGGCATCGATATGCCAATGCGCGCCGATGAACCGCAGGACCGGAAACAGCGCGTGGTTCTCCCGCTCGGGCAGGCACCCGCAATGCGCGAAGGCGTGGCCCCGGGCCTGGACGGCCTCGCACAGCGCGTGCACGAGCCGCGACTTGCCGAGCCCCGCGTCGCCGACGACGAGCCGCGGCACACCGTGCGGCGCCGGCTCGCCGCGCATCGCACGACGAAGGCGCCCTTGCGTTTCCCGCCACGCGCGCAGCAGCGCGTCGAGCTCGCGCGCGCGGCCGACCATGGGCGCACGCAGGCCGGCGTCGAGCGAATCGAACGGCGTATCGGCGTGCCGCTCGCCGAGCAACTCGTGAACCGGCTGCGGCACGAGGCCCGCCCGCGCCAGCCGCAACGCGGTCGGCCGGACATCGGCATGCCGTTCGAGCGCGAGCCGCGCATCGTCGCTGATCAGAATCTGTCCGGGCCCGGCCAGCCGCAGCAGCCGCGACGCCGCGGCGGGCGTCGAGCCGCCCGACATGTGCGACGCATGCGCGAGCGCCTGCCCGACGTGAATCGCGGCCGCCACTTCGACCCGCCAGTTGTCTCCTGCCCCGGCAACGCGTCCGCCGGCCGCCGCCGGCACCGGCAGCAGCGCACGCCCGGCTACCCGCACCATGTCGAGCGCCGCACGCACCGCGCGGCGCGCGGGCCGGTCGATATCGCCTTGCAGGCCGAAATGGAACAGCAGCGTGTCGCCGAGCCGTCCGCCTGCGTGCGCGCCGTAACCGATGGCGATATCGGCGCACTTCGTCAGCCACTGTTCCTCGTAGCCGTCGAGCGCATTGCCGTGCTCGGTTCCAGCATGGCGTTGCCGCCCCTCTCCGGCGATCGTCACGCAACAGCACAGGGTGGTGATCTGTCGGAACTCGCCGAGCGCGGGGATCGTCTCGCCGTGCGGTGCAAGCGGGCGCGGATGCATCTGCCGGCCCGCGCGACCGGCATCGAACTGGCCGACGAGCGCGGCGAAGTTGAGCGCGCGAAACTGCGCCGCGAGCGCGTCGGCCGACGCGGCGCGCTGCTGCGGATTCTTGTTCAGTGCGTGTCGCAGTACTGCGCCGAGCGGATGCGACGCGATCGACGGCGGGAGCGCGACATCCACGGGGCTCAGCTGCTGGTAGAGAATGTCGGCCACGCTTGCGCCTTGCATGACGACATCGCCCGTCAGGCATTCGATCACGATCAGGCCCCACGCATAAAGATCGCTTGCGGGTGTCGGCGGCTCGTTGCGCAATTGCTCCGGCGCGCAATAGGGCGGCGAGCCAAGCACCTCGGTCGCCAGCGTCGCGGTGTCGCGCGCGACGTCTTCGGTACCGGGCAGCAACGCACCGATGCCGAAATCGAGGAGCTTCGCGTGCGGCCCGTCATCGGCCATCGTGATCACGATGTTCTGCGGCTTCAGATCCCGATGCACGATGCCGCACCGATGGGCGGCCGCGAGCGCGTCGAGCACCTCCGTCATCAGCCCCCCCGTGTCGACGGCCGACAGCGGCCCTTGTGCCGCGAGCCGGTCGCGCACGGTGCTGCCCTGCACCAGCTCGAATACGGCGAACAGCCGCCCGTCGGGCGCTTCCCCCTGGTCCAGCAGGGCCACGATGTTCGGATGCCGCAGCGCCTCGCACAGGCTCGTCTCGCGCCGGAAGCGCGCACGCCGGCGCGCGCGCTCCGCCGCGCTCAGCGCGGCATCGTCCCGCATCAGCTTGATCGCGACATCTTGGCCCGTCTCGTTGCAGGTCGCGCGAAACACCACGCCGTTGCCGCCTTCGCCGAGCAGCGCGCCGAGCCGGTAATGCCATTTGCCGGCAAGCGCCGCGAAAGGCGCGGCATGCTGGTGCGGCGCAACGGCGTCCGGCCCGGCTGGCGGGCGAAATGCGGTCGGCAACACGGCCGGTTCGCGCGCGTTCACGGGCAATGGACAACCGGGGCCGGCGCCGCGCGCTGCACGCCGATACGCGGCCCGACGGCCGGCACCGACTGGCATTCGAGGTGCTCGCCGCGCATGATGCGGAACGAAAAATCGCCGAAACGGACGCTGCCGCGCCGGCGCTCGACGAGCTGGCTCGCGCCCAGGCCCGGCAAGGCCGCGAACTGGCTCCGGGCGCGGTGAATCTGCACGTTGACATGGGACGTATCGATGCCGAGCATGCGTGCCAGCCGGTCGAGTTCGATCCATCCCTGCGTGGCGGCGTCGTAGCCGGCCTGCATGTCGGCCGAGCGTGCGCGGGCGAGCGTGACGAGGCTGTAGTGATGGGCACGCTCGCCGAGGTCGACCACGCCGCCGCGGACATGCAGCAGCATGCGCACGTGCTCCTCGTTCCGGCTGACGAAGAATTCGAGCAATTGCGCCGGCCCGGCCGGATCGGCAGGTGCGGCAAGCATCACCGTCGAGCCGTGGCGCACGAGGGCGAGGCGCCACGCGAAGTCGCCGGTCGACACTTCATCGCCGTCGTGGAGCGCGCGCGGCGGCAACGTGTCGTCGCACAGCCATTCACCGGCCGGCGAACGGACGATCGTGACCGGCTGCGCGGCCGGCGCAGGCAGGATCTGGCGCGGTGCGAGCACGATCGGGGCCGCGGCACCTCGTATCGGCCATAGCGTATCGGCCGGATCGTCGAGCGTATCGACACGCCAGGGTGCAATGCCGGCCCTGCCGAACCGGATCACGTCGCCTCGCTGCAGCACCGCGTGCTCGCCGTCGCGCAACGCCACGCCCGATACCGACGTGCCGTTGCTGCTGTGATCGTGAAGCTCCCAGAGCCCGCCGACCCAGCGGATATGGGCATGGACACGCGACACCGACCCATCCCGGATGACCGTGTCGCAGCGCGCGTCGTCGCGGCCGAACACGTGATACGCGCGGAGCAGGCATGCTTCTCCGGAAGAATCGTTCTTGAGTGTCGCCATGGCCGCCCCGTGTCGGATTCGCCCGGATCGCTCGCGTGACGCATCGACGCGACCGGACAAGCGATTGATTCAATGATCGCGAACGGTGCCGACCGTTCGCCGCCTCGTTACCTGATTTTTCTGGTCAGCGTCCTTTCCAATCGTTGCCCGGCGCGCCGCGCGTTATTTCGGCAAATTGAATTGTCGAGCGCTTTGTTGTTTTAAAACCGGAAAACCTGATGAAAATCCTGCCAAATTAAATCACGCATCGCAACCGGAATACCCAGCGCGGGGGCTTTATATTGCAATGCTTCACATTTCGACGAATTTTCAGGGTCGCAAATAAAGGGTCGAAATTCTTCATCGCCGCGCAAATGACCACCAGACAAGCGCTGCAACGGTACGACGTCATTGAATGACGAGGTGAATTCGACAACCTTTGCTGTCGCGGACAATTTGTTTGATCGGGCGATAATTAAATTAGATAATTTCCTGAATTCAAACAATGGTCATCTATGTTCTTATAATCGACATTGATTAATTTATTCATAAATTCTGCTGCGCCACTCGGATGTTTCGGGAGATCTCATCGGCAAGCGCGTGCGTCACGATCAATTGATTGAATGACCGCCACGCCGGATCCGGCACCGGTCGTCCGGGCGCCGGGCGCCGGGCGCCGGGCGCCGGGCGCCGGGAGCGGGGAGCGGGGAGCGGGGAGCGGGGCGACGACAATATCGACGGAACGCGCCGACAGGAAAGATTTGCGCTTCCGTTGGGCCGCGCAATCTCAATGCCGCCTGCAGATCGAATCCGCTCCATCCGCGCAGCATCCATGCTTTCCTTGCTCTGTCACGCCAACGTCAATCCCGTAAAGGGCTGGTGATGGCCGCGGCGCATTGGTGTGGAGTTGACCCCGTCGTTCTGGACAAAGCCTCGCACTACGGTTGATGAATCCATGGCGCGTCAAGACAATGGCTGCGCTCAACTCACGATCGGGTCGTGCATCGAAATGCGCCCGTCGAATGACGCGATCCGCGTGCAATGGTTGCGCGGCACGCGTCAGACGGATCGCAACGGGTCGTGCCGATCTTTCGCTCCAGGACCGATGGGAAACTTCATCGCGTCGTGGAAGGGATTTTTTCTATCTTTGACTACCACGGCGCGAGGCACACGACCAGAGCAATGCAAGCAATTGCCGCGAAGACAGAACCGGCTCGTCAGACGCACGCAATCCGGGCAAGCGATGCCACGCCACGGCGGGTTCGCGATGATGCTGTTGGTGATAGTTGATGTTGTACGGCCAGATAAAGAAGCGGCCCAGTAACCCGACGCGCCACGAATAAGTCCAGTCATTCCAGCCAGCCGTGACACCCGGCCCGCCGCTGTGCTCTGCAATACTACGGATCTTCTGCACCAGCGCCCCGATTGTCACGAGAGGAACGAACCAAAGCGCCGCAAGCGTCAACAGTTCGCGTACTGTGCATGCATGCACGAGCGGCACGAGCAGGATGCCCCATGTCGCTATCGCCGTAAGCAGCGGCAGTGACATGGACGCACCACGCCCGTTCGCACGCCGGTATGCGCGCATGTTTTTCACCATGTTGACCAGGAGCAAATCACCGAGCAGTTGCCGGACGAGCGGGAGTGTGTCGAGTGGCTCGAATTTCCATGGCTGCGCGTGGTACAGATAATTCCGCTCGGGATCTTCCGCAGTCCCGACGTGTCGATGGTGTGCGAGATGCAGCGGGCGATAAAATTCGATGGGCACGAGTCCCGGTACGCCGATTGCCAAGTTGATCAGAAAGTCGTTCGCGAAACGGCGGCGGGTCAAATGATAGTGTGTCGCGTCGTGATACAAAATGAACAACGCGTGTTGCCGGGTCGCGACAACAACGGCAGCGACGAGGTAGCCTCCCCAATGCCCCACCGATAACGCAACTCGCAGCGTAACTACGATACATAGCCATTCAAGCAGCAATGCGGCGGCCGTACGCAGGTCAACGTCGAGACGAATGAGCACGGTCGTCGCACCGCCAACGCCAATGCCGAGTGCGAGTCCCGCGAGCATGTCCGCGAGCAGATGCTGTCCGGTCGTCAAGACCGTGAGCGCCAGCATTGCGCTCCACGCAGCGTAATAGCGCGCTGCACGGACACGTAGCGCAGCCAATACCACGGTTACAGCCACAGGCAGCGCAACATGCCCGCATGGACTCGCGGCGAGTGGCGCGTCGATCCGATACAGCCACGCGATCCATCCTGTCGCAGCCGGCGACCGGCTCACGGCAGTCGGCCATAACAGATGACTGACGATGCACAGGCCTGCGGCAAGCGCACCTGCGAAAAACGCGGGCAGCAGCCAATTTCGGCATCGGCCGAACCAGACAATCGACGGCATCACGAGCGCGTAACTCAAATAAAGCGGCACGCTGGCGGACACACGCGGAATGACCGCATCGTACGGCCCCGGACGCAACAGCGCCACGGGTGCCATCGGCGCGTGTGTGACCCAGAAGTACAGTGCACCCGACACGACGACATAGATTGCCAGCCAGCGCCACGCGTCGAACGCCGACGGTATATAGGAGACGGAAACAGGAGGTATGGCGCGCATGTGAAAAAAGGAGCGGCTCAATCGCGTATCATCATAAATCGTTTCAGCTCGCATGAATAACGACGCTATGCCGCTTCGAGCCAGTTCCATGACACGTGCGCAGCTGCGCGACGTCGACATTGCACATATGTACGCGCTCTACTCGACCTGTTACCGGGATACGGAACAGGCACGCTTCGAACACGATCTCGACGACAAGACACATTGCGTCATCATGCGCGATGACACCGGCAGGCTGCGCGGCTTCTCCACGTTGAAACTATATGAACAGCAGTGGTGCGACACCACACTGCGCATCCTGTTTTCCGGCGACACGATCGTGGATCCGGCCTGCTGGGGCAGCCAGCAACTCGCGTTTTGCTGGATTCGACTCGCCGGTGAGCTCAAACGCAACTCGCCTGACGTGGCACTATACTGGTTTCTGATCTGCAAAGGGCATCGTACGTACCGCTACTTGCGAGCATTCGCGCATGACTTCACCCCGCGATTCGACCGACCGACTGAACCCGTGAATCAGGCACTGCTCGATCATCTGGCAGTTGAGCGCTTCGGTCACGCATACGACGCCGCGTCCGGCGTGCTCAATTTTCCGGTACCGCAAGGCCGCCTCGCCCCAGCCCTCGCCGAAGTGCCGGACGTGCATCGACGGCTGCCGGATGTCGCCTATTTTCTGGAACGCAATCCAGAATACGCGTGCGGCAACGAGCTCGTCTGCCTGTGTGAACTGACGCCGGAAAACCTACGCCCGATGGCAAGACGAATCTTCACCGGTGAATGAGCCAATGACGCGGATCCGGCTAGCCACAGCGGTCGACAACGAACGGCTCCTCGCGTTTCAAACACGTTACGCGATGCTCAGCGGGATGCCGCTTCGCTTCGATCGCTCACCGGATTACTTCGCATTGCATCGGTGTCATTCGAACGACTATCGAACCTGGCTCGCGGAGGACAGCGCCGGGCGCGTCAAAGGAATAGCCAGCATGGTCGTTCGCGACGGCTACGTCGCCAGCGAGAAACAGCGCATCGCTTACCTCGGCGACTTGCGCATCGCACCCGATCGCGAACTAGCGCACACGTGGGTCGACTATGTCGTCGATCGCCTCGCCGATCTCGCCCGGCACGAAGATGTACAGCATACGTACTGCTGCGTCATTCGTGACAACCGGATCGCAACGCAATCGCTATTCAAGACAGGCAAGCGAACCCGGCTCGGATTTCGACATTGGCGCGGCTACAGTAACGTATCGATCTATGCGCGGCGTATTGCTGCGCGGAGTGCCGGCTCCGTCAGGATCACGAACGCGTCGGCCGCCGATGCCGACGCGCTCCGCGCGTTCCTGGACCAGGAGTCGCGTTCCCACCCCTTCGGTTGCGTCTTTACGGCGGACGAATTCGCGCGCCGCCTGAACACCTGGCCCGACTTCGGAATCGAGCGCTTTCTGGTTGCACGTAACGCGCAGCGGCGTATCGTGGGCTGCGTTGCTCCGTGGGATGCAGGACGTATCAAGCGCATCGTCCTGGAACGTCTGCCGCGCTCGCTCGGTGCGCTGCGTCACGGCTTCAACGCCATCGCGCCGTTGCTCGGACGCCCTCCCATCGCAGCACCCGGCCAGCCGCTTCAGGACATCTACCTGACTCATCTGCATGTGAGCGGACGCGACCCGGACATCGCACAGGCACTGCTCGATGCGGTCTGGCAACGAGAGCGGAGCCGCTACGCCTTGCTGCAGCTTTGCCTGTACGATCACGATCCTCTATGGCCCGCCTTGCGCGGCTATCGGTACACCGCACTGCCGATGGATCTATACACGCTATCCACGCCCGGCGCGAGCGCACTCGATCCGGCCGGCACCGAAGCGATCCCGGGATTCGAGATTTATCTCGTCTGACCGCTCGCGACCGCTGCCGCTCGCGTGTCGTTCAGGAGCGCAACGAGTGCAAGCCAGAAACGCCCCGCATCGAAGCCGGCGCCTCCGAGTACAGGCTGGCCATGGTCGAGATGCGGCACGCACACTTGGGGCATGCCGCGAATCGTCTGGTGGTCGAGGTAGAACTGTCCGTCATGCGCACAACCGGGACGGTAGCGGTCCAGGCGTGAGTGATGTGCGTCGAACCGGGACGTGCGTTCTATCGACCAGCTCACGACATGCACACAGTGCAGGCCACCGGGCACCGCAGACAACAGATTCGCGATGCCCGCGTCGCGCCCGCTGCCGATATCGCGCGAGCCTGCATGCAGCCAGCGTGTGCGCAGCAATCTCCCGGCGGCTCGACCCAACCATGCAGGATCGATGCGCGCCCCCCGTTGCTCGAGCAGGCCGTCGACGATCGCACTGGGGCCGACGGGCGGCTGAACGAGTGCGATACCGTCGCAGCGAGCACGAAGCCCTGAATCCGCATGCAGCGCCGCCAATGCATCGAGCCCGCCCTTGCTATGGGTAAGGACGATAAAGCGGCGATCAGCGGGCAGGCGCGCATACAGGTTGCGCACGATATGCGCGCCCTGCTCGGCAACCGCGCGCGACGAGCGGACCGGCACACGCAGGATTGGGTACCGCGCGGCACGCAACGCCCGCGCAGCATGCCGGAAGCAGGCAGGTATCCACTCGGAATAGAGTCCCGCAATTAGCACGATGACCGTGTCCCGGGATGCGTGGGCGCCATGCGCGTGCCAACATTCGATGAAGCGCCGGGTCCAGTCGAGTGCTGCGGGTGCCGGTTCGAACGGCGTCGATGGGTAGTGTTGCCGCCACTCGTCGAAGCCGGACGGCGACCATGCCGGACACCGTGCGCTCATGCCGGCTCCGTTGTCACGCCATCGGCAGCGAGCGCCGCGCGGGCAGCAGCCAGCGTGGCCGGATTCCCGATTCGGGCAGGGTGAAAACGCGGCGAGAACCATGCCAGCCACGCGGGCAGCACGCGGGTAACGATGCCCGGCGCACCGAATAGCCACCAGCCAAGCTGTGCCCAGCTTCGCCAATTGCCGGCGTCGCGGTCGGCACGCGCGAGACGGACGATAAAATAGCCCAGATCGACGATGAAGCATGCCGTGACGCCGAGCATCGCCGCCGTCCGCATGAAATAGCGCTTGATCGCGCCGCCGCCGCAAGCGCGAAATACGTCGAACGCGACGGCCTTGTGTTCGGTTTCCTCTATCGCATGCCACCGCCAGATCGCGGCCATCGACGGGTCGACGCCGTCGAGAATGGCCGGATCGCGCAATAGCAGATCGGCCAGAATGGCCGTGTAGTGCTCAAGACATGCTGTGAAGGTCAATTGAAGCAACGGCGACGCGACACGCCGGCATTGTTGCTGCCGTCTCCGCATGAGCGCCTCGAGTGCGTCGACCGGCATGCCCTGGCGAGCCAGGCGCCGGTTATACGCGCGGTGCTCGCGGATGTGAGCGGCTTCCTGGTACAGGAAAGCATCCACTTGCGCGGCGAGCGTGCCGTCGGCCGGCAGCGCGTCGCAGTACTGCCTCACGCTATCGACAAAGAACTTCTCGCCAAGCGGAAACATGATCGAGAACGCGTCGAAAAAGCGCGTCACGCGGCGGTTGTCACGATACCAATAGCGAGGAATGTGGTCGGCAAAACAAAAACGCGGATTGCGCCGACGGATGTCTGCCGCGTCGTTGCAGCGTTCATGCATTGAATCGTCGGTTCGTTTGGCGTACATGGTCGTGGCCGATCGTGGCGTAACGCGCAGGGTCAGCGCAGGCGGGCGTATTGTTCGATGATGGCGATCGAAGGTATGCTCTGCGTCGCCGCCACCATCCATGTCCGAATTGTATGTTCGTTGCCAATGCAAGCGCCATAGATAATCGTTCGCGACGGTTCGACCGGCTGAATCTCTGCGTGCTCGCGCTACAGAGCGTTGTATGGGCCGGCATCCTGACGTGGCTGTCGCACGGTACGAGCCCCTTGCGCTGGGTGTCGCTCGTACCGTTCTGCCTGATCATGCAAGGTGTGTTTTCGATGATGCACGAAACATTCCACGGTTTCGGGCATCGGCGCGGAGAAGTCAACTACTTGATGATGTGGTGGGCATCGACGATGTTCGGCGCCGCGGCAACGCTGATCCACGTGAATCATCTCGGTCACCACGTGCGGAATCGAACACCTGCGGAGCGGGTGGACTTCGTCGAGCCGGACGCTTCGCTGTGGCGCAAGCGAATCGAATACTACGCGGCGATCGTCGGCGGCATCTGGTTCGCGAGTTTCGCGGGCAGCTTCGTCCTGGCCGTGCTTCCGAGTCGCATCCCGCATGGTTGGGCGAAGTACGGACACGACAACACGTATGCGGCTGCGTTCAGAGACTTCGACCAGGCCGAATTTCGACGAATTCGATACGAAACCCTCGCAGGCGTGGCCGCGTGGATTGCACTGGGTGCATTGCTGGACTGGCGCGTGCTCGACATCGCGCTTGCCTACCTCGCATTCGCGTTTTCGTGGTCGTCGCTCCAGTGGGTGTATCACATGCACACGCCGCTCGACGTTGTCGAGGGCACATACAACATGCGTGCCCCCACAATGATCCGCTGGGCGTTCCTCAACTTCAACTACAACCTGACGCATCACCGGCATCCGAGCCTGCGCTGGCAGGAGCTTCATGCATGCTCCGACGCGGCGGAGACGCGACCGCTGTGGTACGGTTGGCTGCATGTGTTCGAGGCGCCCCGGCGTTTGCCCAGCGATCCGACACAGCTCGAAAAGACCTATTTCTGACGAGAGGACGCACGTGCGTGCACAGGATGCGTGGGCCGCGTTTGGCGCTGCTGCAGAACCCTTCCGTCGCGCGTGGCTCACCGCGCTCGATGCGCCGGGCGACGCGCAGGCGGCCTATCTGTCACGCTTGCTCGCCGCGAATCGGAACACGACGTTCGGCATTGCCAACGGGTTTGCCGATATCGCAGATCCGGCACAATTTCGCGAGCGCGTGCCGGTGGCCCCCTACGCCGGCATGTCCCGATGGATCGATCGTGCACTCCAGGAGTCCGCTCCGATCCTGACCGCGCAAGCGCCACGCTTCTTCGAGCGTACGAGCGGCGGCAGCGAGCAGCAAAAGCTCATTCCCTATACGCCGGCCTTTCTCGAAGAATTGCAGTTCGCGCTGATCGTCTGGCTCTCCGATCTGCATCGCGCCGTGCCCGGCGTCGCGGCCGGGCGCGCGTACTGGTCGATGTCACCTCCACTGCAAGCGCGCGAACGCGCTCCCAACGGCATCATGATCGGATCGGACAGCGATCTCGATTACCTGGCCGACAGTCCGCTCGTCGATCTGCTGCCGACGCTCGTCGCACCATCGCTGTCGGGTGATGGTCGGTCGTGGCGCAACGAAACGTTGCGCGCGCTGATCGCCGCTGATGATCTGGCCTTCATCAGCGTATGGAGCCCGACCTTCCTGACCAGTCTGCTTCGTCCGCTATTCGGCGACGCCGAACCGCAACGCCGCGATACGCTCACCTTCCTGTTCGATTCGCTGCCGTCGAACCGTACGGCAGCGCTGCGGCGCGCACTCGACGATGGCCACTGCGGCCGGGTGTGGCCGCAACTCGCTGCAGTGAGTTGCTGGATGGACGGCCCAAGCAAACACTACGCCGCACATGCCCGCACCTGGTTTCCGCAGGCCGCGTGGCTTCCGAAAGGCTTGTTTTCCACCGAGGCGGTGGTCAGCCTGCCGTTCGGCGATACGGCCGGCTGTCCCCTCGCCGTCTGCAGCCACTTCCTGGAGTTCCTGCTCGACGACGGAACCGCGATAGGCGTGGAAGAACTGAAGCCGGGCGATACGGTCGAGGTCGTCGTGACGACCGGAGGCGGCCTGTACCGCTATCGGCTCGGCGATCGGGTCCGTGTGACCGGATATGCGGGACGAACGCCATGCGTGGCCTTCGTCGGGCGGACGGGCACGCAAAGCGATCTGGTCGGTGAAAAGCTGGACGAAGCCTATCTTGCTGCGTCACTTTCCGAGGTGCTGCAACCGGGCGATGAAGGTTGCATGATTCCGTGCGCGGACGCGGATCCGCCCCATTACCTGCTGTTGCTTGCAAGCGGTACGCAGGACGTCGCCGCCCTGCGCGATGCGCTGGAACGGGCTCTCGCCCGCGCTTTTCACTACCGGCACGCGCGCACGGTCGGCCAGCTTGGCCCGTTGCGCGCGGTTCGCATACCCGGGGGCGCCGCCCAGCTGGCGGATCTCGTCCAGCGAGCCCACGAGCGTGCAGGCATCCGGGCTGGCGATGTCAAACCCCGCGCACTGGTGGCCAAGCCCGCTGTGGCGGACGCACTCCGCGCATTCATCGAGGACGCGTGCTCATGTTGAACATATCGATCGCATCAACGTGTTCCCCGTGCGACGAATTCGCGCCGGACGCCGATGGTGAAGCCTTCGGCGCGCTCGTCGAGCAATGGTACGTCGCGGGCACCGAAGCCGAGGTCAAGCGGGACAAACCGTTCGGCACGCGCGTACTCGGCCTCGGCATCGTGCTATTCCGGGCGGCCGACGGCGAGATCGTCGCGCTCGTCGATCAATGCGTGCATCGCGGCACCCGGTTGTCGGCCGGGAAAGTCATCGACGGCTGCCTCGTCTGTCCGTATCACGGCTGGCATTACGACCAGCACGGCAGCGTCACCCGAATTCCCAGCATCGACGGCGCAAGCGCCGAACCGACCGGTACGACCTACCCATATCGTCAGCGCAGGTTGCCGGTGCTGACTCGGCACGGCCTCGTCTGGGTCTATCGCGGGCGAGGCGATCCAGCGCTGAAGCGGCCGTTCGACATGCCGCACCACGGCGAACGGCCGTGGCAGTCGTACTACATGGTCAATACGTTCGATGGCGATCTCGGTGCGCTGGTCGAGAACTTCATGGACGTCCCGCATACGGTGTTCGTGCACGACCGGATCTTTCGCTCATCCACTGGGCGGCGGCTACGGGCGACCGTCGAACTGAAGCAGCAGAGCGTCGAGGTCACGTATCACGATGACGGCGACAAGATCGGCATGCTGGACTGGCTGACCAATCCGTCCAGGGAACCGCTTCGGCATACCGATCATTTTTATGTACCGAACGTCACGCGGTGCGACTATCACTGGGGTAGCCGCTCGAGTTTTCTGATCATCAGCCAGATCACGCCGCTCGACACGCGTCGATCGCGTGTCTATACGTACATCGCCTATCGCTTTGCCTTGCCGTCCGCGGTGCTGCGCGCGCTGAAACCGCTGCTGCACCTCTACACGCATTCCGTGATCCAGCAAGACGTGCGAATCATGCGTGCGCACCGCGAGGGACTCGACAACGCCGCAGGCTTCACGCCGTCGAGCGTGCGCGCCGATGTGGTCCACATTGCGATCGGCCGGTTGTTAGCCGCGACGCAGCGTGGCGAGCCGTTGTCCGATGCGCAATGCGGCACGAAGCCGATGGAATTCGTGATCTGAACGTCATCGGCGCGATCGGGCTAGGCCCGCCCGGCTCGACCGGCGCACCGCCCACGTGCCCCGTATTTCCGTTAGCCTCCCGTCTGGTCCTGGCTCGCGATCAGGCGTGCTCCGCATGCCAGCAAGTCGCCATCGCATGCGGCGACTTGCCCGTCGAACCGGGCGTGGCCCGACACCGTCGCAATGAAGGTCAGGCCGTGAATCTCGCAAATCGCGGGATCGTGCAAGCGTGCAATCGCGCGCCCGTTGATTCGCGAGTTCGGCGCCCCGGACACAACGCGTCCGCCGTGGCTGTGCACATCGCCCTCGATGATGTATCGCTTTTGACCCATGACATGTCGATCCGGTCCGTCAGAAATCCCAGCTGAACGTCTGCGGATGCGCCTGCCGCGACGCGGCGTCTGGCGGCGTCAGCATGACGATCGTGGCATGCAGCGGATCCCGCAGGTTGATCAGTGCGCTCGTCTTCCCGTCGCCATAACCCATCATCAGCGCCAGCGCGGTCTGGACCCAGATCGAGCTCGTTCCGGTGTCGCCGCCGATACGGCGTTGCATGTCGAATGCGTCTTTCGGATCGTCAATATCGACGTGCTGCGGGTTGTCGTGCAGCGACTGCACCAGCAACGCGAGATTGGCGGTCGAGGTGCCGGTGTCGTAGAACATCCGTCCCGGCTGCTCGCCGGGCGCAAGCGTGCCTACTGCCTGCTGCCAGCCGGCGCGGATCTTTTCGATTCGCTCGCCCTTCTTCAACGGCGTCCCGTGCCCGTTGCTCAGGTCGACTCGCACCGGTCGATGCAGATTGGCCAGGACCGGCCATCTGTCGTATTCCTTCAACTGCCACGTGGTCCAAGGAACTGGCACCCACGGGTTCGGCTTGAAGCCGTCCGGCATCTTCAGCGACGCGGTCTTCCAGAACTCGGGGAGCTTCGCCTGCCAGTAGTCCACCGGCATCTCCTTTGCACCCTTCTTCCAGTAGGCTTTCTGAAGCTGCCAGAAATAATTCCACAGCTTGATCACGTCATATCGGGTCTGGGTGTTGTCGATTGCCTCTGGTGCGTCCACCACATATGGACGAATCAGTCGGTCAACGCGATCCTTTCTCGTCACGAGCAACGCAACGTAACTGTCCGGATTCTTTGGTACGAAGTTTCCATCTTTTGTGGACAAACCCAGGTAATCGGCACCCGGAGTACCCAAATAGGATCGCGTGTTGATTCCATCCTCAACCAGCAACACTACTGCTGGCAAGTCCGGCTCGCGGTCAAAAATATCAAACGCTCTAGAGACCACATCGTCCCCGTGCGCAGTGTGTATTTCATCGAGTCTCATATAAAGGGTATTACCAATCCCCGCCCCGTTATCCGCACTGCTGATGTGGGTTGCCATGCGGTCCGCATCCGGATCACTCTCGTTTCGCGGCGGCCCGGCCACTATCACGGGAATCGGCCAATAATCGACCCATCCGCGCAACGTATAGCCGAAAACGTTGTTCTCGCGCTTATGTCCCGCAAAGCTTCGATCACTACTCGACCACGGATATTGTTTGGGATCTTGCAGGAGCAACGTTCCATTGGCCCCTGCCTCGTCCAGCCGCATCAATAGCGCACGCTGGCGAAACCGGTCAACGGCGACGCCAAAGCGTCGTATCTCCAATGTGAACCGTGCGTCCCGGGATCCGTCCCCTGCAATGACCGCTTCATTTGCGCTGGAGGGACGAGCAGCAGCCGGCGTGTCTTGAGGCGGCGAGTCTCTACGCAACGAGGCACCATAGGCGATACTGACGCCTGCCGCCAACAATAGCGGCGGCAAGATCAACAGCGACAAGCGTCGATACATTGCAATATTCCCTCCCAAAAATCCCTCCCTTCTAACAACAAATTCAAAGACTGCAATCCATAAGAGAGTTATGATTGCGAGTGCAATCAGAAATATTCGTGAAGCCGGTGGTCGTGTGACGTTTGTCGTAATCATGGCGCATCAATTTGTCAATGTACCGATCGTGCTTCTTTTGCATCTTCACTATTTCGATCTTTCCTGGTTTCACTGACCACACCGTCAGGAAAATCCTTGGGCACAATATCATTTTCCGGGAAAACTCCGCTTTCGTAATAGCTGCAATTGGCTTTTACTATGTCGGACGTTACGGAGTCGAGTTTTTTGCCGAGTTTTCTCTCGGCTTTTACTATATCACTCTCCGGAAGTCTCCAATCAGCAATAGCCCGCAGGAGTTTTGCCCAGTCCGGATCGTCCAACACACGCGCCTGGCCGATTGACACATCGTACGCGGTCGCACATCGGTGATTTCTACGACCGCTCATGACCGCCGAGTGATATGAGCTTTCTCCCGGATGCTTATTCATCAGCCGAACCTTGGCTTCGTTTAGCGTCTCCTGCCGATAAACGACGATGTGTCCCGGCGACGGCGGTACCGTCGGTACGATCCGACCTACCTTGCACTGATCGTCGGGACCCTTGCCCGCATTCAACGAGGCCTCCACCTCTGCGGGCGTGGGCAGCTTCCCATCCCCGCTCGTTGGCCAGTCGATGATTTGTGCGGGCAATGGCTGCAACGCACCTTCGCCACTGTTCGTGCTCAAGGCAATTTCCGCTTCGAGCTGGTCAATGGATTGTTTGCCGGGAGCATGCTCGCCGGCATTTTTCTTCGAGAGCGGCGTTGCCTCCGTTCCAGGCAGCACATTGCCTTCCATTTCGGGATCGAACGGTGGCGTCAATGCTTCACCATTGATATTGCGCTCGGTACCGACGCTTACCTGCGTCGACTTCACCCATGTCGTGAAGCCGCCGGGCAAGCCATGGGATGTTTCGCCCTTTTCCCGCATCGTAAAGTTTCCCGGCGGCGTACCAACCTGAACTGGCTTGCCCTGCCGCAGACGCCGGGTAAAGACACGCTGCCGGAAAGCCGCCGACAACAGGTTGATTTTTTCAGGTTTGCTTCCCGGCTGCGCTGCACGCACGTCAATGGAGTCGGGCAAACCGGAACACCCCATGCCATTGACGCCGCGCAGACCGACGGTCGCATCCTCCGGGCTGAAGTACATGTAGATTTTTCCGCGATTGTCGCGTTCGGCAAACACGACACATTCGTTACCTTGCGGCCCGCTCAGGCGCGTCGCCTGCGCGGGATCCCACGTTGGGCCGACGATGCCAAAATTGTCCCGTCCTGGCTCGAACTTCAATTGATCGAGTGGCGGCGTCGGATATTTGCCGCTCGCCACATGCCCGGCCAGGTTTGCCAGGGTCTTTGCACGCGCGTAAGCCGTCTGCTGCTGGTCCCCGCGTTGCAGCAGCCGATCCATGAACTCCTCGCTCAAGCTGTAGGGCGAGTCGATCAGGACCAACGTGTCAGCAGGACGGTCAGCCGGGCCACACTGGTTTGGAATCAGCCCCTCGACGAGATAGGCCTGGGCGAGCAGCGATATCAGCGTGCCCTGACTGTGCGCAATGATGTTGACCGTCCCGTCCGGGTCGATAAGGCGGATTTGCCGCACCAATGCCGCGAGCCGCCGAGCTGCCAGCAACATGTAATGCCGATTTTCCGCCTCGCGAAGCGGGTGCGTCGGGTCGCCCTGCATCCGGTCGAGAATTTTCGTCGTCATTCCCCCTTTGAAATTCGAGTCGAACATGTCGGGGATGTTGTTGGTCGCATTGGCGAAGAATCCGCCGTTGCGCGCGCGGTGCTCATCGAGGCGGTTGCCGAACCGGTCGACGTACTGGCCGTTGACGGTTTCCTTATTGGGGTCCCGGGGCAAATCTTCCTTCCCGACGCGTAACCCCCAATAAAACGGAATCAACGGGCTCCTTGTCTCTTCGCTTTCCTGCCGACGATAGATGACGTCGTCCATGTTCTTCATCATGTCGGCAACGCTCACCTGGCTCGGGTCGTTCGCCATGCGGCCGTGCGAGTACTCCGCGCCCTTGAAATCGGTGCGACCGAGGCGGTCGTTCAATCCCTCGCACAGTCCGCCTTCGACCGTGCCGAAATCCGTTCCAAGGTCATTCACGCCATGGATCAGGATCGTCGTGCACGGGAAGCGATTTTGTACGTCGGTATTGACGAACGCATCCTGCGGCCGGTTGCAATTGAGAATCGCCTGATGTTCGCCGACGATCCGGGACGACGAGGTTGTAGTATCGGACATGATCGCCTGCCTTAAACGTCGAAAACCTGAATGTGTGCTATGTGCATCGCGTCGCTCGATGCCAGCTCCGTCATCCCGTGTGCATCCGAGACCCCGTTAATGACCTGGCCATTGCGCAGCGTGATCTTGTACGGGCGATTCGGCACGGGATGCGTGCCGTCGTCACCGTCGGTGCCGGGGTACCGCAAGCGGAACTTCTGATCGGCACCGGCGCGATTGAAGGCCGGCGGCGCAACGTGGTCCGTGTTCGGGCCGACGAAATCATGTCCCGCCGTGTGCGCGGTGAACGCACCGTCGGAACCGACCTCGACACCGCCACCGACTTTCACGTAGCTTCCGTCTTCCGCGACGAGCCGGATCGACTTGCCCGAGATCAACACCTCGTCGCCGACCGACATGATCTGGATGCCCTTCTGGGCAGTCGCCGAAAGCGTGTCCTGTTGCGCCTGCAAGACCACTGGGCCTTCACCGGCAATCGCGCGGACGCCTTCTCCGCGCCCGAACAGGTGGATGCCCTGGCCAGCCGTCGTGATCACGCGCTGACCACCGGCGAATTGCAGGTTCTGCCGCGCGATCTGATCGATGTTCTCGCCGGCGTAGGTCACGTAAGTCTTCGGGGTGATATTGAGCGCACCCGCCTTTGCGCCGAATGCCATCAGCGCCTGAGAGTCGCCTGCGTCGGCGTTCGACGCACGATCGTCGCCTGAAGCGTGGCCGCCCGGCGTCCATCCCTTGAAGGCGGTCACGACAGCTTGCTGCCCCGTCGCATCGGTCGCCGTGCCGCCGTGCTGTCCGGCGTAATCTCCCAACGCCTTGAACAGCTCCGCGCATTCGCCGAGCAACTCGACGAGTTCATCGCGGTCAAGCTGTCCGCCGCTCGCCTGTGTACGCGCGTAAGTCGTCAGAAGCATCCCTTGCGCCGCGCGCAACGCGGCTGCCGCGTCCGTGCGCAATTCGGCGCCTTGGCCGCGGTCTGCACCCCGTCCGTCGTCGCGTGGTTGCGTCAGGTAGCCGAGATTCAACTGGCTATGCGCATGCTCCGATGCAAGCTGCGCGCTGATTTGCTGCGGTGTGTCGTCGAGACGAAGCTGGTTGTAGCGCTGCCCCTTGATTTCCTTCGTCTTGATACCGGACAGAAAGCGATTGCCCGGCAGACTGCCCGTATGAGTGAAGCTCGCCGGCATGTTCGCGCCGTTTGCCAGCACGCCGATGATGACCAGCCTGTCCGGATCCCCGCCGAGGCTCCCGAGCAGAACTTCAGTGCCCACCCGCGGCAAGAAAGTCTCGCCGAAATTCGGCCCGGCCAGACTGGATGCCACGCGGATCGGTGCGCTATCGCTCTCGTTGCTGTTCGTTCCGGCACCCTGCGCATGCGCATGATCGCGGGAATCCTGACCGAGAATCTGCACGAACACGCAGCCATTCTCGTCGCAACTGACCTCCTCCCCCTCGACCCCGACCACGCGTCCGGTGATCAGCGGCGTCGGCGGGAGATCGATCTTCGGATCATAAAGCGGCGTGAGCGGCGTGCCGCGCGGCACGCACGAGAATGCATTCTCGTAGCGCGTATCCTGCCCGGACGGGTCGCCATCGGTCATCGTTCGCGGCCGTTCAAGCGTATGACTAGCGGCGAACAACGCCTGCGCACGCTCGTTCAACCCTTTGGGCAGATTGTTCCAGACCTCGTGGTGCAGCGACGTGATCACGAATTGCTGCGTGTCGGACGAGAGCATGCCCCACTCGTCATCTCCGGCAATCGTGATCCACGACCCGACTGCGAGGTCGCGAATGCCGCTTACGCCGTCGTATCGGACCGCCTGCGCTTCGTGAGCCAGAATGCGGTCTTCCGTCATCCGCTCGTGGTCCGCCCAAGAATCCGCCATATGCGGGACGTCGATCACGATGTCCGTCAGCAATTTCGCGAGATCGTTAGCCGATTCGCCCTGATCGATTTTCGTCGATGCGCTCGACTGGTCCACGCGGGCATAGCGGTAGTCCCACGAAGGTCGAGCCGATTCCCCTGAAATCAGTTGCTGGCGCATGGTCAGCGCGGTGATGGTGTCGCGCTGTTCCGTTCCGGCATCACGCGGATGAACGCGGACCGTACCTGCGGTGCACTCGCTCAGTTTTTGCGGGTCGTCGCAGAACACCAACGTATGCACGGGAGGATCGCCGTCTTTCGTCTCGCCGCTTGCCCGTCCGGCGCGCACGAACATCGTGATGCCGTCGCGGCGCGCGATTCGGGAGATGAAACGGGCGTCGGTTTCGTTGACCTGGCGTACGAAGGACCGACTTGGATAGCGTGATCTGTCGAGTTGGGACAGGTCGAACTCGAACGCCTGTGCGAGAGCCACGCTGCGCTGTCGCCATTCGCTCAGGACGATCCCGAGTACATCGACAACGCTCACGTGACGGAAGATGCGAGAGTTGGTGCGCTTTTGCAGCAGGTTCACCGCGTCGATCACGGTGAACTGGTAAACCGTCAGTTCCCCGTCGGTCCGCCCGATCTGTACGGCGCTGACGATTGCATTGATGGCATGCACTTGCCCGCGATCGGTAACTATACCGACTGAAACCGGCGTACCGATGAAAAGCTTCGGAGACAGATCACTCTGTTGCGAAATGCAGGTCAGGTAACCGTTGATGCCGGTCATCATGCTTTCGTGGATGCTCGCGTGCTGCAACGCGATTTTCGACTCCAGCGCATGCTGCGCCTTGCCCCAATTCAGCACGACGGGCCGCTGATTCGCATCGATTCCCGATACGAAATTGCGAAACGACTCTCGGATATTCACGACGGTCTCTCAGTTTGATTCGTTATCGGCCGCCGAATGTTGCTTCTCTATAGAAGGCTGGCAGTTCCGCGCGATTTTACCAAAACATCACACGAAGGTAACAATGTCATAACCCCATTGGCAATTTTTTACATTATTCGACGAAGAACACTAATTTCGGCCGCGCCGGTCCGCGTTGGGCGCGCCCTCACATCACTTCGCGAGACCTGGTGCACTCAGTCGGCGCCGAACCCGTAACCATACCCGTCGAGTCTGCGACGTCGATCCCTCGCTGCCGTATCACAGCACCGATCCTCATGTAAGTTCGCAAAAAAGTCATCTCGACGGTCCATGCAAATCAATGGCTTGGTTACTTTTCTGCGAATTCCCTTGCGAGGAAGTGACAGAAAAGTCGACCTCTGAAAAAGGAGAATCCAATAACTCCACAATCCGAGACAGGGGAATGCCATACGGCGAGACGGTTCCGCTAAGCCGCATCCCAGCTTCGATGCTCTGCCGGGTCGAGGTACACGGACCGAAAGTACATTCTCAAGTGCTATAGACGTGCGTATGGTGTCTTATCAACAGCCAAGCGAGCTTCATACGCACTCGGCGTAGTCACGCTCCCCTTGCAGTCATTGTCGAGGCGCCCGGTCGATGCAGCCGCGCGTGCCTATATCGACGACGCCATATCGATATCGATTACGGCGAGGCTGGGCGGCAATCCGTTCGAGCAGCCGCGCTTCGTTCGTTCAGTTATCCAATTCATCAAACGCGTAACCGCACCGGCGCGTTGCGGGGACACGGTCGTCGCAAGCGGCATGAGCCTGCATGCCGGCGGGCAAAACGGCATCTCGTTGTCGTATTGCTCCCTCTCCTCCGCGTCACCGGCACTCGTCTGACTCCAATAATCTCCCTTGACACCCTATCTTTCGATATATATCTTTAGATATGTTTTACGATATATAGGACACGATCATGCGACACAACCCCTCCCGCGGCCATGCCCGATGCGACGGTCATGGTGCGCATGCCGGCCCTGACTGGTTCGCCGGCCTCTGGCACGCGATCGGCCGCCACCGTCGCGGCCACGACCCGTTTGGCGGCGGCGGTCCGTTCGGCGGCCGTGGCGGACGCGGCGGCTTTGGCGATTTCGGCGACGACGGCATGCCGCGCGGCCGCCAGTTCAGCTCCGACGATCTCCAGTTGCTGCTGCTCGCGCTCGTCGCCGAGCAGCCGAGCCACGGCTACGAGCTGATCAAGGCGCTCGACACGCGCTCGAACGGCTTCTACAGCCCGAGCCCCGGCATGGTGTATCCGGCGCTCACGTATCTCGAGGAAGTGGGCTTCGTCGCGTCGCAGGCGGAAGGCAATCGCAAGCGCTATGCACTGACCGATGCCGGCCGCGCGCATCTCGACGCGCAGCGCGAACGCGTCGACACGCTGTTCGCGCGCCTCACGCACCTCGCCCGCAAGATGGAATTCATGCGCCGCGCGTTCGCCGGTGAATCGGCGGGCAGCGAAGCACCGGACGACGCACAGCCCGGCTGGCTTCCTGAGTTCGTCGACGCGCGTCTCGCGCTCAAGCGGGCGCTGCTGCACAAGAGCGCCGCCGATGCCGACGAACAGCGGCGCATCGCGGCGATCATGCGCCGCGCGACGGCCGAAATCGAAGGCGGCACCGGCGCGTAATCCGCGCCGCCTCGTCAAAACCTAAGGAGTACGGATTGATGCAGAACACATCCGAGCGCACCGTGACCCGCGTGCGCCATACCCTCAAGTTCCGCCTGCTGCAGGTCGTGCGCGTGCACGCCGTGACGCCGCATCTGCTGCGCGTCACGCTCAGCGGCCCCGACCTCGCTGATTTCGAATCGTCGTCGTTCGACGACCACGTGAAGGTGTTTTTCCCGCCGCCCGGCGCCGAGCAGCCCGCGATGCCGACGCTCGGCGCGAACGGCCCCGAGTTTCCCGAAGGCGAACCGAAGCCGGTCGCGCGCGACTTCACGCCGCGCCGCTTCGACCGCGCCGCCTGCGAACTCGATCTGGAATTCGTGCTGAATCATCCGGGCCCCGCATCGCAGTGGGCGGCGCAGGCTCGCGTCGGCCAATGGCTCGGCATCGGCGGCCCGCGCGGTTCGTTCGTGGTCCCGATCGATTTCGACTGGCATCTGCTGATCGGCGACGATACGGCGCTGCCGGCGATCGCGCGGCGTCTCGAGCAGCTGCCGGCCGGCGCCCGTGCGGCGGTCGTGCTGGAAGTCGCGGATCGCACCGCGCAGATCTCGTTCGATACGCGCGCCGACGTGCATGAAATCTGGCGCTTTCGCGCCGAAGCCGACGCGGCGGACGGCGACGCCCTGCTGAATGCGGTGCGCGAACTGCCGCTGCCGTCCTCCGGCGACGGTTATGTCTGGGCGGCGGGTGAAGCGCAGTCGATGCGCGCGGTGCGTCTGCACCTGACCGGCGAGCGCGGCATCGACAAGTCGCGCATCCGCGCGGCGGCATACTGGAAGCGCGGTGCGGCGGCCGTGCACGAAACGCTGGAAGACTGACGCGAACGGGCGCCCGCGCATCGGCGGGCTTGGCATCGGCGGGGCGGCTGGTATATATGTATGTCTGCGACGCCGCTGTCGGGCGACAGCCGCCGCAGCCCGCCCAGGAGCGCCCGGTCATGACAAGAGAAAGCCACGCTTCGCCTTTCCTTCGCCACCTGAAGATCGCCGGCTATTGCAGCCTGGCGGCCGTCGTGCTCGCGCTGTTCGTCGCGATGTGCGCGATCCTGAAGGAAAGTTCTCTCGAACGCGACGCCGCCCGGCACCCGGGCGAAACGCCCGAACTGCACGAAGCAGGCGACGGCACGCCGGCATCGGCCGACGCGGTCAAGACGCCCGGTTGATGGCGTCCGGCCCGCACTTCTCCCGCTTGGTTCTCTCAGGGCGTGCGCTCGCGCCCCATCATCACCGCGTGCACCACGTCGCCGATCCGTTCGAGCAGCTCGACCACGCGTTGCCCGTACAGGTGCGCGGCCAGCGCGCCGGCCGTGCCGACCAGCACGCCACCGGCCATGTCGAACGGCCAGTGCACGCCCGCATACACCCGACCCCATGCAATCGCGACGGCCATCGCAGCCATCACGAACCCGGTCAGCCGCGTGGTGCCGGCGAGCATCATGCCGACGGCGAGACTCCACGCGAACGTCATGTGATCGCTCGGAAACGAGCTGTCCGGCGCATGCGGAATCAGTTGCGTGCCGACGCCGGCCATGAACGGCCGCGGCGAGAACCAGAAATGCCCGAGCACCTGCGCGAGCGCCAGCGCCACGCATGTGCCGACGCCGGCTTCGATCGCCTGGCGCCGCGTCGGGCGCTCGCCGAAGATCCAGGTCAGCAGCAGCATCGCAGGCAGCGCATAGACGAGCCAGTCGGCGGCGAAGATCGCGAGGCGGGCAACGCCGGGGTGCGGCGCGGCGCCGGCATTGATGGCGGAAAACAGGGTGAGATTGAGGTTCTGCATGAATCCGGTTGCGTGGGGCGTAATGAGTGGACCGGCCGTGCCGGTCGGAGGCAAACGATGCTAGGGCGCACCCGCTTAAGCGTTGCTTAATGCGTCGGCCTACCGGTGATCAGGGTCGGCCCGTGCGCCGCGCGCGAACGCACTTAGAGCCCGCACTGCAACACAAGTTCACACAATTGACACATCCGCGCGCGACCGTCTCCCGTAAAAACTCACCAACCCTCCCGTAAAGCCTCACCTGTTTCACATCGTGGTGTCATTGATGCGTGCGAACTTCGGGCCGCCGGGCGCCATCCACCCCCGTTTGTGCCGCCCGCCTCAATATTTAGGCGGCAAATGAATCGAAATCGGCAACAATTAATTCCATATGCGGCATCGCACAACGGCGACGCACAGGCATACGATTACGACCAATCATCCACGAAGCGATCAACACCAAGGAGTCCGCATGAAAATCAGCGATGTCCGATCGAACGCGTTTGCGATGCCGTTGACCAGCCCTGCTTTCCCGATGGGGCCGTACCGTTTCGTCGATCGTGAGTTTTTGATCATCACGTATCGCACCGATCCGGACCGTCTGCGCGAGATTGTCCCCGAGCCGCTGCAGATCACCGAGCCGCTCGTGCATTACGAATTCATTCGCATGGCCGATTCGACCGGCTTCGGCGACTACACCGAAAGCGGCCAGGTGATCCCCGTCGAATACAACGGCCAGGCCGGCGGCTACACGCTCGCGATGTATCTCGACGATCACCCGCCGATCGCCGGCGGCCGCGAGCTGTGGGGCTTCCCGAAGAAGCTCGCGTCGCCCACGCTGCACGTGAACACCGATCACATCCTGGGCACGCTCGACTACGGCAAGGTGCGCGTCGCGACCGGCACAATGGGCTACAAGCACAAGGAACTCGACATCGAAGAGCAGGCGAAACGCCTCGCCGGCCCGAACTTCCTGCTGAAGATCATCCCGCACGTCGACGGCACCGCACGCGTGTGCGAACTGGTGCGCTACTACATGCAGGACATCAAGATGAAGGGCGCGTGGACGGGCCCCGCGTCGCTCGAGCTGGCACCGCACGCACTTGCGCCGGTGGCCGACCTGCCGGTGCTCGAGATCGTCGAAGCCCGCCACATCGTCGCGGATTTGACACTCGGCCTCGGCGAAGTCGTCTACGATTATCTGGCTCAGTAACACGTCCGCAGTCCTTTCTCCCTGTCAATCCTTTCACCACGGGAAATTCGAAATGAGCAACCTGAATGGCAAGACCGCAGTCGTCACGGGCGCCGCAAGCGGCATCGGCAAGGAAATCGCACTGGAGCTCGCCAAGGCGGGCGCGGCCGTCGCGATCGCCGACCTGAACCAGGACGGCGCGAACGCGGTTGCCGACGAGATCAACAAGGCAGGCGGCAAGGCGATCGGCGTCGCGATGGACGTGACCAACGAGGACGCCGTAAATAGCGGCATCGACAAGGTCGCCGAAGCGTTCGGCTCGATCGACATCCTCGTGTCGAATGCCGGCATCCAGATCGTCAATCCGATCGAGAATTACTCGTTCTCCGACTGGAAGAAGATGCAGGCGATCCACGTCGACGGCGCGTTCCTGACGACGAAGGCCGCGCTCAAGCACATGTACAAGGATGATCGCGGCGGCGTCGTGATCTACATGGGTTCGGTGCACTCGCACGAAGCGTCGCCGCTGAAGTCGGCCTACGTGACGGCCAAGCACGGTCTGCTCGGCCTGGCGCGCGTGCTGGCGAAGGAAGGCGCGAAGCACAACGTGCGCTCGCACGTCGTGTGTCCGGGCTTCGTGCGCACGCCGCTCGTCGACAAGCAGATTCCGGAGCAGGCGAAGGAGCTCGGGATCAGCGAAGAGGAAGTGATCAAGAAGGTGATGCTCGGCAACACGGTCGACGGCGTGTTCACGACGGTGCAGGACGTCGCGCAGACGGTGCTGTTCCTGTCGGCGTTCCCGAGCGCCGCGCTCACGGGGCAGTCGTTCATCGTCAGCCACGGCTGGTTCATGCAGTAATGTCTTCGCCTCCCTGACGGGAGGCGATTCCCGCACCACCGCCCATTCTCAAGACTCACGATGGCATGACGTCGATCGACGTCACGCCATCCGTCTCCGCCATCAACGGCGGATTTCTCGGAGCAACTGATGAAACCGCACGCGCGTACAGAAAAGCAGGCCGTCGATGCGGCGGACCTGCATCACGAGGCCGGCGCACCGGCCGCTGCGCGGTCGCTGCCATACGAAACGATCGCGCTCGTCCTGCAAGGCGGCGGCGCGCTCGGCGCGTATCAGGCCGGCGTGTTCGAAGGGCTGCACGAAGCGAACGTTCCGCTCGACTGGATCGCAGGCATCTCGATCGGCGCGCTCAACACCGCGCTGATCGCCGGCAACGCGCCCGAACATCGCGTCGAGCGGCTGCGCGAATTCTGGGAAACGATCTGCCAGCCGGCGTTCTTTCCCGCGATGCCGGCCGCGTTCGAATTCGCGCTGTTCAACAGCATCGACCAGATCCGCACGTTCTTCACCGCGTCGCAGGCCGCGAGCGCGATGATGCAGGGCCAGCAGGGTTTCTTCGTGCCGCGTTTCCCGCCGCCGATGCCGGGCGTGTCCGATCATCCGGAAAAGATCAGCTGGTACGACACGTCGGCGTTGCGCGCGACGCTGCTGAAGCTGTGCGATTTCGACCGGATCAATTCGGGCGAGACGCGCGTGTCGGTCGGCGCGGTCAACGTCGGCACCGGCAACTTCGTGTACTTCGACAACTCGCGCATTCGCCTCACGCCCGAGCACTTCATGGCATCCGGCGCGCTGCCGCCCGCGTTCCCGCCCGTCGAGATCGACGGCGAGTACTACTGGGACGGCGGCGTCGTGTCGAACACGCCGCTGATGGAAGTGCTGCGCGCGCGTCCGCGCCGCGACACGCTCGCGTTCCAGGTCGATCTGTGGAGCGCACGCGGGCCGCTGCCGCGCACGATGGCCGATGTCGCGGAACGCACGAAGGACGTGCAGTATTCGAGCCGCACGCGTTTCGTCACCGACACGCTGCAGCGCGAACAGCGCTACCGCAACGTGCTGCGCCACGTGCTCGAGCAGGTGCCGGAAGAGCAGCGCAAGAACGACCCGTGGTGCGTCGAGGCTGACGCGATGTCGAGCGGGAAGAAGTACAACATCCAGCACCTGATCTATCAGCAGAAGGCATACGAGCACCACTACAAGGACTATCAGTTCGGTCTGTCGACGATGCGCGACCACTGGTCCGCGGGTCTCGACGACATCCGCAAGACGCTCGCGGTCAAGGACGGCCTCGCGCTGCCCGTCAACGACGCGGGCTTCGTCACGCACGACATTCACCGCCGCCGGTAATGCCGTGTGCGGCGGACCGGCGCGCTGCCTGCGCCGGTCCGTCCTCTTTTCCGATTCGACATGCCGATTTTCATTGCGCTGTTCGCGCTCATCGCCATTGGCTGGGGCGCGGTTCACCTGTTTCACGTCATCGCCGCGCAGTTCGGCCAGCCGGTCGCGATCGCGGCCGCCGTGCTCGCCGGCGCCATCCTGATCGCGCTGATCGTGTGGTGGATCAAACGCCGCCGCGACATCGCGCCGAACACGAAAGAACAAGGCTGGACCCACATCGTGCATCGCGCATGGGGCGAGGTGCGCGTGTCCGCGTCGCAGGGGCTGCTGTGGCTGTCGCAAGACGGCGCGGACGGCCGCTATACGCTGTCGCAGCTCGATGGCTGCGAGGCCGCGCCGATCGACGGCCGCTGGCATCTGGTCGTGCGCGTGCGCGACGCGGTGCGCGGCGAATGGAAGCTGCCGATGATGGACAAGCGCGATGCGCGACGCTGGGCGCGCGTGCTGATGCTCGCGAAGGACAACCGCCTGTAACGGGCCCGAGCCGCGTGCCGGCGCCGGCACAAGCCGGCCCGCATGTGGCCGCACCGGGCGACAGGCTGAAGCGTTCGGCCTCGCGCATGCCGCGTCCGCTCGAGTCGGCACCGCGGCGTGCGTCCCGAGCGGCGGCGCGATTCCCTATCGCGCGCCGAGCGCCCATAACGCGTCGAGCACGTGCTGTGTCGAGCGCTCGACCGGGCCGACCCGATGCGCGATACCCAGTTCCCGCCACAACGCCGGACGCAGCGGCCGCATGACGATGCGTGCGTCGGGCGGCGGGGCGCCCGCCTCGTGCGGCAGCAGCGTCGCGCCGTAACCCGCGGCGACCAGACTCTTGATCGCATCGTTGTAGTTGAGTTCGATGCGCGGCTCGGGCCGATGGCCGCCGAGCGCGAACCATTCCGTCGTGAGCCGCGACAGGCGGGTGGTCGCATCGTTGAGAATCAGCGGACGCGTGGCCAGATAGGCCGGCGTCACACGCGCCGGCAGTCGCCAGTCCGCGGGCAGGAAAGCCAGCACCGGATCGCGCCGCCACGCGCGGATCGACAGCCCCGCGACCGCCGGCTGCGGCAACGCGACCAGCCCGACGTCGAGCGTGCCCTGCGCAATGCGCGCCAGCGTGTCTTGCGACGTGAGCACCGCGATCTGGACGTCGATATCCGGATGCCGCTCGCGCAACCGGGCCACCGCCTGCGGCAACAGATGGGCGATCGCCCCGGTCGACGCGCCGAGGCGCACACGCCCGGTCAGCCCCTGCACTTGCCGCTCCACGTCGTCGAGCGTCGACTCGACCTCGGCCAGCAGACGGCGCGCCCGCTCCACCAGCACGGCACCGATGGTCGACGGCTGCACGTTGCCGCGCGTGCGCGACAGCAACGGCGCGCCGATGCGACTTTCGAGTTCGGCGACATGAAGACTGACCGTCGGCGGCGCCAGATGAAGCAGTTGCGCGGCGGCCACGAACGATCCCTGGTCGGCAATCGCGACCAGCGTACGCAATCGGTCCAGGCTGATCTCGCGCATGCGCCTCCTCTCGTTCAGGAAAACTGAATCCAGCAATCAGGAAATTCAACTTTTCCTATTCTAGGCGTTCGGCGGACGATACGGCTTTCCCGATGCCCGAAACGAGGAACGCGACCATCATGAGCCTCCCCATTGTCTACATCGACGGCGACCAAGGTACGACCGGATTGCAGATCCACGAGCGCCTGCGGGATCGCACCGACCTGCGGCTCGTCACGCTGCCGGATGCCGAACGCAAGGACCCCGCACGGCGCGCCGAAGCCATCAACGCATCCGATATCGCGATTCTGTGCCTGCCGGACGCCGCGGCGCGCGAAGCGGTCGGCTTCATCCGGAATCCGGCGGTACGCGTGATCGACTCGAGTTCGGCCCATCGCACCGAACCGGATTGGGTCTACGGTTTTCCCGAGATGGTCGACGGACACGCGCAGACAATCGCGCACGCGCGGCGCGTCACCAATCCGGGCTGCTATCCGACCGGCGCGATTGGTCTCCTTCGGCCGCTGCAACAGGCGGGCCTGCTGCCGCGCGATTACCCGGTGAGCATCCATGCGGTGTCCGGTTACTCGGGCGGCGGGCGGACCGCCGTCGACGCGTTCGAATCGAACGACGCCGCACGCGCGCAACCGCTTCAGGTCTACGGCCTCGCGCTCGCGCACAAGCATGTGCCCGAGATCCAGCTGCATGCCGGGCTCGCACACCGTCCGCTGTTCGTGCCGGCTTACGGCGCCTATCGGCAGGGCATCGTGCTGACCGTGCCGATCGAGCTGCGGCTGCTGCCGGCCGGCGTGACCGGTGAGGCGCTGCACGCGTGTCTCGCGCACCATTACGCCGGCGCGCGCCACGTCGAGGTCACGCCGCTCGCGGACACGCGCGCGATCACGCATCTCGATCCGCAAGCGCTGAACGGCTCGAACGACCTGCGGCTCAGCGTGTTCGTCAATGCCGATCACGGTCAGGTGCTGCTGGCCGCCGTGTTCGACAATCTGGGCAAAGGGGCCTCCGGCGCGGCCGTGCAGAATCTCGACCTGATGCTCGGTGCGGCGAGCGCGGCGAAAGCGGCATAAACCGCGCGCGGGCACCATCGTCGGCCGGCCCGACGCATCGCGGTCGCCGATGCGTCGGTGCCTGCTGAACGCAGCGGCTCGCGACGCGGCTGTATGCCGTAAACGGGTGCTTGCCGATGCGCCGCACATGCCCCCGTAAAAGCTCACCTTTGGCCGATTTCAGCCCGCATCGTCGCTCGCCGCGGCATTCAACCCGGCGAGCGCCTCCACCAGAAAATCGACGCACACGCGCACCTTCGCCGACGCCGCGACGCGTTCCGGATACACGGCCCAGATGTTCGCCGGCTGAATCGCGTCCGGCAGCACGCGACAGAGCTCGCCGCGCTTGATCAGCGGCGCCGCTTCCCAGATCGAACGCAGCACGATCCCGCGTCCGGCCAGCGCCCATTGCACGGCCACCTCGCCGTGGTTCGTCGACAGCGCGCCGCCGACCTTCACTGTTGCCGTTTCCCCGCGCACGTTCAACCGCCAGACGCCGAACGGATGGTCGCGCTCCTTGATTGCGAGACAGTCGTGCGACGCGAGATCCGCGAGCGTGCGCGGCGTGCCGCGCCGGGCGAGATAGTCGGGCGACGCGCACAGCACGCGATGGTTGGTGGCAAGGCGGCGCGCGATCAGGTGATCGGCGATCTCGTCGCCGATACGCACGTCGAGGTCGTAGCCTTCGCCCGCGACGTCGACGAGCCGGTCGAACAGATCGAGCCGCACGTTGAGCTGCGGATAGCGCGCGGAGAAGTCGAGCAGCGCCGGCGCGACGACATGGCGGCCGAAGCCGAAGCTGCTCGAGATGCGCAGCGTGCCGCGCGGCACCGTGCGCGTGGTCGACACGTCCTCGACGAGATGATCGACGTCGTCGAGAATCTTCTCGGCACGCGCGAACACGCGCTCGCCGGCTTCCGTGACCGTCACGCGACGCGTCGAGCGATGCAGCAGGCGCGTGCCGAGCTGCGCCTCGAGCAGCGCGATGCGCTTGCTCACGTACGCGGGCGATACCGCGAGCTGCTCGGCGGCCGCGCTGAAGCTCGTCAGGCGGACGACCAGGCTGAACACGCGCAGGTCGTCGAGATTCGGCGATTTATTCACGATTCGTGTAAAGTCGATTAACCTTTCGCGTGATTTTAATCTGATTGGAAATAAATAAAATGGCGTCATGTTCCGCCGCGCATGCTGCCGGCGGGCCGACCAGCCAAGGAGGCTTGCATGAGCGACAAGACGTACAGGATTGCCGTCATCCCCGGTGACGGCATCGGCCGTGAAGTGATGCCCGAGGGCCTGCGCGCACTCGACGCCGTGGCCGCGCGCTTCGGCATCCGCTTCCAGTTCGAGCAGATCGACTGGGCGAGCTGCGATTACTACGCGCAGCACGGCAAGATGATGCCGGACGACTGGAAGGCGCAGCTGTCGGGCATGGACGCGATCCTGTTCGGCGCGGTCGGCTGGCCCGCGACGGTGCCCGATCACATTTCGCTGTGGGGTTCGCTGCTGAAGTTCCGCCGCGAGTTCGACCAGTACATCAACCTGCGGCCCGCGCGCCTGTTCGACGGCGTGCCGTCGCCGCTGGCCGGCCGCAAGGCGGGCGACATCGACTTCATGATCGTGCGCGAGAACACCGAGGGCGAATATTCGTCCGTCGGCGGCACGATGTTCGAAGGCACCGAGCGCGAAGTGGTCATGCAGCAGTCGATCTTCACGCGCCACGGCACCGAGCGCGTGCTGAAGTTCGCGTTCGAGCTCGCCCAGCGCCGCGCGAAGCGGCTGACCGTCGCGACGAAGAGCAACGGCATCGCGATCAGCATGCCGTGGTGGGACGCGCGCGCGGCCGAAATGGGCGAGCGTTATCCCGAGATCGCCGTGGACAAGCAGCACATCGACATCCTGTGCGCGCGCTTCGTGCTGCAGCCCGACCGCTTCGACGTCGTCGTCGCGTCGAACCTGTTCGGCGACATCCTTTCCGATCTCGGGCCGGCCTGCACGGGCACGATCGGTATCGCGCCGTCGGCGAACCTCAACCCCGATCGCACCTTTCCGTCGCTGTTCGAACCGGTGCACGGCTCCGCACCGGACATCACGGGCCAGTACATCGCGAACCCGATTGCCATGATCTGGTCGGCGGCGCTGATGCTCGACTTCCTCGGCAACGGCGCCGGGCGCGAGCGCGAAGCGCACGACACGATCGTCGCGGCGATCGAGGACGTGCTGCGCACCGGGCCGCGCACGCGCGATCTGGGCGGCCAGGCAGGAACGCGGGAAGTCGGTGAGGCGATCGCGGCGCGCATCGCCGGCTGACGGAACGATGTGAAGGGGTGCGCCAGGTGGTCGATGGATGTCGTGTTCGAGGGTGAGCAACACGACTGACTGCCGCGCACCTTTGTCAATTCCGATGCGTGCGTGTGCGTGTGCGTGTGCGTGTGCGTGTGCGTGTGCGTGTGCGTGTGCGTGTGCCGTTGTCGATTTCGAGCGGTGAGTTGCGTCGCACATCGACGCACACCGATTGAATCTCACCGTGCGTTTGCGAAGGTGCCGCGGATACCGCGTTCGAATCACGTGCGCTTCGCATGCGAACGGCAACCGATCACGCACGTCAATGCGTGCGGTACTTCCGTCAGCGCATTCGCACCCCTTCCCTGCGACGATTGATCGGTGAGATGCAGAGCGGGAAGAATCACACCGTTCCGCACAAAATGCTCCATCTCCCGTAAACACTCACCTCAGTACGCAGCTCCCGTATTTCCTCACCATTGAGCACAGGAGACACGCTCGATGCATGATCGAGCACGTCCACGCGTCGTCATCGTGCTGCGTCACAGCCCGAGATCGGACAGGCTGGGATGATCGTCCGGACGGCGGCCGAGCGGCCAGTGGTACAGGCGATCCGCTTCGCGAATCGGCAGGTCGTTGATGCTCGCGTGGCGATGCGCCATCAATCCGTTTTCGTCGAACTCCCAGTTCTCGTTCCCGTATGAGCGGAACCAGTTACCCGCGTCGTCATGCCATTCGTATGCGAAACGCACCGCAATGCGATTGCCGCCGAACGCCCACAGCTCCTTGATCAACCGATAGTCGAGCTCGCGCGTCCATTTCCGCTGCAGCAGGCCGACGATCTCGTCGCGGCCCGTCACGAACTCCGCGCGATTGCGCCACTGGCTCTGGGGCGTATAGGCGAGCGAGACGCGCTGCGGGTCGCGCGTGTTCCACGCATCTTCGGCGGCGCGCACTTTCTGGCGCGCCGTGTCGAGCGTGAACGGCGGAACGGGGGGACGAACTTCGGGGGAAGCGGACATGGAATGCTCCTGTTCAAGGTTCTGGCTGCGCACGAACGCAACCGGTTGGGATGCACTACTTCGACGCTCGAGACACCGTATCGAGCAAGAGTTCTGCCGTTGCGCGCGCATCGCGCGCGGCGGTCGCATCGCCACTGACGAGCGCCACGCCGATCGCCCCGTCGATCAGCACCAGCCATTGACGCGCGAGGCGGGCCAGCCTGCGACGTTCGATCTCGGCGTCGTCGGCGTACGCGTCGAAACGCTCGCGCACGAACGCCAGCAGGCGCGCCTTGTGCATACGCGCGACGACGCGCACGGGATCGTCGGCGTCGGCAATCTCGCCGGATGCGTTCAGGAACGCGTAGCCGTGAAAATCGGGTTGCGCGAACCAGTCGCGCAGCACATCGAACATGCCGAGCAAGTGCGCGCGCGGCGACTTGCCGCGCGAGAGCGTGGCATCGACGAACCAGCGCATCCAGCGTTCGTCACGGCGCTCGAGCGCGGCGACGACCAGCGCCTCCTTCGATTCGAAATGCGAATAAAAGCTCTTTCGCGCGGCGCCGGACCGCTTCACGATCGCGTCGACACCCGTGGCGTGGATGCCGCCCGAGTAGATCAGCGCTTCGGCCGCGTCGAGCAACCGGTCGCGAACGGCCGGTTCGCCGGAGAGGTCATCATGTGTGTTCATGGGTTTACGGTAGAACGATCGTTCTCCTGCATCAATACCCGTGCGAAATGGCCTTGTCGGCGGGAGGGCCGGACGCGCCTGGTTCCGATCGCGGGCGGCGGTGGTTCGTCGTGTCGAGTGTGCAGTTCGAACCGCGATGGTTGAACGGTGAGGGGATCAAATAGCGGGCAGCGCACCGATCGATGTCGACCGGCAGCCTGACGGGTGAGTTCGCACGTCATTGATCGCCTCACGCATCGAGGCTGCGGTGAGATTGCACTGCGTGGTGATGTGCTGCCGATGTGTCGCGGCGGGAACAAAGCAAAGCCGTCGCAAGCGGATGATGCGGCTGGGGCTCGCGATTCAAGCGCGGCAAGCGAAAAACGGAAGGGCAGGAAGAAAGATACGCGCCAGACGACGCGACAGAAGGGACGAGCGTGCGGCCTCGATGGGTGAGGTGCGCGCGATTGCATGTCACCGATGCGTCCAGCGGAATCGACGCGTGATCGCCCTCGTTTCGCAAACGAGAAGGTGCGTGCCACCCGCGGCATTACGCGCCCAAACGCGCCATCAAAGCGCGATCGAGCCGCCATTCGGCACGCGAGCACAGCTCCCGAATAATCTCACCTTACGCGTTTGTCGAAGCCGAACGGCCCCGCAAACGCTCGTGCCGACACGCGCGGGGCAGCCGGCAAACGCGCCGCGCTGCCCCACTGGCACTCAGACCGTCCAGTCGAGAATCACCTTGCCGCTTTCGCCGGACAGCATCGCGGCGAAGCCTTTCTCGTAATCGTCGGCCGCAAAGTGATGCGTGATGATCGGCGACAGATCGAGACCGCTTTGCAGCATCGCGACCATCTTGTACCAGGTCTCGAACATCTCGCGACCGTAGATGCCCTTGATCTCGAGCCCCTTGAAGATCACCTGGTTCCAGTCGATCGCCGTCTGTGCGGGCGGAATGCCGAGCAGCGCGACCTTGCCGCCGTGATTCATCGCCTCGAGCATGCTCGTGAACGCGCTCGGCACGCCCGACATCTCGAGGCCGACGTCGAAGCCTTCCGTCATGCGCAGGTCGGCCATCACGTCGCGCAGCGACTCGCGCGCGACGTTGACCGCGCGCGTCGCACCCATCTTGCGCGCGAGTTCGAGCCGATAGTCGTTGATGTCGGTGATCACGACGTTGCGTGCGCCGACATGCTTCGCGATCGCGACGGCCATGACGCCGATCGGGCCCGCGCCGGTGATCAGCACGTCCTCGCCGACGAGATTGAACGACAGCGCCGTGTGCGTCGCGTTGCCGAACGGATCGAAGATCGACGCGAGATCGTCGGAAATCTCGGGCGGGATCTTGAACGCGTTGAACGCGGGAATCGCCAGATACTCGGCGAACGCGCCCTCGCGATTCACGCCGACGCCGACGGTGTTGCGGCACAGATGCCGGCGCCCCGCGCGACAGTTGCGGCAGAAACCGCACGTGATGTGGCCTTCGCCGGACACGCGATCGCCGATCGCGAAGCCGCGCACTTCCTGTCCCATCTCTACGATCTCGCCGACGTATTCGTGACCGACGTGCATCGGCACGGGAATCGTCTTCTGCGCCCAGTCGTCCCACTTCCAGATATGGATGTCGGTGCCGCAGATCGCCGTGCGGCGAATCTTGATCAGCACGTCGTTGTGTCCGACTTCGGGGCGCTTCACGCGGGTGAGCGTGAGGCCCGGGCCGCGTTCGAGCTTTGCCAGTGCTTTCATGGTCGCGCCTCCGTCAGATGATGCCGAGCGACTTGCCGACGCGCACGAACGCGGCGACCGTCTGATCGATCTGTTCGGGGGTATGCGCGGCGCTCATCTGCGTGCGGATGCGCGCGCGACCGCGCGGCACGACCGGGAACGAGAAGCCGATCACATAGACGCCTTCGGCGAGCAACTTGTCGGCCATGTTCGTCGCGAGCTGCGCGTCGCCGAGCATCACCGGGATGATCGGATGCGCGCCCGGCACGAGCGTGAAACCCGCGGCGGTCATCTGCTCGCGGAACCGCACGCCGTTCTCGCGCACGCGCTCGCGCAACTTCGCGCCTTCGTCGCTGCCGAGCAGCTCCAGCACCTTCAGCGATGCCGCGGCGATGCTCGGCGTCAGCGTGTTCGAGAACAGGTACGGGCGCGAACGCTGGCGCAGCAGCTCGATCACCTCGCGACGCGCGGCGACATAGCCGCCCGATGCGCCGCCCAGCGCCTTGCCGAGCGTGCCGGTGATGATGTCGACGCGACCGTCGACGCCGCAGTGCTCGGGCGTGCCGCGGCCGTGCGCGCCGATGAAGCCGACCGCGTGCGAGTCGTCGACCATCACGAGTGCGCCATAACGATCGGCGAGGTCGCAGATGCCTTTCAGGTCGGCGATGATGCCGTCCATCGAGAACACGCCGTCGGTCGCGATCAGCTTGTGACGCGCGCCCGCTGCGTCGGCTTCCTTCAGCTTCGCCTCGAGGTCCGACAGGTCATTGTTCTTGTAACGGAAACGCTTCGCCTTGCAGAGGCGGATGCCGTCGATGATGCTCGCATGGTTCAGCTCGTCGCTGATCACCGCGTCGTTCTCGTCGAGCAGCGTCTCGAACAGGCCGCCGTTCGCATCGAAGCAGCTCGAATAGAGGATGCTGTCCTCGGTGCCGAGAAACGACGCCAGCGCGCTTTCGAGCTGCTTGTGCACGGTTTGCGTGCCGCAGATGAAGCGCACCGATGCCATGCCGAAGCCGTCCTGGTCGAGACCGGCCTGCGCCGCGGCGATCAGGCGCGGATCGTTCGCCAGGCCCAGATAGTTGTTCGCGCAGAAATTCAGCACGCCGGCACCGCCGGCAAGCCGCACGGCCGCCGCCTGGGGACTCGCGATCTCGCGCTCGGTCTTGTAAAAACCGTCCGCGCGGATCTGGTCGAGCGTCCCGCGCACCTGGGCGAGAAAGGCATCACGCATCGCAAAGCTCCTGACAGGGATTCGCATTCCGCAGTGCCCCGCTCGTGGCGGAGGCGCAACGGCCTGCTACTGTTATAGTCGGTCGTTCGGTTGACCGCATTTATCCAATATTCCGAACTAGAATTCGAAATACCGAACAACTCTAAGCGAACGGAAACCAAATGGCAAGTTCCTCCGCGTCGCGGCGCACGCCTGCCGCCGCCGCACCGCAGTCGCCGGGCGTGACGCCGCCGCGAGTCGGCGAGCAAATCCAGCGCCTGCGCAACGAGCGCAAGCTGACGCTCGACGACCTGTCGCGCGCGGCCGGCGTATCGAAGTCGATGCTCTCCGAGATCGAGCGCGACAAGGCCAATCCGACGATCGCGGTAGCGTGGCGGCTCACCAACGCGCTCGGCATCACGCTCGACGAACTGTTCTCGCAACCGAAGGCGGCGGAGACGATCCGCGTGGACGGCCCGCACGACATTCCGACGCTCGCCGGTCACGACGGCCGCTATCAGTTGCGCGTATGGGGCCCGATCGACCTGGCCGGCAAGTTCGAGTGGTACGAACTGACGCTGCCGGGCGGCGGCGCGCTCGTGTCGAATGCGCATGAACCCGGCACGCGCGAGCACCTCACCGTGCTGCAGGGCGTGATGGAAATCGAAGCCGCGGCCGCGAGCCGGCGCCTGAAGTCGGGGGACACCGCACGCTACGCGGCCGACACGCCGCATGCGATCCGCAACCCCGGCAAGGCCGAGGCGCGCGCATTACTGATCGTGATTCATCGCTGAAAATGCGGATAGCTGGCCGAAAGGCCAGTTGCGGAAAATACTGTATGTTTGTACAGTATACGGACATTCCGCCATGCATGGCCGGGGTCGGCGCACCGAGGCGCCCGCGCCGGTCGACAGGAGCCTGCGATGACAGAAGAACAAGATTTGGCCGCGCTCAGCTTCAAGGCTGCCGCGCACGACCTCGAGCTGATCGTCCGCCATATAGCCGCGCGCTACATCCGTCAGCGCGTCCCGCTGTCGTGGCGCCTGCTGCACGCCATCGAAGCCGAGGCGCTCGCCGATCTCGGCTTTGCCAGCCGGCACGACGCCGGCATGCGTCAACTGTTCGAACGGCCGTCGGACATGACCTTTCCCGAAACGGACGATCCGATCGACTTCGGCCGGTCGAATGCGCTGCCCGCCGTCTTCTCGTTCGCGGTCCTCGCATATGAAGCCGCGGCGCGGTCGCAGGAAGCCGCGCCCCACGAGCGCGTTCAACGTCCGTCCAAGGCATGGGGCGACTGACGCCCCGCCCGGATCGTCCGACACGGCGGCCGGCTTCTGCATCCTGCTGCCCGCGATGTTGCGCAAAGGGCTACCATATACGCAACTAACGGAATAAATAACATGTCCCTTCCCACGCCCTCCGACACCCCAGCACGCCCGGAAGAAAAGGATCTGTTCGACCGCGGCGCATCCGACTGGATCCTGTCGCCCGAAACCGCATTCGACGCATGGCTTGCCATGCAGGACTACCGCCGTTCGTCAGCCGACGTCTATCGCGCACAATGGGGTGCCTTTCTCACGTGGCTGCGTGCACACCAGAAAAACCTGGCGACGGTCGATACCGCATCGATCGCGAACTTCGTCGGCGAGCTGCCTATCCGGAAAACGCAGCGGATGCGCTACCTGCGGCTGATCGAGCGCGTGCTCGACCACATCCGGCGCACCGAGCTCGCGTCCACCAACCCAGCCCGCTTCATTGCTCAGGATGGCGAAGCGAACTGGCGCCAGGCACGCGACAACGAGCCGACCGGTTTCCTGACGCCGGCCGAACGCGCGAAGTTGCTGGCCTACCTGTTTTCGCCGATCGGTGTATCGGGCTCCGCCTACTGGAAAGAGCGGCGCGACCGCGCGCTCGTCGCTGCGTTTCTCGGTGCCGGCGTGAAGACCGGCGAAGCACGTGCGCTCACCATTAGTTGCATCAACACGAGCGGAACGTCGCTGCAGATCCCGTCGACGCATCCGGATTTCGCGCGCGAAACCCATCTGGCGTCGTTCGCAATCGCGTTGCTCGAAGCGTGGCTCGTGGAGCGCAAGCGTCAGGAGATTCCCGGCGAGCTCGTGTTTCCGGCGTCGCACGCCGGGCGGCCGATGCACAAGGCGACGATGCTGCGCGCGATCGATGCGATCGTCGAATCGGCGGGGCTCACGTCGTCGCGCACCGCGCGCGCGAGTCCGCAAACGCTGCGCAACACGTATGCGGCCGAACTGTTCGAACACGACGTGCCGCCCGAGCGGGTCGGCAAATGGCTCGGCTTCATGCGGCCGATCTCGTCGAACCGCCTGCATCGCGCGTGGAAAAACTGGCGCGATGATCTCGTGAATGGTGACGCGTCCGACCACGACGAAACTCACTGATGCCGAGCCCGCTGCTCACGCGACATGATCCGTGAGCAGCCTTGTGCGGCGTAGCCTCACCGTTTCACAGCTCCCGAAAAACCTCACCTCACGCGTCCCGGATTACCTCACCTGTGCGATCGCTGTGCCGGCTGACGCATCAGTCGCGTGCAAAACGCGCGATCGCTTCGAATCGGGAAGGCCACGGCCCCGACGCATGTTCGCATTCGGGGCACGATACTTCGAACCCGTCGTCGCCTTGCGCCAGTTCCGGTTCACCGTCGCAATGCGGGCACTGGCTCGGCACCGGAACTTCGTGGTCCAGCGACGTACCGATCGCGGCATACGCGTCCGCATCCAGTTGACCCGCAGCGGCCAAGCGCCGGATCAGCGCGGCAATTTCCGGATTCATCCCTTGGCTCGCACGCAGCATATTCGCGTCGCGCGTCGCGCGTTCCAGTTCATCGCCCTGGCTGCGCAACTGCTCCTCGAGCCGGTCGGCACGGGCCTTGGCCGAACTCAATTGCTGAAGGAAATCGAATTCCTTGCGCTGCACGTCGCGCAAACCGCTCTGGTAGGTCGACGCCATGCTGCGCAGCGAGTCCAGCTCGACCAGCATCGGTTTGACGCGCCGCTCGGCTTCGGCCACCGCATCCTTGATCTGCTGCGCATAGTGTTCGGTGCGCTGCTGCAATTCTGCTTGCAGCGTATCGATGCGGTCGCGCAGCGCGGCGTTCTGCGTCTGTTCGGCGTCGACGCGGGCGGCCATCGCGGCCAGTTCCTTTTCGAGTCGGGCGATCGTGGTGAGCAGCGTCGCTTCGTTTGCCGAACCGTGCGTCGATTGCGAGGCTAGCTGCACTTCGAGCTCGGTCACGCGCGCCTGCAGCTGGTCGTTGCGGGTTTCACTACGCGTCAGCGCGCCTTCGAGTGTTTCCTGGCGAACAGCGGCGTCGCGCAGCCGCTGTTCCGCATCGCTCACGCCGGCGCGAATCTGTTCGCGGTCGACGTCGAGGCTTTCCCTCGCCGCCTTCAATGCTTCTTCATATAGTGCGCCGAGCAATGCGCCGGCCTTTTCCTCGACCGCTTTCGGAATCGCCGCGCCGTCGAGCCGGACTTTCGACGCGGAACGGATCCGTTCCCAGAAATGGTCGATGTCCTTCGGAATGTCGCTGGCACTGCCGGTCTGGGTCAGATCACGGACGTTGGCGGCCGACGGCCGGATGCCAAGATCGAAGAACAGGCGCTTGCACGCATGCAGCGACAACTCCTGGCGGCGTGCGCCGCTCGCGCGGAGCGATTCCAGTTCTTCCCGAATGGCTTCACGCATTTCATCCAGCGTCATGACAAGGCTCACGGACATTGAGATGTTGCGATCATAACGAAATACGTATTTTTTGATACTTGTTTTGGTCGACCGTGGCGAATTTACGTCGCTGTGCACAGAAATCGGGGCTGTGAGCCGATTCGGTCGAAGCAGCTCTCCAATTCCGTGAAACAAAGCGAAGAAAACGAGCCAAGTCCTTGTACTGAAAGCGTTTTGGAGCAGACCCCGAAAAAGTGCATTTGTTTCACATGCCGAGCGTCATCGTAGCCCGTCGGTGTTCAGGGTTTGGGGTCTCTGTGGAAAACTCGGCGGCCGATGTCTTGAGAGTATTAGAAGTAAACACCCTTGAACCCTTAGTTAAAAACGTTAACGCCACGGCACAGCCTTATGTACCAAGGCTTTCCGGCCGACAAGGTGAAGTTTTACGGGAACCAAGGTGATGTTCTGCGGGAGCTGAAGTGATGGGGTTCAGGGAACTGCGTGAGCCGATGCAGGAAAGGTCGTGAGCGGATTCGGGATCACAGTGAAACACGAGATTTCCCAAAGGTGAGGTTTTTCGGGGCCACACAGCCGCAGAACCCGCGCTGTGCCTGAGCGCACAGTTTTCTGCCTGTGCAGACACAGGTGAGAATTTGCAGGACCTTCTTCGCGCCCTCATTCTGCCCATCTTTTGGGCAATTTTCGTGAAAGGTGAGGTTTCACGGGACGCCACAGGGATTTGCTGTGAGGGTTTCCGGGAAACGACCGTCATTTTGCACCGCAAAGGTGCCCTGTGGAGCCTGTGAAGCCCCAAAGGTGAGGCTTTTCGGGAGCGAAACCCGGGTTTTCCTGGGCGGAACCCGTTGAGGTGAGCTTTTTCGGGGCATCAATCACAGGCTGTCATGCGCCATATGGGTGAGCATTTTCGGGAGCGCTATTTGCTTAAAAAGTGGTCAAAGGTGAGGCTTTTCGGGGGCCATCACAGGGCGAATTCGCTGAAAAGCCCGCCGGGACTGGCCGAAATCTGATTTTTGCTGTGCCACTTTTTGGCACAGGTGAGAATTTTCAGGAGTCGACACGCAGCTGTCGCATTCGCCCGGATGCCCGAAAGGTGAGGTTTTTCGGGGGGTGATCGCTGGGCACAGCGGAACGCCTGCCGCACATAAGTATCGGATGCCATTGAGATTTTTGATACCGCCGCGGTTACGGTGAGGTTTTTCGGGAGCTGCTTTCGCATCCGCTGGAGCGCCGCTTTTTTCAATAAGGTGAGGCTTTTCGGGAGGTCCTCGCGGCTGATCCCGCGTGTGTCGGGGATTCCTCGGCATCCCGGTCACAGAATTCCGAGCTGGTGAGGTGAGAATTTTCGGGACCGAACGGTTTTTGTGCGCTGTACAATGCGCGCCCGGGCCTGTGAAACGGCTTCGAGCGACGTCGCGGAGCGCCTTTCTGGCGCGGATTTCCGGATTCGGGAGCGAATCGTGGTCTCCCGGTCAGCCAAGCCTGTACATGCATACAGGCCGGTGCGGGTCCATCCGCCCGCCTTCGTCACACCCAGTAGCGACCCTGTGACGAGGACCCGGAAGCGCAGTCGTAAAATTACGACAAATCGAAAGGTGAGCCGATACGGGAGCAAGTTTCGCACGTGTCGAGCACAGGCAAAAATCTGTGAATCCGCGCATCCCGCGACACGTCTGGACGAGTCAGAAACGCTGTAAATCCGGACCGGTGAGGGTTTTCGGGAGAGGGTTCGGGTGAGTGCCGGTTTGTGCACGCACTTCACCGGCTATGGTGAGCATGTCGTTCTGGACGCACATCACCACAGGCGCTATCCTTCCGTGAAACTTCTCCCTCCGACCCGACGCATGGCCACGAAGCGCGCCAAGAAAACCGATGTGGATGTGGTGAGTGCCAGTTCAGCCGAATTGCGTAAGGCCGTCGAGGCGATCGCAATTCAGCCGAAAAGCGGCAAGATCACCCTCCTGACCCGCAAGCTGTTCAACGTCCTGCTCGCCGTCGCGCAGCAGGCCGACGACTCGGGCGACACCTACCGCGCGCTGCTGTCGGATATCGTCGCCAACTCCGCCTTCGATTCGAACGACACCGCCCTGGTGAAGGAACACCTGCGCCGCATGGTGTCGGTCCAGGTCGAATGGAGCACGGGGACGTCGAGCCAGAAGCCGGGCCGCAAGTGGGGGATCTCGACGCTGATCGCCGATGCCGAAATTCTCGAGGATCCGGCCACCCGCCGCGTGTGGGTCGAATTCTCGTTCGCACCGAAGATCAAGAAGAAGCTGCTCGACCCGGTCCAGTACGCGCGTCTGAGCCTGCAGTTCCAGAGCCAGCTGCGCAGCAGCGCCGGTCTCGCGCTCTACGAGATCTGCGTGCGCTACCTGACGAACCCGAGCCACCTGACGATGCGCGAGCCGTGGGAATGGTGGCGGCCGATCCTGTCGGGTACCCCCGATACGGAGGCCGGCGACGAGGCGAAGCGCGAGTACAAGTACTTCAAGCGCGACTATCTGCGTCCGGCGATCGCCGAGGTCAATGCGGTGACCAACATCTTCGTCGAGCTGATCGAGCATCGCGAAGGGCGGCGGGTCGCGGAGATCCAGTTCCGCGTGACCGAACGCAAGCAGCCGATGCTCGCGCTCGACGAGCATCCGAATGTGTTCGACAGCACGCTGGTCGACCGGATGGTGAAGCTCGGGATTCCGCTCAAGGAAGCGCAGACGCTCTACGCGGACAGCGAGGAAAACCGGATTCGCGCCGCGCTGCAGATGACCGAACAGCGGATGCGCAGCACGACGCTGCCGCCGGTGCGCAGTGCGCCCGCGTTGTTCAAGGATGCGCTGAAGAAGGGTTATGCGCCGCCGGTCGAGTCCGTCGACACGCTGCCTTCCGGCATGCCCGCCGCGAAAGCCGTCGCGGCGCAGCCGGATGATCTGAAGGCGCGCCTGTTGAGCGAATTCTCGGCGTTCCGCCGCAAGGAAGCGAAGGTGCTGTACGAGGAGCAGGGCGACGCGGAGCGCGAAGTGGCGCGCGAGTCGTTCGAGTCGGAAGTGTTGCCGACGATGGGCTCGCACCTGCGTGACGACTGGCGCAAGCGCGGTCTCGATTCGAAGCTCGCCGAGACGGCGTTTTTCGACTGGCTGGCCCAGAAGACCTGGGGCGAGCCGACCGACGGCGACCTGCTGTCGTTCACCCTGAATCAATCGCGGGCCGCCTGAGGCCCGTTCAGGCCCCTCTGACGGGCCGCCGCCGGGCACCCGCCCAACCGGCGGGCCCGGCGCATCGCCAGGCCCTGCCGGCCGTTTCCCTCACTCCGACAACAGCATCCGCTCGAGCTGCTCGAGGATCGCGTCGCGCTTGTCCTTCGGGAGGCCGCGCAGGCGCAGTTCGATGCGGTCTTCGCCATACGACTTCAGGTCGCCGACCGACTTGCCGCCGAGCTTGATCTCGAGACGCTGCGCATAGCGCTGGCGGCCCGCCGGCTTCGGCGTCTCCTGCGCCGCGACGCGGCCCTTGACGATGTCCGATACCTGGCGCGTGCTGAGATCGTCGGACACGATCTTGTTGATCAGCCGCAGCGTCGCCTCGGTACCGCGCGCATTGTGATAACGGCCGACCTGATACGCCATGTTCGAACCGAAGCGATCGGGGCGCGCGACCATCTCCTGCATCACGGTTTCCGGCAGCTTGCCGATCGACAGCGCAACCGCGACCGTCGACTCGTCGAGGCCGAGATGTTCGGACAGTTCCTTCTGACTCTGGAAGTGCTTGTCGTCGAGGAAGCGGCGCCACACGACGGCGTTGTCGAACACCGTCTGCGAATCGCGTTGCACGTTCAGGTCGTAGCCGAGCTTGTAGCTCTGGATCCCGATCGGCACGTCGATCACGATCGCCTTCACCGACTCCTTGTTTGCTTCCTTCAGCGCGCGGACGCGACGGCCGCCGTCGCTGACGAAATACGTACCCGGATTGTCGTAGTCCGGAATCACGTGGATCGCCTGCTGCTGCCCCTGCTTCGCGAGATTGACCGCGAGTTCGGCAATCGACGACTTCAGATAGAAGTGCCGCGGGTTGAACGGGCTATGCTTGATTGCCTTCAGCGGCAGCTCGATCACCTGGCCGGGCGCATAGCGATTCTCGAGCCGCCACGCGCGATATTGCAGCGACTCGTCGACAGACGGATCGAGCAGGACCTCCATAACCGGCGGCGGCGTGATGTCCTTCTTGGCGGACTTCGTCGGGGCCGGCGTGGCCGTCTCGGACTTGACGATGCCGTCGATGGCATTGAGCCGATCAAGCGCCGTGCGCTTCTCGCTCGTCGTGATATCCGGGCGCGCTTGGAATCCTTTTGCAAATTGGGAAGGTTTCATGTGACTCCTTTATGCGCATAAAGTCAGGGCAGCATGGCGACGATTTCGTCGGCACATGCGCGGATTTCCGCAGCGGCCAGCTTGGCGCCGCGGTCGTTCATCTGCAGCACGGTCTGACCGAGCGCCATCGCTTGCTTGTACGCTTCCCGGGTCGGGATTTGCGTCTTCAACAACGGGAAGCCGAGTTCCTCGAGCGCGCGCTTGAGTTCGCGGGTCAGCATGCGCTTCTCTTCCGTCTTGTTCAGCAGAAAGACGGCACGGAGGTCTTCGTTCATCACCTGCGCCTGCTGGATCAGCTTGACCAGCCCGACGCTCGACCAGTAGTCGGCCGGCGACGACGAAGTCGGGATCACGGCGATCGATGCGGCCAGCAGCACGACGCCGGAGACCTTCTCGGTGATCGACGGCGGGCAATCGACGACGATGATGTCGTAGTCGTTGATGAACTTCTTGATCTCGCGATGGATTTGGCCGCCAGCTTCAGCGAGGTTGACGACCGGGAAAGGGATGCCGGCGTCGCTGTCACCCGATGCGCTCGACCAATGAATCAGTGTGTTTTGACCGTCGGCGTCGATGACGAGGACGCGCTTCCCTTTCTCATGGAATGCCGCGCCGAGATGCATGGCAATCGTGCTTTTGCCGACGCCACCTTTTTGTTGAGTGACTGCAATGATTTCCGCGGCCAATTTTCACTCCTGTTTTTGGTCGTTGGAATTCTACAGGACGATATTTATATTTCAATGAAATTGTCGTTCACCAACTACGCATTGGCCATTTGGGCTATCGGTTTATGCGCATAAACGAAGGAGAGATGCCGGATGGCGGCAGTGGCGAGAAGCAAGATTGCCGGGCGTCGATGATGAGCGGAGCGAGCTTCGCGCAGGCTGACGTTTCGGGACGCGCATCGAGATGCCGATCGTTGAGATGTATCAGGACCTGCCCTTCCGCTTGTTGAGGGAAGGCGCTGCCGAGATGGCGGCTGAGTTTGTGCGCATAAACTTCCGCGGTACCGGAGAGGATCTACGAGTCGGTGTCCTCGCTCGAGCGCGAGCCTGAACGATGAACTCTGCGCTGCTCGGGGCGACGGAATACGCGTCGTGTGCAGGGCCGCAGCATTGACTGTCTCCCCTGCCTTTATGCGCATAAACCATCGCAAGGATCTGCGGCCATTAGCGGGCGCACATCGGAACGCGCGCATAAAAGTCGAACTCACGACGATGACTCGAACGCCATCGCGTATCGCCTCGCTGATCACTCGACGCATCGATGTGCATGAGCCGGCTGCGGATATCAGTGGATCGCCCCGCCCCGGGAAGCGACAGCTTTATGCGCATAAACCCAGCGACAGATAAACCGGACGGCGGTCCTCCGGGTTGTAGCGTGCAGCAGGCCATAGCGATGCGCCATGCCATTCACCCGCGCTATTTGCCCGCGAAGACGGGTCAGGTATCGCCCGCGCAATGCACTTTATGCGCATAAACGCATCACGGGCATCACGGGCATCACGGGCATCACGGGCATCACGGGCATCACGGGCATCACGGGCATCACGGGCATCACGGGCATCACGGGCTCCGCGGCATTACCGACGCTCCACACGTCACCCGAGTATTCAGTTCCCCCTCCCTCACGTGCGCGGGGACCTCACCGAAACGCCCCCAACCAGACTGGCTACAATACGGGCCTCTCCCATCCTGGCCTGAATGATGATCACGATCTATCACAACCCCCGTTGCTCGAAGTCCCGCGAGACGCTCGCGCTAGTCGAGGCGCTGAACACCACCGGCACGCCGGTGAATGTCGTCGAGTATCTGAAGACGCCGCCGACGGTCGAGGAACTGGAAACGCTGCATCGTCAGCTTGGTTGCCCGGTGCGCGACATGCTTCGCGATGGCGAGGAGCCGTACAAGACGCTGGATCTGGCCCGCGGGAGTCTGACCGATGCGGAGGCCTACGAAGCGATTGCCGCTCATCCGATTCTGCTGCAGCGTCCGATCGTCGTGTATCGAGGCAAGGCAGCCATCGGCCGGCCGCCCGAGTCGGTGCGTGTGCTGTTCGAGTAATTGTTGTTCGGCGTATTTTTCTTATTGCGTCAGTCCGGCGCGAGCGTGCCGGATTGACCAACCGAATTCTCGTGCCGCGGCTCGCAGCGACAATCACCTAGCGTCGCGGATCTCCTCGCCGAATTACACACACCCGCCGACCTCACGCGCATCGCCGCCACCGCCACCGCCACCGCCACCGCCACCGCCACCGCCACCGCCACCGCCACCGCACTCGATGACCGCGAGCGACCGCGAGCGACCGCGAGCGACCGCCAGCGACCGCCAGCGACCGCCAGCGACCGCCAGCGACCGCCAGCGACCGCCAGCGACCGCCAGCGACCGCCAGCGACCCGAGCGACCCGAGCGACCCGAGCGACCCGAGCGACCCGAGCGACCCGAGCGACCCGAGCGACCCGAGCGACCCGAGCGACCCGAGCGACCCGAGCGTCAACCCATCAACGTCGACAAGAACATCCCCCGGCAGCCGTCGCAACGCGTGACCGCAAACGACCCAGACCCAGCCGACTCACCCCCGACCATCTCCCGACGACGACCCATCCCGATCGTCACCCGCCCCATCCCCCACACCCCGCCCCGCCGCCGCCTGTGCCGCCGTCCGCAGCACCGCGATCTGCCCGCGATACGCGCGGCACCCGCCGCAAGCCGGCAGATGCACGCGCACCTGCAGGCGCTCATACAGCGTCAAGGACCGGTCGAGCGCATCCGACAGCAGTCGCGTCACATCCCTACATTTCCCCGGCAGCATCTTCGGTCGTCAGTCCTTTTTCGCTGAGGCAGGTGCGCAGGCGCGTGCGCGCCCGATACAGCAGCACGCTGCAATGGTTCGTCGTCAATGTCAGTTCGGTGCAGATGTCGTTGATCTCGACATCGAGGAATTCGCGCATCATGAACACGCGCCCGATGTGTTCCGGAAGATGATCGAGGCAGACCTGGAACAGCGTCCAGAACTGCTGTTGCTGCAATAGCGTCTCGGGGCGCGGCCACGGCCGCGGCTTCGTATGCGCGGCCCAGTGCCCGTTTTCCTTGAACAGCTCCCGATCGAGCGCGGATTCGCCGTCGAGCTCCGCATCGAGCGCGGACAGGCTCACCGTCCGCTGCCGCGCGCGCAGGATGTCGATCAGCTTGTTGCGCAGGATCCCGAACACCCAGGTCTTGTGCGCGGACCGTCCCGCGAACTCGACCGCGTGCGACCACGCGGCGGTCAGCGCTTCCTGCACGGCATCCTCGGCCGCATCGGCATCGCGCAGCTGGAGTCGCGCGAAGCGCAGCAGATCGCGCCGCAGTTGCGTGAGATAGGGAGGATCGTCGTACGCGGACGGCATGGCGGGTCGGGAGCCTTACGAAGCGGAAGCAATCGCGTGCGCCACCGGGCGGGCGCGTTGCGAGCAGCTTACTGGGCGCGACGCCGCGCTGCAACGCATGTTCCGTCACGATTTCATGAAGCCGGCCGACGCGCTGCGCTATGCTTGCCGGAACCTTGCATCGCGTGGCGCGAAATCGAGATGCGGGCGGTTTGTAACATCAGACCATAACGGTCGAGTTATCCACAATTTCTGTGGAAAACCTTGTGGAAAGTCGGCCGGTCGGCCCCGTGGGACGGTTCACGGGCTGGCTTGCCTATAAACAGACCTTTGTCGCCTGTTTCGAATCAATCGATCCGATTTCTCACTCACCGGAAGGAGAAAGTCATGTCCTATCGTGTTGCCGTCGTCGTCGGCAGTCTGCGTCGCGGTTCCTGGAATCGCGCGCTCGCGCACGCCGTGATCTCGCTCGCCCCCGCCGATTTCTCGTTCGAATTCGTCGAGATCGGCGAGCTGCCGCTGTACAGCCAGGACTACGACACGGATTTTCCGGAAGTCGCGAAGCGCTTCAAGGAGTCGATCGAAGCGGCCGACGCGCTGCTGTTCGTCACGCCCGAGTACAACCGCTCGATTCCGGGCGTGCTGAAGAACGCGATCGACTGGGGCTCGCGCCCATGGGGGCACAACTCGTGGTCCGGCAAGCCGGGTGCCGTGCTCGGCACGTCGCCGGGTGCGACCGGCACCGCGCTCGCGCAGCAGCACCTGCGCAACGTGCTCGCGTATCTCGACGTGAAGACGCTCGCGCAGCCGGAAATGTTCATCAAGCACGACCCGGCGCGCATCGACGATCAGGGCCAGATCGTCAGCGAGGACACCCGCAAGTTCCTGCAGAGCTTCGTCGACCGCTACGTCGACTGGGTGCGCATGCTGAAGGCGGCCTGATCGCCGCACCGTTCGCGCTGCCGGCACCGGCCCGCGTGCCGCGGGTCAGGTGTTGGTGTGGCGCGCATCGCGCGCTTCGCGGATGCCGAGCAGGATCTCGTCGAGCAGCGCGATGTCGAACGGCTTCGACAGCACACGCACGTTGACGGTGCGCGTGCGGTCGAGTTCCTCCGCGTAACCCGTGACCAGGATCACGGGCAGCTTCCCCGGCCGCTTGTCGATCGCTTCGGCGAGATCGATGCCGTTCAGGCGGCCCGGCATATGGATATCCGAGATGACCAGGTCGAACGCGTCGTTCGCGGCCGCACCCTCGATCAGGCGCAACGCGTCGTCGGCGGTGGGCGCATAGGTCACGCGGTGCCCGAGCAGCGTGAGCAGCGCTTCGGTGCCGGCGGCGACTTCGCTGTTGTCTTCGACCAGCAGCACGTGCAGGCCCGCGAGCGCGCCCGTGTCGTGCGCGACGGCCGGCGGCCGCGCGACGATGTCCTCGACGCGTGCGCGCGGCAGGTAGAGGCGCACCGACGTCCCGGCGCCGACCGCGCTGTCGATCGTCGCCAGGCCGCCCGAGCGCTCGCAGAACGCGAACACCTGCGGCAGCCCGAGCCCCGTTCCCATCCCCTGCGCCTTGGTCGTGAACAGCGGCTCGAACGCGCGCGCGAGCACCTCGGGCGCCATGCCCGAGCCCGTATCGTCGAGCGAGATCTGCACGAAGTCGCCGGTCAGCGGAAAGCCGTCCTCGCGGCGCAGCGTCACGTTGCGCGCGCCGACCGTGAAGCGGCCGCCGATCGTCATCGCGTCGCGCGCGTTGACGGCGAGATTGATCACCGCGAGTTCGAGCTCGGCGACATCGACCCGGATCGGCCACACACCCGGTTCGATCGCGACGACCAGCGACGACTTCGACCCGAGCGACGTCTTCAGCAGTTCGCGGCACGTGCCGACCCATTGGCCGATGTCGATCGTTTCGTTGTGCAGCGGCTGCTTGCGCGCGACGCCGAGCAACTGGCGCGTGAGCGACTGGCCGTTCTTCAGCGCGCGTTCGATCGCGCCGAGTTCCTTGTCGAGATGCTGGACGCCGCGCCGCCGCGCGATCTGCACGTTGCTCGAGATGATCATCAGCAGGTTGTTGAAATCGTGCGCGACGCTGCCGACCAGGTTGCCGAGCGCCTGCATCTTGCGCGACTGCCGGTACGCGGATTCGATCGAGCGCCGCATCGACGCTTCCGCCTGCCAGCGATCCCAGGCCTCCTCTTCCGCCTTCAGCCGCTTCAGCGACAGCCAGATCACCGACCACAGCGCGATCGACGGCGCGAACATCGAGATGAACAGCACGCTCAGGTGTTCGTACCATTCGCGCCGGATCGCCGACGTGCGGTACGCGCAGGTCACGTACACGGGATAGCTGCCGACCTGGCGGTACGCGACGATCTCGCTGGCGCCGCCGTGGCGCACGCGTACGATGCCCGCGCGCGGATCGTTGCGTTCGTTGCCGAACGTGGTCGTGAGATCGGTATGCGCAAGTGATGGCGGCGGCGGATACGACGCGATCACCGCGCCGTCGGAGCGCGCGAGCGCCATCGTCATCGGCGTGGCCGCGCCGCCGAGGAGCTCGCGGTAGAACGAATTGAAGTACGACGATTTCAGCGCGATCGACACCATCCCGGCGAACGAGCCGTCGCTATGCCGTCGCGCGACGCCCGTGTTGAACACGGGGATGTTCTCGAGCTTGAGCGGCCCCATCATCAGCCGCGAGATATGTTCGATGACCTTGCCGTCGCGAATGCCGGCGAAGTCGTCGCGGTTCGCGATCGACGCATAGGGCGCCGGATAGTAGAGGCTGTTCGCGAGCAACATGCCGCTCGCGCCGAAGATCGACACCGCGGCCACCTGCGGATAGCCGCCGCCGATCGTGTTCAGCGCTTCGTGGATGTCGGATTCCTGGCGGCGCACGGCGACGTCGTCCATGTCCTGCACGAGGTCGACGATGCGCGCATCGAGCGTCTCGGTGAGGTCGAACACCTTGAGCGCATGCTCCTCGGCGACCCGCACGGTGCGCATCGTCACGTCGCTCGCCGCGGCTTCGCGTGCCTTCAGGTCGTTGTACGCCATGACCGACACGTAGATGCACGGCAGCACGATCGCCGCGACCAGCAGCACGATCAGCGTCACGCGCCGGACCGCGAAATCGTGCTCGGGCGCGCCGGCCGAATAGCTGCCGCCATCCTGCCAGTCGTCGGCAGGTGTGGAGGCGGGCGGATGGGAGTCGGCGGGACGTTTGGACGTCATTGAAGAAAGCGGGTCAAGCTGCGGTGTTCAATCATAAACGAGTTGCGCCCGCACGCCGTACCCGGCGCGGTGGGGCAACCTGGTGATTCCGACAGGGGTAAACCGAAAGATTGAAAACGCTATGAATCCGGCAGCGCAAACGTACACAAAGAAAAATTTTGCGTGCTTATCTCGAAAATGGTCGCGCCTGTTTTCGGAATGCCGGGGGATTGGATCGATTTTGTTCGAAATGGTGAATATGGCGAGTTGCACCGCCTCCGGTTTACTCAGAGAATCGCGCCTTGCTTTCCCTATGACAGATATATGCGCCCGCCGGCGTTTGCGGCGCGGTGTGTCGCGTGCCTCGTGCGCGGCGCCCGCGCGCGGCCGCACGGTGGCTGCCAGCGCCTGATTGCATGGCGCCTCAAGAAGCGCGCCGCGCGGTCGTTAACGCGAGAGAGACCATTCCGAATACCGCTTCGCTGCCATGCCTTTGCCGATCGTGATCGCCGACGACTCTTTGCTCGCTCGCAAACTTCTGACAAAGGCACTGCCGGGAGACTGGGACGTCGATGTCGCGTATGCGGCGAATGGTCGCGAGGCGCTGGCGCTCTATCGTGACGGCAAAGCTTCCGTAATGTTTCTGGACCTGACGATGCCCGACATGAACGGCTATCAGGTGCTGGAGACACTGCGCCACGAAGATCTGAACACGTTCGTGATCGTGGTATCCGCCGATATCCAGCCGCAGGCGCAAGCACGCGTGCGCGAGTTGGGCGCGATCGCATTCGTTGCCAAGCCCGTGACGTCGGAGGCGTTGCTGCCCATTCTCAAGGAGTATGGGTTGTATGCCTGAATCGGTGTTCACGGCGGAGCAACGCGACGCGTTGCAGGAGATCGCCAACCTCGCGATGGGCCGCGCCGCCGCACGGCTCGCGCTGCTGCTCGGACATTTCATCGAATTGTCGGTACCGCGCGTGCGCGTCGTGAAGGCCGCCGATGCGGGCGACGCGCTGCGCGAGATGACGGGCATCCGCGAAAACGTGACGGCCGTGCGCCAGGGCTTTCGTTCCGACATCAAGGGCGAGGCGATCGTGCTGTGTCGCAGCGCGGGCGTCGCGCGGCTCATGTCGCTGATGGACCGCACGTTCGGCGACGGCGTGTATGCCGGCATGGCGACGCAGGACGAGATCGTGTTCGATGTCGCGAACGTGCTGATGAGCGCGTGCGTCTCGTCGATCCTCGACGAGCTCGGCCGCAAGCCCGTGTTTTTCCCGCCGGGGCTGCTCGGCGCGAACGTGTCGTTCGATGACGTGTTCCAGCCGAACGCGCTCGCATGGAGCGTCGCGTTGCTGCTCGAAGTGAATTTCGGACTCGAGGATCACGCGTTCCGCGCACATTTCGTGATGCTGATGGCCGAGGATTCGATCCGGCTGATGGGCGACGCACTCGACGCGTTGCTGTCCGCGCTATGACCGCTACTACTACCCGCCCCACCACCGCCACCGCCGCGGCGTTGAGCGACCTCGTGATCGAACGGGTGGGCTTCGGCCTGTTCGTGCTCGACCGCTCGATGACCGTGCTGATGTGGAATCGCTTCATGCAGGACCACACCGGCATCCCGGCTGCCGACGTGATCGGCCGCAACCTGTTCGACTGCTTTCCGGAGCTGCCGCGCGCGTGGCTCGAACGCAAACTGGAGAGCGTGTTCCAGCTCGGCAGCTTCGCGTTCAGCTCGTGGGAGCAGCGGCCCTACCTGTTTCGCTTCGAGCACGACCGGCCGATCACCGGCGGCGTCGACTACATGCAGCAGGACTGCACGTTCATGCCGCTCACGCGCGGCCGCGAAGTCGAGGCCGTCTGCGTGACGATCTCGGACGTCACGCACGTGAGCGTGATGCAGCGCGAGCGCGAGGAAGCGGTCGCGAAGCTGCGCGAGCATGCGAATCGCGATGGCCTCACCGGCATCGCGAACCGGCGCTTCTTCGAAGCGCGGCTCGGCGACGAGTTCGCACGCTGGCAGCGCTACGGCGGCGACCTGTCGATGCTGCTGTTCGACCTCGACCACTTCAAGACGATCAACGACCGGTTCGGGCATGCGGCCGGCGATGCGGTATTGCGCGAGACGGCGCGCCGCGTCGCGTCGATCGTGCGCGCACAGGATACGTTCGGCCGCTTCGGCGGCGAGGAATTCGCGCTGCTGCTGCCGTGCACGAATCTCGACGAGGCGATGCGGGTGGCCGACAAGGTGCGCGACGCGATCGGCAGCACGCCGGTCGACGCGGAAGGCGTCAGCGTGCCGGTGACGGCGAGCGTCGGCGGCGCGAGCGCGACGGTGGGCGCGACGGCGCCCGACGTGCTCGTCAACGAGGCCGACACCGCGCTCTATCGCGCGAAGCGGCTCGGGCGCGACCGGTCGATCGCGTATACGTGAGCGCTGCGTGACCGTTGCGTCGCCTTGTCGGCGCCGCGCGTCGTTCAGCTTTTCGCGATATCCACCAGCACGCCCGCCAGCACGGCCGGCTGCGACACGAACGGCGAATGACTGCTGTCGAGCTGGTGCACGTGCGTCGGATTGCCGGGCACGAACGCGTCGGCTTCGTCGATGAAGCGCTGCTGCAGCGCGGGCAGGATCACGCGATCCTCCAGGCACTTGATGTAGTGACGGTCGATCGCGCCCCAGCGCGCGGTGGTCGTCGGGATCGCGGTCGCGAACGGCGCGGCCGGCACGTCGCAGGTCATCAGGTTCGCCATCGCCTCGAAGTCGGCCTGCGCCGCGTCGTCGTACAGCGCGCGCTTCGCCAGCGCGCGATACGCGGCATCGCTGCTGCGCGGATCGATCCGCAGCGCGCCGGCGACGCGCGGGCTCGCGAGCATCAGCGGGGCCAGCATTTCGCCCTTGTTCTCGGGTGCGCGCACGTAGTCGAGGCCCGGCACGCCCGACGCGGGCATGAACGCGGCGAGATAGACGATCTTCGCGATCTTCTCCGGCGCGCGTTCCGCCGCGGCCGTGATCGCGAGGCCGCCCATGCTGTGGCCGACGAGCACGACCTTGCCGCAGCCGAGCGCGTACGCGTCGTCGACGGCCTGCATCACCTGCGTCGCGTAATCGTCGAGCGTGGTATTCGCGACCGGCGACGGCTCGGCGCCGAAGGCGTCCTTGTCGAGCGGCCGTTCGAGATAGGACGCGGGAAAGCGGGCGTTGATGCCGTGTGCGGGCAGGTCGCGCGCGATCGACAGGTAGCCGCGCTCGGCCAGCGCGGCCGCGACGTGCGCGTAGCACCATGCACCGTGCCACGCGCCGTGCACCAGCACGAAAACGGGATGGTCGGATGGCGCGGTGGCGGTTACGTTCGTCTCCATGGTGTCCGTCTTTTTCGAGAAAGATGTTCATCTTAGACGAAGCCGCGTGGCCGAAACCGCGCGCGGCAAAGTGGCACGCGCAGGCCGACCGTGCGCGCGCTCGCACCGGTCGCCGCGACGAGGCCCTTTTGTCTCGTACAGGCCACATTTCGTTCCGATCTGATTTGAATTTGCACCGAAGCGCGCTAATTTGGCGCTTTGCTTCCGATGGCGCCCCATGAACGTCGACTACCTTTTCTACCGGCGGCCTGACAAGCCTGGCCCCTATTCCCTCGACGACCTGGGCGAGATCGCGCCGCCGATCGGCCCGAGCGACGTGGTGCGCGCGGGCATCACCCGCGTGTTCGACCAGCTCGACTGGCACGAGTCGCCCGATGTCCCGGGCGCGTGGTTCGGCACCGGCGGCCCGTCGTTCCAGTTCACGGCGGAGCCCGACGGCTGCGTGACGAGCTTCATGGGCTCGCGGCTCGAACGCCGCTCGGTGCTGCAGCTGACCCGCGAAATGGGGCTCATCGCCCTCGATCTGCAGCGCGACATCGTCTACGGCTGACGCGTGGCGCGACGCCGTTCCCCGCCGGGGCCGGTCGCACCAGCTCCCGCCAGCCTTTGCGCGGCCCGCCGGGCGCGGCACGGGTCCGCCATCGAACTTCAAAGATTGCTATACTTTCGCCCAATTCCGGCTTCCGGCCGGTAATTTGTGCCTGTCTGCGTCGATCGTTCGCATATCTCGCACGCATTTGACGCCCTGACCAACCCAGCCGGGCATGGCTTCTTCAATCGCCCCGCGTGGGCGTCTCCGTGGAGCTCGTCTTGGCCGTTTCCAATCTCGTCGTGGACGAACAAGAAACCGACGCCGCTGCCGTCACATCGGGCAGTTCTTTCTATTTGGCGATGCGCATCCTGCCGGCGGTGCAGCGCGACGCGATGTTCCAGGTCTACGCGTTCTGCCGCGCGGTCGACGACATCGCCGACAGCGACCTGCCGCGCGCCGAGCGCAACGCGGGCCTCGATCGCTGGCGCGCGGACATCGACGCGTGCTTCGCCGGCCAGCCGCCGCGCCATCTGGTCGCGCTCGAGCGCGAGATCCGCGCGTTCGACCTGAAGCGCGAGGATTTCCACGCGATGATCGACGGAATGGCGATGGACGCCGCCGAAGACATCTGCGCGCCGGACGAACCGACGCTCGACCTGTTTTGCGATCGCGTGGCGAGCGCGGCCGGCCGTCTGTCGGTGAGGATTTTCGGGATCCCGGAAGCGGAAGGCATCGCGCTGTCGCACCACCTCGGCCGCGCATTGCAGCTGACGAACATCCTGCGCGACATCGACGATGACGCGGCGATCAACCGCTGCTACCTGCCGCGCGAGCTGCTCGCGCGCGAAGGCATCGCGATCACCGATCCGGCGACGATCGTGCGCGACCCGGCGCTGCCGCGCGTCTGCGCGACGCTCGTCGAGCGCGCGCTCGAGCATTTCCGCGCGGCGGACGCCGTGATGGATACCTGCACGCGTGCGCAGGTGAAGGCGCCGCGCATCATGTCGGGCGCGTATCGCTGCATTCTGGAGGCCGCGATCGCGCGTGGCTTCGCCGCTCCGCGCGCGCCGCTGCGCAAGCCGAAGGCGCGCATGCTGATGATTGCCGCGCGTTACGCGCTGTTCTGAGCCGATGCCCAGAACCGTCCACGTGATCGGTGCAGGACTCGCGGGCCTGTCGGCCGCCGTCGAGCTGCAACGTCGCGGGCGGCGCATCGTGCTGCACGACGCGCATGCGCACGCGGGCGGCCGCTGCCGCTCGTGGTTCGACGGGACACTGAACACGACGCTCGACAGCGGGCTGCATCAGGTTTTCGCGGGGCAGCCCGCGACGCAGCGCTACCTGCGTGCGATCGGCGCGGCCGATCAGCTCACGGGGCCCGCGCTGCCTGAATGTCCGGTGGCCGACGTCGCGTCGCAGCAGCGCTGGACGCTGCGCTTCGGCAACGGGCGCTGGCCGTCGTGGCTGTTCGACGCCGCGTCGCGCGCGCCGGGCACCACGCCGCTCGACTACCTCGCGCTGGCCTCGCTCGCGTTCGCGCGCACCGGCCGCTCGCTCGCACAGACGATGCGATGCGACGGCGTGCTGTGGGATCGTTGGCTGCGCCCCTATTTCCTCGGGGTGCTGAACGTCGAGCCGCGCCACGCGAGCGCCGAGCTCGCGCGCGCGGTGCTGTGCGGCACGTTTGCCGCGGGCGGCCCGGGCTGCCGCCCGCTCGTCGCGCGCCACGGGCTCGGCAGCGCGTTCGTCGAACCGGCGCTGCGGATGCTGCAGCACGGCGGCGCGCAGATCCGGCTGAACTCGCGGCTCGACGCGTTCGAATTCGGCGCGCACGGCAATGCGGTCGATGCGGTCACGGTCGGCGGCGAGCGCGTGGATCTCGCGCCGGGCGACGCGATCGTGCTCGCCGTGCCGCCCGAGGTCGCGCAGCCGCTCGTCCCGGATCTCACCGCGCCCGACACGTTCAGCGCGGTCGTGACCGCGTACTTCGCGGTCGACGCACCGGCCGGCGGCCCGCCGCAGACGACCGTCGTCAACGGCGTCGTCGATGCGGTGCGCGCCGGCGGCGGCATGCTCGCGGCGACGATCCGCGACGCGGGCCGCTGGCTCGACATGCCGCGCGACGCGCTCGCGCGGCGCATCTGGGAAGACGTCGCGCGCGTGAGCGGCGCGAACCCGGAAACGATTCCCGCGTGGCAGCTCGTCGTCGAGCCCCGCGCAGGCTTTGCGGCGGTGCCGTCGCAGGAAATGAAACGTCCGGCCGCGCGTACGCGCTGGACCAATCTCGTGCTGGCGGGTGACTGGATTGCCACCGGCTTGCCCGCCACGATCGAGGGCGCGATCCGTTCCGGCCAGCTGGCCGCGGACGTGCTCCAGACACAGTAAGTAACAGAGGGACCGATGAACGATCTCACCGAAATGGCTACCCTGTCCGCCGGCACCGTGCCGGCCGGGCTCGACGCCGCCGTCGCCAGCGCGACCGACGCGCTGCTGGCCGCGCAGAACGCGGACGGACACTGGGTCTACGAACTCGAGGCCGACTCGACGATTCCCGCCGAATACGTGCTGCTCGTCCACTATCTCGGCGAGACGCCGAACCTCGAGCTCGAACAGAAGATCGGCCGCTATCTGCGCCGCGTCCAGCAGGCCGACGGCGGCTGGCCGCTGTTCACCGACGGCGCGCCGAACATCAGCGCGAGCGTGAAGGCGTATTTCGCGCTGAAGGTGATCGGCGACGACGAGAACGCCGAGCACATGCAGCGCGCGCGCCGTGCGATCCACGCGATGGGCGGCGCCGAGATGTCGAACGTGTTCACGCGGATCCAGCTCGCGCTGTACGGTGCGATTCCGTGGCGCGCGGTGCCGATGATGCCGGTCGAGATCATGCTGCTGCCGCAGTGGTTCCCGTTCCACCTGTCGAAGGTGTCGTACTGGGCGCGTACCGTGATCGTGCCGCTGCTGGTGCTCAACGCGAAGCGTCCGATCGCGAAGAACCCGCGCGGCGTGCGCATCGACGAGCTGTTCGTCGACCCGCCCGTCAACGCAGGGCTGCTGCCGCGCCAGGGCCACCAGAGCCCCGGCTGGTTCGCGTTCTTCCGCGTGGTCGACCATGCGCTGCGCGCGGCCGACGGCCTGTTCCCGAGCTACACGCGCGAACGCGCGATCCGTCAGGCCGTGTCGTTCGTCGACGAGCGCCTGAACGGCGAGGACGGCCTCGGCGCGATCTATCCGGCGATGGCCAACGCGGTGATGATGTACGACGTGCTCGGCTATGCGGAAGATCATCCGAACCGCGCGATCGCGCGCAAGTCGATCGAGAAGCTGCTCGTCGTGCAGGAGGACGAAGCGTATTGCCAGCCGTGCCTGTCGCCGGTGTGGGACACGTCGCTCGCCGCGCATGCGCTGCTCGAGACCGGCGAGGCGCGCGCCGAGGAGGCCGTGATCCGCGGCCTCGAATGGCTGCGCCCGCTGCAGATCCTCGACGTGCGCGGCGACTGGATCTCGCGCCGCCCGCACGTGCGACCCGGCGGCTGGGCGTTCCAGTATGCGAACCCGCACTACCCGGATGTCGACGATACGGCGGTGGTCGCGGTGGCGATGGACCGCGTGCAGAAACTCAAGCACGACGACGCGTTTCGCGATTCGATCGCGCGTGCGCGCGAGTGGGTCGTCGGGATGCAGAGCAGCGACGGCGGCTGGGGCGCGTTCGAACCGGAAAACACGCAGTACTACTTGAACAACATTCCGTTCTCGGATCACGGCGCGTTGCTCGATCCGCCGACGGCCGACGTGTCGGGCCGCTGCCTGTCGATGCTGGCGCAGCTCGGCGAGACGCCGCTGAACAGCGAGCCGGCGCGCCGAGCGCTCGACTACATGCTGAAGGAGCAGGAGCCGGACGGCAGCTGGTACGGCCGCTGGGGGATGAACTACGTGTACGGCACGTGGACGGCCCTGTGCGCGTTGAACGCCGCGGGCCTGACGCCGGACGATCCGCGCGTGAAGCGCGGCGCGCAGTGGCTGCTGTCGATCCAGAACAAGGACGGCGGCTGGGGCGAGGACGGCGACAGCTACAAGCTGAACTACCGCGGCTTCGAGCAGGCGCCGAGCACCGCGTCGCAAACGGCCTGGGCGCTGCTCGGGCTGATGGCGGCCGGGGAGGTGAACAACCCGGCCGTCGCGCGCGGCGTCGAGTACCTGATCGCCGAGCAGAAGGAACACGGGCTGTGGGACGAGACGCGCTTCACGGCGACGGGCTTCCCGCGCGTGTTCTACCTGCGCTACCACGGCTATCGCAAGTTCTTCCCGCTGTGGGCGCTCGCGCGCTATCGCAACCTGAAGCGCGACAACGCCACGCGCGTGACGTTCGGGCTGTAACGCGTGGCGCCGACGCAGCATAACGGCACGTTGCCCGTCATCGCCGTCACGGGGATGGCGTTCGAGGCACGCATCGCGCGCGGTCAAGGCGTCGAGGCCGTGTTCGCCGCGCGCGCCGACCGGCTCGAGCGCGCGCTGGCCGAGGCGACCGCGCGCGGTTGCGCGGGCATCGTGAGCTTCGGCACGGCGGGCGGGCTCGCGCCCGATCTCGCGCCTGGCGCGCTCGTGATCGCGGACGCGATCGACGGGCCGTTCGGCCGCGTGCAGACCGATCCGGCCTGGAGCGCGCGGCTCGTCGCCGCGCTGCACGACACGCCGGTGTGGGCGCGCGTCACGCGCGGCACGATGGCGGCGGTCAGCGCGCCGGTGATCAGCGAGCAGGAAAAGACTTCGCTGCATCGCGCGAAGGGCGCGCTCGCCGTCGACATGGAATCGCATATCGCCGCGGCCTTCGCGGCGTCGCGCGGCGTGCCGTTCGCAGTGTGCCGCGCGATCGTCGACCCGGCGTGGCGCACGCTGCCGCGCGCGGCGACGGCCGGCCTGCGCGACGACGGCAGCACCGCGATCCTGCCGATCCTGCGCGAACTGCTGAAGCAGCCGTCGCAGCTCGGCCCGCTGCTGCAGGTCGCGGGCGACGCACGTGCGGCGCGCACGACGCTGATCCAGGCGCGGCACGCATTCGAGCGTGCGGGCGCGATGCGGATCGTCTGAGCGGCGTTCGCCGCTTCTCCTCTTCCCCTTCTTTTCTCGTCCGCGGACGCAAAAAAAGAGCGCTGCATGATGCAGCGCTCTTCGGCTTTCCGGCGGATTCCGGGTCGCGTTACTGCGCGGCCGGACTGCTCGCGGGCAGGGTCGGCATCGCCGGCGCGATCGGCGCGCCGTTGGCGGCCGGCGCCGTCGTCGCACCAGCCGATGCAGCCGCAGGGGCTGCCGCCGGTGCGGCAGCAGGCGCGCTTGCGGGCGTCGCGCCGTCGGCACCCGGATCGTCGTACTGCGGCAACCCCGGCGCGGCCGGCGTGGTGTTCGGCGCCATGCCCGATGCGCCGCCCGCCTCACCCGGATCCTCGTAGTTCGGCAAGCCCGGCACGGCCGGCGTGGCCGCCGGCACCGCACCCGACTCGCCCGGCTCGGTGTAGTTCGGCGGCGCGGCCGAGGCCGACTGGCCGCGATACGTCAGCGACTTGCGCTGCTGCAGATACGCGTCGCGGACGAACGAGTACGGATCGAGCGCCGCCTGCTTCAGCAGGTCGGTCGCGCCGAGCAGATCCGAGCGCGCGCTGATGAACTGCGCGATGTACATCGGATTGCGCGCGGCCGGCTCGATGTAGTTGAGCAGGTTGAAGCGGACGTCCACCGCGCGGCCGACACCGTCGCGGATCGTGCTCGGCCCGAACACGGGCAGTACGAGGTACGGGCCGGACGGCATGCCCCAGCGCGCCATCGTCAGCCCGAAATCCTGGTGATGCTTCGGCAGCCCGGCCGGCGTCGCGATGTCGATCAGGCCGGCGACGCCGAACAGCGAGTTCATCGCCACGCGCATCAGATCCTGCGTCGCATCGGTGATGCGCAACTGCAGCAGGTTGTTCGCCATGTTGCCGAGATCGCCGAGGTTCGAGAAGAAGTTGCTGATCGCCGTGCGCATCGGCGTCGGTGTGATCTTCTGGTAACCCTTCGCGATCGGCACGGCGATGTTCGTGTCGACCGTGTCGTTGAACTTGTACATCGCCCGGTTCATCGGCTCGAGCGGGTCGTTGGGGTTGCGGTTCGGGCCCGTCGCGCAGCCGCTCAGCACCGCGCTGGCAGCGACGGTCGCCGCAATGATTCGCACCTTATTCATTATTTCCTTGCGATTGGTTCTGGGCGCGTTTGACGCGCGGTTTGCCCATCAGGACGGGCTGAAACACCACGGCGCCGATCAGGGTGCAGGTCAACGCCAGCGCGAGCAGCTTGCCCATGCTCGACGTGCCCGGATGATGCGACAGCCACAGGCTGCCGAAGGCGGTTGCCGTCGTCGCGGCGCTGAACAGCACCGCGTGCGTGAGGCTCGAGTGCAGCAGGCCGGTCTGCCCCGCGCGCCACGCCATCACGAAGTACACCTTGAACGCGACGCCGACGCCGAGCATCAGCGGCAGCGCGATGATGTTCGCGAAGTTCAGCGACATGCCGAGCAGGACGCACATCTCGAGCGTCACGAGGCCCGACACGAGCAGCGGCACCAGCGTGCGCAGCACGTCGCCGAAGCGACGCAGCGTGATCCACAGCAGGATCGTGATCGAGATGATCGACCACAGCGCCGCATGCAGGAATGCGTTGATGATCGTGTCGGCCGAATGCAGGATCGAGATCGGACCGCCGGTCGCGCCCGGCTCCGCGGCCTTCACCGCCTTCGCGAAGCGGCGCAGCATCGTGTCGTCGTTCGGGTCGACGCCCTTCGGCACCTTCGGCGAAATCTGCACGAGCGCATGGCCGTCCGGCGCGACCCAGTCGCGCACGATCTGCGGCGGCAGCGATTCGCGCGTGACGTCCTGCGGCTGCAGCAGCGTCGCGAGCTGGTTCAGCGCGATGCGCAGCGTGTCGGAGAACGCGCGTTCGGCGCGATCGCGCGTCGCGCTGTCGGCGGCGGCGAGCTTCGCGAGCGATGCCGACAGATGCTGGGCGGCGGCCGCGCCCGGGCCCGGGTGATCTTCCGCCGCGTAGCCCAGCAAGTTGGACACGCGCTTGAGCGCGGCGACGCGCTGCGCGTCGGTCGCGTTCGGCGCGGCCGGCTGCGTCAGCGCAGGCAGCAGCTCGCTCGCGGCCGCGGCGATTGCCGCGCGCTTGGCCGGCTGGTCGGCCGGGACGAAGGTCGTGAGCGTCGTCGTGCGGCCGACTTCCGGCAGCGCGTCGAGGCGCTTCGCGGCCGCGTCGGCCTCGGCGAGCGACGGCGCGAGCAGCGTGACGTCGTTGACGGCCGCTTCGGGCGAATCCTTCAGCGCGAGCAGCGTCGCCATCGATTCGCTGTGCGGATCCTTCAGGTGCAGCGGGTTGAAGTCGAAGTGCAGGAACGCGAGCAGCGGCAGCGCGCCGATCACGACCGCGAGCGTGCCGATCAGGATCGGCTTGCGATGGCGATCGAGGAAGTCGTCGACCGGTGCGAGCCACGGAAAGCCCGGCGTCTTCGATTCGCCCGGCGGCGCGAACAGGCGCAGCAGCGCGGGCAGCAGCGTGAGCGTGGTCAGCAGCGCGACGAACATCCCGACGCCCGCGATCAGGCCGAGCTCGGATACGCCGCGATAGGCGGTGGGGATGAACGAGAAGAAGCTCGCCGCGACCGCCGCGGTGGCGAGCGCGAGCGGCATGCCCATCGAGTGCGCGGCACCGATCAGCGCGTGATCGATGCGTTGATCGCGGAAGCGTTCCTCACGGTACTTCACGCCGTACTGGATCGAGAAGTCGACGCCGAGGCCGACGAACAGCACCATGAACGCGACCGAGATCATGTTCAGCGAACCGACCATCGCGAGGCCCAGCGCGGCCGTCACGACGAGGCCGACGAACAGCGTGACGAGCACCGAGCCGATCATCCGCTTCGAGCGCAGCGCGAGCCACAGGATGACGAGCACGGCGAGCAGCGTGAGCGCGCCGTTGAGCGCGGCGCCGTCTTCCACAGATGCGAATTCGTCGTCGGCGAGCGGCTGTTCGCCGGTCAGGCGCACGACCGCGCCGTAGCGTTGCTCGAGGCCGAGCGCTTGTGCGGTGTCGCGGATCACCTGGGTCGTTTCCGCACCGGCCTTCAGCGCGCCGTAGTTCACGACCGGCTGCACGGTGACGAACGCGCGGGCGGGCTGGCGCGCGGCATCGCTGTCGACCAGCCCGCGCCACGAGAACGCGGCCGGCTTGCCGGCCAGCACGTCGTCGACCGTCGCGGCGCTGCGTGCGAGCAGCTTCGCCATCGCGGGCAGCTTCACCTGGCCGGTGAGGAGCGGCTGGCCGAGCGTGGTGGACAGCGTGGTCGCGAGCCCGGTGAGGCTCGGGTTCTTCGCGAGTTCGTTGACGAGCGGACGCGCGCTCGCGAGCTGCGAGGTGGTGTCCGACACTTCCTGCGGCGACAGGAACAGCAGCCCGTTGTGCTCGAAGAACGGGCCGCCGCCGGGTTCGGCGACCTGACCGATCCGGCCGGCGTCGGCCTGCTTCTGCAGCGCTTCGGTGAGCGCATGCGCGGCGGCCGTCGCGAATTCGGGGGCGGGCGCCTCGACCACCGCGAGGATCGTGCCGTTGCGTTGCGGGAAGGCCTTGTCGACGGCCTTGCCGAGCGCGGCCCACTGCGGTTCCGCGTCGACCAGTTTGCTGATGTCCGTGTTGATCTTGAAGTGCTGCGCGACATAGACGCCGCTGAAGACGGCAATGACGAGCGACAGCACGACGACCCAGACGGGGCGGCGTACCGACAATGCGACGAGTCGGACGATGAGAGATGTCACCATGTGGCGGTGGGATGGGGCTGGCAAGGGCAAAACAACGAGTATACCGGCGCCGCGTGACGTCGGTCGCAACGTTGGAGCATGAAGGGGCGGGAAGGATATTTGCTCGGTGGCGAAGGAATCGGCCCGAATGATCGGACCATTGGTAAGCGGATATTTACATAATCGGCCCGGATCGTGCCGCGGCGGCGCTCCTGTGACAAAAGGGGCTCAAAGGTAACAGTCGGTCACCGCGCGGCAGGCGGGCGTGCGGGCCGCTATACTTCGACCCACCGGCCGATGCAATCGAGGCAAACCGCCGGCCGTTTTTTTCTCATCGAGTGCGATATCCGTATGAAACGTCATCTGTTTGCTTTCGTCGCGGCGGCCGCCGTGTCGGTTTCCGCTTTCGCGCAGAGCGCGCCGGTCGACATCGTCCGCAATGCGGTCGAGGGCACCGTCAACGCGATGAAGGCCGATCCGGCTGCACGCGGCGGCGACATGGCGAAAATCACGCAAGTCGTCGAGCAGCGCTTCCTGCCGGTGACGAACTTCGAGCGCACGACCCGCATCGCGGTCGGCGATGCCTGGAAGCAGGCGACGCCGCAACAGCAGCAGGAACTCTACAAGCAGTTCAGGGTGCTGATGACGCGCACCTATGCCGCGTCGCTCGCGCAGCTCGGCACCCAGGACGCGAAGTTCTCGTTCAAGGCCGGCGGCGCGTCGGGTGCCGATGCGCTGGTGCAGTCGACGGTCACGACGCCGGGCGACAGCCAGTCGGTCGGCTACCGGCTCGGCAAGGTCGGCAGCGACTGGAAGATCTACGACATCGACATGTCGGGCGCGTGGCTGATCCAGGTCTACCAGGGGCAGTTCAAGAGCCAGCTCGCAACGGGCGGCATCGACGGCCTGATCGCGTATCTGCAGAAACACAACTCGCGGACGAACTGACGGTCGCTCGCTGCCCCATTTGGATCGGCATGCATGGCGGGCGCCCTCGGGGCGCCTTTTCCATTCGTAGGTCAGTCGAGCGATAGAGCGGCGTCCGCGACTGTGCGACGGTGACTCAGCGAATCACATACGAGGCGAGAAAAAAACAGCATCGTTGGAGTAACCAACGTGCTCAGCGAGCACAGCACCGTTTGCCGTGTCGCGCGTCGGCGTCCCATACGCCAGCCGGCGAAGGCAAATCCAAGCGATGGCCCAAGCAGAAAACCGATTAGCAGTGCAGCAAGCGGCCACGGCGGTGAGCAGAGATCGATCTCATGACAACCATCGCCCCCGGAAGGCAGTCGCAAGCCGATCCAGCATGCGAGCCAAGTCGTGATCAGGCCAGCGATCCAGTACAGAAGCGGAAAGCCGACGCGTCTCATTTGGTCGGGTAGCGAGCGGATTTCCTGCGAGTCACGATAATCGCGCCGGCCGTCGCAAAAATTGCAATCAGCCCGCCCCATCCGAGAAAAAATAGATTCGCGATCTCGGGATTCGTATCGAAAAGGCTTCCCTCGCCACGCAGGACGAATGCACCGTAAACGTAGAGTGCTCCCCAGCAGATCATTGTCGCGAGCGCTCCACCGACAAGTGCGCCTACTACTATAGTCACGAGTTTCATTTGACGGGAAAAAACAAGATGGTTTTCGAATTTCGGAAATCCGACCAGATGCCCGGCAGGACTATATTCCATGAAATTCGCACGCCTGATCCGAAGCCCGTGAGTTTGCTCCCGTTCCAGAGGTCGACGTGACCGCCGCTCAAGTTGTCAGGTGAGTCGCCGTCCTGCAGCCAATAGCCGTCAAAGAATACGATTCCGGTCCGACCGGATACCTTACTCGCCCAATTCGGTCCCGTTATATTCTCGGGAGCCAGTACGCCCGCGATCGGCCGCAGTTTCAACCACTCAGCGAACTCGTATGCGCGCGTGGCGGTCGGTTTGCCCGCGAGCAGAAGACGACCCAGCGTCGGTTTGCCCGGCATCGGCCGAACCCGCTTCCGCGAAAACGACTTCATTGCGATGCCGACCTTGTGAAGCGTCACACTCATCCGGATCGCGCACTGGTTCTTGTACTGTCCGTTCGGATCGTCGTATGGGTTTCCTTGCGCGTAGTTGTTCCATAGCTCGGAAAATGTCACCGACTTCAGTTCGACCTCCTTGTGCGAGTTTTGCACGGCGGTTGTCGTCACGACTGTTTTTCCATTCGGCATTACACGTCCCCGTTCGATCTTGCGAGCGCTTCGTCGCCCCAATAGATCGCGTACTCGTCCTTGCCGCTCGTATGGATGCGCGGCAGGTATCCGGTGCTGTCGAGTCGGCCGGAGTGAACGCGCCCGTCCGCGGTTTCGATGATGTAGGAATAGTCAGGAGAGGCGCCGTTTCCGGTGGCGCGAACGCATTCGTCGTAGACGCACGCAGCCACGGTCTTGACGTTGCCTTCCCGATTCATTCCGGAGGAAACGACGCTCGCCGCTTCCGCTAGGTCGTCGCACCATGAATTGCCGGAGAGCACCGCGACGATGCGTGGCGGTGTCGAGCATCGACATCGAACGATGTCGCCATCGGCCGCCGTTTCGCCCATGAATTCGATGCGCTTCGGACCGCCGGTCTTGGCGATCTGCCCGGTGCTCTCGCACGCTGCGCAGAATGCGAGGCCGCCGATCAGCGCAACCTGATGCCCGGCGTCGCCGAACGTGAATGTCGGCCCCGCGTACGCAAGGATGTGTCCCCCGGTCTCCAGCTCGTCGCCGACAACGGCGATGCGGCGCATCATGATTTCGCTCCTCGATTCGCGTCACCGATATCTGCAGGTGATGCCGACTGCCGCAAGACGAGTTCACGCACGTGTCATGCGAATCACGAGCACGATGCTCGTTTCGGCAAGCGAAAGGATTCCATTACCCTCGGGGTGAGGTCGATTGGACAAGTATGAAATTGGAAGGTGAATTGCGTCCGGCGCGAGCAATCAGGAGACTGCCCTATCGCCGCCGATGCTCGACCGCGAACTTGATCAGCTCCGCCTGCCCCTCGATCTCGAGCTTGCGCTTCAGATTCAGCCGATGGGTTTCCACCGTGCGGACCGACAGCCCCGTCTGCTGCGCGATCTGCTTGCTCGACAGCCCCTCGGCCAGCGCGTCGAGGATGTCGCGTTCGCGCGGCGTCAAGCGGTCGAGCGGCGACGCGGTCGCGCTCGCCTGGATCATCCGCGCGGCGAGCCCTTCGCTGAAGAACGTCTGCCCGACCAGCACCGCGCCGATCGCACGGACGATCTCGCTCGCCGGCGAATCCTTTAGCAGGTAGCCGCTCGCGCCGGCGCGCACGGCCTGCGTCACGTACTCGATGTTGTCGTGCATCGACAGCATCAGCACGCGAATCCCCGGAAAGCGCTCGTGGAACACGCCGGCGAGCGTGATGCCGTTCATCCCGTTCATGCCGACGTCCATCAGCGCGAGATCGGGCTCGAGCGACGCGGCAAGCGCGAGCGCTTCGTCGGCGTTGCCGGCTTCGCCGACCACGGACAGGTCGGCCGCCTCGAGCCGCATCCGCAGGCCGTCGCGCACCAGCGGGTGGTCGTCGACGAGCAGCAGTCGGGCGGCGGGCCGGTCAGTGTCGGGGGCGCTCATGGGCAAAGGTCTCCGGTTAGGGGGGGCGTCAGGCGGCGCGCAGCGGCACGCGCGCAGCCACGACGGTGTGGCCGACCTGCGACGCGATCGTCAGCGTGCCGCCGAGCGCGTCGAGGCGCTCGCGCATGTTACGCAGCCCGATGCCGCGGCGCGCATCGGTCTGGGTCCGCTCGGCGTCGAACCCGCAGCCGTTGTCGGCGATGGTCAGCCTGACGGCATGCGCGCCGACGTCGAGCGTGACGGCCGCGCGCGACGCCTGCGCATGATGCACGATGTTGCTGAGCGCTTCCTGTGCGATCCGGAACAGCGCCGTATTGACCGGCGCGGGCAACGGCCGCGCGCCGCTGTGCGCAACCTGCGTATAGCCGATGTCGATGTCGCTCTCCGCGCCGAGTTCGCGCACGAGCTGCTCGAGCGCGGCCGCGAGGCCGAGATCGTCGAGCATCGCCGGGCGCAGCGCATGCGAGATGCGCCGCACTTCGCGCAGCGTGTCGCCGAGCCGTCCGACACCCGTCGCGAGCGCCTGCTCGGCTTCGGGCATGCGCGTCGCGCCGCGCTCGAACCGCGCGAGCGCGGACTCGAGCATCAGCTTCGCGGACACCATCATCTGGCTGATCCCGTCATGCAGCTCGCGCGACAGCCGCTCGCGCTCCTGCTCCTGTGACTCGACGACACGCTGCGCGAGCTGCTTGAGCTTCGCATCGGCGCTGCGCGATTCGCTGACGTTCAGCACCAGCGCGCAGACGGCGATCACTGCCGCGCCGGTCAGCGCGATTGCGGTGAGCCAGCTCATCGTGCGCTCGATGTTCGCGGACGCGCGCGCGTCGATGCGTTGCAGCGCGGTGTCGACGTCGTCGAGATAGATGCCGGTGCCGACCATCCAGCCCCAGCGTTCGAGCGCGACGACGTAGCCGAGCTTCGGCGCGACCTTGCCCGTCGACGGCCGCTGCCACGCGTAGCGCACGTAGCCGCCGCCGTGCGATGCGGCGCCGATCAGCTGCTGGATCGTCAGCGCGCCCTGCGGGTCGCGCATCGACCAGAAGTTGTGGCCGACGCGCTCGGGCTCGCGCGGATGCATCAGCGAATTGCCGTGCAGGTCGTATACGAAGAAATAGCCGTCGGGGCCGAAATCCATCTTCTGCAGCATCGCGAGCGCCTGCGTGCGCAGCAGCCCGTCGTCGCGCGCATTGCGGCCGCTCGCGTCGTACAGCGGCATGATCGCGCTCGTCGCCAGTTCGACGTAATGCTTCAGCTCGACTTCCTTGCTCGACAGGTAGGCGGCCTGGATCGTCGCGTGCTGCGTGCGCGCGAGCGACGTCGCCTGCTGACGCACGCCGAAGCCGATGCCGGCGATCGCGAGCAGGAACGGCACGATGGCCAGAAGGAAAATCTTTGCCTTGAGTCTCATGGTGGTGCGAAGCATGCGCGGGCCGGCGGCCGCGTGCGTCGCGCGGCGGCCCGGCGAGCCGACATTGTCGGCGATTTTGCCCGGAGGCGGCGGTATGGAGGGCCGCACGGATGGCCGGCCGACGCCGGGGTCAGGCGCGCCGCGGTATGGGTTCGACAGACGAAGACGTCTGCACGACGACCTGGTTGCGCCCGGATTCCTTCGCGTGGTACAGCGCGTCGTCGGCGAGCTTCAGCGCGGCCTGGATGCTGTCGTCGTGTTCCGGATAGCAGGTCGTCACGCCGATGCTCGCGGTCAGGCGGCCGGACGTGCCCGCGTCGTGCCGGATGCCCAGATCGAGGATGCCGGTGCGGATCGACTCGGCGATCGTCACCGCGCCGTTCGTATCGACATTGGGCAGGACCACGACGAACTCCTCGCCGCCGTAACGGGCCGCATAGTCGGCCGGACGGCGCAGGCAGCCGGCGATGCAGCGGGCGACCGCGGCGAGCGCGTCGTCGCCGGCCTGGTGGCCCTGCGTGTCGTTGTAGCGCTTGAAGTGGTCGACGTCGACGAACAGCAGCGACAGCGCGTGCTGCGAACGCGCCGCGCGGCGCCATTCGCGTGCGAGCGTGACGTCGAGCATCCGGCGGTTGTCGAGGCCGGTGAGGCCGTCGGTGCGCGCGAGCGCCTGCAGTTCGGTTTCCGCGCGGTGACGCTTGCGCAACTGCACGTCGAGCAGCAGCGACAGGCAGACGAAGCCGAGCGCGAGCACGGCCATCGCCGAGCCGATCGGGATCGCTCGGTCGTACCACGCGGCGTAGGTGTCGGCTTCCGAGCGCGCGACCATGATGATCAGCGGCAGGTTCTCGAGGTGCCGGAACACGTACAGGCGCCGCACGCCGTCGATCGACGCGGTGTCGGCGAAGCTGCCTTCGCTGGCGGTCATGAAGTGCCGGAACGTGCTGGCCTTGCTGATGTTGCGCCCGACGATCGCCGGTTCGTACGGCTGGCGCGCGAGCATCAGGCCGGATGTATTGATCAGCGCCATCGACCCGCGATCGCCGAGCGCGAGGCGCGAGAACAGGTTCTGGAAATATTCGAGCCGGATCGATATCACGGCGACGCCGCCGAACGACCCGTCGGGCCGCGTGATGCGCCGGCTGAGCGCGATGCTCGGCGAGCCGGCGCGCAGCCGCGAATAGTACGGGTCGCTGACGTACAGGCCGACGTCCGGGTGGTCGCGATGCACGGTGAAATACCGTTCGTTGCCGAAATTGGCCTTGCGCGGCACGTCGCTCTTGCCGTCGACCGCAATGTCGCCGTTCGCGTCGAGCACGTAGATGCCGCCAAGATACTTGGCCGTCGTCGCGCGATCGAACAGCACCTGGCGGCGCATCGGCATCGGCAACGCGACGACCGCCGGATCATTTTCGCCTTCGACGACTGCCTGCAGCGACAGCGCATAGAACTCGATGTTGCGCTCGATGTCCCACGACGCCATCAACGCGATGTTCTGCTGCGTGATGCGCGCACGGTCGCGCGCGTCGATGCGTGCCTCGTACAGCACGATTGCGCACAGCAGCAGCAGGAGCAGACCGAGCAGCAGCCCGGAATAGAAGATCAGGTGCGGCAGCAGGAGCCGGCGCACATGAGCGGCGACACGGCCCGTCAGGCCGGATTCGCTGGGCATTGCGTAGTCGGTTTCTGCCATGGTCCGTGGATCGAGGGCATCGCCGCCGGGCGGCGGGCCGATGCGATTATGTTCGTATTGATTGGCTGGCGGCGATCCGGTACGCGGCCCCGATATGCATTCCGCCCGACCGACTGGAAAAGCGGGCGCCGATCATCGTAATTGCGCCCGGATAAGGCGCCGGATTACCCTCGCACCGGCAAGATAGATCTGCCGCGATTCGACGATCCGACGAATCGCGCGACGCGCAATGGTCCGAGTATAACGCGCGCATTATCGAGCGCGAAAAATGTTGCAGACCGTTGATCCGGATCAAATTATCGCGGCGGCCGAGGCTTGCCGATCGCGCGCGGAAGCGTTGCAGCGCAAGGCTTTGCGCCGAAGTCGAGCGATACGCACCGATTATCCGTTTTCAGCGTCCGGGTGAATCCGTATATGAAAACGGGCGGCCGAGATGGGCCGCCCGTTTCGTGAAACCGCATGCGGGAAAGCCCGCATGCGAACGCTCAGGCGCCGTGCTGTTGCGCCTTGAACGCGAGCCGGAACCGATGCAGCAGCGGCTCGGTATAACCGCTCGGCTGCGACGTGCCCTGCAGCGTCAGCGCGCACGCGGCCTTGAACGCGGTTGACTGGTCGTAGTTAGGCGCCATCGGGCGGTAGTTCGGGTCGCCCGCGTTCTGCTGGTCGACGACGCGCGCCATCCGCTTGAACACGTCGAGCACGAACGCCTCGGTGATCACGCCGTGGCGCAGCCAGTTCGCGATGTGCTGGCTCGAGATGCGCAGCGTCGCGCGGTCTTCCATCAGGCCGACGTCGTGGATGTCGGGCACCTTCGAGCAGCCGACGCCCTGTTCGACCCAGCGCACGACGTAGCCGAGGATGCCCTGCGCGTTGTTCTCGACCTCGCTCAGGATCTCGCTTTCGCTCCAGGCGGCGCGCTCGACGACCGGCACGGTCAGCAGCCCTTCGAGCAGCGCATCGCGTTCGCTCGCGTAGGGCGTCTTCTCCAGCTCCTGCTGGACGGCCTGTACATCGACGAGGTGGTAGTGCAGCGCATGCAGCGTCGCGGCGGTCGGCGACGGCACCCACGCGGTGTTCGCGCCGGCGCGCGGGTGCGCGATCTTCTGCTCGAGCATCGCGTGCATCAGGTCCGGCATCGCCCACATGCCCTTGCCGATCTGCGCGCGGCCGCGCAAGCCGGCCGACAGGCCCGCGAGCACGTTGTTGCGCTCGTATGCGGTGATCCACGCCGACGACTTCATCTCGCCCTTGCGGATCATCGGGCCCGCTTCCATCGCGGTGTGCATCTCGTCGCCGGTGCGATCGAGGAAGCCGGTGTTGATGAACGCGACGCGCGCGGCGGCGGCCGCGATACACGCGGCGAGGTTCACGCTGGTGCGGCGCTCCTCGTCCATGATGCCCATCTTCAGCGTGTTGCGCGGCAGGCCGTACAGATCCTCGATGCGCGCGAACAGCGTGTCGGCGAACGCGACTTCGACGGGGCCGTGCATCTTCGGCTTCACGATGTAGATCGAGCCCGTGCGCGAATTGCGCTTGGCCTTCAGGTCGTGCAGCGCGCACAGCGTCGTGACGACGCCGTCGAGAATCCCTTCCGGAATCTCGTTGCCGTCGCGGTCGAGCACCGCGCCGTTGGTCATCAGGTGGCCGACGTTGCGCACGAACAGCAGCGAGCGGCCGTGCAGCGACAGCGTGCCGCCGGCGGGCGTGGTGTACTCGCGATCGGCGTTCAGGCGGCGCGTGAAGCTTTTGCCGCCCTTCGCGACTTCCTCGACCAGCGTGCCCTGCATCAGCCCGAGCCAGTTGCGGTACAGCTGGACCTTGTCGTCGGCGTCGACCGCCGCGACCGAATCCTCGCAGTCGATGATCGTGCTGACCGCGGCTTCGAGCACGACGTCCTTCACGTTCGCGAGATCGGCGCGACCGATGGGGGTCGACGCGTCGATCTGGATCTCGATGTGCAGGCCGTTGTTTTTCAGCAGGATCGCCGATGGCGCGCCCGCCGCGCCCTGGTAGCCGACGAATTGCGCCGGCTGCGCGAGGTGCACGACGCCCTTGCCGGTCTCGACGGCGAGCTGGCCGTCCTCCACGCGGTAGCGCAGCGCGTCGCGGTGCGAGCCGCTCGCGAGCGGCGCCGCGTTGTCGAGCACGTTGCGCGCGTAGTCGATCACGCGCTGGCCGCGTGTCGGGTTGTAGGCCGACGTGCGTTCGGCGCCGCCGTCCTCGGGCAGCGCATCGGTGCCGTACAGCGCGTCGTACAGGCTGCCCCAGCGTGCGTTCGCGGCGTTCAGCGCATAGCGCGCGTTCGACAGCGGCACGACGAGCTGCGGGCCGGCCTGCGTCGCGATCTCGCTGTCGACGTTTGCGGTGGCTGCCGCGACGTTCGACGGGACCGGCACGAGATAGCCGATTTGTTCGAGGAACGCGCGAAACGCGGCATGGTCGCGCACCGGGCCGGGATGCGCGCGATGCCACGTGTCGAGTTCGTGCTGGAGGCGGTCGCGTTCCGCGAGCAGTTCGCGGTTGCGCGGCGCGAGGTCGTGCACCAGGGCCGAGAAACCGCTCCAGAACGCGGCCTTGTCGATACCGGTGCCCGGCAGTGCTTCGTTTTCAATGAACTGGCTCAGCGCTGGCGCGACTTGCAGTCCTGCTTGGTCGATCATCGTGATTCCTCCCGGGGAATGAAAAACGCGCGCGGATCAGGCCGCGACGCTTTGTGTGCCGGCGCGAGCGATCTGCGCGTCCTGTTCGGACTTTACGCCAGACACACCGATCGCGCCCGCAATGCGGCCGTCCACCGTGACCGGCACGCCGCCTTCGAGCAAGCCCGTCAGCGGCACGCTCAGAAACGCGGTGCGGCCACCGTTGATCATATCCTCATACGCCTTCGTCTCGCGACGGCCGAGCGCCGCCGCGCGCGCCTTGTCCTGCGCGATGTAGCCGCTGGCCGCCGATGCGCCATCGAGACGCGCGAACGCGAGCAGGTGGCCGCCGTCGTCGACGATGGCGATCGACACGGCCCAGCCGTGGTGCTCCGCTTCCGCGCGGGCGGCGGCGAGCATGCGCTCGACGTCGGCGAGTTCGAGTTCGGGTTTCGTTTGCATGGAAGTTCTCCGGAATCAGCGGTCAGTTGACCAATCGGTTGTCGACGAGCTCGATCCAGTGGCGCACGGACGTACGGCCCGCGCCGTTCAGGTGAGTCTGGCAGCCGATGTTGGCCGTGACAATCAGGTCCGGCCGCGCGGCTTCGAGCGCGTCGAGCTTGTTGTCGCGCAGTTGGGTCGCGAGTTCGGGCTGCGTCAGCGAATAGGTGCCGGCCGACCCGCAGCACAGGTGGCCGTCGGCGACATTCGTCAGATCGAAGCCGAGCCGCCTGAGGATGCTTTCCACCGCGCCGCCGAGCCGCTGCGCATGCTGCAGCGTGCACGGGCAGTGCACCGCGACGCGGCGCGGCATCCCATCGGCCAGCGCGTCGAGCGGCTCGGCCGCGATCACTTCCGCGAGGTCGCGCGCGAGTGCGCTGACGCGCCGCGCCTTGTCCACATAGCCGGGGTCGGACCGCAGCAGGTCGCCATATTCCTTCACGAACGCGCCGCAGCCGCTCGCCGTCAGAACGATCGCTTCCGCACCGGCCTCGATCGCCGGCCACCACGCATCGATGTTGCGGCGTGCGCGTGCGAGCCCGGCCTCCTGCGCGTTCAGGTGATATTCGGTCGCGCCGCAGCAGCCGGCTTCGCGGGCCGGCGTCACGCTGATGCCGAGCCGGTCGAGCACGCGTGCCGCGGCCGCGTTGGTGTTCGGCGACAGCGACGGCTGCACGCAGCCTTCGAGCATCAGCACGCGTCGTGCATGGCGCACCGGCGGGCGCGGCGCGGCCGCCGGCACGCTGGCCGGGATCTTGTCCTGCAGCGTGCCGGGCAGCAGCGGGCGCAGCGCGCGGCCGGCCTTCAGCAGCGCGGCGAACGTCGCCGGCCGCGGTACGACGTGACGCAGGCCGGCGCGCAGCAGGCGCTCGCGCGCCGGACGCCGCGCACGCTTCTCGGCTTCCGCGCGGCCGATGTCGAGCAGCGTGTGATAGCGCACGCCGGACGGGCAGGTCGTTTCGCAGTTGCGGCAGGTCAGGCAGCGGTCGAGATGCTGCTGCGTGCGCTCGCCGCACGGCTCGCCTTCGAGCATTTGCTTGATCAGGTAGATGCGTCCGCGCGGCCCGTCGAGCTCGTTGCCGAGCACCTGGTAGGTCGGGCAGGTCGCGTTGCAGAAGCCGCAGTGCACGCAGGCGCGCAGGATCGCTTCCGCTTCGTCGGCCCGGTCGAGGGCCTTGCTTGCTTCGCTGAGATTGGTTTGCATCGGCGGTTCGCAGTCGGGTGGGCGTCAGAGGTCCGCGTACAGGCGGCCGGGATTGAAGATCGCATGCGGATCGAGTTGCGCCTTCAACTGCCGGTGCACGCGCAGTAGCGCGGGCGGCAGCGGCTGGAACGGCTCGTGCGTCGTGCCGGGCGTGAAGCAGGTCGCGTGGCCGCCCCACTGCGCGGCGAACCGTTGCACGTCGGCCGGCGCGGTGTCGCTCTTCAGCCAGCGCTGCGCGCCGCCCCAGTCGACCAGCAGCGCGCCGGGCAGCGCATCGAGCGGCGCGGCGGCCGGCACCGACACGCGCCACAGCGGGCGCGGATCGTCGAAGAACGGCAGCGACAGGTCGCGCAGCCGGGCCCAGAAGCCGTCGGTGCGATCGTCCATGCTCTCGCCGCCGATCGTGTCGCGCGCGGCCTTCACCGAGCCCTCGCCGCCTTCGAGCCGCACGCGCAGCACGCCGTCCGCGTGGCAGGCGCCCGCGAGCGGCAGCCCCGCGCGACGCCATCCGGCGACGCGCTGCACGGCTTCGCCTGCCGTGAGCGGCAACGCGAGATCGCGGCTCGCGCGCGGCTTCGGCAGCACCTTCAGCGAGACCTCCGTCACGACGCCGAGGCAGCCGAAGCTGCCCGCGAGCAGCCGCGATACGTCGTAGCCCGCGACGTTCTTCATCACCTCGCCGCCGAAGCGCAGGTGCTTCGCGTGGCCGGTGATCACGCGGCAGCCGAGCACGAAATCGCGCACCGCGCCGGCCCACGGGCGGCGCGGCCCCGACAGCGCGGCCGAGAACATCCCGCCGACCGTGGCCGCGCCGCCGAACGTGGGCGGCTCGCACGGCAGCATCTGGCCGGCCGCGTCGAGCATCGCCTCGAGTTCGGCGAGCGGCGTGCCCGCGCGCGCGGTGATCACGAGTTCGGTCGGGTCGTACGCGACGATGCCGCGGTGCGTGCGCACGTCGAGCGTGCGGCCTTCGACGGCACGGCCGAGAAAGGACTTGGTGCCCGCGCCGCGGATGAGCAGCGGCTGGCGAGCGTGGATCGCGGCGTCGACCTGCGCGACGAGCGCCGCGCTGTCGTCGATCGATTCGGGTTCGCGTTCGCGTTCGCGTCGCATCAGAAGCGCTCCAGTTCGGGGAACGGCAGCTTGCCGTGATGGACGTGCATCGCGCCGAATTCAGCGCAACGGTGCAGCGTCGGGATGTTCTTGCCGGGATTGAGCAGGCCGCGCGGATCGAACGCGGCCTTCACCGCGTGGAAGAACGTGATCTCGTCGGCGTTGAACTGCACGCACATCTGGTTGATCTTCTCGCGCCCGACGCCGTGTTCGCCGGTGATGCTGCCGCCCACCGCGACGCACAGCTCGAGGATCTTGCCGCCGAGCGCTTCCGCGCGGTCGAGTTCGCCGGGACGGTTCGCATCGAACAGGATCAGCGGATGCATGTTGCCGTCGCCCGCATGGAACACGTTCGCGACCGGCAGCGCGTATTGCGCGGACAACGCGGCGATCCCTTCGAGCACGCGCGGCAGCTCGCGGCGCGGGATCGTGCCGTCCATGCAGTAGTAGTCGGGCGACATGCGGCCGACCGCCGGAAACGCGTTCTTGCGGCCGGCCCAGAAGCGCTGCCGCTCGGCCTCGTCGCGTGCGACGCGGATCTCCGACGCGCCGGCGTCGCGCAGCAGCGCGGCGACGCGTTCGGCGTCCGCTTCGACATCGGTCGCCGCGCCGTCGAGTTCGCACAGCAGGATCGCCTGCGCATCGACCGGATAGCCTGCGTGGATGAAGTCCTCGGCCGCGCGGATCGCGAGGTTGTCCATCATTTCGAGCCCGCCCGGGATCACGCCCGCGCCGATGATTCGCGCGACCGCCGCGCCGGCTTCGGCGACGTCGTCGAAGCTCGCCATCAGCACCTTCACGCTCGGCGGTTTCGGCAGCAGCTTCACCGTCACTTCGGTGATGATGCCGAGCATGCCTTCGGAGCCGGTGAACAGCGCGAGCAGGTCGAAGCCGGGTGCGTCGAGCGCGTCGGCGCCGAGTGTCAGCAGGTCGCCGTCGATCGTCAGGATCTCGACCTTCAGGATGTTGTGCACCGTCAGCCCGTATTTCAGGCAGTGCACGCCGCCCGCGTTTTCGGCGACGTTGCCGCCGATCGAGCATGCGATCTGCGACGACGGGTCCGGCGCGTAGTAGAGATCGTAGGGTGCGGCGGCCTGCGAGATCGCGAGGTTGCGCACGCCGGGCTGCACGCGCGCGATGCCGGCGTCGGCGTCGATCTCGAGAATCCGGTTGAACTTCGCCATCACGAGCAGGATGCCTTTTTCGAGCGGCATCGCGCCGCCCGACAGGCCGGTGCCCGCGCCGCGCGCGACGACCGGCACGCCGTGCGCGGCCGCGACGCGCAGCACCGCGCGCACCTGCTCGACCGTGTCGGGCAGCACGACCGCGAGCGGCACCGTGCGGTACGCGGCGAGGCCGTCGCATTCGAACGGCTTCAGCGCCTCGCGCTCGTGCAGCACGTCGAGGCCGGGCGCCGCCGCTCCGAGCGCGGCGACGAGCGTGTCGCGGTCGACGGTCGCCAGCGGGCCGTCGATCCGTTCGTCGTAGATGAAACTCATCGTGTGTCTCCGTCTCCACCATGCAGGCGGCCGCGGGATGCGCGGCGCACCGGATGAACGGCATTCTTGGCGGCCGGCCGGTGCGTGTCCAGACGTCGCGAACGTGGTCGTACCAGTTTTTCTAAACGGGCCTGGCGGGTGGGGTTCGACGTGACAGGTAACCCAATTGATACAAGGGTTTGTGAGAAAATAGGCGATATTCTCCCGAAGTGGTCATACCAGTATGGAAAGGCAAGTTCGACAAGCGCCGGCGCGCAATGTCGCCGACGTCGTCGCCGAGCGGATCGAGCAACTGATCGTCGACGGCGTGCTGAAGGCCGGACAGGCGCTGCCGTCCGAGCGGCGGCTGACCGAGAAGCTCGGCGTGTCGCGCACGGCCGTGCGCGAAGGCATGAAGCTGCTACGTGCGCGCGGGATCATCGACACGACGCACGGCAAGGGTTCGTTCGTCGCGAGCCTGACCCCGCAGCGCGAAGTCTCACCGATGATGCATCTGCTCGGCTCGCAGCCGCGCACGCTGTACGACCTGTTCGAGGTACGCGGGATGCTCGAGACCGAAGCCGCGCGGCTTGCTGCGCTGCGCGGTACGCCGGCCGATTTCATCCTGATCAAGCGTCGCTATGAGGAGATGACGGCGGCCGATGCGCAGGATCTCGATCCGGCGGCACGGGCGAAGCTCGATCATGCGTTTCATCTCGCGATTTGCGAGGCGTCGCACAATCCGGTGCTCGTCAACACGCTGCAGTCGCTGACCGACCTGCTGCTCAGTTCCGTGTTCGCGTCGGTGAACAACCTCTATCACCGCGAGCCGTTGAAGAAGCAGATCGATCGGCAGCATGCGCGGCTTTATAACGCGGTGACAGGGCGGCTCCCTGATCAGGCGCGCAAGGCTGCGAGCGATCATATCCGGCAGTGCGTCGACTATCTGCGCGAGATCGAGCAGGAAGAGCAGCGGCTCGTGCGCTCGACGTTGCGGCTCGAAGGGTGGACCTGAACCGGACGAGCGGAGCGGGCGTTGCCGCCATGACGTGTATCAAGCATGTCGGGCTGGCGGTGCGGCCTGGCGGTCGACTATGTCGCAATGTGAGCTATTCGATGCGTGGCCCGACACGACCCGTTTCGCCTTTGCGCGACACGCGCGCTGGCCGTTGACCGTGACGCGCCGCCGATCGTTGAAGGAGGACGCTGCATGTCGATTCCAATGCGTGACGACGGGCCCGTGGCCCGCGCCATCCAGATCCTGCGATTCAATATTCGCCGCAAATTATGCGGAGAATAGCCGCTCTATTCACCGCGCCGTCAAACCCGGCGGAACCAAAAAAAGCCCGCCGAAGCGGGCAACCTCTCGATGAAGAGGAGGAGATCTGAATTCGCGATCAGTGATCAGTGCCGGGTCAACCTTTCGTCGCCCCGAACGTCAGCCCTGCCACAAAATGCTTCTGCATCGCGAAGAACATCGCTACCGACGGCAACGCTGCGAGAATCGACCCGGCCGACACGAGGTTCCACGACGTTGTCCATTGCCCCTTCAACGCGGCAACGCCCGCAGTGATCGGCGCGGCCTCATCGCCTTGCGTGAGACACAGCGCCCAGAAGTAGTCGTTCCACACGAACGTGAACACGAGAATCGCGAGCGCGGCCAACGCAGGCCGGATCAGCGGCAACACGATCCGCCAGAACACCGTCCATTCGCCCGCACCTTCAATCCGCGCGGCCTCGATCAATTCGAACGGCAACTGCTTGATGAAGTTGCGCAGAAACAGCGTGCAGAACCCCGTCTGAAACGCGACATGAAACAGGATCAGCGCCTCGACGGTATTGAACACACCGAGCCGCAGCGACAAGTCCCGCACCGGAATCATCAACACCTGCACCGGCACGAAATTCCCCGCGACGAACGTCCCGAACAGCGCGGTACTCCCGCGAAACTTGTAGGTGGCGAGCGCAAAGCCCGCCATCGCCGCCAGCGCGATCGACCCGATCACCGACGGCACCGTGATCTGCACACTGTTCCAGAAGTAATGCAGCATCGGCGACGTGGTCAGCGCGTCGCGATAGTTGCTGATCATCGAGAAGTGCCGCGGCCAGCCCCAGTAGTGACCTTCGACCAGTTCCTCGGTCGAGCGCACCGACGTGACGAACACGGCGATCATCGGCAGCAGCCAGATCACGAGCGCGACGGGCAGCGACAGCTTGTACAGCCGGCGCGAGACCGGCTTCCAGTGGGCAACGGGTGTCGGAAACATGATGAGTGAACTCCCGGTAGGTCACTGCTCGTTGCGCAGCATGCGGCGCAACTGGAACACGATGTAGACGAGCATGATCACGAACAGCACGACCGCGATCGACGCGGAATAGCCAAGCCGGTAGTACTTGATCGCCTGGTCGTACATGTAATACGCGAGCACGGTCGAGCTCTCGAACGGGCCGCCGCCCGTCATCACCGAAATCAGGTCGAAGCTGCGCAGCGCGCCGATCACCGTGACGACGATCGCCATGAACGTGGTCGGGCGCAACTGCGGCAGCACGACGTGCCACAGCAGCGCGAAGCCGCGCGCGCCTTCCATCCGCGCCGCTTCGATCTGCTCCGGATTGACCGACGTGAGGCCGGTCAGGTACAGGATCATGCAGTACGCGGTCTGCGGCCACAGCGCGGCGAACACGATGCCGAAGGTCGCATAGCGCGCATCGCCGAGCACCGGGATCCCGTGTCCGGCGATCAGCGCGAGCAGCCCGAAGGTCGGATCGTAGAACCACGAGAAGATCAGGCCGACGACCACGCCGGACAGCACGAACGGCGCGAAGAACAGCGACTTCACGAGCCGGATGCCGGCCACCGCCTGGTTCAGGTACAGCGCGAGCGCGAGGCCGAGCGGCGGCGCGAGCATGAACAGCGCAAGCCAGATCACGTTGTTGCGCAGCGCGGTGTAGAAGGTCGGCGCGTGCAGCAGCTCGACGTAGTTCGCGAGACCGACGAACGTGCGCTCGGTCATCCCGTCCCAGTTGCAGAGGCTCAGCCACAGCGTCGACAGGATCGGCCAGATCACATAGACGGCAACCATCGCGCACGCGGGCGCGAGAAAGAGCCACGCGGCGCGCTGTTGCCGCCGCACGGCGGGCGACGGACGGCGCGCGGGCAGCGCGGTGGCAGCGGATGCGCCGCGCGGCGGCGGCGTGGCGTTGGCGCCGGCGCCGGCGGGCGGGGTGGACGTGATCGGACGGGACACGGCAAGCCTCCTGGGCGGACACGGCGGCACGCACACGCGGCCGCCGCATGGGTCACGCGGTTACTTCTTGTAGATCCGCTTGCGGGTCTGTTCGAGTTGCGCGAGCACGGTATCGAGCTGCGCGGGATTCGCGAGGAACTGCTGCATCCCCTTCATCCCTTCGTCGGCCATCTCCTTGGTCATGTCGCGGTCGTAGAACTGCGCGACGCCGCCCTTGGTGTCGGCGAGGATCCGGAAGCCGATCCGCGAAATCGGATCGGCCGGCTCCGGCGACTTGCTGTTGGCCGACAGCGAGCCAAGCCCTTCCGCGAGCTTCGCACCCATCTCGGGCGTTTCGACGAACGCGAGGAACGTGTGCGCGTCGGCCTTGTTCTTCGCCTTGGTCGGGATGTGCAGCGATTCGACCGGGCCGTCCTCGGCGGTCGGCACCTTCGGGTCGATGATCGGGAAGCGGTAATAGCCCATTTCCTGCTTCACGTTCGGCGGAAAGCCGGCCGCGATGAAGGTGCCCATCAGCATCATCGCGGCCTTGCCCTGGAACAGGAACGGCTGCGCGCCGTCGAGATCGTAGGACAGCGCGTTGTCGATGAAGTAGCCCGAGTCGATCAGCGATTTCCACGTCGTGTAGACCTTCTTCACGCGCGGGTCGGTGTACGGCACGTCGCCGGCCATCAGCTGCTGGTGGAACGCGTTGCCGTTCAGGCGCAGGTCGAGATAGTCGAACCAGCCGGCGAGCGTCCACGCGTCGCGGCCGCCGACCGCGATCGGCGTGATGCCGGCCGCCTTCAGCTTCTTGCACGCATCGAGAAACTGATCCCAGGTCTTCGGCTCGTCGGCGATGCCGACCTTGCGGAACAGGTCCTTGCGGTAGAACAGCCCCCACGAGTAATAGACGGTCGGCGCCGCGTACTGCTTGCCGTGGTACGACGATGCGCTGCGCGTCGACGCGTACATCGCGTCCCAGCCGTTCTTCGCCCAGTCGCCGCTCAGGTCCTCGAACAGCCCGCGCTTCGCGTAGTACGCCATGCGCTCGCCCGCGTGCCAGTTGACCACGTCGGGCGCAACGGTCGTGAGCCACGCGGGGAGCTGCACCTTGTACGCTTCCTCGTCGACGAAGGTGGGCTTCACGTCGATGTCGGGATGGGCCTTGTGGAACGCCTCGATCGTCGACTGCCAGACCGCGCGCTGGCTGGCGCCCTTGAACGCGATGTTGATCGTCAGCGTGCCCGCGTCGGCCGGCGCCGCGGCGCCGAGCGAAGCGAACGCGATGGCGGCGGCGGTCGCAAGCCGGGCGGCGACGCGAAGGGGGCGATGTGTCATGTGTGTCTCCAGTCCTGTGTGTCGTTGTGCGTGACCGGCGCGTCGCGGCGCCGGGGCGGTTGCTACGAACGGCTTCGATACACGGCGACGCCTTGCGGCTCGACCTGCGCGGCGCCGATCACGAACGCGGACGGCGGCACCGCATCGAGCGTGTGCGGCGTGCTGCCGTAGTTGAATACGTAGGTCAGGCCGCCGCGTCGGCTCACGCGCACGCCGTCGCCGAGCGGCGACGGTGTCAGGCCGGCTTCGGCCGCGACGTCGGCGAACAGGCGCGCGGTGGTCGCGTCGTCGAACAGCGCGGCCCAGTAGTGCAGCGCGCCGTGCGACACGCAGGCCGGATGACCGTCGGCGAAGCGCGCACGCACGACGCTGGGTGCGTCGTCGTGCAGCTCGACGAGGTCGCGCCATCGGCGTGCGTCGCCGGTGAACGCCGAGCCGTCGCGCAACGTGCCGTCGACCCGCTCGGTCACGTTCGGCCGCAGCGACTCGACGCGCCACACGCGCAGCGGCAGGATCGATGCGAGCGGGCCGGGCGGCAGCGTCGGCGGAATCTGCAGGTCGGCGGTTTTCGAACCGGTGCGCGGGCCGAACACCGCATGCGCGCCCGATGCGGCGAGCCGGGCCGCGAAGTCGTCCGGCACGATCGGCAGCGGCGGCACGACGACGAGCCGGTAGCCGTCGAGCGGCGCATGCGCGGAGATCACGTCGACGTCGAGGCCGAGCGAACGCAGCGCCGAGTAGTACTCGAACGCGAAGCGCGGGTAGTGGAAATCGGCGCCTTGCGGCTGCACTTCGAACAGCCACTTCGCTTCATAGTCGAACACCAGCGCGACGGGGGCGCGCACCGCGCCGTTCGCGTCGGCATCGGCGCCGGCGTCGAGCACGGCCGCGATTTCGTGCGCGACGCGCTGCGCTTCGCGGCCGCCTTCGTCGAGCTGGTCGTCCGGCGTGTGCAGGCCCGCATGCATCTGCTCCTGCGCGAACGGCGCCTGCCGCCAGCGGAAGTACGACACGCAGCCGGCGCCGTGCGCGAACGCTTCCCAGCTCCACAGGCGCACCATGCTCGGCAGCGGCGCGGGGTTCCACTGCGCCCAGTTCACGGGCCCCGGTTGCTGCTCCATCACCCAGAACGGCAGCTTCGACATCCCGCGATAGAGATCGTGATTGAACGACGCGAAATCCGGATGGCCGGTGCGCAGCCAGCGCGCCTTCAGCTCGGGCGCGAACCATTGCTCCTCGAGCGCGCCGAGCGGATAGCTGTCCCACGTCGCGATGTCGAGGTCGCGCGCCACTTCGTAATGATCGAACTCGGTGAACAGCTGCATGAAGTTGTGCGCGACGGGCCGGCCCGGCGAATGCGCGCGGATCACGTCGACCTGCATCCGGTGATAGCGCGCGACCTCGTCGGACGCGAAGCGCCGGTAGTCGAGGCGATGCGACGGATGCGCTTCGGTCACGGTGCCGACCGGCGCGTCGACTTCGTCGAAATGCCGGTACTCCATGCTCCAGAACACGGTGCCCCACGCGCGGTTCAGCGCGTCGATCGTGCCGTAGCGCGCCTTCAGCCATTCGCGAAAGCGCACGAGCGCGGCGGGCGAATAGCTGACCACCGTCTGGTGGCAACCGAGCTCGTTGTCGGTCTGCCAGTAGTGGACGGCCGGATGGCGGCCGTAGCGTTCGGCGACCGCCGTGCAGATGCGGCGCGAGGCTTCCAGATAGGTCGGCGACGAGAAGTCGTAGTGGCGGCGCGAACCGAACCCGCGCGGCCGGCCGTCCGCACCGATCGCGAGGATGTCGGGGTGGCGGTCGACGAGCCATTTCGGCGGCGTCGCGGTCGGTGTGCACATCACGATCTCGAGGCCGGCCGCGCCGAGCACGTCGACCGCGCGGTCGAGCCAGCCCCAGTCGTATTCGCCCGGCGACGGCTCGATGCGGCTCCACGCGAATTCGGCGATTCGTACCTGCGCGATGCCGAGCGCCTTCATCCGGCGGGCGTCGTCGGCCCACATCGATTCCGGCCAGTGTTCCGGGTAGTAACAGACTCCGAGGCGCATGCCGATCCTTATGCGTAGTGGTGGACGGGAATGTCGGCGCGCGCGGGCACCGCGCGGCCGTCTTCGGTGAAGAGGTGACAGGCCGCGGCCGGCGCCTGCGCGTGCACGCGCTCGCCGATGCGCAGCGGCGCGTCGCCGGGCACTTTCGCGATCAGCGGCGTGCCGCCGGGCTGGTCGAGGTGCACGTAGGTCTGCTCGCCGAGGCGTTCGACGAGCGCGACGTCGCGCGCGAGCGTCGTCGCGTCGTGCGCGGCGCCGAGCGTCAGGTGTTCGGGGCGGATGCCGAGCGTGACGGTCGCGCCCGGCGCGAGCGCGGCGCCGTCGCGCGGCAGCGTGAAGGTTTCGCCGGACGGCACGACGGTGACGGTCGTGCGCTGCGCGTCGCAGGCGACGACGACGGCCGGCAGGAAGTTCATCCGCGGCGAGCCGATGAAGCCGGCGACGAAGCGGCTGGCGGGATGGTGATAGAGGTCGAGCGGCGCGCCGATCTGCGCGATGCTGCCATGCTGCGCGGTGTCGGCGCCGGCGTGCAGCAGCACGATCTTGTCGGCGAGCGTCATCGCTTCGGTCTGGTCGTGCGTCACGTAGACGACGCTCGCGCGTTCGAACTGCCGGTGCAGCTTCGCGATTTCGATGCGCGTCTGGCCGCGCAGTGCCGCGTCGAGGTTCGACAGCGGTTCGTCGAACAGGAACACGCCGGGCTCACGCACGATCGCGCGGCCGATCGCGACGCGCTGCCGCTGGCCGCCGGACAGCGCCTTCGGCTTGCGCTCGAGCAGCGTATCGAGCTGCAGGATCCGCGCAGCGTCGCGCACCTTCCGGTCGATCTCGGCCTTCGGCACGCGCGCGAGCTTCAGCCCGAACGCCATGTTCTCGTAGACCGTCATGTGCGGAAACAGCGCGTAGCTCTGGAACACCATCGCGACGCCGCGCTCGGCGGCCGGCACGTGGTCGACGCGGCGGCCGTCGATCGACAGCTCGCCGTCGCTCAGATCCTCGAGGCCCGCGATCATCCGCAGCAGGGTCGACTTGCCGCAGCCGGACGGCCCGAGGAACACGCAGAACTCGTGCGCGCCGATCTCCAGATCAACGTCGCGAATGACCGGCGCGTGCTCACCATAGGCTTTCTGCACGCGCCGCATCGAGATGCTCGCCATTGTCTCCGCTCCATGTTCTAATGCGCTTTCATCAATGCTTAAGCGCTTAATCATCGCGATCAAAAAAAGAGCCGATAGCGATCGCGGCCGAGTCGCGCCCGTCGGTCGGGCGGCAGGGTGTGCGGCGATAGTGCGCCGCTTCGGTGAGCGAAGCAAATACTGGATCAACGTCTCATATAGTGGGCAAGTCATGGCGACACTCGATGAAGTGGCCCGCCGCGCCGGCGTGACGGCCGCGACGGTCTCGAACGTGCTGCGCAACCGCGGCCGGGTCGGCGAAGCCACCCGCGCGCGCGTGCTCGAAGCCGTGCAGGCGCTCGGGTACCGACCGCATCTCGCGGCGCGGGCCCTCGCGGAAGGGCGCGCGCCGACGGTCGCGCTGATGGTATCGAGCATCGCGAACCCGTTCTATCCGGAGTTCGCGCTCGCGGTCGAGCGCGCGGTGCGCCGCAACGGGCAGTTCCTGATCGTCTGCAATACGAACGAAGACCCGTTGCAGGGCAGAGCGTATCTCGACCAGATCGCCGGCACGATTTCCGAAGGCATTCTCGTGACCAACGCGAACCTGCACCTGCCGGATCTGGCGGACGTCGCGCGGCGCGGCGTGCCGGTCGTGCTGTGTCTGTGGGAGCGGCCCGATGCGCCGCCCGAAGGGTTGCCGTGCGTGGCGGTGGATTTCCGCGAAGCCGGGCGGATCGCGACGCGGCATCTGCTCGAACTCGGGCACCGGACGATCGGCGTGATCGTCGGCGGCTCGGCGAGCGGCGTGCAGGCGGCGCGCTATGACGGCTTCGTCGACGTGATGCGCGAAGCGGGGCTCGACGCATCGATCGTCGCGGCCGAGCCCGATTCGATCGAAGGCGGCGTGCGCGCGGCGGGCAGGCTGCTCGATGCGCATCCCGGGCTGACCGCGCTGGTCGCGACCAACGACCTGCCCGCGATCGGTGCGCTGCACGCGGCGGCCGATCGCGGCCGGCGCGTACCCGACGACCTGTCGATCGTCGGCATTACCGATATTCATCTGGCCAGCGACACGCGTCCCACGTTGACGACGGTCGCGATCCCGACCGCCGAGGCCGCCGGGCTCGCGGTCGAACTGCTCAACGCGTTGCGCGAGGCGGGCGGCCGGATCGACGATGCGTCGCGCGTGCGCACGGCGTCGTTGCCGCGGCTGGTGGTGCGTGGCACGACGGGGGCGGTGTCGGGGTGACGCTCGGCTATGTAGCGAGGGCCGACGCGCACCTTGCGGCAATGGTGGACATGCCCGTGATGTCTGCGGCGTCGTGGCTTTCCGCGGACCGCACGCACGGTTTGCGTCCGGCGCGCAATGCCCGTCGACCAGCCGTTCTAGAACGAGTACGCGAGCGACGCGAACAGGCTGCGCGGCGCGCCCGGCGTGACCCACAGGTTGTTGTACGAGCTGACGTAGTACGTGCGATTGAACAGGTTGTTCAGCACGACCGACGCGCGCAGATGCTTGTTGACCTGCACGTAGCCGTTGAGCTGCACGGTCGCATAAGCGGGCAGGTCGAAGCCATCCTGCGTGTTCGCGGTGTTGCCCGCGCGGCGTCCGACGTAGATCACGCCCGCGCCCGCGCCGGCCTTGTCGACGAGCGGCAGTGCGGTTTCGTACATCAGCAGCGCGCTCCCGCTCAGGCGCGGAATGTCGACGAGGCGTGCGCCCGGCGTCAGCACGCTGTCGTGCGTGACCTGCGCATCGACGTACGCGAGGTTGACGATGCCGCGCACCCCGTGGCCGAGTTCGCCGTTCCATTCGAATTCGACGCCGCGGCTGCGTACTTCGCCGGCCGCACGCGAGAACCCGGCATTCGCCGGATCGGCGCTCAGCACGTTGCGCTTGTTCACGTAGAACGCGGCGACGGTCGCGAGCCAGCGCGTGCCGGCCCATTTCACGCCGGCCTCGTAGCCGTGCCCCTTCTCCGGATCGAACGCGCGGCCGTTCACGTCGGCGCCGTTGTTCGGCCGGAACGAATACGCGGTGTTCGCGTAGAGCGACAGCGCGGGGCTGGCCTCGTACACGATGCCGAGCCGCGGGCTCAGCGCCGTTTGCAGCTGGCTCGTCGTCACGCCCTTCAGGCGGTTGTCGACCGACTGGTGAAAGCGGTCCCAGCGCAGCCCGGCGAGCACTTTCCAGTGCGGCCCGAACGCGAGCGTGTCCTGCGCATACAGGCCCTGGCCGTCGTCGCGTTCGAGCAGATTCGTCGCGGTGCGCGGCACGGGCGCCGGCTGGCCGTAGACCGGATCGAAGATGTCGATCGCATACGGCGCCGCGGCCGTCGGCGTCGAGCGCGCGACGAACTGGTCGTAGTTGAAGCGATACGCGTCGACGCCCATCACGAACGTGTGGCCGATGCCGGCCGTGCGGGCCTTGCCGGCCACCTCGACGCGCCCTTGCACCTCGTTCGAGTGAAACGCGACCTGCCGGTAGCGGCGCCATAGCGTACGCCCGTCCGACTGCAGCGCGAACGCTTCGGACGAGCGGCCGGACAGGTCGGTGTCGCGCTGCGCGAAGCCGGCGTTGACCGACCAGTCGGCATTGAAGCGATGTTCGAGCGTGAACTGGTGGCCCGAGTTGCGCACGTCGTAGTCGCCGTCGCGCGGCTCACCCATGAACCTCGACGCCGGCACCACGCCGAGTTGCCCATTGACCGCGACCACGCCGCGATCGAGCGGCGCGCGCTGGCGGGCGGTCTCGAATTCGTAGTGGAGCGTCGTGTCCGCGCTGATGTCCCACGTGAACGACGGCGCGAACAGGTAGCGCGTGCTCGACACGGTATCGCGGAAGCTGCCGTTGTCCTCGTTCATCGCGATGAAGCGGTACGCGAGCGACTTCGTGACGGGGCCGGTCGAATCGAGCGTCTCGCGCAGCGCGCCGTAGCTGCCGGCCGATACGCCGATCGTGTTCGAGCGCGCGAACTGCGGCTGCTTGGTCGTGTAGCTGATGAGGCCGCCCGGGTCGCCGCGGCCGTACAGCGCGGACGCGGGCCCCTTGAGGACTTCCATGCGCTCGAGCGTGGCGGTGTCGCGCGGCACGCTGATGCCGCGATTCCACGAGAAGCCGTTGACGAGGTAGTCGGTGCCGGACGTGTTGCCGTCGCCGGCAAAGCCGCGCACCGCGTAGTTGTCCCACAGCCCGCCGAAGTTGTTTTGCCGCGCGACGCCGGCGACCCAGTCGTACAGGTCTTCGCCGCGTGTGGCGGCCACCGTCTGAATCAGTTTCTTGTCGACGCTGCTGACCGCGAACGGAATCTCCATCACGTCCGTCTCGGTGCGCGTCGCGCTCGTCGATTCGGGCGCGCGAAACGGCGCCGTCGTGCGCTGCCCGGAGACTTCGATCGCGGGCAGCGACAGCTCCTGCGCGTCGGCGGCGCTCAGCCCGGCCGTGCCGACGACGATGGCCATCGGTGCGGCCGCCCAGTTCTTCCTGCTCATACCCCGTCCTCAGAGATTGGTCCGCGTTCGGGCACCGCGGGCCGTCTCGCGCCGGCATCCGTGTTCCAAACAGTCCATTTGCGGGCCGAAATCTAATGCAAATGAGATGTATTTGCAATCGTAAGTTGACCTTGTTGCATGGGGGGATAGGGAGCGGGAGAACGAAGAGCTGCCGGGTTGTGTTCGGAGGCCCGCCGGGCGAACTATCGGGTCGTGGGGCACGCTGCGCCTGCGACCGCTGGATATGCACGGGAGTGAGCGTTTCCAGCCGGCGAGGCCGATCGAATGGCTTGCCGCGTGATGGTGGCCGGAAACGCGCGAGACCGCGCTCGGCCGCCGGCCGGCCTCAGTCGCCTTCGACGAGCCGCATCACGATGCGCCGGGCCGAGTCCAGATGCGCGACGGTCATCGCGCGGGCGCCGCGAGCATTGCGTTCGCGGCATGCTTGCAGAATTTCTTCGTGCTCGACCTGGAACGACGGCGTATCCGCGAGCAGCGTCGCCTGCAGCCGCTCGTACCGCTCGACCTGGCTGCGCAATTCCGCGATCGCCTTCAACTGGCGCGCGTTGCCGCAGCACGAATACAGCAGCACGTGGAATTCACGGTTCAGCTCGCCTTGGCGGCGCGCCACGCTCGATTCGCCGAGCAACCGATGCACGAGTTCGGCGCGCGTCAGCGTTTCGTCGTCGAGCCGCTTCACGCTGCGGTAGATGGCGTCGCCTTCGAGCAGCACGCGCATGTCGTAGATTTCCTGCACGTCGGACGTGCCGAGCATCCGCACGACCGCGCCGCGATTGCGGAAAATGTCTAGCAGCCCTTCGCGCTCCAGGCGCTGGATCGCCTCACGCATCGGAATCCGGCTGATCCCGAAGTGCTCGGCGAGGTCGCGCTCGACGAGCCGCTCGCCGGCCTGCAACTCGCCGTTGATGATCATTTCCCGCAGCGATGCGGCCACGGCGTCCGCCGTGGAATCGAGTCTGGCTTCCATGCCTTGAGTCCTCATTTTGGAATAATGGTATACCAAACGGCATCGCGGTGACACAATGCGGCCATCACATCCGATGGCAGAGGAGAGCGAGATGGCGCATGGCGAACACAAATACCGCGTGGCAGTGGAGTGGACCGGCAACCGCGGAACCGGCACGTCGGGGTATCGCGAATATGGCCGCGATCATGTGATCCACGCGGGTTCGAAGCCGGACATTCCGGGCTCGTCGGACGCGGCGTTTCGCGGCGATGCGGCGCGCTGGAATCCGGAGGATCTGCTGTTGGCGTCGGCATCGGCGTGCCACAAGCTCTGGTATCTGCATCTGTGTTCCGATGCGGGCATCCGCGTGCTTGCGTATGTCGACGACGCCGAAGGGACGATGGTCGACACGTCCGAGCCGGGGCGCTTCACCGAAATCGTGCTGCACCCGCGCGTGATGATCCGTGCGGGCGACGATCGCGAGCTGGCCGAGCGGCTGCATCATGATGCGCATGCGAAGTGCTATATCGCGAACTCCGTGAACTTCCCGATCCGGTGCGAACCGGTGATCGAGTTCGCGGCGGCGTGACGTGCACCGTGGAGAAGACGTTGAAGCTTCTCCCCTCCCCGGGCAACACGCGCATGGCGCCCCATTTTCGTGCGCTTCAGCGGGCGGGCGCTCCGCGCGGCACCCGATCCCCGCGTTACAACGCGATCCCGTAAACCTCCCGCGCGGCCGCGCGGATCGCGTCGGCCATCACCGCGACGGCCGGCGAATGCAGCCGGTCGGTGCGCGTGATGATCCCGAAATCGTCCATCCGGCAATCCATCTCCAGCGGCAGCACCGACACGATGCCATGTCGCGCGTAGTACAGCGCGACGTCCTCCGCGAGCACCGCGATCATGTCGCTCTGCTCGATCAACTGCGTGATGAACAGCAGCGCGGCCGTCTCGACGACGTTCGCGGGCGGCGCGAGGCTCGCGCGCTGGAACACCAGCTCGAAGCGGTGGCGCAGCACGCTGCCGGCCGGCGGCATGACCCACGCGGCACGCTGCACGTCGGCAAGCGACAGCGGCGCCTGCGCGAGCAGCGGATGGCCGGGCCGCACGACCGCCGCGACCGGCTCGCCGGTCAGCGGCTCATAGCGCAGGTGCAGCTTGTCGTGTTCGACTGACAGCCGGCCGAGCACGATGTCGAGCTTGTCCTGCGCGAGGTGTTCGAGCAGCACATTGCTCGTGTCGATCGCGACGGACACGCGCACGTTCGCATGCGTGCCCTTCACCGCGGCGACGGCCGGCGGCACCAGCCGCAACCCCGGCGACGTGATCGCGCCCACCGCCACATGCCCGAGATGGCCGGCCTTCAGCGCGGCCAGCTCCTCGCGCGCCTGGTCGAGGCTGCCGAGCGCCGCGCGCGCGTGGCGGATCAGCGCGTCGCCGTACAGCGTCGGCCGCATCCCGCGCGGCAGGCGCTCGAACAGCACCGCGCCGATCGATTCCTCGAGCTCGCGCAGCAGCTTCGACGCGGCCGGCTGCGTCATGTTCAGCGCGGCCGCCGCGCGGTGAATGCTGCCTTCGTCGGCGAGCGCGACGACCAGCAGGAGCTGGCGCGTCTTCAGGCGGCTGCGGTTTCCCCATGGGCTGGCTTCGAGCATGGTACGGGTTTATATCGATATCGGAATCGATATCGTAATCGCCTAAAACGTCATTAGCGAGTTATCAAAATTCTGCCTAGACTGCGCCGGTATCCCGTCACCACAGGACTGACGATGTCGGCAACAAAACCCAGGCTGCGCTCCACCCAATGGTTCGGCACGAACGACAAGAACGGCTTCATGTACCGAAGCTGGATGAAGAACCAGGGCATCCCCGATCATGAGTTCGACGGTCGGCCGATCATCGGCATCTGCAACACGTGGTCCGAACTGACGCCGTGCAATGCGCACTTCCGCAAGCTCGCCGAGCACGTGAAGCGCGGGATCTTCGAGGCGGGCGGGTTCCCGGTCGAGTTCCCGGTGTTCTCGAACGGTGAATCGAACCTGCGGCCGTCGGCGATGCTCACGCGCAACCTGGCGTCGATGGACGTCGAGGAAGCGATCCGCGGCAATCCGATCGACGCGGTCGTGCTGCTCGCCGGCTGCGACAAGACGACCCCCGCGCTGCTGATGGGCGCGGCGAGCTGCGACGTGCCGGCGATCGTCGTGTCGGGCGGCCCGATGCTGAACGGCAAGCTCGAGGGCAAGAACATCGGTTCGGGTACCGCCGTGTGGCAACTGCACGAATCGCTGAAGGCGGGCGAGATCGACCTGCATCACTTCCTGTCGGCCGAAGCCGGCATGTCGCGCTCGGCCGGCACCTGCAACACGATGGGCACCGCGTCGACGATGGCGTGCATGGCCGAGGCGCTCGGCGTGGCGCTGCCGCACAATGCGGCGATCCCGGCCGTCGATTCGCGCCGCTACGTGCTCGCGCACATGTCCGGCATCCGGATCGTCGAGATGGCGCTCGAAGGGCTCGTGCTGTCGAAGGTGCTGACGCGCGCGGCGTTCGAGAACGCGATCCGCGCGAACGCGGCGATCGGCGGCTCGACCAATGCGGTGATCCACCTGAAGGCGATCGCGGGCCGCATCGGCGTGCCGCTCGAACTCGAGGACTGGATGCGCATCGGCCGCGACACGCCGACGATCGTCGACCTGATGCCGTCCGGGCGCTTCCTGATGGAGGAGTTCTATTACGCGGGCGGCCTGCCGGCCGTGCTGCGCCGGCTCGGCGAAGGCGGGCTGCTGCCGCACCCCGACGCGCTGACGGTGAACGGCAAGTCGCTGTGGGACAACGTGCGCGAAGCGCCGAACTACGACGACGAGGTGATCCGCCCACTCGACCGGCCGCTGATCGCCGACGGCGGGATTTGCATCCTGCGCGGCAATCTCGCGCCTCGCGGCGCGGTGCTGAAGCCGTCGGCGGCGAGCCCCGAGTTGCTGAAGCATCGCGGCCGCGCGGTGGTGTTCGAGAACCTCGATCACTACAAGGCCACGATCAACGACGAAGCGCTCGACGTCGATGCGAGTTCGGTGCTGGTGCTGAAGAACTGCGGGCCGCGCGGTTATCCGGGGATGGCCGAGGTCGGCAACATGGGGCTGCCGCCGAAGCTGCTGCGCCAGGGCGTGAAGGACATGGTGCGGATCTCGGACGCGCGGATGAGCGGCACCGCGTACGGCACGGTCGTGCTGCACGTCGCGCCGGAAGCGGCCGCGGGCGGGCCGCTGGCCGCCGTGCGTAACGGCGACTGGATCGAGCTCGACTGCGAGGCCGGCTCGCTGCACCTGGACATTCCGGACGACGAACTGCAGCGCCGCCTGTCGGACGTCGATCCGACCGCGGCGCCGGGCGTGGCCGCGCAGCTTGGCAAGGGCGGCTACGCGCGGCTGTATATCGATCACGTGCTGCAGGCCGACGAGGGGTGCGACCTCGACTTCCTGGTCGGCATGCGCGGCGCGGACGTGCCGAGCCATTCGCATTGAGACAAACGGATCGCGGCGGGGCCTGAGGGAAGTAGGGGGAAGCGGCGGCCACGGCGGGGTGATCATCCGGCCGGCCGCAAAGCATGGGATGTACGTAAGCGCTGAAGCGCCAGCGTACGTTGACCGCGAAGCATGGGGCCCTCGTAAGCGCCAAGACGCCAACCGAGGCCGACCGCGAAGCATGGGACCTCCGTAAGCGCTAAAGCGCTAACGGGGGCCGACCGCGAAGCATGGGACCTCCGTAAGCGCTAAAGCGCTAACGGGGGCCGACCGCGAAGCATGGGACCCCCGTAAGCGCTAAAGCGCTAACGGGGGCCGACAGGAGACAAGATGACGACGCAGTACACGCCCGCACACGCCGTGGCGGAACAGTCCGATTCGCCGGCAGCCGTCGACGAACGGCAACTGACCCGCCTGCTCACGCGCAAGCTGGTGCCGTTCCTCGCGCTGATCTACGTGGTCGCCTACGTCGACCGTACCGTGGTCGGCTTCGCGAAGCTGCACATGAACGCGGCGATCGGCCTCGGCGACGCCGCCTACGGCCTCGGCGCCGGACTATTCTTCATCGGCTACTTCCTGTGCGAAGTGCCGAGCAACCTCGCGCTCGGACGCTTCGGCGCACGCGTCTGGTTCGCGCGCATCCTCGCCACGTGGGGCGTGATCACGATCGCGATGGCGCTCGTGCAGGGGCCGGCCAGTTTCTACGTGCTGCGCTTCCTGCTCGGCGCGGCCGAAGCCGGCCTCTATCCCGGCATCCTGTACTTCCTCACGCAATGGTTCCCGATGCGCGACCGTGCCCGCGTGATCGGCCTGCTCGTGCTCGCGCAGCCGCTCGCCGGCATCGTGACGGGCCCGCTCGCCGGGTGGCTGCTGTCGACGCACGGTTGGTTCGGCCTGTCGGACTGGCAGACGTTGTTCGTCGTCAGCGGCTTGCCGGCCGTGCTGCTCGCATGGCCCACGCTTCGGTTGTTGCCCGAGTCGCCCGCGCATGCGCGCTGGCTGAACGACGACCAACGCCGCTGGATCGCGCGGCAGCTCGCCGCCGACCGCGACACGTATCGACCCGCTTCGCACGGCAATCCGCTCGCCGCACTGCGCGACCGCCGCGTGCTGCTGCTCGCCGCGCTGTTCCTGCCGTTTCCGCTGTGCATCTACGGGCTGTCGCTCTGGCTGCCGACGATCATCCACGCATTCGGCGCCGGCGACGCGGCGACCGGGCTGCTGTCCGCGGTGCCGTATCTGTTCGCGGTGGTCGGCCTGCTCGTCGTGCCGCGCCATTCGGACCGCAAGCGCGAGCGCTACTGGCACATTGTCGTCGTGTCGGCGGCGGCCGCCGTGACGATGGCCGCGAGCGCATGGGTGCGGCAGCCCGCGCTGCAGTTCGCATTCATCTGCCTCACCGCGTTCTCGCTCTATTCGATCCAGGCCGTCGTGTGGGCGCTGCCCGGCGAATTCCTGACCGGCACGAGTGCGGCGGTCGGCATCGCCGCGATCAATTCGCTCGCGAATCTCGGCGGCTACTTCGGGCCGTACGGCATCGGCCTGATCAAGGCATCGACCGGCAGTCTCGCGGCCGGCCTGTACTTTCTCGCGGCGACGCTGTTGTTCGCGGTGCTGATGACGTTCGTGGTCCGGGCCGCGCTGCGTGCGCCCGAGCCGGCCGCGGGCGCATTCGCCCGCGAATCCTGAACGCCTTGTTTTTCCGGCTGAACGCCGATTCGACCGACGCAGGACCCGAACCATGACATCGAGCGGCACACCGCGCTATCGCGGCATCTTCCCCGTCGTCCCGACGACGTTTTCCGACACCGGCGAGCTCGACCTCGCGAGCCAGAATCGCGCGGTCGATTTCATGATCGATGCGGGCTCGGACGGGCTGTGCATCCTCGCGAACTTCTCCGAGCAATTCGCGATCACCGACGACGAACGCGACGTGCTCACGCGCACGATCCTCGAACACGTCGCCGGCCGCGTGCCGGTGATCGTCACGACGTCGCACTACAGCACACAGGTGTGCGCGGCGCGCAGCCTGCGCGCGCAGCAGCTCGGCGCGGCGATGGTGATGACGATGCCGCCGTATCACGGCGCGACGTTCCGCGTGCCCGAAGCGCAGATCGTCGACTTCTTTGCGCGCGTGTCGGATGCGATCGACATCCCGATCATGATCCAGGATGCGCCCGCGAGCGGCACCGCGCTGTCCGCGCCGTTGCTTGCGCGGATGGCGCGCGAGATCGAGCAGGTCGCGTACTTCAAGATCGAGACGCCCGGCGCCGCGAACAAGCTGCGCGAGCTGATCCGGCTCGGCGGCGACGCGATCGAAGGGCCGTGGGACGGCGAGGAGGCGATCACGCTGCTCGCCGACCTGCATGCCGGCGCGACCGGCGCGATGACGGGCGGCGCATATCCGGACGGCATCCGGCCGATCCTCGAAGCGTGGCGCGAAGGGCGGCAGGACGATGCGTACGCACGCTACCAGGCGTGGCTGCCGCTGATCAATCACGAGAACCGCCAGTCCGGCATTCTCACCGCGAAGGCGCTGATGCGCGAAGGCGGTGTGATCGCATGCGAGCGGCCGCGGCATCCGATGCCGGAACTGCATCCGGACACGCGCGCGGAGCTGCTCGCGATCGCGCGTCGGCTCGATCCGCTCGTGCTGCGCTGGGCGCACTGACCGAGTAGCGAAGGAGGAACGCAGATGAGCAAGGTGATTTCGCTGGGCGTGATCGGGATCGGCAAGATCGCGCGTGACCAGCATTTGCCGGCGATCGCCGCCGAACCGGGCTTCGCGCTGACCGCCTGCGCGAGCCGTCACGCAGAAGTCAACGGCGTGCGCAATTATCCGGAGCTGGGTGCGCTGCTGGCCGCCGAGCCCGCGCTCGAGGCGGTGTCGCTGTGCGCGCCGCCGCAGGTGCGCTACGCGCAGGCACGCGCGGCGCTCGAAGCCGGCAAGCACGTGATGCTCGAGAAACCGCCGGGCGCGACGCTGGGCGAAGTGGCCGCGCTGGACGCGCTCGCGCGCGAACGCGGCCTCACGCTGTTCGCGACCTGGCATTCGCGCTGCGCGAGCGCGGTGGAACCGGCGCGCGCATGGCTCGCGACGCGCACGATCCGCGCGGTGCAGGTGCGCTGGAAGGAAGACGTGCGGCGCTGGCATCCGGGGCAGCAGTGGATCTGGGAGCCGGGCGGCCTCGGCGTGTTCGATCCCGGCATCAACGCGCTGTCGATCGTCACGCGGATCCTGCCGCGCGAGCTCGTGCTGCGCGAAGCGACGCTCTACGTGCCGAGCGACGTGCAGACGCCGATCGCGGCCGAACTCGATTGCGCCGATACGGACGGCGTGCCCGTGCACGCGGAATTCGACTGGCGGCACGGCCCCGTCGAGCAATGGGAGATCGCGGTCGACACGTCGGACGGCGTGCTCGCGATCAGCCGCGGCGGCGCGCAACTGTCGATCGCCGGCGAGCCGGTCGAGATCGGCCCGCAGCGCGAGTATCCGGCGCTGTATGCTCACTTCCGCGCGCTGATCGCGCGCGGCGAAAGCGACGTCGACGTACGGCCGTTGCGGCTCGTCGCCGATGCGTTCCTGTTCGGGCGGCGCGTCGGGACCGACGCGTTCGGCCGCTGAAAACGTGCCGGCGCGCACCATCGCGAGCGCGACCGCGTACGACGGATGTTGAAGACCCAAGCCAATACAAGGAGACACCGCATGAACCGCACGACTCGCCGACACACCCTGCGCGCACTGTTGGCCGCGCTTTGCCTCGCGCCGCTCGGGATGCAGGGCGCCGCGCACGCCGACGCGCCGCTGAAGATCGGCTTCCTGGTGAAGATGCCCGAGCAGGCATGGTTCATCAACGAGCAGAACGCGGCCGCCACGCTCGGCCAGAAGGAGAACTTCTCGGTCGTGAAGATCGGCACGCCGGACGGCGAGAAGGTGCTCGCCGCGATCGACAACCTCGGCTCGCAAGGCGCGCAGGGCTTCGTGATCTGCGCGCCCGACGTACGCCTCGGGCCGGCGATCGCCGCGCGCGCGAAGCGCTACAACATGAAGTTCGTGACCGTCGACGACCAGCTCGTCGACTCGACCGGCAAGCCGCTGTCGAACGTGCCGCATCTCGGGATGTCGGCGATCAAGATCGGCAACCAGGTCGGCCAGGCGATCGCCGACGAGATGAAGCGGCGCGGCTGGAAGCCGGAGGAAGTCGGCGCGCTGCGCATCACCAACTACGAGCTGCCGACCGCGAAGCTGCGCACCGACGGCGCGACGCAGGCGCTGCTCGCGAACGGCTTCCGCAAGGAGAACATCTTCGACGCGCCGCAGAAGACGACCGACGACGAAGGCGGCTTCAGCGCCGCCGCGCCCGTGCTCGCACGCCATCCGAACGTGAAGAAGTGGGTGGTCTACGCGCTGAACGAGGAAACCGTGCTCGGCGCGGTGCGCGCGACCGAACAGCTGCACATCCCGGCGGCCGACGTGATCGGCGTCGGCATCAACGGCGCGGGCGAGGCGTTCGCCGAATTCCAGAAGAAGGAGCCGACCGGCTTCTACGGGACGATCGCGGTCAGCTCGACGAACCACGGCAAGGACAGCACGCAGAACCTCGTCGACTGGATCCGCAACGGCAAGGCGCCGCCGGCCGACACGCAGACGAGCGGCAAGCTGATGACGCGCGCGAACTGGCAGGCCGTGCGCACTGAGCTCGGCATCTGAGCGTGCGAGGCGACGACGCGATGACGATGCAGACGATGACGGCCGTGTCCGGCAACGATGACGCGGCCACGCGCGGCGCCGCCGCGCCGCCGCCCGGCGGCGCGTTGCTCGCGCTCGACGGGATCACGGTGACGTTTCCGGGCGTGCGCGCGCTCGATGCCGTGTCGCTGTCGGTGCGCGCGGGCGAAGTGCACGGGCTGATGGGCGAGAACGGCGCGGGCAAGTCGACGCTGTTGAAAGTGTTGTCCGGCGTGAACCAGCCGCAGGCCGGCACGCTGACGCTGAACGGCACGGTGCAGCGCTTCGCGTCGACGCGTGCCGCGCTCGAGGCCGGCATCGCGATCATCTACCAGGAGCTGCATCTGGTGCCGGAGCTGACGGTCGCGGAGAACCTGATGCTCGGGCAGCTGCCGAGCCGGCTCGGCGTGGTCGACGAGCGCGCGCTCGCGGTGCGTGCGCTCGATGCGCTGGAGCGCCTCGGCGAGCACATCGATCCGGACATCCCGGTAAAGTATTTGTCGATCGGCCAGCGCCAGATGATCGAGATCGGCAAGGCGCTGATGCGCGACGCGCGCGTGATCGCGTTCGACGAACCGACGAGTTCGCTGTCCGCGCGTGAGACGACGCAGCTGTTCCGGATCATCCGTTCGCTGCGCGCGGAAGGGCGCGCGATCATCTACGTCACGCACCGGATGGAGGAAGTCGACGCGCTGTGCGACCGCGTGACGGTGTTCCGCGACGGCCGCCGGATCGAGACGTTCGAATCGGTTGCCGATCTCGATCGCGACCAGCTGATCGGCTGCATGGTCGGCCGCTCGATCGAGGACGTGTACGGCTACCGGCCGCGCGCGGCCGGCGACGTGATGATCGAGGCGCAGGGGCTGACCGGGCCCGGCTTGTCCGAGCCGGTGTCGTTCGCCGCGCGCCGCGGCGAGATCGTCGGCTTCTTCGGGCTCGTCGGCGCGGGCCGCTCGGAACTGATGAAGCTGCTGTACGGCGCGACGCGCCCGAGCGGCGGCCACGTCGAACTGGGCGGCAAGCGCGTCGCGTTTTCGAGCCCGCGCCACGCGGTGCGCGCCGGCATCGCGCTGTGCCCGGAGGATCGCAAGCAGGAAGGCATCGTCGCGATCGCGTCGGTGGCCGACAACCTGAACATCAGCGCGCGCCGTCATTTCAGCCCGGCGCGCGTGCTGCTCGACGCGCGGCGCGAACGCGAGCTCGCGCAACGCTACATCGAGCGGCTCGCGATCAAGACGCCCGACGGCGACACGCCGATCGGCGCGCTGTCGGGCGGCAACCAGCAGAAGGTCGTGCTCGCGCGCTGGCTGGCCGAGCGCATCGACGTGTTCCTGATGGACGAGCCGACGCGCGGCATCGACGTCGGTGCGCGCGCGGAAATCTACAACCTGTTCTACGAACTCGCGGAAGCGGGCCGCACGGTGATCCTCGTGTCGAGCGACCTGGCCGAGGTGATCGGCGTGTCGGACCGGATCATCGTGATGAAGGAAGGACGGATCGCGGGCGAAGTCGCGAAGGCGCAGGCGACGCCCGACGCGCTGATCAAGCTCGCGCTGCCGCGTTAGCGCCGTGCAGTCAACCGGAAAGCAACTGAACTGATATGAGCCAGGCAATGCAACCCCAACGCACTTCCCCGTCCCCGGATGCCACGGCCGCGCCCGCGCGAGCGCGCGGCGGCGTGTGGCAACTGATCAACCGCTCCGGCATCGTGATGGTGTTTCTCGTGCTGTTCGCGACGCTGTCGCTGACCGTGCCGGACTTCCTCACGCCGCGCAACATCCAGGGCCTCTTGCTGTCGGTCACGCTGATCGGTTCGATCGCGGTGACGATGATGTTCGTGCTCGCGCTCGGCGAAGTCGACCTGTCGGTCGCGTCGATCGTCGCGTTCTCGGGCGTCGTCGCGTCGACGCTGATCACCGCGACGCACAGCGTGGTGTTCGGCACCGTGGCCGGCATCCTCGCGGGCGGCGCGGTCGGGCTCGTCAACGGCGTGCTGATCGCGCGCTGGCGGATCAATTCGCTGATCGTCACGCTCGCGATGATGGAAGTCGTGCGCGGACTCGCGTTCATCACGTCGAACGGCGACGCTGTGATGATCTCCGAGGAACGCTTCTTCGAGCTCGGCGCCGGCTCGTTCCTCGGCATCTCGTATCCGATCTGGAGCAACATCGTCGGCTTCGTCGTGTTCGGCTTCCTGCTGCGCAAGACGGTGTTCGGCAAGAACGTGCTGGCCGTCGGCGGCAACGGCGAGGCCGCGTTGCTTGCCGGGCTGCCGGTGATGCGCATCAAGATCGCGGTGTTCGTGCTGCAGGGGCTCGTGACCGGCTTCGCGGGCGTGATGCTCGCGTCGCGGATGAGCCTTGGCGACCCGAAGACGTCGGTCGGCCTCGAGCTCGGCGTGATCTCCGCATGCGTGCTCGGCGGCGTGTCGCTGACGGGCGGCGTCGCGACGATCTCCGGCGTGCTGGTCGGCGTGCTGATCATGGGCTCCGTGCAGGACGCGATGAGCCTCTTGAACGTGCCGACCTTTTACCAATATCTGATACGCGGCGGAATTCTGTTGCTCGCGGTGCTGTTCGACCAGTATCGTCGCAACCAGCGGCGCGCGATGAAGATCTGACCCAGGCGAAGTGAACGCGCGGCCGCCAGCGAATGCGACAGATATCGGGAGACGGCATGCAACAGATTCATCCGGGCGCGGCGGCGCTGCTGGTCGACAGCCGCAACACGCTCGGCGAAGGCGCGACGTGGTGCGACGCGACGCACACGCTGTACTGGACGGACATCGAAGGCGCGCGGCTGTGGCGTTGTCGCGCGGACGGCTCGGGCCTCGCGCAGTGGCCGATGCCCGAGCGGCTCGCGTGCTTCGCGCTGACGAATGCGCCGGACGTGCTGCTCGTCGGGCTCGCGACGCATCTCGCGTTCTTCGATCTGCGCAGCGGGGCGTTCACGCGCATCGTCGACGTCGAGCCCGATCTGCCGACGCGGCTGAACGACGGCCGCTGCGATCCGTTCGGCGCATTCGTGTTTGGGATGAAGGACGAAGGCGGCGACCCGCCGCGCGCGGTCGGCGGGTTCTATCGGCTCAATCCCGACCTCACGCTCGAACGGCTTGCATTGCCGGCGGCCGCGATCGCGAACAGCATCGCGTTCTCGCCGGACGGCACGAAGATGACGTTCTGCGATTCGATGGTGCGCGAGATCCTCGTGTGCGATTACCGCGCGGACGGCGACGTCGCGAACGTGCGGCCGTTCGCGCGGCTGACCGATGCGGACGGCGACCCGGACGGCTCGACGATGGATCGCGACGGCGGCCTGTGGAACGCGCAGTGGGGCGGCCGGCGGGTCGTGCGCTACGGGCCGGACGGCGTCGAGACGGACCGCGTGGCGGTGCCGACCGCGCAGCCGAGCTGCGTGACGCTCGACGGCGAAGGCCGGCTGTACGTGACGAGTGCGCGCGTCGGGCTGAGTGACGACGCGCTGGCGAGCGATGCCGATGCCGGCGGCGTGTTCGTCGCGCAGACGCGCCATGCGGGGCTGCCGACTGCGCGGTTTGCGGGGACACGTACCGGATGAATGGCGGGTGTGGACGGCAGGTTCTATCGGCTGGCAGGCAAAGAGCCGGATTTACGAAAGATGTGCCTTGAACGAGGCTGATCAGCCCTCGTCTTTCTCAGAGGAATTCACGCGCGCCGCATCCGCGATATGAATGCCGCGCGGAAAACATGATCGCGGAATGACGCGGCTACCTTCGTGGACGAAGCAGCGGCACGACTCGAAGTGACGCAGAAAAACGAAAGCCCCTGGCTTGTGAAGGTTCGGGGGCTTTTCTTTTACACACAATCACCACAATTAAAACAAAGGTAGTCTGGCGCGAATCCAATCCCATTTGGTAGGTGGAATCGCAAGCAACTGCATCACATCACTGCTTGAACTATCGTAATATACGATCCCGCCAACACCATCTATCAATTCTCGCTCAGTTGCCGAATTTACGTAGTATGAGAAATAGCGTTGAGCGCGCAATTCTCCAGCCCCATCAAAAAGCTGAAATCTCACTTCATGCCCATTTCGAATATTCGCACCACACAGCTTTGCGTAATATTCCACACCTCCAAATTCTTTCTTCCCTCCATTTAGTTCTTTTTCAAAAAAATCACACCGACCATAATTTGGCCTGGTCATATTAATGGAAAAGCCAATCAGCAAAAACACAAGAACGGCTAGCCCAGTGATTCTGACGGCGCTAATCTGCATATTTCACCAAGTTTTATTTCAACAGGTTTCTTCAATTTCAGATAGACGGGTTTTGAATATATCATAAAGTCCCCGCCCCTATGATGCTTGGCGCGCCACCGACTGTAGTCTGAGTTGTAGACCGGATAGAACACGTCAGGCTCTTTGAACTTCCCGAAAAGGCTTTTTCTCGTGTCCACGGGCTTGTTGATGCTTTTTACCCAGATATCCACATCAGTAGCATGCTTTGGCGAACTAGACGCAGACCCACTTATCACGGGCCCCGGTGCGATGATCACGCCACGCTTGTTCCAATGTCCCAAATATTGAATTCCATTAAATGAGTAGTTGTCTTTTACGTAAACATACACATGCGTAATTTTTGCGATGGCGTTCAGGCAATAAAAATTGCTCATTTTCTCGTATCTATAATATTTTTCACCAGAAATTTCAAGATTGCCTATGGCTGCGTATATATTAAAATTCGCCAAAGCTCCCGTGAGGTCGGTTGGTGTGAGATTTTCGAGCGTGTCCCAATTGCTGATCGAAGCAAGCTGAAATTGCCAATCGATATGGAATTGACGGATGTCAGACAAGAATTGAGCCGTATTGATATTGAGATTTGCTCTTCGGTCTTCTGAGAACATTTTGTTAATTTTTGCAAGAATTTTTGTTTTTGCTTCGACTATGGCGGGGTCTCGATAAATATCGTCAGCAAGAAGCTTTTCATATTTCCTTCGAACACTTCCAAATTGCAACGTCCAGTCAAGGGTTACGCTATCACTGTCTATTGGTTGAATTGACTTGGCGTTATCATTATAAATGTGCTCGGAACTCGCGAACCAAATGCGTGCGAGTTTAGCCGATACCCTCCAGCCCAAGTTATCCATCGCAATAGTTACATCTTGCAAATCAAAGGGCGGGGGATTCTCGCAAACTTCGGCCTCTTCTTGCTTTGGTGGTTCTTTGGTCTTCGGCTGTTGCTTCGGCTGCGGTGCTTCTGCTTGCTTCTGAGTTTTGGGAGGCTCCACTACCGGCTTTGGTGGCAGTGTAGGAGGAGGCGGCGGTTTTTCGCCCGGAGCTAATCTGTCGATTGATACAGTTTTTTGAGTCTCAAGCGGGATGCACCCTTGTGCGCCCTCGTACTTCTTCAACTCCGGCCCTAGCAAACCTTTTTGCGGTTTATAGTAAGATATCTTTTTTACGTTGGCCATAAATAGGTTTCGCCAATAGATTGATAGATTGTTTCAGGGTAATTAACAAAAAAACCGGTCCCGTATTAACCCTTGTCGGTTCCAGTATCGAGGCCACTCGAACCATGTGTAGATTGGAGTGAAGCTGTTCTTTTACCCTGTCACAAAGTGTCGAACCATTTTCAAGATGAGAATTGATTGTTTTTGGTAATTTAATTAGCATGCCGACCGATAATTTCGTACTTATACGAGGTAACTGAGAATATGGAGGTACGCTGAGAGTGATGTCGCGACTATGCGTTCGCCCCCGTCGACGTGCTGGTAAGATGGCCCGCAATTCCATCCCGCCCGCACCATGAGTTCCGCACCGACCAAGCCCGCGCAGCCGAAGAACACCGCGAAGAACGCCGCCCGCGCGACGGGCGACAAGCCGAAGGCGCGCGCGCCGCAGCGCCTGACCTACGTGATCGGCGGTCTCGACCGGCTGCTGCGCCGGCATATGACCGACGCGCTCGCACCGCTGGGCATCACGCTTGCGCAATACACGGCGCTGTCGGTGCTGGAGGCGCGTGGCGCGTCGTCGAATGCGCAACTGGCCGAGCGCTCATGGATCACGCCGCAATCGGCGAACGAAGTGATGAGCGTGATGGCCGCCCGCGGTTTCGTCACGCGCGAAGCCGACCCGTCGCACGGCCGCATCATCCTGCTGACGCTGACCGACGCAGGCGCTGCGATGCTGCGTGAATGTGAAGCCGTGCTGCGCCCGCTCGAGACGCGCATGCTCGGCGACATCTCCGCCGACGATGCCGCGCACGTGCAGCGCGCGCTCGAACTGTTCTCGCGCAACCTGCGCGGCTGACCGACCCCCTTTCGAACCTTCACGGCGCGGGCCGCTCGGCCCGCGCTCGCGTTGCCGGTCGCCTGACCGTTCCCCGATTCCGTCGCTTCCCGCGCCATGCGCTCCGGGTTTACACCGGCGCTCGTGTCGCTTGCAATATCAGGTAGCCTGATATTAAATGAAGCCGTCCGCAGCAGGAATGTTGCGCACCGAATCGCACAGGAACGAACGACAGGAACAGACATGAGCAAGTACGACAACCGCTGGCAGACCGTTGAAGTGAACGTGGAGGCCGGCATCGCGTGGGTGACGCTGAACCGTCCGGACAAGCGCAATGCGATGAGCCCGACGCTGAATCAGGAGATGCTGCAGGTACTCGACGCGGTCGAGTTCGACGACGACGCGAAGGTGCTGGTGCTGACCGGCGCGGGCAGCGCATGGACGGCCGGCATGGATCTGAAGGAATATTTCCGCGAGATCGACGGCGGCTCCGACGCGTTGCAGGAAAAGGTGCGGCGCGACGCATCGGAATGGCAGTGGCGCCGTCTGCGGATGTACAACAAGCCGACGATCGCGATGGTGAACGGCTGGTGCTTCGGCGGCGGATTCTCGCCGCTCGTCGCGTGCGACCTCGCGATCGCGGCGGACGAAGCGGTGTTCGGGCTGTCGGAGATCAACTGGGGCATCCCGCCGGGCAACCTCGTCAGCAAGGCGATGGCCGACACGGTCGGGCATCGCCGCGCGCTGCACTACATCATGACCGGCGACACGTTCACCGGCGTCGAAGCGGCGGAAATGGGCCTCGTGAACAGCAGCGTGCCGCTGGCCGGGCTGCGCGACGCGACGATCGCGCTCGCCGCGCGGCTGATGGACAAGAACCCGGTCGTGCTGCGCGCGGCGAAGCATGGCTTCAAGCGTTCGCGCGAACTGACGTGGGAGCAGTGCGAGGATTATCTGTATGCGAAGCTCGACCAGGCGCAGTTGCGCGACCCGGAGCGCGGCCGCGAGCAGGGGCTGAAGCAGTTCCTCGACGACAAGGCGATCAAGCCGGGCCTGCAGGCATACAAGCGCTGATATCACCGCCGACGCAACCGCAAGAGACAGGCAAGGCAGGAGACGACATGACCGACAGACGGATGCTGATCGGGGGCGAGTGGTGCACCGCCCGCGACGGGCGAACCTTCGACCGATTCAACCCCGCGACGGGCGCGCTTGCGTCGCGCGCGCCGGCGGCCGGCCTGGCCGACGCCGACGCGGCGATCGACGCCGCGCACCGCGCGTTCCCCGCCTGGGCGGCGCTCGCGCCGACCGAGCGGCGCCGCCGGCTGCTGAAGGCGGCCGACCTGATGGACGCGCGCCTCGACGAAATCATCGCGACCGGCGTCGCCGAAACCGGCGCGACGCCCGGCTGGCTCGGCTTCAACGTGACGCTCGCGGCGAACATGCTGCGCGAGGCCGCGTCGATGACCACCCAGATCGACGGCGACGTGATCCCGTCCGACGTGCCCGGCAATCTCGCGCTCGCGATGCGCGTGCCGTGCGGCGTGGTGCTCGGCATCGCGCCGTGGAATGCACCGGTGATCCTCGGCACGCGCGCGCTGGCGATGCCGCTTGCGTGCGGCAACACGGTCGTGCTGAAGGCGTCCGAAGCGTGCCCGGGCGTGCACGCGCTGATCGGCGCGGTGCTGGATGACGCCGGGCTCGGCGCGGGCGTCGTCAATGTGATCACGCACGCGGCGGCCGACGCGCCGGAACTCGTTGAGCGGCTGATCGCGCATCCGCACGTGAAGCGGATCAACTTCACCGGGTCGACGCATGTCGGGCGCATCATCGCGCGCCACGCGGCCGCGCACCTCAAACCTGTGCTGCTCGAACTCGGCGGCAAGGCGCCGGTGCTCGTGCTCGACGATGCGGATGTCGACGCAGCCGTCGACGCGATCGCATTCGGCGCGTTCTTCAACCAGGGGCAGATCTGCATGTCGACCGAGCGCGTGATCGCCGCGCGGCCGATCGCCGATGCGCTCGTCGAACGGCTGGCCGAGAAGGCGCGCACGCTGGTCGCCGGCGATCCGCTGGCCGGCCATCCGCTCGGCACGATGGTCGACGCGGCGGCCGCCGCGCGCGCGGCGTCGCTCGTCGAGGATGCCCGTGCGCACGGCGCGCGCTTGCCGCTCGGCTGCCGGATCGACGGCGCGACGATGCAGCCGGCGATCGTCGACGGCGTCACGCGCGACATGCGGCTCTATCGCGAGGAATCGTTCGCGCCGGTGGTTGCGATCCTGCGCGCGGACAGCGACGACGAAGCGGTCGCGCTCGCGAACGACAGCGAGTTCGGGTTGTCGGCGAGCGTGTTCAGTCGCGATATCGCACGGGCGATGACGCTCGCGCGACGGATCGAGTCGGGGATCTGCCACATCAACGGGCCGACGGTGCATGACGAGGCGCAGATGCCGTTCGGCGGCACCAAGGCGAGCGGTTACGGCCGCTTCGGCAGCCGTGCGTCGATCGCCGAATTCACCGAGCTGCGCTGGATCACCGTGCAGACCACGCCGCGTCACTACCCCATATGAGCGAGCCGACGATGAATGTAGCGACGCCCGAAAGCGGGCCGGTGAGCGACACGGGCGGCGTGCGCTATCGCGCGGCGGCCGTCGCCGTCGGCGCGGCCGAGATTCGCCGTGCGGAAAACGGCACGTGGTACCTGCGTTCGCGCGAACCGCTCGGCGACTACCCGACGCGCCTGACCGACTGCCTCGTGCGCGGCGCGCAAGCGCACCCCGACCGCGTGCTGGCCGCGCGGCGCGGCGCCGACGGCCGTTGGATCGAGATCACCTACGCGCAGATGCTCGAACGCGCTCGCGCGCTCGGCCAGGGTCTCGTCGATCTCGGGCTGTCGGCCGAGCGTCCGCTCGCGGTGCTGTCCGGCAACGATCTCGAGCATCTGCAACTGATGTTCGCGGCCATGCTGGCCGGCGTGCCGTACGCGCCGATCTCGCCCGCGTATTCGCTCGTGTCGACCGACTACGGCAAGCTGCGCCACACGCTCGGCGTGCTGCGCCCGGGTGCGGTCTTCGTCGCCGAACGCGCGCCGTTCACGCGTGCGCTCGACGCCACGTTGCCGGCCGATGCGGCGCTGATCGTCGCACGCGACGACGATGCCGGCGCGCACGGAAAGGGCCGCGCGGTGCCGCTCTCGCGCTTGCTCGCCACCGTCCCGCGCACGATCGACGCGATCCACGCGGCGGTCGGCCCCGATCATTTGGCGAAGATCCTGTTCACGTCCGGTTCGACGAAGCAGCCGAAGGCGGTGCCGACCACGCACCGGATGCTGTGCAGCAACCAGCAGATGCTGCGCCAGACGATGCCCGAGCTCACGCGCGAGCCGCCGGTGCTGGTCGACTGGCTGCCGTGGAATCACACGTTCGGCGGCAGTCACAACCTCGGCATCGCGCTGTACAACGGCGGCACGCTGTACATCGACGACGGCCGCCCGATGCCGGGCCGCTTCGACGAAACCGTGCGCAACCTCCGCGAGATCGCGCCGACGATCTACTTCAACGTGCCGAAGGGCTGGGAAGAGCTGACCGTCGCGCTCGAACGCGATGCCGCGCTGCGCGACACGTTCTTCTCGCGCGTGAAGCTGTATTTCTTCGGCGGCGCGGGGCTGTCGCAGGCCGCGTGGGACCGGCTCGACCGCGTGACCTACGCACATTGCGGCGAGCGCATCCGGATCATGGCCGGCCTCGGGATGACGGAGGCGTCGCCGTCGTGCCTGTTCACGACGGGGCCGCTGATGCGCGCAGGCTACATCGGGCTGCCCGCGCCCGGCTGCGACGCGAAGCTGGTGCCGTGCGGCGGCAAGCTCGAACTGCGTTTCAAGGGGCCGAACGTGATGCGCGGCTACTGGCACGCGGACGTCGATCCGCGCGACGTGTTCGACGACGAAGGGTATTACCGCAGCGGCGACGCGGGCGTCTTTGCCGATCCGCAGCGGCCGGAACTCGGCCTGCAGTTCGACGGGCGGCTGACCGAGGACTTCAAGCTGAGCAGCGGCACCTTCGTCAGCGTCGGGCCGTTGCGCGCGAACGCGGTGTCGAGCGGCGCGCCGTACGTGCAGGACGTGGTCGTCACCGGGATCAATCGCGACGACATCGGGCTGCTCGTGTTTCCGCGCGTCGACGCGTGCCGCGCGCTGGCGGGGCTCGCCGCCGACGCGCCGGTGTCCGACGTGCTGCGCGCACCGGCCGTGCGCGCGGCGTTCACGACGTGGCTTGCCGCGCTGAACCGGCATGCCAGCGGCGGTTCGACGTTCGTCGCGCGCATCCGGCTGATCGACACGCCGCCGTCGCTCGATCTCGGCGAAGTGACCGACAAGGGTTCGCTGAACCAGGCGGCCGTGCAGCAGCATCGCGCGGCGACGATCGACGCGCTGTACGACCCGGCGCGGCGCGATCCCGACGTGATTTACGCGTAGGGAGCACGAGCAGGCACAAGCAGGAACGAGCAGGGCCACGCAGGACCAAGCAGGCATAACGACCGGCCGGTCACGACACCGGCAGGCATTCTTGCGGCCAGCGAATCAGGTTGCCTGATAAAGGCGGCCGTTCGGACACACCTCGCGCGCCGATCCGCCACTGGCCGGCGGCGGCGCGCGGCGGCCGTTGCAGGGCCGACCGACGACAAGACATGGGATTGGAGACAGGATGAACACTTACGTTGCCGAAAAATCCACGGTCGCGACCACGCTCGCGCTGTGTTTCGCGGTTGCACTCCTCGAAGGGCTCGACCTGCAGTCGGTCGGGGTCGCCGCGCCGCGCATGGCGCGTGAATTCGGGCTGACCGTGTCGCAGATGGGTATCGCGTTCAGCGCGGGCACCTTCGGGCTGCTGCCGGGCGCGATGCTCGGCGGGCGGCTCGCCGACCGGATCGGCCGCAAGCGCGTGCTGATCGCGTCGGCCGTGCTGTTCGGGCTGCTGTCGATCGCGACCGCGCAGGTGTCGAGCTTCTGGATGCTCGTCGTCGTGCGCGTGCTGACCGGCATCGGCCTCGGCGGCGCGATGCCGAACCTGATCGCGCTGTCGTCCGAAGCGGTCGAGCCGCGCTCGCGCAGCAGCGCGGTGGCGACGATGTATTGCGGCATTCCGTTCGGCGGCGTGATCGCGTCGCTGATCGGCGTGCTGCTTGCCGGCGACACCGAATGGCGGCACATCTTCTACGTCGGCGGCGCCGGGCCGCTGCTGCTCGTGCCGCTGCTCGCGTGGTGCCTGCCGGAATCGCGCGCGTATCTCGACGTCGCCGGCACGCCGGCCGCGCGTACCAGCGTCGCGCACACGCTGTTCGGCGACGGCCGCACGACGTCGACATTCGCGCTGTGGATCAGCTACTTCTGCACGCTGATCGTCCTCTACTTCCTGCTGAACTGGCTGCCGTCGCTGATGGCCGCGCGCGGGCTCGACCGCGAGCATGTCGGCCTCGTGCAGATCGCGTTCAACGTCGGCGCGGGGCTCGGCGCGCTCGGCATCGGCGCGGCGCTCGACCGGATGCGCGCGTCGCGCGTGGTCGGCGGCATGTATGTCGGGATCGTGCTGTCGCTTGCCGCGCTCGCGGCCGCGCCCGGCTTCGCGTCGCTCGCGGCGGCCGCGTTTGCCGCCGGGATGTTCGTGGTCGGCGGGCAGTCGGTGCTGTATGCGCTCGCGGCGATCTATTACCCGACCGCGATGCGCGGCACGGGCGTCGGCGCGGCGGTGGCGGTCGGGCGGCTCGGTTCCGTCGTCGGGCCGCTCGCGGCCGCGACGCTGCTGGCCGCCGGTCGCAGCGCGCCGGTCGTGATCGGCGCGAGCATCCCCGTCACGCTCGTCGCGGCCGTCGCCGCGCTGGTGCTGATTCGCCGCCCGCAAGCAGGCGACTGACTTTCACGGTTTTTCGATGCGCGCCGTCAGAGCGCGCCTACTCAAGGTCTGGAGACACAACGAATGAACACGAAAACCAGGAACGGCCTGCTGGCCGCCGGCGCCTGCTGCGCGCTCGCCGCGCCCGGCGCGCACGCGCAGTCGAGCGTGACGCTGTACGGAATCATCGACACGGGCGTCGAGTTCGTGTCGCACGCGAACGCGGCGGGCGACCACGTGGTGCGCATGCCGGGCGTGACGGGCGAGCTGCCGTCACGCTGGGGCCTGCGCGGCACCGAGGATCTCGGCGGCGGCTACCAGGCGGTGTTCACGCTCGAAAGCGGGTTCAACGTGCGCGGCGGCGATCTCGGGCAGGGCGGGCGGCTGTTCGGGCGGCAGGCGTTCGTCGGGCTGAAGAGCGGCTTCGGCACGCTCGCGTTCGGCCGCCAGTACACGATGACGTATCTCGCGCTGCAGGGCGCGGACATCATCGGCCCCGACATCTACGGGCTCGGCTCGTTCGACGCGTACGTGCCGAACGGCCGCGCCGACAACGCGGTGACCTACGTCGGCACGTATCGCGGCGTGACGCTCGGCGCCGCGTATTCGTTCGGTCGCGACGGCGCGGGCACCGGCAACTCGCCGGGGCAGGGCACGTGCGCGGGGCAGGTGCCGGGCGACGCGGTGCAATGCCGCAACTGGTCGGTGATGCTCAAGTACGACAGCGCGTATTTCGGTGCGGCGGCGTCGTACGAGGAGCAGCGCGGCGGCACGGGCGCCGCCGCGAACTTCTTCGACGGCGTCGCGCCGGTCGCCTTCACCAGCAGCGGCGGCAAGGATGCACGCACGCACGTGAGCGCCTACGCGCAGGCGGCGGGCGCGCGCATCGGCGCGGGCTGGATCGGGCGGCGCGTGTCGACCGGTTCGCCGGCCGCGGCCGGCGCGCATTCGGACCTGTTCTTTCTCGGCGCGTCGTATGCGATCAAGCCCGACTTCGTCGTCGACGGCGAAGGCTACCGGATCGTCAACAGTGCGCACGACACGCGCGCGACGATGGCCACGCTGCGCGCGACCTATCTGCTGACCAAGCGCACGGCCGTCTACGCGCAATCGTCGTATCTGTGGAACAGCGCGCATGCGCGCTACGCGGTCAGCGGCGGCGGTGCCGGCACGACGCCCGGCCAGGGGATGGGTCAGCTCGGCGCGATGGTCGGCGTCCGGCACATGTTCTGATTCGGCAGCCTGACGAACGGGAGATATCGTGAAGAGAAAATCTGCATTCCTCTGTATCGCGCCGCTGTCGGCGGCCATGCTCGCCGGTTGCGGCGGCGACGATTCGGTCAGCTCCGCGCCGACGCATCTGAGCGCCGCGACGCCGGCCGCGATGACGCAGACCTGCGACGCGCTCGCCGCGAAGCTCGCGTATGCGAACACGTCGTTCACATCGGTGACGACCGCGGCCGCCGGCGCGCTGACGGTGGCCGGCAAGCCGATCGCCGAGCACTGCGTGATCGCCGGCAAGATGAACGAGCGCGTGAGCGCGGTGGACGGCAACACCTACGCGATCGGCTTCCAGATGCGCTTGCCGAAGGCGTGGAACGGCCGCTTCTTCTACCAGGCGAACGGCGGCCTCGACGGCAACGTCGTAACCGCGACCGGCGAGATCGGCGGCGGCGGGCCGCTGACCGACGCGCTGAACATGGGTTTCGCGGTGATCAGCTCGGATTCCGGGCACAGCGCCGCGCAGAACCCGTTGTTCGGCCTCGATCCGCAGGCGCGGCTCGACTACGGCTACGGCGCGGTCGATGCGCTCACGCCGATGGCCAAGCAGGTGATCCGGCTCGCGTACGGGAAGGCGCCCGACCGCAGCTATTTCGGCGGCTGCTCGAACGGCGGCCGTCACGCGATGGTCACGGCCGTGCGCAACCCGGCCGACTACGACGGGATCATCGCCGGCGACCCGGGCTTTCACCTGCCGAAGGCGGCGATCGGCGAGATGTACGGCGCGCAGCAGTTCGCGAAGATCGCGTCGGCCACCGGCTCGAACGGGCTGCCGGACATCCGCAGCGGCTTCAACGACGCGGAGCGCCAGTTCGTCGGCGCGAAGATTCTCGACAAGTGCGATGCGCTCGACGGCGCGACGGACGGCATGGTGCAGGACGTCGCCGCGTGTCAGGCGCACTTCAGCGTCGAGACGGACATCCCGGCCTGCGCGAACGGCACGCGCACCGGCGCCTGCCTGACGACCGCGCAGAAGAGCGCGCTCGAGAACGTGTTCGCGGGGGCGCGCAACAGCGCGGGCACGGCGCTCTACGCGAGCTTTCCGTACGATCCGGGTGTGGCCGCCGCCGGCTGGGCCGGCTGGAAGCAGTCGAATTCGATCACGCTCGACCCGGCCGCGATGGCGTTCACGTTCATGACGCCGCCGAAAACCGCCGCGACGCTCGCGAACCTCGCCGGCTTCGCGCTCGGCTTCGACATGGACAACGACGCGCCGGCGATCTTCGCGACGAACGGCGTGTACACGCAATCGTCGTGGTCGTTCATGACGCCGCCCGACGAGACCAACCTGTCCGCGCTGAAGTCGCGCGGCGCGAAGCTGCTCGTCTATCACGGTACCGGCGATCCGGTGTTCTCGTTCAACGATACGCGCGACTGGTATGCGCAGGTCGCCCAGGCAAACGGCGGCGATGCGTCGAGCTTCGCGCGCTTCTATCCGGTGCCGGGGATGAACCACTGCGCGGGCGGGCCGGCGGCCGACCAGTTCGACATGCTGACGCCGCTCGTGGCGTGGGTCGAGCAGGGGCAGGCGCCCGCCGCCGTCGTTGCCACCGCGCGCGACGCGACGAACGCGGTGCCGAATGCGGACGTGCCGAGCTCGTGGGGGGCCGGCCGCACGCGTCCGCTGTGCCCGTATCCGCAGGTCGCGCGCTACAACGGCTCGGGCGACGTGAATTCCGCGGCGAGCTTCAGTTGTCGCTGACGTAGCGGGTGTGCGGATGTGCCGATGGGTGCGTGGATCGGAACATCCGCCGTGGTTCCGCAGCGGCAATGGCGAGCGAGCCTGTGCGCATGGAAACGGCCGGCGGTGAGCCGCGCGTGACGAGGGCGTTTGCCGCCGCAGGCGGCGTCCCGGGATACTATGGCGCTTTCTTGTCGGCGCGATGCGTGCTGACCGACGTTCCTCGCCAGGTATCTTTCCTCCGATTCAACCATGCAAACCGTAGCGGTACTGGACTTCGAAACCACCGGGCTTTCTCCGAACCTGGGCGACAGGGCGACCGAGATCGCCGTGATCCTTCTGCGCGACGGCGAGATCGTCGACCGTTACCAGAGCCTGATGAACGCGGGACGCCGCATTCCGTCCGACGTCGTCGCGCTCACCGGAATCACGAACGAGATGATTGCGTCGGCGCCCCCGGTGTCGACGGTCATGAAGGAAGCCGCCGCGTTCGTCGGAAACCATCCGGTCGTCGCGCACAACGCCGGCTTCGACAAGCGGTTCTGGCAGGCCGAGCTCGGGATGCTCGGCATGGCGGCCGAGCATGCGTTTGCGTGCACGATGCTCGTCGCGCGGCGCATCTATCCGCACGCGCGGAGTCACCGCCTGTCGAGCCTGGCGGACATGCTGCGCTTGCCGCAGACGGGCCGCGCTCACCGGGCGATGGTCGACGCGGAGATCGCGAGCCATCTGTGGTGCCGGTTGCAGCGCGACATCGGCGCGACTTACGGCCTGCGGCACATCGATCACGGGCTCATGTCGCGCTTGCAGACGACGAGCAAGGCCAAGGTCGCGACGTTTTTCGGGTCATTGGCCGCCGACGGGCGCTGACATTACTCGCCAAGGTCCACCGGCACCTCGAACCCGACCTTCACGCGGCTCATGCTCACCAGCGTCTTGAACCGCTTCACGTTGTTGTTCGCGAAGAACAGCTCACGCGTGAGCGCGCTGTACTGATCCATGTTGCGCACGGCCAGGATCAGCACGAAATCCCATTCCCCGGTCACGTAGTAGCACTGCTGGATCTGCGGGCAGCGCTCGAAGGTCCGCTTCATCGCGTCGAGCAGGTCGATCTGCTCGCTCTCGACCTCCACGTTCACGACGATCGTCAGCGGATGATCGACCTTGTCCGGCGCGACCACCGCCGTGTAGCGCTCGATCACGCCGTCGTCCGCGAGCCGCCGCAGGCGGCGGTTCACGGCGGCGGTCGACAGGTTCACGCGGGCGCCGAGTTCGTTCTGCGGCGTGTGCGCGTCGCGCTGGACTTCCCTCAGCAGCTTGCGATCGAACGCATCGAGTGGGGTGGGCATGATGGCGTGGCAACCTCGAAAGAATGAGAAATTTTTGCGTCCGGCCCGTCGATTTGGCGATTTTTTTGACCGGTCCGCGCAATATTATTTTTCGGACCGACGGCGAGCGCAACCCGTATGCGCCCGCACCGCACCCACCGACGGGCCGCCCGCGCGGCCCTTTTCCCGGAGCCCTTCCCGCCATGCTGATCGCCAACCCCCGCGCGTCGCGCACCGACTATCCCGATACGCTGCGCCGTGTCATGAACATCGCGGCGGCCGACGAGAGCGGCGCGTGGCTGTCGCACTGGCCGCTCGTCGGCGCCGCGCGCACGCCGTTGCGCATGCTGCCGGATCTCGCCGCGCGGCTCGGCGTCGCGAGCGTCAGCGTGAAGGACGAGGCGTGCCGTTCGCCGCTCGGCAGCTTCAAGGCGCTCGGCGCACCGATCGCGCTGATGCGGCTCGTGAAGCGGCTGCGGCCCCGCGAGGAACTCGATCCGCAGGGGCTCGTCACGGGCCGCTACGCGGCGTCGCTGGCCGACCTCACGGTGATCAGCGCGACCGACGGCAATCACGGCCGCGCGCTGGCCGCCGCTGCGCGCGCGATCGGTTGCCGCTGCGTGATCGTGCTGCATGCGCACGTCGACGCGGAGCGCGAGCACGCGATCGCCGCGCACGGCGCGCGGATCGTGCGGATCGCCGGCAACTACGACGAATCGGTCGTGCACGCCGCGCGGCTCGCGCACGAGAACGGCTGGCACGTGGTGTCGGATACGTCGTACGACGGCTACGAAGCGATTCCGCGCGACGTGATGCAGGGCTACGGCGTGATCGCGGCCGAAGCGCTCGCGCAGCAGCGGGCGGACGATCCCGACGATGGCGGCCGGCCGTTCACGCACGTGTTCCTGCAGGGCGGCGTCGGCGGTCTGGCGGCCGGCATCGCGAGCTATCTCTGGGAGCACGCTGGCGTGCGGCGGCCGCATTTCATCGTCGTCGAGCCGCGCCAGGCCGATTGCCTGTACCAGAGCGCGCTCGCCGGGCGCGCGACGAAGGCGACCGGCAGCGTCGACTCGGTGATGGCCGGGCTCGCGTGCGGCGAGGCGTCGCCGCTCGCATGGGACTTCCTCGAGCCGAGCATCGACCACTTCATGCTGATCGACGACGACGACGCAGTGCGGGCGATGCGTGCGCTGGCCGCCGGCAGCGCGCGCGACGTGCCGTTCGTGTCCGGCGAGTCGGGCGCGGCGGGCATCGCGGGGCTGACCGTGCTGATGCACGACCCGGCGCTGGCGCGTCAGGCGGGGCTCGATGCCCATTCGCGCGTGCTGGCGATCAACACGGAAGGCGCGACCGCGCCATCCGTCTACCGGCAGTGCGTCGGCGACACGGCCGACGCGGTGCTCGCGCGCCAGCGCGACTGGCTGAACCACGCGGCCGCGATGGCCTGAGCGAACCGAACGACCTGACGATCGACGAGGCAAACACGATGGACGCAATCGACGCAACCGAAGAAAGCACGCTGCAGGGGCAGTTGAAGACCTGGCGCCGGCATCTGCACCAGCACCCGGAGACGGGCTTCGAGGAAGTGAACACGTCGGACTACGTCGCACGGATCCTGACGACGCTCGGGCTCGATGTGCATCGCGGGATCGGCGGCACGGGCGTCGTCGCGAACCTGACGGTCGGCACCGGCACGCGCGCGATCGGCATCCGCGCGGACATGGACGCGCTGAACATCGCCGAGCACGCGCCGGGCCGCGAACATGCGTCGCGCACGCCGGGCAAGATGCACGCGTGCGGGCACGACGGCCACATGTCGATGGTGCTCGGCGCCGCGCGGCTGCTGGCCGAGCGCAAGGGCTTCGACGGCACGGTGCGCTTCATCTTTCAACCGGCCGAGGAGCATGGGCGCGGCGCGAAGGCGATGATGGCCGACGGCCTGTTCGAGCGCTTTCCGGTGGACGCGATCTTCGGTGCGCACAACATGCCGGGCATGCGCGCCGGCACGTTCTCGACGCGTGCGGGCGGCATCATGGCAAGCGAGGACAACTTCGTGATCCGGATCGACGGGTGCGGCACGCATGCGGCGCGCCCGCACATGGGCATCGATCCGATCGTGATCGGCTCGCAGATCGTGCTCGCGCTGCAGACGATCGTGTCGCGCAATCTCGATCCGGGCCAGCCGGCCGTGATCTCGTGCACGGAGTTCATCACCGACGGGCTGCGCAATGTGATTCCGTCGACGGTGACGATCAAGGGCGACACGCGCAGCTATTCGCGCGACGTGCAGGCGCTGCTGGAAACGCGGATGCGCGAGATCAGCGACGGAATCTGCCGCACGTACGGCGCGACCTGCACGTTCGAGTACACGCACGAGTTCGCGCCGACGGTGAATTCTCCGGAATGGGTCGACACGGCCGTGCAGGCCGCCGCGCAGGTCGCGGGCGCCGACGCGGTGAACGCCGACGTGCAGCCGATGATGATCTCGGAAGACTTCGGCGCGTTCTTGCAGGTGGTGCCGGGCAACTTCGTGTTCATCGGCAACGGCGAAGCGGCCGGGCATGGCGGCGTGCCGCTGCACAACGCGACGTACGATTTCAACGACGAGATCCTGCCGGTCGGCGCGCGCTATTTCGCGGAAGTGGCGCGGCGCGCGTTGAAGGCCGCGTAGCGCGCCGCTGGTGGGCCGCCACGCGGCCGGTTCGGTCGTGCGTTTGTGCGTTCGTTCGGCAGGCGGCTACGCGCGGGCCGCCCGCTTGCCCGGCGCGTCGGCGGTGCCGGTGCGATCGAGGATCGCCAGCACTTCGCGCGCGGTGTTCTCCGAATGGCGGCGCAGCACCTGCGGCAGCACCGCATGGTCGGGATCGGCGAGCGCGGCCATGATTTCCTCGTGCTCGTTCAGCGATTCGGCCCAGCGCAGCGTGTCGGCGTTCGCGGCGCCGCGCGCGCGGTGCACCTTCGACATCAGCGACGCATAGATGCCCGACAGCACCGGGTTGCCCGCCGCGTCGATGATCATCTGATGGATCTGCTGGTTCAGCCGGAAATATTCGACCCGCTTGCCGGCCTCGTGGCACTCGACCATCCGCCGGTGCTTCGCCTGCAGCGCGGCGAGCGCGGACGCGCCGATGCGCTTGCGCAGCAATTCTCCCGCCATCGCCTCGAGCCCGTGCAGCAGCTCGAACGTCGAGACGAGATCGTCGACGTCGATCGACGCGACCCGATAGCCGATGTACTGGCGATGCGTGACGGCGCCTTCCGCGACGAGCACCTTCAGCGCCTCGCGCAGCGGCGTCTTCGACACGTCGAACGCGAGGCTCAGCTCTTTTTCGTCGATGCGCGCGCCGGGCGGCAATTCGCCCTCGTCGATCATCACGCGCAGGCGCGCGGCGATCTCCGCGGCCATGCCGCGGGTGCGCAGAAGGAGGGGATTGCGGGGTGTCTGGCTCATGATGGTGCGAGCTTATCACGATATCGGGGCTTACCCTGCACCATCGTAGTGACAAAACAAATTCAATAAAACCAATCGTTTACGATAACTGTAATTATAAATTTCTAATCCTATACTCGGCTCAACGTTGCGCGACGTCCTGATCATCCTCGTCCATCCCTGGAGTCCGTCCATGTCTTCAACCTCCGGTGTCGCTGCCATGACGGTCGGCAAGTCCGCCGTCCGCTGGAAGATATTCGTCGTCATGCTGAGCCTCATCGCGATCAACTACGTCGATCGCGCGTCGCTGTCCGTCGCCATGCCTTACATCTCGCAGGAGTTCCACATCGGGCCGGCGATGGAGGGTCTGATCCTCAGTTCGTTTTTCTGGACCTATGCGGTGATGCAGATCCCGGGCGGGATGCTGGCCGACCGGTTCAAGCCGCGCATCGTGATCGCGATGGCGACCGTGTTCTGGGGCTTCTTCCAGGCGATCGCCGCGCTGTGCACGAACGCACCGTCGCTCTTGCTCACCCGCCTCGGCCTCGGTGCGTCCGAAGCGCCGATCTACCCGGCTGGCGGCAAGCTCAACGCGATCTGGATGACGCAGACCGAGCGCGGCCGCGGCGCCACGCTGCTCGACGGCGGCGCGCCGCTCGGTGCGGCCCTGGGCGCGGTGCTGATCGCCGGCCTGATCGCGCTGCTCGGGTCGTGGCGGCTCGCGTTCGCGGTGGCCGGAGTTGGCACGGTGCTCGCCGGTTTCCTCGCGTGGCACTACATCCGCAATACGCCGCGCGAGCATCCGGGCGTCAACGACCTCGAAGCCGACTACATCGAGGCGTCGCACGCGAGCGATCTCGCGGCCGAGCCGGCCGGTGCGTCGGGTCGCTCGCGCGACTTCTTCAAGTACCGCTCGGTGTGGTGCATGTTCTTCGGCTGGATGTGCTTCAACAGCGTGTTCTACGGGCTGCTCACGTGGATGCCGAACTACCTGCACAAGGTGCACGGCTTCGACATCAAGCAGATGGGCGGCTCGACTTTCATCATCTTTTTCTGCGGCTTCATCGGCGAGCTGCTCGGCGGCTGGATCGCCGACAAGTGGAAAGCCGCGGGCGGCCGCCCGAACGTCGTGATGCGCACGCTGTTCGGCATCGCCGCGGTGATCGCGACCGTGTCGATCTTTTCCGTCGCCTATGTGAAGAGCCCGGTGGTGTGCGTCGCGCTGCTGTCGTCGACGCTGTTCTTCCTGCGCTGGTGCGGCCTGTACTGGTGCATCCCGTCGTCGCTCGGCACGCGTAACAAGATCGGCTTCCTCGGCGGCCTCATGAACCTCGGCGGCAACCTCGGCGGCGTCACCGTGCCGATCCTCGTCGGCGCGATTGTGCAGTTCACCGGTTCCTACTTCCTTGCGCTGATGGTGTTCGCGGCGGCCGGCGTCGGCCTGCTCGTGTGCTCCAGCGCGATCGACTACGAAAACAAGCTCCCGGTCTGACCGACCCCTTGACCGACCCTTTTCACCGCATTGATTGCATTCACTGGTAGAGAGAACCTCATCATGAAGAAACGTACCCTGCTCGGCATGCTCACGCCTTCCTCCAACACGTCGCTCGAGCCGCTGACGAGCGCGATGGTCGCCGGGCTGCCGGGCGTGTCCGCGCACTTCGCGCGCTTTCCGGTCACCGAGATCTCGCTGACGGGCCAGGCGCTCGGCCAGTTCGACGACGACAAGATCATCCAAGCCGCGATGCTGCTCGCCGATGCGAAGGTCGACGTGATCGCGTGGAACGGCACGTCGTCCGGCTGGCTCGGCTTCGAGGCCGACGAGCGGCTGTGCGAGCGCATCACCGAAGCGACCGGCATTCCGGCCACGACCTCGGTGCTCGCGCTCAACGAGATCCTGAAGAAGACCCGCGCGCACGAGTTCGGCCTCGTCACGCCGTATCTCGACGACGTGCAGGCGAAGATCGTCGACAACTATCGCCGCTCGGGCCTGGACTGCATCGCTGAGCGCCACCTGAACCTGAAGGTCAATTTCTCGTTCTCCGAAGTGACGGGCGACCAGATCGGCGCAATGGTGCGCGAAGTCGCGAAGGCCGGCCCGCGCGCGATCTCGATCTTCTGCACGAACCTGAACGCCGCGCACCTGGTGCCCGCGCTCGAGGAAGAGACGGGCATCCCGATCTACGACACGATCTCGACCGTCGTGTGGAAGTCGCTGCAGCTCGCCGACTACGACACGCGGCAAGTGAAGGGCTGGGGGCGTCTCTTCAGCGACGTGATCTGAGGCGCGCGTCATGTCGAACGATCTCGATTTCGTAATCCGTCACGCGGACGTCGTGACGGCGGCGGACCGGTTCTCGTGCGACATCGGCATCCGCGCGGGGCGCGTGGCCATGCTCGGCCACGGGCTGCCGCGCGCGCCGCGCGAGCTCGATGCGAGCGGGATGCTCGTGATGCCGGGCGGCGTCGATGCGCACTGCCATCTCGACCAGCCGATGCCCGACGGACTGAAGATGGCCGACGACTTCCTGTCCGGCACGCGCTCCGCGCTGTGCGGCGGCACGACCACCGTGGTTCCGTTCGCCGCGCAGGCGAAGGGGCAGTCGCTGCAGGCGGCCGTCGACGACTATCACCGGCGCGCGCAAGGGCGCGCGCTGATCGACTACGGCTTTCACCTGATCGTCGCCGATCCGACGCCGCATGTGCTGGCCGAGGAGCTGCCGCGGCTGATCGCGAACGGCTATACGTCGTTCAAGGTGTACATGACCTACGACGACCTGAAGCTGAACGACCGGCAGATGCTCGACGTGTTGTCGGTCGCGCGTGAGCACGGCGCGCTCGTGATGGTGCATGCGGAGAACTCGGACTGCATCGGCTGGCTGACCGAGCGGCTGCTCGGCGACGGCCACGTCGCGCCGCATTTCCATGCGCATGCGCGGCCGGCCGTGGTCGAGCGCGAGGCGACGCATCGCGCGATCGCGTTCGCGGAACTGGTCGACGTGCCGATCCTGATCGTGCACGTGTCGGGTGCGGAAGCGATCGAGCAGATCCGCTGGGGGCAGTCGCGCGGGTTGCCGATCCTGGCCGAAACCTGCCCGCAGTACCTGTACCTGACGGCCGACGATCTCGGTCACGGCGGTCACGACGGCTACGAAGGCGCAAAGTGCGTGTGCAGTCCGCCGCCGCGCGACCCGGCGAACCAGCAGGCCGTGTGGAAGGCGCTGAAGCAGGGCGTGTTTTCGGTGTTTTCGTCCGACCATGCGCCGTTCAACTATGACGATCCGTGCGGCAAGCATCCGGGCGGCCATGCCGTTTCGTTCGACCATATTCCGAACGGCATTCCGGGGCTCGAGACGCGCTTGCCGCTGCTGTTCGACGGCGTGCGCCACGGGCGGCTATCGCTGCACCAGTTCGTCGAGCTGACGTCGCTGCGGCCCGCGAAGCTGTACGGGCTGTATCCGCGCAAGGGGACGATCGCGGTCGGCGCCGATGCGGATATCGTCGTCTGGGATCCGGACAAGCGCGTGCGGATCGCGAATGCGTCGCTTCATCATGCGGTCGACTACACGCCTTATGAAGGGATCGAGGTGACGGGCTGGCCGCGTCATTGCCTGTCGCGTGGCGAGCTGCTCGTGGAGGACGGCCGGCTGCTCGCGGCGGAGCCGGGGCGCGGACAGTTCCTGCCGGCCGGCAAACCGTGTCTCGACTGACGTCACGGCACGTGATGTGACGTGCCGCCGGAGACGGCGGTTGCGCATTTCAACAGGAGCAACGATGAGCGTTTCCCAAGCAATGCGCGGCATCGCGGCCGTCGCGATCGTCGCCGGATCGTGCGGCGGCCCGGCGCTGGCCGCCGGTGGCGCGCCGCAGGATCCGCCGAGCGTGGTGCCCGAAGCGGTCGGCGTCGATTCGGCGCCGCTCGTGCGGATGTCCGAATGGCTGCGCCGCGACCGGATGGACGTGCGCAGCCTCGTCGTCGTGAAGGACGGCAAGATCGTGTTCGAGCGCTACGGCGACGGCCTCACGCGCGACAACAACTACGAGCTCTATTCGGTGACGAAGACGATCACCGCGCTGCTCGCCGGCATCCTCGACGGCGAGGGCAAGCTCGGCCCGTCGACGAAGGTCGCGCCGCTGATCGGCGCCGCGCGGCCCGATCTCGCGAGCGAACTCGCGGACAAGCAGCACATCGAACTGCGGCACCTGATGTCGATGTCGAGCGGCTTGCGCTACACGACGCGCGAAGGCACCGACCCGCTGTACTACGACGCGCCCGACCGGCTGCGCGTCGCGGTGACGAGCCGTGCCGAGCAGCCGCCCGGCGCGCATTTCGACTACATCGACGTGAACCCGGTGCTGGTCGGCACGGCCGTGTCGATCGCCGCGGGCGAGCGCGAGGACGACTTCGCGCGCAAGCGGCTGTTCGCGCCGCTCGGCTTCGCGCACTACCGCTGGAGTGGCGCCGACGGTACCGGCGCGGTGGCGGGCGGTTGGGGCCTGCGGCTGCGCGCGATCGACATGGCGAAGATCGGCATGCTGCTGCTCGACCAGGGCCGCTGGAACGGCAAGCCGATCGTGCCGGCCGGCTGGGTCCGGCAGATGACGACGCCGTCGCCTGCCGCGGCCGATTACGGCTATTACTGCTGGATCAGTCATGTCGTCGAGCACGGCACGCCGGAATTCGGCGCGATGGGCTTCAAGGGGCAGTTCATCACGGTGCTGCCCGCGCAGCGCGCGGTCGTCGTGATGACGAGCCTGCTGCCGACGGACGGCGGCCTGCGCGATGCGACCTATCTGAACCTGTATCGGCGGATGGTCGGCGACTACATCCTGCCGGCGCTCACGCCGGCGCGGCCGCCGGTCGAAAGCGCGCAGGCCACGCAGGCGCTGCGCGACGAACTGGCGCGCAGCCGGCAGACGAAGGGCGTGCCCGGTACCGCCGCCGCGTTCAACGATGCACCGGAGATTTGATGAGGATCACGAACGTCATTGGCCAATTACCCGCGTGGCCCGATGCGCGGCGGCCCGCAGCGCCTCTCGTGCGCCGGCTGCTCGCGCGGCTCGCGGCGCTGCTGATCGGCGGCGGTGCGCTTTCGCCGGTGCCGATGCTGTCTGCGGCGCACGCGGCCGACGCGCTGCCGCCGCTGCATGAAACCGGCCTCGCGGCGGCCGCACCGAAGACGCCGGCGTCGATTCGCGCAAGCTCGTCGACCTGTCGCGCTGGATCCGCGAGCAGAAGCTCGACGTGTACAGCCTGCTCGTCGTGAAGGACGGCAAGCTGATCTTCGAGCGCTACGGTGCGAATGCGTCGCGCGATTCGACCTACGAGCTGTACTCGGTGACGAAGGCCGTGACGTCGCTCGTCGCCGGCATCCTGGTCGATCGCGGGGCCGTGCATCTCGACGAGCCGGTGGCCGCGCGGCTCGCCGCATGGCGCCCCGACCTCGGCGGCGCGCTCGCGGACAAGCGCGGCATCGCGCTGACGCACGTGCTGTCGATGTCGAGCGGGCTGCATTACGACTTCAGCCCGAAGGACGATCCGATCTACTACACCGCGCCGGACCGGCTGAAGCTCGCCGCGTCGGCCGCACCGAAGGTCGCGCCCGGCACCGCGTTCGAGTACACCGACGTGAACCCGATCCTCGCATCGGCGATGTTGAGCGCGGCGGCCGGCGAGCCCGTCGAGCGCTATGCGCAGACGCATCTGTTCGGCCCGCTGGACATGAAGCGGGCCGCATGGGAACGCGCGGACCGCACGGGGCTCGTGTCGGCCGGCTGGGGCTTGCGGCTGCGCGCGGTCGACATGGCGAAGATCGGCATGCTCGTGCTCGACGGCGGGCGCTGGCAGGGGCGGCAGGTGGTGCCGCAAGCGTGGATCGCACAGATGACGGCGCCGCGCGTGTCGCCGCATTTCGGCTACTACTGGTGGATCAACAACATCGTCGAGCGCGAGCCCGAATTCGACGCGATGGGTTTCAAGGGGCAATTCATCACGGTGCTGCCGAAGCGCAATACGGTGATCGTGATGACCGGCGTGCTGCCGGTGGACGGCGGCCTGCGCGACGCGGAGAACGTGAAGCTGTTCCGCCGGATGGTGAACGGCTACATCCTGCCGGCGCTCGACGGTGGCGCTGCGTCGGCGCAGGGTCCGGGCGGCGGCGATACGCGCGCGGCGTTGCGCGACGAGCTTGAAGTGAGCGCACGCACTGCAGGCGTGCCGGGCACGCAGGTCGATCCGACGGATCTGCCGAAGTAGCTTGGGTGCAGGCGTCGGGCTCGCGCATGCCGGCGAGCTCGACGCGCCGGTCGTCACATCACGCCAGCTCGCCCAGACACGCGTCGAATTGCGCGACGAGCGTGTCGACGTCGTCGGCCGTCGTCTGCGGGCACACGAGCATCATGTTGTGGAACGGCGTGATCAGCACGCCGCGGTTCAGCAGGTACAGATGCACGATGTGCTCGAGTTCGCTGTCGAGCTGTTCGCCCGCGATCGTGCCGTTGCGCGGCGGCGTGGGCGAGAACTGGAACTCGGTGCGCGCGCCGATGCGTGTCACGCACCACGGCAGACCGTGTTTCGCGATCGCCTGTTCGAGCCCGGTGGCGAGTCGCGCGGCCAGTTCGAACATGTGCGCATACGCGGCGTCGGTCGCGACTTCGGCGAGCGTCGCGCGCATCGCTCGCATCGCGAGCATGTTCGCGGTGAGCGTCGTACCGATCCCGGAATGGCCGGGCGGCGCGTTCAGCTTCGCCTGCTTCGCGCGTTCCGCGAATTCGGCGCTGAAACCGTACACCGCGCACGGCACGCCGCCGGCGATCGGCTTGCCGACCACCAGCGCGTCCGCCTCCAGGCCGTGCGCGGCAGCGTAGCCGCCCGGGCCGCTGCTGATCGTATGCGTTTCGTCGATCACGAGCAGCGTGCCGTAGCGGCGCGTCAGCGCGCGCGCCGCCTCCCAGAAGCCCGGCTCCGGCAGCACCATCCCGATGTTCGTCATCGCGGGCTCGGCGAGCACGCATGCGACGTCGCCGTCCTTCAGCGCCGCTTCGAGCGCGTCGAGATCGTTGAACTCGACGACGCGCGTGTTCGCGAGCAGGTCGTAGGATTGCCCGAGCAGGCTGTCGCGCTGCATGGGGCGGCCGTTGACGAGATCGACGAACACGTCGTCGACGGTCCCGTGATAGCAGCCGTTGAACACGACGATCGTGTTGCGGCCGGTGGCCGCGCGCACCCAGCGCAGCACGAAGCGGTTCGCGTCGCTCGCGCTCAGCGCGAACTGCCAGACCGGCAGCCGGAAGCGGCGCGCGAGTTCGCGCGACACCCAGGCGGCGTCCTCGCTCGGCAGCATCGTCGTGTAGCCGCGGGTCGCCTGGTCGGCGAGCGCGCGCGCGACCGGCTCGGGCGCATGGCCGAACATCGCGCCGGTGTCGCCGAGGCAGAAGTCCGCGTAGCGATGACCGTCGACGTCGGTGAAGGTCGCGCCGCGCGCCTCCTTCACGACCAGCGAGAACGGGGTCGACCAGTCCTGCATCCAGTGCAACGGCACGCCGAACAGCAAATGCTCGGCGGCTTCCGCGGACAACGCGCGGGAGGTCGGCATGGCTTCGGTGAATGCACGCCGCTCGCGATCGAACAGCGCGCGGGCGCGGATGAGGTCGACGCCGTGTCGGGTCTGCAATTGAGGCTCCTGTGACGGGTTGGAATGGACGGGTGAGGCCTCCGCGAGCTTGTCATATTCCACGCACGCGGTCGATTCGGGCTCGACCGCGTCGCCGTCAGACATCGAGTTTTTGCGCATAAAGATACGACAACATATATCTTTGTGTGCGGATCAAGAAGTGAGTGTGTGCTCACATATTCGATGTTAAGCCGGTAAAAACAGGGTAAACGACAGATACATCCGCGGCTTCGATCGCGTCTAGACTGCGCGATGTAGTGCGACGACGTATGAATCGTGATCCGCCGTCCGGCGCATCGATCCCCCCACCATTGAAGGAGTGCCCATGGCCGCAAACCGTCGCCGTTCGTCTTCGTCTGTCCGATCGCCCGCGTCGCGGCGTGTATCGCGTCGCGACTTCATCGGCTGGACCGGCGCGCTCGCTGGCGGCGCCGCACTCGGCGGACCGCTCGCGGCGACCCGCGCGTTTGCGGCCGGCACGTCGCCCCATGCGGCGGTCGACCTGATCTGGGGCGAGCACGGTGCGGCGGCGCGCATCGCGGCATCGCTCGCGCATGTGTCGCGTCTCGCGTTCCGCAGGCACGACTTCGACGTCACGCACTACGGCGCACGCGCGTGCGCGACCGTCGCGCAGACGTCGCCTTACCCGGCGGCGAAATCTCCGGTCAGCCCCGGTTCCGAACTGACGACCGCGCCCGGCGCGTTCGACTCGCGTCCGGCGTTTCTCGCGGCGATCGACGCGTGCGTGCGCGCAGGCGGCCGCCGCGTGGTCGTGCCGCCCGGCAACTGGTACTGCGCGGGGCCGATCGTGCTGCAGAGCAACGTGAATTTCCACCTCAGCGCGAACTGCACGATCTACTTCAGCCCGAACCCGGCCGACTACGCGAAGGACGGCCCGGTCGACTGCGGCGCGAACGGCCGCCTGTACTACAGCCGCTGGCAGGCGAACGACTGCCTGAACTACGGCGCACCCGTCTATGCGCGCAACGCGACGAACATCGCGCTGACCGGCGAAGGGCCGACGTCGGTGCTGAACGGACAGGCGATGACGCCGTTCGCCGGCGCCGGCAGCAGCAGCGTGTGCTGGTGGACTTACAAGGGTTCGTCGGGTGCATACGGTGCCGGCGCGACGGTGCCGGCCCAGAACTATGCGAATCCGAACAACGTCGACCTGCGGATCGTCGCGCCCGCGATCCCCGACGCGCTCTATGCGCTGCTCACGTCGCCCGTCACGCCGTGGCAGCAGGATCAGAACTACCTGCCCGCGCTGTCCGAGGCCGGCGTGCCGGTCGAGCAGCGCATCTTCGGCCTCGGTCACTACCTGCGGCCGTGCATGGTCGAATTCATCGGTTGCACCAACGTGCTGATGGAGCACTACCAGACGCAGAACACGCCGTTCTGGCAGCACCATCCGACCGCGAGCCGCAACGTCGTGATGCGCGGCGTGACGACGAACAGCATCGGCCCGAACAACGACGGCTTCGATCCGGACGCGTGCACCGACGTGCTGTGCGAAGGCTGCACGTTCAACACCGGCGACGACTGCATCGCGATCAAGTCGGGCAAGGACCGCGACACGGAATACGGCCCCGCGAAGCGGCACCTGATCCGCAACTGCACGATGAACAGCGGGCACGGCGGCATCACGCTCGGCAGCGAGATGGGCGGCGGCGTCGAGCAGATCTACGCGACCAACCTGTCGATGCTGAACGCGAACTGGCAGACCAACCCGCTGAACATCGCGATTCGCGTGAAGACGAACATGAACCGGGGCGGCTACGTGAAGGACTTCCACGTGAAGGGCGTCACGCTGCCGAACGGCGTGACGCTGAAGGGCGGGGGCTACGGTAGCGCGCTGCTCGCGGGCAGCCCGGTCAACGCGAGCGTGCCGCTCGGCGTGGTGACGCCGTCGGCAGGCAATCCGTCGGCCGCGCAGGGCGGCATCGTCACGTTCGACTGCGACTACCAGCCCGCGAACGACGCCGTGCGCACGCGGCCGCCGGTCGTGCAGAACGTGACGATCTCCGACGTGAAAGCGAGCAACGTGACGCTGAACGGCGTGACCGCGTCGTGCTTCCAGGCGATCGTCGCGCAGGGGCCGGTCGCGTTCGACTACAACGGCACGCCGCCGACGCCGGCCGTGCAGCCGATCTCCGGCGTGACGATCAGCAACTGCGACTTCGGCACGCCGGTCGCGTCGGGCACGCCGACCGTCACGTCGCCGGGGCCGATCTACGCGTTCAACGTGAGCGCGATGACGCTGACGAACGTGACGATCGCCGGGCAGGCCGTCAACATGACGGTTACCGACACGCGGTGAGGTAACGCGCGAGCACGCGTTCGCGTGCGGCCGGTCGATGCATGCGAACGCGTTACGCCAGCGTCTTGACCATGTGGTGCTCGTCGTAGAAGCGGCCGTCGATGAGCAGCGCGCGCGGTTCCGTGCCGAACCGCACGAACCCTTGCGATGCGTACAGGCGTTCGGCGGTGCCGTTGATCTCGTTGACGCACAGCATCAGTTGCCTGCATTGCCAGGCTTGCGATGCATGCGCGGTCGCGCTGTCGAGCAGCGATTGCGCGATGCCGCGCCCGCGATACGCAGGATCGACGAACACGCCCCAGATCACCGCCTTGTGCGCGACCTTCGCCCGTGGATCGCGGCGCACGCCCGTGATGCCGACGAGCGTTGCGCCGTCGAACGCGCCGAACACGGCCCGCACGCCGCTCGGCGTGATGCGCGTCGCGAATTCGTCGACCGTGATGCCGGCTTCTTCGTCGCGGGTCGGCAGGAACGAGGTCGGCGACGTGTCGATTGCGCGCAGGCGCACGGACTGAAACTGCGCCGCATCGGCGGCGTCGAGCAGGCGGATCGTGATCATCGGATGCGGTTCTTGTTGGGGTGTCGGAATCTGCTGCGCGATGCGCGGCAGGGCATCGACAATGCTAAGCGCAAACGGGTTGCGCGCGCGAGTATCGGCGGTGTGCGGAAGCTGGCGGTGACGTGTCTGCGCGGCAAGCGTGCTGCGCAGACAGAAGGAAGGAGATGAAGTGGAGCGCGCTCGCTGGCGCGCCGCGGCGGCGCGCGGCGTCGAGGGCGCGCAATCCGCGCGATGCGCCCGATCAGGTCAGGCGCATGCGGTCTGGATCAATAACGCGACAACTGATTGCCGTTGATCTGCACGCGATCGCCCGGGCGCAGGTCGCCGGGCGACTGCACGTCGAACGAGCGCGTCGAGCCGTCGCTGACCCGCACGTCGATCCGGTAGCTGCTCGGCGGTTGGGCCGCGCCCATCTGCTGGCCGATCTGGTTGCCGGCGACGGCGCCGCCCAGCGCGCCGATCACGGTAGCCGCATCGCGGCCGTGGCCGCGGCCGAACTGGTTGCCCAGCACGCCGCCGACCAGCGCCCCGACGACGGTGCCGGCCACGCCTGACGTGCCGACCGAGCCGTTGACCGGCTGGATGTTCGCGACCGTGCCGTATTGCGCGCCGTAGCCGTTGCCGTACTGGCCGCCGTAAGGCTGCGGGTTGCCGTATTGGTCGTACTGCGGCGCCTGATTCGGATAGGCCGGCTGCTGCGGCTGCACGTAGCCGGGTTGCGAATACGCGGGCTGCGCGTAGCCGGGCGTCGCGTATTGCTGCTGCGGATAGCCTGGTTGCGCACCATAGTAGCCAGGTGCGACGCAGGCGGTCAGCGGGAGCGCCGCCACGGCGACGAGCGAGGCGAACAGAACGGTCTTCGTGGAAGGCATGCGCATCATGATGGTTCCTGCATCGGCAACGTGTTCGCCGACAGATTCCGGGACGGGTGGCGAACTCGGCGTGAGTATAAGGAATGGGCGGATGCGCGTCCGGTGCGGCCGGGTAACAACGTGTAAAGTCTGTTGCCGAGCAACTCGCCGGCACGGCGGGGCGTTGAAGTGGGCGCCCGACACGGCGCGACGTGGCCTCCCGGCGCTCATATTCCGGTGACGCGGCGCGCTGCGCGACGGTTGGCCTTTTCGCCGCTTCCGCCGCTTCCACTGCTTCCGCCGTTTCCGCCGTTTCCACCGCTTCCACCGCTTCCACCGCTACCGCCGCTTCCACCGCTTCCACCGCTTCCGCCGCTTCCGCCGCTTCCGCCGCGATCCCGCCCCATCGTCGCGCCCGGTCAGCCGAGCATGCGCGCCGCGCATCGCGAAATCGAATGCGCGGCATCGCGACATTTAATTGGCCTCGGTCGGCCCCGTCCGATATCGTGACCGCATTCCCTGCCACCGGTCGCGCTGCGCCGGCCGCGGTTGCTTCCCCTGTCCGCGCCGGCGCTGCGTTTCACGCGATCACGACCTGACCGCCGTCATGGTGCGTGCATCGTGACGGCCCTGCTCTGACCGACCACCCCGGAACCGACATGACGAACCTGCTGATCCGCAACGTCCGCACGCACGCCGACGAAGCGCTCGACATCCTGATCGAAGGCGAGCGCATCGCGCGCGTCGGCCCGTCGCTCGACGCGCCCGCGGGCTGCGCGATCGAGGACGGCGCGCTCGCGCTTGCGCTGCCCGGCCTCGTCGAAGGCCACACGCATCTCGACAAGACCCACTGGGGCATGCCGTGGTATCGCAACGCGGTGGGGCCGCGCCTCGTCGACCGCATCGAGAACGAGCGCAACTACCGCGCGACGAGTGGTCACGATGCGGGCGCCGCGTCGCTCGCGCTGGCACGCGCGTTCCTCGCGGCCGGCACGACGCGCATCCGCACGCACGTCGACGTCGATACCGATGCCGGGCTGCGGCATCTGCACGGCGTGCTCGCGACGCGCGAGACGCTGCGCGGCCAGGTGGACATCCAGATCGTCGCGTTTCCGCAGTCGGGCGTGCTCAAGCGGCCCGGCACCGCCGCGCTGCTGTCCGACGCGCTCGGCGCGGGCGCCGACCTGCTCGGCGGCCTCGACCCGTGCGCGATCGAAGGCGATCCGGTCGAAGCGGTGGACGTGCTGTTCGGAATCGCCGAGCACCACGGCCGCGGGCTCGACCTGCACTTGCACGAGCGCGGGTCGATGGGCGCGTACTCGCTCGACCTGATCCTGCAGCGCACGGCCGCGCTCGGCATGCAGGGCAAGGTCACGATCAGCCACGGCTTCTGCCTCGGCGACGTTGCCGACCGCGAGCGCGACGCGCTGCTCGCGCGGATGGCCGAACTCGGCGTCGCGATCGTCACGACCGCGCCGGCCGCGGTACCCGTGCCGTCGGTCGTCGCCTGCCGCGCGGCCGGCGTGACCGTCATCGGCGGCAACGACGGCGTGCGCGATACGTGGACGCCGTACGGTTCGCCCGACATGCTGGAGCGCGCGATGCTGATCGGCATGCGCAACGATTTCCGTCGCGACGACGCGCTCGAAGTCGCACTCGACTGCGTGACGCACAGCGCGGCGCGCGGTTGCGGCTTCGCCGACTACGGGCTGGAGGCGGGCAAGCGTGCGGACGTCGTGCTCGTCGATGCGCTGACGTTCGCCGAGGCCGTCGTCGCGCGGCCGACGCGCCGGCTCGTCGTGTCGTCGGGGCGGATCGTCGCGCGCGACGGCGTGCTGGTCTGAGCCCGGTGCCGCATCGCGCCGGGTATGATCGGGCTCTTTCAGCCTGATCCTGCGGGAGACGACGATGCGACACACACGCACGATGGCGGCACGCGCCGCGCGATGGACGCGATGGATGGCCGCGGCGACGTTCGCGGTGACGGCCGCGCACGCGGCGGCGGCCGGACCGGATCAAGCGCAGCAGGAAGCGAATCGCCGCACGGTGCTGGCGTTCTACGAGAAAGGCCTGAACGAGAAGGATGCCGATGCCGCGCTCGCGTATGTCGGCGACCAGTACGTGCAGCACAACCCGAACGCGGCCGACGGCCGCGACGGTTTCCGCAAGTTCGTCGCGTTCCTGCGCGACAAATATCCGCAGTCGCACAGCGAGATCAAGCGCGCGTTCGTCGACGGCGACTACGTGATCCTGCACGTGCATGCGGTGCGCGAGCCCGGCACGCGCGGTAGCGCGATCATGGACATCTTCCGGCTGGAGCACGGCAAGATCGTCGAGCACTGGGACGTGAACCAGCCGGTGCCCGAACATGCGGCGAACGGGAACACGATGTTCTGACGGGCGCGGTCTTCCACGGTTACGCCGCTGCTCCGTCGACGCCGATCCGCATCGCGACGGCTGCGCTTATTCCGGCTCGTGTTCGAGCATCGCCGCGAGCGCTTTCGTCAGTTCGCTGACCATCGGATCGGCCGTCGGCCGATGCAGGATCGCGATGTCCATGTTCTCGATCGGCGCGAAGCCGCCGTGCTCGTCGGTCAGCACCACGTGTTCGTCGGTCACCACGCGCGCGGGCAGCACGCTGATGCCGAGCCCGTCCGCGACGGCCGCCTGGATGCCGCTCAGGCTCGACGTCGTGAAGCTGATTCGCCAGCGGCGGCCGCGTTCCTCGATCGCCTTGATCATGTCGTCGCGATAGAGCCCGCGCGGCGGAAACACGACGAGCGGCACCGGGTCGAGTTCGATCGTCGGATGCCGCGCGCTGTCGATCCAGCGCAGCTTCTCCGGCCAGCGCACCACCGCCTCGCGGCTGTCGCGCCGCTGCTTGATCAGCACGAGATCGAGCTCGCCGCGATCGTAGGCCGCGCAGATGTCGCGGCTCAGCCCGCACGTCACTTCGAGTTTCACCTGCGGATGATCGCGCTTGAACGCGGCGAGCGCATGGGTCGTGCGGCCCGCCGCGAAATCGTCGGGCACGCCGAGCCGGATCGTGAGCGCGACGGTCGCGCCCGACAGCGCTTCCAGCATCTCGTCGTTCAGCGCGATCATGCGCCGCGCGTAGCTGAGCACCGTCACGCCGGCATCGGTCGGCCGCACGTCGCGCGTGCCGCGGTCGAGCAGGCGATGCCCGGCGATCTCCTCGAGCCGCCGCACCTTCTGGCTGACCGTCGACTGCGTCGAATGCAGGCGCGCGGACGCGGTCGTGAAGCTGCCGCAATCGGCGACCATCACGAGTGCGCGCAACAGGTCGAGGTCGAACAAAGGTCGATTCATTTCTGCACTTTTCTGGATTCGAGCATTTCATTTCCAAATGCGTGCGACGACTTTTAGCATGGCCAGGGACCGCGGGCAATCGTGGGTTCGCCGGACACGGGGCTGCTGGAGGTAGGGTCAGCGCCGGGGCGATTTGCGGGCGGTGCTGGTGTCGGGAAGCTGTCTGAGGAACTCGCTGGCCAGATTCACGCAGTAGTCGAACGACGGCGTATAGCCGAGGGTCCGGATATCGTCGAAACGCGACTGCACGAATGCACGGCGCTCGTCGAGCAGACTCAGGAAGGTCTCGCGATGACGAACGAGAAATGCGCTTGCGTCCATCAAGCTCTCCGGTTCCCGCTCGATGACCAGACAGAGATCGAACAGGTCTCGCGCGGTGGGCCGATCTCCGCGATGCCACATTTTCTTGGCGACGATTTCCGCTGAAGTCTCGACCTTGACGACGTGGTCCATCAGCGTCCATTCGTCATAACCGGGGGACATCAGGTTGCGGGAAACCACGAAGTCGATCTCGCCGTCGGGCAACACCAGTTTCACGAAGCCGGCGTGTTCCTCGTATTCGCTCGTGATGTCCGATGCGGCGTCGCTGATGCGCGGGTTCACGTACCCGAGATACTGCGGGTCGGGTACGAAGATGTCGATGTCCTTGCTGACACGATGTCAGTGACGCAGCATGAGGACGGTGCCACCGCCGAAGGTCCAGAACGGACGGGACGTGCCGTGCTTCCGTATCTCGTCGATGAGTGTCAGTGCGTGACGGAAAAGGCCTTGCCACGGGCCGTCGGGCAAAGCGGCTGGTGCAATCATGCCCATACCTCCCGGTACAGATGAAGATCCTTCGACCATGCGGCAAGGTTCTTCCAGATGGCGCGAAGCGGCGTGCCGGAGCGTGCGGCAGCTTCTTCGGCGGCCTTCACCACCACCGGCAACGGCACTTCGTCGAGGATCACGGAGATCTGCGATTCGTATCCTGCGGGAATCTGTCCCGTGGTCAACGCGTCGGCCAGCAGTCGCTCGGTCAATTCACCTCTATAGCTGACGTTTGAGCTCACAACCGCCTTGTAGAGGCCGCTTTGGGCCGGCCTTGGCTGTGCCTGGAGTTCGATGCCGAGCACGCCGAGCAGCGGGATCAGCTTGTTGACGCCAAGATCCTTGATCTTGCCGGTTTCAAGCTGGTTCACCGTGAGGCGAGACAATCCGGCGAGTTTCGCAAGCTGGGCCTGTGTGAGGTCGAGTTCGGCCCTCCGTTTTGCAACGGCCTGGCCGATTTCATAGAGTTGCATGTTGACCTCCGGACGCAGGTTTATCGCGCGTGAATGTAAAGTATATCTTACATCTCGACGAGGCTCGTCGCCACCCATGGTTGGTGGTGCGGTATAGGGTGCATGGGCGGCGCAGGTGAAAAATGTCTCGATGAACCGCGCTGTATAGACATTCGCCTCCGGCGGATATCCGCGAAAACTCGTTCTGTGGCAGCCAAACATCACGCCGGGTAAACACTAGAAACACAAGGAAAATCCCGCGAATTCGGCTATTTCTCGATCATCAATCCAGCCCTTCGTCCTGATTTAACCCTGGAGCCTCCGCCAACCCGCTCTCCCCGCTTGCGCTCAAAAATTGAGCGGTCTAGACTGCATCGCAGTTTCATCGAAGTCCCAGTCTTTCGCGTACCGCGCCGGGCCTGCCGGCACGACGCTCCCCAACGGACGCCCGGCGCTTGCCCGCCGCGTCGAGACCACAAGGACACACCATGAACCGCACTGCAAAGCTGATCGTTTCCGCGCTGGCGTTCGCGCCGCTCGTCTCGTTCGCGCAGGACACGGCAACGATTCGCTGGGGCATCGATCCCACCTATCCGCCGTTCGAGGCGAAGCAGCCCGACGGCTCGCTCGCCGGCTTCGACATCGACCTGCGCAATGCGATCTGCGAGCAGCTGCGCGCGAAGTGCGTGTGGGTCGAGCAGGGCTTCGACGGGATGATTCCGGCGCTGCGCGCGCGCAAGTTCGACGTGATCATGTCCGCGATGACGGCCACCGACGAGCGGCTCAAGCAGATCGACTTCTCGAACAAGCTGTACGCGTCGCCGGGTGCGCTCGTCGCGCCGGCCGGCTCGAAGCTGCTGCCGACCGCGGCGTCGCTCGCCGGCAAGCGCATCGGGATCGATCAGGGCACGACGCAGGAGGCGTACGCGAAGGCCGAATGGGCGACCAAGGGCGTGACGATCGTGTCGTACCAGAACCAGGACCAGGTGTATCAGGATCTGGTGAATGGCCGTCTCGACGCGACCTTCCAGGACAAGACGCAGGCCGGCTATTCGTTCCTGAAGACGCCGCGCGGCAAGGGCTACGCGTTCGCGGGCCCCGACGTGACCGACGCGCGCATCACCGGCTACGGCGTCGCGATGGGCGTGCGCAAGGGCGACGCCGACATGAAGAAGCGGCTGAACGACGCGATCGCCGCGATCCGCGCGAACGGCACGTACCAGAAGATCGCCGCGAAATACTTCGACTTCGACATCTACGGGGCGAAGCAGCAGTTGACCAGCGCGCCGTGACCCCATGCCCCCCGTGATCCCGTGCTTCATTCAATCGACAGGCAAGCCATGACGAGTATCCAGGACCGCGTCGCGAAAGCCGTGACGTCCGAACTGATCGCCGCCTTCCGCGACGAAGGCGCGGTGTGCATCAAGGGCATTTTCTCGCCCGACGAAGTGGCCGCGCTGCGCGCCGGCATCGACGCGAACCTCGCGCAGCCGAGCGAGCGTGCGAAGGTCGCGAGCCGACCCGACGATCCGGGCTGGTTCTTCGAGGACTTCTGCAACTGGCGGCACAACGATGCATACCGCGACTTCATCGTGCGGTCGCCCGCGCCGTCGGTGGCCGCCGCGCTAATGGGCACGAAGACTGTTCGCCTGCATCACGACCATCTGCTCGTGAAGGAGCCCGGCACGCGGCAGCGCACGCCGTGGCACCAGGACCAGCCGTACTACAACATCGAAGGCGACGACAACGTCAGCATGTGGATTCCGGTCGACCCGGTGCCGCTCGAATCGACGCTGGAATTCGTCGCGGGTTCGCACCAGGGGCCATGGCTGATGCCGCGCACGTTCATGGACAAGGAGGCGAAGTGGTTCCCCGAAGGCAGCCTCGCCGACCTGCCCGACATCGAGGCCGACCGCTCGGCATTCCCGATTCGCCACTGGGCGCTCGAGCCCGGCGACATGGTGTGCTTCCGGATGCTGACGCTGCATGCGTCGGGCGGTACGCAGAACCGCCGGCGCGCGTTCTCGATCCGCTTCGTCGGCGACGACATCCGTCACGCGCCGCGCCGCTGGAAGACGTCGCCCGATTTCCCGGGGCTGGCCGACGAACTGCCGGAGGGCGTGCCGCTCGAGCATCCGCTGTTTCCGGTCGTGTGGACGCGCGACGCGGGGCAGGTCGGGACGATCTGAGCGGCGAATATCGACGACATCGAGCGACGTCACACGCGCGGCGGCCGTTTCGCGATGAAGCGGTCGCCGCGCGTGGTCGTTTTCAGGTGCCGAAGCAGGTTCAGGTCTGGTGACGTCCGGCGCCCGGCTTGAAGCGTGAGCCGAGCCGGTAGCGGTTGCCCGGATGCAGGAAGTGTACGAACGTGACGGGCAGCCCGTTCGTCCAGGTGCGGCGGGTGAGGGTGAGACACGGTTCGTCGGCGCGCATGTCGAGCAGCCGCGCCTGTTCGCTCGTCGGCAGCGCCGCGTCGACGACGTGCTCGATCTCCAGTTCGTAGTGCGACACGTTGTTGAACAGGTATTCGGACGGCGGCTCGGCCTGGAAGTCCTGATCGATGAATTCGGGCGCGGCGGCCGGATTCACGTAGCGATCCTCGAGCTGGATCGGGCGGCCGTTTTCCTCGTGCACGCACACCACGTGAAAGACCGGTGTGTTGACCGCCAGCCCGAACGCGGCCGCGACGTCGAACGACGCGGGCTCGCGCGACTGGCTGAGCACGCGGCAGCGATATTCGTGTCCACGCGCGCGGATCTCGTCGCGGATGTGCGCGATCATCAGCAGGTTCGACTGCGGCTTGACTTCGGCGACGAAGGTGCCGACGCCCGCGATGCGCTTCAGCACGCCTTCCTCGGTCAGCTCGCGCAGCGCGCGGTTGACCGTCATGCGCGCGACGCCGAATTGCGCGGCGAGATCGAGTTCGGACGGAATGCGGTCGCCCGGGCGCCAGTCGCCCGCATCGACATTCTGGCGAACGAGCGTCTTGATCTGCTGGAACGGTGCGGTGGCCTTGGTGACCATCGGAAGATCCTTGCGCGAAGAAGTGACGAGGCTAGTCGTCGTGACTGACGATGACCAGGATCTCCGCCTGCGCGGCGCCGAGGCTGCGCGTGCGGTGCGGGATGAGTGCGTTGAAATAGACTGAATCGCCGGTCTTGAGTTGCACCGTCTCGTTCGGGAATTCGATTTCGACGCGCCCCTTGTGCACGAACAGGAATTCCTCGCCTTCGTGCTCGCGGAACGTCGACGCGACGAATTCGTGCGGCGGATGCACGACGAACGGCAGCATCTTCTTCGGCGCGACGCCGGCCGCGATGCTTTCGAAGCGGTGCGCGTGGCTGTCGGCCGTCGCACCCATCGCCGTGCGCTCGCCGGCGCGCGTGACCGTGATCAGCTCGCGGTTGTGGCTTTCCGAGAACAGCTGCTCGACGTCGATGTTCAGCGCCTTCGACAGCTTCAGCGCGACCGCGATCGACGGCACGCTCAGGCCGCGCTCGACTTTCGACAGGTAGCTCTTGGTCAGGCCGGTCTCGTCGGCCAGCACATCGAGCGTCCAGCCCTTCTGTTTTCTGAGCAGCTTCAGGCGAATCGTCATGGGGCGCCGGGTGTTCTTCGAAAAATCGATTGTAACGCATGACACAAAGTGTCCTGTGGTGTATCGTGTGTCTTGCGTGTCCACGGACACGGCCGCGGACGGCGCGGCAGATCCGATCCATTCAGGAGGTGAACATGGCGGAAACGCTGAATTTGACGAAGGAGGCGCTGGTCGCGCTGGCGGAGCGGCGTCTCGAGAACGAGGTGGGCGACAGCGGCTGGTCCGCGCGGCAAAAGCTCGCGCTCACGTGCCGGATCCTGTTCGACGCCGGTCACGATTCGGGCCTGGCCGGGCAGATCACCTGCCGCGGAGGCGACGCCGGCACGTACTACACGCAGCGGCTGGGGCTCGGCTTCGACGAGATCTCGGCCGCGAACCTGCTGCGCGTCAACGAGGATCTCGACGTCGTCGACGGCGAAGGCATTCCGAACCCGGCCAACCGGTTCCATACGTGGATCTATCGCGAGCGCCCGGACGTGAACTGCATCATCCATACCCATCCGGCGCATGTCGCGGCGCTGTCGATGCTCGAGCAGCCGCTCGTCGTGTCGCACATGGACACCTGCCCGCTGTACGACGATTGCGCGTTCCTGAAGGACTGGCCCGGCGTGCCGGTCGGCAACGAGGAAGGCGAGATCATTTCGAAGGCGCTCGGCGGCAAGCGCGCGATCCTGCTGTCGCATCACGGCCAGCTCGTGGTCGGCAGGACGATCGAGGAAGCCTGCATCCTCGCGCTGCTGATCGAGCGGGCCGCGAAGCTGCAACTGCTGGCGATGTCGGCCGGCGAGATCAAGCCGGTTCCGCCGGCGCTCGCGCAGGAAGCGCACGACTGGATTTCGAAGCCGAAGCGCGATGCCGTGACGTTCGATTACTACGCGCGTCGCGCATTGCGCACGCATCGGGACTGTATTGCATGAGCGGGCGCATGGCTTCCGTCTCGTCCATCCATCATTGAGGAATCCACATCGTGTCCATCCTGCTGCAAGGCGTCATCGCCTATCCGGTTACGCCGTTCTCTGCCGACGGCGGCATCGACCTGCCGGCGCTCGATGCGCTGATCGAGCGCCTGATCGCCGATGGCGTCCACGCGATCGCGCCGCTAGGCAGTACCGGCGAGAGTGCGTACCTGTCCGACGCCGAATGGGAGACGGTCGCCACCGCGTCGATTCGCGCGGTGCGCCGGCGCGTGCCGACCGTCGTTGGCATTTCCGATCTCACGACGGCCGGTGCGGTGCGCCGCGCGCGCTTCGCCGAGCAGGCCGGCGCCGATGCCGTGATGGTGCTGCCCGTGTCGTACTGGAAGCTCGGCAACGACGAGATCGTCGCGCATTACCGCGCGATCGGCGACGCCATCGGCATCCCGATCATGCTGTACAACAACCCGCGACGAGCGGCGTCGACATGTCGCCCGACCTGATCGCGACGATCTGCAGGACCGTCGACAACGTGACGATGGTCAAGGAGAGCACCGGCGACATCGGGCGGATGCACCGGCTCGCGCAGTTGAGCGACGGGACGATCCCGTTCTACAACGGCAGCAATCCGATGGCGCTCGCCGCGCTGGCCGCGGGCGCGGCCGGATGGTGCACGGCCGCGCCGAACCTGAATGCCGCGTTGCCGATTGCGCTGGTCGACGCGATGCGCGTGGGCGACCTGGCGCGCGCCAGGACGGTTTTTCATGCGCAGTTGCCGCTGCTGCGGTTCATCGTCGACGGCGGCCTGCCGGTGACCGTGAAGGCCGGGTTGCGGCTGCGCGGCTTCGACGCGGGCGACCCGAGGCGGCCGTTGTTGCCGCTCGGCGACGTGCGTACGCGCGAGCTCGAACGCCTGCTTGCGGCGCTGCCGGACGGTGTGCCGGCATGAGCGGCGACGCGCGGCCGGCGATCGCGGTCGCCATCGCCGCGGTGCGGGTCGGCACGAGCCGGCCGCTGGCCGGCACGCCGCACCTGAGTGCGATCGACAAGCAGCCGGTCGACGCGCGTCTGTGGCTCGGCGCGCTCGGCTTTGCGGGCGACGGGCAGGCCGATGCGCGGCATCACGGCGGCCCCGACAAGGCGGTCCATCACTATGCGTACGATCACTATGCGTGGTGGTCCGAGCAGATCGGGGCGCGCGACGTGCTCGGGCGGCCGGGCGCATTTGGCGAGAACCTGTCGACGCACGGCGTGACCGAGCACGACGTGTGTCTCGGCGACGTGTTCACGCTGGGCGGCGCCGTGCTGCAGGTGTCGCAGTCGCGGCAGCCGTGCTGGAAGCTCAATGCGCGCTTCGACCATCCGCGCATGGCGGCGCTCGTGCAGCAAAGCGGCCGGACCGGCTGGTACTACCGTGTGCTGGACGAAGGCTGGGTGGCGCCGGGCGATGTGCTGGCGCTGCACGAGCGCCGGTATCCGCAATGGCCGCTGTCGACGGTGCTCGACGTGCTGTACCGGCGCACGCTCGACATGGCCGCGCTCGATGCGCTGTGCGGCGTTCCGGTATTGCCGCCCGGCTGGCGCAAGATGCTCGACAAGCGCCGGACGGAGCGGCAGGTCGAAGACTGGACGAAGCGGCTCGAAGGCTGACGCGCCGCGTGCGCGGCTCAGCCGGCCGGCAGGTTCCGCACGTCGGTCGTCGGCTCGGCGCCGAACGCGTCGCTCAGCGCATGGCCGATCAGGTGCCGCGCGGCGGCCTCGGGCGTCGACAGCGCGCCGCTCGCCTTCAACTGGTCGAATTTCTCGCGCATCGGGAAGTTCGCTTCGCCGGTCGAGCGGATCGTCGCCTGCATCCCCGTATCGACGACGCCCGGCGCGACGCTGCAGATCCGCAGCGCGCGGTTCGCGTCGAGCGCGACGGCGCGTGCGTGATGATCGAGCGCGGCCTTGGTCGCGCAATAGACGCTCCAGCCCGCGTATGCGTTGCGCGCGGCGCCGCTCGACACGTGCAGGATCCGGCATTCGGTTCGCGCCGATACCGCCTGCACGAGCGCGGCCGACAGCATCAGCGGCGCCGCGACGTTCAGGCCGACCGCGCGTGCGACGAGCGCCGGGTCCTGCGCGTCGAGCGGCCCGATCGGATCGACGATGCCCGCGTTGTTGAAGAGCAGCACGATCGACGCGCCGTCGACGAAGCTGCGCAGCGTGTCGCCGGCCAGCCACGCCGCGACGGCCGACGTATCCGACAGGTCGAGTTCGATTTCGGCGAATCGGTCGCCGGCCTGCGTGGCGAGCGACGGATGACGGCTGCGCGACACGCCGAGCACGGCGATGCCTTCCTGCAGCAGTTGTTCCGCGAGCGACGCGCCGAGGCCGCGCGTGTGTCCGGTGACGATGGCGCGCACGTTCGGCGCTGAAGAGGATGTGGTCATGGTGGTGAGCGAGTGAACGGTTGAACCGTGTTGACGAGTGACGCGCATGCGCGGCAACCCGGCGTGCGGGGACGGGCGATGCGCGGTGCCGGCGTGGCGTGCGAAGGCGGCCGCGTGCGGCGGCGCCTCTCCGGCTGAACGCGTATCGTAGCGCCGGCTTGCACGACGCGCAAACGCGCAGCGATGCCAGGCGCGGCCGCGCGGCGTGAATGCGCGGCGCCGAATGCACGCATCGTCGCGCGCCGCCGCACGCCCGATACGTTGGACGAAAGCCGTCTGCGGCAAGTGCGCGCGGCGCGGCGGCAAGTGGCGCCGGCCCCCACGTCGCGAGCTATCATATGGCTCGCCCGTTCGCGACGCCGGACGGGCCGCGACGTTTCCCTTCACCTGCTGCACGCTGCGACGCCATCCATGAACACCACGCCGGATATGCCCACGCCACGCGCCCTGCGCGAACTCACGCCTCTCGAGGCCCGCATTCTCGGGGTGCTCGTCGAGAAGCAGCACACGGTGCCGGACACCTATCCGCTGTCGCTGAATGCGCTGACCGCGGGCTGCAACCAGAAAACCGCACGCTCGCCGGTGATGAACGTCAGCGACGACGAAGTCACGGCCGCGCTCGACAGTCTCAAGCACCTGAGCCTCGTGATGGAGGGCAGCAGCAGCCGCGTGCCGCGTTTCGAGCACAACATGAATCGCGTGCTCGGCATCCCGAGCCAGGCGATCGCGCTGCTGACGATCCTGCTGCTGCGCGGCCCGCAGACGGCCGCCGAACTGCGCCTGAACAGCGCGCGCCTGCACGGCTTCGCGGACATCTCGTCGGTCGAGGCCTTCCTCGACGAACTCGCGGCGCGTGCGCAGCCGCTCGTCATCCGGCTGCCGCGTGCGGCCGGTGCGCGCGAGAACCGCTGGATGCACCTGATGTGCGGCGAGGTGAACATCGCCGACTTCGCCGGTCCGGATACCGGTGGCGGCACGGATTCCGTTCCGCCGTCCGAGTTCGAGGCGCTGAAGGCCGAGCAGAAGCGGCTTGCGGATGAAGTGGCGCGGCTGAACGCGCTCGTTCAGCGGATGGCGACCGAACTCGGGATCGACGTCGACGCGCCGGGCGACGCGGGCTGACGGGCTGCTCGAGTCAACCTCGCGCCGGCGCGCAAGCGGGCGCGCCGGTTGACAGCCTCGCGTCGCGATACCGCCCGATCCGGATCACCAGCGGCACCCCGTCTTCGCGGACGCATCGACGTCCTGCGCCCACGCGAAATCGGTCTTCTTGCCGGTACGCGCATTGGTGTACGTCATCGAATAGACGATCGCACCCTGGCTCATCATTTCATATTCGCCGTTGATCTTGCCGTCGACCATTTCCCACCACGTTGTCGTGTACTGGTACGGGCGGCCTTCCGCGAGTTCTTCGTGATCCTCGTGCTTGAACAGCAGCGGAATGGCCGACTTCGATTTCGCATACCGGACGACGCCGCCTTGCCACTTGGCCACGTCGTCGTAATACGTGCGCAGCTCGAATCGCACGGGTTTGTCGCCGGTCGTCCTGAAGCACAGCACTTCCGTGCTGACCTCGGCCGACGCGGGCAATGCGATGCACAGCAGCAACGCGGCGAATGTTTTTTTCATGTTGGCAGGTGAGTGAGGGAGAGGCGATTCAGCCGATGCTGATTCGCGTGGCGCCTGCGTCGACGAGCCGGAACAGCAGGTCTTCCACGGCCGCGCCCGGCGCCGAACCGAGATCCGCGTTGACCCGCCATCCGTGCTCCGTGCGCGCCGGCTCCGACAGATAGTGAACGACGCCGTGCAGGCCGTCCTCGGCCGGCACGCGCGCGTCGTCGGTGTCGAACCACGCGAAGAACCATGCCTTGAACGCGTCGGTGGCCGCGGCTTCGTCGAGACCGTCGGCTTCGACCGTCACCCAGTCCCACACGAACGGCCGGATCGACACGGCCGCCGTTTCGAGTTCGAACGCGAAGGGCTCGAAATCCAGTTGCGCGGTCGAGTCGACCATCGCCGGCTGGCCGGCCGATTCGCCTCCGGTGTGAACGAGGTCGGCGCGGCATGGCAGCGCGAGCGGGCCTTCGGTGGCCAGCGTGCCGTCGGCTTTACGGTAGGCCGGTTCGACGACGGCCGCCGGTTGCGCCGCCGTTTGCGCGAGCAGGTCGGCGTAGGGCTGGCGGATGGCGCTGAGCAGTTCGGATACGGTCATCTTCGCGGGTCGGGTCAAGTTGCGAACGATCAATCACGGACGGATGGGGCGTCGTGCCGCCTACGTCGAACGAGGGCCCGAATCGGCAGCGGACAGCGATGATCGTACGGTACTTCGGTGACGTGCGACCACTCGGCCGAACGGCCGGCTCGCGTCGCGAGGTGCGCGCTCGCGCGGAAGTGCTGCGCGAGCGGCGCGCCGCCTTGCGCGAGTGCCATAATCGAGGCTGCCAATCATTCCAGACGTCCCCCGGAGAATTCCCATGCAGAACCTCGACAATCCTTCCCACGATCGCGAGGTAGGCAGCGCCGACGCGACGCAGGACACCACGCGCATCGACGACGTCCGCATCGGCGCCGTGCGTCCGCTGATTTCCCCCGCGCTGCTGCAGGACGAACTGCCGGTGCCGGCCGCCACGCAGACGCTCGTCGAGGACACGCGCCGCGCGATCGGCGACATCCTGCACGGCCGCGACGACCGGCTGCTGCTCGTCGTCGGCCCGTGCTCGATCCACGACCACGACCAGGCGCTCGACTACGCACGCCGCCTGAAGGCCGCCGCCGATGCGCTGAAGGACGACCTGCTGATCACGATGCGCGTGTACTTCGAGAAGCCGCGCACGACGGTCGGCTGGAAGGGGTACATCAACGATCCGCGCCTGGACGGCAGTTTCCGCATCAACGAAGGGCTGCGCGCCGCGCGGCAGCTGCTGCTCGACATCAACGCGCTGGGCCTGCCGGCGTCGACCGAATTCCTCGACCTGTTGAGCCCGCAATACATTGCCGACCTGATCGCGTGGGGCGCGATCGGTGCGCGCACGACCGAGAGCCAGAGCCATCGCCAGCTCGCGTCGGGGCTGAGCTGCCCGATCGGCTTCAAGAACGGCACCGACGGCGGCGTGCAGGTGGCGTCGGACGCGATCGTCGCCGCGCGCGCGAGCCACGCGTTCATGGGGATGACGAAGATGGGGATGGCCGCGATCTTCGAGACGCGCGGCAACGACGACGCGCACGTGATCCTGCGCGGCGGCAAGAACGGGCCGAACTACGACGCCGAGCATGTCGAGGCGAGCTGCGCGGTGCTGCGCAAGAGCGGGTTGCGCGAGCAGGTGATGGTCGATTGCTCGCATGCGAACTCGAACAAGTCGCATGAACGGCAGATCGACGTCGCGCAGGATCTCGCGCGACAGTTGGGGCAGGGCGAGCACCGGATCGTCGGCGTGATGGTGGAGAGCCATCTCGAGGCCGGGCGTCAGGACCTGAAGCCGGGTGTGCCGCTGCAGTACGGCGTGTCGATCACCGATGCATGCCTGAGCTGGTCTCAGACCGAGCCGGTGCTCGACGTGCTGGCCGAGGCGGTGCGGCATCGCCGGGTGTATTCGCGTAACGCGTGACGCGGCGTGGCTGCGGGGCAGGGCGGCGGGGTGGCGCCGGCCGCGCAGTTCGATGCACCGGTGACGCCGGTTGACTGTTTGCCATGTTCTCCTGATCGACAGGCCGCGACGTCGCTTTTTCCGCGCCGCGCGCACCAACTATCCGCAGGGTCATTGATCTGGCTCCGGCTCGCTCCGCCTGCCGCGTTGCACGCTGGACGCACGATCCGGCGAATGTCGCTACCATGAAGCCGTGCTGCACGCTGCGGCCCGGCCATGCCGGTCCGTCATGCACACACGCAGTGGCGGCGCGGCCGACCGCCACGCGACCGACGAAGCGCGGGGTGCTCACCGATCAGCCGTTGCGCCCGCGTCGCTTCGCTCCCGGAATCAACAACAACCGAACCGGAGTGCAAATTACATGAAGTTCTACAAGACCCTCATCGCAGCAACCATCCTCGCATCGAGCGTCAGCGCGCACGCGCAGATCGCCGGCGCGCAGCCGCTCAGCGTGACCGTCGAGCAATCGCAGGCGCTGCTCGAAGGCTGGAGCGTGAAGAAGAGCGTGCTCGGCAAGGTCGTGTACAACGACGCGAACCAGAAAGTCGGCACGGTGCGCGACCTGATCGTCGCGCCGGACGGCTCGGTGTCGGCGGCGATCGTGTCGGCCGGCGGCTTCCTCGGCGTGGCCGCGCATGACGTCGCGGTGCCGATCGGGTCGCTCGACGTGCGCAACGGCAACATCTACCTGCCGGGCGCGACGAAGGATGCGCTGAAGGCGACGCCGGCGTTCCAGTATGCGAAGGTGCCGTCGCCGCCGAAGCCGAAGAAGGTCGACGACAAGCACTGATGCAAGCGGCCCGGCCCGGTGCGCGATGTGCCGGGCCGGCCGAGTGTCACGTCGTGCCGCGCGGCGATCCAGCACCGCCGCGCACCCTCATCCCCCCTGTCTACGTAATTCTACGTAGCCCCGCATACGTAGTTGTGCGCTTGTAAGCCGCCCCCATCGCGCGGAATACTACGGCCCACCGCCGCGGCTTTCACAAGACGCGGCACGACGCATCGACGTCACGCGGGTTCGGCACCACGCCGCATCCACTCAAAAACACATTGGAGACCAGGAGACGCCATGAATCGGGCTTCCAGTACCCTGCTCTGGATCGCGATCGCGCTGCTCGGCGCATTCGCGTTCGGGACGATCGCACTTGGGCACGGCGAACGTGTCAGCGCGCTATGGATCGTGATCGCCGCAGTCTGCGTGTATCTGATCGCATATCGCTTCTACAGCCGCTTCATCGCCAGCAAGGTCATGCAGCTCGACGGGCTGCGGATGACCCCGGCGGTCAAGTACAACGACGGCCTCGACTACGTACCGACCAACAAGTACGTGCTGTTCGGCCATCACTTCGCCGCGATCGCCGGCGCCGGGCCGCTCGTCGGCCCCGTGCTCGCCGCGCAGATGGGCTACACGCCCGGCATGCTGTGGATCCTGGCCGGCGTCGTGTTCGCCGGCGCGGTGCAGGACTTCATCGTGCTGTTCATCTCGACGCGTCGCGACGGCCGCTCGCTCGGCGACCTCGTCAAGATGGAGCTCGGCACGGTGCCCGGCGTGATCGCGCTGTTCGGCGCGTTCCTGATCATGGTGATCATCCTCGCGGTGCTCGCGCTGATCGTCGTGAAGGCGCTGACGAATTCGCCGTGGGGCACGTTCACCGTCGCCGCGACGATTCCGATCGCGCTGTTCATGGGCGTCTACACGCGCTACATCCGTCCGGGCCGCATCGGCGAAGTGTCGATCATCGGCTTCGTGCTGTTGATGGCATCGATCGCGTTCGGCCAGCACGTGCATGATTCGCCGACGCTCGCCGCGTGGTTCACGTTCAACGGCACGCAGCTCACGTGGATCCTGATCGGTTACGGCTTCGTCGCATCGGTGCTGCCGGTGTGGCTGCTGCTCGCGCCGCGCGACTACCTGTCGACGTTCCTGAAGATCGGCACGATCCTCGGCCTCGCGATCGGCATCCTGGTCGTCGCACCGGAACTGAAGATGCCCGCGCTGACGAAGTTCGTCGACGGCACCGGCCCGGTGTGGTCGGGCAACCTGTTCCCGTTCCTGTTCATCACGATCGCGTGCGGCGCGGTGTCGGGTTTCCACGCGCTGATCTCGTCGGGCACGACGCCGAAGCTGATCGACAACGAATCCAACGCGCGCTTCATCGGTTACGGCGCGATGCTGATGGAATCGTTCGTCGCGATCATGGCGCTCGTCGCCGCGTGCGTGATCGAGCCGGGCATCTACTTCGCGATGAACGCGCCGGCGGCCGTGCTCGGCTCGACGCCGGAAGCCGTCGCGAACACGGTCACGCAGTGGGGCTTCGTGCTGACGCCCGACATGCTGACGCAGACCGCGAAGGCCGTCGGCGAGACGACGATCATCGCGCGCGCGGGCGGCGCACCGACGCTGGCCGTCGGCATGGCGCACATCCTGCACCAGGTGATCGGCGGCGAAGCGATGATGGCGTTCTGGTATCACTTCGCGATCCTGTTCGAGGCGCTGTTCATCCTGACGGCCGTCGACGCCGGCACGCGCGCGGGCCGCTTCATGCTGCAGGACCTGCTCGGCACGTTCCATCCGGCGCTCAAGCGCACCGAGTCGCTGCCCGCGAACCTGGTCGCCACCGCGCTGTGCGTGGCCGCGTGGGGCTACTTCCTGTACCAGGGCGTGGTCGATCCGCTCGGCGGCATCAACACGCTGTGGCCGCTGTTCGGCATCTCGAACCAGATGCTCGCCGCGATCGCGCTGGTGCTCGGCACCGTCGTGCTGTTCAAGATGAAGCGTGAGCGCTACGCCTGGGTGACGATCGTGCCGACCGCGTGGCTGCTGATCTGCACGCTGACGGCCGGCTGGCAGAAGATTTTCGATTCGAATCCGAAGGTCAGCTTCCTCGCGCACGCCGCGAAGCTGCAGGCCGCGGTGGACGAAGGCAAGGTGCTCGCACCGGCGAAGTCGATCGCGCAGATGCAGCGGATCATCTTCAATGACTACATCGATGCGGCGCTGGCCGGCCTGTTCATCTTCGTCGTCGTGGCGATCGCTGTGTACGGGCTGCTCGCCGTGCTGCGCGCGCGCCGCGAGTCGAAGCCGACCGTGCGCGAGACGCCGTACGAGTCGATGCCGGCCGCGCAGGCGCTCGGCAGCGGACGATAACGGGAGGCCGCGATGTTCAGCGATCTCGGCGGCGACCTGCGCAGCGCGGGGCGTTACCTCGGGCAGGCGTTGCGGCTGATGGTCGGCCTGCCCGACTACGACACCTACGTCGCGCACATGCGCGAAACCCATCCGGACCGCGAGCCGATGACGTACGAGGAATTCTTCCGCGAGCGTCAGAATGCGCGGTACGGGTCGGGGGCGGGGAAGTGTTGCTGAACCGGGCCGGTGAAGCCGCCCGGTAGGGCGGTCCGGTGACGGACCAGGAGGCGCCGCGAAGGCATTCGCGGCGCTTTTTTCTTTTGGGGCCGGGCGGCGCGCGCGGGCGCCGCCGTCGCCGCGGCGTTTGACCGGCTTCAGCATGGCTCGCTCGCCGCGCCGGTATCATAGGGTTTTTGCTTTTTCCGATGAATCCGCGCAGGAGAATCCGTCGTGCATGTCGGTGAGCGTTTCAACAGCATTTCCCATCTCGTCGGCGCGGTGTTGTCGGTGGCAGGGCTGGTCGCGCTGGTGACGATGGGCGCGCTCGATCGCGATCCCTACAAGATCGTGAGCTTCAGCGTGTACGGCGCGATGCTGATCCTGCTGTACGCGATCTCGACGCTGTACCACAGCGTGCGCAACCCGCGGCTCAAGGCGATCCTGCAGAAGTGCGACCATTCGGCCATATATCTGCTGATCGCGGGCAGCTACACGCCCTTCGCGCTCGTCACGCTGCGCGGCCCGTGGGGCTGGTCGCTGTTCGGCGTGAGCTGGGGGCTCGCCGCATTCGGGATCGCGCAGGAGCTCACGCTCGGACGGCGCACGCGCATCGTGTCGATGGTGCTGTACGTGCTGATGGGCTGGCTCGCGCTCGTCGCGATCCGCCCGCTGATCCATGCGTTGCCGCCGGTGGGTACCGCATGGCTCGTGGCCGGCGGCGTCATCTACAGCGCGGGCATCTACTTCTTCATCAACGACGAGCGCATCCGCCACGGGCACGGCATCTGGCACCTTTTCGTGCTGGCCGGCAGCCTGTGCCAGTTCGTCAGTGTCGCGATGTACGTTGCGTGAGCGCGAGCGCGGACGGCACGGTGCGCGTCATTCGCGCCCGGCCGCTTGTGCCGCGCCGCGCAGCGCCATGAACCCGACCCATCCCCAGTAGACGCGGTGATGCGCGATCAGCCCGTCGCGCAGATCCATCACCTCGACGAGATCGACCTGATCGCCTTCCGGCGTTTCGCGCGGATATTCCCATATGAGTTGCCGCCCGTTCGAGAAGAACAGGCCCGTGCGGTGCCAGCGTCCGAGCTTGTTGCCCGGATTGCGCAGGCCCGCCGCGAAGAACGCGCCGATCGCGGCCTTGCCGTGCAGCACGCCCGTGCCCTGATCGGGCAGCGTGACGACGATCAGCGGCGTTTCGAGGATCGCGTCGTCCGCGTACAGCGACATCAGCGCGTCGAGGTCGCGTGCGACGACGGCGGCGTGCCAGTCTTGATGGATGCGTTGCGCATCGGTGTCGGCGTGTGTCATGACGGGTTCCGGCAAGCGTGGATAACGGAACCACTGTATTGAGGCAACACCCCCGGACGTTTCAGCGCGAACCGAAACGTGGATGTCGCGCAAGCCGCCCGTCAGCCCCCCAGCGCGCCGAGATTCAGTTCATGCGACTTGCCGATCCACACCGCGCTGTCGCGGTGGTCGCGCAGTTCGTCGTTCGTGTTCGGATGCAGGAAGATGTCGAGCGCGCCGTGATTCAGCACGAGCCACGGCACGATGGTGTCGAACCGCGCGGCGTCGAACGCGATCTGGTACGACCACGCCGGATGCGGGCCGACGAGGCGTTCGTGAAAGCGGCCGAGCTCGATGATCGCGCCGAACCGTTCTTCGACGACGAGGCGAAACGCCCAGGCCGCGTCGCGACTCGCGGCGTCGAAGTAGACGTGTGCGTGCCAACTGTCGATGGCGGTGGTGTCGATGGCGGACATGGCGGACTCGAATGAAGAATAGGGAAGGCATGAGAGCCGTGACATACGGCCAATGCTCAATTATCGCGCTTACTTGTCGGACACGTCTTGTCGCGGAGCGGTAAATCGGCGCGGAGGATTTGTCGCGCGTCAGGGAAACCGGCTCGTTCGACGAGACTTTTCTCGCGTGAGTTCACGCATCCTGCATCGCGCCGAAAGCCTTGCCGGGCCAAGCTTCGGCCGAAATCTCGACGGCAATATGTCATTTCGAAAACTGCAACGGCGATTCACGTGCCGCTTCGAATCGTCTGCGAAAACGCGATCAGGTAGTTGAATGAAATAAAGAAATTCCGGTCAGGCGGCAGTGGCGAAATGCGCGGATCGCGCCCCGGGTGCCGGTGCCGAAAATATCAATTGCGGAATCGGCTATTCAAGCGCATGGCCACGCGTCATACGATGATTGCACCGCATCGATCATCAAGATCGATGCGGAAGCAACCATCTGGAGGCCATGATGCGATCCCTTGTTTCCCTTGCTGTCCTGTCCGGCGCGCTTGCCGTGCTGCCCGTCGCGAGCTTCGCGCAGTCCGTCGACACCGAGTCGCAGTCGAACGCCGCACCGTTGAACTGGAAGGCGGCGCGTGCCGAGACCGACGTGCAGCTGATGCAGATGACGCGCGCCGGCTATCGTGCGACGACAGCTGGCAACCAGAACTATCCGCTCGCGATGCAGCGTGCGCTCGAACGTGTGCGCAACCCGTTGCCCGACCGCTCGCAGGAAGAGAAGGCGGCGATGCAACTGCGTGCGGCGCGCGACGCGCAGAGCGGCCATCCGGTGAAGGCGTTCTTCGTGAAGACCGCGTACTACCTGAAGGGCGAGAACACGTTCTGATGCGGGAGACGAGCATGGCATGCGCGAACCGACTCCCCGCTGCGTTGCGCGCGTCGCTGATTCGCCGGCTGCCAGCGGCGTGCGCGACGCGGCGGCGGGACGACGTGTACGGCGCACGGCGCCGCGCGAGCGGCAATCGCGACGCAAGCCGCGGTGCGGTCGCGTGCCGCACCGGGTGGCCGGCATTCGATGCGGACGACGTTGCCGCAAGCGAGGACGAATCATGAAGGCCGTCCGGAAAGGCCGTCGCCGCCCGCCGTTGACGCGCGAGTGGCTGCTGCCGCTGCCGCCCGCGCATGTGCGCGACATTTCGCTGAAATGCCACATGGCGCTCGTCGCGCTGCGCGGCGAGCACGGCAGCGAAACGTTGCTGATGCGGCTGCGCACGAGCGTCTATCTGGTGTTCCTCGCGCTCGACGATGCGGTATCCCCCGATGCGAGCATCGACCTCTGCGTCGAGGCGGAGCGCGTGCTCGACGCGAGCGTGGCGCGCGCCGCGCAAAGCGGTGCATGGACGCTGCGCGACGACGAATGCGCGGTGCTCGAGCGCGTGCTCGCCGCGAACGACGCGTGCGTCGCGACGCTCACGCGACATCGGCTCGCCGAGCTATGGAATCACGTCTGCACGTTTGCGTCGGCCGAACAGCCGGCACTGGTCGCGCACGCGGCGGCGAAGATGCGGGAGCCGGCCGTTCTGCATTGAGCGGCGGCAACGCGACCGACGCCCGGGCCGTGTTTCGTACGAGTCCCATTCACGGGGGCTGACGCTCGCCGTCTAATGTCACGACAGGAGCCGAACGGGTTCGGTCGATGACGATCCATCCTCGCGTTTGCGACGATCGTGCGTGTCGGCGCGAACGCATTCGTTTCGGCCAGGAGGAGCGATGGCGCTATACAGGATCGGCGGCTACTTCACGTGCGGAATCGGCCGCGCATTCCGCGAGAACCTGCCGCCGGGTAGCGAAGTGAAGATCGCGGGCATCTATCGATGCACCGTGTGCGGCGACGAGATCGGCATTGCGAAGTGGCAGACGCTGCCGTCCGAGGAAACCCATCGGCACGATCTCGATCCGCCGTCCGACCCGCTGCTCGATCCCGGCCCGACCGCATGGCAGCTGATCGCGGCGGCGGAGTCGCGACACTAGCCTGGGCGAGCGGCGTGCGCATTCCGATGCGTGCGCGGATGCCCGGCGGTCCCCTTGACGAGGCCCGACAAAACAAAAGCGCCACGGAGCGAACTCCGTGGCGCTTCCTTGCCGCCTGCCCGTGCGGAGGCGTCAGCCCCCGCGCAGCGACACGCGCTTAAGCCGCCGTTGCCGACTTCGCCGGCTTCTGCAGCTTGCCCTTGCCGGCGCGCTGGATTTCGTCGAGCTTGATCTCGACGTGGCGCGAGAACACGTACTCGGCCGGACGCTGCTTCGCGATCGAGATGTCCGGTGCGAACGGGCCGTCCGTCTTGATGCCCTTCTTGCTCACGCGCAGCGCCTTCAGCGGATGCGAGATCGTGTCCATCACGGCCGTGGCTTCGAAGCCGCAGTGAACCATGCAGTCCGCGCACTTCTCGTAGTTGCCGACGCCGTAGTTGTCCCAGTTCGTGTCTTCCATCAGTTCCTTGAAGGTCTTCACGTAACCTTCGCCGACCAGATAGCACGGCTTCTGCCAGCCGAACACGGTGCGTGCGGGGTTGCCCCACGGCGTGCACTTGTACGTCTGGTTGCCGGCCAGGAAGTCGAGGAACAGCGACGACTGGCTGAACGACCAGCGCTTGCCGCCTTCGCCGCGCTTCAGGATCTCGCGGAACAGGTTCTTCGTCTTGTCGCGGTTCAGGAAGTGCTGCTGATCCGGCGCGCGCTCGTAGGCGTAGCCCGGCGACACGGTGATGCCGTCGACGCCGATCGGCTCGAGCGTGTCGAAGAACTTCGCGACGCGCTCGGGGATCGCATCGTTGAACAGCGTGCAGTTGATGTTCACGCGGAAGCCGCGGCGCTTCGCTTCCTTGATGGCCGCGACCGCCTTGTCGTACACGCCTTCCTGCGACACGGAATGGTCGTGCATCTCCTTGTCGCCGTCGAGGTGGACCGACCAGACGAAGTACGGATTCGGCTCGTAGTCGTCCATCTTCTTTTCCATCAGGAGCGCGTTCGTGCACAGGTACACGAATTTCTTGCGCTTCATGATGCCCTTGACGATCTCCGGCATCTCCTTGTGGAGCAGCGGCTCGCCGCCGGCGATCGACACGATGGGCGCGCCGCACTCGTCGACGGCTCCCAGGCATTCCTCGACGGACAGGCGCTGGTTCAGGATCGGGTCCGGATAGTCGATCTTGCCGCAGCCGTTGCACGCGAGGTTGCAGCGGAACAGCGGCTCGAGCATCAGCGCGAGCGGATAGCGTTTGTTGCCGGACAGGTGTTGACGCATGATGTATGCGCCGACGCGGACTTGCTGGAGCAGCGGAATAGACAAGAGTTGTCCTCCTTAAACTTCGCGGGCGACAGCTTGCGTAAGCTTCGCCGGCAACTTGAATTCGACTTTTTCTTCACGGCCCGCCATCGTCGTGACATCGACGGGCCCCAGCGCGCGCAGCGCGCCGATTACATCCTCAACCATTTCCTCGGGTGCCGACGCGCCGGCGGTCAGGCCGACCGTCTGCACGCCCGCGAACCATTCGGGCTTCACTTCCGAGCCGTCGGCGACGAGATAGCTCGGCACGCCGCTTTCGGTGCCGATCTCGCGCAGGCGGTTCGAGTTCGAGCTGTTCGTCGCACCGACGACCAGCAGCACATCGACCTGGCCGCTCAGTTCGCGCACGGCGGCCTGGCGGTTCTGCGTCGCGTAGCAGATGTCGCGCGTGTCCGGGCCGACGATGTCGGTGAACCGGCGCTGCAGCGCTTCGATGATGCCGCGCGTGTCGTCGACCGACAATGTAGTCTGCGTGACGTACGCGACCGGCGTATCGACCGGCAGCGTCAGCGTATCGACTTCTGCCTCGCTCTGCACGAGGATCACCTCGGCCGGAATCTGGCCGATCGTGCCTTCGACTTCCGGATGGCCCGCGTGGCCGATCAGGATCAGCCGGCGGCCCGCCGCGACGTACTGGCGGCCCTGCACGTGCACCTTCGTGACGAGCGGGCAGGTGGCGTCCAGCACGTCGAGCCCGCGCGTTTCGGCGTCGCGCTCGACCGTCTGGGCGACACCGTGTGCGCTGAAGATCGCCACGGCGCCGTGCGGCACCTCGTCGAGCTCCTCAACGAATCGTGCCCCTTTATTACGCAGATTTTCGACGACATGCCGGTTATGCACGATCTCATGACGCACATAGACCGGCGCGCCGTGCTGTTGCAGCGCGCGATCGACGATCTCGATTGCGCGGACAACCCCCGCACAGAAGCCGCGGGGCTGGGCAAGGATGACTCGCATATATGAGCGAACTCCGACGACAGACGCCGGGGTTCGAGGAGCTGGCACGGCTCGCTCGCCCCGGCTTGATGTTATGAAGGCAGGAACGAACCGGCCAGGCCAGGCCCCGGAACCCCGAATTAATCGCGCATTTTAACCCTATCGGGCCGTCCGTGCTCTGGTGCTGTATCCACCGTGTTGCATCCATAGCAGAGCCGCGTCGGCGCTGGCGCGCGCGGAACCCGGTAAACTGCGCGCTTTCGCGGGCAGCCGGACCGGCTGCCCGGCGTCGCGCTCATTTCAAGGCCATTCGATGACCGTCGATTCTTACGCGTATCGCCCTGCCGCCTGTGCGGTCATGGGCGTTTTTACTCCGACCCTCAATATGCTCGACCGCTCATGCGCCGCGGGCGGCCGGGCCGTTCGCGCCGGTGTCCGGCAGGAGGCTTGCCGATGATGCTGGCGATTACCTTCCTGGTGTCCGGCCTGTCGCTGCTGATCTGGATCGTGCTGCTCGTCGCGCGCGGTGGCTTCTGGCGTGCGCGGCCCGCGCGGGCGCTGCCGCCGCAGGCGCGCGGCGCCGCGGCCGAGGCCGGCTGGCCGGCCGTCGTCGCCGTCGTGCCGGCGCGTAACGAGGTCGACGTGATCGCCCAGGCGGCGACGTCGTTGCTCGAGCAGGACTATCCGGGCGATTTTCATCTGATCATCGTCGACGACCACAGCGACGACGGCACCGCCGACGCGGCCCGTGCGGCCGCGCTCGCGATCAACCGCGCCGAGCGCCTGACGGTGCTGGCCGCGAAGCCGCTGCCGTCCGGCTGGTCGGGCAAGGTATGGGCGCAGTCGCAGGGCATCGCGGCGGTGCGCACGCTCGGGCTGCCGGCCGACTACCTGCTGCTGACGGATGCCGACATCGGCCATCCGCCCGACGCCGTCGCCCAGCTCGTCACGCGCGCGCAGGCCGAGCAGCGCGATCTCGTGTCGCTGATGGTGCGGCTGCGCTGCGATTCGTTCTGGGAGAAGGCGCTGATCCCGGCGTTCGTGTTCTTCTTCGCGAAGCTCTATCCGTTCTCGTGGATCAACAATCCGCGCAACCGGACGGCCGGCGCCGCGGGCGGTTGCATGCTGGTCAAGCGCAGCGCGCTCGAGGAGGCGGGCGGCATCGAATCGATCCGCGGCGCGCTGATCGACGACTGCAGCCTCGCCGCGCAGATCAAGCATCGCGGCAGCGGCCGGCATCCGATCCGGCTCGATCTGGCCGAGCGCAGCGTGTCGCTGCGTCCGTACGACAGCTGGCGCGACATCTGGAACATGATCGCGCGCACCGCGTTCACGCAGCTCCATTATTCGCCGCTGCTGCTCGCCGGCACGCTGCTCGGGATGACGATCATCTACCTCGTGCCGCCCGTCGCCGCGCTGGTCTACGGCGCGCGCGCATGGCCGGCGTGGCTCGCGTGGGCGTCGATGTGCACCGCGTATGCGCCGATGCTGCGCTACTACCGGCGCTCGCCGCTGTGGGCGCCCGCGCTGCCGCTCGTCGCGCTGTTCTACGTCGGTGCGACGTTCGCGTCCGCGTGGCGCTACTGGCGCGGCAAGGGCGGCCAGTGGAAGGCGCGGGTGCAGGCGCCGGTGGAGCGTTGAACTGAATGACGCCGGCGTGTGCCGGCTGACCTCCGGACTTCAAAAAGCAGACAGCCCGATCGGTGCGAACCGATCGGGCTGTTTTGTTTGCGGCGGCGGCGCTTACCGCTGCGTCAGCATCATGTACATCTGGATCACGACGTCCGGCGAGAACGTGAACGGCACCCAGCCGTAGCCGGTGTGGCGCGCGACCAGCAGGCGGTCGCCGTTCGACTGCTTCTGCACGGCCATCATCGGGTTCTTCGTCGTCACGAAGCGCCAGCCGGCCGGGATGCCGGGCGGCGGTTCCGGTTGCATCGACGCGCGCGCTTGCGCGAGTTCCTCGATCAGCTGGCCCAGCTGCTCCGGGTGCAGCGTGATCGACTGGCCGTTGACGGTCAGCGTCAGTTCGTTCTGCGACGGGCGTGCGACGTGCAGCGTCGCCTTGTCCGCGGGCGCGTCCGCTGCTTCGACGGGGACGACTTCGATCGCGCTGTCGGCGGCGTTCGTCGCGACGACGGCGGTGCTCGCGTCGGCCGGCGCCGCAGCGCCTTCATCGGCGGCAACTGGCGCGGCAGCGGGTTCGACGGCCGGTTCGACGGCCGGTTCGACGACTTCGGCCGCGACTACCGTCGCGGTATCGGACGCCGCCGGGCTCGTCGCGGCGTCCTTCACGACGGCTTCGACGAGCGCTTCCGCGTCGGCGATCGCCTTCGCGTGACGTTCGGCGGCCGCTTCGGCCTGCGCGATCGCTTCGCTGTGGCGTTGCGTGACGGCCTCGGCCTCGGCAGTTGCCTGCGCGTGGCGTTGCGCGGCCGCGTCGGCTTGCGCGATGGCTTCGGTATGGCGCTGCGTGATGGCTTGCGCTTCGGCGGTCGCATCGGCGTGGCGCTGCGCGGCGGCTTCCGCTTCAGCAATCGCTTGCATGTGACGCTGCGCGAGCGCTTCGGCCTCGGCGATCGCGGCCGCGTGACGTTGCGTCGCGGCCTCGGCTTCGGCGGTCGCATCCGCGTGGCGTTTCGCGGCGGCCGCGGCCTCCGCGGTGGCGGCGGCATGGCGCTGCGCGGCGGCTTCCGCTTCGGTCGCGGCGGCGTGATGACGTTGCGCGGCCGCCTCGGCTTCTGCGATCGCGGCCGCATGGCGCTGCGACGCGGCTTCCGCATCCGCGTGACGCTGCGCGAGCGCTTCGGTCAGCGCGGTCGCTTCGGTGTGCCGCTGGACGGCGGCTTCGGCCTGCGCGGCGGCTTCGTTGTGGCGTTGAGCGGCGGCTTCGGCCGCGGCGGTGGCATCGGCGTGGCGCTGCTGCGCGGCTGTGGCGTCGGCGGTTGCGGCCGTGTGGCGCTGCGCGGCGGCCAGTGCTTCGGTCTCCGCCGCGGCGTGACGCTCGGCGGCGGCCTGGGCTTCCGCCGCGGCGGCGCGCGCGAACGCTTCCGCGCTGCGTGCCGCCTGCTGCGCGGCATGGTGATCGTGGAGCAGCTGATCGACGCCCGCGTTGAGCGAATCGATCTGATCGTTCAGGTTCATGCGTGTCTTCTCTGCGTAAGACCCGCGATTTTAACCGCTGCGCCGGTGCCGGTCCGTCAGCGACGTGTAACAAAGTGCGCAAAGCGGCGTGAAACACGCCGCGCTGTGCTATTTCAGGTAGCCCGCCGAGCGGAACCAGTCGAGCGCGTCGCGCAGCCCTTCGCGGTACGGACGCGCGCGGTAGCCGAGCTCGCGCTCGGCCTTCGCGGACGTGAAATACATCTTGTTCTTCGACATCCGCAGCCCGTCGACGGTCACGAACGGTTCCTTCTTCGTGAACTTCGCGACGGCCTCCGCGCCGAGCGCGAGCGGGTAGAGCGGCCAGCGCGGCAGCGCGATCGTCGGCGCCTTGCGGCCCGTCATCTGCGCGATGTCGGCCAGCATCTGCTGCAGCGGCAGGTTCTCGCCGCCGAGGATGTAGCGCTCGCCGATCCGGCCGCGCTCGAGCGCGAGGAAGTGGCCGTGCGCGACGTCGTCGACGTGCACCAGGTTCAGGCCGGTATCGACGAACGCGGGAATCTTGCCGAGCGCGGCCTCGACGATGATGCGGCCGGTCGGCGTCGGCTTCACGTCGCGCGGGCCGATCGGCGTCGACGGGTTGACGATCACGGCCGGCAGCCCTTCGTCGGCGATCATCCGCTCGACCGCGCGCTCGGCCAGCACCTTGCTGCGCTTGTACACGCCGATCGCCTGCTCGGCGGTCAGCGGCCGGTTTTCGTCGGACGGATCGCCGGCGCTCGTGACCTTCAGCGTCGCGACGCTGCTCGTGTAGACGATCCGCTCGACGCCTTCGGCACGCGCCGCGCGCATCGTCGCGACCGCGCCTTCGAGGTTCGCGCGCTCGATCTCGTCCGGATCCGGCGCCCACAGCCGGTAGTCGGCCGCGACGTGCAGCAGGTAGCGCACGCCGCGTAGCGCGGCGCGCATCGACGTCTCGTCGCGCATGTCGCCGGTGACGATCTCGGCGTCGAGATCCGCGACGTTCGTGCGCGGGCTGGTCGGGCGCACCAGCACGCGCACCGCATAGCCTTTCTGCTGCGCGATGCGTGCGACGGCCGAGCCGACGAAACCGGACGCGCCGGTGACGAGAACGAGATCGCGGGAGGTATCAGTCATGCGTTTCCTTCAGGGCCGCGCGCGGGCGGCGCGGCGGTTGTGCGTCGGCGAGATTGTACGTGGTCGGCGCGCCCGGCGACGCGAGCGCCGCGCGGGCGGCGGCTCCGGGCGGCGGCCGATGGCCGGCCTGCCGGGCGCGTGTAGGAAGCGGCCGACGCGACTACAATGCCGGGCTTGAATGCAACGGGAGGGCGACGCGATGAGCCGTAATGAACTGGACGAACGGATCGAGACCTACTACGTGCGGGTGCGCGGCGTCGTGCAGGGCGTCGGCTTCCGTCACGCGACGGTGCGCGAGGCGCATGCGCTGAAGCTGCGCGGTTGGGTCGCGAATCTCGAGGACGGCAGTGTCGAGGCGATGATCCAGGGCCCCGGCGCGCAGATCGACCGGATGCTCGCGTGGCTGCGCCACGGGCCGCCGGCCGCACGCGTGACCGAGGTCACGTTCGAGGAACGTCTGATCGAAAGGCGCTTCGATCGCTTCCAGCAGCAGTAAGGCGAAAACAACATGACGGGGTATCCGGAGGCCGGGCGCGGCATCGTGCTGTCGGTGATGGCGTCGACGCTGTTCGCGCTGATGTCCGCTTACGCGAAACTGCTCGCGCCGTTCACGGGGCTCGACATCTTCGCGTGGCGCATCGTGTGGACCGCGCCGGGCGCGCTCGCGCTGATCGCGCTGCGCGGCCGCTGGCCCGCGCTCGTCGAGCTCGTCCGACGCAGCGTGCGCGACTGGCGCCTGCTGATCGCGCTGCCGGTGAGCGCGGCGCTGCTCGGCCTGCAGCTGTGGCTGTTCCTGTGGGCGCCGCTGCACGGGCGCATGCTCGAAGTGTCGCTCGGCTATTTCCTGCTGCCGCTGACGATGGTGCTCGTCGGCCGCTTCTACTATCACGAACGGCTCGATCCGCTGCAATGGGCGGCGGTCGCGTTCGCGGCGCTCGGCGTCGCGCACGAAGTGTGGGCGACGCGCGCATTCGCGTGGCCGACGCTCGTCGTCGCACTCGGTTATCCGCCGTATTTCGTGCTGCGCCGCCGGATCAACGCCGATTCGCTGGCCGCGTTCGCGGTCGAGATCGTGCTGCTGTGTCCGGTCGCGCTCGCGATGGTGTCGACGAGTCCGACGCCGGTCGCCAGCCATCCGCTGCTGTGGGCCGTGCTGCTGCCCGGGCTCGGCGTGCTCAGCACGCTCGCGCTCGCGAGCTACCTGAAGGCGAGCCGGATGCTGCCGATGGCGCTGTTCGGCATCCTCGGCTACGTCGAGCCCGTGCTGCTCGTCGCGGTGTCGCTGCTGCTGCTCGGCGAGACGCTGAGCGTCGCGCAGCTCGCGACGTACGGGCCGATCTGGGTCGCCGTCGCGCTGACCGCGTGGCACAGCGCGATGCTGATGCGGCGCCTGCCCGCGCGTCGCTGAGCGTCGCTCAGCGTCATCTCCCGCGGCACGACGGCCGCGCGGAAACGGGCTGCGCCTTGCGCGTTCGTCGCGTCGAATCCCGCGATCCTGGCGTCGAACTGGCGACGCACTGACGTCACGCTGGCCGCGTCGCCAGCTTCGACTCGTCGCTGTCACGCGTGTAATCGAATAGAAGATTCCGTTGCATTTTGTTACTTAGGGTATCCCCCGACCGGCCGCTAGACTGACCTGACCGTCTTCTCTTCGTATGCGGCTTTTCCATGAACGGTCATCTCCGTGCCGGGCCGGCCGGGTTGGCGCGATGCGAGCATACGCGTATCGCTGCTGATCGGCTGCGCCTTCTCCCTTCCGAATCCTCCACCGGTGCATGCCGCGCCGTCCTCGCGCAGGTGCGGCCATGTCGCTGAGCATGTCGCCCGCCACCCCGGCTGCGCCGGCGCGCGGCGGCCGCCTGATCGAAGTCGATTTCTTCCGCGGGATCGTGCTGCTGATGATCGTCGTCGATCACATCAGTGCGAGCGTGCTGTCGCGCGTGACGCTGCACGCGTTCGCGGTGTGCGACGCGGCCGAGGTGTTCGTGTTCCTCGGCGGCTTCGCGACCGCGAGCGCCTACGGCGCGATCGCCGACCGGCACGGCGCGCGCGCCGCGCAGCGGCGGTTCGTGCACCGCGCGATGCAGATCTATCGCGCGTTTCTCGCGACGTCGACGCTGATGCTCGTCGTGTCCGCCGTGCTCGACCATTACGGGATCGACGCGCCGAACCTCGCGCTCGACGACGTCAGCGTGATGCTCGCGTCGCCGCTCACCGGCGCGGCCGAGCTGCTCACGTTCCAGCGCCAGCCGTATCTCGCGTCGGTGCTGCCGATGTACGTGCTGTTCGCGCTCGCGTCGCCGGTCGTCGTGCCGTTCGCGCGCCGCCACCCGTGGCTGCTCGTCGCGTTCAGCGCGGCGTCGTGGCTCGCGGCCGGCTGGCTCGGCCCCGAACTGCTGGACACCGATGCGTTCCGCTGGAGCTTCAACCCGTTCGCGTGGCAGCTGATGTTCGTCGGCGGTGTGCTCGCGCGCAGCCAGCCGTTCTATCGGCACGTCGCGCTCGGGCGCTGGAGCGCCGCGGCGACCGGCGTCGCGTGCGCGATCGTGCTCGGCTGCGCGAGCTACAAGCTGTTCTCGGGGCTGCCGGTGCCGGAAGGCGTGCTCAAGCGCGATCTCGCGCTGCCGCGCATCGTGAGCTTCGCGGCGCTCGCGTGGCTGATGGCCGATTGCGTGCGCTACGGCTGGATCGCGCGCATTGCGCACGCCGTGCAGCCCGTGGTCGCGATCGGCCGGCGCGGCTTGATCTGCTTCGTCGCGGGCGCGGCGATCTCGCTCGTGATCGATTCGCTGCTGCATCCGGTCGCGAACGGCGCCGAGCTGCGGCATATCGGCGTGGGCCTCGCGGCCGACGCGTGCGCGGTCGGGCTGATGATGGCCGTGGCCGGGTCGGGATCGTGGTTCGCGCGCTGGCGCGGCGCGGCCGCATGAGCGGCGCGGGAGCGCGCGCAGGCGGCTCGCAAGGGGCCGCGCGGCGTCGGGGCGCTCAGTGAGGTGAGCCGATGCGGGAGCGGGGGGCCGCCGTCGCGTCGTCGGATTCGGCGTCGTCGCGTTCGTCGGACTTCGGATCGTCCTCCTGCGCGAGTACGGCGTCGGCTTCGGCCGCGGCCCGGGCCGCGCGCAATGCGGTGCAGCGCTGCGCGTGCCGGATGTCCGACAGTATCCTCAAGAGCCGAGTCGTTTTGCTTTTCATGATCTTCTCCCGCCAGTGCGCACCGCGATGGAACGGTTGCGCCGTTGCAACCAGTGTAGGACGTGCTGGCCGCGCCGGCGGGAGAATGTGGCGTGCACGCCGCACGCCGAGGGATAGTACTTACTGAGCCGAGGCCATCGCCTGCGCCTGCACCGCTTCTTCCTCGCGGCGCTCGTCCGTGCAGCGCTGATGCTGGCGCGACAGGCGGTTCATCATCGGCAGCAGCAGCAGCGCCAGCAGCATGCCGATCGCGGCGAGCCAGCCGAGCTTCTCGAACAGCGACAGGTAGAGCGGCAGCGAGTCGGTGGCCGGCAGGTCGTGCGACGGCATCTGCGCGAAGTTCGCGACGACGCTGCCGAGATACTGCGACACACCCGTCGCGACGAAATACGCGCCCATCATGAAGCCGCTCATGCGCGCCGGCACGTAGCGGGCGATCATCGCGAGGCCGAGGCCGCTCACCAGCAGTTCGCCGAGCGAGTAGAGGCCGTAGCCCCACACCATGAACCACGACGACACGCGACCGTCCACCGCGTAGCGGCCGCTGATCGTGAACACCAGGTAGCCGGCCGCCACCGCGCCGAAGCCGAAGGCGTACTTCGCCGCGACCGGCAGGTCACGGCCGCTCTTCGAGAACGCGTTGTAGATCCACACGAGCAGCGGGCTCAGCATCATGATCCAGATCGGGTTCAGTGCCTGGAACTGCGCGGCGCTCCACGTGAACAGCGTCGTGCCGAACAGGATGAAGCGCGGATCGACGTTGCGCAGCGCGAACAGCGTCAGCGACGTCGACATCTGCACGTAGAAGATGAAGAACAGGATCACCTGGCCGATCAGCACCAGCGCCGCGATCAGGCCCGCCCGCTCCGAACGTTCCGACTTCGCGATCATGTACGCGAAGATCGCCAGGATCGCGAACGCGGCCGTCCATACGCTCGCGACCGCGAGCTGCTTGTGCTGCAGCACGTACAGCGTGATCAGCGCGAGCGCGACGCCGCCGGCCGCCACGCCGCCGAGGCGCTTCCAGCGGATCGGTTCGTCGTCGGGCTGCGAGCCGATGTGCGCGAGCGTGCGGTGCATCAGCATGAAGTTCAGGATCGCGAGCAGCATGCCGGCGCAGCAGACCGCGAACGCGGTGTGCCAGCCCCAGTGATCCTTGATCCACGGCGTCGCGAGCATCGACACGGTCGAGCCGATGTTGACCGCCATGTAGTAGATCGTGAACGCGCTGTCGATGCGTGCATCGTCGCCTTCGTAGATGCGGCGCACGAGGTTCGCGGCGTTGGCCTTGAACAGGCCGTTGCCGACGACGATCACGCCGAGCGATGCGTACATGTACGCCAGCGCGTCGTTCGGAACCGCCAGCATCAGGTAGCCGGCGCACAGCACGGCCGCGCCGATGATCATCGTGCGACGGGCGCCGAGCACCTTGTCGCCGATCCAGCCGCCGATCGACGGCGACGCGTAGACGAGCGCGGTAAACGCGCCCCAGGTCAGGTTCGCATGGCTGTCGGTGAAACCGAGCCGGTCGACCATGAAGAGGACCAGAAGCGCGGCCATGCCGTAGTAGCCGAAGCGCTCCCACATTTCGATGAGGAAGACCGTCGTAAACGATCGGGTTTGTGAAACAGGTGCGTGCATCATCAATCTCGTTTCAAACGGACGGCGCGGATCGCGCGTCGCCTTGGGGTCGAACTGGCGCCGTAGCACGGGGGCCGGGTAGGCTTTGCGTCGGCGATGGAGCAGTCGGGCGGGTTAGCCCGGGCCGGGGTCGGACTCCGCCAGATAAGGCGGCGCGCGGCCCCGACCGGCGCGCGAATGGTAACGTTTGCCGGTCCGGTGCGTCGGGTCCGCGCCACTCAGGGAAACTCCCAATATGGCAGCAGCTTTCAGGAACATTTGTCTCGTCATTTACTTGTAAGCTCTGCGCCCGTTCTCCGCAAATTCCCGGAGAGCCGCTTGCAGCTTGCCTGTGAAGCCGGCGAGTCTGGCAAGATAGCGCGTCGTTTCGCACGCTTCGTGCCCTGTTTAGTGCACCGGGCTCGACACCGAAGACGTGTGCGAACCTGAAGATTAAGGCATCTCGATTTAACTTAGTTACTTTCCATCAAACATTTTTTGACGACCACTTTTCGGCCTGCTATGGTTTCCCCCACTGAAAACTCGCGATCGGCAGACGCTGCCGCTCTGGGCAGCAAGATTCGCGCGTTGCGCCAACGACTCAAGCGCACGCTCGACGACACCGCTACCGCCGCGGGTATTTCGAAGCCGTTTCTGTCTCAAGTCGAGCGCGGGCTCGCGTCGCCGTCGCTGACGTCGCTGGCCGGTATCGCACAGGCGCTCGGCGTGACGGTGCAGTACTTCGTGGACACACCGAGCGAGGAACGCTCGGTCTGCAGAGGCGAGCAGTTGCGCTTCTTCGGGTTCGCCGATTCGGCGAATTTGTTCGCGAGGCTGACGAACGTGTCCGAAGGGCGTCAGCTCGAGGCGATCCTCGTGCGGTTGCCGCCGGGGCAGAAGCGGTCGGAAGTAACGACGCATGCAGGAGAGGAATTCCTGTATGTGATTGAAGGGGAAGTGTCGCTGACGCTGGAAGGCAAGACGTTCGTCCTGCAGGCCGGCGACAGCTCGCACTATCAGTCGACGGTCCCGCACAGCTGGGTCAACACCGCGAAGATCGAATCGGTGGTGGTCTGGGTCGGTACACCGAGGCTGTTCTAACGCACAGGTATTCCTTCGTTTCAGAGACGGAATGCCTGTCGAAAGAAACGTAAGGAATACTAAGATGCAATACGAGAACCACGGGCCTCCCCAATCGCTGCACCCGTCAGCGTCTCAAGCGTAACCGCGGCATTCGCCGCGCGACGCTCACCGAACAACCTTCTCAAGACTGCCACGATGAAATCCTTGCATGCCATGTCGGCCGTGCTGGCCGCGCTCGCCCTGACGACGCCCGCCGCTCACGCCGTGACCGTTCCGTCGAACGTCGCGCTCGCTCCTCAACAGGACCTGACGCGCCAGGTGCCCGCCGAAGTCGAGTCGCTCGACCCGGCGCACATCGAATCGTGGACGGGCAACACGATCGGCCTCGATCTGTTCGAAGGGCTCGCCCGCATCGATGCGGCCGGCCAGGTCGTGCCGGGCGTCGCGCAGTCGTGGGAGCGCAAGACGCCGCAGACGTGGATCTTCAAGCTGCGCCACGATGCGAAGTGGAGCAACGGCCAGCCCGTGACGGCCGCCGATTTCGTCTACTCGTGGCAGCGTCTCGTCGATCCGAAGACGGGCTCGAAGTACACGATCCTCGTCGAGTTCATCAAGAACTCGAAGGACATCATCGCCGGCAAGGCCGCGCCGACGACGCTCGGCGTGCGCGCCGTCGACCCGTACACGCTCGAAGTGACGACCGACGTGCCCGTCGCGTTCTTCCCCGAGCTGACCGCGATGGCGCCGCTCGCACCGGTGAACAAGGACACCGTCGCGAAGTTCGGCGACGCATGGACGCGCCCCGGCAACATCGTCAGCAACGGCGCGTACCAGCTCGTCGACTGGCAGCCGAACAACCGCATCGTGGCGACGAAGGATGCGAAGTACTGGAACGCGTCGAAGGTCGTGATCAACAAGGTCACGTACCTGCCGATCGAAAGCGACGAAACCGCGATGCGCATGTACCAGGCCGGCCAGATCGACTACAGCTACTCGATCCCGTCGGGCATCTTCCAGCAGGTCAGCAAGCAGTTCGGCGGCGAACTGCGCCCGGGCCTGCAGCTCGCGACCTACTACTACTACCTGAACAACAGCGACCCGGCGCTCAAGGACAAGCGCGTGCGCCAGGCGCTGTCGATGGTGATCGATCGCGAGGTGCTGACGTCGAAGCTCACGCAGGCCGGCGAGAAGCCGATGTACGGCCTGATGCCGAACGGCACGAAGGGCGCGCAGCCGTTCACGCCGGAATGGACGGCGTGGCCGATGGCCAAGCGTGTCGCGACCGCGAAGGATCTGCTCAAGCAGGCCGGCTATTCGGACGCGAAGCCGCTGTCGTTCACGCTCACGTACAACACCAATGACCTGCACAAGAAGGTCGCGCTGTTCACCGCATCGGAATGGCGCACGAAGCTCGGCATCAACACGAAGCTCGAGAACGTCGAGTTCAAGGTGCTGATGAAGGAGCGGCATGACGGCAAGGTGCAGATCGCGCGCGACGGCTGGTTCGCCGACTACAACGACGCGATGACCTTCTTCGACCTGATCCGCTGCGGCAGCTCGCAGAACACCGTTGGCTACTGCAACAAGCAGATGGACTCGCTCGTCGACGAAGGCAACCAGAAGCTCGACGACAAGGCGCGCACCGCGCTGCTCACGCAGGCGCACGACACGGCGATGAACGACACGCCGATGGTGCCGCTGTTCCAGTACTCGGCCGACCGTCTCGTGAAGCCCTACGTGGGCGGCTACTCGCTGAAGAACGTGATCGACATGCGTGCGTCGCAGGACATGTACCTGATCAAGCACTGAGCGGAGCGATCATGCTGGCCTACGCATTGAGACGCACGTTGTGGGCGGTGCCGACGATTCTCGCCGTCATCACCGTCTGCTACCTGCTGCTGCATTTCACGCCCGGCGGTCCGTTCGATACGGAGAAGCAGCTGTCCGTGGCGACGCTCGCGAACCTGAACGCGAAGTATCACCTCGACGAGCCGCTGTGGAAGCAGTACCTGCTGTATCTCGGTTCGCTGCTGCGCGGCGATCTCGGCCCGTCGTTCCGCTACGTCGACTGGTCGGTGAACGATCTCGTGAAGAAGGCGCTGCCCGTGAGTCTCGGCGTGGGCGGCGTGTCGATCCCGATCTCGATCGTGTTCGGCGTGCTGCTCGGTACCGTCGCGGCCGTGCGCCGCGACAGCCTGATCGACCGCTTCGTGATGCTGCTCGGCAACTTCGGCAACGTCGTGCCGCCGTTCGTGCTCGGCCCGGTGCTGGTGTGGATCTTCGCGATCCTGCTGAAGACGTCGGCCGGCAACGGCTGGCTGCCGGCCGGCGGCTGGGGCGATGGCGGCTGGCAGTACCGGCTGCTGCCGATCGTGCTGCTGACCTTCATCAACGTGTCGCTGCTCGCACGCGTGATGCGCGGCTCGATGATCGAGACGCTGTCGAGCAACTACATCCGCACCGCGCGCGCGAAGGGCCTGCCGGGCTCGACGATCGTGCTGCGCCACGCGCTCAAGCCCGCGCTGATGCCGGTCGTGTCGCTGTTCGGCACGGTCTGCATCACGTCGATCACGGCGGCTGTTGTCACCGAATCGGTGTTCGCGCTGCCGGGGCTCGGGCAGCTCGTCGTGAACGGCGCGATCAACCGCGACTACACGCTGGTGCTCGGCCTCGTCGTGCTGACGACCGTGTTTGCAGTGCTGTTCAACCTGCTGGTCGACCTCGCGTACGCGTGGCTCGATCCGCGCATCCGTTATTGAGCGAGGCACTGCGATGACTCCGACTACTCCCGTCGTCAGTCTGCCCGTGCAGACCGACTCGCCGCCGCGTTCGCGCTCGCCGCTCGCGCTCGCGTTCGCGCGCTTCCTTCACAACCGCGCGGCCGTGTTCAGCCTCGTGCTGCTCGCGCTGATCACGCTCGCGTGTTTCGCCGGCCCGTGGCTGCTCGCCGCCGATCCCGCGGCGAGCGACTGGGGCTCGATCAGCTTGCCGCCGACGCTCGCGAACCAGCACTGGTTCGGCACCGACGAACTCGGCCGCGACCTGCTCGTGCGCACGCTGATTGGCGGGCGCGTGTCGATCGAGGTCGGCCTGCTCGGCACGCTGGTGTCCGGCCTGTTCGGCGTCGCGTGGGGCGCGACCGCCGGCTTCGCGGGCGGCCGGGTCGACTCCGTGATGATGCGCATCGTCGACATGATGTACGCGATCCCGTACCTGCTGATCGCGATCCTGATGATGACCCTGTTCGGCCGCTCGTTCATGCTGGTCGTGCTGACCATCAGCGCGTTCTCGTGGATCGACATGGCGCGCGTCGTGCGCGGCCAGACGCTGTCGCTGCGCAACCGCGAGTTCGTCGATGCGGCGCGCGCGATCGGCGTATCGCCGGCATCGATCGTGCTGCGCCACATCGTGCCGAACCTGCTCGGCGTGGTCGTCGTGTACGCGACGGTCTCGGTGCCGAACATCGTGCTGACCGAATCGGTACTGTCGTTCCTCGGCCTCGGCGTGCAGGAACCGATGACGAGCTGGGGCGTGCTGATTCAGGACGGCGCGCAGAAACTGGAATCGATGCCGTGGCTCCTGCTGGCACCGGCCGTCATGCTGTGCGTGACGCTTTACTGCGTGAACTTCGTTGGCGACGGCCTGCGTGACGCGCTCGACCCGAAGGATCGCTGAGAATGAAACGACCCCCACGCTCATTTTATTCGCTGTCGACCGGAGTTAGCGCTTCAGCGCTTACTCCGGTCCCATGCACGGCTCCCCCCGAGGGGGCGGCCAGCCTCCTTGGGGCGGCCCGGCGGAGGCTGGCATGACAGCACTACTTGAAGTCGACAACCTCGGCGTGCGCTTCACGCGCAAGGATGCACCGCCGATCGACGCCGTGAGCGGCGTGTCGTTCTCGCTCGAGGCCGGCAAGACGCTCGGCATCGTCGGCGAATCGGGCTCGGGCAAGAGCCAGACCGTGATGGCGCTGCTCGGCCTGCTGGCCGGCAACGGCGCGACGACGGGCACGGCCCGCTATCGCGGCGACAACCTGCTCGAGATGGATACGCGCGCGCTGAACGCGGTGCGCGGCGACCGGATCGCGATGATCTTCCAGGATCCGATGACGTCGCTCAATCCGTTCCTGACGATCGAGCGGCAGATGACCGAGACGTTGCAGCTGCATCGCAAGCTGTCGCGCAAGGACGCGACCCGGCGCGCGATCGAGGCGCTCGAGTCGGTGCGCATTCCCGATGCGGCACGCCGCATCCGCATGTATCCGCACGAGTTCTCCGGCGGCATGCGGCAGCGCGTGATGATCGCGATGGCGCTGCTGTCCGAGCCGGAAATCCTGATCGCCGACGAGCCGACCACCGCGCTCGACGTGACCGTGCAGGCACAGATCATCGACCTGCTGCGCGAGCTGAATCGCGAGCGCGGCACCGCGATCGTGCTGATCACGCACGACATGGGCGTGGTCGCGGGCCTCGCGGACGACGTGATGGTCATGTATGCGGGCCGCACCGTCGAATACGCGCCGGCCGATTCGATCTTCGCGGCGCCGTCGCATCCGTACACGATCGGCCTGCTCAACGCGCTGCCGCGCCTGACCGACGCGGACGATGCGCCGCTCGTCGCGATTCCCGGCAATCCGCCGATGCCCGGCACCGCGCCGGCCGGCTGCGCGTTCGCGAAACGCTGCACGTATGCGGAGGAGCGCTGCGGTGCAGCGCGCCCCGTGCTCGAAACCTATGGCGCGGTGGGCGCGGTGCGCGCATGCCACCGGCCGCTGGCCGATCTGACGGGAGGTCTGCGATGAGCGTCGAAGCACGCCGCAATGCCGGCGCGACGGGCGACACGCTGCTGTCCGTCGAGGATCTGAAGGTGCATTTCCGCGTGCCGCTCGGCGGCTATCCGTGGTCGCCGAAGGGCACGTTGCGCGCGGTCGACGGCGTGTCGTTCGACGTGAAGCGCGGCGAGACGGTCGGGCTCGTCGGCGAGTCGGGCTGCGGGAAGTCGACGCTCGCGCGCGCGCTGATCGGCCTCGTGCCGATGACGGCCGGCACGGTTAGCTGGCGCGGCGATGCCGTCGCGCCGGATCACCTGCGCGGCACCGCGATGCGCCGCGAAGTCCAGATGATCTTCCAGGATCCGCTCGCGTCGCTCGATCCGCGCATGACGATCGAACAGATCGTCGCGGAGCCGCTCGTCACGCACCACGCGGGCCTCGGCCGCACCGAAGTGCGCCGCCGCGTGATCACGATGCTCGAGCGTGTCGGCCTGAATGCGCATCACTTGCTGCGCTATCCCCACGAATTTTCCGGCGGGCAGTGCCAGCGCGTCGGGATCGCGCGTGCGCTGATCAGCGAGCCGAAGCTCGTGATCTGCGACGAACCCGTCTCGGCGCTCGACGTGTCGATCCAGGCGCAGATCGTGAACCTGCTGCGCGATCTGCAGCGCGACCTGTCGTTGTCCTATCTGTTCGTCGCGCACGATCTGGCGGTGGTGAAGGCCATCAGCCAGCGCGTGCTCGTGATGTATCTCGGCCGCGTGATGGAGTTCGGCACGCGGCATGACGTGTATGGCGTGCCGCAGCACCCGTACACGAAGGCGCTGCTCGATGCGGCGCCGACGCCGGAGCCGGCGCGCGAGCGTGCTCGCCGTCCGATGCTGCTGGCGGGCGAGATGCCGTCGCCGCTCAACCCGCCGTCCGGCTGTGCGTTTCGCACGCGCTGCCCGGTCGCGATCGACGCGTGCGCGCAGGACGTGCCGCTGCCGGAAGTGCGGCAGGGCTCGGCGGCGCGTGTCGCGTGCATCCGGGCGGGCGCGGCGGCGTGAAGTGACGCAGCAAATATAACCAGGCAGGTCAACAGGGGTAGGGTGCGGCGCGAACAACCTTCGCGCCGCGGGTAAAGGCGCGTCCTTAACCGGGCTCGCCGGGGGGCTGGAAGCGGATCGCAACCGGCGTGGACGACATCAACACAAGACGAGAATGACGATGAAAAAGCAAAAGACGATCGGGACGGCATCGAAGATGCTGCTTGCATGGGGCTTGCCGGCGCTCGCGGGCGTGTCGCTGACCGGCGTCGCGCACGCCGACGACGCGGCCCCCGCACCGCTGACGGTTGCGCAGGCTGCGCCGTCCGCCGGCGCGAGCACGACCGTTGCGCAGGCAACGACCCCGAACGCCATTATCAACGCCGAAGCGACCCAGGCCGTCACGCCGCCCGACGAGCCGTCGGCCCAGTCGAAGTCGAAGGGCTTCATTGCCGACAGCCATCTCGACTTCCTGTTCCGCAACTATGCGGACGTGCTCGACAGCAAGGGCGGACCGCATCGCCACGCGTGGGTCCAGGGCGCGATGGCGAACTTCGAGTCGGGCTTTACGACGGGCTTGATCGGGATCGGCTTCGACGCGTCGCTGTATGCGGCGCTGAAGCTCGACGGCGGCCAGGGCGCCGGCAGCATGGTGCACATCGCGAAGGGCGGCGGTGGCGGCAACCAGCTCGCGTGGGCCTACCCGGGCATCTACGACATCAAGGCGCGCATCTCGAACACGGTGGTCAAGTACGGTCTGCAGGCCGTCGACAACCCGTTCATGGAGCAGCACGACAACCGCGCGCTGCCGCCGACGTTCCTCGGCGCGACGATCGTCAGCAACGAATTCAAGAACGTGATGCTCGAGGCCGGCAGCTTCACGAAGACCGACGCGCGCGGCCACACGACGCTCACGAACCTGACGACGCAATACGGCGGCACGCGTATCAACCGCCTGACGTATGTCGGCGGCACGTGGGACTACTCGCCGAACGGCGAAGTCGCGCTGTACGCGAACCAGGCCGACGACGTGTGGCACCAGTACTACGCGTCGGTGAAGCACAGCATCGGCAGCACGCAGACGATCAAGTGGACGGGCTTCGGCAACGTCTACTCGACGCACGACACCGGCGACGCGCTGCAGGGCAAGATCGACAACAACGCATACAGCCTGTCGCTGGCCGCGCAGCACGGTCCGCACGAGCTGCTGCTCGGCTTCCAGCAGGTGCTCGGCGACCAGTTCTTCGACTACCTGAACGAAACCAACGGCATCTTCCTGACCAACTCGATGGACGTCGACTACAACGCGCCGCACGAAAAGTCGCTGCAGCTGCGTTACACGTTCTACGGCAAGGAAGCGGGCCTGCCGGGCTTCAAGGCGATGGTGTGGGGCGTGACGGGCTGGGGTGCGGACGGCAGCGCGGGTGCGGCGAACGATCCGAGCAAGTCGAGCATCTACTGGAGCAACGGCGCGCCGGTGCAGGGCCGTCACCACGAGTTCGGCTTCATCCCGTCGTACACGTTCCAGAGCGGCAAGCTGAAGGACACGAAGGTCACGTTCATCGCGATGTGGCACAACGGTTCCATGCACTCTTCGGACGCGACGAACCGCGAGTATCGCCTGGTCGTGAACCTGCCGTTGCACGCGTTCTGATCGAAGGGGGATGCAACGTCCCCCGCAGTATTTCCCGTCTTGCGCGGCCGGCCTGCCGTCAGTTCGATCAGGCCGGCTTGTGCAGGCCCGCCACCGGATCGTTCGCGGCGGGGATCTCTTCCACCAGCGACGTGAGCTGGCGGCCGGTGTCGCGCCAGGCATCGAGGCCGCCGCGCAGCGGCAGCGCATCGGTGAAGCCCGCGTCGAGCAGGCGCTTGGCCATCAGCGCGGCCGTCACTTCGTTCGGGCACGAGCAATACACGACGAACTTCTGCGTGAGCGGATAGCGCGCGACGATGTCGGCGATGCGCCGCTCGTCCGCGAACTGCGCGCCGGGAATCGTGAACGGGTCGAGCTTGCGATGCTCGGGCGAACGCACGTCGAGCACCACGGGCGCCGACGCATCGGCCAGCAGGCGATCGAGTTCGTCGACGCCGATGCGCGCGGTCGCGAGCTGGCGGATCAGCGCGCGGCGGCGCATCCAGCGCACGGCCGCATAGATCGCCAGCAGCGCGACGATCACCAGCAGTACCGCGCGGCCGAGCCGGCTCGCGCCGGCGAACAGCCAGTCGATCTGCCGATAGAACACGACCCCCGAGACGAGCCCGACGATCGTCCACAGCGCGGCGCCGAGCGCATCGTAGCCGGCGAACGTGCGATAGCGCGTGCCGAGCGCGCCGGCCATCGGCACCGACACGAGCGACAGCCCCGGAATGAAGCGGGCGACCGCGAGCACGCGCACGCCGTAGCGGCCGAAGAAACGTTCGGTCTTCTTCACGCAGGTATCGCGCGACAGCGACAGCCGGCAGATCGTCTTCAGCGTCGTGCCGCCGTAGCGCCGCCCGGCGACGTACCACACGGTGTCGCCGATCAGCGCGCCGAGCACCGACAGCGCCAGCACCGTCACGAGCTGCGAGCCGATCATCGCCGGATGCATCGCGGCCATCGCGCCGAACAGCACGAGCGTCGGCATCGCCGGCACGGGCAGGCCGATGGCCGCCGCAAGTACGTTGGCGAAGACGAGAAGCGGCCCGTATTGGGCGACGAGGTCACGGAGCATGACGGCTGGCCGAAAAGGAAGCGCGTGAGGAGACCACACAGATGGGCCGATTATCGGCCATTTTCAACCGTGCGTCGGGGAATGACGGAAAGCGCCTGACGGCGGCAGGGGGATGCGGGCAGAACGGTGAGCCGAGGCGTTGCGCGCGGCTCACCGTTCGACTTCAGGAAGGGGTGCGGGCGAGCGATGCGGCGCCGTGGTTTTCGCCGGGCAGCTCGGCGCCGTGCGAGCGGATCGCCGCGATCAGTTCGGCCGGCGTGATCTCGTAGCGGACCTCGCGGTGAATGCCGGGCTTGCGTTCGTCGATCTCGATCAGCAGCACGCTCTTGCCGTCGCCGGTCGATTCGAGCCGGAGCGAGCGCAATTCGCGGCCGTCGGCCGGGTCGTGTTCGGTGAGCAGGGTCATTGCCCCGGATGAGCCGGTAGTGCGCATCGAACCTATCCTCGTGTCGTGTGTGCCAGATTGGCGAAGATGTCGTTGTTGAATGCAGCTTGACGAAGTTTAACGCGAACGGGCCGCAACACGGAGCATTTTCGGTGGCCCCGAAAAGAGGGCTGTACCACCGATCCTTCTGATGTTTGAGCCGCGCCGGGCGGGCGTTTCAGCCGGATCGGGCCATGCCGCGACCGCCGCCCGGCCAGTGATCGGGCCGGGCGGGCGCGGGTGCCGTCAGAAGCGGTCGGCGAGCCCCATCGCCGGGTCGCTGACCGAGTGGCGGCCCGTTTCGACGCGGCCGGCCACGCGGCGCGAGAAGCTCGCGTCGCTGTCGGCGGTGACGACGAAGTCGTACCAGTGGCCGGTCGAGTCGAGCTTCCAGTGCAGTTCCGACTGGCCGCCGGCGCGCACCGTGACGGTCCACGTCGTACCGGTGTCGTTGCCGTGCCCGTGACCCTGGCTATTGCCGTCCTCGTTGCCGTGGCCGCGATCGTCGTTCGTGCCGCGACCGGACAGTGCGCCGTACACCTCGTTCGACTTCACCGTGAAGCGCACGGGGCTGCCGCCGTCGTTGCGCAGCCGCAGATGCAGGTTGCCGCTCGCGCCCGCATAGCCGACCCGGATCTCCGGGTGCGGTGCCCGCCCGCCGGCCAGCCGGGCCAGGTCGCCGGTGAAGCGGCGGTGATAGCCGTTCGGGCCGAGCACCCACAGGTCATATTTGCCGCTGTCGTCCGCCAGCGCGGCCCAGTCGCCGCGCAGCGCCTTGCCCGGCTCGACGATGTAGCGGCGCGGCACGCGGTCGAGGTGCAGTTTGTCGTAGACGTGGAACACCGCCGCCGCGCGACCGGTGTTCGCGAACTTCAGCGTGACGGTGCCCTTGCCGGCATCGACCTGCGCGCTCGCATGCAGCTCGTACGGCAGCGCACGCGACGGGCGCACGCCGGTGGCCTGCGCGGGCAGCGACGGCGTGGCCGGCGGCGTGATCTTCGGCGCGGCCTGTTGCGCGGCGCTCAGTGCGTCGACCTGGCTTTTCGTCGTGCGGCCCGCGAGCGTCGGCAGCGGTTCGTTGTTCGGCGCGCGGAAGTTGAACGCGCTCGTCAGGTCGCCGCACACCGCGCGACGATACGCGCCGATCTGCGGCTCGACCACGCCGAAGCGCTTCTCGAGGAAAAGCAGCGTCGACGTATGGTCGAACACCTGCGAGTTGACCCAGCCGCCGCGGCTCCACGGCGACACGACCCACATCGGCACGCGCGGGCCAGGACCGTACGGACGGCCGTCGGCCGCGGGCTGGCTCGACGTGGCCGGCGCGAAGTCGTGATACTCGACGGCGACGTCGGCAGCCGCGAGCGTATGGCCGCCCGCGAGCGAGCCGTCCGCGTTGCGCGACGGCACGGCCGGCGACGGCATGTGGTCGAAGAAGCCGTCGTTCTCGTCGTAGTTGATCAGCAGCACGGTCTTGCTCCACACGTCCGGGTTCGCGGTCAGCGCGTCGAGCACCGCCTGCACGTACCACGCGCCCTGCGCGGGGCTCGACGGCCCCGGATGTTCGCTGTACACGGACGGCGGGATGATCCACGACACCTCGGGCAGCGTGCCGTTGCGGATGTCGTCACGGAACGTTTCGAGGAAGCCGTACGGCATCGTGTTGCCGAAACCCTTCGCGAGCGGGCTCAACGGATCGTCGATCGCCGGATCGTAGAACGCGCCGGCCGCCGTCACCGGCTGCGTGATATCTGTCGACGCGACATACGCCGGCCGGCGTGCGGCCGGCATCTGCTCGATGGCCGCGCGCCAGTGGCGAAAGCTCATCATCTCGTTGCAGCCGAAGTTGTCGATCAGGCTCTGGTAGACCTTCCAGTTCACGCCGGCCTGCTGCAGCCGGTCCGCGTAGGTCGTCCACGTCCAGCCCTGGCTCGACGGGCCGATGTCGTTGCCACCGTTGAACTGGTTGTTCAGCGCGGCGAGCTTCACGCGGCTGCCGTCGGCCGGGCTGATGCCGTTCGGGCCGTTGGTGCCGCTCCAGTAGAACAGCCGGTTCGCGATCGTGCCCGTGTGCATCCCGCAGTGGTAGTGGTCGCACAGCGTGAACGCGTCGGCGAGCGCGCGCTGGAACGGCACTTCGGCCGCGTCGTAATAGCCCATCGACAGCGGCGTCTTCGCGTCGGGCCAGCGGTTCATCCGGCCATGGTCCCACGCGGCCTGCGCGTCGGCCCACGTATGCGGCGTGCCGCCCGCGCGCTGCGCGTTGCCCTGGCTCGCGTCGAGGTGGTACGGCGTGATGGTCGTCGCGGGCGTCGCTTTCGTGTAGGTCTGGTGGAATACGTCGCGGCCGTTCGGCGACGGCACCGCGAAGCGATCGCCGTAACCGCGCACGCCCTTGAAGGTGCCGAAGTAGCCGTCGAACCCGCGGTTTTCCATCATCAGCAGCACGACGTGCTTCACGTCCTTGATGGTCCCCGTTTCGTGAAACGCGGGAATCGCGAGCGCGCGGCGGATGCTCGGCGGAAACGCGGACAGCGCGGCGGCGGCGAGGCCGGAAGTCGCGGTTTGCTGAAGGAATTTGCGGCGTGACGTCATGGCGTTCTGATCCTGTGATGATGGGAGCGTTCGTGACTTCGTCTGGTTTCACCCGTGCATCGTCCCCCTGGGACGGTCGGCGATGCGTGTGCGTTTCGGCGCGTCGGCCGTTGTCGCGCTTCTGCGTGCCGCACGCTCGTGATGCGCGGGGCAGGATGTCGGCCCACGCGTGCCCGGCGCGTGCCGGGCGGGGCGGCGCCCAGTCTAGGGAGCGCAGATGACGTCGACGTGATGCGGAAATGACACGCGATGACGTGCGGTGCCGGTGGCGGTGACGTTGCGAGCGCAACTAATCGGCGACGCGCCGCGAAGATGCCGGAGTGGTCGGAAATTACCGATTTCCGTGGCAGGGGTGGTCATAAATTACCGATTACGTGAAGCCGGTGTGATGCGTGGTGGTTGTGCGTGCAACGGAATCACGTTGCGCTGTGACCATGTTTCATTCGTGTGAAATCGGATAAGCTCGATGCGTTGTTGCGTTCGCGCGGCAACGTGCCCCGGCCCGATACTTTCGACTCTACCCAGTCATGACCGATATCACGATCCGGCACAGCGAGACGCACGACGTCGACGCGATCCGGCAAATCGTCGCGCATCCCGCGGTGTACATGAACACGCTCCAGCAACCGTTTCCGTCGCACGAGAAATGGCAGCAGCGACTCGAACGCCTGCACGAACAGGGCGTGAGCCTCGTCGCCGAGCTCGACGGCGCGGTGGTCGGCCATCTCGCGCTGCATCCGGAGCAGAACCCGCGCCGGCGTCATGCGGCGTCGCTCGGGATGATGGTCGATGCGTCGCATCATGGTCGCGGCATCGGCGGCCGGCTCCTGGCCGCCGCCATCGAACTCGCCGAAAACTGGCTGAACGTCACGCGCCTTGAATTGACCGTATTCGTCGACAACCCGGCGGCCATCGCGCTGTATGAAAAGCACGGTTTCCGGATCGAGGGAGAGGCGCCGGACTATGCGCTGCGCGACGGCGCGTATGCGTCGGTGTATCAGATGGCGCGGATCAAGGGGCGGCAGTAATGGAAGGCTGCATGCAGCGCGATGCGTCGTTGCGCTCACGGCGCATGAGCGCACGTCGGCGATGCCGCACGTCATATCCATTCGAGAATTCGTTCCTTTTCAACCGGCCGCGTGAATCGTATCGTCGAGCGATTTGCCGGTCGCGGCTTTCTGCGTCGATGCCCGCACGACGCGCACGGCCGGTTCCGGCATGCGCGGCGCCATCCGTCGACGCCCTTCGTTGTTTCTTCGTTTCGCCGTGTTTTCGCCTTGCCGCTTCGCACGCATGGGCCGGCCGTCGCTGACATGCCGGCTCCGACCGTCGCGCGACGCCGCTTCCCGCAACCGTCTCTTTCAACGGAACCCGCCTCGATGAAAACCGTTCTCCGGAACCTGACTGCCGCCTGCCTGTTCGCCGCCGCGGGTGCGGCGTTCGCCACCCCCGCGCCGCAGGGCGCTGCCGTGTCGAGTCCTTCGGGCGACGGCGCGCATCTGCCGCCCGGTATCGCGTGGCAGCAGGGCGACGTCGATGCCGCGTTCGCGCTGGCGAAGCGCACCGGCAAGCCGCTGCTGCTGTACTGGGGCGCGGTGTGGTGCCCGTCGTGCAACCAGGTGAAGTCGACGATCTTCAGCCAGCAGGCGTTCAAGACCCGCTCGTCGTTCTTCGTGCCGGTGTATCTGGACGGTGATACCGAGAGCGCGCAGAAGCTCGGCGAGCGCTTCAAGGTGCACGGCTATCCGACGATGATCCTGTTCCGCCCGGACGGCACCGAAGTGACGCGGCTGCCGGGCGAAGCCGATCTCGATCGCTACATGCAGGCGCTGTCGCTCGGGATGACGGCCACGCACCCGGTGCGGCAGACGCTCGCGACCGCGCTGAACAACGGCGCGTCGCTGACGCCGGACGAATGGCATCTGCTCGCCGACTATTCATGGGACACCGACGGCGCGCTGCCGGTGCCGCCCGATCGGGTCGCGGTGACGCTGCAGACGCTGTCGCAGCGTGCGCGGGCAGCCGGCGCGAAGGCGGACGCCGCGCGGTTCGCGCTGAAGTCGGCGGTGGTCGCGGCCTCGGACGATCCCGCGCAGGCTGGCGCGCTCGACAAGGCCGCGCTCGCCGATGCGCTCCGCGCGGTGCTGCGCGAGCCGGCGCTGGCGCGGGCCGATTCGGATGTGCTCGTCGCGGCGCCCGCGCGCGTGGTTGCCTACCTCGGCGGCGATGCCGCGCAGCGCGCGAAGCTGCGCGGCGCGTACGACGCGGCGCTCGCGCGGCTGTCGACCGACACGACACTGTCGTCGATCGACCGCCTGATGGCGCTGCACGGCCGCGTGCTGCTCGCGCGTGGCGACGCGCACGACGGCGCGCCGCTCGCCGCGCCGGCGCTGGTCGATGCCGCACGCAAGCAGATCGCGGCATCGGTGCAGGGCGCCGCGAATCCGTACGAGCGGCAGGCGCTCGTCAGCGAAGCGGCGGACACGCTGACCGACGCAGGGCTGTACGACGAATCCGATGTCTTGCTGAAGGCCGAGTTGGCGCGTTCGGCGACGCCGTACTACTTCATGTCCGGACTGGCCGCGAATGCGAAGGCGCGCGGCGACAAGGCCGCGGCGCTCGACTGGTACCGGAAGGCGTACGACGCGGCGAGCGGACCGGCGACGAAACTGCGCTGGGGTGCGACCTACTTCGCGAATGCGGTCGCGCTGGCGCCGGACGATTCGGCGCGGATCGAGGCGATCGCCGCGAGCGTGCTCGCGCAGGCCGGGAAGACCAGGGATGCGTTTTATGGGGCGAACCTGCGCGCGCTGACCAAGGTCGTCACGCAACTGAACCGCTGGCGCGGCGGCGGCGGCGCGCACGAGGCGTCGGTCAGGTCGGTCGTGAAGCAGTTCGACGGGGTATGCGCGAAGCTGCCGGCGGGTGATCCGCAGGCAGCGGCATGCGCGAAATTGATTCAACCGGTGAAGGCGTAACGGCGGAAACGGGTACGGTCGGGCGGGCTGGGGGAGCGGAGGCCGCGATTACTGGCTCGACTCCGACGACGCGCCGCGATCGCTGCCATACCCGGCACTCTGCTCGCGGGCGATCTTCGCTTCGGCGGAAACGATGCTGGCCGGATAGAACCAGTCGCTCGGCTGGAAGCCGGCTTGCTTGAGCGCTTTCACTTCGGCGTGGACCTGCGCGCGCGTGAGCGGCGGGTTCGACTGCGCGTGCGCGGCGAGCGGGGCGGATACGGCCAGGGCGATGGCAACTGCATGAATCAGGCGCTTCATGATCGAGACCTCCATGTTTCCGACTGGGCGGCCGGCCTTCGTTCGACGAAGCGGCTGCGGTTGAAAACAGTGTAGGCCCGGCCACGCGCGGGAAAAATGCGATCGCTCCCAACGCAGTGTTCTGCTGCTGGTAACAATGGGAGTGGGAAGGGCGGTGCCGGATGGTGGCGCGTGGCGGGTGCTGAGCGTCGGCCGCGTCGATGCGGCCGACCGAGGTGGGGCGGCGTGCGGAACGCCGCCCGATGCACAGCGTTACACGAGGCCCGTCGTGTAGTACACGGCGATCACGAAGAACACCGCAAGCGTCTTGATGATGGTGACCGCGAAGATGTCGCGATACGACTGGCGGTGCGTGAGGCCCGTGACCGCGAGCAGCGTGATGACCGCGCCGTTGTGCGGCAGCGTGTCCATGCCGCCGCTGGCCATCGCGACGACCCGGTGCAGCACGTCCAGCGGAATGTTGGCCGCCTGCGCGCCCTTGATGAACAGGTCCGACATCGCGGCGAGCGCGATGCTCATGCCGCCCGACGCCGAACCGGTAATGCCGGCGAGCGAGCTGACCGATACGGCCGCGTTCACGAGCGGGTTCGGAATGCTCTTCAGCGCATCGCTGACGACGAGGAAGCCCGGCAGCGCGGCGATCACGCCGCCGAAACCGTATTCCGACGCGGTGTTCATCGCGGCGAGCAGTGCGCCGGCGACGGCGGCCTTCGAGCCGTCCGCGAAGCGGCCGCTCACGCGTTTGAACGCGGTCAGGATGACCAGCACGATGCCGAGCAGCAGCGCGGCCTCGACCGACCAGATCGCGACGACGGTCTTGATCGACGTCGTGACCGGCGCGTGCACGCCGGGCAGCACGTCCGGCGCGACCGTGTACGACGCGGCGCCGTACCACTGCGGGATCAGCTTCGTGAACGCGAAGTTTGACACGCCGACGAGGATCAGCGGCAGGATCGCCAGCGCCGGATGCGGGAGGGACTTCGCTTCGACGCGTTCCGGTTCGTTGACGAGCGACGTGCCGTAGCCTTCGCCCTTCGCCATCGCCGAACGGCGGCGCCATTCCAGGTACGTGAGGCCGACGACGACGATGAACAGCGAGCCGATCGTGCCGAGCACGGGCGCGGCCCAGGCAGTCGTCTTGAAGAACGTGGTCGGGATGATGTTCTGGATCTGCGGCGTGCCGGGCAGCGAGTCCATCGTGAACGAGAACGCGCCGAGCGCGATCGCGCCAGGCATCAGCCGTTTCGGAATGTTGCTCTGGCGATAGAGTTCGGCCGCGAACGGATACACCGCGAACACCACCACGAAGAGCGACACGCCGCCATAGGTGAGCAGCGCGCACACCGCGACGATCACCGCATTCGCACGCGAGCGGCCGATGTAGCGGATCGCCGCATGGACGATCGACTCGGAGAACCCGGACAGTTCGATCACCTTGCCGAACACGGCACCGAGCATGAACACCGGGAAATAGAGTTTGACGAAGCCGACCATCTTCTCCATGAAGATGCCGGAGAAGACCGGTGCGACGGCGGCGGGGTCGGTCAGCAGGACCGCGCCGAGCGCGGCGATCGGCGCGAACAGGATCACGCTGTAGCCGCGATACGCGGCGAACATTAGAAACGCCAGCGCGGCGAGGACGATCACGAAAGACAAGGGAGTCTCCTAATTGCTTGGAATGGCTTTGGTTGTTGTTCGATCGCGGGACGCGCCGCGGACCGGGACGGGTTCGTGCAGGTTTCGTGCCATCGGCCGGATTGCGCCGCCGGACATGGGTCCGGCGCAGGCCGGCGGGCCCGCGCCGGCCAATGTCTGAAGATTCTACATAAATCGTCTCCGTCCGGAGACGATTTGGCCGTCCGGACAACCCGTCGAATCGGCCAGGACTTTCCCTGACAAGGCATTCCGGCGTGTCTCCGAAATGAGATAATTCGTCTCCTTCCGGAGACATCCGGCCAAGCATATGCGGAGACGACGACACGATGATGAACGACTGGGCCCGCCTGCCCGTCAATTACGGCGACGTGCTGCGGCGCGCTGCCGAGTCGCTGTTTCGTACGTTCGAGGATTCGAGTGCGGGCACGGTGGTCGTCGATCGCGACGCGCGCGTCGTGTGGATGAACGAGCGTTATGCGGCGCGTTTCGGGTTCGCCGATCCGCAGCAGGCAGTCGGCCTCGACTGCGAGGCGGTGATTCCGAACAGCCTGATGCGCGAGGTCGTGTCGACCGGACAGCCGATCCTGCTCGACATCATGGAGACGGGCCGCGAGCCGCTGGTCGTCACGCGCCTGCCGTTGAAGAACGAGGTGGGCGAGACGGTCGGCGCGATCGGCTTCGCGCTGTTCGACCAGTTGAAGACGCTCACGCCGATCTTTTCCCGCTACGCGCAGCTTCAGCAGCAGCTGATCGCGACGCAGCGTTCGCTCGCGCAGGCGCGCCGAGCGAAATACACGTTCGCGAGCTTCGTCGGCACGAGCGCCGCGAGCCTCGAAACCAAGCGGCAGGCGCGGCGCGCGGCGCAGGTCGATTCGCCGGTGCTGCTGCTCGGCGAGACGGGCACCGGCAAGGAACTGCTCGCGCATGCGATCCACGCGGCGTCGGCGCGCGCGCTCCAGCCGCTCGTGACCGTCAACGTCGCGGCGATTCCCGACACGCTGCTCGAAACCGAATTCTTCGGCGCGGCGCCGGGTGCGTATACCGGTGCCGACCGCAAGGGGCGCGTCGGCAAGTTCGAGCTGGCCGATCGCGGCACGCTGTTTCTCGACGAGATCGGCGACATGCCGCTGCCGCTGCAGGGCAAGCTGCTGCGCGTGTTGCAGGACAAGGAATTCGAACCGCTCGGCTCGAACCGGATCGTGCGCGCGGATGTGCGGATCATCGCCGCGACGTCGGCCGACCTGCCCGCGCTGGTCGAGGCCGGCCGCTTTCGCGCGGATCTCTATTACCGGCTCAACGTGTTGACGATTCACGCGCCGCCGCTGCGCGAGCGCGCGTCCGACATCGCGGCGCTCGTCTACGCGACGCTGGAAGAACTGGCCGCGCAGCACGGCCGCGCCGCGCACTGCGAACTGACCGACGATGCGCTCCGGGTGCTGTGCGCGTACCCGTGGCCGGGCAATGTACGCGAGCTGCGCAACACGCTCGAGCGTGCGCTGATGCTGTCGGATCGCTCGGTGATCGACGCGCGTGCGCTCGCACCGTTCCTCGGGCCGATGCGCGTGGCGCCCGACAGCGTGCCGGCGGGCGCGCGGGTTGCGCCGTCGCCGGCCGGCCGGGACGCCGGCGACGCATCGGCTGGGCCTGGTGCGCCGGTCGTTTCGTATACCGATGCATTGGCCGCGTGGGAGCGCCAGTTCCTGATCGATGCGCTGGCCGCTTGCGACGGCAAGGTGGTGGAAGCGGCCGCGCGCATCGGCATCGGTCGGGCGACGCTTTACAAGAAGCTGGCGGCGCTGGGAATCGACCGGTGGCCAGCGGCGGCGGATGCGCGCGGACATGAGGAACGGCACCGGTGAAGTGCCCGACAGGAGACAACGATGAAGCGAATCGGCATCGTCGGATGGCTGGCCGTACTGGTGACGACGTCCTCGTTCGCGCAATCGAGTGACGCGGATGTACCTGCGGCACGGCGCAACTGGTACAACGATCCGTTCGTCGTGCTGTCGCGGGATTTCGCCGAATGCCCGCTGCCGCTCGGCCCGTGGATGACGCGCGCCGAGATGGAGGACGACGCGCACTACCGGGTCGAGCGCGGGACCACCTGCTGGCTCGCCCATCGCTGCACGAAACCGAATTCCTATATGTATGACGCGCCGATCGCCGCGGCGGCCAAAGCGCATTTCGCGGGCACCGATCGTCTGCACGGCACGAGCCTGTGGATCACCGTGCAGCGGCGCTTCATTTACGTCGAAGGGTGTGCCGATCCGGCATTCGACCGGCAGGCGCTCGCGCGTGAACTCGGCGCGCTTCCCGACGTCGAGCAGGTATTCGTTCGCATCACCGACGATCCGCGCCGTGCCGTGCCGTACAAGACGCGCGGACGCCCCGACCGGACACCCGACTGAACGCGGGGCGACAGTGCATGGCATACTCGCGACATTCAAAAATAGGTTGACGGAAACAACAATGAAACACATGCTTGCGGCGGTCTGTCGGTGGCCTCGAACGCATTGGTGTCGGGCCGGATTGTTGGCCCTGGTTGCGGGGCTCGGCGGGTGCGGCGGCGGGGCGCCACTGTTCACTTCGGACGGACGCCCCACTACGCAGGTGCAGTGCACCGGCGGTGACTGGAGCAATTGCACGGACAACGCCCGAGCCCTCTGCAATGGGGAATTCGATGTCATCCAGCGATCGACCGATGACGCCGTGCGAAATCTTCTCTTCGCATGCAAGAAGAAAAGCGGTTATTGATCCCGTCATGACCGGCTGAGGAGACCATGATCGGGTGAAGCGCTTTTCTATTCGCTTGGAGTCGGCTATTTTTCATGAATAACACTCACGGAGTCCCATCCATATGGCGACCTACAGGCAACTGACCGCGCAGCTCGAAAGACTTCAGCAAAAGATCGACAAGGAACGCGAAAAGGCGATTACCGATGCGATTGCCGCCATTCGGGCGAAAATCGAGGAATTCGACATTACGGCCGAGGAGCTCGGTTTTCTTCCGATGGGCACCGCCGCTGCCGCGAAGCCGAAGCGTCCGTTGCCGCCGAAGTACCTGAATCCGAAGACGGGCGAAACGTGGAGCGGCCGCGGGCGTGCGCCGGCGTGGCTCGGCAAGAACCGGGCGCGTTTCCTGATCAAGGACTGACTCCCGAAAATCCTCACCTTTCGTGCGCTGACTGACGGTGCGAACGGCCATGCGGCCGTCGCACCGTTTTGTTTTTGGGCAGCGGCAATGCGATTCGAGGCCACGAATTGAACGGCAATGCCACGCGATTAACGGATACCTTTTTGCGAATTCGCTGCGAATCGCCCGGATATCACCGCGAATTCCGGTAAACAACCCCGCAATGACGCGGCATGCGCGCATTGGCATGCTCGATCTTGGCGGTGCTGACGTACGGCCGATTGCCGTCACCTCTCGCGTATTTACACGCTGCGCCGTGCTATTCCCGAACTTGCTCACCATGGCTCCTGTAAATCCTCACCTTTGAAGTGGCGACCGGATGACCGCATCGTGTCGCCTTCGCCCGTTGCATCGTGCGAAGGCGTCGGTTACCGGCTCATGTTGCGGTCATTGATGCGCGTCGCACAGTCGGCCGTTCGGCATATAGGCAGCCGCATCGGGTTCGCCTATGCTTGGAGTTCGCGTCGGCCGGCACGTGGCTATCTGGTCCGTGTGCCGGTCGGATCGTCTTTCGTTACCGTAGGGAGCCGATGTGACCGTCCGCCATCTCGATGCATTGTTCCAGCCCAGGTCCGTTGCCGTCGTCGGTGCATCGTCGCGCGCCGGCAGTATCGGTGCGATGGTGTGGGCGCGCGTGCTCGACGGTGCGTTCGACGGGCCCGTGTGGCCCGTCAATCCGAAGTACAGTGAACTGAACGGGCATGCGGTCGTGGCCGATGTCGATCGCCTTCCCGCGCCGCCATCGGTCGCCGTGATCTGCACGCCGCCTGCCACGTGGGCCGGCATCGCGCGCAAGCTCGGCGAGCTCGGCACGCGCGTCGCGGTGATCGTCGGCGAAGCGCGCACCGACGCCGATCGCGCGGCACTCGATCGCACGCTCAAGGCCGCGAAGCCGTTCGTGCTCCGTATCGTCGGGCCCGGCAGTCTCGGCGTGCTGTCGCCCGCGCGGCATGCGCATTTCGGCGCGCCGGCCTATACGGCGCGATCGGGCGGCGTCGCCTGGGTGTCACAATCGAACGCGCTGACGAACGCGGTACTGGGCTGGGCCAATGCGCGAGGCCTCGGCTTTTCGCACGTCGTCGCGCTGGGCAGCGAGTCCGACGTCGATGCGGGCGATGTTCTCGACTACCTCGCCAGCGATCCCGGCACGCGCGCGATCCTGCTCGAGCTCGACACCGTATGCGCCGCGCGCAAGTTCATGTCGGCAGCGCGCGCGGCGGCGCGCAACAAGCCGGTGCTCGCGCTGCGCACCGGGCGCGCCGATCCCGGCGATGCGCTTTACACGGCGGCGTTCCAGCGTGCGGGGATGGTGCGCGTCGATGCCCTCGACGATCTGCTCGACGAGATCGAGACGCTCGGCGTCGGTCGCGTCACCGCGCGTGGCGCGGCGACGCTCGTGACGAGCGACGCGGGCGTCGCGAAGCTTGCGGGCGATGCGGTCGCGGAGGTACGCGACGTGCTGGCCGACTGGCCGGCGGCGGCAACGTCGGCGGTAGCGGCCGCGCTGCCGCATCTCGCCGGGCCCGGCAATCCGCTGACGCTCGGCGACGATGCGCGTCCCGAGCATTTCGGCGCTGCCGTCAAGGCGCTCGCGCCGTTTCCGCAAACGGGCACGCTATTCGTCGTGCATTCGACGTCCCACAGCGCGCCGGCCGATGCGGTCGCGCGCACGCTGATCGAATCGCGGCAATACGCATACCGCGGCATCCTCGCGTGCTTCTTCGGTGCAGTTGACGCGGCGACGCGCGACGCCCTGCACGCGAACGGGATCCCCGTGTACACCACGCCGCAGCGGCTTGCGCGCGCATACGCGCGGCTGGTTGACTACAACCTCGGCCGGCAGTTGCTGATGCAGACGCCGGAGGGCACGCCGCTGCAGCCGGTCGAGTGCGTCGCGTCCGCACAGGCCGAGGCCCGCCGGATGGTCGAGGCCGGCGAGCATGAACTGGCCGGCGAAGCAGCGTTGCGCTGGCTCGCTCACTTCGGGATGCACGGTGAGCCGGCCGACGCGTCGGCGGCCGCCCGAGTCGTCGATGTCACGGTTGACATGTACGACGATTCGAACTTCGGTCCGGTGTTCCGCTATGCCGTGCCGCCGGCGGACGGCGTATCTGCGCCGTTCATCGTGTACGGGCTGCCGCCGCTGAATACGGTGCTCGCCCGTGCGGTCATGGAGCGCTCGCCCTACGCGCGTCGTGCGCCCGTCGAGCCCACGCTCGATGCGTTGACGGCGCTGTCGCAGGTCGTTTGCGACGTGCGCGAAGTCGTCGCGATGTCGATCACGCTGCGCGTGTTGTCCGACCGTGTATACGTCATCGCGCCGCGCCTCACGCTGGCGGCGGGGCGCAGCCGGCTCGCGATCATGCCGTATCCGCGTCATCTCGAGCAGACGCTCGAATGGCGCGGCGAGACCGTGACGATCCGTCCGATCCGTCCGGAAGACGAGGAGGCGCACAACGAGTTGCTCGGCGCGATGACGCCGGACGATCTGCGAATGCGGTTCTTCGGTGCGGTGCGCAGCTTCGATCATTCGCAAGTCGCGCGCATGACGCAGATCGACTACGACCGCGAGATGGCCTTCATCGTGTCGTTTACCGACGTGTCGGGCCGGTCGCACACGCTCGCGGTGGCGCGCGCGGTCGCCGATCCCGACAACGAGACGGCGGAGTTTGCGATTGCCGTGCGGCCCGATCAGAAGGGCAAGGGGCTCGGGCGGCTGATGATGACCCGCATCATCGACTACGCGCGATCGCGCGGCACCGCATGGATGATCGGCGAGGCGCTGCGCGAGAACACCGCGATGATTTCGCTGGCGAAGTCATGCGGTTTCGCGGTGTCGACGACGGAGGAACCCGGCGTGGTTGGGTTCAGGATGAAGCTGCAATCGTAGTCGCATGGGCGAGGGCGCGTGAACCTGCGGCCGTATCGCGCGCTGTCGACGCGGAACGCATGATGTGGCGTGACGCCCGGCCACGGTTGCGCGGATTCTTCATGGTTCGCAATGCAGACCATTCGGCGTGTCCGATCGAATCTGCGAAGCGATGCGACGCTCCGTGACCAGTGGGGAAAGGCGCTCGCGTCGAGTCACTGCATCCGCGGCGGGCAGGCGAGTTGCGTGCGTCGACGGCCTTTGCATTTCGCCGATTCGGGTGGCGTATCGCGGCGTGCTGACACCCGCATTCGCACCCGCAGCATCGGAAACAGCACGAAGGTGAGATTTTTCGGGAGCCGCGAGTGAGCTTTTCCGGGAGCGGCTGGGTGAGCCGATACGGGAGCATTCGGTGAGCCTTCCCGGGAACGGCCGGTGAGCCCTTGCGGGAAGCCCCGGTGAGCCTTTCCGGGAACGGGCGGTGAGCGTCTGCGGGAGGCGTCGGTGAGGACGTTCGGGAGGGGCCGGTGAGCCTCTCCGGGAGCGTTGGGTGAGCTTTTACGGGATGCTTGGGTGAGCGCTTACGGGACGCTTCGGTGAGACTTTTCGGGAGCCTGCGGACGCAGTGTTCCGCCAGGCGCGGCGCCAGCCTTTGCCGACGTCCGCGCCGGTGCGGGCACGCATGAACCGTGCCCGCGACAGCGTTTACGCGGCGAGTTTCGACGCCGCGTCGTTCACCTGGTCACGCGAAATCGCGAGTTCCTCGAGGTGCGCGTCCGCATAAACGCCACCGGTTTCGCGCTCGAGGCGGGCGATGGTCAGCGCGCAACGCGCGGTGTCCTTCGGCATCGCGATGAAGCGCTTGACCGATTCGCCGGACGTAAACGCGTCGAACAGCGCGCCGCGCACGTCGTCCGGAAGCGTCTTGGTCCATTGGTACGGCTTGCCGTTGAACGTGATCGACGGCGGCAGCGTGCGTTCCTTCTTGGTGGCCGTGATGAGGCCGTAGGTGCGCGCGGCGTCGCCGATCTGCTCGGGCGAGAAGAGTTCGTCGGGCGTGATGCCGAACTGCTCGATGTAGTTCTCGATCGCCAGCATTGCTGCGGCACGATCGTCGCGCTTCTTCTGTGCGCGCGCGACGATGTCGCGCAGCTCGTCCGCTTCCTCGGGGGTGATCGTGAAGCTCGCCTGCTTCTGCTGAAGTTCGGAGAAACGCTGGAATTCTTGATCGTTCAGAAGTTTGGCCATGACATCCATCGGACACGACGGCCGTGACAGCCGGCCGCCGTAGTTTTTGAGAGGGCCGCTATTCTAGCGTAGCGCCGGGCGCGCGGCGCTCGCACATTCAGCAAGTTTCCACGCGGCACATCGACAACTGACCGGCCGTATCGCGCAGCCCTGCGACGACTACCTCGACGGACGGCGCCATGTGCGCGTCGATCCGGCGCATGTACGGGCAGGTCAGTACCGCGATCGCATGGCCGGAGGGCCCGAGGATCGGCGCGCTCAGGTCGGTGACGCCGTATGCCTGGCGGCTGTCCTGGCGCACGTAGCCGGCCTGCCGGATCGACTGGCACGCATACGCGAGTTCCTGCTCGTTGATCGGCGTTTCGCCCTTGACCTTGCGGTGCTCGGCCAGCATGTGCGCACGCTGCTCGGAACCCTGGAACGACAGCATCACCCGCCCCGACGCCGTGTCGGCGAGTCCGACGCGCGAGCCGAGCCGCACCGACACACCCCACGGGCCAGGCCCGTCGACCTGCGCGATCACGAGCAGGTTGCCGCGATCGTAGACGGTCAAATGGCACGACTGCTCGGCGGCGTCGGCGAAGCGCTGCATCAGCGGCAAGGCTTCGGCGATCAGCCGGTTCATTGGCGGATGCCGGTGCGCGAGCGCGAACAGTTTCAGGCTGAGCGTGTAGCGGTCGCCGCCGCTCGAGCGCATCACATAGCGGCGCGCAACGAGACGTTCGAGCATCCGGTAGATCTCGCTCGCGTTGCGTCCGAGCTCCTTCGTGATTTCGGTGCGGGTGAGCCCTTCCTTTTGTTCCGACAGCAGTTCGAGAATGTCGAGACCCTTGTCGAGCGCGGGCGCGCGATAGCGGTCGGCTGCACCCATCGACTCCCGTGCGTCGCTGCCGGGGAGCGGATCATTGGTCGTTTGCATCATGAGTAGGAAGTCCGGGAGTTGCCAATCGGTGGGCGACGCACGCTGGCCGGCTTTGCACGCGGATTCGGGAAGGCCGCATGCGGTTCTGACCGCCGTCCGCGCGAGCTTAACAACAAACTTTCAGTGTGCAATGCAGCGTGTTTTTGCCGATCGTTACCGAACAAGAACGGATCAACTGCAGTTTCCGATGACAGGGTCGCAACAAATATTGTGTATTCGTGGTCCGATGGCAACGCAAGGCGCCATTCGACACCGTGTCGTTGCACAGGCGTCCCGGATGCTGCGATGCACCACCCGCAGGCGCACCAATAGTCGGTATCCGTCGCGCGCCATTTCACGGCGGGCCGCCGATGGTACAAAGAGCGGCGGGCCAGCGACGGCGCGGCCGCGCGTGAAGCCGGCCGGCACAGGCCGGCACATGGCGCGGATACCGGGCCGTCGTCGCCGATGCGCAGACCGGCGGCCGCCCGTTCGATGCGCGTCGCACTTCGGTGTGACGCCGCGATCGCTGCGCCCGCGCGAGCCTCGCGTGTCGAATGGCGTGCCGGATACGGCGCCGACGCGCGTCATCGACGATCGACATTCAGTCCGGCGCGTGGCCGCAAGCGGCTGCGTCGGCCGGTATCCTGTCCCATTCGACAACAGAGGTTGAGCACGATGAAACTGCTTCGCTATGGCCCGTCCGGCCAGGAAAAGCCCGGCATTCTCGACGCAAATGGCCGGATTCGCGACCTGTCCGCGCACGTGCCGGATCTTGCCGGCGACGCGCTGTCCGACGCCGGTCTCGCGCGCCTGCGCGCGATCGACCCGGCCACGCTGCCGCTCGTCTCCGGCGAGCCGCGTATCGGCGCGTGCGTCGGGCGCGTCGGCAAATTCATCGGCATTGGTCTGAACTATGCCGATCACGCAGCCGAAGCCGGCATGCCGGTGCCGAAGGAACCGGTGGTATTCGGCAAGTGGACGAGTTCGATCTGCGGTCCGAACGACGGCATCGACATTCCGAAGGGTTCCGTGAAGACGGACTGGGAAGTCGAGCTCGGTGTCGTGATCGGCGCGACGTGCAAGGACGTCGACGAAGCGCGCGCGCTCGATTACGTCGCCGGCTACTGCGTCGTCAACGACGTGTCCGAGCGCGAGTGGCAGATCGAGCGTGGCGGCCAGTGGGACAAGGGCAAGGGCTTCGACACGTTCGGCCCGATCGGCCCGTGGCTCGTCACGCGCGACGAGGTGCCCGATCCGCAGCGCCTCGACCTGTGGCTCGAGATCGACGGCCACCGCTATCAGAACGGCAACACGCGCACGATGGTATTCACCGTCGCGCAACTGGTCGCCTACCTGTCGACCTGCATGACGCTGCAACCGGGCGACGTGATCACGACCGGTACGCCGCCGGGCGTCGGGATGGGGATCAAGCCGTCACCGGTGTTCCTGAAGGCCGGCCAGACGGTGCGCCTCGGGATCGACGGGCTCGGCGAGCAGCTGCAGAGCGCGCGCAACGCGCAGTAAGCGCTCGCGCGGGTCGAATGGCGGGTGCAACCGGCCGCCACGCGTCGCCACCCGCTGCGCCGTCCGATCGCATCGCTTAATCGCCGGCGCCGACCGTCGCGAACCGAACCCCGATGCAGCAAAGACAAGGGCCCGATTCCGCGCGATGCGGAATCGGGCCCTTGTCGTTCATCCGCGTCCGTACGAAGCGGCTCAGACGACGTTGTCGAGCTCGCAATGGGCTTCGAGCCGATACCCGTCGGGATCGACGACGAACGCCGCGTAATAGCCGGGGCCGTAGCGTTCGCGTTTGCCCGGCCCGCCGTTGTCGTGCCCGCCGTGCTGCAGCGCGGCTCGGTAGAACGCATCGACTTCCACCGGCGACGCTGCGCGGAACGACACATGCAACCCCGACTCGGGATCGGCGACGACGGGGCGCGCCGCGTGCTGCAACCACAACACCGGTTCGGTGGTGCCATAGCCGAGGGATCCATCGTCGCTATACAGCCGCTTGTAGCCGAGCGCGCCGAGCGTGCTGTCGTAGAACGCGCGGCTGCGGTCGATGTGGGCAACGCCGAACGAAAGGTGATCGATCATCTTTGGCTCCTTGAACTGAAGGGGGACATCAGTGCGGCAAAGCTGTTTTAACCACCATGCTGGTTATGTTAGAAAGCGCCTCCGCGCTTGTCAACCGGTATGGTGGTTAGATACGATCGCGGCATGGACAAGACGCAACCTTCCGTCACGACGGACTGCCTGATTCCGGCGCCGTCCGACACGTTGAGCATCGATTTCGCGAACACGCTGTACTGGCGCGGCGCCGACGCGCCGACCGAAACCTTCGGCACGCTGGACGACCTGTTCGCGTGGTGCCGCGAGCAGGCGGGCGTGCCGGCCGAGCTGGCCGACGCATGTCGCGCACAAGAGAAGAAACAGGATGACGAGCCAGCGATGCTGGCGCGCGCGCTCGCGTTGCGCGAGGCGCTGTACCGGCTCTTTCACGCGCAAGCGGAGCGGCGCGAGCCGCACGCCGACGATCTCGCGCTGCTGGGCGGTTTTCTGGCGGAAGCGGCGCCGCGCGTCGCGCTCGCGCGGATCGACGGCGGCTATGCGTGGCGGATCGGGGGGGGCGCCGGCGCGGGCGCGACGCTCGCGGGGCTGTTGAGCCCGGTGCTGTGGTCGGCGACCGACCTGCTGGGCAGCGCGCGGCTCGCGAAGGTCAAGCGTTGTGCGAACGACGCATGCCAGTGGCTGTTCATCGACGACAGCAAGAACGGCAGCCGCCGCTGGTGCTCGATGTCGTCGTGCGGCAATCGCGCGAAGGCATACCGTCACTATCACAAGGCCGATTGACGGCGGCGCGCGTCCAGCGCGTCCTGCCTGCGACGCGCAATCCGCGCATCCCGCGCATCCCGCGCATCCCCCGCATCGCGCCCGAACCTATTTCGCCGACAGCTTGCGCCACAGCGTCGTCTTGCTGATGCCGAGCATCGCGCACGCGCGATCGCGGTCGCCGCCGCACGCGTCGAGCACCGCGCGGATCTCGTCGGCTTCCGCGCGGCGGCGGCGTGCTTGCAGCGTTTGCGCATCGTCGGCATCGGCCGCGTCGGGCGGTGTCGCGAACAACTCCGGCGCGATCGCCTGCAGCGCCTCGGGCACGAGCGCGGCGCACGGGGCGCCCGGGTCCTGCTCGTCGACTTCCTCGGCCAGTTCCACCGTGATCCGCTCGACCACGTTCTGCAGCTCCCGCACGTTGCCGGGCCAGCGGTAGCGGGCGAGCGTCGTCTGCGTCGCGCCAAGCACGCGCATCGCATCGCCGACCTCGCGCACGCGTTCGGCCAGCCGCGGCTCGCGCCGCGCGGCCTGCACGAGCAGCGTGGCCGCGAGCGCCGGAATGTCGGCCGCGCGCTCGCGCAGCGGCGGCAGGCCGATGTTCAGGATGTTGAGCCGGTAATACAGGTCCGCGCGGAACGTGCCGGCTTCGACGGCCGCGAGCAGCGGCCGGTGCGTCGCGGCGATCACGCGCACGTCGATGCGGATCGGCTCGGTCGAACCGAGGCGGATCACCTCGCGCTCCTGCAGCACGCGCAGCAGCCGGCTTTGCAGCGACGGCGGCATCTCGCCGATCTCGTCGAGAAACAGCGTGCCGCGGTGGGCGGCTTCGAACAGCCCGGTCTTGCCGCCGCGCCGCGCGCCGGTGAACGCACCTTCCTCGTAACCGAACAGCTCGCTCTCGAGCAGCGCTTCCGGAAACGCGCCGCAGTTGATCGCGACGAACGGATAGCTGCGCCGCACGGACAGCGCGTGCAGGCTCTGCGCGATCATCTCCTTGCCGGTGCCGCTCTCGCCGAGCACGAGCACGGTGGCGTCGGATTTCGCGTAGCGGCGCACGAGGTCGCGCACGCGCGCCATCGGCGCGGATGCGCCGACCACGTCGTCGAGCGCGTAGCGCGCCGCGAACTGCTGCGTGTTCGGCTGCGAACGCAGCGCGCGGTCGAGCCGCTCGACCGCGCGCGATTCCTGGAAGGTCAGCACGCTGCCCGACGTGACGCCGCGATCGACGAGCGGCCCGCGATGCACGACGTAGCGCACGCCGCGTACCGTCGCGAGCGCGTCGCCGTCCTCGCCGCGCAGCGTGCGCAGCTCGGGTCGCAGGTCGACGAGCGCGCGGCCGACGGCCGCCGCGGGTTCGACCCCGAGCGCCGACGCGAGCCGCTCGTTGATCGCCTCGACGCGACCGCGCGCGTCGAGCGCGACCACGCCGTCGCGCAGGTGCTGCAACAGGTTGTCGAGGCGCTGACGGCGAAACGCCTCGGCGTGGGTCGCGTACGCGACTTCGAGCGCCGTTTCGACCGCCTTGCGCACCGACGCGTGCGAATACAGGAACACCGCGCCCATGCCGGCACTTGCCGCGAGATCGGTGACGAGGCCGGGGCCGACGATCGTCTCGATGCCGCGGTCGTGCAGGTCGTGCACGCAGGCTTCCGCTTCCTGCGCGGACTGATATGACGCAAACTGCACGTCGAGGCCGTAGGCGGCGACGAAGCGGCGCACCTCCGGCGGCGTCTCGCCGGCGCTGACGAGTGCGATCCGCGATGCGTCGCGCCGTGCGCGCGCGAGCGCCTGCATCACGTCGAAGCCGGTCGGCGACACGACCACGACCGGCACCTGCGCGCGCGTTTTCAGGAAGCCGCCGTTCGAGCCGGCCGCGACGATCACGTCGGGCCGCGCGGTGCCGGCTTCCGCGATCGCGCTCAGCGCGTCTTCGTAGGCCCGCGTGACGATGCGCACGTCGGCGCGTTCGTCGAATTCGCCGGCGATCTCGCGAAACAGGTCGCGCAGGCGGCTGATGCCCATCGCCCAGATGCGCGGGCGTACCGTGCGGTCGGCCGGGCCGACGGGCTTGGTCGAGGAGAGGTCCATGGCGACCGATTATGCGCGCGCGATTTCATTTTTGAAACCTGAAATTGCCAAACTGAAATCACCGGACGATTCAGCGCTCGTGCCGGTTGCTTAAGAATCAGTGGGTTAGCGGTATTTCGCGAGCTGGCCCGGTCCTTGCTGTTAATGGTCATTCCTTCAGGAGGCCGTTCATGAGCAACACGCATCTTCAGAGCGCCGGCGCGAAATTCCGCGCGGCAGTCGCGGCCGAGCAGCCGCTGCAAGTGGTCGGCGCGATCACCGCGTACGCAGCCAAGATGGCGCAGGCCGTCGGCTTCAAGGCCGTCTACCTGTCGGGCGGCGGCGTCGCCGCGAATTCGCTCGGGATTCCCGATCTCGGCATCAGCACGATGGAAGACGTGCTGATCGACGCGAACCGGATCACCAATGCGACCGACCTGCCGCTGCTGGTCGACATCGATACGGGCTGGGGCGGCGCGTTCAACATCGCGCGCACGGTCCGCTCGTTCATCAAGGCCGGTGTCGCTGCGGTTCACCTCGAAGACCAGGTGGGCCAGAAGCGCTGCGGCCATCGTCCGGGCAAGGAAGTCGTGCCGATCGAGGAAATGGTCGATCGCGTGAAGGCCGCGGTCGATGCACGCACCGACGACCAGTTCGTGATCATGGCCCGCACCGACGCGGCCGCCGCCGAAGGGATCGACGCCGCGATCGAGCGCGCGATTGCCTACGTGGAAGCCGGCGCCGACATGATCTTCCCGGAAGCGATGAAGACGCTCGACGATTACCGTCGCTTCAAGGCAGCCGTGAAGGTGCCGATCCTCGCGAACCTGACCGAATTCGGCTCGACGCCGCTGTTCACGCTCGACGAACTGCGCGAGGCGAACGTCGACATCGCGCTGTACTGCTGCGGCGCGTATCGCGCGATGAACAAGGCCGCGCTGAACTTCTACGAGACGCTGCGCCGCGACGGCACGCAGAAGGCCGCCGTGCCGACCATGCAGACCCGCGCGGAGCTGTACGACTTCCTCGGCTATCACGAATACGAGCAGAAGCTCGACGAACTGTTCGCGCAGGGCAAGAAGTAACGCGGCCCGCGCACCGGGACACGGTTCCCGGAACGCTTTGCACGAGATCGGGCCACGCGGAAAAGCACCTGCGGCCCGGCCGAGCCGCCAGGCGCTGAAGCGCCAAGTGCGGTCGACCGCTTTGCATGGGACCGCACTAAGCGCTGAAGCGCCAAGTGCGGTCGACAAGATACCCAGATACCTATTGGAGAACGGAAACATGAGCGAGACGAAAGACGCAGCAGCACCGGCCGCCGCAGGCGCATTCAAGCCGAAGAAGTCGGTGGCGCTGTCGGGCGTGACGGCCGGCAACACGGCGCTGTGCACGGTCGGCAAGACCGGCAACGACCTGCACTACCGCGGCTACGACATTCTCGACGTCGCCGAGTCGTGCGAGTTCGAGGAAATCGCGCACCTGCTCGTGCACGGCACGCTGCCGAACCTGACCGAACTGGCCGCGTACAAGACCCGGCTGCGCGCGATGCGCGGCCTGCCGAACGCGCTGAAGGCCGTGCTCGAGCAGATCCCGGCATCGGCCCACCCGATGGACGTGATGCGTACCGGCGTGTCGGTGCTCGGCACCGTGCTGCCGGAGAAGGAAGACCACAACCTGCCGGGCGCGCGCGACATCGCCGACCGCCTGATGGCGTCGCTCGGCTCGATGCTGCTGTACTGGTATCACTTCTCGCACAACGGCAAGCGCATCGAGACGGAAACCGACGACGACTCGATCGGCGGCCACTTCCTGCACCTGCTCCACGGCAAGACGCCGTCGAAGTCGTGGGTCGACGCGATGCACACGTCGCTGATCCTGTACGCGGAGCACGAGTTCAACGCATCGACGTTTACCGGCCGCGTGATCGCGGGCACGGGCTCGGACATCTACTCGGCGATCACCGGCGCGATCGGCGCGCTGCGCGGGCCGAAGCATGGCGGCGCGAACGAAGTCGCGTACGAAATCCAGAGCCGCTACAGCTCGCCGGACGATGCCGAAGCCGACATCCGCCGCCGCGTCGAGAACAAGGAAGTCGTGATCGGCTTCGGCCACCCGGTCTACACGATCTCCGATCCGCGCAACAAGGTGATCAAGGGCGTCGCGCACAAGCTGTCGAAGGAAGCGGGCGACCTGAAGCTGTACAGCATCGCCGAGCGCCTCGAATCGGTGATGTGGGACGCGAAGAAGATGTTCCCGAACCTCGACTGGTTCAGCGCCGTGTCGTATCACATGATGGGCGTGCCGACCGCGATGTTCACGCCGCTGTTCGTGATCTCGCGCACGTCCGGCTGGAGCGCGCACATCATCGAGCAGCGCGTCGACAACAAGATCATCCGTCCGAGCGCGAACTACACGGGGCCGGAAGACCTGCAGTTCGTGCCGATCGAGAAGCGCTGATCCGCAAGCCGCGCGCCGGCCCCGCGAGACGGGCGCCGGCGCGCGCCGGACGTCATACCCCGATTTCCCGCCCCACATGATGAATACTGCCTACCGCAAACCCCTGCCCGGCACGTCGCTGGACTATTTCGACGCGCGTGCCGCGGTCGAAGCGATCGCGCCCGGCGCCTACGACACGCTGCCGTATACGTCGCGCGTGCTCGCCGAAAACCTCGTGCGCCGCTGCGATCCGGCGATCCTTGCCGATTCGCTGAAGCAGCTCATCGAGCGCACGCGCGACCGCGATTTCCCGTGGTTCCCGGCGCGCGTGGTGTGCCACGACATCCTCGGGCAGACGGCGCTCGTCGATCTCGCCGGCCTGCGCGATGCGATCGCCGACGGCGGCGGCGACCCCGCGAAGGTGAACCCGGTCGTGCCCGTGCAGCTGATCGTCGACCACTCGCTCGCCGTCGAGTGCGGCGGCTTCGATCCGGACGCGTTCGCGAAGAACCGCGCGATCGAGGATCGCCGCAACGAGGATCGCTTCCACTTCATCGAGTGGACGAAGAAGGCGTTCGAGAACGTCGACGTGATCCCGCCGGGCAACGGCATCATGCACCAGATCAACCTCGAGAAAATGTCGCCGGTGATCCAGGCGCAGGACGGCGTCGCGTATCCGGACACCTGCGTCGGCACCGACAGCCACACGCCGCACGTCGATGCGCTGGGTGTGATCGCGATCGGCGTCGGCGGTCTGGAGGCGGAAAACGTGATGCTCGGTCGCGCATCGTGGATGCGCCTGCCCGACATCGTCGGCGTCGAGCTGACCGGCAAGCGCCAGCCCGGCATCACCGCAACCGACGTCGTGCTCGCGCTGACCGAGTTCCTGCGCAAGGAAAAGGTGGTCGGCGCGTATCTGGAATTCCGCGGCGAAGGCGCCGCGAGCCTCACGCTCGGCGACCGCGCGACGATCTCGAACATGGCGCCCGAATATGGCGCGACGGCCGCGATGTTCTTCATCGACGGCCAGACGACCGACTACCTGCGCCTCACCGGCCGCAGCGACGAGCAGGTGAAGCTGGTCGAGACCTACGCGAAGACGGCGGGCCTGTGGGCCGATACGCTGGGCAACGTGCAATACGAGCGCACGTTGACGTTCGACCTGTCGAGCGTGGTGCGCAACATGGCCGGCCCGTCGAACCCGCACAAGCGGCTGCCGACGTCCGATCTCGCCGCACGCGGGATCGCCGGTCAGTGGGAAGAAAAGGCGGGCGAGATGCCCGACGGCGCGGTGATCATCGCCGCGATCACCAGCTGCACGAACACCAGCAACCCGCGCAACGTGATTGCCGCGGCGCTGCTCGCGCGCAACGCGAACGCGAAGGGCCTCACGCGCAAGCCGTGGGTGAAGAGCTCGCTCGCGCCGGGCTCGAAGGCGGTCGAGCTGTATCTGGAAGAAGCGAACCTGCTGCCGGAGCTGGAAAAGCTCGGCTTCGGCATCGTCGCGTTCGCGTGCACGACCTGCAACGGGATGTCGGGCGCGCTCGATCCGAAGATCCAGCAGGAAATCGTCGATCGCGACCTGTACGCGACGGCCGTGCTGTCCGGCAACCGCAACTTCGACGGCCGCATCCACCCGTATGCGAAGCAGGCGTTCCTCGCGTCGCCGCCGCTCGTCGTCGCGTATGCGATCGCCGGCACGATCCGCTTCGACATCGAGAAGGACGTGCTGGGCCATGACCGGGACGGCAAGCCCGTCACGCTGAAGGACATCTGGCCGACCGACGAGGAGATCGACGCGATCGTCGCGTCGAGCGTGAAGCCCGAGCAGTTCCGCAAGGTCTACGAACCGATGTTCGCGCGCACGGCCGATGCGGGCGAGCGTGCGGCGCCGCTGTACGACTGGCGTGCGCAGAGCACGTATATCCGTCGCCCGCCGTACTGGGAAGGCGCGTTGGCCGGCGAACGCACGCTCAAGGGCATGCGTCCGCTCGCGGTGCTCGGCGACAACATCACGACCGACCACCTGTCGCCGTCGAACGCGATCCTGCTGGACAGCGCGGCTGGCGAATACCTCGCGAAGATGGGCCTGCCGGAAGAAGACTTCAACTCGTACGCGACGCACCGGGGAGACCACCTCACCGCGCAGCGCGCGACCTTCGCGAACCCGACGCTGATCAACGAGATGGCGGTCGTCGACGGCGCGGTGAAGAAGGGCTCGCTCGCGCGCGTCGAGCCGGAAGGCAAGGTCATGCGCATGTGGGAGGCGATCGAGACGTACATGAATCGCAAGCAGCCGCTGATCGTGATCGCCGGCGCCGACTACGGCCAGGGCTCATCGCGCGACTGGGCCGCGAAGGGCGTGCGGCTCGCGGGCGTCGAGGTGATCGTCGCCGAAGGGTTCGAGCGGATCCACCGCACCAACCTGATCGGGATGGGCGTGCTGCCGCTCGAGTTCAAGCCGGGCACGAACCGCACCACGCTCGGCATCGACGGCACCGAGACCTTCGACGTGATCGGCAAGCGCACGCCGCGCGCCGATCTCACGCTCGTGATCCACCGCAAGAACGGCGAGCGTGTCGAGGTGCCGGTGACGTGCCGGCTCGACACGGCCGAGGAAGTGTCGATCTACGACGCGGGCGGCGTGCTGCAGCGCTTCGCGCAGGACTTCCTCGAATCGTCGCAGGCGGCTTGACCGGATCACACAGGGATAACGCAAACATGGCTCACATTCCGCAAATCAGGATTCCGGCGACCTATATCCGCGGCGGCACCAGCAAGGGCGTGTTCTTCCGGCTGCAGGATCTGCCGGATGCCGCGCAGACGCCGGGCGCCGCGCGCGACGCGCTGCTGCTGCGCGTGATCGGCAGCCCCGATCCGTACGGCAAGCAGATCGACGGGATGGGCGGCGCGACGTCGTCCACCAGCAAGACGGTGATCGTGTCGAAGAGCACGCGGCCCGGTCACGACGTCGACTACCTGTTCGGGCAGGTCGCGATCGACAAGGCGTTCGTCGACTGGACCGGCAACTGCGGCAACCTGTCGGCGGCGGTCGGCCCGTTCGCGATCGGCGGCGGCCTCGTCGATGCATCGCGCGTGCCGCGCGACGGCGTCGCGACCGTGCGGATCTGGCAGGCGAACATCGGCAAGACGATCGTTGCGCACGTGCCGATCACGAACGGCGCGGTGCAGGAGACGGGCGACTTCGAGCTGGACGGCGTCACCTTCCCGGCCGCCGAAGTGCAGCTCGAGTTCATGAACCCGGCCGCCGAGGAAGAAGGCGCGGGCGGCTCGATGTTCCCGACCGGCAACCTCGTCGACGACCTGGCCGTGCCGGGCATCGGCACGCTGAGGGCGACGATGATCAACGCGGGGATTCCGACCATCTTCGTCGAGGCCGAAGCGATCGGCTATACGGGCACGGAGCTGCAGGACGCGATCAATGGCGACCCGAAGGCGCTCGAGAAGTTCGAGACGATCCGCGCGCACGGCGCGTTGCGCATGGGCCTGATCGACACGCTCGACGAGATCGCGACGCGCCAGCACACGCCGAAGGTCGCGTTCGTCGCGAAGCCGGCCGACTATGTCGCGTCGAGCGGCAAGCGCGTGAATGCGGGCGACGTCGACCTGCTGGTGCGGGCGATGTCGATGGGCAAGCTGCACCACGCGATGATGGGCACGGCGGCGGTCGCGATCGGCACGGCCGCGGCGATTCCCGGCACGCTGGTGAATCTCGCGGCGGGCGGCGGTGCGCGCAACGCGGTGCGCTTCGGGCATCCGTCGGGCACGCTGCGCGTCGGCGCGGAAGCGCAGCTCGAAAACGGCGAGTGGACCGTCACGAAGGCGATCATGAGCCGCAGCGCGCGCGTGCTGATGGAAGGCTGGGTGAGGGTGCCGGGCGACGCGTTCTGATCGTACCGGTCGTCGTTCCGACGGCAGCAAGGGCGGCTTCGGCCGCCCTTGTCGTTTCGGTTCGGCTCAGCCGTGCAGGAAGCGCTGCAGCGCTTCGTGGCTGATGCGGCGTGCGGCGGTCGACACGCGCGCATCGGGCACGATGTCGAAGCCGTGCACGCCGCCCGCGAAGACGTGCAGTTCGGTCGGCACGCCGGCGCGGATGAGCCGCTGCGCGTAGTCGATGTTCTCGTCGACGAACAGGTCGACCGCGCCGACCGCGATGAACGCAGGCGGCAACCCTTCCATTCGTTCCGCGCGGGCGGCGGCCGCATAGGGCGACACGTCGTCGCTGCCCGGCGCGTGGCCGAGCAGCGACGTCCATGCGAAGCGGTTGTTGGCCGCATGCCAGACGAATTCGCCGGCATGCGGATGCGGCGCTCGCACGCAGGTTCGGTCGTCGAGCATCGGATACATCAGGTGCTGGAAGGCCAGCGGGTATTCGTCGCGGTCGCGCGCCAGCAGCGCCAGCGCGGCCGCTAGACCGCCGCCCGCGCTTTCGCCCATCACGCCGATGCGCGCCGGATCGATGCCGAGCGCGTCTGCGTGGCGGAAGGTCCAGGCAAGCGCCGCGTAGCAGTCGTCGATCGCGCCGGGAAACGGTGTCTCGGGCGCGAGGCGGTAGTCGATCGAGACCAGCGCGCACTCGAGCGCCTTCACCAGCGGGCGATGCACGGCTTCGAGATCCTTCGCGGCCCCACGCACGTAGCCGCCGCCGTGCATGTGCGCGATCGCCGGCAGCGGGCGCGTCGCGTCGTCGGGCAGGTACACGCGAACCGGCACGTCGGGTGTGCCGCCGGGGCGTGGCACGCGCCGATGCTGGAGCGTATTGCCGACCGTGTCGATCGGCGGCAGCGGAAGATTGCGTTCGCGATGCCGTGCGAGGTTGTCGGCGCCGAGCGTGACGGTGGGCCAGATGTCCAGCCAGGGACGGATGTCGGGATCGACGAGATGACGTGTATCCAAGATGCGGCTCCGTGGTGAAAACGGCGCAACGCGCGCCGACCATGGCGTCACAGCGCGCTGCGCGCGACGACCCATCGATGCACCTCGCTCGGGCCTTCGAAAATGCGCATCAGCCGCGCTTCGTTCGCCATCTGATGCAGCGGCAGCTCCTTCGTCATGCCCATCGCGCCGAGCGTCTGCATCGCATGATCGATGACGCTCCACGCCATCTCGGTCGCGAACACCTTGACCATCGAGATCTGCGTGCGCGCATCCTGTCCGGCATCGACCCGCGCGGCCGCTTCGTAGGTCATCAGCCGGCACGCGTGGATCTGCGTCAGCGCGTCGGCGACCCACCACTGGATCGCCTGGCGTTCGGCGAGCGGCACGCCGAAGGTCTTGCGCTGTTTCGCATGGTTGCACAGCAGCGCGACCGCGCGTTCGGCGCGGCCGATGCACCATGCGGCCATCTCCAGCCGCCGGTTCGAGAGGCGCGCCTGCATCGGCGCAAAACCGGCGCCTTCCCGGCCCAGCAGTTGTGAGGCAGGGATGCGGCAATTCTCCAGCACGATTTCGTAGGTCGACAGTCCGCCGATCATCGGAATGCGGCGTTCGATGACGAAACCCGGCGTGTCGCGCTCCACGATGAACGCCGATATGCCGCCGCGCTTGCCCTTGTTCCGGTCGGTCAGTGCCATCACGATCGTCCAGTCGGCTTCGCGTGCATGGCTGATCCAGATTTTCCGGCCGTTCAGCACCCATGCGCCGCCGTCGCGGACGGCCGTCGTCGACAACGCGCCTGGATCCGAACCGGCACCCGGCTCGGAAATCGCCATCGCGGAGCGCGTGACGCCGCGTGCGTACGGTTCCAGGTAGCGTGTGCGCTGCGCATCGTCGGCCGCGTCGCACAGCATTCGCAGGTTCGGTGAATCGGGCGGCAGGATGTACGGTGTCACGGTCGTGCCGATCGCTTCGTTCACGCCGACCATCGCGACGGCCGGCAGGTCCGAGCCCCCGGCATCGACGGGCGCGTCGAGTCCCCATAGACCGAGTTGCCGCGAGCGCTCGTCGAGCCGCGCGCGTTCGTCGGGGAGCAGCGTGAAGCGCTGGCCGTCAGCCTCGCGCGCCATCACGGCCGCTTCAAGCGGCATCAGTTCGTCCGTCACGAAGCGTGCGACGAGATCCTTGATCATCCGGTGGTCGAGATCGAGTTCGAAATTCATGAGTCTGTCGATGAAGGTGTGAAGGGAAGGCGCGCGCTCAGACCGCGCGCGCCGGGGATGCCGACCGGGCCCGCAGCGTGCCGAGGAGCGCCACGCAGCCGGCCGCGAGCAGCGCGGCGTTGAAATAGAGGCCGCCGCGCATCGAGCCGGTGGCGGTGTTCAACACGCCCATCAGGAACGGGCTCGCAAATCCGCCGATCGCGCCGGACATCGTGATCGCCGCGATCGCGACCGCCATCGAACGCTTCGGCAGCGCGAGCCCCGGCAGCACCCAGAACGCGGGCAGTGCCGCCGCGTGCGCGGCGACCGCGACGCAGAGCGCGATCGTCAGGTTCACGGTGCCGTCGACGCACCCCAGCACGACGAGCGCTGCCGCGCACGCGAGCATCGCGGTCGAGCCGTGTTCGCGCCATGCCTGCCGGCGTTCGGCGTACCAGCCCATCCCGAGCATGCCGACGAGGCCGCACAGGTAGGGCAGCGCGGACAGCAGGCCGATCTGCATCGCGCCGTGCAGGCCGCCGCGGTGCAGGATCACGGGCATCCAGAACACGAGCGCGTAGCCGGCTGCGGCGATCGCGAAATTGGCCGCGCACAGCAGCCAGAAGTCGCGGTGGGCGAGCAACGGTCGTGTCGGGGTCGCGCCGTTGTCGGCGCCGGCATCGGCAAGCGCGTGTGCATCGCGCAGCGCGGCCTTGTCGGCGTCCGACAGCCAGCGTGCGTCGTCCGGCCGATCGTCGAGAAACCGCAGCGCGACGAAGCCGAGCGCGCTGCTCGGCAGCCCTTCGACGACGAACAGCCATTGCCAGCCGCTCAGGCCGGCGACCCCGTCGAAGTACGTGAGGATCGCGCCCGACACCGGGCCGGCGATCAGCCCCGCGAGATACAGCGCGGTCATGAAGAGCGCGAACGCCTTCGCGCGCTGCCTGGGTGGATACCACGCGCCGAGATAGAACAGGATGCCGGGGAAGAAGCCGGCCTCGAACACGCCGAGCAGGAATCGGCACACGTAGAACTGCGCGGGTGTCGCGACGAACATCGTCGCGGCCGAGCCGAGCCCCCACAGCACCATGATTCGCGCGATCGTCCGGCGCGCGCCGATCCGCGCGAGCAGCGCATTGCTCGGAATCTCGAGGGCCATGTATCCGATGAAGAAGATGCCCGCGCCGAGCCCGTAGACGGCGTCGGAGAAGCGCAGCTCGGCGGCCATCTGCGCGTGCGCGAAGCCGATGTTGATCCGGTCGATGAACGATAGCGTGTAGCAGAGGATCAGGAACGGCAGCAGGCGCCGCGAGATCCGGCGATAGAGCGCCGGCATCGCGTCGTCGCGAACGCCGGCCGGGGTGGACAGGGTCGGGGTCATGAGCACTCCGTCAGAAGCGGTGAGTGATGCCGAGCGCCAGCACCTGCTCGGTGCCGCCCGGTTGCGGTTGCACGCCGGCGACCACCGTGTTGCGTGCGTCGCCGCCGTTCTTCAGGTACAGATAGCGGGCGTACACGGAGGTGCGCTTCGACAGCGGGTGGTCGTAGCCGACGCCGAAGGCGGTCGCGTCGTTCGCCGAGCCCTTCACGTCACGGCGCACGATCGACACCAGCACACGGTCGAGCGCGCCGACGTTGATCGCCGCACCGACGCTCGCCGTCGAGAACGCGGGCAGGCCGTGCGCCGTGCTGGCGCCGTAGAGGAATGCGCCGTACAGCTTGACCCGCGCGAATGCGTAATTGGCGCCGAACACGTAGTGGTGGGTGGTCGTCGGTTGAACGACGGGGGCAAGGTTGCCGGTCGATACGTCGCCCTGAAAACCCGCGCCGACATAAAGGCCGCCGATCCGGTACTGGAGTCCCGCGCCGTAGTTGCGGCCGGCCTGCGTGGACAGCGCGTTCGGCGTCGGAAAGCCGTAGGTAGCCATCATGCGCAGGCCGTTCCAGTCCGGACCGAGATACGACGCCGCCTGGTTGAAGCGCGCAATCGGCGGCGTCGTGTTCGTCGTGATCGTGTCCGTCGACGTCGCGAGCAGCGCGAGCGGCGACATGCGCTCGTTCAGGCCGAACGGATCGCCGTCGTACACGATGTAGAACGCCGGTGTGTATTGCCGGCCGAGCCGCAGGTCGCCGTAGCGCGTGTCCTGCAGCGCCACGTAAGCCTGCCGGTAGAACAGCGTGCCGCCCTGGAACGATCCGTCGGCCGGCGAGAAGCCGCTTTCCAGCACGAACTTCGTCGAGGTCCCGCCGCCGAGATCCTCGACGCCGGTCAGCCCGATGCGGCTCGTCGATCCGCCGCCGCCGCTCTGCCGGAAGCTCGACAGGCTGCCGATGCGATCGAACTCGACGTAGCTGTCGACGATCCCGTACAGCGTGACCGACGACCCGTGCGCATGCGTCGTGCTCAGCACGCACGCACCGATCAGGAGTGCTTTCCGTTGCATGAATGTGTCTCCGTTCCATGTTTTTTATGTGTCGCGCCCGCGTTCGGGGCAGCGGGGCTCAGCGTCCCTTGAACACCGGCTTGCGTTTCTCGAGAAATGCGCGCGCGCCTTCGACCCGGTCTTCGCTCGCGTAGACGTCGGGGCCGACGTCGAGCCGCAGCGCCGCAGCAACCGGCAGGCCCCAACTGCGCGTTGCCGTCTCCTTGATGCGGCGGATCGTCAGCGGCGCGTTCGCGGCGATCGACCGCGCCAGTTCGCGCACGGTGTCGTCGAGCGCGGCGCCGGGGACGATGTGGTTCAGCAGCCCGATGCGCCGTGCTTCGTCCGCGTCGATGCGGCGGCCCGTGAACAGCAACTCCATCGCAACCGCGCGTGGCAGCATGCGCGGCAGCAGCACGCTCGCGAAGTTCGCGCCCATTCCGACGCGTGATTCGGGCAGCGCGAAATACGCGTGCTCGGCGGCGATCCGCAGGTCGCATGCAAGCGCGATTTCGAAGCCGCCGCCGATCGCGTAGCCGTTGATCGCCGCGATGGTCGGCTTGCGCAGTTCGAGGATCAGCTCGTGCACATTGCGTGCAAGCCCGCGCATCGGCCGCATGCCGCGGATCTCGGGATCGCCGAGATCGACGCCCGCGCTGAAAGCCCGGTCGCCCGCGCCGCGGATCACGATCGCGTGAACCGCGGGGTTGTCGTCGAGCGTGACGAGTTCGTCGCACAGCCGCCGGATCGCGTCGGCGGACAGCGTATTGGCGACATGCGGGCGATGGATCGTCAGCCACGCGATGCCGTCGTCGTCGGTGCGCAGGACCGACGGGGCGTCGTCGCCGGTCAGGGAGGAGAACGTGCGCGGCGCGGTCATGACGCGCTCCCGGTGGTGCCTGCGCGCTCGTCGTGGACGACGCCGGCCTGCCGCAGCGCATCGCGGCGGGCCGCGTCGAGGCCGAGCGCGTCGAGCAAGGCATCGGTGTCGGCCGCGAATGGCCGCGGCGGCCGGCGGATCGAGCCGGGCGTGCGCGACAGCCTGGCCGGGATTCCCGCGCCGGTATAGGTGTCTGTTTTGACGAGCATCCCGTTGCGGGCCGCCTGCGGATGGCCGAACCCGTCCGCGATGGTATTGACGGGCCCCGTCGCGACGCCGGCCCGCATCAGCCGGTCGACGACATCGTCGGCGAGCCGCTCGCCAGTCAATTGCCCGATCAGCGTATCGAGCGCGTCGCGGTGCGCGACACGCTGCGCGTTTGTCGCGAAGCGCGGATCGCGCGCAAGCTCGGGCACGCCGAGCGCTTCGACCATCTTCGCGAACGTGCGGTTGTTGCCCGCGCCCGTTGCCACCGGCTTGTCCTTGCACGGATAGACGCCGTACGGCGCGATCGCGGCGTAGACGTTGCCCGTTGCAACAGGCACGTCGCCGGTCGCCATCCAGCTCGTGCTGAGCGGATGCAGCATCGACAGCGCGGTGCTGAACAGGTCGATGTCGACGTGCTGCCCGAGGCCGGAGCGCGTGCGCTCCACCAGCGCGAGCAGGATGCTCGACACCGCATTCAGCCCGGCTGCGTGATCGACGACCGGAAACGGTACCTTCAGCGGCATGCCGCCCGGTTCGCCGTTGATCGACATGAAACCGGCCAGCCCTTGCGCGACGGCGTCGTAGCCCGGAAACCGCGCGAGCGGGCCGTCGGTGCCGTAGCCGGAGATCGAGCAGTGGACGAGGCGCGGAAACCGTTCGCGCAGGCAGTCGTCGTAACCGATGCCCCAACGTTCGAGCGTCCCCTGCTTGAAGTTGTCGACCAGCACGTCGGCCGTCTCGAGCAGGCGGAACAGCACGTCGCGTCCGTCGGGATGCGACAGGTCGAGCGCGAGGTTGCGCTTGTTGCGGTTGAGCCCCCAGTAGTAGCTGGAGATGCCGCCCGGCATCGCGGGGCCCCAGTCGCGGGTTTCGTCGCCTTGCGGCGGTTCGATCTTGATGACGTCCGCACCGTGGTCGGCGAGCGTCTGCGCGCAGAACGGGCCGGCATAGACGCGGCTGAGGTCCACCACGCGTACGCCCGCGAGCGCACCTTCGCTGTTGATGATCATGACGATGTTTCCTTCGATGGTCGGTGATGTCGGCGTTCGCCGGCCGAGTGCCGGGCGAGGCTCGGCGGGTTCAGTCGCGTGCGGCGAACAGCGCCGCGACCGCCGCGCGGTGGTCGGGCGTCGCGTGCGCGAATGCCTGGTACGACGCGGACAGGTCGAGCAGCGTGTCGAGGCTCGCGTGCCGGCCTTCGCGCAGCAGTCGCTTGGTCAGGCGCAGCGCGGTGCCCGGATGGCGCGCGATGCGCCCGGCGAGCGCGTGCGCGTGCGCAAGCAGTTCGCCGTCGGGGACGACGCGCGACACCAGCCCGTGACGCAGCGCCGTTTGCGCATCGACCGGGTCGCCCGTGAACGACATCTCGGCCGCGAAGGCCGCGCCGACGATCTGCGGCAGGAACCACGCACCGCCGTCGCCCGGCACGAGGCCGAGCGTGATGAAGCTTTCCGCGAAGCGCGCGCCGTCGGCGGCGATGCGGATGTCGCACATGCACGCGAGGTCGGTACCGGCGCCAATGGCCGGCCCGTTGATTGCCGCGATGGCCGGTACTTCGAGTTGCTGGAACGCATGCGCGAGGCGCTGGATGCCGCGGCGATAGCTGGTCCGGATCGCCGCGAGGTCGTGCAGGTCCGACTCGGCGAGCGCGCGCATCGCTTTCACGTTACCGCCCGACGAGAACACGGCGCCGGCACCCGTCAGGACCAGCACGCGGATCGATTCGTCGCGGTTCGCTTCGTCGCAGCAGGCGACCAGTGCGTCGATCGCATCGTTATCCGAAATGGCGTTGCGCGTTTCGGGACGGTTCATCGTGACGGTCAGGATCGCTCCCTGCCGTTCACGGATCAGAAAGGCTGACATGGTGTCTCCGTATGTTTTCTACCGCGGGACTTCACGCCGCGGGCCGAAGCCTAGTATCGTCACGACGGTCGGCGGCGGGAAATCCTGTTCCACATATGTGGAAGGGCCTGCCGCGACGGGTGCGGAGAGGGCGGGATGAGCGGAAACGTGGTCAAGAGCGCGGCGCGCGTGTTCGAGGTGCTGGAGCTGTTCAGCGAGTTGCAGCGGCCACTGAGCGTGCGCGAGATCGCCACGCGCTGCCGCTATCCCGGTTCCAGCGCGGCGGCGTTGCTGACCAGCATGAAGATGCTCGGCTACCTGGCGTACGACGAGCGGACGCACGCGTATGCGCCGACGGCGCGGCTCGTCAATCTCGGCGAGGCACTCGTCGATTCTGCGGCGGGCAGCCGCCGGTACTGGCACACGGTAGCGAAACGGCTGGCGGCCGGCACGCAGGAGGCTGTTGTGATCGCGGTGCAGAGCGACCTGTACGTGCAGTACATCGACGCCGTCGCGGGTGCCCACCGGATTCCGATCCAGTTCTATGCGCCGATCGGCACGCGCCGCGAGATCTGCATGTCGGGGCTCGGCTGGGCGTTGCTGAGTCTTCAGCCGGACAGCACGATTCGCCGGCTCGTGTCGCGCAGCATCCGGCGGCTCGGGAAGTCGGGCAGGACGATCGATGAGGACGTCGTGCTGGACAAGGTCGAGGAGACGCGTCGGCTCGGCTATTCGTATTCGGCGCATACGGTAACGCAGGGTGCAGCGATGATCTCGATGGTGATCGCCGACGGCTGGAACGGCATGCCGCTTGCGATCGGCGTCGCCGGACCGGTCGAGCGAATCGACGAACATCGCGACGCGATCGTGCTCGCGATGCGCGACGCGCTCGCCGGGCGCATGGATGAGGCGGGCGGCTAGTCGTTTGGCGGCGTGTCCGCATGCGACGGCTTCTGCCGGCATCCGGCGGAGGATGCCGGGTTTTCATCCGTGCCGACGCAACCTTCGCGTCTCGCCCGGCTCGCCATCGGCGGCGCGAACGGCGCGCACGTTCGCATAGAATCGGAGCGTTGTTTCGCTCCTGTCCGGTTGCATTCCAGCGAGGTCGCCATGTCATTGAACGCGCCGCTTTCCGGCGTCCATATCGTCGAATTCGAAGGTCTCGGCCCCGGCCCGCTCGCGGGCTGGATGCTCGCCGGAATGGGCGCGCGCATCACGCTGATCGCGCGCCCGGCCGGCCGCACGAGTGCGCCGGACGCGTTGCAGGGTCGCGACGGCGACCTGCTGCGCGAAGGCAAGACGATCGTCGCGCTCGATCTGAAGACACCGGACGGCCGCGATGCGGCGCTCGCGCTGATCGCTCAGGCCGATGCGCTGATCGAGGGGCTGCGACCGGGCGTGATGGAGCGTCTCGGCCTCGGGCCGGACGCTTGTGCACGCCGCAATCCGAAGCTCGTGTACGGACGGATGACGGGCTGGGGCCAGGACGGGCCGCTCGCGACGGCCGCCGGGCACGACCTGAACTACGTCGCGCTGACGGGGCTGCTGTCGCTGTCCGCGCCGCGTGACGGCCGGCCCGGGGTGCCGCCGACCGTCGTCGGCGATGCGGGCGGCGCGCTCGGGCTCGCGTTCGGGATCGTCTGCGCACTGTTCGACGTGCGCGGCGGCGGCCCGGGGCGCGTGGTCGACGGTGCGATCGTCGATATCGTGTCGATGCTCGGTTCGCTCGCGCTGTGGGCGCGCGCGAACGGCCAGCTCGACGGTGCGCAGCCAAGCCTCTTCCATGACGCGCCGTTCTACGACGTATATCGCTGCGCGGACGGCGAATGCGTGACGATCGGCGCGCTCGAGCCGCCGTTCTATGCGCTGCTGGTCGAGCGGCTCGGGCTGGCCGACGTCGATCCGGCGTCGCAGTACGACCGCGCGCGCTGGCCGGCGCTGAAGGCGCGTTTCGCCGAGGTATTCGCGCAGCAGCCGTCCGCGCACTGGCGCGCGTTGCTCGAAGGCAGCGACGCATGCTTTGCGCCGGTGCTGAGCGTGGCCGAAGCGGTGGCGCACCCGCACAATGCGGCGCGCGGGATTTATCGCGTCGACGGGAACGGCAATGTTCGGGCACGCGTGGCGCCGCGATTTTTGCCGCTGATGGGCGACGAAGCCTAGGCGCATTCCGAAGTCGGATGTGTCTCCGGAGCATGTACGCTAGGCTTATCTCGAATCGGCGGCGCGCGGAACCGGACGCGCGCCCAAGCCCGAGCATGCCGTCGACGGACAAGATGACGGCTGTCGGCCGAATCGCGATATAAAGACAGAGAAAGTAATTCTCACTATTGATAGTGATTTCGAATTCGTCTGATTGTTTTTCCTTTCTCGGCTACGCACATTATGTGCTGAGCAATCCTTATTCAATTGTCGAGAAAGGAAATTCGGATGAAGAACGAGCAGAGCGAGCCGACTCATCTTTTCGCCACTATCGGCGCGCTCACCGAGCGCGGCGGTCGTGTGACCCAAGCGACCAGCAGTCTGGCCGTCGCCGGCCTTGCTGTTGCCCGTGTTGGCGATGTCGTGACATACGATGATGGCAGTGAGGCCGTCATTACCGATGGTGCGGGCAATTATGCGGTCTGCCGTGACAAGCCATTTGCACTTGTCGGTAGCCGGTTGAGTAACGGCGATCGTATCGTCGAAACGCTTCAGCTGTTGTGGGGCATTCATGTCCTCGCGGGCGAGACAGTCGACGGATTGTTCGATCCGGCTTACGTGCCTCCGCCTGCGCCGTCACGCTACCGGCTCGCAGTGCGAGGAGCAACGACTGCGCGAGGTGGCGTACTGCGAAATGTTACCGGAGCATGGGATACCGGTATCCGGCTTGGCAACGCTGGTGTCGTTGGCAACCAGGTCCACTATGCAGATGGTTCGACCGCGCGAATCGTCAGCGGCCTCACGCTGGTGGATAACCGTGATTTCGAACCGCTGGCCTTCGTTGGAAGCGAACTCGATAACGGCGACACCATTACGGATAGCCCGGAACGCGAGGGTCTCGCATCCGCCTGTACCTTCACGCCGGTGAAGCGTTCGACCATGGCGCGCCAAGGCGATGTCGCATGATCCGTTTTTTTCTTGCGAAGGGCGATCGGGGTGGTAGCGCGACGATCACGGAAGGATTGGAACACGTTACGTGTTCCAATCCTCCACCGCGCGTGCATATCGCAACGCTCTACATGAAAACCTATTGCGAGGCCTGTAAGCAGGAAGGGTTTATCGCGCCGCGAGGTCCGCGCTGGCCTGGTACCGGTCCGAATGGCAAACCTTGGGCGCTGAGCGGCGACATCAATGTCTGTGGTTGTAATCCGCCACCCGTTTTTTATGCGGAGCGCGGCATGAGCATGTCATTTACGGCCATGGAAGCGGCAACGCTCGTTGCGCCGTACGCTGACACGCGTGGTCCCGCCAATGTAGGTGTAGATGAGGATCTCGAGCGCTACTTCGAAATCTGTGATGCGGTGACCGGTTCTCCGGTCGAGGGCATGATATACACGCTGTCAAGCGACGAGCAATTTCTCGTCCACGGCGCGGCACTAAGAGGAGGGAAGACTCGCGCGTTTTCGTTGAAGGAGCATCCGAATCTCGTCTTCGTGACATGGCGTGAGGGAGATGTGCGATGAGTAGCGCGATCGATCGAGACATGCGATTGCTTGCCGCAATTGCCTATGGGGAGGCGTCCACGGCGAATGACTCGGAGGAAATCGGCGGGATTGCGTTTGCCGTTGCAAATCGATGCCGCGCGTGGGGGAGAAAGACGGTCTCCGAACTACGTACAGCAGATCCGAATTATTCGTATGCGTGGGACGGCTCCAACGCGAGATTCAACAAACTGATGCGCGCCCCCGACAGTGAAATTGCATTGAACCCGGCGATGGCGCTTGCCGTTGACTGGGCCAGAAAAGCATTACTCGATGAGCGCCCCGATCCTTCAAACGGGGCATTCTGGTGGGATGGCCTGGACTTCAAAACCAATTACGGCAATCATCCCAAGGTTCGTGACGGGTTCAAATGGGGCTCGCAATCAAACAACATTTTCGGCGTGCCGGAGAAGCGGCGTGAGGTCATCGTTCGTTGGAAAATCCGTCATAAGAGAACCGGGAAAATCGTAGACGGTGGTGAACGAGGGCGCTACGACTCGGTATGGGTGTCGACGGCCGCGCACGGTAGTACGGTGTTTTGGCAGCACAATCCTGACTACCTGAAAGCGAGCGGGGGAAAAGCATACCGATGAAATCTGCAGTAATGGTGGCGGCAATCTTGGCAGCCTTCGCAAGCGGCGCCCGTGGCTCGACCACCTACAGTGGCTATGACGAGTTTTATGCGGTCCAATCGAGCGCAGCTTTTGGCGACCCGATCGAGCACGACGCAAGCGCTCTATATTCCTACCGCGGCGGGGATGTTTACCGAGATTTCGGCGTCGAGTTGGGCGGGAAGACGGTACACGTCGAAGTAGCGGGGAACCGCCTGACGATTGGCGGCCGAATCTATCGCTTTTCGAAAGCGACGGCTTTCCCGGGTGAGCGCCCGATTGAAATTTACCCTGACAGCGCTCGCGTGTTTTTTGCCAAGCGAATGCACCATCATCCGTCCGCTCTGTGCGTGGAAGGAGATGGCAGCGGGTCAGGTGAAGCTAACCGCCACCGGCAAATTTATCTGCTGATCGATCCGCTTGCACCGAAAAGAGACGTGACGTTTCTTCATTTGCCCAGCCTGCTTTCGTCCTGTCGGGCCGTATTGGCGACACAGGACGGGAAGCTTGCATTTCCGAAGAACAGCTATCTGTTCGATGGTGCGCAGGAGTCTCGTATTGGTCTTTTAATGTCGTACTACGTGTTTGAAAAGAGACGTTTTGTCCCCGCGCTGAACGACATTCGGCTTCGATTTGTGCGTCCCGACGTTCCTTTTCAATTTTCGGTTCAGGGCGCGGAATAGTCTCGCCGAAACAACTCAGCGGCGAACCAGACTCACGCCGTTTCCTCCGGCGAATCCGACATCTTGCCGTCACCGACGCGGTTGATCGTGCCTTGCGCGATCGCGACGAGCCGCTCGTGATCGCCGTCGATGACGAAGACGTGACACTGGCAGGTCGCCTGGTGCCGGCCCGCGTAGACGACCTTCGCGCGCGCGACGAGCGTGCCGTTCACGGCCGGCCGCAGGTAGTTGATCTTGTATTCGGCGGTGATCACGCGCGGGCCGAGCACGAGCGCGCCGGCGAACGTCAGCGCGTTGTCGGCGAGATAGCCGATCACGCCGCCGTGCACGAAGCCGTGCTGCTGGCGCAGTTCTTCCCGCACGGGCAGGCACAGCGACACCTCGTTGTCGCCGATATGCATCAGCTCCGTGCCCAGCAGCATGCTGAACGGTTGCGCGCGCAATGCGCCGCGCGCGTGGTCCGTGATGTCCGTCATCGACTTCCTCGCAATCCGTGTCCGCTTGCGCTGAACTCTAGGAAGGGGGCTGCGGATAAGCAAGGAAATTCGTCCACGTTTCTTGCGATTACCGGCGCGATGCGCCGGGATTATTGCGTCGAACGCGCGAGTCATGCTCGTTTGCCGGCGATTCGGCGGGAATGACGGAGATCGCCGGGCCGGGAGCCTAAAGTCCGACGAAGAAATGCCGCTAATGCCGGGGCATTGCTCCATCGTCGGCTCTCCAGGAATCTCCCCCCATGTTCGGAAAAATCAAGCTCGCGTCGGGTCTGCTCGGCGTGTTGACCGTGTTTTGCCTCTTTCTCGTCGCAATCGAGGCGCTCGGCTTCTGGGCGCTCGCGTCGACGCGCAGCGGCGTCGACGATCTGTCGAACGTCGCGATCGCGCAGGTCGACGCGGCCAGTCAGGCGACCGAGCGCCTGCTCGACGCGCGCGTGAACCTGTCGCGTGCCGGCACGCGGATGGTGCGCGGCGGCCCGAAACCCGACGACATCATCCGCCATGCGAGCGCTTCGCTCGCTGAAGCGGACAAGGCGTTCGCCGCGCTGACGGCCGCGCAGGCCGTCGACGCAACGAACCGCGCGCACGTCACGGCGCTCGCCGAGCGCTATCGCGCGCTGCGTGGCGCGCTGGGCGAACTCGTGCAGTTCCTCGACGCCGACAACATCCAGGCGTTCCTCGATCAGCCGACGCAACGCTTCCAGGACGCGTATCTCGCCGAACTGCACCGCTTCGCCGACTACGGCGGCGCGTCGAGCCGTGCCGCGCTCGACACGATCGACAGCGGGATGCAGTGGTTCAAGTGGGTCGGCATCGTGTTGCTGGTGGCGATGCTCGCGGCGAGCGCGGCCATTTACGCGGGCGCGCGGCGCGCGGTGGTCGCGCCGCTGGACGAAGCCGGCCGCCATTTCGAGCGGATCGCGCAGGGCCGGCTCGACGAAGCCGTGCGGGTGGCGGGCGTGTTCGAGATCGACCGGATGCTGCGCGGCCTCGCCGCGATGCAGGCGAGCATCGCGGACACCGTGCGCACCGTGCGTCACGCGTCCGACGCGATCCACCTCGGCGCGGGCGAGATCGCCGGCGGCAACGCGGACCTGTCCGCGCGCACGGGCACGCAGGCCGCGTCGCTCGAGGAAACCGCCGCGAGCATGGAGGAACTGACCGCGACCGTCCGCCAGAACACCGACAGTGCGCGTGCGGCCAGCGCACTGGCCGACGCGGCGCTCGACGCGACGCGCCACGGCGGCGGCGTGGTCGACAGCGTGATCGACCGGATGCGCGGCATCGCGCAGAGCTCGGGGCGGATCGCGGAGATCATTTCGGTGATCGACGGCATCGCGTTCCAGACCAACATCCTCGCGCTGAACGCGGCGGTCGAGGCCGCCCGTGCGGGCGAGCAGGGCCGCGGCTTCGCGGTGGTCGCGGGCGAAGTGCGCTCGCTCGCGCAGCGCAGCGCGCAATCGGCGAAGGAGATCAAGGCGCTGATCGAGGAGTCGGTCGCGCAGATCGACGGCGGCTCGGAACTCGTCGAGCGTGCCGGTGACGCGATGCGGACGGTATCGGCGTCGATCACGCGCGTCGTGCAGACGATGTCGGAGATCACGGCCGCGTCGGTCGAGCAGAGCGTCGGCATCGAGCAGGTGAACCAGGCCGTCACGCAGATGGACCAGTTGACGCAGCAAAACGCGGCACTGGTGGAGGAAGTCGCGGCGGCGGCCGCGTCGCTGAACGAGCAGACCGCGCACCTGATGCAGGCGGTGTCGGTGTTCGAGCTGGGCGACGCGCGCGCGACTCGCGGGGTTCGCGATGAGCGCGCGTCGTCGTTTGCCGACGCCGGTTACGAAGCGGCGGGCAGCGCCGCGTAAGCGGTCGCGAGGTGGTAGGGCGTCGTCGACGGCATGTCGGCGCGCGACACCTGCCCGTCGGCCGTCTTGCACTCGAACCAGCCGCGCGGATGCAGGAAGCGCGCGGCGAAGCGCTCGATCTGCTGCGCGAGCGGCGCGGAGGCCGGCGTGCCGCCGTGCGTCGCGAGCGCGCGCAGGTACTCGGTCTGCGCCCAGATTCGCTGCGTGCCGTCGATGCACGCGCCTTGCGCGTCGACGGCCGCGCACACGGCGCCCGTCTGCGGATCGATTCCGTGCTGCTCGGCGAACGCGAACGCGCGCGCGAGTGCGTCGGGAAGCCCGGTCTGCGCGAGCCGAGCGCCGGCTGCATCGACCAGATAGAACCATTCGAACTGGTGGCCGGGCTCGAAGCGGTTGTCGGGCGCCCCGAGCGGCAGCTCGGCGACGCAGCCGGTGGCCGGATCGACGAACGTGCGCTCGACGGCCTGCGCGGTGCGTGCGAGCGCATCGTTGAACGCCGCGTCGCCGAACGCATCGGCGGCCGCGAGCCATGCTTCGGTCAGGTGCATCAGCGGGTTCTGCAGCGCGCCGCCGCCCGATGACGAGAAATCGGCGTGGCGCGCGGCGTCGAGCAGCGCGTCGCCTGGCTGCGGCGCGAAGCGGTCCTGGATCAATGCGGCGGTGTCCTCGGCGACCGTGCGCGCCGCGGCGTCGCCCGACGCCGCATGCCATGCGGCGCACGCGAACACGACGAACGCGTGCGTATAGAGGTCCTTGGTCGTGTCGAGCGGCGCGCCTTGCGCGTCGACGCTGTAGAACCAGCCGCCGTGGCGCGGGTCGCGGAAGCGGCTGCACAGCGAGTCGAACAGCGTGGCCGCGTGCGCGGTGTTGCCGGCCTGCGCGAACACGAACAGTTGCCGCGCACATGCCATTGCGCGATAACGGGTGGCGGGCAGCGGGGCATGGGTGGCCGGATCGACGGCCTCGAACGGCAGCCGCAACGTGTGGTCGAACCCTGAACCCTGCCAGATCGGCAAGATGACGTGCGCAAAATGGTCGCGCAATCGGGCGGTCTGGGCGGAAGCGGAATCGGGAACGGACATGGCGGGATTGAGCGCTTGGATCGAATCGAGTCGGCGCGGCCCGGAGCGGCGCGGCCGGGCCCAAGGATAAACCATTCCGCGCGGCCGCCCCCAAAAAAGGAGATAAATCGGATGCTCGGCAACCTGGAACTCGTGATGCGGCTGGTTCTCGCGGCGGCGCTCGGCAGCGTCATCGGCTTCGAGCGTGAGCGCCTTTCGTGGGCGGCTGGCCTGCGCACGCACATGCTCGTCTGTGTTGGCTCGACGCTCATCATGATCGTGTCGGCGTTCGGTTTCGCCGACGTGCTTGGCACCAGCGACCACATCGTGCTCGACCCGTCGCGGATCGCCGCGCAGGTGGTGTCGGGCATCGGTTTCCTCGGCGCGGGCTCGATCCTGCTGCGCGGCGAGATCGTGCGCGGGCTGACGACAGCCGCGAGCCTGTGGTCGGTCGCCGCGATCGGCCTCGCGGTGGGCGGCGGCCTGTACGTCGCGTCGATCTCCGCGACGATCATCATCCTGATCATCCTGGCCGGCATCAAGCCGCTGGAGCGGCGCTACTTCACCGTGCGGCAGCGCCGCCAGTTCGCGCTGACGGTGGTGAGCGGCGCGCTGACGTTCGATTCGCTGCACGCGGCGCTCGGCCCCGACAGCGCGCGCGTGAAGCAATTCATCGTGCAGCGCGCCGACGACACCGGCGAGCACGACGAGGTGCGCATCGCGCTCGGCCGCGTGTCGGATCTCGAATACCGCGCGATCTGCGACAAGCTGCGCGCGCTGTCGTGCGTGACGCGATTCGACGAAGGCAACGGGTTGTCGGGCGACGAATAGACGGCATCCGATCGGCCGGATCGGCGATCGGTCATGCGACAATGGCCGTCGCTGATTCCGTTCGACCTCCGATTCCGCGTTCGCGGGCTTGTAATCCGACTCCATGACCGAATCCGTTTCCCAGCCTCGCTCCCGTTCCCGCTCCGACCGCTCGTCGGCCCGTTCGCGCCCGCGCTCCGTCGCGGCCGCGGCAGACAGCGCCGCCAAGGCCACCGCGCGGTCCGGTCACGCGGCGGGCGGCGATGCGCCGCGGGACGAACGCACGCTCGACCTGTTTGGCGATCCGGTGCTCGAGCCGGCGGCGCGTGCGCCGGTCGTCGCGCGCGATGACGCGATGGCGGACGCCGAGACGGACGCTGTTGCGGCCGGCGAGGACGCCGGTCGCCAGGCGCTGCTGGACGGATTCGCCGCGCCTGGCCGCGCTGCGGATGCGGACGGCGACGCTGTCGATGCGCTGGAGCAGGCTGCCGACGTCGCGACGACGGCAGCGTCGGCATCGACGCGTGGAAACGGTGATGTGGCCGATGCCGCGCGCACGGCCGATGCCGATGCCGACGCAACGAAGCGCGCCGATGCGCGGCACGCCGATGGCGTCGCAGCGGCTGCGGCCGGTGAGCCGGTAACTGGCGACGGCCAGGCGAAGGCCGGCAGCGTGTCGGAAGCTGGCGACGCGGCCGGGACGAACGCGGATCGTGCGACGGCGAATGCCGCGGCGGTGGGTGGTGCGCTCGACGCGGTGCTCGGCGACCGTCCCGTGAAAGCGGACGGCGACGCGGAAGGTGCCGCTGCGCCGGTCACGCACGATGAAGCCGCGCGCACGCCCGGCGAGACCACGAAGGGGCGCCGCGTATCCTCCGGCGGCAGGCGACGTGCGGCCGCCGGCAGACGCGACACGGCAGCGGTGCGCGGCGCGCGCGAAGCGGCGGCTGTCGGCGCGGAGCCGGAATCGACGCCGGCGCACGCCGCGCGCTCTGCCGAACCGCCGGCGACGGCAGAACCGGCCGAGCCCGCAATTGCCGCGGTGGCCGCGATTGCCGCGAGCCCCCGCGACGCTGCGCGAGCAACCGCAGCGCCGGCCTCGCCGGTCGTGCAGCCGGTGGCGTCCGCCGCGTCGTTCGTGACGAAGCCGTCGGCGGATCGCGCGCAACCGGGCGCGTCGGACTTCGATCCCGACACTCATCTGCGCCCGCTGTCGGACCGGCTTGCCACGCTGCAGGCCGAGACGGCCGGCTTGAAGCAGGCGGCCGATCGTGAGATGCGCCGCGTCAACCGGCTGCTGCTGGCGCTGGCGGTCGTCGTGTTCGCTGGGCTCGTCGCGCTGGTGCTGCAAACGCGGCAGATCGCGCACCTGAAACAGGATCTGGAAGCCCGGCAACAGCGGATCGACCGGCTGGCTGCCGATCTGTCGACGCAGCAGGCAACGCTGATGACACTCGCGGAACACCACGAAGCCATGCTGTCGCAGGTCGACCGGCTTCAGCGCAATGCGAACCGTGAGGCGGCGGCCGCGAAGCGCGCGCGTCGAACGCACTAAATATTCTGACCCTACCTGCAACCCTCGGCCCGACGGGGCGGGCGGGGCGGCGCGTGGCACGGGTGCGGCAAACTGATGCGGTGAGCTGGCAGAGTTCAGGGAAAACCCTTAGAATGGAGCCAATCTAAGGGAAAACCCTAGAGCTATCTCAGGAGTCTCACATGAGCTTCATTCTTGCCCTGCTGCAAAAGATCGACGATCTGTTCGTCTCCCCGCACCTGCCGCTCGACGCGGAATACTCGTACGCTGCGCGTAGCGCCGAAGCCGATCGTATGCGTCGTGCGAACTTCGTGCCGATCGTCGTGTACCGTCGCTGATTCGCTGATTCGCTGATTCGCTGATTCGCTGATTCGCTGATTCGGCGCGGCGCTCGCCGCCATTGCCTGCCCGTTTTCACCGCCGCATCGCGCGCCGGTGCGACCGTCCCGCTAAACTGGAAGTTCGACTTCCTTCGCGACACCCGGGCCATGCTGCAGATGCGGCCGATGACGGCCGGCGAATTCCACGCATACCGCACGCGCGCCATCGACGGCTACGCGCGCGATCTCGTGTCATCCGGGCAGAACGCGAGTGAAGACGCGGCGGGCCGCGCCCGCGCCTGCTTCGATACGCTGCTGCCCGACGGCCTGCTCACCTCCGGCCAGACACTCGTCCAGCTGATCGACGCCGCCAGCTGCGACACGGTCGGCGACCTCTGGTACGCGATCGTGCCCGAAGGGCCGAACCGCACGCTGTTCATCTACGACCTCGACATCGTCCCGTCCCGGCGCCGCCAGGGCTGGGCCACGCGCACGCTCGATGCACTCGAGGCCGAGGCACGCCGCCACGGCGTCACCGAAATCGGGCTGTCGGTGTTTAATCACAACACGGCCGCACGTGCGCTCTATCGGGCGTGCGGTTTCGCGCCGATCACGACGACGCTGATCAAGCCGGTCGTCCCGGGCTAGCCGCGAAGATTCAAGTATCGGACGCTCACTGTTTGCGGTTCGACATGTTTTCACATGGGAGCGCGCGCGAGTCGCGAGGCGCTCTGGAGTGGCCCCTCAGCCCCATTTGACTCATTGAACACGGTGTACGCCATTCCGTGCCGCGACTGAAATCCAGCGTTGTCCTTTTATGATGGGTGGCCGATAAGTCTGGCGTACTCAAATCGAAGCCGCAACGAAGGGCATGCCCGAGTGTTACGTTCCACCGACGGTTCAATACTGACATGCGAAAACGCCTGTTGCGCATAGTGATCAGTGCGGCACTGCTGATGTCAATTCTGTTCGTTGTGGCGTTCAACGCGATCAATCTGAACGAGGCATACGGCGACGGTCCACCCTACTACTCCCGCACGACCAATATGGACAAATGGACGAGCCCGCTTCCGTTTCTCGGTGTCATCGACGGAGCGATGTTGGTCGCGATCGGTGCGTATTGCTTGTGGATCCGTCGAAGCCGATAAAACCTCCAAACAGCGGGCAGACTGCCGTTCCGCCCGTATTCGTGCCTCCTCTCGTCACCTTGCCCGGCCTTTCCATCTGCGCAGCAGCAACGCGTTCGTCACGACGCTGACGCTGGAGAACGCCATCGCCGCCCCCGCAATCACCGGATTCAGCCAGCCGAGCGCCGCGAGCGGCACGCCGATCAGGTTGTAGACGAACGCCCAGAACAGGTTCTGCTGGATCTTCCGGTACGTCCGCTTCGAGATGTCGATCGCATCGGCGACGAGCGCCGGATCGCCGCGCATCAGCGTGATGCCGGCCGTATGCATGGCGACGTCGGTGCCGGTCGCCATCGCGATGCCGACGTCGGCCGCGGCGAGCGCGGGCGCGTCGTTGATCCCGTCGCCGACCATCGCGACGATCCCGCCGTGCGTGCGCTTCAGTTCGGCCACCACGCGCGCCTTGTCGTCGGGCAGCACCTGCGCATGCACTTCGCTGATCCCGAGCGCTGCCGCGACGGCCGCCGCGCTGCCGCGGTTGTCGCCCGTCACGAGCACGCTCGCGACGCCCCGCGCCGACAGTGCCGCGATCGCGTCGCGCGCGCCGGGCTTCACGATGTCGCCGAACGCGATCAGCGCGAGCAACGCGCGCGGCGCATCGGCGCGCATCAGCCAGGAAATCGTGTTGCCCGCGTGTTCGAGTTCCGCGGCACGCGCGTCGAGCTCCGGCGGCACGACGATGCCGAGTTCATCGCGCCAGCGGGTGCTGCCGAGCGCGAGAAGCTGCCCGTCGACGTGCGCTTGAACGCCGCGGCCGGCCACCGCGCGCGCATCCGCCGCGACGATATCGGCCGAACCTGCGGCGACGCCGCGGGCCGCAACATCCGCTTCGTGCGCGGCGACCACAGCGCGCGCAAGCGGATGATCGCTTTGCCGCTGGACCGCGGCCGCGAGAGCGAGCGCTTGCTCACGTGGGATGCCGACCGCGTCGAACGCGGTCACGGACGGCTTGCCTTCGGTCAGCGTGCCGGTCTTGTCGAACGCGATCACGGTCGTGCGCTGCGCGAGTTCGAGCGCCTGCGCGTCCTTGATCAACACGCCGTGGCGCGCCGCGACGCCGGTGCCGGCCATGATCGCCGCGGGCGTCGCGAGACCGAGCGCGCACGGGCACGCGATGACGAGCACCGCGACGGCATTGAGGATCGCCGTTTCGGTGCCGGCGCCGGCGATCAGCCAGCCGATCAGCGTCAGCACGGCGATGCCGAGGATCGCCGGCACGAACACTTCGCTCACGCGATCGACGAGCCGCTGGATCGGCGCCTTTTCCGCCTGCGCGGATTCGACGAGGCGGATGATGCGCGCGAGCGTCGTCTCCGCGCCGATCGCCGTGGTTTCGACGACGAGCGCGCCTTCGCCGTTGATCGAGCCGGCCGTGACCGGATCGCCGTCGTCCTTCGGCACCGGCAGGCTTTCGCCGGTGATCAGCGATTCGTCGACGTGCGAACGGCCCGACACGATGCGTCCGTCGACGGGCACGCGCTCGCCGGGACGGATGCTGACGGTCGTGCCGACGCGCACCTGCGCCAGCGGCACGTCGCGTTCGACGCCGTGCTCGACGACGCGCGCGCGGTCGGGGCGCAGCGCGTTCAGCGCGCGGATCGCCTCGCTCGTCTGGCGTTTCGCGCGGGCTTCGAGCCATTTGCCGAAGCGCACCAGCGTGACGATGACGGCCGATGCCTCGAAATACAGGTGGCCCGGGTCGACGGGGTCGCGCACCAGCATCCACAGGCTCAGGCCGAACGCGGCCGAGGTACCGAGCGCGACGAGCAGGTCCATGTTGCCGGTGCGCGCCTTCACGGCGTGCCAGGCGGCGCGGTAGAAGCGCGCGCCGAAGCCGAACTGGACGATCGACGCGAGCACGAGCTGCAGCCAGCCGGGCAGCATCGCGTCGATGCCGAACGGCGCGACGAGCATCGGCACGATGAGCGGTGCGCTCAGCACGGCCGAGCCGATCACCAGATTGCGTTCGCGGATCGCTTCGCGGCGCTTGCGGGCCTCGGGGGCTTGCGCCGGGTCGCCGGCGGGGACTTCGGCTGCGCCGCCGGTGGCGGCGTCCGGCGCGGCGGCGAGCGATGCGCGGTAGCCGGCGGTCGTGACCGCCGCGATCAGCGCGGCGACGTCGAGCGCGCCGCCGCCATGCACCGACGCGCGCTCGGTCGCGAGATTGACCGACGCGCGCGCGACGCCCGGCACCGCGGCCAGCGCTTTTTCGACGCGGCCGGCGCAGGATGCGCACGTCATGCCGCCGATGTCGAATTCGAGATCGCGGGAAGCGGCCGGCGGCGTCGCGGCGACCGCTGTCGCGCCGTAGCCGGCCTGCTGCACGGCTTCGGCCAGTCGCGACGCGGAAACGTCCGGTGCCGCGTCGATGGTCGCGCGCTCGGTGGCGAGGTTGACCGACGCACGCGTGACGCCCGGCACCTTCGCCAGCGCCTTTTCGACGCGCGACACGCACGACGCGCAGGTCATGCCGTCGATATCGAGTTCGATCGCGGCCGCGGTCGCGGGCGGTGCCGCCGGCGTGGCGGGCAGCGCTTCGGCGCGTGGCGCGTGCTGCGCCTGCGCGGCAGCAACGGCTTCGAACGCCGCTTCGCGCACGGTCGCGCGATAGCCCGCCGCGCTGATCGCATCGACGAGCTGCACGGGCTCGACCGTGTCCTGCGCGGTCACCGTCGCCGCCTGCGCGTCGAGATCGACCGCGGCGTCGACGACGCCCGGCACGGCGGCGAGTGCACGCTGCACGCGGCCCGTGCAGCCGCCGCAATGCATGCCGTCGACGGTCAGTTCGATCGTTTGCAAGCCCGCGGAGGCGAGTGGTTCAGTCATGTCGGATTCCCCAAAAGCGCGGTTCGTGCCGCGAATGATCCCAGTATCAACATTCCCATGATGGGAAGGTCAAGGGGGGCGACGATGCAATGCACGGATGTGTATACCGGCTCGGGGCTGCTGATGCGTCCCTCTATTTGCCGGAGCCCGGGGCAGCCAATGCATTGCGTCCGGACGGCGTTGCCTTCCGCCGCCTGGGGACTGTCGATGCGGCAACTACCGCTCCGCCCGTTATTCGGCATATTGGGGGATGCCCTTAGGCGCTATGATACCGGCCTGACATCAGCGCCCGCCTAGCGAAGCGGCGACCGGGCAGGCTGGGGTGCCTTGCTTTCGCCGATCGTGAGTCGAACAAGGCGTTGACTGACAAGAACGATATTCGGCCAGTACACAATGATTGAAAACCTACGAGAATCAATTTCGCTGCGGCGCGCGGCAGGCGCGTCGCTGGCCCTGGCGGCGCTGCTGGCGGGATGCGCGTCGCAACCGGACGCGATCCAGCGGAAAACCGGCTGGCTGCGCGCCGAAGTGGCCGATTCCTATGTGTATGCGTATCCGCTCGTGCTGATGGACGTCGCGAAGGAAGCCGCGACGGGCGGCGACGGCGCGCAGCCGGGCCAGGCGCCGCTCAACACGCTGCGTCACGCGCAGGCGCTGCCGCCCGTCGGCGCGCTCAACCCGCCGCTGCCGGGCGTCGACACGCTCGACTCGACCGGCTGGCTCGACGTCGGCGCCGAGCCGGTGATCGTCACGCTGCCCGACACCCGCGGCCGCTACTGGGATGCCCGCGCGCTCGACATGTGGACGAACGTGCTGTGGTCGTCGTCGAGTGTCGCGGCGCGTGGCGCACGCGGCGCCGCGCGATCGCAAACGATTGCCTTTGCCGCGAAGGACTGGCAAGGCACACTGCCGAAGGGCGCATTGCGTATCGACGTGCCGTCGGCCAACGCCTGGCTCGAAGTGCGGTTGCAGACGAGCGGCGGGCGCGACCTCACGAACGTGAAGAAACTGCAGCGGGCGATCCGCGTGGTGCCGCTGTCCGTCTATACCGGCAGCGCGCGCGGCGCGTCGGTCGCGGTCCATGCGGGCAGCGCGCCGTCGGAAGCGGCGAGCGGCGGCACGCCGGCCGAGCAGGTCGCGGCGCTCGACCCGAAGGCGTTCTTCACGCGTTTCGCGCAGGCGCTGCAGGACAACCCGGCACCCGCCGACGATGCGCACGCGCAGGAACTCCTGAACGACATCGGCGTGTCGGCCGGCTACCCGGTGCCGTGGACGGGCGATCGCCTGAGCGCCGCGACGGCCGGCGTCGCCGAAGCGCGCGCGCGGCTCGCGGCGCCGCCGCCGAACCTGCTGAACGCGAACGGCTGGAGCTGGATCGGCGACGCGGCCGGCAAGTACGGCCAGGACTACGCGCTGCGCGCGTACGCGGCCTACACGCAGTTCGGCACCGCGACGCGCGACGACGAGACGCTCGCGCTCGTGCGCGTCGACAGCGACGGCCATCCGCTGAACGGCGCGAACCGCTACGTGCTGCACTTCGCGCCGGGCGCGCTGCCGCCGGTGCGCGGATTCTGGACGCTGACACCGTACGCGACCAACGGCGCGCTGCCCGACGTCGGCTCGGCGCGCCGCTCGCTCGGCGACCGCGACCGGCTGCGCCGCAATCACGACGGCTCGATCGACGTGGTCGTGTCGGCGTCGTCGGGCGGCGCGCATGCGGCCAACTGGCTGCCGGCGCCGCGTACCGATTTCGCGCTCGCGTTGCGCCTCTACGCACCGAAGCCGCAAGCGGCCGATGGCTCGTGGATGCCGCCCGTCGTCGTCCGGAAATGAACGGATAGGCGCCGCCGCTGTCCGATCCGCGGGCGCGGCGCTCGCGCCCGAACGCCGTTCCGTCACCTCCTGAGCCTATACTTTCGGGATAGCGTGCACGGCCGTGCCGGTTTTCCGGCGCGGCCCGGCATCCCATTCCGAGGCATTCAAGCATGGCAAGCGCAGAGAAACAAACCCTATCCTCCACCCTTCATACCCTCGGCGGCGTTGCACGCTCGCGCCGGACCCGGCGTATCGGCCTCGGCGTGCTGATCTTCATCGTTTTGTTCGGACTGCTCGGGTTCTTCGCGGCGCCGCCGCTGATCCGCCACATCGCCGAACAGCAACTGAGCCAGCAGCTCGACCGGCCGTCCACGATCCAGCGCATCGCGCTGAACCCGTACACGCTGAATCTCGAAGCCGACGGCGTGCACGTCGGCGAGCGCGGCGGCCAGGGCGACTTCATCGATATCGACAAGCTCGTCGTGCGACCGTCGTGGTCGTCGCTGTTTCGCGGCGCGCCGATCGTCAACGAAGTGCGCGTCGACTCGCCGCGCTTCCATATCGTCCGCTACGACGCGCAGCGCTTCAACTTCACCGACCTGATCGAGAAGTTCTCGAAGCCGTCGCCCAAGCCCGAAAGCAAGCCGACGCAGTTCTCGGTGTCGAACATCCAGGTCAACGGCGGCCGGATCGACTTCGACGACCGCCTGCTGAACGAAAAGCACGTGGTCGACAACTGGACGCTCGGCATTCCGTTCATCGCGACGCTGGCGTCGAAGACCGACATCTTCGTGCAGCCGACGCTGCGCGCGCGGTTCGACGGCAGCCCGATCGCGATCGACGGCAAGACGAAGCCGTTCGCGCAGTCGCGTGAGTCGGAAGTCGCGCTGAAGTTCGACCGGCTCGACGTGCCGAAGCTGATTTCGTACGCGCCGGCGAAGCTGCCGGTGATCGTCACGAGCGGCCTGTTGAGCAGCGACCTCACGCTGAACTTCGTGATGAGCGGCGACACGCCCACGCTGCGCGTGTCGGGTAGCGTCGACCTGAACGACGCGAAGGTCACCGGCCGCGCGTCCGAGCCGCTGTTCGCCGCGCGCGGCGTGCATGTGGCGGCCGCCGGCCTCGAGCCGCTGCGCAACGTGCTGCATTTCGACGAGATCCGGCTCGACCAGCCGGTCGTCGACCTGGCGCGCGACAAGCAGGGCGTGCTGAACGTCGAGAAGCTCGCCGGCCAGCCGGCCGCCGCGCCGAAGGCTGCCGCGGGCAAGCCGGCCGCGTCGGGCGCCGCCGCATCGACGGCCACCGCCACCGCCGCCACCGCCGCGAGCGGTGCAAAGGCCGAAGCCGCCGCGAAGGAAGCACCGCCGCTCGACCTGACGATCCGTCATTTCGCGATCGACGGCGGCACGATCAACGTCGACGACCGCGTGCCGGCGACGCCGACCGCGATGTCGCTGACGAAGCTCGCCGCGACGCTCGACGGCTTCACGCTGCAGGGCAAGACGCCGGCAAAGTACACGCTGTCGACGTCGCTGTCGCGCGGCGGCGACGTGAAGGCCGAGGGCGCGTTCAGCGTCGCGGCGAAGCAGGCCGACACGAAGCTGACGGTCGACGCGCTCGCGCTGCCGGCGCTGCAGCCGTATCTCGGCGAGGCGACCCGTGCGCGCGTGCTCGACGGCACGCTCGGCGCGACCGTCAACGCGAAGGCCGACTGGGGCAAGACGCCGCTCGATGCGCAGATCGCCGACAGCACGGTGAGCCTGAAGTCGCTGAAGCTCGCGACGCCGGACGCGAAGGCGCCCGCGATCGTGTTGCCCGACGCAAGCGCGAAGATCGCGAAGGTCGATGTCGCCGCACGCACCGCGGAAATCGCGAGCGTCGACGCGACCGGGCTCGCGCTCGACGTGAAACGCCTGAAGGACGGCAAGATCGACCTCGCCGCGCTGGCCGAACCCGCGCAGGCGGCGGTGCCCAAGCGCACGGTCGCGCGCAAGGCCGAGGCGGCCGCGCCGTCGTGGCATTACCGGATCGACGCGCTGAACGTGAAGGACTCCGCCGCCAACTTCACGGACCTGTCGACGCCGCGCCCGGTGAAGCTCGCGATCAAGCCGCTCGACCTGTCGGTGCAGAAGATCAGCGACGACATGACGAAGCCGCTGCCGGTGCAGCTGAAGGCGACGCTGAACCGCAAGGGCGCGCTGAGCGTGTCGGGCGACGTGACCGCGCAGCCGCTGAAGCTCGGCCTGAAGATCAACGGCAACCGCCTCGACGCGGCCGCGTTCGAGCCGTACTTCGGCAGCGCGCTGAACGCGACCATCGCGAGCGCGCTGCTCAACGCGCAAGGCAACCTGACGTTCGCGCAGGTGAAGGACGCGCCGCGCGCGACCTATCGCGGCGATGCCGCGCTGGTCGACGTGCGGATGCTCGACAAGGCGACGTCCGATCCGTTCGCGGGCTGGCGCTCGCTCGCGTTGTCGAACCTGAAGGTGAACTACGACGAGAAGGGCACCGACGTCGACGCCGCGCGCGTGACGTTCTCGAACTTCTACGGTCGCGTGCTGCTCGATGCGCAGGGGCGGCTGAACCTGAAGGACGTCGTCGCGAAGGAGACGGGCCCCGCGCAATCGCTCACGCGCGACGCGAGCAAGGGCGAGCCCGTGCCGCTGTCGCCGGGCGCCGCACCGGCCGCATCGGCCGCGGTCGCGCAGCCGGCGTCCGCGCCGGCCGCCGCATCGGCGACGGTCGTCGTGAAGGCCGCGCCGCCGCCGCAGAACCCGGTGCGGATGCATTTCGGCGAGCTGCTGCTGCAGAACGGCCGCGTCACGTACACGGACAATTTCATCAAGCCGAACTACACGGCGCACCTCGTCGCGATCAAGGGCACGGTCGGCGCGTTCGGCACGGATTCGACGACGTCCGCACCGGTCGACGTCGCCGCGAACCTCGAAGGCAACGGGCCGATCTCGATCAAGGGTTCGGTGAATCCGCTGATCGAGAAGCCGGCGCTGGACCTGACGGCGACCGCGCACGACATCGAGCTGACCAACCTGACGCCGTATTCCGCGAAGTACGCGGGCTATCCGATCACGAAGGGCAAGCTCAACGTCGATCTGCACTACCAGCTCGCGAACGACCAGCTGCAGGCGAACAACCACATCTTCATCGACCAGCTCACGTTCGGCGACCACGTCGACAACGACACGGCGACGAAGCTGCCGGTGAAGCTCGCGATCTCGCTCCTGAAGAACACGCGCGGCCAGATCGACGTGAACCTGCCGGTGTCGGGCTCGCTGTCGAATCCGGAATTCAGCGTCGGCGGGCTGATCTGGCGCGCGGTGCTGAACCTGATCGCGAAGGCCGTCACGTCGCCGTTCTCGCTGCTGGCGAATGCGTTCGGCGGCAGCGGCGAGGATCTCGGCTACGTCGAGTTCGCGCCGGGCTCGTACCAGCTGACCGACGCGCAGCAGAAGAAGCTCGACACCGTCGTGAAGATGCTGACCGAGAAGCCGTCGATCCGCCTCGACCTGATCGGCCGCGTCGATCCGGCGAAGGACACGCCGGGGCTGCGCGACGCGTACGTCGACCGGCTGGTGCGCCAGCAGAAGCTGAAGGACGTGATCGGCCAGGGCGAGAGCGTCGATCCGATGTCGGTGAAGGTCGACCCGGCCGAGTACGAGAAGTACCTGACGCGTGCGTACAAGGCCGCCGACTTCAAGAAGCCGCGCAACCTGGTCGGCCTGCAGAAGACGCTGCCCGAGGCGGACATGAAGCAGGCGCTGGCCGATCATGCGCCGGCCGACGACAACGCGCTGCGTGCGCTCGCGCAGCAGCGCGCGCAGGCCGTGCGCCAGTATCTCGACGGCAAGATCGATTCGAGCCGGATGTTCGTCGTGGCGTCGAAGCTTGATGCGAAGGGCATCGAGGACAAGGGCGCGACGACGCGCGTCGACTTCGGCCTGCAGTAACGCGCGTTATTCCCTCATCCGCCGCCGCCGCGTCCGACCGGCAATCGGGCGCGGCGGCGCGCTTCCCGTCAGCGCACGGCGATCGCCGGTTCGCGCTTGTCCAGTTCCTTCTTCGCGGCCAGCGGCAGGCGGGCATCGTCCCATTGCGTGAGCCATTCGATTTCCTTCGCGGTGAACACCTGTCCGTAGTTGCGCAGCGCGTACTGCAGCGCATCGACGACGTGGTGGCGAATGATTTCGGGGGTACGTGCATCGTCCAGCACGAACCGGAGAGCTTCCAGGGTCGACATACGCGTGCTCCGGGCTAGGGGAAAACCCTTTATCGCACGCCAATAGTCCTGCGCCAACCGGGAAAAAAATACGGTCCACGTGGCCCCGCCGGGCACGCATCGCATTGCGACTGCGCGATGTCAATTGCGATTGGTTACGTTTGATAGAAAACAGAAAGCCCCGCTTCATGCGACCGCCGCACGACGCGCCGATATTTGGCGCGCCTGTTGGCAAGTCATGCGGTTCAACGTCAATCGATGAGGTGGGGTGATGATTTCCAGGTTCGCTAAGCAACGAAAAATGGCGGTGATGGTGGCGGGCGCGCTGGCGCTCGCAAGCGCGGGCGCCTACGCGGCGCAGCAGGACGGCAACAGCCAGGGCGAGAACGGCGGCAACGCTCACCGTGTCGTGAAGCACGTGCTGCTGATCAGCGTCGACGGCCTGCACGAGCAGGATCTCGCGCGCTGCGTCGGCGCGAATACGTGCCCGAACATCGCGGTGCTCGCGCAAAGCGGCGTCACGTACACGAACGCGTATACGCCGGGCCTGTCGGACTCGTTCCCGGGCCTCGCGGCGCTCGTGACGGGCGGCTCGCCGAAGACGGCCGGCCTGTTCTACGACGTGTCGTACGACCGCAACCTGTACGCGCCGAGCGACACGACCTGCTCGGGCAAGCAGGGCTGGAACGTCGTGTTCGACGAGACGACCGGCATCGATGCATTCAACGGCGGCGCGCTCGTGCACCTCGACGGCGGCGGCGCGTTCAACCCGCAGGCGATCCCGAATGCGAAGGTCAACGGCAAGTGCGTGCCGGTGTACCCGCACAACTACGTGAAGACCAACACGGTGTTCGAAGCCGTGAAGGCTGGCGTGCCGAACGCGTACACCGCGTGGGCCGACAAGCATGCGTGGGGCTACGACTGGGTGAACGGCCCGTCGGGCAAGGGCGTGGACGATCTGATGCGCACCGAGATCAACTCGATCGATCCGGCGACGCAAACGGCCTATACGGACGTCTATTCGCATACCGCGCAATTCGACAACCTGCACGTGCAGGCGCTGATCAACCAGATCAACGGCCGTGACTCGACGGGCACGAAGAGCGCGCCGGTGCCGACGCTGTTCGGCGCCGACTTCCAGACGCTGAGCGTCGCGCAGAAGGCACCGGTGACGAAGGGCGGCGGCTACCTCGATGCGAACTTCACGCCGAACGGGCAGGTCGCGAACGCCATCACGTACGTCGACAACTCGATCGGCCATATCGTCGCGGCGCTGAAGCAGGCCAACCTGTATTCGTCGACGGCGGTGATCGTCACGGCGAAGCACGGCCAGTCGCCGACCGATCACACCAAGCTCGTGAAGAACGGCGACACGCTGACGAAGCTGCTCGAAGCGAACAACTACATCGACCCGAACGGCAACTTCGGCCAGAACAACACGACGACGGGCAACCTGAACGACGGTTCGGGCCTGGTCGGCACGGGCCTGGTGCAGACCGACGACGTCGGCCTGATCTGGCTGCGCGACCGCAGCCAGCGCACGGCCGTGGTGCAGACGCTGAAGGCGAACCTCGGCTGCAACGCGCCGGGGATCTGCGCGGACGGCTCGCAGGCCTACATCCTGTACGGCGCGGCGCTGGCCGAGCGCTTCGGCGATCCGGCCAACGGCCGTACGCCGGACATCATCGTCCAGCCGAATCCGGGCGTGATCTACACGTCGAGCACGAAGAAGGACGAGGAGCACGGCGGCAACGCGCCGGACGACAGCCACCTCGGCCTGCTCGTGTCGTATCCGGGCCTCCATCGCGCGCGCACCGTGAGCGATCTCGTCGGCACGAAGCAGGTCGCGCCGACGATCCTCGGGCTGCTCGGCGCCGAACCGCGTCTGCTGAACGCAGTCGTGGCCGAGAACACGCACGTGCTGCCGGGGCTCGGTATCGGGCGTTGATGCTGCGTGCCGGATGCCGCCGGCGGGCGGCGTCCGGCGCGGGGCGCGCGCCGCCGTGCGGTCGCGCGCGGCGCCTTTCCCATGTCGATGCGCGTAGCCGCGGGCCCGCATCACCCGCGCGCGGATTCGTCCAGCATCCATTCCCTGAAGCGCCGCAACGCATCGCTCGTGTCGAGGCGCTCCGGCGCGTAGCACAGGTAGTGGCCCTGCACGTGCACGTCGACCGGTGCGTCGAACGGCTCGATCAGCGTGCCGGCCGCGAGATTGTCGAGAATCAGGAAACGCGGCACGAGGGCGATCCCGAGCCCGGCCTGCGCCGCCTGAATCAGCACCGAATACTGTTCGAAGCGCGGTCCGGCCAGCGCGTTCATCTGCGTCGCGCGATACCGCTCGGCCCATTCGGACCACGCAATCTCGGCCTGCTCGTGCACGAGACGCGGCGCCGCCACCGCGTCGGCGGCCACGTGCAGCGCATGCCGATCGGCGAATTCGCGCGAGCAGACCGGCACGAAGGTCCGCCCGCCCAGATAGTCGCTTCGTACGCCTTCCCATGCGCCGTCGCCGTAGCGGATCGCCGCGTCGAGTCCGAACGGAAACACGTCGCCGGGCGCGAGATGGCGGCGAAAGCTCAGCGTGACGCTCGGCGCGGTGGCGAGAAAGCGCGTGAGCCGCGGCAAGAGCCACTTGGTCGTGAACGTCGGCACGCTCGCGATCGTCAGCAGGTCGCTGTTCTCGCGCGCGCTCAGCAGTTCGATCGACGCGTTGCCGATTTCGCGCAGCGGCCCGACGACGCGGGCGTGGTACACCTGGCCCGCGCGGGTGAGCGCGAGGCCGCGCCCCTCGCGCACGAACAGCTTCACGCCGAACAATGCCTCGAGGTTCGCGATCTGCCGGCTGACCGCGCTCGGTGTCAGGCCCAGTTCCCGGGCCGCGTAGGAGAAGTTCAGGTATTTCGCGGAAGTGGCGAACGCGTGCAGCTCCGCCACGTTCGGATACAGGTGTTTCATCGGCGGCTGTTCCGTCCTTGCACAGATCGATGCGCGCTTTGTACGTTTTTTTCATGACGATGCCATGTCGGCGCCGCACACTGCAGCCGTTCGGAAAACGCGTGACAGCCCCGCCCGGCGGGCGTCGTGCGGTGTCCTTGTCTCTTGCCCGCGAGTCTTTCCATGCCTGCGTCTCCTGCCCCGGCACTGGCCGATGGTGTTCCGGTTCCGCGTAACCGGCCCGTGCGTCCGAGCGCCGGACGCCTGCTGCTGCACGCGCTCGTGGCCGTGTTCGGACTCTATCTGCTGTTGCCGATCGCACTGCTGCTGATCGGTTCGGTGGGCCAGTCGTGGACGAACACGCTGCTGCCCACCGGCTTCACCGGGCACTGGTTCGCCGACCTGGCCGAGAACCGCAGCTTCACCCGCGCATTCGGCGTGAGCCTGACGGTCGCGCTGGCGTGCTGCGCGCTCAACGCGGTGGTCGGCCTGCCGCTCGCCTATGCGCTGCATCACCGCGCACAGGCCGGGCGCGGGATGGCGACGCGCATCGTGATGCTGATGCCGGTCGGCGTGCCCGCGCTGACGCTCGGCTTCGGCTACATCGCGATCTTCAGCGGCGATACGCTGCCGTGGCTCGGCACGCTGCCGCTGATGATCGCGGCGCACGCGGTGCTGACGCTGCCCTACCTGCTGCAGACGCTGCTCAGCGATCTGCGCCACCTCGGCCTCGCGCGTCTCGAGGCCTGCGCGGCGACGCTCGGCGCGACGCCGCTGCGCCAGTTCTTCACGATCGTGCTGCCGAACCTGCGGCACAGCCTGTTTTCCGGGCTCGTGATGGTGGCCGCGCTGTCGATCGGCGAATTCCAGATTTCGAACCTGATCGCCGGCTTTCGCTACCGCAACTATCCGATCGTGCTGCTGCAGGCGTTCTACGGCGCGTCGGGGATGGCGTGCGCGGCCACCGTCGTGCTGCTCGTCCTCGCCGTGCTCGCGACGCTCGTGTCGGTCGGCACCGTACAACGCATGAAATGAGTCCGTCATGAGCCTCGAGTTCGAACACGTCAGTTTCCAGTATCCCGGCGCGCGGCATGGCGTCGACGACGTCACGCTGGCCGCCGCGCAAGGCGAACTGCTTGCGGTGATGGGGCGCAGCGGGTCCGGCAAGTCCACGCTGCTGCGGCTCGCGGCCGGCCTGCTCGAAGGCGGCAGCGGCCGTATCGCGATCGGCGGCGACGACATGGCGGGCGTGCCCGTGTGGCGGCGCGAGGTGGGCATGGTGTTCCAGCACTACGCGCTGTTTCCGAACCTGTCGGTGGCCGACAACGTCGGGTACGGGCTGCGGATGCGCGGCGTCGCGACCGGCGCGAGACGGCAGCGCGCGCACGCGATGCTCGAGCGCGTCGGGCTGGCGGCGCATGCGGAGCGTGGCATCGCGATGCTGTCCGGCGGGCAGCAGCAGCGTGTCGCGCTGGCGCGCGCGCTCGTGATCGAGCCCAGGCTGCTGCTGCTCGACGAGCCGCTGGCGGCGCTCGATGCCGGCATCCGCCATCAGCTGCGCGACGAGATCCGTGCGCTGCAGCGCGCATGCGGTGCGACGACGCTGCTCGTCACGCACGACCAGGACGAGGCGCTGAGCATGGCCGATCGCGTCGCGATCGTCGACGCGGGGCGCGTGCTGCAGGTGGGCACGCCGCGCGAGCTGTACGAGCGTCCGGCCAGCGCGCAGGTCGCGCGCTTCGTCGGGCACTCGACGCTGCTGCGCGGGCGCGTGCTCGCGCACGGCACGGTCGACGTGCGTTTCGCGACGCTGAACGTCGCGACCGACGGGCACCGGCCGGGCAGCGAGATCGACGTGCTGGTACGGCCCGAGCATGTGCAGGCCGACCCGCCGGCGCACAGCATGAATCGCATCGAAGGCCGTCGCGGGGAAGTGCGTTACTTCGGCGCGACGCAGCGCTACGACTTCATTCCGGACGGCTCGGCCGACGCGCTGCTGTGCGAGGGGCGCGAGCCCGCCGCACGCAGTATCGCCGTCGAGCCGCGCCATCTGCTCGTGCTGCCGGCGTCGCCGGACGCGCGATGACCCCTTTCGTTCAACGGAGATTCACGATGCTTGCAGGCTCCCCTGTCATGAAAGCCATGCGCAACCGCGTGCTGGCGCTGTGTGCGCTCGCGGCGCTTTCCTGCGCCGCGGCGCATGCCGCGCCGCTGTATCCGGGCGAAGACGCGCTGTACGCAAAGGCCGCCGACGAAGGGCTCGTCGTGTCGTTCGACACCGGCCCTGAATGGGCGAACTGGAAGGCGCTGTTCGCCGAGTTCCGCAAGCGCTATCCGAAGGTCGAGATCACCTACAACGACATCGGCTCGGCGGCGACCGTCGTCGCGCTCGACAAGTCGCGCCGCCGTCCGCAGGCCGATACCGCGTACTACTTCGCCGCGTCGGCGCTCGATGCCGAGAGCAAGGACGTCGTCGCGCCGTTCAGGCCGGTCAACTTCGACAAGCTGCCGAACGTGTTCCGCGCGGCGGACGGCCGCTGGTTCGCGGTGCACTCGCTGAACATCGCGTTCCTCGTCAACCGGAAGCTCGTGAAGAACGTGCCGCAGCGGTGGTCCGACCTGCTGAAGCCGGAATATCGCAATGCGGTCGTCTACCTCGACCCGCGTTCGACCGGACAGGGGCAGGTCGCCGTGTTCGCGGCCGCGTATGCGAACGGCGGGAGCGTCGAGAATCCGAAGCCGGGCGCGGAATTCTTCGGCAAGCTGAAGAGTGCGGGCAACGTGCTGCGCGTCGAGGGCACGACGCCGTATGCGAAGTTCGTGAAGGGCGAGATTCCGATCCTGATCGGCTATGAGAACGACGGCCTGAAGGCGAAGTACGTCGACGGCATGGGAGACGCGGCCGACGTCGTGATTCCGCAGGACGGCAGCGTGTCGGCGCCGTATGCGATGAGCCTCGTGAAGAACGGCCCGAACCCTGCCGCCGCGCAGCTCTGGCTGAACCTGGTGATGAGCGACGTCGGGCAGGCGCTGTTCGCGCAGGGCTTCGTGCGGCCGGCCGTGCCCGGCACGCCAGTTGCACCGGACGTCGCGGCGAAGCTGCCGAAGGCGCCGCAGGTGCGCCCGCTGGACGTGGCGAAGGCGGCGACGCGCAAGGCCGAGGTCGACCAGCTCTGGTCGCAGGCGACGCTCGGCCAGTAAGGAGCGCGCGATGCAGACCTCCCTGGCCGAACGCGGCGCGCTGCGCCGCTTCGGCGCGGTTCCGGCGGCGCTCCTGCTGGCCGTGTGCTTCGTGTTGCCGCTCGCCGCGCTCGTCGGCTCGGCATTCACGGACGGCGGCCGCGCGTTCGCCGCGGTGCTGCGCGATCCGCTCGTCGCCGATGCCATCGCGCGGTCGCTGGCGCTGGCGGTCGGCGCCGGCACGCTGTCGGTCGGCGTGGGCGTGCCCGTCGCGTTCGCGCTGGCCGGGCAGTCGCCCACCCGCCGCCACTGGACGCTGGCGCTGCTCGGCGTGCCGCTCGCGTTCTCCGGGCTGGTGATCGCGTACGGCTTCATCCTCGCGTTCGGCCGCGCCGGCTTCGTCACCACGCTGGCGGCGTCGCTGGGCGCCGACCCCAACGTGCTCGGCGGCGCGATCTACACGATGCCGGGGCTGGCGGTCGCGTATGCGTATTACCTGATCCCGCGGGTCGCGCTGATGATCTATCCGGCGCTCGCGAACCTCGACCGGCGACCGCTCGAGGCGGCGCTGACGCTCGGCGCACGGCCCTGGCGCGCGTGGCTCGACGTCGCATGGCGCGAACTGTGGCCGTCGGTCGCGTCCGCGTGGTGCCTCGTGACCGCGATCGCGCTCGGTACGTACGGCACCGCGCTCGCGCTGGCCGGCACGCAGATCAACATCCTGCCGCTGCTGATGTATCTGAAGCTGTCGGACGGGCAAACCGATTTCTCGCAGGCGGCCGTGCTGTCGATCGTGCTGACGGCGATCTGCACCTGCGTTCTTGCATTGGGGGAAGGCCTTGTTCGGCAACGACGTCATTGATTGGTCGGAAGCGGCGCACGACGCGCTCGCGCAACTCGCGCAACGGCAACGCGGCGCGCGCCGGCACCGGATGCCGGTCGGCGTGATCGGCCCGCGCGACGCGACGGATGAACAGATGCGGGCTGCCGAGCGGATCGCGCATGCCCTGGCGGCGGCGGGCATCGCCATCGTCGGCGGCGGCAAGCAGGGCGTGATGGAGGCGGCCGCGCGCGGCGCGCACGCGGCGGGCGGGTGCGCGATCGGGCTGTTGCCCGAGGACGACGCGCGCGAAGCGAACGCGTATCTGACGGTCGCGCTGCCGACCGGGCTCGGCATCACGCGCAACGCGCTGATCGCGCGTGCGTCGCTGTGCCTGGTCGCGGTGGGCGGCGGGCTCGGCACGCTGTCCGAGATCGCGCTCGGGCTGCAGTGGGGCAAACCGGTGTTCACGATGTGCGGCGCGCCGCCGGTGGCGGGCGTCGAGTGCTTCGATGAAACGGACCGGCTCGTCGCGCGGGTTGCGGGGTGGCTGGCCGACGCGGCGTAGGTCGCATGGCGCGCGCACCGATCGCCGGCTGCGTCGGCAGGCGAGTGCCGGTTCGGACTTGAAATGGGGCGCGCGGCCCGTCATATTGTCTGCGCCTGAACTTTCAACGACGCCCCCGGAGGATTCCCGATGCGCCTTTTGCTTGCCCTGCTGTTGCCGTGGTTCCAGTTCTTCACGATCGGCCGCCCGATCGCCGGGATCATCTGTCTCCTTCTGCAGATCACGATCATCGGCTGGCTGCCCGCCGCGATCTGGTCGGTGTATGCGTTGAGCCAGTACAAGACCGACCGCAAGATCGAAGCGGCGTTGGGCGAGCGGCGGTAGGCCGGGGGAGGGCCGCGGCGCCGCATGCCGGGCGGATGCGGCGAAATCGGACGGGTCGGCAAATCGGCAAATCGGCCGACGAAATGAAAACGGCCGCCTCGATCATCGTTCGATCGAAGCGGCCGGCCTACTTCACCGCAAACAGCGTCAGGTTCATGAAGATCTTGAACGCATAGCCGAGCGTGACGGCGCCGATCACGCCGCCCGCCCACAGAACGACGAACCACATCCAGCCGCGCATCCGCGGACGCGGCGCGTCGGGCTGGCGAGCGGCGGAATCAGTGGTGGTAGTAATGCTGGTCTTCATGGCGCACCTTGCCTCGGAATACCCAATAACCCATCGTCGTGTAGGCGATGATGATCGGGAGGATAACCGCTGCGCCGACCAGCGTGAAGGTCTGGCTCGAACGCGGCGCGGCCGCTTCCCAAATCGTCATTGTCTGAGGAATCGCATACGGGAACATCGTGACGAGCAGGCCGACATAGCCGAGCAGCACGAGCGCCAGCGCGAGCATGAACGGCGTCATGTCGTGCCGCGCGCGCACCGCGCGACGCATCCACACCGCGCACCCGGCGACCAGGAACGGCACCGGCAGCAGGCGCCAGAACAGCCCCGAATCGAACCAGCGCTGCGCGATGGCCGGATCCTGCAGCGGCGTCCACAGGCTGACAACGGCGATGAAGCCGAGCAGCACGACGGTCAGCGGCCACACGACGCGATGCAGGCGCCGTTGCAGATCGCCCTCCGTTTTCGCGACGAGCCAGCAGCAGCCGAGCAGCGCGTACGTCACGATCAGGCCGAGGCCCGTCAGCAGGCTGAACGGCGTGAGCCAGTCGAATGCGTCGCCCGCGAACACGCCGTCCTTCACGTTGATGCCCTGCAGGAACGCGCCGAGCGCGATCCCCTGGAACAGCGTCGCGCCGGCCGAGCCGCCGATGAACGCGAGATCCCACAGCTGCTTCGTGCGCCGCGCCTTCGCGCGGATCTCGAACGACACGCCGCGGAAGATCAGGCACACCAGCATGAAGATCAGCGGCAGGTACAGCGCCGACAGCACCGTCGAATAGACGATCGGAAACACCGCGAACAGCCCGGCGCCGCCGAGCACGAGCCACGTCTCGTTGCCGTCCCACACGGGCGCGACGGTGTTCATCATCAGGTCGCGTTCCTTCTCGTCCGGGAAGAACGGGAAGACGATGCCGATGCCGAGGTCGAAGCCGTCGAGCACGACGTACATGAAGAGCCCCAACGCGATGATCGCGGCCCAGATTACGGTGACGTCCATAGGTTTTCTCGTTTGCGAAATGGGTGGGCTCAGACGGTCTCGATCAGCTCGTCGACAGCCGACATCGGGCGGCGCGCGGTGTGATCGAGGCGCGTGTCGGGCCTGTCGTGATCCGCGTCGTGCGGGGCGTCGGGCAGCGCGGGGCCGGCCTTCATCAGCTTCAGCATGTAGTACACGCCGGTGCCGAACACGAGGAAGTACACGATCACGAACGTCATCATCGACAGGCTGACCTGCTGCACCGACAGCGGCGACACGGCCTTCGCGGTGCGCATCACGCCATACACGACCCACGGCTGGCGGCCGGCTTCGGTCGTCACCCAGCCCGCGAGCAGCGACACGAAACCGGTCGGGCCCATCACGAGTGCGAAGCGCTGGAACCACTTCGATTCATACAGGTTGCCGCGGCGGCGCAGCAGCCACGCGAGCGCGGCGAGGCCGATCATCGCGAAGCCCAGGCCGACCATGATCCGGAAGCTCCAGAACACGACCGTCGAATTCGGGCGGTCTTCAGGCGGGAAGTCCTTCAGCCCGCGGATCTCGCCGTCCCAGCTGTGCGTGAGGATCAGGCTGCCGAGGTGCGGCACCTTCACCGCGTAGCGGGTCGTTTCGGCCTTCATGTCCGGAATGCCGAACAGGTTGAGCGCGGTGCCGCCCTTTTCGGTATCCCACAGCCCTTCGATCGCGGCGATCTTCGCGGGCTGGTGCTTCAGCGTGTTGATGCCGTGCTGGTCGCCGATCACGGCCTGCAGCGGCGCGAGCACCAGCAGCAGCCACAGCGCCATCGAGAACATCTTCTTCACGCCCTTGTCGCGTCGGCCCTTCAGCAGGTGCCATGCACCCGTCGCGGCGACGACCAGCGCGGCGACGATGAACGCGGCGATCGCCATGTGGAACAGGCGGTACGGGAACGACGGGTTGAAGATGATCGCGAACCAGTCGGTCGGCACGACGCGGCCGTCGACGATCTCGAAGCCCTGCGGCGTCTGCATCCAGCTGTTCGACGCGAGGATCCAGAACGTCGAGATCAGCGTGCCGATCGCGACCATCAGCGTCGCGCCGAAGTGCGCGCGCGGGCTCACGCGATTCCAGCCGAACAGCATGATGCCGAGGAAGCCGGCTTCGAGGAAGAACGCGGTCATCACCTCGTACATCAGCAGCGGGCCGGTGACGGCGCCGGCGAAGCTCGAGAAGCCCGACCAGTTGGTGCCGAACTGATAGCTCATGACGACGCCGGAGACGACGCCCATCCCGAACGCGACCGCGAAGATCTTCGACCAGAACAGGCAGAGTGTCTTGTAGTACTGCTTGCCGGTCCTGAGCCAGCGATATTCGAGCACGGCGATGAAGCTGGCGAGGCCGATGCTCAGCGCCGGGAAGACGATGTGAAAGGAGACGGTGAACGCGAATTGCAGGCGGGCCAGATCGAGGGCCGAAAGAGCGGTGTCCATACCAGTTGACCGAGGCTGACGATACCCGCCGGCGGGTGCCGGCGGACCCCGGCCGAACCGGCGTCGGGGTTGGCTGGAGTATGGATCGCGATGTTGCGCCGCGAAATGTGCCAACTCGTCGCAGATGTCCAGCCCGCCGCGCGCGAATTCGGCATAAATCGTTGATTCGTATCAAGAACGTCGTTCGCACCGCGGGCGGTCGCGGCGTGGCGGTCTGCCGCACGTGCGTCAATATGGCGCGTCGCATCATCGGAACGACTGCGTGCATGCGGGATCGCGGTGCGCTTGCCGTCGGCAGCCGCTGCGTGAATTGCGTACACTCTGAGTCTCGTTTCGGCAGGCCGGACGCATCGGTTCCGGTCCGCGTTCACTAGGGCACGAAGATGATCGATTTACGCAGCGATACCGTGACACGTCCGAGCCAGGCGATGCTGGCCGCGATGACTGCCGCCGAAGTGGGCGATGACGTATGGGGCGACGACCCGACCGTGCTGCGCCTGCAGGCGGTCACGGCCGAGCGGGCCGGCAAGGAAGCCGGCCTGTTCTTCCCGAGCGGCACGCAGAGCAACCTTGCCGCGCTGATGGCCCATTGCGAACGCGGCGACGAATACATCGTCGGCCAGCTCGCGCACACCTACAAGTACGAAGGCGGCGGCGCGGCCGTGCTCGGCAGCATCCAGCCGCAGCCGATCGAGAACGCACCGGACGGCACGCTGCCGCTCGCGAAGATCGCCGCGGCGATCAAGCCGCTCGACAATCACTTCGCCCGCACGCGCTTGCTCGCGCTCGAAAACACGATCGGCGGCCTCGTGTTGCCGGAAGGCTATGTCCAGGAAGCCGTCGCGTTCGCGCGCAGCCGCGGGCTGGCCGCGCACCTCGACGGTGCGCGAGTGTGCAATGCCGCCGTCGCATCGGGTCGTCCGATCGCGGAACTGTGCGCGCCGTTCGATACCGTGTCGATCTGCTTCTCGAAAGGGCTCGGCGCGCCGGTCGGTTCGGTGCTGGTCGGCAATCGCGCGCTGATCGAGCGCGCGCAGCGCTGGCGCAAGGTGCTCGGTGGCGGGATGCGGCAGTCGGGCATCCTCGCGGCGGCCTGCCTGTATGCGCTCGAGCACAACGTCGAACGGCTGGCCGACGATCACGCGAACGCCGCGTATCTCGCGGCCGGTCTCGCGCGCATCGAGCCGGTGAAGGTGCTGTCGCACGCGACGAACATGGTGTTCGCGCAATTTCCCGAAGCCGATTGCGCGCCGCTCGAGGCGTGGCTCAAGGCGCGCGGGATCCTCACGCAGATGCTGTATGCGTCACGCTTCGTCACGCACCGCGACGTGTCGCGCGCGGATATCGACACCTTCATCGACACGGTTGGCGCGTATTTCGCGCAGCGTCGCGCGTAAAGCGGAATGCGCCGGCCGGCGGGGAGCGCCGGCGCGATGTGGCGCGAAGCAGGGGGGAGGGTGACGCTGCGACCCGTCTGTCGAATGCGTCGTGCCGGCGGATTATGCGTGCCGGGGCGCATCGACGGGCGGCGTGCCGTCGCGGAATAGCGCTTTCAACTGCGTGCGCAGTTCGGCGCTGTCGGTGTGCTGGTGCACCGAGACCGCATGTTGGACGGCGGCCTCCAGCAGTTCGTTGTCGGAGTCGGCGGAAATCGCGACCGAGCAGTTCATCGCGCTGGGAAAGTCGCGGCAATCGATATAGCGGCGGGACATGATGTTCTCCTCACGGGAAAGCGAGCGGCCGGATTGGCCTGATCGGCCGCGCGGCGCGTTCGCGAGGCCGATGGAAAAAGTATAGGCGGCGCGGCGGGGTTCCTCGCCGCCGTGTGTCCCGCACCACGGCCCGCGCCGATGCTGTCGATGACCCGCTCGTCACGGCAGCGGCGCGAGCAACCGGCGCGCCGCTTCGACCACCCGTGCGGACAGCGACGCCATCGTCGGCGACTGCACCGTCCATGCGTGCCAGTACAGCGTGACGTCGGTCGGATGCACGGGCGCGAGATCGACGAGCCCCTGTGCGTCGAGCGGTGCGCCGCCGATCAGCGGCTCCGGCACCATCGCGTAGCCGAGCCCGTGCCGCACCGCCGCGAAATGCGCGTGCGTGCCCGGCACGTAATGGCACGGATACGCGCCTTCGGGCAGCCCGAACTTCTCCTTCAGGAACGTGGACTGCAGCGTGTCGCGGCGCGAATACGCGACGACCGGCGCATCGCGCGCGCTCGTGCGGTTCAGGCCGCGCGGAAACCAGCGCCCCGCGAACGCGGCGGCCGCGAGCAGCCGGTAGCGCATCGTGCCGAGCGGCGTCGCGACGCAGCCGCGCATCGGCTTCGGCTCGGTCGTCACGCAGCCGACGGCCATCCCGCTTTCGAGCAGCGCGAACGTGTGGTCCTGGTCCTCGACGATCAGCTCGAACAGGATGCGCTCACCCGCGAGCACCGAAGTCAGTGCGGGGAGGAACCAGGTGCCGAGGCTGTCGGAGTTCAGCGCGATCGTGACGGAGATCGGCGATTCGCGCTCGGCCGCGAGCGTGCTTTGCAGGTCGGCCTGCAGCAGCGCGACGCGGCGCAGGTGCTGCAGCACGCGCTGCCCGGCCACCGTCGGCCGGCACGGCCGCGTGCGCAGCACGAGCGGCGTGCCGAGGCTCGCCTCCAGCGCGCGGACCCGCTGCGTGACGGCGGACGCGGTCACGTGCAGGCGCACGGCGGCCTGCTCGAAGCTGCCGGTGTCGGCGACGGCCAGCAGCGCGGCGGCTTGCTTCGGATCGATCGTCAGAGACATGTATCGGATGGATCGAGCCAAGTTGTAATGTAGTAGTTTGCCTCAGCATCAGCGGGTGGGATATAGCAGCGGTTCCCTCAGAACAACAACAGCAAAATTTTTGTCTTCGACTTCGACGCCGTATGACCCGCCATCCCGCGCGGCAGGAATGGCAGCCCGAGTTGATGCGTGTGTCCTGCGTGACTCTTTAGCGCCCGCCCGTTGATTATTTCCTGGCGAACATCTTGATATCATCGGGATAAGTTCCATCAGTTAAAATTTCCAGCCTCCATCCTCTCCCGTTGGCGGTGGCGTTTTCCCATGATTCAAAAAACGATTTCGGATCTTTGACTTTATATTCTCCTATATTGGGGTCAAAGAAATGAATATTTGAGTCGCTGTCGCGATAAATCGAGATGCTATGTCGTCCTGCCAAGTCGAAATTTTTATTAATATCAAGAATGCTGAAATTGATGTTGAAACCCGTTCCGGGAGGAAGCTGGGCGCATGCTAGTTCCAATGCGGTATGCGCCTGAATCTGTTTCTCGTCGGGCCCGCCGTGCTTTACTTCTATAATCCCGATTTTCGGCTTCAGGAAATCGGCCCCTGCAAGTCCCGTGAGTTTGATGCTGTCAAAATACTCATGCGTGGAAGTGTCGTTTCGGCTACTTTCGATCTCCGCGCGAGCCATTTCCAATTGAATTCCCCCGTTTATAACGTGGATGTTGGCGTCAGAATTCGGTGGAGATGCATTCCCGGTTTGGCTCGGTACACCGTGATGATGCGGCGCCCATGATTGCAATTTATCGCTAAGGCCATGACCGGCCTGCAGCTTGCTCGCAAGCCAGCCCAACGCGAGTGACTCACACGTACCCTCTTTAAGGGATTCCAACTCTTTTTCATCAATTGACAAGCCAATTTTCGAAAAATTGGAACGTGACAATGCGGAGATGGATTTTCTTTGCTGAAACTTAAACGTTTTGTCTCCAAATTCTTTAAGCGAGGAAAACATTTTTCGAGGGCGCGTGCCAGTCCGGTCGGTCTCGCGGCCCTGTGTGATGTTCTCCAATTCAGACAGCATCCCTGACGAACCGACCCTTTTGGAGCGAACGTTTGGTTTCTGGGCTTCCGGCCTCGGCTGAGAAAATTCTGCTATGGGTGCCGATGCTTCGCCGTTGCTAATGACCTTCGACATGGATGTCCCTTAGACGGTTTTGGCCGCAGCCTCGGTTGCCCTTGGCGGCGGTATTTTGCTGTCGATTGCGGGAGGGTTGGATGATATGGATTTCACGGCAGATGCTGATTGGGAGAATGAATTCGAAATTAGCGAACTGCCACCGACCGTGAACGGCGAAATACGAAAAAACGCGATGAGGCGCGAAGCGGGACTTCCCATTTGAAGTGGAAGACATGGGATGAAGGCAAGCGAGTTCACCGAAGCGCAGACAGCGTTCGCGCTCAAGCAAGCGGAGCCGGGCGCAAAGGTCGAAGTGGTGTGCCGCACGCTTGGCATCAGCAAAGCGGCGTTCCACAACCGGAAGACGGCTCTTCGGACCTGCGTCGGATGCGGCAACTCGAGGAAGAGAACGCGAAGCTCGGCGACTGATGGTGGGCCTTAGCCTCGACAAGACCATATGCGGGACGTGCCGTCAAAAAAGCTCCGAAGCCTTCCCGCGAGCGCATGCTGGTTGACGAGTTACGTGACCGCCATTGCGCGAGCCCGACCAAGGCTTGCGCGCTGTTTCCCACGTCGATATATCGATGGCATTCCTGTGAACGTAAGACGAGAGGTCGTAGTGTGAGGCAGCATGCGCCGCCGGCCCGGCCAATCATCCTGCCGTCCACCGGTGCCGCGCGCATTTTGACCTACCCTATAGAAACGCGGCGCCCGTCTGGTGCCGGGCCGGCTTGCCGCGTGCTGACGATCGTGCGCCGCGCGGATGCCGCGGCGCGGGCGTTGTGACGATTCCCATTTGACGGAGGACGAACATGTCGATTCGACTAGGCGAGGACGCGCCCGATTTCACCGCGGAGACCACCGAGGGCACGATCCGTTTTCATGAGTGGATCGGCGATCACTGGGCGATCCTGTTTTCCCATCCTAAGGATTTCACGCCGGTATGCACGACCGAACTCGGCTACATGGCCAGGCTCAAGCCGGAATTCGACAAGCGCGACACGAAGATCATCGGGCTGTCGATCGATCCCGTCAGCGACCACCGGAAGTGGGTGGCGGACATCGCGGAAACGCAGGGCCATGCGGTCAACTATCCGCTGATCGGCGACGACGAACTGAAGGTCGCGAAGCTGTACGACATGATCCATCCGAGCGCGAGCGGTGGCCCGCGCACCGCGGTCGACAATGCGACCGTGCGCTCGGTGTTCGTCATCGGGCCGGACAAGAAGGTCAAGGCAATGCTCGTCTATCCGATGAGCGCCGGCCGCAACTTCGACGAGGTCCTGCGCCTGCTCGACGCGCTGCAGCTCAACGCGCGACATACGGTGGCGACGCCGGTCAACTGGAAGCCGGGCGACGATGTCATCATTCCGACCTCGGTGTCGGACGATGCGGCGAAGCAAAAATATCCGCAGGGCTTTCGGACGCTGAAGCCGTACCTGCGGTTCGTGCCGCAGCCGCACTGACGGCTCGGCACGCATGCAACGGGGCGACCCGCACGCCCGCGCGCCGGCGACGCGCGGTGCGCGGGCCGAACAACAATAGGCATGACTACGCGACGGAGCGACTTCGCAATGATCTTCCGGCAACTTTTCGACCCGCAATCGTCGACCTACACCTATCTGCTCGCCGATCCCGCGTCGCGCGAAGCGCTGCTGATCGATCCCGTGTTCGAGCAGGTGCGCCGCGATGCCGCGCTGCTCGACGAGCTCGGGCTGCGGCTCGTCGCGACCGTCGACACCCACGTGCACGCCGATCACGTGACGGGCGCATGGCTGTTGAAGCAGCGCACCGGCAGCACGATCGCGATTTCGGCCGCGAGCGGTGCGCAAGGCGCCGACCGCTACCTGAACGACGGCGACCGCTGCGCATTCGGCACGCGCTACTTGACCGTGCGCGCGACGCCGGGCCATACGAGCGGCTGCATCAGCCTCGTGCTCGACGACGAAACGATGGCGTTCACCGGCGACTGCCTGCTGATTCGCGGCACCGGCCGCACCGACTTCCAGCAAGGCGACCCGCGCGCGTTGTATCGCGCGGTGCACGGCCGGCTCTTCACGCTGCCGGCCGCATGCCTGCTGTATCCCGCGCACGACTATCGCGGGCTGACGGTGACGAGCGTCGGCGAGGAGCGGCGCTTCAATCCACGCCTCGGCGGCGATCTCAGCGAAGACGATTTCGCCGGCTACATGCGCAACCTCGGGCTCGCCCACCCGCGCCAGATCGACGTCGCGGTGCCCGCGAACCTGCAGTGCGGCGTCGCCGCCAACGCGCCCGACGCGCTGGCGGCGGCCGACTGGGCGCCGCTCGTCTACACGTTCGCCGGTTTCTGGGAAATCGATCCGCAGTGGCTCGAGGATCACCTGCCGGCGGTGCAGGTCGTCGACGTGCGCGAGCCCGACGAATTCACCGGCCCGCTCGGCCACCTGCCCGGCGCGACCCCGATCCCGCTCGGCGAACTGGCCGCGCGCACCGGCGAACTCACGCGCGACCGGCCGATCGTGACCGTGTGCCGCGCCGGCGGCCGCTCCGCGCAGGCGACCGTGATTCTGCTGAAGGCCGGGTTCGACGCTGTCGCGAACCTCGGCGGCGGGATGCTGCGCTGGCGGGGCGAAGGCCGCGTCGTGATGGACGGCCGGTCGTAGCGGCGCGAAGCCGCGCAACGAAAAAAATGTTCGGGTCGATGTCGAATCGGCGTGGCGCCGTTCGTCGTCCAGTTATCCGATCCCGTGGCGCCGCATGACGCGGCGCCGACATCCTGAGAGACCCTGCGATGACACCGACGCTTTACGCCCATCCCTTTTCGTCCTACTGCCAGAAGGTGCTGACCGCGCTGTACGAGAACGGCACGCCGTTCGACTATCGCGTGCTCGCGCACGACGATCCGAAGCCGATGCAGGAACTGGCTGCGCTGTGGCCGCTGAAGCGGTTCCCGGTGCTCGTGGACGCGGGCCGCACCGTGATCGAGGCAACGATCATCATCGAGTACCTCGACCTCTACCATCCGGGCCCCGTGCGGCTGGTGCCCGACGACCGGCGCGCGGCGCTGGAAGTGCGGACGATGGATCGTTTCTTCGACAACTATGTATCGACGCCGCAGCAGAAGGTCGTGTACGACGCGCTGCGGCCGGAGCACGAGCGCGATGCACGGGGTGTCGCCGATGCGCGCGCGATGCTCGAAACGTCGTACGCGTGGCTGGATCGCACGATGGCCGATCGCGAATGGGCGGCCGGCGACCGCTTCAGCCTCGCCGACTGCGGCGCGGCGCCGTTCCTGTTCTACGCGGACTGGACGCACCGGATCGATCCGTCGTTCGCGAACGTGATCGCGTATCGCAAGCGGCTGCTGGCGCGGCCATCGTTCGCGCGTGCGGTCGACGAAGCGCGGCCGTACCGCCCGTTCTTCCCGCTCGGCGCACCCGGCCGCGACTGACGTTCGCGGCGGCGATCGCTGCGGCGGAGGTGACGCGGGCGGCGGCATGCGCACGACGCGATGCCACCGCGCAGGGCCGGCAGCGCGTGCCCGGACGTCGTGACGACAGCAGCGGATGCATCGCGGCGCCGTCCCGTTACATCGTCGTATGCTTGACCGACTGCGCGAGCGTCAGCAGTTCGTCGAACTGCGTGATCAGCTCGAAGCACAGCAGGAACGCGAGCGTATAGGCCGGCGCGGGGAAGCGCCGGATCGCCTCCAGCACCTGCGGCGCGAAGCGCGCTCGAATCGCGTCGCGCGTCAGCAGCCACGCGATCGCGATGCCGATCGCCGCGCCGGCGATCAGGTCGGTCGGGTAGTGAAAGCCGAGATACGCACGCGGCACGCAGATGAACACGACCGCATACAGCAGCGCGAGCACGCCGACGCGGCGCGCGATGATGAAGATCCCGGTCGCGATCGCCATCCACAACATCGCGTGGTCGCTCGGAAACGAGCTCCATGCCTGCAGCGTGGTCGCGCGCAGTTCCTCTGACGGGAAGTGCAGGTGCAGGTCGGGGTTGTAGATCGGTCGCACGCGGAACGGCAGGGTTTTCGCGAGCAATCGGCCGAACGCGAGCGCGACGAGCCCGCTCGTGACGGTCGCGATGACCAGCTCGCGTTGCCGTTCGCGTTGGGGGCCCGGCTGGAACCATAGCCAGCACAGCACGGGGATGAGCACGAAGCCCTTGAACGTATAGAGGCCGGCGATCACGCGGATCGCGTGGTTCATCAGCGGTCCGAACGTAATGTGGGTGAGGAAGGTCTGGATCGTGGTGTCGAAATTGTTCATGTTCTGCGGCCCCGGCGGACGCACGACACATGACGGGCGGCCGGCAGGATCAGGAAGCGCGCTCGCACCGGAGCGCAACGGGGGGCAAGTATGTCATCGGTAATTTCGAAGAAAATGGGAAAAAATACCGGGAATCCCCTGAGAAAACGCGAATTCCGGGTGGGGCCGGATTGGAGCGGGCCGTGCGGCGCGGTGATGCAGAATCATCTGACGGTTGCGCGCGGATCCCTGGGGGCTTGCGAAAAATAATCGGTTGAACTGGACAATTCGGTGAGCTGTCGCGGACCTTGCACGGGATGACCGAAAGCGTTCCGCCTCCATCGCGGATCTACCGCCCGGTGCCCGGCCGCGCAGCACCGAAAGAAAATAAAAGAAAAGACGGGCAAGCCCTGCGGCGTGCCCGTCCCCCATTCACGACACCGGGATTACCGGCGCCACATGCGCACGGCCAGCGCAGCCAGCGACGTCGCCACGGCCAGCACGATCACCGCATTCCAGCCCAGTTGCGCGAGCAACGAACTGCCGAGCGCGGCACCGGTCGCCATCCCGATGAACATGCCGACGAACAGCACCGCGTTGAGACGGCTGCGCGACGCCGGGTCGATTCGGTAGACGATTGACTGGTGCGCGATCAGCGTGGCCTGCACGCCGAGATCGAAGCCGATCGTCGCGGCGGCGAGCAGCGCCAGTTGCGCATGCGGCGTCAGCAGCGGCGCGGCGGCCATCGCGGCGAACGACACGGTCGCGATCCCGATGCCGAGCCGCGTGACACGCTCGGGACCGTGGTGATCGGCCAGGCGTCCGGCCACGGGCGCAGCCAGCGCGCCGGCGGCGCCCGCGAGGCCGAATGCGCCGGCGGCTGCGCTGCCGAGATGGAACGGCGCGCCGTGCAGCATCACCGCGAGCGTCGACCAGAACGCGCTGAACCCGACGGCCAGCAGCCCTTGCGCGAGCGCGGCGCGACGCAGCGCGGGATGACGGCGCCACAGTTCGCCGAGCGACCCGATCAGCGCGCGGTACGACAGCTGCGTGGTGGGTTCGAAGCGCGGCAGCCCGCGTGCGGCCACGATGCCGATGGCGGCGACGCTGGCGGCCGCGAGCGCGAACATCGCGCGCCAGCCGGCCGTTTCCGCCACGAAGCCGGCGACGACGCGCGACAGCAGGATGCCGAGCAGCAGCCCCGTCATCACCGTGCCGACGATGCGGCCGCGATGCGCGTCGTGCGCGAGCGTCGCGGCGGCCGGCACGACGTCCTGCGCCATCGTCGCGGTCAGGCCGATCGCGAAGCTCGCGGCCAGCAGCAGCCCGAGCGACGGCGCGACCGCCGCGAGCAGCAGTGCGACGACCAGCGCGGCGGCTTTCGTGACGATCACGCGGCGCCGATCGAAGCGGTCGCCGAGCGGCGCGAGCAGCAGGATGCCGAGCGCATAGCCGAGCTGCGTGAGCGTCGGCACGAAGCCGATCGCGCGTGCCGACGCGCCGAGATCGGGCCCCAGCGCGGCGAGCATCGGCTGCGCATAGTAGAGCGGCGCGACGCCGAGGCCGGCGGCCGCGGCCAGCAGCAGCACGAGCCGGCGATCGAGCGTCGAGGAGGCGGCCGCGGGGGCCGATGCATGCGCCGCGCGGGGCACGGCGTCGAGACGGGTCGGAGTGGACATCGCGTACATCCTTGTTCGGGTATCGGATGGACGCGAGTGTGCCGGCCGGAGGCCGGCCACGGTAGTGCCGTCCGGCGCAGATTTGTTATACGCTTGACGAATGACCGACAAAATCCCCGATTTGCCCGCCACAGGTGGGTCTGCGCGCATTCAGGTCGTGCCCGTCGACGGTGCCGGCTATCGTTTCGAGCTGATGGAAACCTTCGTGCGCATAGTCGAGGCCGGCAGCCTGTCGGCCGCCGCCGCGCAACTCCACACGACGCAGCCGACCATCAGCCGGCGGCTGCAGGCGCTCGAACGCTCGCTCGGGATGCGGCTGCTGCAGCGGACGACCCATGCGATGCGGCTGACCGTCGACGGCGAGCGCTGCTTCACGCGCGCGAAGGAGCTGCTGACGAGCTGGGCGGCGTTCGAGGCCGACCTGCGCGGCGCGCAGGAGGAGCCCGACGGCCTGCTGCGGGTCGCGGTCCCGCATGCGTTCGGACAGGAGCGCTTCGTCGAGCCGCTCGCGCGGTTCCTGCGTGACTACCCGCGTGTCTCGGTGGAATGGCTGCTGCAGGACGAGGTGCGCGATTTTGTCGGCAGCGGGATCGACTGCGCGATCCAGGTCGGCGAGCCGACCGATCCGTCCGTCGTCGCGATCCGGCTGAGCAAGGTGCCGCGCTTCGTGGTGGCCGCGCCGTCCGTGCTGAACGGCGCCGACGTGCCCGCCGATCCCGACGCGCTCGCCGCGTTGCCGTGGCTCGCGCTGCGCACGTATTACCGGACCGAGCTGACGCTGACGCACACCGTCACGGGCGACACGCGCCGCATCGCGATGCGCCCGCGCATCACGACCGCGAACCTCTACGCGCTGCGCAGCGCGGCGCTGCTCGGTGTCGGCGCGTGCGTCGGTTCCTCCTGGATGCTCGCGGACCATCTCGCGCGCGGCGAGCTCGTGCATCTCGCGCCCGACTGGTACGCCGCGCCGTTGCCGGTCTACATGACCTACCCGCACGCGCAGTTCTATCCGTCGCGGCTCGTGCGCTTCGTCGCGATGATGCGCGAGGCCGTGCCGCTGCTCGTCGAAGGGCGCGACGGGTAGACGCCGTCGCGCGTGCCGTCAGCCGCGCCGGATGCCTTCGGGCAGCGCGCTGATGCGGCGCACTTCGGGCGAGTCGAGCCATGCGCGGGACGTCGCGCAGTCGACGAACATGTCGGTCGCATCCTCGCCCCAGAACAGGTCGCCGTCGAGTTCGAAGGTCGGCACGCCGAACACGCCGTGCGCGATCGCTTGATCGGTGTTCGCGCGCAGGGCGTCCTTCACCGGTTGCGCGTCGACGGCCGTCACGCCTTCGGGAAAGCCGACCGCCTCGCACAGCGCGGCGAAGCCCTCGGGCGTCGACACGTCCTGGCCGTCGCGCCAGATGTGCCGGAAGATCCGCCGGATCGCATCGGGCGAATTGCCCATCGCGATCGCGAGACGCAGCGGCCGGATCGGGTTGAACGGATGCGCGGGCGGCATCCGGAACGGAATGCCGAGCTTGTCCGCGCGGTATTGCGCGTGGCGATAGGTGAAGATGCGCTTCGCCGCGATCTCGGCCGGCGCTTTCTGGCCCCAGTACGCGAGCAGCGCGCCGAGCACGATCGGCTTCGGCTCGTATGCGGCGGCAGGCGGCAGTTGGTCGAACCGTTCCTGCTGCAGGTACGCGAACGGCGAAACGAAATCGAAATACCAGGTGGCGGTGCGCGCGGCGTTCATGGTGAGGGCCCTTGTACGTGTCCGGACGGCAGTTGCGTGCATCGCGCCGATGGCCGACGCGGTGCATGGGTGGGCGGCCAGTGTCGCATGCGGCCGCCGTTTGCGCAGTCGCGGCGGTGCACACGCGTGGCCCGCTACAGCCGCGGCTACGGCTACGGCTGCGCGGTGTCGTGCGCCGCCGCCGCCGCGAACCGCGCGAGACTGTCGCGCACGGTTTGCGCGTCGTAGCGCGCGCCTGCGCCGCCGAGCGCGACGGTCGCCTTCTGCGCGAGCGGCAACAACATCGCGAGCGCCCCGGCCATGGCCGGCGCGGCGGCAAGCCGCGATTTCGGACCGGACACCGTCAGCGCGCCGACGCAATCGCCGGCCGCGCCGAATACCGGCACGGATGCCGACGCCGTCTCCGGGTCGCGCTCGCCGTACGACGCGGCCCACAACTGTTCGCGCACGTCGTTCCACTGTGCATCGTGCGGGTCGGTGAACGCGAGCAGCACTTTCCCGGACGCCCCCTGGCGAACCGGAAACTCCTCGCCGACCCGGATCGACACACGCACCGTGCGCGCCGGTTCGACGCGGTAGAGCACCGAGCGCATGTCGCCATGCCGCACGTAGAACGATGCCGTTTCACCGAGTTCGCGGCTCAGCGTCTCGAGCAACGGTTCGACGACCGGACCGACCCGGAACGAGCGTTGATACAGCGCGGCCAGCCGCAACGGCTCGTGTCCGACCGCGTACTGGCCGTCGTCGAGCTTGCGCACGAAGCCGCCGTGCTCGAGCGCGGCGAGCAGGCGCAGGATCGTGCTCTTGTACAGCCCGGTGCGGCGCGACAGTTCCGCGAGCGACAGCCGGTCGTCGGTGGGTCCGAACGCGTGGAGGATCGCGAACGCGCGATCGAGGACGGCGACGCCGCTGGAGGCTTCGGCCGACGCATCAGGCGCGTCGCCGGTGGGGTCTGCGGGAGTCGAGGTCGGGGGCACGGCTTGCTGTTCCTTTGGGTGACGATCGATCGACTATAGCGTTCTGTCTGACAGAACTCAAGTTCCAAAAAATTGCATTTTCTCGGGTATACCCCGCTTACAGCCGATTCGGTGCGCCTCTAAAGTTCCGTCAAACAGAACGATGTTCTTTCAGATAGAACTTTGAGGTGTCGAATGAGTGTTTCCGAAGATCCGCAGGTGCTGGTGAGCGAGGTCGGGCCGCGTGACGGCCTGCAGAGCATCAAGGCCGTGATGGCGACGGCCGACAAGTTGCGCTGGATCACCGCGCTCGCCGCGGCCGGCCTGCGCGAAATCGAGGTCGGATCGTTCGTGCCCGCGCGGCTGTTGCCGCAGATGGCCGACGTCCGGGAAGTCGTCGCGCATGCGCTGGCGATTCCGGGGCTGCACGTCGCCGCGCTTGCGCCGAACCTGCGCGGCGCCGAAAGCGCGTTCGAGGCGGGCGTCCACAAGCTGACGTTGCCGGTGTCGGTGACCGAAGCGCACTCGCTGGCGAACATCCGCAAGACGCCGGCGCAGATGATCGACGAGGTGCGCGCGATCGTCGCGCTGCGCGATGCGCGGTTTCCGTCGGTGCAGATCGAGGCGGGCGTCTCGGTGGCGTTCGGTTGCACGCTCGCCGGCGCGGTCTCCGACGACGAGACGATCGCGATGGCGGCCGCGATGTCCGAATGCGGCGTCGACGAGATCGGGCTCTCCGATACGAGCGGCTACGCGAACCCGGCGCAGGTGCGCCGGCTGTTCATGCGCCTGCGGCGCGAAGTCGGCGACAAGGCCGGCGGCGCGCACTTCCACAACACGCGCGGGCAGGGGCTCGCCAACGTCGTCGCGGCGCTCGACGCCGGCGTGACGACGCTCGATGCGAGCCAGGGCGGCCTGGGCGGCTGCCCGTACGCGCCGGGTGCGACCGGCAACATCGTCACCGAGGATCTCGTCTTCCTGCTGGAGGCGATGGGGTACGACACGGGCGTCGACGTGGACGCGCTGCTCGCCGCGCGCGCGATCCTGCATGCGGCACTGCCTGCCGAGGCGCTGTACGGCCACGTGCCGGACGCGGGGCTGCCGAAGGGGTTTCGGTACGCGGACGGCCGCGCGCCGAGCGCGACCCAGCCGGAAGGATGCCTGACGGGAGTCGCGCAATGAACGATCGCCAACCAGCTTCGGCGCTGCCGTACGAAGGCGTGCGCGTGATCGAGATGACGCACATGGTCATGGGCCCGACCTGCGGGATGCTGCTCGCGGATCTCGGTGCGGAAGTCATCAAGATCGAACCGATCGCGGGTGACAGCACGCGTGCGCTGCGCGGTTCCGGCGCGGGCTTCTTCGGGATGTTCAACCGCAACAAGAAGAGCCTGGCGGTCGACGTGAAGGATCCGCGCGGGCTCGAGATCGTGCGGCGGCTCGTCGCGACGGCGGATGTGTTCAGCGAGAACTTCAAGAGCGGCACGATGGACCGGCTCGGCCTCGGTCATGCCGCGCTGTCCTCGCTGAATCCCCGCCTGGTGTACGTGTCGCACAAGGGCTTCCTGCCGGGGCCGTACGAACATCGCACCGCGCTCGACGAAGTCGTGCAGATGATGGGCGGCCTCGCGTACATGACGGGCCCCGAAGGCCGGCCGTTGCGCGCGGGCTCGAGCGTCAACGACATCATGGGCGGGATGTTCGGCGCGATCGGCGCCATGGCCGCGCTCGCGCAGCGCGAACGCACCGGGCGCGGCCAGCAGGTGCAGAGCTCGCTGTTCGAGAACAACGTGTTCCTGGTCGCGCAGCACATGATGCAGTTCGCGGTGACGGGGCAGGCCGCGTCGCCGATGCCGAGTCGCATTTCCGCATGGGCGGTCTACGACGTGTTTTCGGTGCGGGACGGCGAGCAGATCTTTCTCGCGGTCGTGTCGGACACGCAGTGGGCGCTGTTCTGCGACGCGTTCGGCCTGGCCGCGCTGAAGGACGATGCGCGCCTTGCGACGAACAACCTCCGCGTGCAGGCCCGCGAGTGGCTGCTGCCCGAGCTGCGTGCGCGGCTCGCCGCGCATTCGGCCGCGGAGATCGGCGCGATCTTCGAATCGATCGGCCTGCCGTATGCGCCGATTACGAAGCCGCAGGACCTGTTCGACGATCCGCATCTGCTCGCGACCGGGGGCCTCGAAGCCGTGACGCTGCCGGCCGACGCGAGCAGCGCCGGCCGGCCGGTCGACACGCGCACCGCGCTGCTGCCGCTCACGCTCGCGGGCGAGCGCCTGCGGCTGCGCTCGGCGCCGCCCGCGCTCGGCCAGGACACGTGCGTGCTGCTCGGCGAGCTGGGTTATACGCCGGACGAGGCGCGCGCGCTGATCGACGCGGGTGTCGTCGCGGGGCGGCACGGGCACGGTGCGAACGGGCTGCCGCCGGACGTACCGAGCGGACCAAGCGTACCGAGCGATATGCGTTCGCCGAACGAAGCGGCGAGCGCGTAGCGCCGCCGCGATCCATCGAACCAACAAAAGGGCATCCCGGCCGCGCGCTCGCGCGGGCGCGGACCGCCGCATCCACGGAGACAACCATGACATCCGCTTCCCCGGCGCTGGCCGCCGATCGCGAGACCGACGCGTCGATCGAGCAACGGGCCGTGCGCAAGGCAGCATGGCGCTTCATTCCGCTGCTCGCGCTCGCGTACTTCTTCAACTATCTCGACCGCACGAGCGTCGGGTTCGCGGCGCTGACGATGAACCGCGATCTCGGCCTGACCGCGACGCAGTTCGGCTGGGGCGCGGGGATCATGTTCGCGGGCTATTGCGTGTTCGAAGTGCCGAGCAATCTCGCGCTGTACCGCTTCGGTGCGCGGCGCTGGCTCGCGCGCATCATGATCACGTGGGGGCTCATGGCGGCGGCGACCGCCCTCGCGACGGGGCCGACCAGCTTCTATGCGATCCGGCTGCTGCTCGGCATCGGCGAAGCCGGCTTTTTCCCCGGCGTGATCTTCTTCCTCGCCGTGTGGTTTCCCGCGAGCTACCGCACGCGGGTGCTCGCCTGGTTCACCGTGTCGACACCGCTGTCGTCGCTGATCGGCGGTCCGCTGTCGACGTGGCTGCTGCAGCTCGACGGCGCGCTCGGCCTGGCCGGCTGGAAGTGGATGTTCATCGTCGAAGGGCTGCCCGCGTGCGCGCTCGGCTTTCTCGTCCTGAAGCGTCTGTCCGACTCCCCGGCCACGGCAGCGTGGCTGTCGGACGACGAGCGTACCGCGCTGCAGCGCGCGTTCGAGCGCGAAGGCGCCGCCGCCGGCCGCAAGAAGGGCTTCGGCGTCGCGCTGCGCGACGTGCGCGTGTACCTGCTCGCGCTGATCTCGTTCGGCTTCACGATGGGCTCGTACGGAATCGGCATCTGGCTGCCGCAAATGCTGAAGGCGCACGGGATGTCGACGATGCAGACCGGCTGGCTGTCCGCGCTGCCGTACTTCTTCGCGACGATCGCGCTGCTGTGGTGGGCGAAGCGGGTGGACCGGCGCGGCGCACCGGTCGCGAACCTCGCGATCGGGCTGTTCATCGGCACGGTGGCGCTTGGCGTGTCGACCCATTTCCTGACACTCGGGCCCGCGCTCGTCGGCATCACGCTTGCGCTGATCGGCACGATTGCCGGACGCACGATCTTCTATACGCTGCCTTCGCGCTTCCTGTCCGGCCAGGCGGCGGCCGGCGGCCTGGCGCTGATCAATTCGATCGGCGCGCTCGGCGGATTCGCGGGCCCGTATCTCGTCGGCTACCTGAAGGACAGCTTCGGCACCTTCACGGCCGGGATGCTCGGCCTCGCGATCGTCCTGGCGATCACGACGCTGCTGACGCTGTCGCTGTACGCGTTCGACCGGAGCGAATGACATGACCCTTTCGATCAAACGACGCCGGCTGCTCGGCGCGGCTGCTGCCTCGCTCGCCGTCCCTGCATGGGCCGATACGCGCACGCCGGCTGAAAACGGAGCTCCCCGCATGACGACGCAAGGCAACTATCTCGCGGTGCGAAACGACTGGCTCGCATCCGCGCTCGAACCCGCACTCGAACCGGATCTGCCGATCGTCGATGCGCATCACCACTTCTACGAGCGGCCGGGCTGGATCTATATGCTCGACGACTATCTGCAGGATGCGCGCTCCGGCCACAACATCCAGGCATCCGTCTACATGCAGGCGCTGACGCGCTATCGCGATGCGGGGCCGGTCGAACTGAAGCCTGTCGGCGAGACGGCTTACATCGCCGGCGTGACCGAGCCGCGTCAGCGAAGCGGCCCGGCCGTCGCGAAGGGCATCGTCGGGCATGCGGACCTGCGGCTCGGCGAGCGCGTGCGCGACGTGCTCGACGCGCATCTCGACGCGGGGCGCGGACGCTTTCGCGGCGTTCGACACCTGAGCACCTGGGATGCCGATCCATCGCTCGCGAACCCGTTGTCGGCGGTGCCGCGCGGGTTGCTGCTCGATCCCGCGTACCGGGCCGGCGTCGCGCAGCTCGCGCCGCTCGGGCTGTCGTACGACGCGTGGCTGTTCTTTCCTCAATTGCCCGAGCTGTTCGATCTGGCGAAGGCGAATCCCGACACGCGCATCATCGTCAATCACTGCGGCGGCGTCGTGCGGATCGCGAGCTATGCGGACAAGCGGCCGGAAGTCTTCCAGCGCTGGTCGGCGTCGATGCGCGAACTCGCGCGGTTGCCGAACGTATTCGTGAAGGTGGGTGGCCTCGGGATGCGGATCAACGGTTTCGATTTCGAAAAGGGTGCGCGGCCGCCGTCGTCCGAACAGCTCGCGGATGCCTGGAAGCCGTGGATGCTCACCTGCATCGAAGCGTTCGGCGCCGAGCGCTGCATGTTCGAGAGCAATTTCCCGGTCGACAAGGGCTCGTATTCCTACGTGAACGGCTGGAATGCGTTCAAGCGGCTGACCGCGCACGCGAGCCCGAACGAGCGCGACGCGCTGTTCCGCGGGACCGTTTCGCACGTCTACCGGCTCGGCTGACGCGTCTCGCGCGCGCCGCCTTGGCGCTCAGCCCGTCTCGACCAGCGCCGCGAGCCGGGCGAGCGCCATGCGCCAGCCGGCTTCGTTGTCGGTGACTGGCACACCGGGCGGCACACCGTCGTGCACTGCCTCGACGCGCGTGCCGCCTGCTTCGTCGGACAGCGTGATCGTGATCGTCATGGCGCCGCGCAGCATCGGATCGTCGGTTTCGAACACATCGATTTCGACGATCCGCTCGTCGGGCACGAGCGTCACGAAGCGGCCGTGATAGGTGTCGGTGTGCGCGGTGGTCTTGCCGGGGCTGTCCGATGGTTCGTCGTAGCTCAGCGACACGCGCAGCGCGCCGCCTTCGCGTGCGTCATAGGCGTGGACGCGGCATGTCATGCCGTCGGGCACCTTCCATTGTTCGACCGCGTGCGGGTCGAGCAGCGCGCGGTAGACGCGCCCGCGCGGTGCGTTCAGGTGCCGGCTGACCCGGGTCGAATGCGTGTGCATGTGCAGCATGTCGCCTCCCGCGGAATGCGCGCGACGGTGCACGCCGGATGCCGGCGTGTCGTCATGCTTCCTTCAGGAATCCTAGGCGCGCGCGCGACGGCATGCAATCGGACCGTACGCTCACCCGCATTCAGCGCAACGCGGCCGCGAATTCGTCGAGCTGCGTGATGCAGATGTTCCAGCCTTCGAAGAACCCGAGCGCCTCGTGGCGCTCGCGCGTCGCGGCGTCGGGATGCATCACGCGCGCCTCGTAGCGGCAGCCGGCGTCGTCGTCGGCCATCGTGATGATGGCCGTGAAGCCCAGCCACGGCACCTGCGGCCGCCAGCCGCCGGCGAGCATCGACGTGAACGCGATCCGCGCTTCCGGCACGATTTCGAGGAAGCAGCCGGGGTTGTCGCTCGTGCCGCCGTCGGGGCCGCGCATGAACGTGTGGAAGGCGCCGCCCGGGCGCAGGTCGAACGCGCGCACTTCGGTGGTCCACGGTTTCGGGCACCACCACTCCTTCAGCAGTTCGGGGTCGGTCCAGGCGCGCCAGAGCGCCTGGCGCGGCGCGCGCAGCGTGCGGGTGATGACGAGGTCAAGGGTTTCGGCGGGGTCGACGGGGCTGGTTGACATGCGCTTGCTCCTCCTGGTGGCGGCGTTCGACGAATTCCACGAGACGATCGGAGCGCGCTTCCCACAGCGCGCGCTGCGCGGCGAGCCACTGCTCGGCTTCCGCCAGCCGGCTGCCGACCAGCTCGCAGGTGCGTGAGCGGCCGGCTTTCCGGGTCTGGACGAGGCCGCTACGCTCGAGCACCGCGACATGCTTCATGAACGACGGCAGCGCCATGTCGAACGGCGCGGCCAGTTCCGAAACGGTTCGCCCGCCGTCCCCGAGCGCGCTGACGATCGCGCAGCGCGTCGGATCGGCGAGTGCGTGGAATACGTCGCTGATACCGGGTTGAAAGTTAGCCATGTGGCTAAGCATAAGCGATGCAACGGGAATTTGCATCGCTTAGCATGATGGGGCGGTAACACGCGCCCCCCGCGCCGTGTTGCCGGGCACCGGCCGCCGTTGCACACGCATCGGGCGTATGCCGGCGTTCCTTTGGATCCGGGCGCATGCCGCCGAATGCGTGTCGCGTGCCCGATTGCCGGAGAGGGTATGACCGAATCCGTTACCGTTCGCCGCGTCGATGCGAGCGAAGCGCGTGCCTGCGTCGACGCGCTCGCCGACGTGCTGATCGATTGCGTCGAAGGCGGCGCGTCCGTCAGCTTCATGTTACCGATCGGGCGCTCGACGGCCGTCGCGTTCTGGACGCGCGTCGCCGATGGCGTCGCGAACGGCGAGCGCATCCTGCTCGTCGCCGAGGACGCCGCCGGCCGGATCGTCGGCACCGTGCAGCTTGTGACCGCGCAGCCGGAGAACCAGCCGCATCGCGCGGACGTCGCGAAGATGCTGGTGTCTCGGCATGCACGCCGGCAGGGTGTCGCCGCGCGGTTGATGGCGGCCGCCGACGAAGCCGCGCGCGACGCCGGCAAGACCGTGCTCGTGCTCGACACCGTGACGGGCGGCGACGCCGAGCGCTTGTACGAGCGGGCCGGCTGGCAGCGCGTCGGCGTCGTGCCGAACTATGCGCTGATGCCCGACGGCGCGTTGTGCGCGACGACGTATTTTCACAAGCAGCTCGTGTAACGGGGCGGGATGCAATCGCGGCGAGGTTCGCGATCGACGTGCGTGCGACGGCACGCGGCCGTGGGCCGGACGCCGGGCGGAACGGAAAAGCCGGCCGGCGGCGTCGCGGCTCCGATATATTCGTGCAGGAAAACCCACCAGCACATCCACGGAATCGTCGCCTCGATGAAACGCTCCCACGTCGCCTTCACCCTCACGGGCCTGCTCGTCGCGCTGCCGATCGCCGCCTACGCGCTCGTCAAGCCGCTGCGCGTCGTCGCGCCGGCGCTGCTTCCCGGCGTGTCATGCCCGAGCGCGGACATCTGCACGGACGATGCCGCGCAGCTCGGCGCCGCGAAGCAGCTCTATCGCGACGGCTACGTGCGCGCGGCGGCGGCCGTGGGGCCGTTTCGCGACGCACCGCGCGTCGTGTTCTGCTCGACGCGCGAATGTGCGGACAAGTTCGGCCTCGGCGAACGCGCGGCCCTGACGCTCGGGGATTTCGGCGTGGTCGTCGCGCCGCGCGGCTGGCAGACCTACTTTCTCGCGCATGAACTGATCCACCACCGGCAGGCCGAAGTGCTCGGCAACCTCGCGGTCGTGACCAAGCCGCGCTGGCTGATCGAAGGGATGGCGTATGCACTCAGTGACGATCCGCGTCATCCGCTGAAGGAGCCGTTCGAGTCGTGGCGCACGCGATTCGCTGCGTGGCATGCTGCGCTGGGCGGGCAGCCGCTGTGGGACGCCGCCGCACGGGCCGTAGAATAGCGATTGCGCGCGGCTCGCGCTCGTCGTGCCGCTACGCGGCCGGCACGGCCGGATCGTCGGGCTGGCCGGCGAGCGTGCGCCGCCCCGCGTCGAGGATTTCATCGGCCAGCGCCGGATCGGTGCCGGCGACTGCGCGCGACAGCACGAGCGCGCCGACCATCTGGCTGAACACCGCGATCGCGCCGCGGCGCGTGTCCGCCGCAGCCGCGCCTTCGATAGCGACCATCCGTTCCAGCCGGTCGAGATAGCCGGCGACGCCGTGCGCGTAGCAGGCGCGTGCCGCGTCGGTCAGGCGTGGCGCGTCGCCCGCGAAGCCGGACAGCGGGCAACCGGCTTCGACGTTGTCGCGATGCGCGGTCGACAGGTACGACGTCACCTGTTGCGCGACGCTGCCGGCGCGCGGCGACTCCGCGCCGTCCTGCATGGCCTTTTCCATCACCGCGGCGACCAGCGCATCCTTCGATTTGAAGTGGTTGTAGAAGCCGCCCTGCGTGAAACCGGCTTCCTTCATCAGTTCCGTCAAACCGACCGCGTCGACACCGCGCACCCGGAACAGCCGCTCGGCGGCCGCGACGATCGCGTTGCGGTTGTCGGCAGCCTGTTGTCTCGAGACGCCCATCGATCCCTCCCTCATTCCGGCAATTGCGTCGATTGAAAAACACAATGGTGATCACCATTGACGTGACCAAGGCGTGCTGGCAGACTGCATCGCAAAGACAATGGTGATCGACATTGACATCCAGTGTAGCCGACTTCGCAAATGAAGCGAAGCGCCTCGCGCGGCACGGATGGAGGTCGGTCCGGGTCTGGGTGCAGCGGGCGCGGGTAGCGGGACGAGCCTGCGATCCAGTACCGGCCGTGCAACGGCTCGGTACGCGATGGCGGCATGGTTTCATTCACACGATGAAAGGAAGGGTCATGAAGATCGAAGGTGCAGTCGTTTTCGTCACGGGCGCGAACCGTGGGCTTGGGCTCGAATTCGCGAAGCAGGCGCTCGAACGCGGGGCGCGGAAGGTCTATGCGGGCGCGCGCGATCCGGCCAGCGTGACGCTGCCGGGCGTGGTGCCTGTGAAGCTCGACGTGACCGATCCGGCGGCGGTCGCCGCGGCCGCCGACGCCGCGCGCGACGTCACGCTGCTGATCAACAATGCGGGCATCGCGCGGCTCGGCAGCCTGACCGACGACGGCGCGGTCGACGCGTTGCGCGACCACCTCGAAACCAACGTGTTCGGGATGCTGGCGATGTCGCGCGCATTCGCGGCCACGCTCGCCGGCCATGGCGGCGGCGCGATCCTGAACGTGCTGTCCGTCGCGAGCTGGGTGAACCGGCCGATCCTGTCGGGCTACGGCGTGTCGAAGTCGGCTGCGTGGGCGGTGACCAACGGGCTGCGGCATTCGCTGCGCGAGCAGCGCACGCAGGTGGTGGGGCTGCATGCCGGCTTCATCGATACGGACCTGACACGCGGCCTCGACGTGCCGAAGGCGACACCGGCCGACGTCGTGCGCCAAGCATACGACGCGATCGAATCCGGAGCGGAGGAGGTGGCCACCGACGACTTCACGCGGCAGGTGAAGGCCACGCTGTCGGCCGGTGTTTATCTGGACGAGGCGACGCCGGTCTGACGTCGCCTGTAAAAGACAGCCCGCCGTGCGCCCATGCGCGCGGCGGGCGCGGTCGTCAGACCGTGGTGTCGATGATGCCGGGGATCTTCACGTCCGGGTTCACGTCCGCGTCGTAGTCGACGCCGGCGATCTCGAAGCCGAACAGACGCAGGAATTCGGTCTTGTAGCCGGCGAAGTCGGTCATCTCGTACAGGTTGTCGTTCGTGACCTTGTCCCACATCGCGACGACCTTGCCCTGCACTTGCGGATCGAGCTCCTTGTAGTCCGCGCGCAGACGGCCTTCTTCGTCGACGTGCGGCGTCGCGCCGTACAGGCTGTCCTTCAGGAGCCCGTACACCTGCTCGATGCAGCCTTCGTGCGTGCCCTGTTCCTTCATCACCTTGAACAGCAGCGACAGGTAGAGCGGCATCATCGGAATCGCCGAGCTCGCCTGCGTGACGACGGCCTTCAGCACCGACACGCGCGCGTCGCCGCCGTGCGCGGCCAGCTTGTCGCGGATCGACAGCACCTTCTTGTCGAGATCCTTCTTCGCTTCGCCGATCGAGCCGTTCCAGTAGATGTCGTGCGTGATCTGTTCGCCGAGATACGTGAACGCGGTCGTCTTCGCGCCGTCGGCCAGCACGCCGGCCTCATCGAGCGCGTCGATCCACATCTGCCAGTCCTCGCCGCCCATCACGGCGACGGTGCCGTCGATCTCTTCCTGCGTCGCCGGCTCGAGCGAGACTTCGCGGATCACTTCCTTGTCGGTGTCGAGGCCGCGGAACGTGACCGCTTTGCCGACCGGCTTCAGCGTTGAGCTGATCGTCTCGCCCGTCTTCGGATGCGTGCGGCGCGGCGCCGCGAGGCTGTAGACGACCAGGTCGACCTTGCCGAGATCCTGCTTGATGGTGTCGATCGTGACCTGCTTCACCTTGTCGGAGAAGGCGTCGCCGTTGATGCTGCGGGCATAAAGCCCCTTTTCTGCGGCGAATTTCTCGAACGCGGCGCTGTTGTACCAGCCGGCGGTGCCCGGCTTCGTTTCGCTGCCGGCGCGCTCGAAGAACACGCCCAGCGTGTCCGCGCCCGAGCCGAATGCGGCCGAGATCCGGGCGGCGAGGCCGTAGCCGGTCGACGCGCCGATCACGAGCACCTTCTTCGGGCCGTTGGCGATCGGGCCATGCGAAGTCACGTAGTCGATCTGTTCCTTGACGTTGGCTTCGCAGCCGACCGGATGAGTCGTCACGCAGATGAAGCCACGCACGCGCGGTTTGATGATCATGGGAACCTCTAGTCAGAAAGGCGCGGACGGCCTGAAATCGGAAAAATCCCGCGCATTGTAATGGAAGCGGGCGGGCACGGCGGGAAAGGCGGGCGGTGACGGCAGTCGCGATCGTCCGGCGGGCGAGCCGCCGGCACGGCGATTCGCGTTGCCGCCTGTTATTTCTCTCTTGACAGAAATAACTGAAAAAACTAAATTTCCCGACATGAAACTCACACCGATTGCCGAACGATTCATTCTCCACTGGGGCGAAATGGGCTCGCGATGGGGCGTCAACCGCACCGTCTCGCAGATTCACGCGCTGCTGTACCTGGCCGGGCGGCCGGTCGCCGCCGACGAGATCGCCGAGACGCTCAACGTCGCGCGCTCCAACGTCAGCACGAGCCTGAAGGAACTGCAGGCGTGGCGGCTCGCGAAGGTCGTGCACGTGCTGGGCGATCGCCGCGACCATTTCGAGACGTCGACCGACATCTGGGAACTGTTCAAGCTGATCGTCGAAGGGCGGCGGCAGCGCGAGATCGAACCGACGCTCACGGTGCTGCGCGATTGCCTGACGAGTCCCGAGATCGCCGACGAAAGCCGCGAGACCGAACAGCGCATCCGCGACACGCTGCAGTTTGTCGAGACGCTCACGACCTGGTCGGACGAGATGCTGCGGCTCAAGCCCGACACGCTGATGAAGGCGCTCGGGATCGGCGCGAAGATCAGCCAGACGGTCAGGCGCAAGTCGTCGAAGTAAGCGGCATCGGAAGTGCGGGCGCGCAGCCCGCTTTTTTCGAAGTCAATATTTCTGTCATTACAGAAATAACTGTAAATAGAGGATGAAAATGAACGAGGCCCTGCTGTCGATCTGCCCGCATGCCGCACCGCGGAGTGCGACATGAACATCCTCGTCTGCGGCGCGAACGGGTTCATCGGGCGGGCGTTGTGCGCGCGGCTGGAAGCCGGCGGCCATCGCGTGCTGCACGGTGTGCGGCATGCGGTCGGCCCGCACGATGTCGCGATCGATTTCGCGACGGATATCGATCCCGACGCGTGGCTGGCCCGACTGGCGGGCGTCGACGTCGTGATCAACGCGGTCGGGATCCTCACCGACCGGCGCGATGCGACGCTCGACACCGTGCATTGCGCGGCGCCCTGTGCGCTCTTCACCGCATGCTGCCGCGCCCGCGTGCGACGCGTGATCCAGATCTCGGCGTTGGGCGTCGAGCGTGGCGACACGCCGTATTTCGCCAGCAAGTACGCAGCCGACACCTTCCTGCAGACGCTGCCGCTCGATTACCGTATCGTGCGGCCCGCGCTCGTCTACGGCGCGGCCGGCACGTCGGCACGGTTCTTCCGGATGCTCGCGAGCCTGCCCGTGCACGCGTTGCCGGAGGGCGGCCATCAACGGCTGCGCCCGGTGCACGTCGACGATCTCGCCGAACTCGTCGTGCGGCTCGTCGTTTCGCCGGCGGCCGGCAATTCGGTCATCGACGCGGTCGGCGGTGATGAAGTCGAATACCGCGAGATGCTGAGCGGCTATCGCGCCGCGCTGGGCTTCCCGCCGGCAGCCCGCATTGTGCTGCCGGGCCCGCTGGTCGGTGCGGCGGCCGCGCTGTTCGGCACGCTGCCGGGCGCGATGCTGACCCGCGATACGTGGACGATGCTGCGCGGCGGCAACACCGGCGATCCCGCGGCGTTGGCGGCCGTGCTCGGCCGGCCGCCGCGCGGGCTGCGCAGTTTCATCGGCGCCGACGCGCTCGCGCTGCGCCGCGACGCGCTCGCGATGTGGCGGCGGCCGCTGCTGCTCGGCGCGCTTGCGATCGTCTGGCTCTGGACGGCCATCGTGAGCGCTTTCGTCCACCCGCAGAGCGACAGCCTTGCGATGCTCGCCCGCGCACACCTGACCGGGCTGCCCGCGCTGATCGCCCTCTACGCCGCCTGCGCGCTGGACTTCGCGCTAGGGGTGGCGACCGTCGCCGCGCCGTCCCGCCGTCTGTGGGCTGCGCAAGCCGTGCTGATCGTCGCGTATTCGGCCGTCATCGCGGTCACGATGCCTGGCCTGCTGGCCGAACCGTTCGGCCCCGTGCTCAAGAACGTACCGATTCTCGCGATCCTGTTGATCCTGTTTTCAGAAGAAGAACAACCATGAATACCTATCTCGTCATCAAGGCGCTTCACATCCTGTCCTCGGTGCTGATGGTCGGCACGGGCTTCGGCACCGCGTTTTACCTGTTCTTCGCGAACCGCACGCGGTCGGTGCCCGCGATCGCGGCCGTGTCGCGGCTCGTGGTGCGCGCGGACTGGTGGTTCACGACACCGGCCGTGATCTTCCAGCCGGCGTCCGGGCTGTGGCTCGCGCATACGGCCGGTTGGCCGTGGCATACGCCGTGGCTCGTCGCGTCGATCGTGCTGTATGCGATCGCGGGCGCGTGCTGGCTGCCGGTCGTGTGGCTGCAGATCGAGCTGGCCGCGTTGGCGAACCTCGCGCATGCGAACGGCGAGGCCACGCTGCCGGCGCGCTACTGGCGCTATGCGAAGCGCTGGGAGCTGCTCGGCTACCCGGCGTTCTTCGCGATGCTGACGGTCTATTTCCTGATGGTGCTCAAGCCGATGTAAGCGGGGCGGCGGGCCGCAAACGCCGATTTCGCGTGCGGGCCCTGTCGATTTCCACGCGCTCGTGTATAAATTCGACGGGAGCGCGTTCAGGCCGTTTCGGGCATCCCGAACGCTTCGCATCCGACCTCACAAGGAGCCTGCATGCTGCACATCCTCGGCAAGATTCCGTCCATCAACGTGCGCAAGGTGCTGTGGCTGTGCACCGAACTCAACCTGCCGTTCGAGCAGGAAGACTGGGGCGCGGGCTTTCGCACGACCAACGACCCGACCTATCTCGCGCTGAATCCGAACGGCCTCGTGCCCATCATCAAGGACGACGACTTCGTGCTGTGGGAGTCGAACACGATCATCCGCTATCTCGCGAACCGCTACGGCGGCGACGCGCTCTATCCGGCCGAGCCGCAGGCGCGCGCGCGGGTCGATCAGTGGATCGACTGGCAGGGCTCGGACCTGAACCGTTCGTGGGTCGGCGCGTTCCTCGGCCTCGTGCGCAAGTCGCCCGATCACCAGGACCCGGCGGCGATCGCGCAGTCGATCGCGGGCTGGACGAAGCATATGCAGGTGCTGAACGCGCAGCTCGAAGCGACCGGCGCGTTCGTGGCCGGCGACCACTTCACGCTCGCCGATATTCCGATCGGCCTGTCGGTGAACCGCTGGTTCGGCACGCCGTTCGAGCATCCGGACTTCCCGGCGGCGAAGCGCTACATCGAGCGTCTGGCGACGCGCGACGGCTTCAAGCAGTACGCGGGCAGCGCGAACCCGTAACGCATCGCAAGTCGCGCGTGGAGCGGGCGTGGCGGTGCGACTGCCGCCGCCGCGCCGAGGCACGTCACGTGCCGGATGCCGGTACGGCGTCGAGCACGCGCGCGAGAAACGCCTCGTGGTTCCACGCGGATTCCGGCCGCGACAACCCGAGCCGCACGACCACCAGCTCGCGGCTCGGCACCACGCTCACGAACTGGCCTTCATGACCGACCGCATGAAACGCGTCGGCGGGCATCGCGCTCGCATGCGGATCGCGATCGTTGAACGGCTCCGGCACCTTGACCCACAGATGCGCGCCGAATTCCTGGTGCGTCGATTGCGGCGTCGCTCGCGTCAGGTAGCGCACCCAGCCTTCCGGCAGCAGCCGCTGCCCGTTCCACACCCCGTCCTGCAGCAGAAGCTGCCCGAAGCGCGCCCAGTCGTGCGCACTCGCATACAGGTAAGACGGGCTGCCGAGCGTGCCGGCCGCATCGGGCTCGAACACGGCGCTGCGCATCCCGAGCGGCTCGAACAGCGCACGGCGCGGAAACGCGAGGTAGTCGGCCTCGGTGCCGCCCAGCGCTTCGCGCATCACGCGCGCGACGATCGCGCTCGTGCCGCTCGAGTAGTACCACTGGGTGCCGGGCTGCGCGGCGAGCGGCTTGGCCGACGCGAAGCGCGCGGTGTCGGGCTGCGTGAACAGCATCACGGCGACGTCGGACAGCGGGTCGTCGTAGTCCTCGTTGAATTGCAGGCCGCTCGTCATCCGCAGCAGTTCGTCGAGCGTGATCGCCGCGCGTGGATCGCCGCTGGCACGCCATTCGGGCAGCAGCGCCGACGCATCCGGCGACAGCTTGTGCTGCGCGACCAGCACGCCGGCCAGCGCGGCCGTCACGGTCTTCGTCATCGACCAGCCGGGCAGCGGCGTGTCGGCCGTGAAGCCGGGCGCATAGCGTTCGGCGATCACGTGGCCGCGCCACATCACGACAACCGCACGGGTGCGCCGCGGCCGCGCCGGATCGGGTTCGTCGAACGCGCGGTCGAGCGCGATGTGCAGCTTGCGTGAGTCGATGCCGGCGGGCGGTGCGGGCGCCGCCGCATCGTTCGCGGGCGGTGGATCGGCGACGGGCGGCAGCGCGGCCGGCAGCATGCCGGGCGACGGCCCGAGCGCGAGCGTGCAGCCGAGCCCGGGCCGGAAATCCGCCTCGCGTCGCGCGAAACCGGCGAACGTCGCGACCGCGCGATGATGCTCGGGATCGAGCGACGGGCGCACCAGTTTCAGCAGCGGATGCACGCCGGCCATGATGTCGACGTCGATCACCGACGCGGCCGGACGGCCTGACACGAACACGCCGGAACACAGCGCCTTCGCGGCATAGCCCGTCGCGATCGGGGCGAGCCGCGACAGCATGTAGCCGGTGTAGCCGAGCGCGGCGACGAGTGCGACCGCGACGCCGCGCAGGATCAGCGATTTGAAGGGGATCGTCATGCGCGAGCGTCCTCGGTGGCGTGCCGGCCGGCAACGATCCGGCAGTGTCGCAGGTTCGGGCAAGCGGTGGCAATCGCGGGAAGTGACGACGCCGGGCGGCGTCGCTCAGGCGACATGCTGCCCGGCGTGTGCGAATCGCATGTGTCGATCGCGCGGGTTCGAACGGGCCGGATGCGGCCCGTTCACGCGGTGCGTCATTGTGCGTTGTCGTTGTCCGAGCGCAGTGTCCAGATCGTCGCGGTATTCGTGTTGTCGTCGACGGCCGCGAATTGCGGCTGACCCTTGCTGCCTCGCCCGAACGCGAGGCCAAAGGCCGCACCCGGCACGGTATCGACCTGCATCTGCGCGACGAAGCGCCCGTGCACAGTGAATTCGACGATTTCGCTCGGTTGCTGTGGGTCAGGATTGACCGCGTCGCCGTTCGCGGTCACGAGATGGCCGTTCGGCGCGAGCGCCAGGGCGAGCGGGCCGTGCAGGTGCGCCGCGTCGAAGTAGATCATCCGTCCGACACCGCCGTTGCGGTTCGTCGACGCGGCGTTCTGGATCGCGAACACCGCGTTGTCGCCGGTGGAGGCGACATAAAGGACGTCGACGTCAGGATCGTAAGCCAGGCCGGTCGGGCCGACGACGAGCGCATTGGGATCGGTCCGGTTCACGTAGCCCGACGCGATGATGCGCGAGCTCGGCAGCATCGCGACGCCGTCGGCGCCGATCGTCAGGTCGATCCGTGCGACCGTCCCGTTCAGCACGTTCGACACGAACGCGGTCACGCGCGCGCCGCGATCGATCACGGTCATGTCCCACGGCCCGTCGAGCAGCGTGGCGCTGACCAGTTGTTTGACGAGATTGCCTTGCGGGCCGATGACGAGCAGCGAGCCCGGTGCGACCACGTTCTTGCCGTCCGGCGCGGGGACGTTGCCGACCAGCACGAAGCCGCTGCGCAGTACCGTGAGCGCGGTCGTCAGGCCGAGATTGCTGCCCTGGAAGAATGTCGCCGGCGTTTTGCCGGGCGACAGCTTCACGATCGTCGTGCCGGTGCCTTGCGTGTTCGACGCCGCGTTGAAGTTGGACACGACGACGTCGCCCGGTTTCAGCGTGCTCCAGCTCGGCACGCCGCGCGGCACGAACGCGATGCCGTACGGATTGAGGTCGCCGTTGGCGGGCACGGTCGACGCGGTGACCGACGAGACGACCGGCAGGATGATGTCGTTGCCGCCGGCCCACGCGAACGCCGACGACAAGGCGACCAGCCCGGCGCCGCAAGCCACCTGGCATAGCCTGCGCGCCAACGTGCGACGGGCGTGGGCAAGGCGGGGCGGGTGAAGGGCAAGGACGGGCGGGGCGGGCGAACGACAGGAGGGGAGAGGGTCCATGGCATGCTCCGGTTGATGAGCGCGAGCAGTCATCCCGGCTGCCGGCCTGCGCAGCCTGCGGATGTCCGGCGCAAGTTCGCGGTGTTTGCAACCCGAACCCGCGCGCGGAGTAAACGAATCGCGCCGGGCGGATATTCCATTCGTCGACGGACATCGCATGCGCGCCGGCGTGCATTGTTCACCGCCATGGCGACACGTGCCAACAAGTTGAAATCCGACCGCCCGTCGGCCGATAATCGTCCGGCATCGTTCCCAGTCAAACCGCCCATCGAAAAATCGGAAAACGCCGTGTCCTACGACAACAACAACCCGTTCGCCAGGATCCTGCGCGGCGAACTGCCGTGCGTGAAGGTCGCCGAAGACGACGCGACCCTCGCGATCATGGATCTCATGCCGCAGGCCGACGGTCACGTGCTCGTGATCCCGAAGGAGCCGGCCGCGCAGATCTTCGAGCTGTCCGGCGATGCGGCCGCGGCCGGCATCCGCATGACGCAGCGCGTCGCGGCGGCCGTGCGCGCGGCGCTCGGGCCGGACGGCGTGTTCATCGGCCAGTTCAACGGCGCGGCGGCGGGCCAGACGGTCCCGCACGTGCATTTCCACGTGATCCCGCGCTGGGAAGGCGTCGAGTTGCGGCTGCACGCGCGCGACATCGCTGACGCGGCCGCGCTCGAATCGGTCGCGCAGCGCATCCGCGCACGTTTCGTGTAACGCGTGCCCGGCTCGTCATGCGGGGCGGCGCCAGCGCCGGTGCGCTGTCGCGCCGCACGCCCCTGTTTCAGCGGTCACGCGACGTAACACGTGTAACCGCTCGCGAAACTCGTCCCGCCGGCTCCGGCGCTAGACTCCGCGCATTGCCGCATCGAGCGACAGGAAGGTCGGATCGCGCCGTCGTGCCGGCCGTCGCGAGATGCAATGTGTCCTCTTCGCCGGGAATCGAGCCATGTACAAAGTTCTCATCACGTTTGCGCTGATCGGCGGCCTGTCCGGCTGCTACGTCGCGCCGCCTTACGGCTACGCACCCGCGCCGGCCTATTACGGCTATGCGCCGGCGTATTACGCACCGCCGGTCAGTGTCGGGATCGGCGGCCACTTCCGCATTCGCTGACCAGCCGGCGGGCGCGGGGCTGCCCCGCGCGTCGATCACGTCGATCGACCGCGTCGGTCGACGCCGCGCCGCCGCTTCTCGCAACAACGCTCCGCGCGCCGCACGACGGCGCGCGTGCGCATCGGCCGCCCGGGTTCCTATACTTCACAGGAAAACCCACTCCGGCGAGGCAGCCATGGCCGTCACGCGCAAGGTCGCAATCGTGTCGAGCGTCTCCACGCTCGTCTACCTTGGGCTCGCCGTGCTCGGCATCGGCGGGTTCGCCGCCTTCTTTTCGCATCCGCAACTGACCGTCATCGCCGTCGCGACGCTCGCGCTGGCCGTCGCCGCATTGTTGACCGAAGGCAACCTGAGCACTGGCGAACGCGAGGACCGCGACAACCGCTGGGTGCTTCCGGCCTTCGCGGCCAGCGGGTTCCTGCTTGCCTATCTGCCCGCACTGACCGACCGGCTCGACGTGTGGACCTTCGGCGGCGACACGGTGCGCTGGATCGGCGTCGTGCTGTATGTCGCGGGCGGCGTGCTGCGCATCTGGCCCGTGTTCGTGCTCGGCAAGCGCTTCAGCGGGCTCGTCGCGATCCAGCCGGGCCATACGCTGGTCACGGACGGCATCTATCGCAGGATCCGCAACCCAAGCTATCTCGGCCTGCTCGTCAATGCGCTCGGCTGGGCATTCGCGTTCCGCTCGGGCGTCGGGCTGCTGCTCGTCGCGCTCACGATGGTGCCGCTCGTCGCGCGCATCCGTTCCGAGGAAGCGCTGCTGCGCGCGCAGTTCGGCGCCGAATACGACGCGTACTGCGCGCATACCTGGCGGCTGCTTCCGGGTGTGTATTGACCCTCGTTCGCCCGCGGAAAGCCGGTCCGCGGCCCCCGGCGCTCGCCGATGTGTTGCCACCTGTGTCCGAACCCGCGACGCCGACGCTTCCCGCGCCGTCACCCCGGCCGGCGGAGCCTCGTCGGAGCCTTTGCTGGCGGGCCTTGCCGGGGATTTCGGCAAGCCTTTCCGAGTCCTGTTTCGGTAAACAACTTGTTACCAGAATGTCGACTGCAACGGGGCACGAGCGGTGCTATTCTTCGCCGCAAGCTCATTGAAATGAATTGGTCCGAGATTCGGCACAATGCCGGTCTCGACGTCGATCGATTCAGATCGTCGTATCGAGCGGACCTTCAATAACCAGATTGCGAACAAGGAAGAATACGGGAATGTGGAAGAAAATTGCCCCCACTCTCGTCGTCGCCGTGCTGACCGGCGCGACCGCATTGCCGGCAATGGCCGGTGACCTGAACAATGCGCTTGGCGGCGCGCTCGGCGGGGTTGCCGGCGCAGCGGTCGGCGGCGCGGTCGGTGGCAGCACCGGCTCCGTCATCGGCGGCGCGATCGGCGGCGGCGCAGGCGGCGCAGTGACGTCGAACCGTCGCGAGCGCACCGGCGCGATCATCGGCGGCGCCCTCGGCGGCGGCGCAGGTACCGCAGCCGGCAACGCAATGGGCGGCCGCACGGGCGGCCTGCTGGGCGCGGCCGTCGGCGGTGGCGCGGGCGCGGCGCTGGGCGGCAACATGTCGCGCAGCTCGTACGAGCGCGATCACGGCGATCGCGGCTATCGTCACCGCAAGCATCGCCATCACCGCGACTGGGACTGATCGCCGCGGGCGCGGCACGGTGCGCAGCTTGCGCACCGGCACGCCCGTCGCGTCGGCACCCGATCCGACAAGCCGGCCCGGCGGCCTCAGCCGGGCCGCAGTCGCCGGCAAGACCGGCGGCCTTCATCCCCTCCGCAGTTCATGCCCAGCCCCGCTCGACGGGTTGGCACATTCCCTCCCGCTGTACCTTTCCCGCTGATAGACGACCTCGCCAATTGCATTGACATGCAACCGGCCAGGTTCGGCCAACGTCATTCGATAGCGCTGATCGACGCGTTGCCGTCCGTCGTCAGGATTTCCCTGACGCACCGAACGTGCGCGACACGCGTGCACCGGCCCTTGCGGGCGCTGGCGGGTAGTGCGAAATCGAATGGATGTCATCGCAACATTTAATTGGTCGATCGGAATCGACTTCGCTATCGTCAACGCTGCCCGCGTACGGAATCGAACCGTGCCGTCCCCCGTGCCCCGCCGCATGACCCCGAGTGTCCGCGGCCCGGCCGCCGGACCCACAAGCATGGGTCGCCCCGCCCGCTGAACCGGAAGGACCCGTCGCGAAGCCTGGCCGACCGAACGAAGGCGCCCGCGCTTTCAAGCCACCCCGGCAACGATGTCCCGCCGCCGCATGCGTGCCCCACGCGCGTGCCGCGCTTGGCCGTTGCGACCCGGGGCCGGACCAACCCATTGCCTGGATGCTTTATGTCTAAGACAACGTATTACGCGCCGCATGGCGGCCATCCGCCGCAGACCGATCTGCTGACCGATCGCGCGATGTTCACCGAGGCGTACGCGGTCATTCCGAAGGGAGTGATGCGCGACATCGTCACGAGCTGGCTGCCGTTCTGGACGAACACGCGCCTGTGGGTGATCGCGCGTCCGCTGTCGGGTTTCGCCGAAACCTTCTCGCAGTACATCGTCGAAGTGAACCCGGGCGGCGGCAGCGACAAGCCCGAGCAGGACAAGAATGCCGAAGCCGTGCTGTTCGTCGTCGAAGGCGAGGCGGAGCTGACGTTGCAGGGCACTAAGCACACGCTGAAGCCGGGCGGCTACGCGTTCATTCCGCCGGGCGCCGACTGGACGCTGCACAACGTCAGCGATGCCGCCGTGCGTTTCCACTGGGTGCGCAAGCACTACCAGGCCGTCGACGGCATTGCGCTGCCCGACGCGTTCGTGACCAACGAGCAGGACGTCGAGCCGATCCCGATGCCGGGCACCAACGGCGCATGGGTGACGACGCGCTTCGTCGACATGAGCGACATGCGTCACGACATGCACGTGAACATCGTGACGTTCGAGCCGGGCGGCGTGATTCCGTTCGCCGAGACGCACGTGATGGAGCACGGCCTGTACGTGCTCGAAGGCAAGGCCGTCTATCGCCTGAACCAGGACTGGGTCGAGGTGGAAGCGGGCGACTTCATGTGGCTGCGCGCGTTCTGCCCGCAGGCGTGCTATTCGGGTGGCCCTGGGCGCTTCCGATATCTGCTGTACAAGGATGTGAACCGTCACATGAACCTGACGCTGAATCCGGCGCGCTGAACGTCGCGCAAAGTCGGATAGGAAAGCCCGCCGGTGGAAGCCGGCGGGTTTTTTTTATTTCAGGTGTTTGTGGATTTCCGGGGAGGTTGCTTGTAGACCCTGAGCGGTCCTTCACTCGTATATAGTGACAGACTGCTCATGTGGCGGTTACAGTCGGTCGCTGTCCCGTCACAGTCACAGATGGCGCCAGTCGGAACCGAGCGAACCCAGCAAATCGGCGTTCGAATTGTCGCGGCAGCCCGTCAACTACCTCAGGATTTCCAGCCCAGTATCCGACGCGTGATAGAGGTAGCAGGCATCTCGATATTGACGGCTAATACGATTTATATTCATAGGAATTCAGAATGGCAAAGCGCTTAGTCTTGTTCAACCATAAGGGTGGCGTCAGCAAAACCACGACCGTCTACAACTTAGGATGGATGCTCGCCGAGCAAGGACACCGGGTCCTGCTGGTCGACGCTGACCCGCAATGCAATCTCTCCAGCTTGATACTCGGAGACGGCTTCGACGCATACTATCTTGAGGACGCGACGCGACTTCAAAACATCAAAGACGGTGTCGCGGCGGCCTTCAAGGGCAAGCCTAGTCCCATCCAGCCTGTCACCTGCGAGTCCCCTGCCGCTCAGCCTCGTGTGCATCTGCTAGCTGGCCACGCTACGCTTTCTGAATACGACGCGTCGTTGACCTTCGCGCAGAACTCCAATGCGCTAGCGACTCTGCAAAACCTACCCGGTGCGTTCGACGAACTGATTCGCCAAGTTGAGGAGGCCAATCAGATCGAATACACCATCATCGACCTCAACCCTGGGCTGAGCGCGATCAATCAGAATCTGTTCTTGAACTCGGATTTCTTCCTAATTCCAACCAATCCAGATCCGTTTTCCATCATGGCGCTGGAGACCCTGGAATCCATCCTGCCGCGCTGGGCGAACTGGAAAGTGGCCAACGAGGCAGTGTTCCAGGACTCAGCCTATCCGCTGCGACCGGGCTTACCGAAATTTGCCGGCACAGTGATCCAGCGCTTCAACGTGCGCAAAGGCCGCGCGGCAGCTCCGTACCGCGACAACATTGGCGAGATCAAGGCGATCACCAAGGACCACCTGTACCCCGCACTCCAGACTGCCGGGCTCACGCTACCCGAAAACAACTATCCGGTCGCGCTGTCTGAGGCGGGCTTTTGCTTGGAGGAGATTCCAGACTTCGGTGCCCTGCTGCCGCGCTCCCACGAAGCCGGCGTGCCTGTGTTCGCGCTCCAGGACGCGGACTTTGTCGGCTACACTGGCCCTGTGTTGGCCAACGCGATCGAGAAGCGTGAGCAAATTCGGGGGCTGTTCGATGATGTCGCCGTCGCGCTTCGGGGCCTCATGGGCTGAGCCATGCTAAATGCGAAGGGGGTCTTTCATAAAAACATCCAGCAGGCCAATGAACTCGGGGCTGTCTACGACCACTTGAACAACGTGGTCAACATTCCCGAACAGTTTGATGATCTTCTACGCTCGCAGATCGTCAACGCGGTCAGCGCGTTCGACAAGCTGATGCATGACTTGATCCGCATCGGCATGGTGAAGATATTCGAGAACCAAAGGCCACCCACGGGCAAGTACATGAGCGAGGCAATAGCTATCCAGCATCTGCCTTCGCTGACGGCCAGCGCAGTTCCGCCACCAGCTGTTCGCTTCGAGCAAATCGTCCGCGAAAAGCTTAGTACATTGTCGTTTCAGGATCCGACGAAGATCGCCGATGGCCTGAGCTACATTTGGACTGAGAAACAAAAATGGCAGCAAATTGCTCTTGGCCTCGGAATGTCCGACGGCGACGCCAAAACTAAGCAGAAGCTGATCGTTACACGTCGAAACGCGATAGTGCACGAGGCCGATCTCGATCCAGTGAGCAACCAAAAGCAATCCATCACCCGAGCAGAAACGACGGACATTGCCAATTTTCTTCTGGCTCTTGGCAATCGAATCTGCGACTTAGTTGTGTGACCCACACGCTAACAAACGGTCTAAGCGGTAGTCGAGCCTAGCTCTAGACATCGATGGCCCTTTTCAACCTGAAGCGGTTGCGCGCCCTGTTGCGCCGAGTGTTGCCTCCTGGCCGCGAGCCGCCAGTCTTCACCGCGCTCGCCACAAATTCACGACGAACCCATTCTTATGGCCGATGCGATATTGCTATCGGTCGAGCCCGGCCGCCGCCAGCCTCGCAACCTGCAGCCGCGTATCGGGCGGCAGCGCATCTTCCATCATCCAGACTGCCGACAAGGCGGCCCATGCGAGGATCCATTGCAGCAGCCAGCGCCGGTCGATCCGCGCCACTTCAGCGACGAGCATGACGCGCCGCGCGAAGCGCGCGGGATCGACCGCGATGTCGTGCGCGGGATTGCAGAACAGGTTCGCGTAGTCGAACGCGCGATCGCCGCGCAAACCCTTCGGGTCGATCGCGAGCCAGCCGCGATCGCCGAAGTGCAGCACGTTGCCGTGATGGATGTCGCCGTGCAGCACGACTTCGTCGGCGGATTGCACGGCCAGCAGCCGATGCGCCGCCGCGGCCGAACGGCGCAGCACGTCGTCGTCCGTGTCGTGCGACAGCAGCGCGTAGAACCAGTCGTGCAGCGGCACGACCGCGGGCGGCGCCGGTGCGCGATGCGCATGCAGCCGCGCGACGGCGGCGCACGCGATCCGGATCGCATCGTCGTCGTGGCCCGCGGCGGACAGGCCGGCGAGCGTCGGCGCCGGCTGCGCGCGCTCGAGCAGCACCGCGTTGCTGTCGTGCAGCCACACGCGCGCAGCGCCGTCCCCGTTCCACCAGGTCATCAGCGCATTGCCGCGGCGCTCTTCGTCGCAGGTGGCGACTTTCAGCATCGCGGGCCGCGCGTGCCAGACGACGGGCAGCACGCCGCCGCTCGCGGTCAGGATCGGGCCGCCGTCGGGAACGAGATCCCACAGGCGCAGGTACGTGTCGAACATGCGGACGATGGTACAGGCGAACCGGCTCATCCGCAGCGGGGTTCGCCCGACGCCGCCACCGGCCATGCGCATCCTTTCCTAAATAAAATTTAGCCAGCCAAACTTTGGCTAAAGAATGTTCCGGTATTCCGGCTTCCCTTCGACAATGCGCGCCTTCCGTGACCGACGGGCGCCACTCGAGCGCCCGCGGTCGCCGCATCGAAGAAGGAGCCCGCATGACCGACCACACCGCCAACCCTCCGCCGCCACCGGCGCCGCCTCCTGCATCGCCGCGCCGCCGTGCATGGCGCATCCTCGCAGGCGCGCTGCTCGGCCTGACGCTCGCATGCGCGGGCATCGGCGCATGGACGATCGACCGCATCTGGACGCAATTGCCGTCCGTCGAACATCTGGCCGCCTACCGTCCCGCGCTGCCGCTGCGGATTTTCTCGCGTGATGGCGAGCTGCTGGCCGAGTACGGCGTCGAGCGCCGCGAGTTCGTGCCGCTCGAGCGCATTCCGCCGCTGATGCGGCACGCGCTGCTCGCGGCTGAGGACGCGAAGTTCTATCAGCACGGCGCGATCGATGTCGGCGGCCTCGCGCGCGCGACGTTCGCGAACCTCGTGACGGGGCAGCCGGGGCAGGGCGGCAGCACGATCACGATGCAGGTCGCGCGCAACTTCTACCTGACGCGCGACAAGGTGCTGAGCCGCAAGCTCGCCGAGATCCTGATGGCGATCAAGCTCGAGCGCGAATACGGCAAGGACAAGCTGCTCGAGCTGTACATGAACCAGATCTATCTCGGCGAGCGCGCGTACGGTTTCGCGGCGGCCGCGAACGTCTATTTCGGCAAGCCGCTCGACGCGCTGAACGCGGGCGAGGCGGCCGTGCTCGCCGGGCTGCCGAAGGCGCCGTCCGCGTTCAACCCGGTCGTCAATCCGGCACGCGCGACCGCGCGGCGCAACTACGTGCTCGGCCGCATGCATGCGCTCGGCGAGCTCGACGATGCGACCTACCGCGCGGCGCTCGCCGCGCCGATCGCGCTCGCGACCACGCCGCCGCCCGGCATCATCGCGGCGCCGTACGTCGCGGAGCGCGCGCGCCGGATGATGGTCGAGCGCTTTCACGACGATGCTTACACGCTCGGCCTCGATGTGACCACGACGATCTCGATGGGCGATCAGCGCGCGGCCGAAGCCGCACTCGCGCGCACGCTGCGCCGCCAGCCCGGCAAGCGCGAGGCGCGCAACGGGCTCGAGGGCGCGCTCGTATCGCTGGATACGGCGACGGGCGACATGCTGGCGCTCGTCGGCGGCGCGGATTTCAACGGCAACGTGTTCGATCACGCATTGCAGGCGTATCGGCAGCCGGGGTCGAGCTTCAAGCCGTTCGTCTATTCGGCGGCGCTGGAGAAGGGCTATTTCCCGGGCGTGCTGGTCGACGATACGCAGCGCACGCTCACGCATGCGGAAACCGGCGCGCGGCCCTGGCGTCCGCGCAATTTCGGCAACCGCTACGAGGGCTTCATCCCGGTGCGGCGCGGGCTCGTGCGCTCGAAGAACCTCGTCGCGGTCAACCTGATGCAGGCCGCCGACGCGCGCTACGTGCAGCAGCACGCGGTGGGCTTCGGTTTCGACGCGCAGCGCAATCCGGCGTCGCTGCCGCTCGCGCTCGGCGCGGGCGCCGTGACGCCGCTCGAACTCGCGAGCGCGTACGGCGTGTTCGCGAACGGCGGGAGGCGGATGGTGCCGCGGCTGATCCTGTCGGTGAAGCAGCGTCACGGCGGCGCGCTGTACGACGCGCCGGCGCCGGACGGCACGCGCGTCGTGTCGGCGCGTAATGCGTTCGTGATGGACAGCATGCTGCGCGACGTCGTGCGGGCCGGCACCGCGCGCGGCGCGCTCGCGCTGCGCCGCGACGACGCGGCCGGCAAGACCGGTACGTCGAACGGCTCGAAGGACGTGTGGTTCGCGGGCTATTCGTCGGGCATCGTCGCGGTCGCGTGGCTCGGCTACGACACCCCGCGGCCGATGGGGCGCGCGACCGGCGCGACGCTCGCGCTGCCGGTCTGGCTCGACTACATGAAGACGGCGGTTGCCGGACGTACGCCGGTCGACGCCACGCCGCCGCAGGACCTCGCGCTCGTCGACGGCGATTTCGTGTACGCCGAATACACGCGCGGCACCTGCACCGCCGACGTGCCGCCGTACATTCGCAGCCGCTTCGCGTGCGGCGGCGCGCCGGCATCCGATGCGCCGGACGCGCACGGCGAGCGCGACGAGCCGATGCCTGCGGCCATCGATGCGGCCGAGCGCGAACGCGTGCTCGACCTGTTCCGTACCGAGGACTGAGGCGCGCGATGCATACGCTTTATCTGATTGCGATCGTTGCGGAAGCGATGTCGGGCGCGCTGATGGGGATGCGCCGCGGGATGGACCGCTTCGGGCTCGCGCTCGTCGGCGCGGTGACCGCGCTCGGCGGCGGCACCGTGCGCGACGTGCTGCTCGGCCACTATCCGCTCGGCTGGATCGCGCATCCCGAGTACCTCGTGATCACGCTCGCCGCGGCGACCGTCGCGTCGTGGGCCGCGCGGCACGTCGCGCGCATGAAGGCGCTGTTCGTCACCGTCGACGCGATCGGCCTCGCGGCGTTCACGATCATCGGCTGCGACATCGGCGCATCGACGGGCACCGCGCCGATCATCGTCGTGCTGGCCGGTGCAATTACCGGCGTGTGCGGCGGGATGCTGCGCGACCTGCTGTGCAACGAGATGCCGCTGATTTTGCGCGAGGAGCTGTATGCGAGCGTCGCGTTCTTCACGGGCACGCTGTATGTCGGGATGCAGTATCTCGGCATCGATGCGGGCTTCGCGACGGTGGTCGCGCTGGCGGCCGGATTCTCGATGCGGATGCTTGCCGTGCGGCTCGGATGGAAGATGCGGACCTTCGGCGCGGCGGACGTCGGGCATTGAGCGCGGCCTTCCCGCTTCGCCGCGCGGGCGTTCATTCCGGCTGCATCACCTGAAAGACATTGCCTTCCGGATCGATGCCGTCGTACATCCGGTACGGATAGCCGTCGTAGCGCTTGAGATCGCGCACGGTCACGTCGTCGCGGGCGAGCCGGTCGCGATGCGCGTCGATATCAGCGTCGATCCGGAAGACGAACTTCACCGTGCTTGAGTCCGCTTTCGCGCTCGCGGGAGCGGCCGCGCGGCGGAACGTCGGGCCGGCCAGATGCAGCGCCAGTTCGACGGCGCCCGCGTCGAGCACGACCCATTCGCAGTCGATTTCCTCGACGACGGGCAACGCGAAATACCGCTGATAGAACGCCTTCAGCAACGCGACGTCGCGGACGTACAGGATGACGCGGGTCATCGGAAGCGGCATGTGAGTCTCCTCGAAGGGGATGAGCGAAGCGCGAATGATGCGATGTGAAACGTATGGCTATCGGCGAGGCGGGACATCGATGCGGCAAGCGCCTGCGCTACGCGGGCACCATCACCGGCGGCGACCCGTCGCCGGTTTCCACCATCTTCACCGCGAATCCGTAGCACTGCGCGATATGGGCGGGTGTCATCACGTCACGCGGTGCGCCATGCGCGACGATCGTTCCGTCGGCGAGCAGTGCGATCGTATCCGCGTGCCGCGCGGCGAGATTTGGATCGTGCACGATCGCGAGCACGCCGAGTTGCCATTCGCGCGTGACCGCGCGCACGGTATCGAGCAGTCGGTGCTGATGCGCGAGGTCGAGTGCGGCAGTCGGCTCGTCGAGCAGCAGGTAGCGCGGGCCGCTGTCCGTCGCGTCGTCGTCCGGCCACAGCTGCGCGAGCACGCGCGCGAACTGCACGCGGGCAAGTTCGCCTCCGGACAAGGTCGTGACGTCGCGACCGACGAGCGCATCGGCGCCCGCGCGTTCGAGCGCCTGCCACGCGATGTCGCGATCACGATGCGACGTTGCGCCGCCGCGCCGCGCATGCGGATAGCGGCCGAGCAACACGATCTCGTTGACGCTGAACGGAAACGCCGGCTGCGCAGCCTGCGGCAGCACCGCGCGCAGGCACGCGAGACGCGGCGCGTCGATGCGCGCAAGCGGTTCGCCGTTCAGCGTGATGTCGCCGGTCACGCGCACGCCGTTCGGCGCGACACTGCCGGTCAGTTCGCCGGCGAAAGTTTTCAGCAGCGTGCTCTTGCCCGCGCCGTTGCGGCCGAGCAGCGCGGTCACGCGGCCGGGTTCGATCGACAGCGACAGGTCGCGCAGAATGACGTTGTGTCGGCTGGCGACGTCGAGGTGGTGGGCAGTCAGCATGGTCGTCGTGAAGAAAGGATTACCCGCCGAGCGCACCGCGGTTCTTCCACAGCAGTACGAGGAAGAACGGCGCGCCGAGCAGCGCAGTCAGCACGCCGAGCGGAATTTCAGCGGGCGCGGCGATCGTGCGTGCGGCAAGATCGGCGGCGAGCGTCAGCAATGCGCCGAGCAGCGCGGCGCCGGGCAGCACGACGCGCTGGTCGGGGCCGCACGCGAGGCGCACGCAATGCGGCGCGACGAGCCCGATGAAGCCGATGATGCCCGCGCACGACACGAGGGCGCCGACCGCGAGCGCGACCGCGACGAGCACGCGCCGTTTCAGCCGCTGCACCGGCACGCCGAGATGCAGCGCCTCGGTTTCGCCGAGCTGTAATGCGTTGAGCGCATCGCGTTCGCGCGCGAGCAGCACGCAGCCGATTGCGACGCACGGCGTGACAGCCGCCAGCGCGGACCATTGCGCGCCGCCGAGGCTGCCGAGGCTCCAGAACGTCAGCGAGCGCAATTGCGCATCGTCGGCGACGAACGTGAGCAGCCCGATCGCCGCGCCGACCAGCGCGTTGATCGCGATGCCCGCGAGCAGCAACAGCGGCAGCGCGAGCCGGCCGCGCGACGCGGCGAGCCGGTAGACGAGCGCCGCGACGGCAAGCGCGCCCGCGAACGCGGCGACGGGCAGCACGGTGGCGCTCGCGTGCGCGGCGAACAGCGCGGGGCCGAGGACGATCGTCGTCGTCGCGCCGAGCGCCGCGCCGCTCGACACGCCGACGAGGCCCGGATCGGCGAGCGGATTGCGGAACAGCGCCTGCATAGCGGCGCCGGCTGCACCGAAGCCGCCGCCGACCAGCAGCGCGAGCACGACGCGCGGCGCGCGGATGTCGAACAGCACCGCGCGCGCCTGCTGCGCGGCTGCATCGCCGGTCAGCGCGGCCCATGCTTCCGCGAGCGGAATGCGATAGGCGCCGACGCACAGCGCGACGACGGACATCGCGCACACGAGACAAGCGAGCGCGGCCAGCGCGAACGGCGCGAAGCGGCGCGACGTGCCGACGCGCGCGGCGCCGGAGCGCGAGGTGGGCGAGGTGGGTGACCGCGCGGGGAAAGGCGAAGCATGAACGGGCATCGGGACGATCCGGAATCAGGCGAGCGCATCCGACAGGCGTCGGTGCAGGGTCGTAACGGCGAGCGGCAGGCGCGGGCCGAAGCCGAGCAGGAACAGCGTATCGAGCGACACGACGCGCTGTGCGCGGCCGGCCGGCGTCGCGCCGAAGCCGGGCGCGGCAAGCAGCGCGGCGCGGCCGCCGACGGCCGTGAGCCCTTCGTCGGAGATCAGCACGATGTCGGGTGCGGCGGCGGCGAGCGCTTCGCTCGTCAGCGGCTTGTAGTGATCGAAGCCCTGCATGGCATTGCGTGCGCCCGCGTAGCGGATCATCGCGTCGGCGGCCGTGCGCTGGCCGGCGGCGAGCGCCTGGTTGCCGGTGTGGTTCAGCACGAACAGCACGCGCGGCGGCTGCGCGCCGCCGGGCACGCGCGCAGAGACTGCATCGCGCGCGGCCTGCCAGTCGCGATCGAAGCGTTGCAGCAGCGTGCTGCCCGCATCGCGCACGCCGAGCGCTTGCGCGACGCCGGTGATCTTCGCGCGTACCGAGTCGACGTCGTGGCGCTCGTCGAACGTTGTCACCGCGACGCCCGCGCTTTTCACCTGCGCGATCGCGGTGGGCGGGCCGGCTTCCGCCGACGCGAGCACGAGATCGGGGCGCAGCGACAGCAGCCCCTCGGCCGACAGCGCGCGCTGATAGCCGACCTTCGGCAGGCGCTTCGCGGCGTCCGGGTACGTGCAGGTCGTGTCGGCGCCGACGAGCTGGTAGCCGCGCGCGTCGGCGCCGCCGAGCGCGAATGCGGTTTCCGCGAGCGCGCCGCCGATCACGACGACGCGCTTCTGCGCGGCCTGCGGCAGCGCGCGGCCGGGCAGCGCGCCCGCGAGCGCGCCGGCAACCGCGCTCGCGAGCACGATGCGACGTCGCGGCAAGAAGGCTCGCGCGCTCACCGCGCGTCCCCGCGCGCCGCCGACGGCAGCGTCGCGACGAGCGTGCGCCAGTCGTCGCGTTCGACCTTGCCGGGCTTGCGCTCGCCGAACAGCAGCGCGACGTGGTCGCCCTGCCGGTCGAACAGCTCGAGCGACGTGACGATGCCGTCGCTCGTCGGCTTCTTCACGACCCAGGCGGCGGCGATCAGCCGCTCGCGCACGTGCAGGTTGAAGCTCGGGTCGAGCACGTTGATCCACGCGCCGACCTCGCGCACGTTCGCGATGGGGCCCGTGTGGATCTGGATCATTCCCGCATTGCCGACGAACACCATGATCGGCTGACCGCTCAGCGCGGCCCGTTCGAGCACGTGACGCAGCGCGCGCTCCGTTTCGACCGGATACGCGTAGTGCGGATCGGCGAGACGCAGCGCCTGCATGCGACTCACACCGAAGCGCTGCGTGATGCCGAAGAACTGGTGCGTGTCGGTCATCGCGTCCCACGCGGCGCGAAAACCCGCGACGTCGATCTCGGTGTCGGCGCGCTCGGGCATTTTCGGCACGGCGGGTACGACGTCGAGCCCCGGCTCCTGCGTCGCCGCGCGCCAGCGTTCGACGAACGCGTCGTACGCCGCGTGATCGCTGTGCGCGCGCAGGTAGACCTTGTGAATCGCGTGACCTTGCGCGTCGAAGAACTGCAGGCTCTTCAGCGGACCGTGCGCGGTCTGGTCGCGCACCGCGAACGCCGACGCCCAGTGACGGTAGAAGATGCGCAGGTCGATGTCGCCGAGCGCGAGTCCGACCGGGCCGTCGTGGCTCATCTGCGCATATTCGCCGTCCTTCTCGTGGACGGCCGTGTCGTTGCGCGTGAGCGCCATCACGCGGCCGAGGCGCGGCATTTCCTCGAACATCGCCGGAAAACGCGCGTCGAGCCGCACCACGTGCTCGCCGACGAACGCGGCGAGCGCCTCGCCTTCGCTGACGCCGAGCGCCTGTGCGACGTCGCGGTTGCGCAGCTGGCGCTCGGTCTTGAGCTTGACGAACGCATCGCGCAATGCGGCGACCGCGCGGGCCGGCGTGGCCGGCTGACCGGGAAGGGCGGAATGCATCATGTCGGACTCCTTCAAGTAACGGTTGGGTAGGAACGCGCGGTGGCGCGCTTCAGAAATCCACCTTCATGCTGACGGCGACGGTGCGCCCGGACGACGTGTACGCGTCGAGCACCTGCGCATCGGACGCGAGGCCGCGCACGTCCGACCAGTTCCAGTACTTGCGGTCGAACAGGTTGCGAATGCCGATGGTGGCGCTCACGTGCTTGTTGAAGCGGTAGCCGCCGCGCAGGTCGACGACGAACGACGACGGCGGCGCGAAGCACGACGTTCTGGCCCCCGGGCACGCATCTGCCGGGATGTCCTTGTCGCGCTTCGCGGCCTGGAACAGCAGGTCGGTCTGCACGAACCAGCGCTCGCCCGGTTCGTAGCGCACACCGAACACGGCCGAGAACGGGGTGACCGTATCGAGCGGCTGACTGGCCGCGCCGTTGTTCTGCGTCGAGCCCTTCGTGAACGCCATCGCCGTCTTCAGCGTGATGCCGTTCGGCATCGCCCATTCGGCGCGGCCTTCGAGGCCGTGGATGCGCGCGTCGGCGAAGTTCACGTACTGGAACACGAACGGGTCGGCCGGCCGGCCGCTGCCCGCGATCGTCGTGCGCGAGATGAAGTTGCGGTAGCGGCCGGTGAACGCGGCCGCGCTGTAGCGCACGACGCCGTAGCCGGTGCCAGCCTTGCCGCGCAGGCCCGCTTCGAACGTGTCGCTGGTTTCGGGCTTCAGGTTCGGGTTGCCGATCGATGTGTAGCCGTACACCGGGTTCGAGAAGCTGCTGTTCACCTGGTCGGGCGTCGGCGCGCGGAAGCCGTGCGCGTACTGCACGTACGGAATGGCCGCGGGTGCGATTTCGTAGAGCACGGTGACGCGCGGCGACAGTTCGTTCGCGCTCGTCGACACGGCCTTGCCGGTGAACAGCGGGTCGTTTTCGGTCGGGCTCAGCCGGTACGTGTCGAAGCGCAGGCCCGGCGTGACGAGCAGGCGGCCGTAGCCGATCCGGTCCTGCACGAACGCGCCGAACAGCGTGTAGTCGGTGTCGGGAAATGCCTTGTTCGGGAATGCTTCGCCGACGCCGGGCACCGTGCCGTCGCGCAGGTTCGTCACGCGCGACAGGCTGCCGTCGACGCCATACAGCAGCTTGTGCGCGAACGGGCCGGTCGCGAAGCCGCTTTCGGCGAACGCGGAGCCGCCGAACGTGCGCTCCTTGTACTGGTTGTCCCGCGAACGCGAAGGCGTCCTGCCACGCGTCTCGAACGCGTACTGGTCCTGCTTCGCGTCCTGGTAGTAGAACTGCACGTGCGCGGTCTGGAACCAGCGGAACGCATCGTCGCGGAAGTCGTAGTCGACGCTGAAGCGGTTGCGTTCGAGCCGGTCGTTCGTCGTGAGGCCGAGCGTGGTCGGCGGGTTGATCGCGGACAGCACGTCGGTGCTCACGCGCCGCTGCACCGTCTCGGCGGTGAACTTGATCGTGTCGCGCGTGGTGGGCGTCAGCGTCAGCTTGCCGAGCAGCGATTCCGAATAGACGTCCTGCGGGTTCGACGTCGTGCGCAGCGTGCTCGCCGAATTGTTGCTGCCGCGCGTGTCGACTTCGTGGCCGCGCCGGCCGTCGGCGATGATCATCCCCTGCACGCGGTCGTTGCCGCCCGCGGCCGACACCGTCGCGCCGATGCTGCGATCGGCCGAGTCGTAGCTCGGCCGGAACGAGAAGTAGGTGGGCTTGCCGTAGATCGACAGCAGGTCGCGCGGATCCTTTGTGATGAAGTTCACCGCGCCGGTCAGCCCGTCGCTGCCGTACAGCGCCGACGCCGGCCCGCGCAGGATCTCGATGCGCTTGAGCGTGTCGAGATCCGCGTAGTCGCCGCGCCCGGCTTCGAGCGGCCCGAACGAGAACGCGTTCGGCAGGCGGATGCCGTCTTCCATCAGCAGCACGCGATTGCCTTCGAGGCCGCGGATGTTGATGCTGGAATCGCCGTCGCGGCCGCCGCCGAGCGCGGCGCTGCCGGGGCGATACGCGGTGCGACGCACCGTGACGCCCGGCTCGTAGCGCAGCGCGTCCTTGATGTTGGTGGCCTGCTGTTCCTCGAGATCGTCGTCGGTGATTACCGACACGGACGCGGCCGTGCGGCTTTCGGCGGTGGCGGTACGGGTGGCCGTGACGGTGACGGGGTCGAGCAGCGCCGCATCGCCGCGCGTGGATGCGGCGACGCGGGCGACAGGTGGCGGGTTGGCACCTTGCGGCGACGAATCGGCGGAAGTGGCGGAAGTGGCGGAAGTGGCGTAAGCGGGGGCGGCGGACAGGCCGAACACGCCGAACAGCGCGGCACAAATCGGCCGCCGCGCCAGCGGATAGCAATGCACAGGTGGTCTCCCATTGACGATAACGAGCCCGAAGGCTGGCTGGGTGACGCGTTCACCTGGCTGGCCCGTTCGTGCGCGACAGGCGGCGAACGGCGAATTGAACGAAAACTGATGATTCTGGCAGTGTAAATGAGAATCATTATCAATACAAGAACGGAAAACGGCGAGTGCGGACACGCGCCGTCGGCGCGGGTCGGGCGAGCCGCGCGGGGATAAATTCGGGAAAGACGGGCCGGCTCTAGGCCAGCGCTTCGATGCGAATCAGCAGGTTGCGCGCATGCGCAATGAACGCATCGTGCGTCGCGCGATCGCCGTGGCCTTCGAAGCCGGTTTGTTCGGCGAACGCGAGCTGTTCGGCGTAGAGGTCGACGAGTGCGCGGCGTGTGTCGGGCGGCAGCGTGCGAATCATCGAGACGAGCAGCAACTCCTGCGCGCGCAGCATGCCGGACAGCGATTGGGGGTTCATGCCCACCTCCTCGAACGATGCGGCGGCGTGCCGCTCATTTCATAGTAGGTGGTGGGCGCGCGCAGCGGAAATCAGCCGGCGGCCGTCGCAGCGCGTGCATCGCGCACGATCTGCGCGACGCGCTCGACGAACTCGGGGTCGACGCTCGACAGCGCTTCGCGCTTGCCGTCGGGCATCTCGACCATCAACCGGTACGTGATGTCCTGCGTGGTCCAGGCGAGATAGCCGACGACGGCGAGCATCACGCCGACGACCAGCGCGCCGCTCGATCCGCCGATGCCGCCGGCGATGGCGGCGGCCACGCCGATCAGCGAGATCAGCCACGGCACGAGGCGATTCTTCGGGATCTTGACGACGTCGACGTTGCGGATGTCACGCAGCGGAAAGACTTGCCCGGCGGCCGACAGGCCGTTGCGCGTGATCGTCACGCCGCGTTCGTTGAATGCGTTTTCCATCGTGTGTTGCGTGGACGAAAACGCGCAGCGTAGCAGACTTCGTTGCCGCGTCAAACGAGACCGAGTGCCGCACGATGCGTGCGGGCCGGTTGCGACGCGGGCAGCGACGCGCGTAGAGAGGGAATCAGAACTGCAGGCGGCCGTCGCCGTACAGGCGGCCCGGCACGTGCGACGCGACGACCTCGGCGATCTCTTCGTCGGTCGATTCGGCCGGCACGATCTGGCGCCGCGCGGGCGCGTCGAGATGCATCGTCCATTCGACGAGCCGGTACGGGCGGCCCCACGGGCGCTGCATTTCCACCGACACGCGGCAGCTCTGAACCGGTAGCGAATGCTGGCGCGTCAGAATCGCGTGCAGATGGCAGTAAACGGTATCTTCGATCATCTTGGCCTCCGATCCTGTCTTGTGGGCAGTTGATGGCGGTGCCGTAGCGGTTCTCAAAAAAAAAGCCGCCGATGCTCAGGCGGCCAACAGGGGGGGTGGAAGCATCCTCTCAGCCCAGAATTAAGCGAAACTTAAAAGCCCATAAAAAAGCGCCCCGCTTGGAGCGGGGCGCTTCTTGCCGTGGTGATCCGCGAGTTAAGCGGATGCTTTAGAACTTGTGACGGATACCGACGCGAGCGGCCAGCTGGTTCGACGCACCCGTGCCCGACGTGTTGAAGTAGCTCGTGCTCGAGCCGATCTGCGCTTGCACGTTGTTGCCCGACGCCTTCTGGTAGACGACCAGGCCGTACACGTCCGTACGCTTGCTGAGCGCGTAGTCCAGCCCCAGGTTGCCCTGGTTCCAGTGTGCCGAGCCGCCGTTTTGCGTGGCGTTCGTGTACGTATAGCCCGCTGCTGCCGACAGGGCCGGCGTGAACGCGTACTTCAGGCCAGCTTCGTATGCGTTGTAGAACGTGCCCGATGCGCCGGCCGCGACCGGGGTGAACTGCGTGCGCGTCCACAGGGCCCATGCCGTTGCCGGGCCGAAGATGTAGCGGCCGCCGACGCCGTACGTGCGCAGGTCGCGGATGTTACCCGTGCTGATGTTCGCGATCGTCGTCGAGAATGCCGGCGACGACTGGCTCGGGAAGCGGATGTCCGTGTAGGCCGCGCCGAGTGCGAACGGGCCGTTCGCGTAGTTCACGCCGAAGCTGTATGCACGCGACGAGCCGCCCGTGTTCGTGGTGCCCGTGCCCGCGGTGCCAGCGAAGTCGGTCGAGTTCGAGAAGCCGTACAACGCGCCGAACGTGAAGCCGGCGTAGTTCGCGCTCTGGAACTTCACTGCGTTGTTGATGCGGCTCGACGTGAGCTGGTCGACGTCGTTCACGTGGTACGCGTAGTTGCCCGCGACCGTGTTGCCGCCCGTCGAGTAGTTCGAACCGAGGATGTCGGTCGAGAACGAGTACTGACGACCCAGCGTCACCGTGCCGAATTGCGACTGGCTCAGGCCGACGTAAGCCTGGCGGCCGAAGATCGCGCCACCCTGGCCGATCGAGCCGTTGCCGCTGTTGAAGCCGTTTTCGAGCACGAAGATCGCCTTCAGGCCGCCACCGAGATCTTCGGTGCCACGCAGGCCCCAACGGCTGCCCTGGGCCACGCCGTCGTCGTACTTGAACAGCTTGCCGCTGCCGCCGTTTGCGGTCTTGCTGTGGTTCACATAGCTGATACCGGCGTCGATCACGCCGTACAGGGTCACGCTGCTTTGCGCGTGTGCCGTGCCGGCCGTTGCTGCGAGGATGGCGATGGTCAACAGTTTCTTGTTCAAAGGATTCTCCGAGCGAATGAATGGCGTGTCCAGTTGCGGTTCCGGCGCTCTCTGCGGGCGCTTTCACGGACCGGCGGCAACTTTATCGGCGGGCCACGTAATGAATATGACAGCGACTGTCATATGACCAATGTGTGGTGCCGATGCGACACTGGATTCTGCCCGGTTGTACAGCAGGGAGTTATACCGATTCCGCCTGAGATTCCCTCGGGATCCGGAATATGCACATGAAATAAGCTTGGTTGGTGCTGTTCCGGCCCCGTGCCACGATGCGCGCTTCAACAACCACACGGGACAAGAGGACACCATGCGACGTTCGATCCTGACCAGCCTCGGCGCGCTTGCCGCCGCGCTGGCCTTTGCCGCGCCCGGCGCGCACGCCGACCCGCAGACGCTGAAGATCGGCACGATGAGCGGCCCCGACGCGCAGATCTGGACCGAGGTGACGAAAGTCGCCGCACGCGAAGGCCTCGCGATCAAGGTCATCGAATTCAACGATTACGTGCAGCCGAACGCGGCGCTCGACGCGGGCGACCTCGATGCGAACGGCTTTCAGCACCAGCCGTTTCTCGACAGCCAGATCAAGCAGCGCGGCTACCGGATCGTCAATGTCGGGCTGACCTACACGGCGCCGATGGGCTTCTATTCGAAGAAGCTCAAGTCGCTGAAGGACTTGCCGGTCGGCGCGAAGGTCGGGATCCAGAACGATCCGTCGAACGGCAACCGCGCGCTGCTGCTGCTGCAGAAATACGGGGTGATCAAGCTGAAGGCGGGCGCCGGCACGAACGGCGTGAACGCGACGCCGCTCGACGTCGCGGAGAATCCGAAGAAGATCAGGATCGTCGAGCTCGACGCCGCGCAACTGCCGCGCGCGCTGCCCGACCTCGACGTCGCGTCGATCAACACCGACTACGCGGTGAAGGCCGGGCTCACGCCGGCGAAGGATGCGATCGCGATCGAGGATCTGCGCGGGCCGTACGCGAACCTGATCGCGGTGCGCGCGCAGGACAAGGACAAGCCGTGGGTGAAGAAGCTCGTCGCGGCCTATGAGTCGGACGACGTGCGCAAGTTCATCGACCAGAAGTTCGGCGGCGCGATCGTACCGGCGTTCTGAACGCCGACGCGAGCAAGCCGCGGCCCGGCTGCTGCGCCGGGCCTCCCGCCAGGCCTCCCGCCAGGCCTCCCGCCGGGCCGAAAAGCACATCGCCCGCGTAAGCGGGCGATGTCGTTGGCGCGCGCCGCGAGGCGGCGCGCGGGCTCGCGGCCCAGGCCGCTCAGGCCGACAGCAGCGACCCGGTGCGGATCGGCGTCGCGCCGGCGATGCGCGCGACTTCCATCCCGGCCGTCGCGAAGCGCACGATCTGGCGCGCGTACAGCACGCCCGACACGCTGCTCTTCAGCGTGATCACGCGATCGGTCAGCGGATCGACGATGTCGGCCACTTCCTGGCCGGCCTCGATCCACGCGCCGACCGGCGTGCGGAATACGATCACGCCCGATACCGGCGCGACGAGCGGATCGGTGCCCGCGAGCGGCGTGGCCGGATGCGAGAGCGGTGGCAGCGGCGCGGGCGTGCCGTCGATGACGCCGCGTTCCGTCAGGTATTCGACGATCCCCTGCGCGTCCTTCTCGGCGAACTCGTACGACACGTCGCGCTCGCTGCGCAGTTCGACCGTGACGGAAATCGCGCCGTTCGGGATCGGGAAGCGATCGCCGAAGCGGTTGCGCAGATCCGACCAGCAGAAGCTGTGGATCTCGTCGAACGGATTGCCGACCGAATTCAGTGCGAGCAGCGACGCCTGCGCATCCAGATAGCGCGCCAGCGGCTCGACGTCTTCCCACAGATCGGGGTTCGTGTAGAGGTGCAGCACCGCGTCGCTGTCGCAATGCAGGTCGAGCACGATGTCGGCGTCGAACGACAGCTTCTGCAGCGCGAGGCGCTGCGAGTCCAGCTCGGTGCGCGGCTTCTGCTCGTCGAGCGCCTCGCGCATCGCGGCGCGTACCGCGGCGAGGTTGCGCTGCGCGTCGTTCGTCAGGCGGCCTTCGATGCGCGGCAGCACGAGCGCCGCGAGATCGTAGAAATTGCGGTTGAAGTTCTGCATCGAGCCGAGCTCGAAGCGGCCGAGGTGATCGCCGAACACGTGCTGCGACAGGCCGATCGGGTTCGGCACCGGGACGATGACCACTTCGCCGCGCAGCTTGCCGGCCGTCTCGAGCGCGGCGATCTTGCGGCGCAGCAGCGCGGCGACCAGCATGCCGGGCAGTTCGTCCGCGTGCAGCGACGACTGGATGTAGACCTTCTTGCCGCCGCGCGGGCCGTAGTGGAAGCTCGTGATCTGGCGCTCGGTGCCGACGGCGGGGGAAATCAGCGGATGGGTCTGCGTTTGCATGATGAGGGGAGGGCGGCGCAGCCGCGAGTGATCCGTATGCGTGGAAGATCGATTGTACGTTGCCTTCCGCGAACCTATCAAACCACGCGCCCGGCGCGTCGTTTCCCTTTGCGAATCAGCGGGTTGGCGCGTAAAAAAATAACGGTCCGGCGGCCCTGCGCGCCCGCATTGTCCGCAGCGTTTGATCGCACGCGCGCAAAAAAAACGGGCCCCTTGCGGAGCCCGTCTGCGCGGATGAGAAGCGCGCTTTTACGCGGTATTACTTGCCGTACACGTCGAAATCGAAGTACTTCTTCGCGATCTTCTGGTACGTGCCGTCCTTGCGCATGCCGGTGATCGCGCCGTCGATCTTCGCCTTCAGGTCGGTGTCTTCCTTGCGCAGGCCGATACCCGCGCCGTTGCCGAGCGTCTTCGGATCGTCGATGTCCTTGCCGGCGAAATCGAAGTTCGCGCCGCGCGGCGTCTTCAGGAAGCCGATCTCGGCCTGCACCGCGTCCTGCAGCGCGCCGTCCAGACGGCCCGCGATCAGGTCGGCGTAGACCTGGTCCTGGTTCTGGTAAGGCACGACGTTCACGCCCTTCGCGGCCCAGTACGTCTTCGCATAGGTTTCCTGGATCGTGCCCTGCTCGACGCCGACCGACTTGCCCTTCAGCGATTCGGCGGTCGGCATCAGGCCCGAGCCCTTCTTCGTGACGAGGCGCGTCGGCGTGTTGAACAGCTTCTCGGAGAACGCGATCTGTTCCTGGCGCGCCGGCGTCATCGACATCGACGACAGGACGCCGTCGAACTTGCGTGCCTTCAGTGCCGGGATCATCCCGTCGAAGTCGTTTTCGATCCACACGCACTTCGCGTTCATGCGGCGGCAGATCTCGTTGCCGAGATCGACGTCGAAACCGACCACCTTGCCGCTCGCGTCTTTCGATTCGAAAGGCGGGTAGCTTGCGTCGACGCCGAAGCGCACGGTCGTCCAGTCCTTCGCGTATGCAGTGCCGGCCGAAACGGCGAGCACGGCCACGGTCACAGCCGCAAGAATCTTTTTCACTCGGTCACTCCTCGTTTTGTTCGATGGGTGCGCGGTTGTGCCGCGCAGTAAGCCTTCGGTCCGGCGCGGTTTCGCATCGGACTGTCCGTTTCGCCTGCCCGATGCGGGCGCGCGACGTGCGCAAGATTATCAAGACAAAATACCCGGAGGGCGCCTAGGACAAGCCCCGATACCGGACCCGACGCCCGCGCATGCGGCGCGCGACCGTTTCAGACCAAGGAACGGTTCAACCGAGCGTTTCGTTGACCGCGCGCTGCAGGCAACTGACGAATTCCGAGACGGCGGGCGTCGGCAGCAGGTCGCGGCGCGCGATGATCGACAGGTCGAAGCGCGGCATGCTTTCGTCGAGTTCGGCCGTGCGGATGCCGAGCGGCGCCACCATTGCGGCCAGCGGGCGCGTGAAACAGCCGATCACGTCGGAGCGCGCGACCAGCCCGAGCGTCACCGCGAACGACATCGGCGAGCGCAGCAGGCGCTTCGGCAGCGGCAGCCCGCGCGCGTCGAACATCGCGCTCATCACGCTGTGCGGGAACTGCTCGGCGCCGACCGTGACGATCCACTCGGCGTCGAGCAATTCCTCTAACCGGCGCGCGTGCGCGAGCGGGTGGCCTTCGCGCATCACGACGGTGAATTCGGTCGACAGCAGCGGCACCTGCGTGAAATCGCGGTCGAGCGCGGGCACATGGTGCATCGCAGCGATGTCGAGCGTGCCGTTGCGCAGCTGCGCGAGCGCGTCGGGCACCGTCACTTCCTCGAGATGCAGGCTGACGTTCGGCATCGACTGGCGGAATGCGGTGACCGCGTGCGGCAGCGCGGTCAGTGCGATCGACGGCATCGTGCCGACCGCGACGCGCCCGGACATTTCCCCTTTCACCTGCTCGACGGCCTCGACGGTGCGGCGCATGTCGCCGAGCAACTGCTCGGCACGCGGCAGCAGCGCTTGGCCGCACGCGGTCAGCTCGACGCCGCGCACGCTGCGCACGAGCAGTTCCGCGTTCAGCGCCGTTTCGAGTTCGCGGATCGTATGCGTGATCGCGGGCTGCGTGACGCCGAGCTCGCGCGCGGCGGCGCGCAGGCTCTTGTGATGCGCGGCGGAGACGAACGCGTGGAGCTGCGCGGTGTTCAGGTGGTTGCGGATGCGGGTCATCGAGCGGGTCCGGTTGGCGCGAAAGGGGGCGGCGTCAGGTCGCGTTCCTGATGAACGTCACGCGCCGGTGCGCGCGCGGAACGCCTGCCGATAGCGCTGCGGCGACGTGCCGACGATGCGGGCGAAGCGCTCGCGAAACGCGGTGACCGAACCGAACCCGGCTTCCGTCGCCACGTGCTCGATCGACAGCTCCGTCATCTCCAGCAACTGCTGCGCATGCCTGACGCGTGCGGTCTGCAGCCATTGCCGCGGCGACGTGCCCGTGTGCGCCTGAAAGCGCCGCGTCAGCGTGCGCACGCTCGTCGATGCCTGGCGGGCCATCGCGTCGAGCGTCAGCGGCTTGCGCAGGTTCGCCTGCAGCCAGTCCATCAGGCCCTGCAGCCCGTCGCTGCCGGCCGGCCATTCGGGCGCGATGAACTGCGCCTGCCCGCCTTCGCGCACGCGCGGCGCCACCGCGCAGCGCGCGGCATCGACGGCGACCGCCGCGCCGTAGTCGGCCTGGATCATGTGCAGGCACAGATCGAGGCCGGCCGCGGCGCCTGCCGACGTCAGGATCTGCCCGTTGTCGACGAACAGCACGTTCGGGTCGACCTCGACGTTCGGGTAGCGGCGCGCGAGTTCGGCGGCCGCGAGCCAGTGCGTCGTCGCGCGCAGGCCGTCGAGCAGCCCGGCTTCCGCGAGCACGAACGCGCCGCTGCAGATCGACGCGATCCGGCAACCGCGCGCGGCGGCCGCGCGCAGTGCCGCGATCGCGCGGCGCGACGTGGGCGCGAGCGGCACGGACGTGCCGGGGACGACGATCGTGTCGGCATCGGCAAGCGCGTCGAGACGAAACGGCGGGCGCAGTTCGAACAGATCGCCCGCGACGCGCGGATGCTCGCTGCACACGCGCACGCGGTATGCCTGCGCGACGTCGGGCGAGCGCACGCGCGCGAACGTGTCGCATGCCACGCCCAGATCGAACGGGACGACATCGGGCAAAGCGAGCACGGCGAGCGTATGCATGGCGTTCGCGGCCCGTGGCCAGAATCCGTTGAAAGATGTCATTCTAGCCAATGGCTCGAACCCGCGCCACGCGCGACAATCGCGGCGGACCAACCTGGAGGCCTGTCGATGAAACAAGACGATCGCAACGCGTTGCGCAACCTGCAATACCTGTCGTTGCTGGAAGCGACCACGCTCGTCGTGCTGGTATGCGTGGCCGTGCCGCTCAAGCATCTGGCCGGGTATCCGGTCGCGGTATCGGTCATGGGCCCGGTTCACGGCATCGCGTTCGCGATGTACGTGTGGGCGGTCGTCGGCACCGCGTCGACCGGGCTGTGGAGCAAGGGCGAGGTCGCGCGGCTCGTGCTGTCGGCCGTCGTGCCGTTTGCGGGGCTGGCGAGCGCCGGATGGATCGCGCGCAGGAGGCATGCGCAATGATCTACCTGGTGCTGAAGGCCGTGCATGTCGCCGCCGTCGTCACGTTCGTCGGCGGGCTGCTGATGCTGTCCGTCGGCGTTCGTATCGCCAACCTGGCCGTGCATCGTGCGGTGCGGCGCTGGGATCGTACGGTGACGGCACCCGCGCTCGCGCTCGTCTGGATCACGGGGATCGCGATCGCGCTGAACGGTCACTGGTTCGGCGCCGCGTGGCTGTCGGTGAAACTGGTCGTCGTCACCGCGCTGTCGGCGCTGCACGGGATTCTGGCCGGCACGCTGCGGCGCATGGAGCGCGACGATCTCGTCGTCGCGCCCGCGCGATGGCTCGGGCAGGCGGCGGGCGCGGTCGTGGTCGCCGCGGGGATCGTCGTCGGGCTGGTCGTGATCAAGCCGTTCTGACGCGTCGGGTCTACGCCAGCGCCATCTCGACCGCCGCCAGCGTGCGCCGCCGGATCCAGCCGCTCCCCAGCCGGATCGCGAGCCAGTAGGGCAGGAACAGCAGCCGCGTGCGCGCGCTCGGACAATGCACGAAGGTTTCGGTGCGCAGCAGGCGCATGCCGGAGCGCAGTCCGATCACCTCGAAGCGCAGCACCAGCTTGGCGTCGTGCGGATCGTCGTGCCGCACGAAGGCCGCGGCCTCGGCGATCGTTCGCACGTCGGGCGTCGGGTGCCAGAAGCGCCCGACGAGGCCGAGCGACAGCGACGTGTCGTCGCGATGCAGCAGGGTGAAGGAGTCGAAGCCGAAGCGCTCGCGCGCGGCTTGTGGCGGACGATTGCGCAGCACGCGGGCGACGGCCGCCGGCGTTTCGCGCACGGCCAGCAGCGCGTCGATGACCGGATCGGCCCGCATGTCGAGCGTGGCCACGGCGTCGATGATGCGCGACGGCGGCGCGTCGATCGGCCGCGATTCATGAACCTCGACGAAGCCGAACGACGGGATGAACGGCGGCTTGTGCGCCGCGGTCCGCGTGTCTGATTCGGAGACGATGCCGAACGGATTCATCAGAATTTGCTCCGAGAAACCCCGCCATTTCCCCCAAGGGGACTTCCTTCGGGGCGGATGGCGGGAAGGAAAGGAGTGCGGTTGACAGGCAGCTTCTTCCACGGGTTAGGATCACCGGCATGATCCTTGTCTACCGCTATCGCGTGAAGTCGCTCAACGGACTGCTCAACAAGCAGAGCCGTGCGGTGAACTACGTCTGGAACTTCTGCAATGACACGCAGAAGCACGCGCTCAAGTGGAGCAAGAAGTGGCCGACGGGATTCGATCTGAACGTGCTGACGACCGGCAGCAGCAAGGCGCTCGGCATTCACTCCGGCACGGTCAATGCAACGTGCGAGCAATATGCGAAGTCGCGCAGCCAGCACCGTCGGCCCTACCGGCGCTATCGCGGCAGGAAATCGCTGGGCTGGGTGCCGCTGAAGGGGCGTGACCTGAAGCGCGAGGGTGACGCATTCCGTTTCGCCGGCAACACGTTTCGGGTATTCCACAGCCGGGCGCTTCCCGAAGGCAAGATCAAGGATGGGGCCACCTTTGCGCAGGATGCACGTGGCAACTGGTTTCTGAACATCGTGATCGAGATGCCCGATGTTCAGGCCCGCCCGGTCCGTTCCGGTGTTGGCATCGATCTCGGCCTGAAAGACTTCGCCACACTTTCGACGGGCGAGAAGCTGCCCAATGACCGATTCGGCCGACGCGCGGCGGAGAAACTGGCGAAGGCTCAACGGGCGCGAAAGCACAAGCGGCATATCGCGAAGTTGCACGCCAAGGTCGCGAATACCCGTGCCGATTTTCAGCACAAGCTCGCGCTCGATCTGGTGCGGCGCTTCGATTACCTCGCGGTCGGCAACGTGTCGGCCGCGAAGCTCGCCAGAACCAGGATGGCGAAAAGCGTCTACGACGCATACTGGTCGTCCTTCCGAAACAAGCTCCGTTACAAGGCGATGGCGCACGGGGCCACGTTCGAGGAAGTCGACGAAAGCGGTTCTACCCAGTCCTGTTCGTCGTGCGGATCGAAAGACAGCACGACGCGGCCGAAAGGTATCGCGGGACTGCGAATGAGAGAGTGGGCCTGTAGTGAATGTGGTGTCGAGCATGATCGAGATATCAACGCTGCGCTGAACATTCTCCGATGCGGACGTGCATCGCCAGGTGTGGGAATCACCTGCCTTTAGGCGGGTGAGGACGTCAAGACGGTTCCGGAGGACAAAGCGCGATCGTAGCACCGCGTGCGGATTCGTGAACGGACGCGACGCATGCCGCCCCGTGCCGGCCGAGCGGGGCGCCGGAGCCCCGTGGCTCACCCGCAAAAAAAACCTGGAAACATGTGTTTCCAGGCCGGGAGACCATCAACGACGATGGTGGGAGGAGACGGTGTCGTCCCGCTGCGCGCCGCCCTTTTCGCAAGCGACGTCGCGCATGAGCCGCGCTCAGATCGCCCAGCCGCCGAGATAGAACGTGACGAGCACGGCCGCGATGAGCACGGTGCCGACGTTGAGCTTGCGGAATTCGCCGCTGGCGATGCGGCCGATCACGAGCGTCGAGAAGCCGAGCATGATGCCCGTCACGATGTTCGCGGTCAGCACGATGAACACCGCGCACACGAGGCCCGACATCGCGTCGACCATGTCGTCCATGTGCAGCTTGCTCACGCTCCCGAGCATCAGCAGGCCGACGTACATCAGCGCGGGTGCGGTGGCGTACGACGGCACGAGGCCCGCGAGCGGCGAGAAGAACATCACGACCAGGAACAGCAGGCCGACCACGGCGGCCGCGAGGCCCGTCTTCGCGCCGGCGGCCACGCCCACGCTCGACTCGATGTAGGCCGCGGCCGGCGCACCGCCGAGGAAGCCGGAGAAGATCGAGCTGAGCGAATCGGCGGTCAGCGCGCGGCCGCCGTTGATGATGCGGCCGTTCTCGTCGAGCTGGCCCGCCTGGCCGGCGACCGCGCGGATCGTGCCGGTCGCGTCGAACACGGCGGTCATCACGAGCGCCAGCACGCTCGGCAGCACGGCCATCGACAGCGCGCCCTTGATGTCCATCGCGCCGATCAGCGAGGCGTGGCCCGGCGCGCTCAGCGACGGCAGCGCAAAGACGCCGCGGTATTTCACGGTCGGGTCGAACACGAGGCCGATCAGCGAGATCGCGACCACGACGAGCAGGATGCCGCCCGGCACGCGGCGCTTCTCGAGCCCGAAGATCGCGGCGAGGCCGACGACCGACATGATCACCGGAAACGCGGTGATCTGGCCGAGCGAGACCGGCAGGCCGGCGCCCGGGTTCTTGATCACGAGGCCGACGTCGTTCGACGCGATCAGCAGCAGGAACAGGCCGATGCCGATCCCGGTGCCGTGCGCGACGCCCGCGGGCAGGTTGCGCAGGATCCACGAACGCACGCCGGTGACCGAGATGCCCGTGAACACGAGGCCCATCAGGAACACGGCGCCGAGCGCGACGGTGGGGGGCAGGCCCTTGCCGAGCACGAGACCGAACGCGGTGAACGCCGTCAGCGAAATCGCGCAGCCGATCGCGATCGGCAGCTTCGCCCACAGGCCCATCAGCAGCGAACCGAAGGCGGTGGTGAGACAGACCGCGACGAATACCGCGCTGGTGTCGAAGCCGGCCTTGCCGAACATCCCGGGCACGACGAACACGGAATAGACCATCGCGAGGAAGGTGGTCACGCCCGCGACGATTTCGCGACGCTGCGTGCTGCCGCGCGACGAAATGTCGAAGTACCGGTCGATGACTCCCTTGGTGCCGAAGTCCGTTTCTTCCGCACCGACGCCGACCGTCGGCTGCACCGGGGTATCACTCATGAGCTTGCTCCTTTATCAGCATGCTGAAACGGCCTGTAGCGGACCGTCGTCAGGGTGTCTCGTATCTGGTTGAAATTGTCGGCAACGTCGTGGGGACGCATGACGCGTGAGCCGTGTCGTCGTACGCGCTTCGAAGCGAGCGCGAGTGTGTCGCGTCGTACGACGCGTGGTGTGGTCGACCCCGTCACGTGTGCTTTGCCGTAGCGAAGGTTAGGCGAACGGCCCATCACGTCCCATTGGGGGAAGAGCATGCAGCGCATGTCGCAGCGCTTATATCGGCGTGCAACGGGGCTTCGTCGTCGCGGAACGCGTGTATACGCCTAGTTCGAATCCGTTAAGGCGATTATTTGAATGCGGGGGCGGCGGGACGGGTGATGCATCGAGGCTTACGGATGTCTTTCGTTGAGGCCGGGCACGCGCGTAAAAGCGGCCGCGCGCAACCTGCATCCGGATGATACCGGTGCCGAGCGCATGCCGCGCTGGCGCGGGTCCTGGCCCGTTGTCCGTCAATCCTGCGCGAGATGCGCGAGGTACACACAGAACATGTCGGCCATCGCGTTCGAATAGGCGTCGATTTCCGCGGGCGTGCGCTCGGTTTCGGAGAACGCCTTGCCGCCCGTCGTGAGCGTCGTCTTGATCAGCTCGCAGGCGAGCGCATGCGTGGCGTCGGGCACGTTGGGCAGCACTTCGCGCATGAACGCGCTGAAGACCCGGTTGCCTTCGGCCTTCACTTCCCGCGCCTCGGGGGCGTCGCGATAGAGGGGCGCGGCGTCGTCGAGTGCGATGCGCATGGATGCCTCGTCGCACTCCGAACGGATGAACGCATGGACGGCAGTGCGCAGCCGCTCGGGCGGCGTCTTGCGCGTGTCCTGCAGCATCCCGCACAGCATCTCGGAGGTCTGCCGCCATTCGTCGTGCTGGAGCCGGAACAGCACGGCCGCCTTGTTCGGGAAGTACTGGTACAGCGAGCCGACACTCACGCCGGCGCGCTCGGCCACGCGCGCCATCGTGAAGCGCTGCGCGCCTTCGGTCGCCAAAACCTGAATAGCAGCCTGCAGCACGTCGTCGACGAGACGGGCCGAGCGGGCCTGCTTAGGCTGTTTGCGCGAGGCGATCGGGGCGTTGCGGCGGTCGGTCATGACGGGTCTGCCAATGCGAATAGTAAAACCTGAATGATTCGTCATATTCTAGTCGGGCGTACTGACGCACTCAACCTGACACCGGAGATTCGCATGACCACCCTGATTCACGACCCGTTGGCGTCGCTGCTCGCGCGCCTGTTCGACGAAGCCGACGCCTCGTCGCCCGCATCGAACCCGGACTTCGCCGACGTGTCGCACGACGAGCAAATGCGGCTGATGCGCAGCAAGACCGATTACGCGGACTTCTATGCACGCCTGAAGGACTATCCGCTCGCGGTGTCGCGCGAGACGGGCACGCTGCTGTACATGCTCGCGCGCGGCTGCGGTGCACGTTCGATCGTCGAGTTCGGCACGTCGTTCGGCATCTCGACGCTGCACCTGGCGGCCGCGCTGCGCGACAACGGCGGCGGCCGGGTGATCACGAGCGAGTTCGAAGCGTCGAAGGTCGCGCGGGCGCGCGCCAATCTGGCGGCGGCCGGGCTGGCCGATCTGGTGGAGATTCGGGAAGGCGATGCGTTGCGCACGCTGGCCAGCGATCTGCCGGATACGGTCGACCTGCTGCTGCTCGACGGTGCGAAGGCGTTGTATCCGGAGATTCTCGAACGGGTCGAGCCGCGGCTGCGGGCCGGCGCGTTCGTCGTCGCCGACAATGCCGAATACAGCCCCGACTATCTCGCCTACGTGCGTGCGCCGCGGAACGGCTATCTGTCGGTGCCGTTCGGCGGCGATGTCGAACTGTCGATGCGGATTCGCTGAGGCCGAGTCATCGCGCGGCAGCCGGAGCGATATCGTAAAAATGCAGGATAACTGATCAAGTGGATGTGGCGGCGGGGCCCTGGGTTCGGGCGGCCGCCGTCGTGCGTTACTTCAGGAACACGTAGCGCGCGAAATACGGAAAGCGGCCGACCGCATGCTCGGTCGAACACGCGGGCTCCGGCGGCGTGCCGCCCGCGGTGTCGAGCCGCTGCACGAAGCGCACGCCGGCGAGCGTGCCGGTCGTGGCCTTCGTGCTCGTTGCGGCCGGCGTCGCGGCGAGCAGCAATTGCGCAACGCTTCCGGCGCGCGCGCTCGGCGCTTCCGCGAGCTTCTTGCCGGTAATGCGGCTGCCATCGAGCGCTTCCCACGACGGCCCCGTGCCGTGCCGCACGACGAGCGTGCCGCCGGCATCGAACAGCATCGCTTCCGGGCGCTGGAATGCCCACGCGAGCCGGTGGTCGGCATCGTATTCGCATGCGTAGATCTGCACGCCGGTCGCGGTCGTCGACAGCACGGGTGTCGCGGGGGCGGGCGGCGCGAGGCCGGCTGCATCTTCGGCGTAGGCCGGCGCGGCGCAGGCCGCGAATGAAAGACCGGCCGCGAAGGCCAGCAACATGTCGCGTGTCAGGGAGGGGCTTGGCATGGCGGCGCGTCCTTTCAGGTCGGGTGACGATCGTGCGGAGTCGAACCCGTAAACGCTAGACGCCGATTGCGCAGGCTGCAAATCGGAAATGGCAATCGCGACGATAACCGCCGCGATTGCCGGCGCGCGAACGCCACGGCCGCGCGCCGCAGCGGCCGCGTCTGCCGCTTCAAACCGCGCCGGCCGGCGTCGGTGCGTGCTCGGCGATCAGGCGCTCGGCCTTCAGCGCCGCCCACAGTGCCGCCGGGATCGGCGCCGCCGCGAGACGCAGGTTCTCGTCGATGCGCTCGGGCCGGCTCGCGCCCGGGATCGCGGCCGCGACGGCCGGATGGGCGAGCGAGAACTGCAAGGCCACCGCGCGAACGTCGACACCGAACCGTTCGCAGAGCCCGCGGATCCGCGCGACGCGCTCGAGCATCGCCTGCGTGGCCGGCTGGTACTCGAAATGCGTGCCGCCCGCCAGCACGCCCGAGTTGTACGGGCCGCCGACGATGATCCCGAGCCCGCGCGCGGCGCTTTCCGGCATCAGCCGTTCGAGCGCGCCCGCGTGATCGAGCAGCGTATAGCGCCCGGCGAGCAGGAAGCCGTCGGGATCCGAACGCTCGAGTGCGAGTTCGCACGGCTCGACGCGGTTCACGCCGAGCCCCCAGCCCTTGATGACCTTCTCGTCGCGCAGCCGCGTGAGCGCCTTCGCCGCGCCCGACATCGCGACGTCGAACACGTCGCGCCATGCGTCGCCGTGAAAATCGACGGCCGGATCATGAATCCACACGGTGTCGAGCCGGTCGGTGCGCAGCCGTGCGAGGCTGGCCTCGATCGATCGCAGCGTGCCGTCCGCGGTGTAGTCGTAGACGATCCGGTTCGGCAGGCCGTGACGGAACAGCCCGCCTTTTTCGCCGAGATCGCGTTGCGACGCGTCCTCGTGTTCGTCGAGGACGAGCCGGCCGACCTTCGTGCCGAGCGAATATTCGTCGCGCGGCCGTCCGGCGAGCGCTTCACCGAGACGCAGCTCGGCGAGGCCGGCGCCATACAGCGGCGCGGCGTCGAAGTAGCGGATGCCGCCACGCCACGCCGCATCGACGGTGGCCAGCGCTTCGTCGTGCGGGATGTCCCGGTACATGTTGCCCAGCGGCGCGGTGCCGAAACCCAGGCGGGAAGGAAGCGTGATTCTCATGAGCAGTCTCGGAGTCGTTGCGGCCGCCCGCTCAGGCCGCGGCCTGCGTGAGCGTCGGATAGTCGGTCAGGCCTTTCGCACCGCCGCCGAACAGCGTGTTGCGATCGTGCGGCGCGAGCACGGCGCCGGTGCGCAGACGCTCGGGCAGGTCGGGGTTCGCGACGAACGGGCGGCCGAATGCGATCAGGTCGGCCCAGCCGGCGGCGATCGCTTCGCGCGCGCGTTCGGCCGTGTACGCGCCGGCGTAGATCAGCACGCCCGGGAACACGGCGCGCAGTTGCCGCTTGAATTCGACCGGCATCAGTGGCGCGTCGTCCCAGTCGGCTTCCGCGATGTGCAGGTAGCCGATGCCGAGTTCGCCGAGCAGCTTCGCGGCGGCGAGGTAGGTCGTTTCCGGATCGTCGTCGACGCAGCCGTTCAGCGTGGTCAGCGGCGCGAGGCGCACGCCGACGCGCGACGCGTCGCCGGTGCCTTCGATCAGCGCCTGCGCGACTTCGCGCAGGAAGCGCAGCCGGTTTTCCAGCGAGCCGCCGTAGGCGTCGGTGCGCGTGTTCGCGTTCGAATCGATGAACTGGTTCACGAGATAGCCGTTCGCGCCGTGCAGCTCGACGCCGTCGAAGCCGGCCTCGATCGCGTGGCGGGCGGCGGCGCGGTATTGATCGACGATCTCGCGGATCTCGTCGACGGACAGCGCGCGCGGCTCGGACGCCTGCACGAAGCCCGGCGTGCTGCCGTCCTCACCGGCGATGAACACGTTCACGCCTTTCGCCTGGATCGGCGACGACGACACCGGTTGCTCGCCGCCGAGCAGGCTCGTATGGCTGAGCCGGCCGACGTGCCACAGCTGCGCGAAGATGCGGCCGTGCGCCGCGTGCACGGCGTCCGTCACCCGGCGCCAGCCGGCGACCTGCGACGGCGTGTGGATGCCGGGCGTCCACGCGTAGCCCTTGCCGAGCGGCGCGATGTAGGTGCCTTCGCTGACGATCAGGCCGGCGCTCGCGCGCTGCGCGTAATACGCGGCCATCAGTTCGTTGGCTTCGTCGCCGGGCTGGCTCGCGCGCGAACGCGTCATCGGCGGCATCACGATACGGTTCGGCAGCGTCAGCGCGCCGAATCGCAACGGTTGAAAAAGCGGGTCGTGGGTCATGGTGAGGTCCTGTCGGTGCCGCGGCCGGCTGGCCGCGGACGAATCGATTACGGGTGCGGCGCGTTCAGTCCCACTTCGGCGCGAGGCCGGCCGGGTCGACTTCGCGGCCGTTGCGCTCGAGCGCGGCGATCTGCGCCATGTCTTCGTCGGTCAGGCGCAGCGTCTGCGCGAGCAGGTTGCTCGCGAGGTTCTCGCGCTTCGTCGACGACGGGATCACCGAGTAGCCGAGCTGCAGCGCCCACGCGAGCGCGACTTGCGCCGGCGTCGCGTCGTGACGTTGCGCGATCGCGCCGATCACCGGGTCGCCGAGCACCTTGCCGTAGGCGAGCGTCATGTACGACGTCACGTGGATGCCTTCGCCGTTCAGGAACTCGACCAGCTTGCGGTTCTGCAGGTACGGGCTCAGTTCGATCTGGTTGGTCGCGATCGCATCCTTGCCGACGGCCGCGATCGCTTCCTTGGTCAGTTCGATGTTGAAGTTCGAGATGCCGATCTGGCGCGTGAGGCCATTCGCCTTCGCGTCGGCGAGCGCGGTCATGAACGCCTGGATCGACACGCCGTTGCCCGGCGCCGGCCAGTGGATCAGCGTCAGGTCGACGGTGTCGGTGCGCAGCTTGCGCAGGCTTTCCTCGAGGCTGGCTGCCAGTTTTTCCGGCGCGTAGTTGTCGACCCAGATCTTGGTCGTGAGGAACAGGTCTTCGCGGCGCACGCCCGATGCGGCGATCGCTTCGCCGACTTCGGCTTCGTTGCCGTAGATCTGCGCGGTGTCGATCGCGCGGTAGCCGACGTCGAGGCCATTGCGGACCGAGTCGATGACGACCTGGCCCTGCAGGCGGAAGGTGCCGAGGCCGAATGCGGGAACGTTGCTCATCGTGGGCTCCTGGGAAAGTGGAACGGGTTCGGTATGGAAGTCATTCTGGCGTTCGGGACTGATGAGATAAACGCCTTCAGAGGTCAAAAATATTTGATTCAAATTCAAGGATCGGTTGCCCGCCGTGGCGCGCGACGGGCCGTGGCCGGCCTCATGCGACGCACGTGTGCGGGTTGCGAGCCGGATGGAACGCCGGCAGCACGTCCGCGGCAATCTCGGCCATCGTCTCGTCGAGCGGCCGGCGATTGCGGCGCAAATGCAGGCCGATGTGCTGCACGCCCGCGTCGCGCATCGCCGCGAGCTCTTCCGTCAGCGCGACGCGCCCGGCGCGCGCGCCGAAGCGGTGCCGTTGAAGCGGTTCGTGCGGATCGTCCGCGAGGTCGAGGTGGATGAAGCTCACGTACGGCTTGTCGCCGGCCACCGCGCGCCAGTTCGCGGCGCGCTGCAGGTGATCGGCCGGCGTGCCCGGATAGGCGAGGCAGCCGTCCATGTGTTCGCCGATCCATGCGGGCGTCTGCTGCGCGAGGCCCGCGACGAGCAGCGGCACCGGCGAACGCGCGGCCGGCAACACGTCCAGGCCCGGCGGCAGGTGCCCGCGCGCGCCGTCGCGCAGCAGCGCGATCTGGTCGCGGAAATTCGCGCCGCGTGACGCGAAGTCGCGGCCGAACAGCGGATATTCGACCGGCCGGTCGCCGCTCGCGACGCCGAGCAGCAGGCGTCCGTGGCTCAGCTCCTGGATCGTCGCGGCCGATTTCAGCGTCAGCAGCGGTTCGCGCAGCGGCAGCACGACGGCCGCCGTGCCGAGTAGGATGTCGCGCGTGATGCCGGCGAGGTAGCCGAGATACGAGAAGGTCTCGAACACTTGCGCGGCATCGCCGAACGACGGGTCGTACACCGGCACGTCGCGCACCCAGAGCGCGCGGAAGCCGAGCGTGTCGGCCAGTCGCGCGAGCGTCGCATGAAGTTCGAGGTCGGGCACGCCGGGGCGGCGGCCGTCATGCTGGCGCTTCGCGGCGCCGGCCAGCGACCAGTCGTTGTCGAGCGGCAGTTCGATGCCGATGCTGAAGCCGCCGCTGGCGAGCTTGTCGAGTGAAGTGGGCATGGTCGGGTCGCTCCGTTCAGCGCGCGCGCAGGCTGCCTTCGAGCCGGTGGAAGTCGAGCGAAGCCGCGGTGAAGAACGCGCGCGACGTGCCGGCGGCGAAATCGTCGATGTGCACGACCGTCGCGCGGTCGGCTTCCTGCCACGAGATCGCGTAGGTCTCGCCGGCGACGTGACGCCACGTGTACGCGACTTCGCCCTTCGCGCCGGCGTATGCGCCTTCGGTGATCTCGTAGCGCATGTGGAGGCCGTCCTCGTCATACGCGTTCAGGGCGGTGAGGCCGTCGTAACGGACTTCGAAAGTCCTGCCGGCGAACGGCGGACGTTGGGTCGATGCGTTCATGCTGATGCGCTCCTGCGGGAAAGTGACGTTCAATGGGCGAGTTCGACGGGTTCGGCCGTGCGTTCGGGCAGGCCCTGGCCGCGGTCGAGGCGGCCGCTCAATGCGGTCAGCGCGAATGCGCCGAGCGTGACGGCGGCGCCGATCCACGGCGTATGGCCGAGGCCGACGTTCGCGACGATCAGGCCGCCGAGCGACGAGCCGCCCGCGACGCCGAGGTTGAACGCGGCGATGTTGAAGCCCGACGCGACGTCGGTGGCGTCCGGCGCGAAGTGGCGCGCCTGCTTGACGACGTACACCTGCAGGCCCGGCACGTTGCCGAATGCGACGGCGCCCCATGCGAGCATCGTCAGCACCGCAAGCCACTTCACGTGCACCGTGAAGGTCAGCGCGAGCAGCACGATCGCGAGCAACAGGAAGATCCGCTTGAGCGCCTTGACCGGGCCGACGGCATCCGCGAGCTTGCCGCCCCACACGTTGCCGAACGCGACCGACACGCCGTAGCCGACCAGCACGAGACTGACCTGCGACGGCGTGAAGCCGGCGATCTGTTCGAGCAGCGGCGCCATGTAGGTGAACGCGATCAGCGAGCCGCCGTAGCCGACCGCCGTCATCGCATAGACGAGCAGCAGGCGCGGCTGGGCGAGCACGCGGAACTGGCGGGCGAGCGGCGCCGGCGGCGTCCGCGGGAGGCCGCGCGGCACGAACGCGACCGCGCCGACGAATGCGACGAGGCCGAACAGCGCGACGACCAGGAACGTCGCGCGCCAGCCGAAGTGCTGGCCGATGAAGGTGCCGAGCGGAATGCCGGCGACGAACGCGACGGTCATCCCGCTGAACATCGTGGCGATCGCGCTGGCAGCCTTGTCCTTCGGCACGAGCGTGGTTGCGATGATCGAGCCGACCGAGAAGAACACGCCGTGGGCGAGGCCGGTGAGCACGCGCGCGACGATCAGCGATTCGTAGCCCGGCGCCTGCCAGGCCACGAGGTTGCCGACGGTGAACAGCGCCATCAGCGCGGCGAGCAGCGTCTTGCGCGGCACGCGGCCGGTGAGCGCGGTGAGGAGCGGCGCGCCGATCGCGACGCTCAGTGCATAGAGGCTGACGAGCAGGCCGGCCGACGGCAGGCTGACGCCGAGGTCGGCGCCGATCGTCGGGATCAGCCCGACGATCACGAATTCGGTGGTGCCGATGGCAAACGCGCTGATGGTCAGCGCAAGCAGGGCAAGTGGCATGACGGTGCTCCAGGGTCCGGTGACGATGGAGCGCAGTGTGCCGTCTTTACTTTTGCGGAAAAATGGGTCTATAAACCAAATTGTTTTGATTTTGGATCAATAATCCAGCCATGAAGATCACGCTCGACGAACTCCAGGCCTTTGCCGCCGTGGTCGACTCCGGTTCGATCACCGCTGCCGCGCAGCAGCTCGACCTCACCGTGTCGGCCACGAGCCGCACGCTCGCGCGGCTCGAGGAGAAGCTGAAGACCACGCTGCTGCGCCGGACCACGCGCCGGCTTGAATTGACCGAGGAAGGACGTGCGTTCCTGCAGGATGCGCGGGCCATCATCGAATCGGTCGAGAACGCCGAGGAGCAGATGCTCGCGCGGCGCGAGATGCCGTCGGGGCGCTTGCGCGTCGATGCCGCGACGCCGTTCATGCTGCACGTGATCGTGCCGCTCGTGCACGGCTACCGCGAACGGTTCCCGAAGGTCGAACTGGAGCTGAACAGCAACGAGGGGATCATCGACCTGCTGGAGCGGCGCACCGACGTCGCGATCCGCATCGGCCGGCTCAAGGATTCGACGCTGCACAGCCGGCGCATCGGCAACAGCCGCCTGCGCATCCTCGCGAGCCCTGCATACATCGAAGCGCACGGCCAGCCGCGCAAGGTCGAGGATCTCGCCAGGCACACACTGCTCGGCTTCACGCAGCCCGAATTGCTGAACGTCTGGCCGATCCTCGGCGCGGACGGCGAGCCGTGCCGCATCGAGCCCGGCATCTGGTCGTCGAGCGGCGAGACGCTGCGGCAGCTTGCGCTGGAGGGCGCGGGCGTCGTGTGCCTGTCGGATTTCATGACCGCGCAGGATCGCGAGGCCGGCCGGCTCGTGCAGGTGCTCGCGCGGCAGACGCTCGACGTCGAACAGCCGATCAACGCGGTGTATTACCGGAACACCGCGATTTCGTCGCGGATCGCGTCGTTCGTCGATTACGTGGTCGAGGTGCTGGGCGGCGGCAGCGGCGGCAGCGGGGCGCCGGCGCGGCGCAAGGCTGCGTGGCTGGAGCCGCTGTAACGGCGGAGCGTTGGAAGGACGATAGGCGGCGGGGGCTGGCGGCGGGCACCCGATCGGGTGCCCGGTGTGATCCGGCGTGCCGCACGCCGCGTGCGCCGCGGGCCTGCCGTCATGCCGTGGTCAGGCTTCCTCGGACCACGACATGTTGTCGCGCGCCAGCAGCGCCGACGAGGCCGCCGGCCCGAACGTGCCGGCCGTGTAGAGGCGCGGACGGTCGCCCAGCTGCTTCCAGCCGTTGAGGATCGGCTCGACCCACGACCACGCGGCTTCGAGCTCGTCGCGGCGCATGAAGTGCGTGAGACGCCCGCGGATCACATCGATCAGCAGCCGCTCGTAGGCTTCCGCGCGCCGTTCCGGAATCGCCTGCTGCAGGTCGAGGTTCAGGCTCACGGGCACCATCTTCATCCCGCTGCCCGGCTCCTTCGCGAGCATCTGCAGCTGGATCGATTCTTCCGGCTGCAACTGGATCACGAGGCGGTTGCTGTAGTGGCGCGGGCCGGTCGGGATGATCGAGAACGGCATGTCCGCGAACTCGATCACGATTTCCGACTGGCGGCGCTGCAGCCGCTTGCCGGTGCGCAGGAAGAACGGCACGTTCGCCCAGCGCCAGTTGTTGATGTGCGCGCGCAGCGCGACGAAGGTTTCCGCGTGGCTGTCCGCCGGCACGTTGTCTTCCTCGAGATAACCCTTGACCGGCTGGCCGTCGACCGCGCCGGCCGTGTACTGGCCGCGCACGGTATCGCGCGCGACGTCCGACAGCGCCATCGGTCGCAGCGAGCGCAGCACCTTCAGCTTCTCGTCGCGCACCGCGTCCGGGTCGAGCGACACCGGCGGCTCCATCGCGACGATGCACAGCAGTTGCAGCAGGTGGTTCTGCACCATGTCGCGCAGCGCGCCGGTATGGTCGTAGAAGCCCGCGCGGCTGCCGACGCCGACCGTCTCCGCCACCGTGATCTGCACGCTGCGGATGCTCGGCGCCTGCCACAGCGGCCCGAAGATCGGGTTGCCGAAGCGCAGCACCATCAGGTTCTGCACGGTTTCCTTGCCGAGGTAATGGTCGATCCGGTAGATCTGCGATTCCGCGAAATGCCGGCCGACCGCATTGTTGATCGCCTGCGCCGACGCGAGATCGTGGCCGAGCGGCTTTTCGAGCACGACGCGCGAGCGCGCATCGACGAGGTGCGCGGCCGACAGGTTGTCGCAGATCGTCGTGAACAGCTCCGGCGACGTCGACAGGTAGAACACGTGGATCGCGTCGGGGCGCGCCGCTTCGGCGAGCCGCGCATAGTCTTCCGGCGCGTTCACGTCGATCAGCACGTACTTGAACAGGTCGAGGAAACGGGCCCACGCGTCGGCGTCGAACGCCTTCTCGTCGATGAACGGGCGCGACTGCTCGTCCATGAACTTGCGGTAGCCGTCGATGCCCCAGTCGCGCCGGCCGACCGCGATGATGCGCGTCTGCGGCGGCAGGTTGCAGTGCAGGTGCGCCATGTACAGCGCGGGCAACAGCTTGCGGGCGGCCAGGTCGCCGCCGCCGCCGAAGATGATCATGTCGACGGGCTGGTCGGCTTCGGTCTGGTTGGGCTGATTCGTCATGAGTGGTTCGCGGTCTGAAACGGGTGAGCGTGGAACGAACGTCAAAGCGCCGGCCGCCGGTGTGTTGGCGTGCCAGTACGTGGAAACGCTAATAGTGCACGCTTTTGACCGATTGCGGATCGGTTCCCCCCATCTGTAACAGGGCTTGCCGTCCAGCCGTCGGCGCGATTATGATTGAGCGCTCACTCATTAAAGGAATCGAACGTGGCCCGACCGCGCAGTCCCGACAAGCACGACGCCATCCTCGCCGCGGCCGCCCGGGCGCTCGCGGAGGACGGCGCGAGTGCGACCACCGCGCGCATCGCGCGGCTCGCCGGTGTCGCGGAAGGCACGGTGTTCACCTATTTCGAGACCAAGGATGCGCTGCTGAACGCGCTGTACCTGAGCCTGAAGGCCGACCTGCGCGACGCGATGATCACCGGGTTTCCGGAGCACGCGCCGGCCGAGCAGGCCATGCGGCATGTGTGGAACAGCTATGTGTCGTGGGGTATCGCGGATCCGCACGGGCAGCGCGCGCTGCGGCAGCTCGACGTGAGCGGCCGCATCGACGACGCGCATCGCGCGGCCGGCACCGAGGGCTTCGGCGCGATCACCGCGCTGCTGCGCGCGCAGAGTGCCGCCGCGGGCGGGCTCGACGCCGACGACGCGCATGCGTTCTGCACGGCGCTGTTCACGTCGATCGCGGAAACGGCGATGGAGTCGATCGCACGCGATCCGGCGCGGGCCGATGCGTACCGGGAAGCCGGGTTTCGCGCGCTGTGGGCCGTGCTGCACGCGGTGTGATAGCGGAAAGTTGTAGAGGGATGAGCGGCGGCGCGTTCGGTTCGCGCGTGGCCGCGACGATGGAAGGCGGTTTCAGGCAGGGCGACGCACGGTGAAAACGACCGGTTCAGCGCCCATATTAATGAGTGAGTAATCATTCATTTTAGTGATTTCAACTTTGTCGAGGAATGGAAATGTCGAAAGTCTGGTTGGTGACAGGGGCCGCACGCGGCCTGGGGCGTGCAATCTCGGAAGCGGTGCTGGCGGCGGGCGACCGGCTGGTGGCTGGCGCGCGCGATCCGGCGCGGCTCGCGGATTTGGAAGCGCGGTACGGCGACCGGCTGCTGCCGATGGAGCTCGACGTGACCGACGCAGCGGCGGCCGCGCATGCCGTGGCCGCCGCCCGCGACGCGTTCGGACGCATCGACGTGCTGGTGAACAACGCGGGCTACGGTCATACGGCGCCGTTCGAGCAGATGGGCGCCGATGACTTCCGCGACCAGATCGAAACGAACCTGTTCGGCGTGGTCAACCTGACGCGCGCGGTGCTGCCGACGATGCGAGCGCAACGCGCGGGCCACATCTTCCAGGTGTCGTCGGTCGGCGGGCGCACGGCGACGGCCGGCCTGTCCGCGTATCAGGCCGCGAAGTGGGCGGTCGGCGGGTTCAGCGACGTGCTGTCGAAGGAAGTCGCGCCGTTCGGCGTGCGCGTGTGCACGCTCGAGCCGGGCGGGATGCGCACCGAATGGGCCGCGCAGGCGAAGCGCCACGTCGACGGCCTGCTGCCCGACTACCAGCCGTCGGTCGGGAAGATTCTCGAACTGCTCGGTGCGTATGGCGGCCACGAGGTCGGCGATCCCGCACGGATCGCGGCGCTGATCGTCGAGCTGTCGCGTCGCGACGACGTGCCGATGCGCCTGCTGCTCGGCAGCGATGCGCTGTTCGTGTGCGAGCAGGCGGAAACGCAGCGCGCGGAGGAGGCGGCACGGTGGCGGGACGCGACGCTGTCGACGATGTTCCCGGACGCGACGCTGCCGGACGGGTTGGACGCGTTGAAGGAGTGGACCGAGCGCTGACCGGCTCCTGCTTGCCGTGAGCCGGCCCGTCGGAACCGCGACATCCAGTTCGGTGTCGCGCTGTTCCAGCGTCCGGCTCGGCGGAGCGCGCCGACCGAGGCCGGCGCGCGCTCAGCGCCCCAGCGTGTAGAACTCCGCGTTGGGCCGCATGTTCGTCACGTTCGCGATGCGATTCGACATGCCGAAGAACGCCGAGATCGCCGCGATGTCCCAGACGTCCTCTTCGGTGAAGCCATGCGATTTCAGCGTGTCGAAGTCCGCTTCGCCCACCAGGTGTGCGCTTTGCGACACCTTCATCGCGAAGTCGAGCATCGCCTTCTGCCGGACGGTGAGGTCGGCCTTGCGGTAGTTGGTCGCGACCTGGTCGGCGATCAGCGGATCCTTCGCGCGAATGCGCAGGATCGCGCCGTGCGCGATGACGCAGTACTGGCACTGGTTCACGGCGCTGGTGGCCACGACGATCATTTCCCGTTCGGCCTTGGTGAGGTTGCCCGGCTTGTCCATCAGCGCGTCGTGGTACGCCATGAACGCGCGAAACTCGTCCGGGCGATGCGCGAGCGTGAGGAATACGTTCGGGATGAAGCCCGACTTTTCCTGGACGGCAGCGATCCGTGCGCGAATGTCGTCGGGCAGGTCGTCGAGCGCCGGCACCGGAAAGCGGCTGACGGGCGCGTGGTTGGCAGCGGTCATGAGGTCTCCTGGATAAAGTGGCACGGGCGAACGCGACGCGCGAGCCGCGGGCCGGACATGAAACGACGGGTTGCCGGCGTCATGCGTTGACGTCCACGACGATGCGGCCGCGTATCTTGCCGGCGATCAGTTCCTCGGCAAGCGGTATGGCGTTGCCCAGGCTGACCTGATGACCGATCGCGCCCAGCTTCTCGACATCGAGATCGGACGCGAGCCGGCGCCATGCCTCCAGCCGCTCGGCGCGCGGGCACATCACGCTGTCGATGCCGACGAGCGTCACGCCGCGCAGGATGAACGGCGCGACGGTGGCAGGAAAGTCCATGCCGGCGGCGAGGCCGCAGGCCGTCACCACGCCACGATAGCGCGTGGTCGCGCACACGTTGGCGAGCACGTGACTGCCCGCGACGTCGACCGCGCCGGCCCAGCGTTCCTTGCCGAGCGGCTTGCCCGGTGCGCCGAATTGCGACCGGTCGAGGATCTCCGACGCGCCGAGCTGCCGCAGGTAGTCGGCATCGGCCGGGCGGCCGGTCACGGCGACGACGCGATAGCCGAGCCGCGCGAGCAGGGCGATGGCGACGCTGCCGACGCCACCTGCCGCGCCGGTCACGACGATCTCGCCATCGTCCGGGCGCACGCCATGCCGCTCCAGCGCCATCACGCACAGCATCGCGGTGTAGCCCGCCGTGCCGATGGCCATCGCCTGTTGCGGCGAAAACGCGGACGGCAGCGGCACCAGCCAGTCGCCGTCGACGCGTGCCTTCTGGGCCAGGCCGCCCCAGTGCGTTTCGCCGACGCCCCAGCCGTTGAGCACGACGCGATCGCCCGCGCGGTAATCCGGATGCGTGCTGTGCTCGACTTCGCCGACCAGATCGATGCCCGGCACCATCGGGAATTTGCGGACCACCGGGCTCTTGCCGGTGATCGCCAGCCCGTCCTTGTAGTTCAACGTCGAATAGCCGACCCGGATCGTCACGTTGCCCGCAGGCAACTGCGCGTCGTCCAGCGTCTGCAGCCGCGCGTGCTGGCCGGTTTCGTCCTTGTCGATCACGATGCCCTGGAACATGCGTCCTCCTTTTTAGACCGATCGTCTAGTTAATGGCAAAAAAATTCAGCGGCGAGGTAATGCATTGAAGAAAAACTGCGCGAACAGCGCAAGCGGCACGTCGCTGCGTTCGAGCTTCGCGCGCAGCACGGCGCCTTCCCAGCCGATCCAGAAGCACGCGGCCAGCTCGGCGGGGTCTGCCGAATCGGCGAGCTCGCCGGCTTGCTGGGCCGCGGTCAGGCAGGCGGCCAGCCGGCGTTGCCAGTCCTCGAACGTCGCGCGCAGACGCGCACGGAAACTCTCCGGCAGTGCGCCCATTTCCTGGCCGAGGTTGCCGATCAGGCAGCCGCGGCTGTATTCATGGCGCGCCATGCCGTCGCGTGCATCGTCGACGAACGCGCGCACGCGAGCCAGCGGCGACGGCTCGGGCTGGCTGAAATGACGGTCCAGCTTGCGGGCGAAGAAGTCCGCGTAGCGATCGATCAGTTCGAGGCCGAACGCCTCCTTGCTGTCGAAGTAGTGATAGAACGAGCCCTTGGGCACGCCGGCGCGCCCAAGGATCTCGTCGAGCCCGGTGGCCGAAAAGCCCTTCTCGGTGAGCACTTCCAGCCCGGTGCGCAACAGCATGTCGCGCGTCGCGACAAGGTCTTCGTGCTGCTTCGGTGGCCTGCCGCGGCGGCGAGGCGGATCAGTTCGAACGTCCATGGGCGAATAATAGACCGTTCGTCTCAAAAATCAATAGCTCGCTCGACGACATGGCCGATAACGTGCCGGATCGTCGACTGGATGTCACCAGGCCGCGGTCCTGGTAGCCGACCGCTTTCCCGAACGCGTGGCTGTCAGTCATCGATTGACCGGGAAGCGACCCGTCATCCGGAATGCGCTTCCCCGGCCTCGTCACGCTGAAACATCGGATGACGAATCGATTTGAGAATCTTCAAGCCTTCACGAAGGTCAGCAGATCCGCATTGAGCACATCGGCATTGACCGTCAGCATGCCGTGGCCGTAGCCCGGATAGGTCTTCAATGTGCCGTTCTCGAGCAGTTTGATTGCCTTCAGCGCAGCATTCTCATAGGGGACGATCTGGTCGTCTTCGCCATGCAGCACAAGCGTCGGCACGCTGATCGCCTTGAGATCGTCGGTCTGGTCGGTCTCGGAGAACGCCTTGATGCCCTCGTAATGCGCGTTGGCGCTGCCCATCATGGCTTGGCGCCACCAGTTCCGAATGACGCCTTGATCGATCTTCGCGCCGGTTCGATTGAATCCGTAAAACGGGCCGCTCGGCACATCGAGAAAGAACTGGGCGCGATTGGCCGCCGTGCCGGCACGCAACCCGTCGAACACCTCGATCGGCACCCCGTCGGGGTTGGCCTGCGTCTTCAGCATCAGCGGTGTCACCGCGCTGACCAGTATCGCCTTGGCGACACGCCCGGCGGGTTCGCCGTGCCTTGCGACATAGCGGGCGACTTCGCCGCCGCCGGTGGAGTGGCCGATATGCACTGCATGCCGGAGATCCAGTGCTTCGGCCACGGCGAACGCATCGGCCGCGTAATGGTTCATGTCGTGACCTTCGGCGACTTGCGCGGAGCGCCCATGTCCTCGCCGGTCGTGGGCAATGACGCGATACCCGTTCGACAGGAAAAACAACATTTGGGCATCCCAGTCATCCGAGGAGAGCGGCCAGCCGTGATGGAAGACGATCGGCTGAGCGTCCTTGGGACCCCAGTCCTTGTAAAAAATCTGGACGCCGTCTTGCGTGGTAACGAATGACATGATGGTTTTCCTTTCGTACGTTTGCAGGGAAATAACGGTTGCCGCAAATGTAGCCGTAGCGGCCAGCGCGGCCTCAAGCGGTCGATGCGTCAGGAACGCGGGATGCAGGCGAAAAGAACCCCCGCGTGATGGGCACGCTCGGCAGTTGGGCTTCGCGATTGGTGGCGTCAAAAGCAAATGCGATCGAGGCCACGGCTTTCGCACGGTGACACCGACGAGGTGCATGTCGACATGTGCGGCACGATTGCCGCGGATACCACCGCGAGGGTGAGATTCCGCGTCAGCGAGCGACCATCAACGAACGCGACCGGATCGGCAAGTGCGTCGTTGCCGATGGCGCCGTCCGACCACGAGCCCCGTCGCGCAGCGTGTCGTCAAGCCGACGCCGCGCCCGGGTAATCGACGTAACCCTCCGCGCCTTGCGTGAACCACGTGGTCGGGTCGTCCGACGCAAGCGGAATCGCGTCGGCCAGACGGCGGGGGTAATCCGGATTCGCGATGAAAGGGCGCCCGAACGCAACGGCATCGCCAATCCCGGCGTCGAGTTCAGCCTGGGCTCGGGCCGCGTCGAAATCCGAGTTGAGCACCAGCGGTCCTTTGAAAGCCGGGCGGATCCGCGCCGCGAGCGGATCGAGATAGCCGACGCCGAAACTGCCGTTCAGTGGCGGTTCACGCAGTTCCAGGAACGCGATCCCGACCGTGGATAGCGCCTCGGCGGCCGCGATAAACAGCGGCAACGGATCGCTATCACGCACGCCCAGGGTTTCGCCGTTGGGAGACAGGCGAACGCTGGTGCGGTCGGCGCCCACGACATCCGCGACAGCCTCGGTTACTTCGATCAGAAGCCGGAGCCGATTGGAGATCGAGCCGCCATACGCGTCGCCGCGGAAGTTGGCGCTATCTCGCAGGAATTGATCGATCAGATAGCCGTTCGAAGCATGCAACTGCACGCCGTCGAAGCCGGCCTGCAGTGAGTTACGTGCAGCGGCGGCGAACTGTTCGATCACGGCGGGAATTTCGTGCGTCGCCAGTGCGCGCGCCGGCGTGTAGGACTGCTTTCCTTCATAGGTATGAGCATGGCCCGGTGCGGTCGTGATGGACGACGAGACAGGCTGCGCGCCATCGAGAAAGCTCGGATGCACCACGCGGCCCATATGCCAGAGCTGGGCCACGATGCGACCACCCGCTTCGTGCACGGCGTCGGTCACTTTTCGCCAGCCGGCAACCTGGGCAGGCGTCCACAGTCCGGTGGCGTAGGGCCAACCCAGCCCCTGCCGGGAAATGCCGATGGCCTCCGAGATGATGAGACCCGCGGATGCGCGCTGACTGTAATAGTCGGCCATCATCGCGGTGGGTACGTGCTCGCGGGTTCCCCGGGCACGTGTCATGGGCGCCATCAGGATACGGTTGGGCGCTTCGATCGCGCCCAGTCGAATGGGATCAAACAGCGTAGGCACCAAACCTCCTTCTTGTTCCTTGTCAGCGTGGCAATACCGCGAGCCTTTCAGGCCACATCACACGAGACGGGCGCCGCCGTCGATGTGGATCGTCTCGCCGTTCATGAAACCGTTGCTCATGAGGAACACCACCGCGGCGCCCACTTCGTCAGCGGTACCCAAACGACGCAGCGGCAGTTTTTCTTTCAATGCGTTCACGTACGCGTCGCGACCGTCGCCGAGCGTGCGAGCAAGCAGCGGCGTGTCGGTGGTGCCGGGCGAGACGGTGTTGACGCGGCGCGGCGCCAGTTCAAGCACCAAACCCCGCGCCAGGGCTTCCATCGCGGCGGACGCCGACGCAAGAATGGCCGTGCCGTAGGCGTTGGGTCGGTCGGCCAGCACGCCTGAAATGAAGGTGATGGAGCCATCGGCGGCCAGGCGATCACCGAGCGTGCGCAACGTGTGCACGGCTGCCCACACACGTTCGTCGAACGCACGACGCAGATAGTCGACATCCGCTTCCAGCACCTTGCCTGCCACGAAGGTCCCTGCGAGGAGGACGAGATGGTCGACGTGTGCGATGTCGGCCAGCGCCGAGGTGAGGGTCTCCGGCTTGGTCACGTCGGCGGCGCGCCAACCCGCAAAACCATGCTCGGCGGCGACGCGTTCAGCGCCCTCCGCGTTGAACCCGATCACGGTGACGTTCGCCCCGGCGGCCTTCGCTTGTTTGGCCGCGGAAAGGCCAATGCCGGAGGTTCCGCCGATGATGAGGACGGACTGATTCTCGAGTGAATGGGCGGCGAAATTGGTGGTCATGAAAGTAGGTCCTGTCGGCTGACGCAACCCGATGCGGCGTCTTGGACAGCACTCTATACTTGCCAATTGATATTGATAATCAGCGCCAAACTCGCTTCAATCATTCCGCCATGGAACAAATCAGCCTGGACCGCCTGACGGGTCTCATTGCATTCAGCCGTGCGGCCTCGTTAGGGAGTTATTCGGCCGCCGCTCGGGCGCTTGGCGTCACACCGTCGGCCGTGAGCAAGAGCATCCAGCGTCTCGAGCAGCACTTCGAGCTCAAGCTGTTCAACCGGACCACCCGATCATTGACGCTGACCCAGGAGGGGCGCGAGCTGCATGAACGCACGTTGCGCCTGCTTGCGGAAATGGAGGCCATCGAGCAGGCCGCGGTCTCGGCACGATCCGAGCCGGCCGGCATCCTGAAGGTGACCGCGCCGCTCCCGATCGGGATTCATCTGATCGCGCCTGCGCTACCTGCGTTTCGAAAGCGGTTTCCCAAGCTGTCCGTCGACCTGCGCCTGGGCGACCATTTCGTCGATCTGGTCGGCGAAGGGGTTGATGTAGCCATTCGCGTAGGAGATCTAACCGGTTCCCGCTTGATCTCGCGCCAGCTTTCCCCTCACCATATCGGCGCCTATGCATCCCCGGACTATCTGGCCCGTCGCGGTGTCCCCAAACACCCCGACGACCTCGTGGATCACGATTGTGTGAATTTCCGCTTTCAGAGTTCAGGACAGGTCTTCCGCTGGAATTTTGTCACCAGTGAAGGATCGCTCGACCTGATACCGGACGCCGGCATCGTGGTCGATACCAGCGATGCCGTCGCCGCCGTGATGGCCGCCGGAGGAGGCGTCGGCATTACACCCGCCTATGTGGCCGATTCCTACGTCAAGCGCGGGGAGCTTGTGCCGCTCCTCACCGAGTTCGTCGAACCGCGCTCCACGATCACGGCGCTGTGGCCGGAGAGCCGGCGCAGCAGCCCGAATGTCAAAGCATTCGTCGCACACCTGACGAAGGTGTTTGCTTCGTATGCGGCCGATAAGTGACGCCGGTCCGATGATGTTCAGGTGGCTCGCCGCGGTAAGGCGGCGCGCGGGAAATCGGTGCGAGTACCGCGGCGTTCAGCCTTCCCCCGATCATGAACATTCGATCGCCACGGCATTTTTCGACCGGCTGAGCCTGATTTCTCCCAGGTAGACGCTGTCGCCCAATTCGCACTCGCGCCAGGCGTTGCCGAGGGCATGTCGGATTTTGACTCGGTAGGTGCCGCTGCCCTTGGCCAGGCCATCGAACCGGAAATCACCGAAACCGTTCGAGACCGTCTCGGCGACCTGCATATTCCCGACGTACAACGCGACGACCGCGTCCGTGACGCACTCGACCACGTCTCCTGCCTGGACACTGACACTTCCGCCGACGAAGCACGTTTCCCAGCGCTCGAGGCCGCTGTACCACACGCGGGGCTTCGTGCTCAGGTCGGGTCGCAATACCTTGAGTCCCTCCCGTCGGGCCTTCTCGGCCATCGCCGTATCGTCGAGCTTGACCGTCTCGAAGACATCGGTGGGGCACGACTGCTGACAACGCGGGCGCGGCCAACCCTGGTCGAGCAAATGCGCATCGAAGATCCAGATCTGGGGCAGTTGCAGCGCTTCGTTCCAGACGATTGCCTTGTAAGGGCAGGCCTTGACGATGTCCTTGCGGCCTCGTGCCTTGTCCGGATCGATGATGACGATGCCGTCGGCACGCTTGCGAATGGCGCCGCCGCCGACACGCATGCAGGGCGCGTCGTCACAGTGATTGCACATCACCGGCAAATAAGTGGTCTGGACCATATGCGAGGCACCCTGTACGCGGCGCAGGATGCGGATGGGGCTCTCGGCGTTGGCCGAGGCGGGCGCGGCGTAGCCGGGAAAGTCGTTGCCAACGTGTTCGTCCCGTGCGGCGATCACGCAGTTCTGGCAGTTCTCGCAACGCCCGACCTTGATAATCAGGTTCCACTTGCTCATTTGACATTCCTCACGCTGCGCGACCGAGCATGAACGCCTCGGCACCGCGCCATTTCTCGACCTGCACCAGGCAGGAATTCGGGCTCATGCTGCTGGTGCCGGCGGTCTGCGGCCGGTCAGGGGTGAGCATGTTCATGCAACCGCCAATCTCGACTTGCTCGCCGTCGATTTCGATCAACTGAAATTCGGCGCTCGCCTCGTAGGACTTCACCACGCCGGCGTTCACGAGCGGCGAGACATCGGCCGCACAGATCACGGCGCCGCGGTCGTTGTGCACCTTGACGAGATCGCGATGGGCAATGCGTCGAGCGGCGGCGTCGGCCGGATTGAGCCTCAGCAGCCAGAAGCGGTGCCCCGCGATCAGCGCGCGGTGATCGTCGATGCCGTTCACCGCGGAGTTCTTGCCGTCACAATGGGTATGAAAGCTGTAGCGGCTGTGGGTGGCGATCAATTGCAGCGGATAGCGCCGCGCCAGGTCCGAGCGCAGACCCTCCCAGGAGGGGATATATCGGTTGAGCGGCGGCCGCTCGGGGTTGTCCGCCGTGTGCCGCTTCAGCAACTCGGGCACGAACTCCAGCTTGCCGCTTGGCGTCTGCAGGCCCTTGCCGAACTTTTCCGAGAACTGTGACGGCAGCGGATGAGGCTCTGGCAGGTCCTTCTTCCGGTCTTCCGCATACCAACGCATGTCCACGGGATGGCGAAGCTCGGGCTTTTCGGGCGGCACGACGAAGTAGCCCTTGCGGCAGAATTCGCGCCACGAAATGTGATCGGGCAGATCCGACGAGTCGAAGACGCGCTTGACCCAGTCGAGATCGCTGCAGCCTTCGGTGAAGATGCCACCGAGGCCCAACCGGATCAGGATGGCGGTGAAGATGTCGTAGTCGGAGCGGGACTCGCCCAAAGGCTCGATGCACTTGTGCTGCATGGTCAGCATGCGATGGTTGACCGTGCCATACCCGTGGTGCGCGTAGCCGCCCGAATTCGCCCATTCCCCGATGTCCCAACGCTCCAGCGACGTGCACGCGGGCAGGATGATGTCGGCGAACTGTGCCTCGCCTTCCATCCAGATCGACTGATTGACCACGAACTCGATACTCGAGTGCCGGTAGGCCTCGGTCCAGCGTCCGGAATTCGTCACGGTACTGAACGACGATCCGCCATAGCGATAGATCATGTGGATCGGCGAATAGCCGGGCATCGGGTAGGTGAACGGCGCGAACTGCGCTTCCTGGGACATGCCGTCCCACAGATAACCGGTGGCGTGACCGTTGAGAATCGCATCGGGCAGCTGCTGGCGCGGCACCATCTGCTTGACCGGATTCATGGTGAGGATGTGCGGCATGCGCTGGTAGTTGTCCACCGCGTTGGCGGTCCACGCCAGGTCGCCTGAAATGCCGCCGTCCGCGTAGCCGGGGAAGTAGAACTGGAGATCGTGCGGGACGCCGATTTCGAGGCAGCCGAAATTCACCCCCGGCTTGCCCCAGCCCTGCATGGCCATCATCATGATCATGCAACGCGCCCATTGCGCGCCGGTCGCCCCGCGGCCCGCGCCACCGAATCCCGCGCCGGTCATCCCGACGGCGAGATGAACCTTCTTGTTTCCCCACAGGCGCGCCAGCGCGCGGACGTCCTTGGCCGGCACGCCGGTCTCGCTCTCCTGCCACTCGGGCGTCTTGGGCGTACCGTCGGTTTCGCCCAGCAAGTAGGCCTTCCAATCGTCAAAACCGGTCGTGCGCGCCGCGACGTAGTCCTTGTCGTACAGGCCCTCCACGGCCCATACGTACATGATCGCGGTAGCCAGCGTGGCATCGGTTTGCGGCCGGACCGGGATCCAGCGGCCGCCCAGCAGCTGTGCGGTCGGATTGCAGTGCGGGTCGATATGAACGAACTCGATGCCGAGCTCCTTGGCCCACAGACGGCGCGGCGTTCCCTCGAATCCCGCGTAGGCGCCGTTGGTACTTTCGGGGTCGCAGGACCAGAAGACGATCATTTCGGCTTCCTTGAGCGCGTCCTCGAGGCCGCCATAGCCGGAGGGCACGCCGACGCGCATCGAGTTGCCGAAATGGTGCATGGCGCCCCAGTACCAGCCTTCCCAGCTGTCCGGATTCGCGGCGACTCGCGTGAAGCCGATCAGGTTGGCGAAGCGCGTCAGCGCGCTGAGGTAGTAGCCCACGTTGCCCCACTGATGGTGAGACGACATCGGGAAGGTGATGGAACCGGGGCCGTGAACGCGCTTCTGCCGGTTGATCTCCTTGGCGACGATGTCCAGGGCCTCGTCCCAGCTGATACGCACATAGCCGGACTTGCCGCGGTTCTGGGGATTGCGCTCGCCGTCAGGGTCGAAGTCGACCCGTTTCATCGGGTGAAGGATGCGCTTGTCGGAGTAGACCAACGACTTGAGGGTCAACGCGTGCGGCGCGACCAAGCCACGCCGTGGCGGGCTGAAGCGGCGTCCACGTGCGTCGATTACCCAGCTCGACGCATCCGTATCGTCCAGCTCGATCGGGGTCACGCGGACGATGCGATCATCCTTGACGTAGACGAACAGCGGCCCGCCATTGGTACAGGTGGTGTAGCGCCGGGTGCCATCGCGCATGGGCGTGCCCATCGGCAGGCCGACGGTGCGCATCATGCTCAGCGTTTGCATGAGCCAAACCAGCAGTTCGTCCTCGCCCTCCGTGACGACCTTGAAGTTCTTGGCGGCGTGGATGATTTCGCTCTGGTCCGGGCTGGGGGAAAGAAACTTCAGGGCGGTGGCGACATCCTTGAAGGCCATGCGCACGTCGGGCCGCGGGTGCTTGCCGGCGCGCGACCGAATGCGGCCATTCTTGAACTCGATGACGCGACCCATGCTTTGATCCATGAGCCCGATCCACGCGACGAGATTGCGCTCCTTGAGACGTTCCCGGTAGGCGGGGAAGCGGCGCGCCGTCAGGTCCAGAACCTTGGGCAATGCAAACAGAATGGTCTTGAGAACCTGTCGTTTCATCGTTCGATCCTATGTGTTGCTTCGATGCGGGGGGGGGGCTGGCATCCGGCGTGCTCGTCAGAACGTATAGGCGACGTTCAGGAAAACGCTGACGGGATTGAGCCGGAGCGTCGATTTGGAAACGATCTGCGTCCCCGTCGCGGTCTGTCCGTATAACGTGAGGTGGGTCTTCACCGGCATGTAGTTGACGGAGGTTCCGACAGACCAGTGTCTGGTCACCGCGTAATTCGCCCCGATCTCGAACACGGGGTTCCACGAAGCGCTGAGCGTCGCGCGCGCCGAGCCGCCCGGCCCGAAGCTGTCGGAGACGAACCGGCTGTTGGTGGCTCGAACCTGGGTGAACCACGTATAGTTCGCGCCAATGCCCAGGTACGGCCGGAATTTCGATGTGGCAGAAAACAGGTGGTATCGAAGTTCGATCGCGGGCGGCATCGGCCTTGTCGTGCCGAGCGTGCCGTACTTCTGCAACGTCCCGTCGCCAATCAGATTGACTTTCAGCGGCATTCCAAAAAGCATCGCGACGCCGAAGTGGTCGGTGACGTAGTACTCGTTGGTAATGCCGAGCGTATCCGTCGAACTGGCATGTGCGCTGCTACCGGTCAGTTCGTGATTCACCGTTACGCCGCCGACACTTTGCACGGTCAGGGGCGTTGCGCTGCCCTGAGGGGAAATGTGTAGCCATCCTACCGATGTCGTAATGCTTCCGGCCGTCTGTGCCTGCACATCGTCGGCAAGCAAAGCCGAGCCGATACAAACCGCCACGCCTGCGAAACGCGTCGTCCGCCTGAAATTCATCTTGTGTCTCCTCTGTCTCGATCCGTCTCTATGAATAACAACTAATTTGGATACCTTATTGAGTGCGGCGATCTGCTTCCGATGTTGGTGCTATCCAGGCTAGCCGCGCTCCTCCATCGCCGCGGATCTGTTGCTGTCGGTCACGATGACCGTGTCGGCTGCGCGGCGATCGAGATCGAGAACGCAAACGGAAAACGCCCCAGCACCACGCGCGCCGCAGGCTCGAGCCCGGGGTCGCTCAGCTCGACCGACACGGACATTCCGCCCGATTGATCGGTCGTGACGTCGATCGATGCACCGGGGGCGCCGCCCTGGGCCAATGCCGCGCGCAGCGCGTCGCGCGTCTCGCGGCGCTTGAGTTCCGGTTTGAAGATCTTGCCGACGCCCGTGAGCGGGATCGCTTCCACGATTCGGACGTGCTTGGGCAGCGCGGCGCGTTCAGCGATCTCCTGTTGCATGAATGCCGTCAGATCGTGCTCGGTCGCGCTCATCCCCGGCTTGAGCTGAACATATGCGACCGGCAGCTCACCGGCATGCGCATCGGGACGCCCGATTGCCGCGGCGAGCTGGACCGCCGGATGTCGATGAAGCGGTTCCTCGATCGCAGCAGGGTCGATGTTGTGCCCGCCCCGAATGATCAGTTCCTTCTTGCGGCCGGTCAGCCAAAAGTAACCGTCGACGTCGCAGCGGCCGAGGTCGCCGGTGTTGAGCCAGCGCGTGCCGTCGCCGAGATCGAGCCACAGCGCCCTGTTCTGATCGGCACGCAGGTAGCCGGTGAAAACGTTCGGCCCGGAGATGACGAGCAGCCCCTCTTCGTTCACCGCGCAATCGCGCAGATACCGTCCCGCGTCGTCCACGGCGACAGCTTTCATCGCCTGGAAGGGGATGCGAAGCCCGATCGATCCGAGCCGGCGCTCGCCGGTCGGCGGGTTGACGCTGCTCACGCAGGTTCCCTCGGTCAGACCGTAGCCTTCGAGAATCCGGATGCCGGTTTTTTCCTGGAAGGCCCTGAAGACGCCGACCGGCATCGGCGCCGCACCGCACAGGCCGTATTCGAGCGAGTCGATAGCATGACCGTCGACAGGAATGTCGAGCAGCGACGCGTAGAGTGTCGGGACGCCACTGAAGAAATTGATGTGATGATGTTCGACGATTTCCCAGAAGCGTTTGACGACACCGTCACCTCGGTAGCCTTGCGGTGTGCCGAGCACGACATGGGCGCCGCGGGAAAAAGGCAGCAGGCCGGTCACCATCGCGGCATTGACGTGAAAGAGCGGCAATCCGCAGAAAGTCGTTTTGCCGGGGCCGATGCTGTCGCCGAAGAACCGGCCGGCGCTCCATGCATTCGCCACTTCGTTGCCGTGGCTGCGCATCGCGATTTTCGGCAACCCGGTGGTTCCCCCGGTACAGAAGAATGAGGACATGTCGCCCGGTTGAATGCGGCGCACGTTGTCGAGCGCCGTACCGGATTCCCGCGCCATTTCCGTACCGAAGTCGTGGATCTGGATAGGCGCGGGCACCACGCCGCGCAAACCATCGTCGCCGTGCAGCTTATGGCACGCGTCACGCTGGAGCATGCGGGCCGCTGCTTGCGCGGTGCCCCGCACACGATCGGCCGGATCGACCAGCACGAGATGCTGCAGCGACTCGACCTGGTGAAGGATCTCCGCGACTTTCTGCCAGAGATCGGTGCCGGGAAATGGCGCGAGCGTCACGAGTACGCTGGCGCCGGCCGATTTGAGCAGATTGCCGATCGCTTCGCCTTCGAGCAGCGGATTGATCGCACATACGATGCCGGCCGCCTGCCCGCCCCAGATCACGAAATGGGTTTCGGGAAGATTGGGCAGCACATAAGCGATCACCGAACGCGAGTTCACGCCGAGGCGCGTGAACAGGTTGGCCGTGCGCGTGATGTCACGAACCAGCTCGCGATAGGTCCAGCGCTCGGCGTCGCGGTGCGCGTCGGCGGTCAGGAAAAAGGACAGCGCGGGGGCGGACGGATCGATGGCCGCGCCGGCGCAAATCATCTCGTAGGTGCTGGCAGGGAGGTCCGGCGGAAGGCCCTGCGCTTCGATCGCCAGCACGTCGTACCGGGTCGCGATGCCGTTCATGCTGCTTCGTCCACGATCTTGTTACGCTGCACGCCCAGATCGATCGTTCCGTCGCGGCTCGCGATCCGGGCTTCGACGATGTCTCCGGCCTTCAGGTACTGCGCGCGTCCCGCCTGCACCTTCATGAACATCTTCCATTTGACGGATTCGGGAAATAGCGCCACGGCCCGCTGCTTGAGCGGCGACGGGATGCTGAGTGCGCAGCCGGCCGGCGTGCCGGTCGCGAGCAGGTCGCCGGCGCGAAGGTCGTGCACGCCCGACAACTCGGTCAGTGTTTCGGCCGGACCATAGACGAGGTTCGAGGTCGAGTCCCGCTGACGCACCGCGCCGTTGACGGTCAACGTCAGGTCGAGCGCCTTCAGCTTCGGGAAGTCACGCCGCTCGAGCAGGCACAGATACGGGCCGACCGGGCCAAACGTCCGGAAACTCTTGCCCTTGTAGAACTGCATCTGCGGGATCTGGACATCGCGCGCGGAATAGTCGTTGACGATCACGGTGCCGGCGACGTAGTCGTGCAGGTTCTCGTCCGTGATCTGCCGGTGGGACGTGATGTCGCGTTTGAGGATGAGGCCGAGCTCGATTTCGTAGTCGAGAAACCGGACGTGTCGCGGTTTCACCACCGGTGAGTCGGCGGCGACGATGCAACTCGTCGCCTTCGTGAAGATCATGTTGAACTTTTTCGCGTCCGGATCCATGCCGGATTCGATCATGTGCTGACGATAATTCGCGCCCTGGCAAACGAATTGCTGGTTGGCTGTCACCGGGGGCAGCCACTCCACCTCTGTCTCGGGGATCGTCGATCCGTCGAGCGCGGCGAGTCGTTCGACCGGATTCGCCGCGAGAAAGCTCGCGGTGGTTTCGAAGTCGCCGGGAATCGGCGTGACGGCGCCGTTGGCGGCCACCCCCCATTGGGCGCGGCCGTTGTGCCGGAAGTGCAGGACAAGCAGTGACATGGATGGATCTCTCGTGAGTCGAATGGGCGGTCGGGGTCAGGCGAACAGCTTCGCCAAGGTCAGCAGCTTGCTCAGCGTCAGATCGGGGCTGCGGCGCAGGTTGCGAAGCAGCGCCGCGAGGCTCGACGGCGTGAACCGGGGCTTCGTGAAGCTGCGCGGCATCGTCGGGCCCCACTGCGCCATCGCTTCGCGGCTGACCGGGTGCACGCCTGTCGGCTCGTTAGCCGTGAACAAGTCGCCGTCGCAATAGTGTTCGTGCTTGTCGCCCCAAGGGTCCTGCCAGTAGTCGAAGATCTGGCTGCCGAGAATGTGTCGGCCGATGCCCCACGCATGCGTCCACCCGCTGTCGCGGAGCATGCGCTGGCCCATGCCGACGGCATCGGCGTCGACCAGCTCGTACGCGCTATGGCTATACGTCGGCAGGAACCCCTGGGCGAGCGCGAGCGTATGGTGATCGGCCGGCCTGTCGCCCAGATCGAGCCGCATGAATGCCACCGCGGGGGAGCCGTCCGGCAGCACCTGGACATCGCTGGGGATGAACCCGAAATGCTGCGTGTACCACGCGCAGGTTTCCTGGAAGTCGGCCAGCTCGAGCACGACGTGCCCGAGCCGAATGACTTCAGGGGTGCTCGCCGGCGGCCGCTGCGTCTCGTTGATTCGCACGGGCGCGTCGACCGAGTTGAACGGGAGCGCAGCGCGATGCGGCAGCGTGTTGGCCCGTGTCTGGCCCGCAATCGCGTCGACCTGAAAACCTGACGGATCGGTGAGGCGCACCCGCTGGCCGCCACCGGGCCAATCCGATGCCTCGACCTTCGACGCGCCGGGGACGCTGGCGAGCGCCTCCAGATCGGCCCGACTGTCGACGCGCAAGCCGAAGCCGACGAAGCGAGCCTTCGGCGCCTGGCGAACGACATAACAGAAGTGTGCCGTGCCCGTTCCGCGCAACAGCAGTTGCGTGTCGTCCCGCCGCACCGTTTGAAGACCGAAGTCGTTGAGAAAGTGCTCGGCCTCGTCGAGGTCCGGACGATCGAAGATCAGATAGGCGAGCGCCGATGCCTTCGTCGTGGGGTGGGGGTGTCGGGCCGGCTGGGTGGTGGTCAGTTTCATGGCGGATGGCAGTCAGGCAGGTCGAACGGTAATCGCGAAGGCAGGCGCCGTCGCATCGAGGGGCTGTCCGCGCAACGGCAGGCACGCAATCGCACCGTCGCGCGACATGTCTGGTCGGCACGTGAATGTCGCGAGGTCGATCGTCGATTGCGCAGGGGGGCGAGGCGCGTCGTCGCGGCTACCGTGACTGGCCGGCACAGGGCCCGTTGCGGCGCCGACTGGCCCGAATTCTTCGATCAGTCCATCGTGCGTCGCCGGCAACCCGCCCACCGGCGAGGAGCGCGAATTGATGTGGATGGACGCGCTGGCGCCCGTGTGCAGATGTGTCTCCACCGTTTCTCCATTCGTTTGTCGATCGGTTCCCGAGGCCTCGTTCAGCCGCCTTTTGTGACATTAAAGTCATGAATGATAACTTTGTCAATGTAGACATTTGAATCTATACTTGGGCACGAACAAGGATCGGAAACGTCATGCCGAATACACCGAATCGCCGGACACCGAAGCGCTCCGCTCCGGAAGCCGCCAACGCGCCGGAAGCAGCCAATCCCGCGGTCGCGGTCGCCGAAGAGCGCGAGCCGCGCGGCGCGCGCCGCAAGCGCGAGACCCGTGCCCGCCTGCTGGACGCCGCGCTCAGGCTGATGGCGGAAAAGGGCATGGAAGGCGTCGCCATCAACGAGATCACCGAGGCCGCCGACGTCGGCTTCGGCTCGTTCTACAACCACTTCGAATCGAAGGAGGCGATCTACGCGACCCTCGTGGAATCAGTATTCGAGGAGTTCGCGGATTCGCTCGATCGCCTGGCCAGCGGCCTGTCCGACCCGGCGGAAATCATTTCCGTGTCGGTGCGGCATACGCTGATGCGCGCGCGGCGCGAGCCGGTGTGGGGACACTTCCTGATACGCGAGGGTTTTTCGGCGCGGGTCCTGACGCTTGGCCTGGGCCAGCGCCTGCTGCGGGACATCGAGCGCGGCATCGCCGAAAAACGCTTCGCGGTCGCCGACCCGTTCATCGGCTTCCTTTCGGTAGGCGGTACGGTGCTGACCTCAATTGCGGCCGAGCTCAACTTCGTCGCGCCGGGCGCGCCGGCGGCCGGTGTGCTGAAGGAACTCGGCTTCAGCGGAGAGCATTTCCCGGAACGCACGGCGGCAACGCTGCTGCATACGCTGGGGCTCAAGCGCGCGGAAGCCGAGAAGATCGCGAGCCGGCCGCTGCCGGTGGTGGAAGCGGCCGAGACGGCGCAGTGATGTAGCGCCGTCGCCCGCTGCCAGGCCTCGGGTGGGTCAATTGGGGATGAGCGGCGACACGGCGGCTTGGGCCGAGATGTGGAGGATGTTTGGCGAATCCCGGCCGGGTGGCCCTTTCTTGCGCTACGCGGGATCGTCGCGCCGCGCATCCCGCGCGCTGACACTCAGCAGCGCGACGCCGAGCGCAGCCGCCCAGCCGGTCGCGGACGGCATCCGATCGGCGGCGCCCGCCGCGCCGCTGGCCGTCTCCGGTAGCGCAGCCGGTTCGGTGTGCAGGCCGTCGACGATGTGCCGAAACGCGGCATCGCGCAGCGCGTACAGATGAACCTCGACCCACAGCGGGAAACATTCCCAGCCGGCGGCAATGTCCGCGTAGTCGGCTGCGCTGCAGGCGCCGCCGCTCTCCGGCGCCGCCAGCCGAACTTTCGTGATCATTCGATCATGGTCGCGGCGAAGGATCTCGATCAACAGCTCGCGCTTGTGTTCGAAGTGCGCATAGAACGCGCCGCGCGTGTACCCGGCGCCCTCGGCGATATGTTCGACGCTCGTATCGGCAAAGCCTTTTGCGATGAATAGCGCGCGAGCGGTGGCGATGAGCCGTTCGCGGGTGTCGAGCCTGCGTTGCTCGCGCGTGAGTCGGGCGGGTTTCATCCTGGGTTGTCCATGCAGGTGGAAATGATCGAAGTGGCGCCACACCGCGCCGCACGAAACGCCGGATCGACGCGGGAACGGCGCAGCGCCGATTCGCTTTTTCGCCGGGATGATTTCGCCTGACGATGTCGCTTGATCGTGCAGGGCACCGGCGCGATGCCGATCGCCCAACCCGACCCGACCGGGCGCGTGTTCGCGGTCCGATTCAGTCGTCGAGCGGATCCGGCGCGCCGCGCTCGGCGACGGGTGGCGCGATCCGTCGGTCGAGTGTTCCCGCGCGGCATCCGGCGGGCGGCGGCGCGTGCGTGGCCGCCGCGCGAATGCCCGCGGCGATGCCGAGCGCGAGCGTGTCGAGCGCATGGCGATGCGCGTCGACGAGCGCGTCGTAGCCCGCCGACGCACCGGCCCGAACGATGCTGCGGCACGTCAGTGCCGGCTGTCCGGAGCCGGCGTCCACGGTCCATGTCGCATCGAGCAGCACGTGCGACGCCGGCCACGATTCGACACGCTGGACGTCCACGGCGACCCGATAAACCGGCGTGCCATCCGGATGGGCGACGCGGTGAACGTCGATCGTGTTCAGCCGGGACGTGACGCGCGTCGACAGTCCGCCGCGCATCTCGTCGCCGAGCGGCGAAACCCAGCGCTCCTGTTCCAGAATGTCGACCCGTTCGGGGCCGCGCTGCACCGCGAGCCGGTTGCCGTCCGCCGGCGCCGCGACGTGCACGCGCTGCATGTCGATCAGCCATGCGGGACGTGACGCGCCGGTGTCGCCGCCCGCGCCATCCGCCATCCCGAGCGTATGGAATCGTACGGGCGGCGACGCACAGGCGCTGAGCACGGCCAGCGCGACGCACGTTGCGATACGGATCGGTATCCGGATCGTGCGAAACGAATGCGGCGTCATTTCGGTTCTCCTTTCTTGCCGAAGAGCAGCGCTTCCGGATGCCGCTCGAGATAGTCGGCCAGCGTATTGAGCGACTGGAGCGTATGCGTGAGCGATTGCATCGCGTCATGAACGTCCGATTGCATCGGCGAATCCTGCCGCAGCGTCGCCTGCGCGGCGTCGAACGTGCGTTGCGCCGCCGCCAGCGTGTCGCGCGCCTGCGGCACGACCTGCTCGTCGAGGTGTCCGAACAGCTGGTTCGCATGCTCGAGCGCACCGTTCAGACTGTTGCCGATCTGGTCGAATGGAACCTTGTCGAGCTTCCGTGCGATGTCGGCGAGCTGAACCTGCAGTTCGTCGAGCGTGTTCGGAACGGTCGGCAGCTCGACCGGCGTGCGGCGCACATCCACGCTGGCGCGCGGCGCCTTCGGGAACATGTCGAGCGCCACGTACAACTGGCCCGTGAGCAGGCTGCCGGTGCGCAGCTGCCCGCGCAGCCCCTGCAGCACCAGGTGCTCGAGGAGGTCGTGGCCGCCGGCCGTATCGGGCGCCGGTAGCGCGGTGTCGCTGCGCCGGCTCAGTCTCGACGGATACAGTGCCATCGTGACCTTCATGCTGAACGTGCGCGAGTGCTCGTTGTACTCGATCCCGATGTTCGTGACCTGACCGAGCGCGATGCCGCGCAAATCGACCGGCGCGCCGACGGACAGTCCGCGCAGCGACTGGTCGAAGCGCATGACGACCATCAGCGGCGTGCCGTCGGGGTCGCGCATCGCCTCGGCTTGGTCCGGCGCGAGCCGGAACGACGCGTTGTCGGCCGCCGGCGGGGCATCGGCTTGCTCGGGCGGCGACTGAAACGCGAGACCGCCGACGACCACCGTCGCGAGCGACTGCGTGTTCAGCTTCAGGCAGTTCGAATCGAGCCGCAGATCCACGCCGCTTGCGTGCCACCAGCGCGTGTTGGTGCCGACGTATTTGTCGTATGGCGCCTTCACGAACGCCTGCACGTCGACGCCCGCGCCATCCTTGTCGAGCGAGAAGCCGACCACCTGGCCGACCTGCAGGTGCCGGTAGAACACCGGCGAGCCGATGTCGATCGAGCCGAGCGAATCGCCGTGCAGCAGGTAGCGGCGGCCTTGTTGGTCCGCGGTGACGGCGGGTGGCGTCTCGAGGCCGGCGAAGTCGCTCTGCTCGTGCGGCGAGCGGCCGAGGTCCGCGCCGATGTACGCGCCGGAGAGCAGCGTGCCGAGCCCGGAGATTCCGGTGGCGCCGACACGCGGCCGAACGAACCAGAATCGCGTATCGCGGTTCGCGAACCGCGCAGCTTCCTTGGTGAGCTGGATGCGCACGACCACGCGCTTGAAGTCGGGCGTGAGCGTGATGGCCTGCACCGAGCCGATATCGACGTCCTTGTAACGGACCTTGGTCTTTCCGGCTTCGAGGCCTTCTGCGTTCGCGAACGTGACGGTGATCGTCGGGCCGGTCGCGGCAATGCTGCGGTACACGAGCGACAGCCCGATCAACGCGCACACGAGCGGAACGATCCAGACGAGGGACGGGATCCAGCGGCTGCGCGGCCGGATCTCGGGTTCAGGCAAATCGAGGGGAAGCATCGTATGAATAGTCGTAGCGTTGCGACGGGCTTGCGCTCGTTCAGGATCGAGGGCTGGCGGCGGAGCGGTGCACGCCGTCCCAGATGAGTCGCGGATCGAACTGCATCGACGCGCACATGGTGAGTACGACCACGGCACCGAACGCCAGCGCGCCGGGGCCGGGCGTGATCTCGGCGAACGAACCGAAATGCACGAGCGCGATCGTCAGCGCGACGACGAACACGTCGAGCATCGACCAGCGGCCCACGCGTTCCACCAGTCGATGGAGCCGCGTGCGTTCCAGCGGGCGCCATGGCGTGCCGCGATGCGCGGCAATGGCCTGCAACGCAAGAATCGCGAGCTTGAGCATCGGCACGAGCACGCTCGCGACGAACACGACGACGGCGAGCGGCCAGTCGCCGGACGTCCAGAAGTACGCGACGCCGGCGAGAATGGTGTCGTCCTCGGCGCGGCCGAGCGAGGTCGCGTGCATGATGGGCAGCAGGTTCGCCGGAATGTAGAGCAGCGCGGCCGCGATCACGAGCGCGCCCGTGCGTGCGGCGCTGCGCGGGCGGCGTTCGTGCAGCGTCGACCCGCAGCGCGTGCAGCGCGCGTCGGCGGCCTCGGTATGCGGGTGCTGCACGCGTCCGCAGGTATGACATGCGAGCAGCCCCGCGGCGCGGGCTGTGACGCTTGCCGGGCGGTGGGGCCCGGTCGCGTCCGTAGCGTCCATTGCGTCTGCTGTGTCGGGCGCCACCGGTGCAGCGCGTCGCGGCGTGCGCCGCCGGCGCGACACCGCGGCAGGCATACCGCCGTCGCGCAGCGCGATGATTTCGTCGCGCGCTTCCCACAGGCCGCCCGGGTCGAACGACGCGAGAACGCCCAGCATCACGGTGAGGGCGCCGAACGCAAACAGCGCGGGGCCCGGTATCACGTGCGCGACGCTCGTCATCTTGACGATCGTGACCAGGATGCCGAGCAGGAACACCTCGACCATGCTCCACGGACGCAGCCGCTGCATGTTGCGCAGGACCGGCGCGAAGCAGGGCGGTACACGGCCCGCGCGCAACGGCACGAGCACGTACAGCCACGCGGTGAGTTCCAGCAGCGGGAACAACATTGTCGTGCAGAACACGATCGCCGCCACGACCGGTTGCCCGTGCAAGCGCAACGCGGCCACCGCGTCGGCCAGCGTCGCGTGCGATGCGATGCCGGCGGCGTCGAGCGCGACGATGGGAAAGGCCTGCGCGATGAACAACGTGAACAGCGCGGCAAGCGCGATCGCGCACCGCCGGTCCAGCGCCCGACGGCCGTGCGCGCTGCCGCCCACGCGGGCACGGCACCTCGGGCAGTGCGCAGCCAGCGCGCGCAGGCGCGGCGGCCGCCAAAACAGCAGGTCGCATTCGTGGCAGGCGACCAGGTTTTCGGGTTTCATCGGGAATCGATCATGCGGAGTAAAGGAGTGCTCGGCGCCGCGGTAGTCGCGGTGCGCCGGGCGTCGGGCGTCGAGGCCCGGGCCGGCCGCACGCGCAGCCGGCCCGTCGACGCAAGCAGCCGTTATTGCCGGGCCGCGACTGCCGTACGGGCGTCGGGCGGCAACTCGCCCATTGCCTGCAGGAGTGCCGCCGTATCGGTCATCCGCCGGCTCGCGGCACGGACCGCGTCGAGCTCCGCGGTCAGATATTGCCGCTCGCTCGCCTGCTGCGCGGACACCGGAACGGCGCCCAGCGTGCGGCGCTGCGCCGTTTCGTCGAAGGCCGCGCCCGCCGCCCGCGCCGCGATTTCGTTCGCGGCCAGCGTCTGCGCGTCGTTGTCCAGCGCGGCGAGCGAATCCGCGACGTCACCGAACGCGGACAGCACCGCCGACTTGTACTGAAGCACCGCTGCGTCGTACGAATCGAGCGTCGCATGCCGGTGGGCCAGCAGCGCGCCGCCATGGAAGAGCGGCTGCGACAGGCCTGCGCCGACTGCCCACAGCCCGCCCGCCCCCGACAACAGCGCCGGCCAGCTGAAGCCGCCGCGTCCCAACGTCGCCGTGAGCGACAAACTCGGGAACAACTGCGCGGTCGCTTCGCCCGCATCCGCCGCGGCGGCTTTTACCGCGGCTTCGGCCGCGCGGATGTCGGGGCGCGCCTTCAGCAGGTCGGACGGCACGACGACGGGCACGTGCTCCGGCAGCGACAGGCTGTCGAATGTGGGGATCGGCGGCACGGCGTCGGGCGTGCGGCCGAGCAGGATCGCGAGCGCGTGAACGGTTGTCGCGCGCTGCTGACGTAGCGCCGGCAGCGTCGCGGCGAGCGATGCCGCATTCTGCGTCGACGCCAGCGCCTGCGCGTGCGAGATCGCGCCGAGCGCGTAGCGCTGCGCATCGTCGTGCGCGGACGATGCCGCGATGGTGACGAGCCGCTCGGTCAGCAGGATCTGTCGGTCGAGCGCCGCAGCGGAGAGGGCGGTGCCGACGATGTTGGCTGCCAGCGCGCGCCGCGCCGCCTCGAGCTCGCAAGCGCGCACGTCGACGCGCGCGGCGCTTGCCGCGTTCGCATAGCGCGTGGCGCCGAACAGATCGAACGTGTAATGCGCCTGCAACTGACCGACGAACACGTTGTAGCGCAGGGTCTGCGCGCCCGTGCCGGAGATGTCCGGCGTGCGGGTGCGGGCCACCTGCGCATTCGCGTCGAGCGACGGCAGCGTCGATGCGCCGACCTGCGCGCGCAGTTCCTGCTGCGCGGCGGCAAGCGTCTTTTCGGTCGCGGCAAGCGTCGGATTCGCGCTCAGCCCTTCGTCGACCAGTGCGTCGAGCGCGCCGGAGCGATAGAGCCGCCACCACTGCGGCACCGGCGCGGCGCCGACGTCGAATTGCTGCGTGACGCCCGCCGCTTCGGCGGTCCGCGGCGGCTGCGGCGTTTCGCCGTAGTGAGCCGGCGACGGCATCGCGGGCGGCGTGCTGCTCGGGGCCATCGCGCAGCCGGACAGGCCGAGCGCCGCGCTCGCGGCGAGCGCCGCGGTCATACGGGTAAGTTTCATTGACATGTCTCCGGGGACGCGACGGCCGTGGCGGTCGACTCGCGTTCGTCGCCTCGCACCTTGAAGCACGTCGCATAAAGGGCGGGCAGGAAGAAGATGGTCAGTCCCGTCGCGATCGTGATGCCGCCCATCAGCGCCGTTGCCATCGGGCCGAAGAAGCCCGAGCGCAGCAGCGGGATCAGTGCGAGCACGGCGGCGGCGGCGGTCAGCATGATCGGCCGGAAGCGCCGCACCGTCGCGCTGACGATCGCCGTGAAGCGCGGCTGTCCGGCTGCGATGTCCTGGTCGATCTGATCGACCAGGATCACGGAGTTGCGCATGATGATCCCGAACATCGCGATCACGCCGAGCAGCGCGACGAAGCCGAACGGCTTGCCGAACAGCAGCAGCGCGGCGACCACGCCGATCAGGCCGAGCGGCGCGGTCAGCACGACGATGAAGGTGCGCGAGAAGCGCTTGAGCTGAATCATCAGCAGCGTCAGCACCGCGATGATCATCAGCGGCATCTGTGCGTTGATGGACGTCTGGCCCTTCATGCTTTCCTCCGCCGCGCCGCCGATGTCGATCCGGTAGCCGGTGGGGAGCGTCGCGCGCAGCGTCGCCAGCGCACCGTCGATGTCGCGCGTGACGCCGATGCTCGCTGCGTCGCCGCGCACGTCGGCCTGCACGGTGATCGTCGGCTGGCGGTCGCGTTCCCAGATCACGCCGTATTCGAGCGTGTCGCGCACGTGGCCGATCGCGCCGAGCGGCACCGGGCCGTGCGGCGTCGGAATCGCGATGCCGGCGAGCTTCGACGGGTCGACGCGCTCGCTCTTCGGCGCGCGCAGGTCGACGTTGATCAGCTTGTCGCGCTCGCGATATTGCGTGACCGTATAGCCCGACAGCGTCATCGCGAGGAAGCCCGACACGTCTTCCGACGTGACGCCGAGCTGGCGCGCCTTGAGTTGATCGATTTCGAACGACACCGAGCGCTCGGCCGGCTCGTCCCAGTCGAACTGCACGTTGCGCGTGCGCGGGTCGGCGCGCACCTTGTCCGCCACCTTCTCGGCGATGGCGCGCGCGGTCGCGATGTCGTCGCCGCTCACGCGGAACTTGATCGGGAAGCCGACCGGCGGCCCGTTTTCAAGCCGCGCCACACGCGTGCGCACGGTCGGGAAACGGGTTGCGAGCGTCGACTCCAACCAGTGCGACAGCCGGTCGCGCGCTTCGACGTCCTTCGCCGCGATGACGAACTGTGCGAAGTTCGGCTGCTGAAGCTGTTGATCGAGCGGCAGATAGAAGCGCGGCGCACCGGTGCCGACGAAGTCGACGACGTGATCGATTTCGGGGCGGCCAGCGAGCGTCTTCTCGAGCTGCGTGGCCTCGCGCAGCGTCGCGTCGAACGACGCGCCTTCCGGCAAGCGCAAGTCGACCAGCAATTCGGGGCGCTCCGAGTTCGGGAAGAACTGCTGCGGCACGCGCGTGAAGGCGGCCATCGCGATCGCGAACAGCACCGCGGTCACGCCGAGCACGACCCAGCGGCGTTCGATGCAGGCCGAGATCCAGCCGGACAGGCGCCGGTAGAAGCCCGTGTCGTACACGTCCTGCCCGTGCGCATGCCCGTCGTGGTGCTTGAGCTCGGGCAGCATGTGGTAGCCGAGCAGCGGCACCAGCACGACGGCGGCAAACCACGACACGATCAGCGAAATGGCCGACACCTCGAAGATCGAGCGCGTGTATTCGCCGGTGCTCGACTTCGCGAGCGCGATCGGCAGGAAGCCCGATACCGTCACGAGCGTTCCCGTGAGCATCGGGAACGCGGTGCTCGTGTACGCGAACGCCGCCGCACGCGTTCGCGTCCAGCCTTGCTCGAGCTTCACCGCCATCATTTCGACGGCGATGATCGCGTCGTCCACCAGCAGCCCGAGCGCGAGCACCAGCGTGCCCAGCGACACCTTGTCGAGCCCGATGCCGAACACATGCATGCACAGCGCGGTCACGGCCAGCACGATCGGAATCGTGATGACGACCACCATCCCGGTGCGCAAGCCGAGCGACACGAGGCTGACCACGAGCACGATGGCGACAGCTTCGCCCACCGCCTCGACGAAGTCGTCCACCGAGTGCTTGACCGCGTGCGGCATGCTCGACACCGCGCTCAGCTTCACGCCGGCCGGCAGGCCTGCCTGGAGTTCGGTGGTCCTGGCGTCGAGCGCCTTGCCGAGATCGATCACGTCGCCGCCTTTTTGCATCGTCACGCCGATGCCGAGCACGGCGTGGCCATTCGTCCGCATCTGCGTGACCGGCGGATCGTCGTAGCCGCGGGTGATCTTTGCGACGTCGCCGAGCCGGAACGTGCGGTTGTTCACGGTGATCGGCATGTCCGCAAGCGCCTGCATGTCCTTGAACGCGCCGGTGGGACGCACGAACACGCGATCGTCCGCCGTCGTGATCGTGCCGACCGGCGCGACGGCATTCTGCGCGTCGATCGCCTGCGCGAGCTGTTGCGGCGTGATCGCGAGCCGGGTCAGTTGCGCGTTCGAGATCTCGACGAACACGTGCTGATCGGGGTCGCCGAAGTAGTCGACCTTGGCGACGCCGGGCACGCGCAGCAGCACCGCGCGCAGCTTGTCCGCGTAATCGTGCAGTTGCGCGGGCGAGTAGCCGTCGCCTTCGAGCGCATAAATGTTCGTATAGACGTCGCCGAATTCGTCGTTGAAGAACGGGCCGACCGTGCCCTTCGGCAGCGTCGCGCGGATGTCGCCGACCTTCTTGCGCACCTGATACCAGGTTTCCGGCACCTGATTGACGGGCGCCGAATCCTTCATCGCGAAGAAGATCATCGACTCGCCGGGGCGAGAGTAGCTCTTGATGTTGTCGACGTACGGCGCGGCCTGAAGCTGGCGGCCGATCCGGTCGGTGACCTGCTCCTGGACTTCGCGGGCGGTGGCGCCCGGCCAGTAGGTCTGGATCACCATCGTGCGGAACGTGAACGGCGGATCCTCGGATTGCGCGAGGCGCGTATAGCCGATCACGCCGAAGATCGTCGCAAGGCCGATCAGGAAGATCACCAGTTGCTGATGCTTGAGCGCCCATGAGGACAGATTGAAGCGACGGTCGTCGGCCGGGCCGGTGTCGGTTCGCGCGCCGTCCGGCAGATGATGTTCGGGGGCGTTCATGACGGGAAGTCCTCCGGATGCAGCGGCGGCACGACGCGCACGCGTTCGCCGGCGGTGACGGTATGGACACCTTGAATCACGACGCGCTCGTCGCTCGCGAGCCCCGACGTGATGGACACCGTACGTTCGTCGTAGCGTCCGATCGACACCGTGCGCAGTTCCAGCGTGTCGCTGCCCTTGCGGACGACCCAGACCGCCGGCGCTTCGCCGCGGTGAAAGAGCGCGGTGGCCGGCAGCGTGATCGTATGGTCCGCGGCGGCGTCGGTGCTGCCGTCGAACGCGACGTTGGCCGTCATCCCGGAGCGCACGTCCGGGCTCGGCGCGATCAGCGTCAGTTTTACCCGCCACGTGCGGCTTTGCGGATCCGCGGCGGCGGCGACCTCGCGCACGCGCGCATCGAACACTTTGCCCGGCAGCGCCGTCAGGCTGACGCGCGCGCCGCGGCCGATCGCGAGATCGCGCAGGTCGCGCTCCGAGGCGTCGCACACGATGTCGAGCTCGCCGCTCCAGTCCAGATGAAACACCGCCTGCCCGGCCTCGACGTTCTGCCCGGTATCGGCATCCTCGGACGTCACGACGCCGTCGTGATCCGCGACGAGCGTCGCGTAGCGCAGGTGATCTCCGGCGAGCGCCGTCTGCGCGAGGGCGGCATCGCGCTGCGCGACCGCCGACGTGTAGGCATCCTGCGTTGTCTCGAGCTGCGCGGGGGCGATCAGCGCCGCCTGTGCCTGCGCGCGATCGCGCTCCAGCTGCTGCTTCGCGTAGACGACCCGATGCTCGGCGGCGTCGAGCTGTGCGCGGGCATTGAGCAGCGTGTTGTGCAGATCGGCGGGATCCAGGGCCGCAAGCGTCTGTCCGGCCTTCACGGTGTCGCCGATGCGCACGCGCCGCTCGACGATCTTGCCGCCGACCCGGAACGACAGCGCCGTCGAATAGCGCGCCTGGACCTGCGCCGGCAGCACGCGCTGCGATGCGCCACTGTCTGCGTGAGCCGGCAGCGCGACCACCGACCGCAGTTCGGGCGCGGGGGCCTCATGCGAATGACAAGCCGTCAGAAGAACTGCACAGCATGCGAGCGCGATCGGCGCCCGCTGAACCGGCGGCGCGATGCGTGTCAGGAGCCGGCGCATCGAAGTGCGCGCATCAAGACTTGGTGATTTCACGATGTTTCCAAGACGAATGAAGGGCCAACTAAAAAAATCCGGCGACCTCGGCGGGCCGGCCGACTGGGGCGGGGCGCGATCCGGCTTCGCTGCCGACGGCGCATCCACGTGTTAAATCAGTACTCCGATGTTTGCGTGGCAGCGTCCTATGCCGGCACGCTAGATCACGAAGCCTGCGCCCGCCGCACGGAGCGGCGGGGCGGGCTACCGCACGGGCATCGAATGCCCGTGCTGGCCGTTACCGCACGTCGAGGACCCCTCCGGCAGACACGCTCGGCGCAGCGATTTCCGAGATTAGACTCATAACTGATAAGATTGTCAAGTATGAGCCAATAATCTAGAATTGCGGAAATGCAGAAATTTTCGAAAGTGGAGACGCTGTCATGGAACAAACGTCCGAGCCGCCGCGGCCCATCGGGGCCGCCGTCGCGACCGAGCACCGGCTGCCGCGGGGCGCGCGGCGCAAGCAGGCGACGCGCATGCGTCTGCTGCGGGCGGCGTTCATGCTGATGGCGGAAAAGGGGATGGACAACGTGGCGATCAGCGAGATCACCGAGGCGGCCGACGTCGGGTTCGGCTCGTTCTACAACCACTTCGCATCGAAAGACGGGCTCTTTGCCGCGTTGATCGAGTGGGTGTTCGACGATTTCGCGGATCGGCTCGAGCGCGTGACCGGCGGTTTGTCAGATCCGGCGGAGGTCGTGTCGGTCTGCGTGCGCCATACGCTGATGCAGGCGCATCGGGAGTGGATGTGGGGTCAGTTCTTGATGCGCGAAGGTGTTTCAGTGCGCGCGCTCGACCGCGGGCTCGGGCAGCGCTTGCGGCGGGACAGCGCGCGCGGCATCGCAGCGCGCCGCTTCGTCGTCAGCGATCCGTTCGTCAGCGTGCTGGCGTCGACAGGGACGATTCTCGCGGCAATCGCCGCGCAGCTTCACATCGCCAGGACGGTCGAGGGCGGGACGAGGCGACGGGCGGTCGGCGTCGGCAGTTTCCCGGAACGGACCGCCGCGACCGTGCTGCAGACGCTCGGCATTGCGCGCGCCGAGGCGCACGCCATCGCGAATCGCCCGCTACCGCCGGGCGATTTCACTGTCACGGGTGGGGATTGAGGGGGCAGCGATCGTCGTCGACCCCTTCCAGGCGGCCATCGCCGCCCGGCGTCACTTCGACTTAGCGGAGCTGTCGTTACGATGATTGCGACCCGGTTCGCGCGCCGTCGCCGACGGGCCCAGTGTCGCGAGAATCTTGTCGCGGCATACCGTCAGGATTTCGTCGGCCAGTGGAGAATCATCCGGGCACGCGCGCGACAACACAACGGCGCCGACCGCATGCGCCATGATGTCGAGGCAGTCGGCTCGCGCCTCCGCCGAGTCTGCACCGTCTGACGAATCACGTTCTTGGACTAACGCCGCCAGCAGTCTTTCGATGCCGTCCGCGAAGGTGGCCCGGACCGCTTCGGGTTGACGCGCGGCATCCCCACCCAGCGCGGCCATCGTGCAGCCGGTTGCGCGCGCGTCGCGGTGCTCGCGCGCGAGATACTGTCGCACGAACTCCGCTGCGTCCACCCCAGCCGACAGCGCAACGGTCTGCGCCATGCCGCAGGCCGCCGATTCCGCCATCAGATCGGCCTTCGAGCGGAAGTGCTTGTAGAAGCCGCCGTGGGTGAACCCCGCTGCGCTCATCAGATCAGCAACTCCGACCCCATCAAAACCGCGCTCCCTGAACAGCGTCGACGCTGTCTCAACAACGTGGGCCCGATTGGCCTGGGCCTGTGCCTTGGTGACTTTCACTTTTCCTCTCCGTGGGCGCGTTCCTGTCTGATGGCCTGACTATACATTGATGTTGGTCATCATCAAAGTATTGACATGTTAGATTATGATCGTCATCATTAAGCCATTCCCACCACCCGACGCTGGAACGACATGTCAGAGAAAACGCTTTTCGAGCCGTACGCCCTCGGTGACCTGACGCTCACCAATCGCATCGTCATGGCACCGCTGACCCGCAACCGTGCCGGCGCCGGGCTGGTGCCCAGCGAGCTTGCCGCGACCTACTACGCCCAGCGCGCGTCGGCCGGCCTGATCATCACCGAGGCCACTCAGGTTTCGGCCCAGGCCCAGGGCTATCAGGACACGCCCGGCCTGTACACGCCCGAGCAGATCGCCGGCTGGCGGAAGGTCACGGACGCCGTCCACGCCAAGGGCGGACGCATCTTCGTGCAGCTCTGGCATGTGGGCCGCGTCTCGCACACCGACCTGCAACCTGGCGGTACGGCGCCGGTCGCGCCTTCCGCCATCCGCGCCGAGACGAAAACCTTCGTCAACAACGGATTTGCCGACGTGTCCGAGCCGCGCGCGCTGGAACTCGCCGAGCTGCCGGGCATCGTGAACGACTTTCGACAGGCTGCGGCCAACGCGATTGCCGCCGGTTTCGACGGCGTGGAAATTCACGGCGCGAACGGATATCTGCTGGAGCAGTTCATCAAGGACGGAGCCAACCAGCGCACCGACGACTACGGCGGCTCGATCGAGAACCGTGCGCGGCTGCTGCTCGAAGTCGTCGCCGCAGTGGTCAAGGAAATCGGCGCAGAGCGCACGGGCGTGCGCATCTCGCCGGTTTCGCCGGCAAACGGCATTTCCTGCAGCGATCCGCAAGCGCAGTACGACTACATCGCCGAACAGCTCAACGCGCAGGGCGTCGTCTATCTGCACGTGGTCGAAGGTGCGACTGGCGGCCCACGCGATGTCGCCGCGTTCGACTACGACGCGCTGCGCCGCCGTTTCAAGCAGACCTATCTGGCGAACAACGGCTACGACGTGGAATTCGCCACCACTCAACTCAATGAGGGCAGAGCCGACTTGTTCGCGTTCGGCCGTCCGTTCATCAGCAACCCGGACCTGGTCGAACGCCTGAAGCATGGCGCGCCCCTGACGCAAATCAACCCGGCGACGCTCTATGGCGGCGGCGCGGTGGGCTACATCGATTACCCGACGATTTCCGGCTAAGGCTTCGTGCCCTTGGTTGAGCCTCCGCCAGAAGAACCCTTGCAAAGGAAAGTACCCATGACCACGCTTCCGACCGTCCTCATCACCGGCGCCTCCAGCGGCATCGGTGCCACCTACGCCGAGCGCTTCGCTCGGCGTGGCCATGACCTCGTCCTTGTCGCCCGTGACAAGGCGCGACTCGATGCCCTGGCAGCGCGCCTGCGTGAGGAAAGCGGGGTGGCCGTGGAAGTGCTGCCGTCCGACCTGACCCAGCCCACCGATCTGTCCGCGCTCGAGGCCCGTCTGCGCGATGACAATCGAATAGGAATTCTGATCAACAATGCCGGCGTAGCTCAGTCGGGCAGCTTCCTGCAGCAAACCCCTGACAGCATCGAACGCCTGATCACGCTCAACACGACGGCGCTGACGAGGCTTGCAGCCGCGGTCGCGCCACGCTTCGTGCAGTCCGGTAATGGCTCGATCGTCAACATTGGCTCGGTGGTGGGTTTCGCGCCCGAGTTCGGCATGTCGATCTACGGCGCGACCAAGGCATTCGTGCTGTTCCTGTCGCAGGGCCTGAATCTCGAGTTGTCGCCCAAGGGCGTCTACGTGCAAGCGGTATTGCCGGCGGCGACGCGCACGGAGATCTGGGAGCGCGCCGGCGTCGACGTGAACACGCTGCCCGAGGTGATGGAAGTAGGGGAGTTGGTCGATGCGGCACTGATCGGGTTCGACCGTCGCGAACTGGTCACGATCCCGCCGCTGCACGTAGCCGGGCGGTGGGACGCGCTGGATGGCGCTCGCCAGGGACTGTTGTCGGACATTCGACAAGCACACGCGGCCGAGCGTTATCAGCTCAACGCCTGACTATTCAATTGCAGCAAACGGCGGAACGATGGATACCACGATGACCGACAACCATATCACTACACCCACGCGCTTCGTGGATGTCCACGGTACCCGATTCGCCTACCGCCGCTGGGGTAACGCAGATTCTTCGCAGCCGCCGTTACTGTTCCTGCAGCACTTCCGCGGCGGCATGGACAACTGGGATCCACTGATGACGGATGGGCTTGCACAAAGCCGCGAAGTCATTCTCTACAACGGTCGCGGTGTCGCTTCCTCCGGCGGGCAACCACGAACTCGCATTGAGGACATGGCCGATGACGCAGCGGCCTTCGTTCGCGCACTCGGCTTGCAGCAAATCGACGTTCTGGGTTTTTCGCTGGGCGGGTTTCAGGCGCTGGACCTGACCTGGCGCCATCCCGAGCTCGTGCGCAAGCTGATGCTGCTGGGCACCGGGCCGCGCGGGGGGAGTCCGGAAATGGAGCAGCGCGTATTGACCACCGCGGTCAATCCGGTCCCGGCGTTCGAAGACTTCCTCTACCTGTTCTTCGGACGATCAGCAGAAGCCGAGCAGGCGGCAAGGGCGTTCTGGGAGCGGCGCCATATGCGAGCCGACCAGGATCCGCCATCCTCGCCGGAGGTCTCGATCGCACAGATCGAGGCCAACGTGCTGTATATGCCGAGGCTCTCGGAAGACGATCCTTTCGCGTATCTGCGCGGTATCCGGCAGCCTACGTTCATCCTCAATGGCGTGAACGACGTGATGGTCCCGACGGTTAACTCCTTCTACATGGCTCGCAATCTGCCCAATGCGCAGTTGTTCATTTACCCGGATGCCGGCCACGCCGCGCAGTTTCAGTACCCGCAACGCTTCCTGGGTCACGCAGTTCAGTTCCTGAGCGAGTGACGCGACGGTCGTCATGGTCCGAACGCACTTTTCTCAGGTCAAAAGGATGCCCGAAATGCTTAAGTTCAAGTTCCTGTTGTGGGCATTCGCCCAGCTGCTGAGACGCAAGATCCGGCGCGACGCCAACGCCGCGCGCTACGTTGCGTCCAAGAACCTGGTATGCCAGATTCGTACGGTTTCGGGTGCCGGGCGCTACTTTGTGATCAAAGATGGCACCGTCCGATCGTTTGCAGGACTGACAGCGACGCCTCGATTCACGCTCACCTTTACGAGTGCCGCCAAAGGCTTCGAGATTCTGTCGGCCAAGGATGCCCAGGCGGCTTTCCTCAGGGGGGTGGGCAGTAAAGACTTAACCATCAGTGGCGACTTCCGGGAAGTGTTGTGGTTCCAGGGCCTGACGGCGTTCCTGCAGCCTCCGAAAATCGTCTCGCCTTACGACCGCACCGTCTTCTGAGTTGCCATGAAACCCGATCTGCTGAACCAGCCACTGCACCTGCCCAATGGCAGCGCTCTGCGTAACCGGCTCGCCAAGGCCGCCATGAGCGAGACCCTGGGCACCTACGATAATCGCCCGACACCGGACCTGGTGCAGTTGTACCGACGCTGGGCCGCGTCGGGGCTCGGACTGATCATGACAGGGAACGTGATGATCGACCGCCGCGCGTTGGGCGAGCCCGGGAATGTCGTGATCGAAGACGACGCAGACTTGCCCGTGCTGCGCCAGTGGGCGGAGGCTGCAACCGCGCAAGGGGCGTCGATCTGGGTGCAGCTCAACCATCCTGGAAAGCAATCGACCAAGGGTTTGAACGCCTTCAACCTGGCGCCCTCCGCGGTTCCTTTCCGCGAGGACATGGCGGCATTCTTCGAGACACCGCGCGAAGCGACCACGTCCGAGATTCAGGACATCATCGAACGCTTCGGGCGCAGCGCGGCTATTTGCAAGAAGGCCGGGTTCAGTGGCGTCGAGATCCATGGCGCACATGGTTATCTGATCAGCCAATTTCTTTCTCCGCACCACAACCGCCGCAGCGACGAATGGGGCGGCAGTCCCGAGAAGCGGCGCCGCTTCGTACTGGCCGTCTATGCGGAAATTCGCCGGCAAGTCGGCCCGGACTTCCCGGTGGGAATCAAGCTCAATTCGGCCGACTTCCAGCGCGGTGGTTTTACGGAAGAAGAATCGATCGAGACAATCCGCGCGTTGAGCGATGCGGGGATCGACCTGATCGAGATCTCCGGCGGTACGTATGAGGCGCCTGCCATGAGCGGGGCGATGCAAGAACCGAAGAAGGCATCCACCGCGGCCCGGGAAGCCTACTTCCTTGATTTTGCCCACAAGGTGCGCGCGGCAGTCAAAGTGCCGCTCATGGTGACCGGTGGTTTTCGCACCGCCGCCGGCATGAACGCGGCGCTGCACTCCAGCGCGCTGGATGTGGTGGGCCTGGCGCGGCTGCTCGCGATCGATCCCGATGCCCCCGCCGCCTTGCTTCAAGGGCGCGACAGCCCGCAGCAGGTGCAACCAATCAGTACCGGCCTGAAGGCGGTCGATCGCCTCGGAATCATGGAGGTGCTGTGGTACACGCGCCAGCTCAAGCGTATTGCGAGAGGTAGAGAACCGCGCCCTGACGAGGGCGGACTTGCAGCATTCCTGAAGTCTGCTTTCAGCAGCGGCTGGGGAACGTTTCGCACGCGGCGTCTACGGGCGCGTAATTGAGTGCCGAGGGCTTGCGATCAGAAATTCACCGCTGATGAACGTCATATGAAACGGTCCACTACCCGATCCAGGGAAGCCACGCACGAGCGTATCGTCGACGCCCGCGCGCGCAATCGACGAAGCGCCGTTGTCCGAATCGATGCTTGAGACCACACTCGAGCATCTGGTTTGCGGCGCGGATTGAAGTCCTACCTTTTTCCCCGTCAGCATGATGCTCGGCATGTGAAAGTAGCACCCAAGGAGTCAATGATGCAGAGCATCAACCCGGACACCCAATCGACGACGTCGTATGCACGGGCACCGAACAAGTTCGTCAACGCGGCAGGAACCCGCTTCGCCTACCGTGAACTGGGGCCGCACGGCGGCATTCCTTTGGTTTTGCTGAACCATTGGGGCGCGGTGCTGGACAACTTCGACCCGCGCGTCGTCGATGGCTTGGCGCAAAAAAATCGCGTTATCGCCATCGACTATCGAGGCATTGGCTTATCCGGTGGCATCGCGCCCGTGACCGTGGACGCGATGGCGCGCGACACCATCGCGCTGATTCGCGCAATGGGTTTCGATCAAGTCGATCTGCTCGGCTTCTCGCTTGGCGGCTTCGTGGCGCAGGACGTGGCGCTCAAGGCGCCAGGCCTGGTGCGCAAGCTCATCCTCACTGGCACGGGCCCCGCCGGCGGTCACGGTATCGATCGAGTGGGTGTCGTGTCCTGGCCACTGATGCTCAAAGGCCTGCTAACGCTGCGCGATCCGAAGGCGTATCTATTCTTCACCTCGACAACCAACGGCCAGCAGGCGGCAAGCGCCTTCTTGAAACGGTTGAAGGAACGTAAGGCTGGCCGCGACAAGGGGCCGACACCTCGCGCCTTCCTTCGTCAACTCAAGGCGATCAAGGCTTGGGGCCAGCAGGCGCCGCAGGACCTCGCGAGTCTGCCCATGCCCGTCCTGATCGCCAATGGGGATAACGACATCATGGTGCCCACCGCACTCAGCCACGAGATGGCCCGCCGCATCCCCCAGGCGCAACTCGTCATTTATCAGGACGCTGGCCACGGTGGAATCTTCCAGCATTACGCCAACTTCGTACCCACGGCACTGGAATTTCTATCGCAATGAATACTTTGTGGACTAGGCGTATGAAGTATTCTCGCGAATACAACGCAGCATCGGAGTAAGCGCAACATGAAAGCACTCACATTCAAACGCTATGGCAAATCACCCGAGATCGGGTTTGCCGAAGTGCCGCGCCCCACGCTCAAGCCCGACGAACTGCTGGTTGAGGTGCATGCCGCGGGGGTGAACCCGATCGACAACATGATTCCAACGGGAATGTTCAAACCCGTCTTGAAGGTCCAACTGCCCGCGATCATGGGTAGCGATCTGGCCGGCATCGTGATCGATGTTGGCAGCCGCGTCACTCGCTTCAAGAAAGGCGACGCCATCTTTGCAAGTCTGTTCGACCTTGGAAGAGGATCTATCGCCGAATATGCCGTGGTACCGGAGAGCGCTGCAGCCCCGAAACCGGTTAATCTGGACTTCGTGCAGGCCGCCTCGGTTCCAATGGTCGGGCTCACTTCATGGCAAGCACTGAAGGAGCGTGCCAATCTTGAGCCCGGTCAGAAGGTGTTCATTCCCGCGGGGTCCGGCGGTATTGGAACATTCGCGATCCAACTGGCCCAATATTTTGGCGCCAAGGTGGGAACCAATACCAGCACGGGCAATATCCCGTTGGTGAAAAGCCTCGGCGCCGACGAAGTAATCGACTACAAGCAGCAAGCGTTCGAGAAAGTGCTGCGCGACTACGATGTGGTGCTTGGCACGATCAGGGGCGACGCGGTTGAAAAGTCGGTAGGAATCCTGAAGCGAGGAGGGAAGATCGTCTCTCTTATCGGGCCGCTGGACGCAGCGTTCGCCCGTGCTCGCGGTCTGAACTTCGTCCTGAAGTTCGTATTCAGCCTGATGAGCCGCAAGATCATGCGTCTTGCGAAAAAGCGAGGCGTCACCTACTCATTTCTCTTCGTACGCCCCGACGGTGCTCAACTCGCCGAGATCGGCAAACTGCTCGAATCCGAACGTATCCATCCTGTGATTGACAAGGTATTTCCGTTTGACCAAGCAAAGGATGCACTTGAATACCTGGCCCAAGGACGCGCCAAGGGCAAGGTCGTCGTCAGGATCAAGTGAAGGATCGCGAGGAACGCCGCCCAAGGCCTCGAACGGCGCATGTCTCGGCGTTCATCGGTGGAGAAGCGTGCCGGGCCCCAACGACTGACTCACGCATCGCCGCTCACTCGCGGCGGCGCGGTCGAGCGGTCGGCTCGGCGACGCGGTCGACCCAGCCCCGGTAGAACGTGCGGTACTTGAGCACGAGCTTGTCGTACTTGCTGTACGCACCGCCGCCGTCCGCCTTCATCCCGTTCCAGATCTTGACGTCGTACCCCGCGGCCTGCTTGGTCTGCAGCCCGAACAGCACGAAGTCGGTCGCGCGGCGCAGGAGGCCGCCCACCTTCTTGATCGAGATGAGCATGTGCATGATGTTCTTGCCGTCGCTCACCGGCGTCACACACTGGAGCAGCTTGTATTTGACGTCGCCGTCCAGCGCGACCGTCATGACGCACCCGCCGGGGTAGCCATCGAAGTGCAGGTTCATCTGCGACATGTCCATGCCGAGCGCGCGCGACAGCATGCCGAGGGGCCCGAAGTACCGGTTCACGGTGAAGTCGATCCCGGCACCGAACCACGCGCCTGCCCGGGCCAGTGACTCGACCTCCGGCCACGGGCGCCAATCGTCGAAGATCTTGAGCTCGAAGGCCGAGATCGGGAGCGCGTGCACGGGTGTCGCGTGCTGCGCGTCGTAGAAGTTCTCGACGATCCGCAACACCGCCGTCTTCGTCTCGAACGCGAAGTGCACATGCATGAAGTCGCTGTTGTCGACGTCGGCCGCGGCGATTTCGGGCAGCGGGTGCAGCGGCTGCGGGGAGCCGTACCAGACCCACACGTAGCCGTATCGCTCGGCGGTGACCAACGTCGGCTGGCGCGCCCCGCGCGGGACGGGCTCCAGCCGGCTCACCGTCTGGCTGTGGCCGGGGATGTGAACGCACTGGCCCTGCTCGTCATAGCGCCAGTGGTGAAACGGGCACTGGATGCACCCGTCCTTGATCTGCCCGTCGGCCAGGTTCGCGCCGAGGTGCGCGCAGTGGCGGTCCATCACCACGGCCCGCCCCGTCGTGCCGCGCCACGCCACGCACGGACGGCCGAAGAGCGTCAACTCCGTCGGCTTGTCCTTGAGGTCGTCCGAGCGCATCGCGACGTACCAGCTCGCGGCCACGCGCGTGGTCGCGTCGTACGCCGCCTGGGGTTGCGCCTTGACGCTCGCTTCATCGAATTGAATGTCGTCCATCGTTTTTGTGTCGTCGTTGGTCGATTACTTCAGCGCCAGGCCGATGCGGGTCGTGATGTACGCCCTGAGCAGCGCGAACATCGGGTTGTAGTCGAAGTACTTTTTCACCTCTGCCGGCGCGCTGGTTTGCGTCCAGTACATCAGCTTCATCGCCGGCAGCAGGCTGTACTTCGAGTTGTTGAGCTGCGGCTTGTCCCCCGTGATGCAATACCCGAAGCCGAACATCGGCTTGGCGAACTCTCGTTCGTCGATGAGGGCGTGAATCCGCGCCGCGGCTTCCTCGGCCGGCTTGCGCCCGGCGCTCACGGCCTCGACCTCGGCTTTGGCGTCGTTGAACAACTGGTAGTACTCCTCCATGTCCGCGCACAGGTAGCCGAGGTATGGCGGGTCGTTGTCGAGGTGATCGAGATCGCCCTCGTCGCGCGACGCGCGGAACCTCGCGTGGGCTTGCACGAGCCGGAACTGCCCGAGAATCGTGCCGACCGCCCACAGCCTGTGGAACGCGTCCCACAGCCGGAAGTCCTTGAACGCCGTGTAGCAGCAGCTGACGAAGTCGTCGTTGTGGTCCAGGAGCTTCTGCTGCAGGCGCTCGATGTACTCGAAGCGCTCGGGGGAGAAGTCGTCGTCGCGCAGCGCCTTGATGAGGCGCGCCGCGAGCGCGTGGATGGTCACCGCGGTGTTCTCGAGCCCGCGGGAGAAGAGCGGGTCGATGAACCCGTTCGCGTGCAGCATCAGGCAGTAGCGGTCGCCGACGCAGGCGCTCGACGAGAATTGCAGGCGGTCGGTCTTGACCCAGTCGCGCACCGGCACGGCGTCCCGGAACTGCGCGCCGATGCTCGGGAACCGCGCGAGGAACTCGTCGAATTCCTGCTGCGCGGGGATGTCCGTTTTCGGGTAGACGCGCGGGTCGAGCTGCAGGCCGACGCTCACCAGGTTGTTGGTCGACCGCGGGTGGTTGTTGAACGGAATCACCCACAGCCAGCCGCCCTCGAACATGTGGTGCAAGGTCCCCTCGTGCCAGCGCCAGCGCTGCCCCTTGACCTTGAAGATGTCGTCGAACGGCTTGACGCCGAGCATGTGCGTGTAGAGGCTGCGCGAGTGCGTCTTGAAGCGACACGGTTCTTCGCGGAGCCCGAACTTGGTCGCGAGCGGCGCGCGGGGCCCGCCGCAGTCGATCATGTACCGGCCGGTGAACCGGTCGCCCTGGGCGGTGGTCACCGCGACGCCGTCCTTGTCGGCGTGGTATTCGGTCACGCTCGTCTTCTGGCGGACCGTGCAGCCGTATTTGATGGCGGCTTGCAACAGGTAGGCGTCGACGTCTTGCCGGTAATAATGGCTCTCCGGACCCCACGGCAGCTCGGGAATCACGCACTGCGTGAACTCCTTCGGGTCGTGCTCCTGGCCGGGCTTGTGGAACACGAAGCCGAAGTTGCGCTTGATGCCCGTGCTCGACGCGACGTAACGCTGCGTCGAGTAGAACGACGTGATGTGGTCGAGCTCCGGAATGCCGTAGCGATCGGCGATGATCCGGTTCATGAGAGACGTCTCGGGAATCGACGATTCGCCGATCGTGAACCGCGGGTGCGACGACTCCTCGATGATCAGCACCCGAAACTGTTGTTTGGCCAGGATGGCGCCCATCTGGGTGCCGGACATGCCCGAGCCGAGGATGATCACGTCGAAGTGGTTGCTATCGCGCCCGTTCGCGGGGCTCATCTGAGTCATGGGGGCAAACTCTCCTTGTGAGATGGAACACATCGCCGCGTGCGTCAGGATTCGTCGAGCGCGGCGCGGATGCGGGACCGCGCGGCGCGCGTGAGCGTGAGTAGATCGCCGAGCATGCTGGGCGCGTACCCCCCGCTGCCGATGCTTGGGCCGCTTCGACCGACTTCGTACGCCCGCTCGGCCAATTTGACGTGAGGCGCCCGGAAGCGCAGCAGGACCTCGAAGACCCGGTCGAGGGCCGCCAGCCCGGCCCGGACGGGCTCGCCCCGCGTGCCGATCGCGTGCGCCTCGCCGAGCGCGCGGTCGACGAGCGCAGGCTCGCCGGCGAACCGCGCGTAGACCGCCCTGAATGCGGGAAGCACGTAGGGCAGGTACGTCTCCTTGAATTCTCGATAGGCCTGGTGGTCCGATTGCGAGCCCCACAGCACGTGCTCCAGCACGAAGAGGGGCATTTCCACGGCACCGGGGCCGAGGTAGCTCTGGCCTCCGATTCGAATCGGTTCGTAGAAGGGGCGCAGCTCGTCGTAGAAGACCTGCAGCGAGATGAAGCGGTACGCGTACACGATCGATTCGACCATTTTCTGCAGATAGGCGGCCAGCTCGTCGCACCCTTGCGCGAACGCGGGTGAGCGCAGGGACACGTCGGACAGCTCGACGGTCACCGCGATGGCCGCCTCGAGCGCCGCCATCGAGATGCGCACGCTCTCGAGCAGGTGCGCTTCGTCGGGGAGCCCGGTGTAGCTGCGCTGCGCGTCGGCCGCCGCGGGGTTCCAGACCGTCACATGCAGGAGCGTCTCGCGCGGCGGCAGGTCGGTCGCGCGCGCCAGGTCGAGCAGCACCGGCTCGAGCCCGGGCACCGCGTCCGCGGGCTCGTGTCCGTGCCGCTTGAGCGACCCCAGGAAGAAGCCGATGTCCCGCATCGCGGCGGCGGCTTCGACGAAGCCCCAGCCGGCGGGCACGCCGCGCGCCGGGAGGAACGCGCGCAACAGGCCGACGATGCCGGGCACGTCCTTTTTACGGTTCAGGCCCGGCAACTGCAGAACGAGCGCGCGCGCCTGCAGCGGATCGCAGGCCGCCACGGCGGCGTGCGTGGCCGCGAATGCGCCTACCTGGTCCAGGGTGCGCTCCACTACAGGATTTCCTGCGCCGCCAGCGTCGACCCGCGCTGGCTGCGAGACACCCCCGCGTCGCCGTCACGCAGCGACCGCAGGTAGTCGTAGTTCGTCGGCAGGCTCGTGCGCAGACGCTCGGCCTCGCGCCGGATGCTGGCGAACATTGCCTCGGCCTTCTCGATCGACTCCGGTCGGTGCTGCAAGAGCGGTAGCGACCGGTCGGGCAGCAGCCCCAAGCCGGCAAAGATGCAGTAGTAGTTGCCGTTCAACCAGAAGTTCTTGAATTCGTAGTCGAAGGTTTCGTAGTACGTCGAATCGTCGAACGACGTGGTGGTCAGCGGCAGCCCCGCCTTGTAGCGCTGAACCTTCTCTTTGATCGCGTCCGAGAGCCGCAGGTCGTGCCGGTTCGCGAGCCAGAACGGCGTGTCTTCGCGCGACGTGGTGAAGTAGTGCGCCTGGACGAAATCCCGGCAGTCGTCGAACATGTAGACGATCTCGGCGTTGAAGGCGTCGCTCAGCCGCGGGTCGAACGAGGTATCGGGAAAGTGCTTCACGAGCTGGTAAAGCGCCGCGTAGATGAAGTAGATTCCCGTCGATTCCAGCGGCTCCAGAAAGCACGACGACAGCCCGATCGACACGCAGTTGTTGACCCACGCCCGCTTGTTGCGCCCGACCCGGAACTTGATCTGGTTGAGCGGCTGATTGTCCGAGAGGCCCCAGAGGTTGAGGAAGTCGGCGGTGGCCTGGTCGCGCGAGGTGAACTTGCTCGAGAAGACGTAGCCGCTGCCGAACCGGCCCAGCATCGGAATCTTCCAGGTCCATCCCGAGTTCATGGCGATCGCGGAGGTGTACGGCTCGATCCCTTCGCGCGCGTCGTCGTGGGACACGGCGCTGGCGACCGCGCTGTCGCACAGCAGGTAGTCGGACATGTCAATGAAGGGTTCCTTCAGGGCCTGGTTGATCAGGAGCCCCCGCATGCCGGAGCAATCGATGAACAGGTCCGCCTCCAGCGTCCGTCCCTCCTTGGTGGACAGGCTGGAGATGTAGCCGCGGTCGTTCAGGTGAACGTCCACGACCTCGTCGACCACGCGCTTCACCCCGCGTTCGACGGCCCAGCGCTTCAGGAAGTCGGCCACCAGGTGCGCGTCGAAGTGCCACGCGTGGGACATCTGGCGCGTGCCGTCGGCCAGGCACGGTGCCAGCTTGCTGTCGAGCGCCCCGGGCTGCGGGTAGCAGGCGTACGCCATCGGCTGCTGGAAGCCCTGTTCGCGCTTGCGCAGCCAGTAGTGGGTAAGCGGCACGCCGTCGCAGTTCGGCACGTTGCCGAACAAATGGTAGAAGTAGTCTTCGCGCGAGGGGTCGGGAGACTTCCTCCAGTTCACGAACTTGATGGCGGACTTGAACGCGCCGTTCACCTGGGGCATCCACTCCCGCTCGGGTATCCCGAGGAAGTCGAAGAACACCTTCTGCAAACTCGGGATGGTTGCCTCGCCCACGCCGATCCGGGGGATCGCCGCAGACTCGATCAGCGTAATGGTCGCCTGCTGCTGGAGCGCCCGGACGAGGTACGAGGCGGTCATCCACCCCGCGGTGCCGCCGCCCACGATAACGATATTCTTGATCGGATTGCTCATGCCACCTTTCCCATAGGATTTAAAACCTCAATGGATAGTGACGCCTTATCGAGTTGAACGCGCAACTCGTCCGGTAACGCGTCATAACGTGTGTGGCTCATTACCGATAAATGACACCGGGAAGGCGTAGTGAATCGCAGCAAAGGACGTCCCTCCGCGCAATATCCGGACATCCTTGGCTGCAGTCTCAGAGTGTGATCTGAGGCTGTTCCGCTCTCAATTCAAATAGAGAAGCACAATCGAATAATGCTAGGCGCCCATTGCAGCGGCGGCACACCGCGCAAGGGCTTGTCGAGGCTCGCCGGATCATGCGCGTAGCCGCACCGACGCACCATAGCAGTGTTCACGATGGCACGTCTCGCAAAATTTCGTATCAATCTCGGTTAATCCAGAGAAATACTCAATATCGGCGAAGTATCCGATAACAAACGATTTAATTTTTTAAAAAGTAGAAATTTACTTTTTCGTTGATGGTGTGTGCGCCAGCGGATTTATTGTATAAAAATGCGAAATTAAAGTCTTAATTGACGAGGGGAAATAACGGCGTCGCCATTTGCGAAACAAAGGTGTCAATTGGCCCTGGCCCAAGAAATAGTCCGGTTTAAAAGTGGAGAAATTCGGAGGGCTGGCGAGCCCTTGTTCCCGTGCCATCCCGCAGCATTGAATCGAATAAATTGAAGGGGAACACAGTAAGGGCTTTGTTCCCATTCATTTCGGGACACAAGCGAAGCCCCCGTGTGTGCGGCACCCTGCAGAGGGGAATTGAGCACTCCCGCCCCGCGCCAAGCGAGAAGCGGGACCGTCACCGTTTCGGCACCCCTGCATTTCTAGCGCTGGCGACGCCGGTGGGCGGGTTAATTGGGCATTGCGTCACAGACGGGCCTGGAGGTTCTTCGATCCGCCGGCACTGCGGATCGAGCCAACTTCGTCTCAGGGGTGCGGAAGCTCAGTTGCGAGCGCCCACACTTTCCACGGGGAGAGGCGAGCGGAAGGCTGAATTCTCTCCGCGGTGCGGGGAAAATTGGGTGGTCGCCGTGGTTTCGCCGTTGCCGAGATTCCGGTAACGTGGCCCGTGCGGGCACGCAGCGCTGCCGATTTCTGCTATCCGGACCAGATGACCGAACTTGTCCCGTATCCGATTGGCCGACATCTGCCGGATGATTGATCCGGCGCGTGCACGGGCGGCCGCAGCCGTCAACGCCGAACTTCTATTGGCAGGTTGGTCGTCGGATTCGAGATGGCGTGCTCCGCAGTGAGCGCGCTACGGACAACAGATCATGCCCAAGCTCAACTCTGTTTTGTTCTACGGCGGTGCCCAGCCGCTTCGCGCATTCCTCAATCCCTGCATCACCGATGTGACAAGTGCGTGTCATTGGTGAATTTGTTTTTTTTCGCTTGATTGAATCCCTGTCGCACTGGATAGAATGCTACGCGTTCCTGATGAATACGGAACGGTTCGTACATTTTTGTCGCTTCGACTATAGCTAAAAAACTGGGGATCCAGACATGCGAGACAACGGAGCACCGACGATGCTACCCGAGGAAATCGTCCCACTCGGCGACATCGAAAGTATTGCACGACGCCATTTCGTGATGGGGCTCGGTGCAACGCTTCTGGCCGGATGCGGCGGCGACGGAAGCAACGCGGTTACAGGCGGTGAGCGTACATCGGCAAACGGCACCGGCCAGGCGTCCGGAGTTGCTCCAGCTTCGGACGGTATCGACGCAGGGGCGATGTCGGCAGGCACTGCCCAAACCCGCGCCTTCGCGCATCCTGGCTTGCTGCATACCGAGGCGGATTTCGAACGCATGCGCGCCAAAGTCGGCGCGCACGCTTCCCCGTGGATCGATAGCTGGAACGTGCTGGTCGCCAACGGTCACACGCGCCTCACGAACAAGCCGAACCCGCAGGTCGGCATCTATCGCGGCAATGATCCCACGCATGGTCAGAACTACGGCGCTCTCTACAACGACATCGCCGCCGCCTATGGCGACGCGCTGCGCTGGAAGGTGTCGGACGACAAACGCTATGCCGACAAAGCCGTGGAGTATCTGGACCAATGGGCCTCGACGCTGACGACGCTTGGCGGCAGTGACGTGGCGCTCGCCGCCGGCATCTACGGCTACGAGTTCGCCAACGCAGCCGAAATCATGCGCGGCTACAGCGGCTGGAGTCCGGCCGGACTCGCCGCATTCCAGGCGATGATGCGCAATGTCTTCTACCCGGTCAGTCACGCTTTCCTGACCCGTATCGACACCGCGATGGACACGCACTACTGGGCCAACTGGGGCCTGGCCAATATCGCGTGCGTCCTGGCCATTGGCGTGTTGTGCGACGATGCCGAGCTCGTCAACGAGGCCATCACCCATTTCAAGACCGGTGGCAGTAACGGCTGTATCCGGCAAGCCGTGTACTACCTGCACCCCGGCAACCTCGGGCAATGGCAGGAAGCCGGCCGGGACCAGGGCCACAGCACGCTCGGCATCGCATTGACGGGTGCCATTTGCGAGATGGCGTGGAATCAGGGCATCGACCTGTACGGCTATGACAACAATCGCTTCCTGGCGGGCGCGGAATACGTGGCCAAGGCCAACCTGAAGCAGGCAGGCGGCGCGTTCTACACGGTGCCTTTCGTCACGTACCAGAACAGCGCCGGCGTCATCCAGACGCAGTTCGCCGCCGGCGGGCAAGGCGACGCCCTGGGGCGGCCCTGCTGGGCGCTGGTGGCCAACCATTACATCAACCGCAAAGGTCTGGCGGCGCCTTACACCCAGCGCGCTGCCGAGCTTGTGGCACCGGAAGGCGGCGGCGGCAACTACGGCCCCAACAGTGGCGGCTTCGACCAGCTTGGCTACGGCACGCTCACCTGCACGCTCGACCCCGGCACCCCTGCCGCAACGCCGACCGGCCTGACCGGCTACGCCAGCGCGGGCAAGGTGGTGCTGTCGTGGTGGGGCAGCAGCAACGCCGTCAGCTACAACGTCAAGCGCGCCACCATTGCCGGCGGACCGTACAGCACCATCCAGAGCGGTATCACCGATCTGCTGACCTATACCGATATGCCAGCCGCTGCCGGCACGTATTTTTATGTCGTGACAGCGCAAACGATTGCGGGCGAATCGGCGCCCTCCAACGAAGTGAAAGTGATCACGGCGCAGCAGCTGCTCGCGCACCTCACGTTTGATGAAGGCAGCGGCATCACGGCCGCCGATAGCTCGGGCAACAGGCGCAATGGCACGCTCAACGGCGCAACGTGGGCAGCGGGGCACAGCGGCAACGCGGTCTTGCTCAACGGTTCGGGCGCGTATGTGGCGTTGCCCGACGATCTGCTGGCCGATGTGTCGGACTTCACCATCGCCAGCTGGGTGTTCTGGAACGGCGCGCAAACGTGGGCACGCCTGTTCGACTTCGGCACGGGCTTCCACCGCTACATGATGTTCACGCCGCGCGGGCAGTTGCGCAACGGCTGGGCCGGCATGCGCTTCGCCATGACGGCCAATGGCCCCGGCGACGGCCCTCCGGAACAGATCATCGACGCCCCCACCGAGCTGCCGAGCAAGCGATGGGTGCATGTGGCCGTCACGCTATCGGGTTCGACCGGCACGATGTACGTGGACGGCATGCCCGTCAGCACCAACACGGCGATGTTCCAGGCGCCGTTCCGCTTGGGCAGCACCACGCAGAACTGGCTGGGCAAATCGCAATACAGTGCCGACGCCACGTTCAACGGCCTGATCGACGATTTCCGCATCTATCGCGGTGCGCTCAGCGCTGCGCAGATCGCATCGCTCTTGGCGAATTGATTGCGCGGGGCTCGATGGCGGGCCCTGCGATGGACCCTCTTCCTTTAAGGATTTCTTCGATGACAGCGTTTTCTCAACGATGGATTGCCGCTGCGGCGATGGCGTGTGCGTTATGGGGCTGTGGCGGCGGATCCGATAGCGCGACAGGTGTGACCAATGCGGGTGCCAATGTAGCCGCTAATCGTAGTCAGATCGGCGGAAATGGCAGCGGCAGCAACCTGCCGGCGGCCAGTTGGACCAGTGTCAAGTGGGGCGGGGGCGGCTATGTCACCGGCCTCATCTACCATCCAGCCAACCCGAGCCTGCTGTACGCACGCACCGACGTTGGCGGCGCGTACCGCTGGAACGCGACCAACTCGACGTGGACGCCTATCACCGACGGCATCGGTTTCGGTGCAGGCGAGGGCGATTTCCACGGCGTCGAAAGCTTCGCGCTCGACCCGAACAACGATCAGCTCGTCTACATGATGACCGGCATTACCGTGACGCAGGGTCACAACGGCCGCATCTACATCTCGAGTGACCGTGGCAACACCTGGACGCACTACGACCTGCCGTTCCCGGTGGGCGGCAACGACAACGGCCGGGCCACGGGCGAGCGCCTGCAGGTCGACCCCAACAATCCCTCGACGCTGTTCTACGGATCGCGCACGGCCGGCCTGTGGAAGAGTGCCGATTCCGGCCGTACCTGGACGCAGGTCACGGGTCTGTCCTCCACTACGATCAGCGGCGGCGGCTCCCCGCTGGGCGTCGAGCAGGTCATCTTCGACACGTCGGGCACGGGCGGCGGCCAGCCGACCTGGATCATGTGGGCCACCGTCGCCCCGGATTACGCTAACGCGGCGGGCCTGACGTCGACCCTGTACAAGTCCACCAACGGCGGCTTCTCGTGGACGCCGGTGCCCGTCCCGCCGACGGTGTCCGGCTACTACATCCCGCACGTCGTGCGCACGTCCGACGGCAACTTCTACGTGGTGTTCAACGCGGGCGTCGGCCAGGGCATCGGCGGACCGAGCTATCTCTACAAGTTCGGCGGAAGTAACAACGGCAACTGGACGCTGCTCAACAGCTCCAACAGCAACGGCTTTGGCGGCCTGTCCGTCTCAGGTCTGGGCTCGTCCGCCCGCATCGCACTGGGCATGACCGGCTGGAGCGACACCAGCAAGACCATCCAGCTATCCGACGACGGCGGCAGTACGTGGCGCGAAATCGAGGCCGGCATGCCGCATACCGGCACTGCCTCGGGTGGCTGCGCCGGCTGGGTCGAGGGCGTCACCATCGACCCAGCCAATCGCGATCACGTCATGCACGTCCACGGCGGCGGCATCTGCGAAACCATGAACGCCTCGTCGCCCACGCCAACCTGGAGCCCCAAGGTCGACAACCTCGAGGAAACCGTGACGCTGGCGCTCGTCACGGCGCCGCCCGGCGCGTCGTACAACTTCATCAACAGCGCCGGCGACATCGGCACATGGGTCAATACGGACCTCTCGACGAGGCCGACGAAAGGCCCGTTGAACACGTGGAGCAGCGGCAATTCGGCCGATATGTCGTGGTCCGATCCGACGTACATCGCCGCCGCGGGCGTCGACAACGCCAACGGCCATGCCACCAAGGGCTTCTGGTCGGGCGACAGCGGCAATACCTGGGCGACGTTCGCGTCGCTGCCCAACGGCGCCGCGGCAAGCCAGAGCAACGTGGGCAACCTGGTCGTCCCGTCCCGCAACAACGTGACGTGGGCACCGCCGGACTCGGTGCCGTCGTATACGACAAACAATGGCGCCAGCTGGACGGCGACCAACCTGCCGGCGTTCAGTGCCAAATGGAACGGCTTCCCGCGCGCCTACCGCCTGGCCGCGGACCGCAAGAACCCGAACAAGGTCTATGCCTACGACTCCGGCGGCGCACCGTGGAGCTGGCAGCGCGGCAAGATCTACGTCTCGAACGACGGCGGCCACACGTTCGCGCTGAGCCAGGGCTCCGTGAACGCGAACCTGGCCTGGAATTCGTGGCGGGATACGTCGATGGCGGTCAATCCGAACGCCGAGGGTGACCTCTGGCTGGCCGACGGCACGGCCGTGTACCACTCGGTGGACTCGGGGGCAACCTGGACGAAGCTCAGCGTCTTTGCGTCGACCAACGATACACCGGGCGCCACCGTGATCGCGTTGGGCAGGGCACCGACCGGTTCGTCGTACTCGGCCGCGGTCTACGTGGAAGGCACATTGAACGGCGTCTGGGGCATTTACCATTCCGACGACGGTGGTGCAACGTGGGCGCGCTTCAACGATGACGCGCACCAATTCGGCGACTCCGGCGTGATGGCCGGCGACTGGAACACGTATGGCAGGATTTACGTCAACGGCGCCGCTCGCGGTCTGATCTATAGCAATTGAGGTTGATCGACCGTAAGGGGTCCATTCTCGACGTCTACGTCACGGCGCTCTGACCGAGGCGCATAGGTGTCCACCGATTGGGAAGGTGGGCACCTATGGCCGACAAAGACTCTGAGTCGATCTTTTACCACTACGGTACGATCGCCTGCTCAAACTCTGGTTTCGTACAACGCGCGACAGGGGCTGCCGGCGCTGCTCGGGAGTTGACGCTGGTCTTCGCAAGGCTATGGTCAGTGCCAGCTTTGATTCGCGACGTGTACCTTCTGAGTCGCCGCGACGAGCGACGTCATTCGACACGGGGCGGTTCGAATAATTCGAACTGCCGCACATGGATTTCGCCAGGTGAACGCATGACCGGATCTGGCGCTATCTGCAAGCGGGCAGCCCAGCGATTCTCCCCGCGCCCGTGTCCACATCTAATCGAAGGCTACAAGTAGCGCCCCGCATCCGCATTAACCCTGATTAAAAAATCTTATCGCGGTGAAAAATTCCGCATCTTATTGAGCGGATATCGGCTCGATATAGTGGCTCGCTTTCCCATCAGCAGGAGCCGCTTGATGACCACCGACGCCCGATTCACCGAAATCGACGATCTCATGCCCGCCGCCGGCGGGCTGCGCGAGATCCGCCATCACATTCACCATCACCCGGAACTCGCCTACGAAGAGCACGAGACGGCCGCGCTCGTCGCGGACAAGCTCGAGCAATGGGGCTGGCAGGTGACGCGCGGGGTCGGGCAGACGGGGGTGGTCGGCACGCTGCGGGTCGGCGACGGCACGCGCAGCATCGGCATCCGCGCGGACATGGATGCGCTGCCGATCCTCGAGGCGACCGGCTTGCCGTATGCGAGCGGCACGCACGGCAAGATGCACGCGTGCGGCCACGACGGCCACACGACGATGCTGCTCGGCGCCGCGCAGCACCTCGCGAAGACGCGCAACTTCTCCGGCACCGTGCACCTGTATTTTCAGCCGGCCGAAGAGCACGGCGTCGACAGCGGCGCGAAGAAGATGATCGACGACGGCCTGTTCGAGCGCTTTCCGTGCGATGCGGTGTTCGGCATGCACAACCATCCGGGCGCGGCGCCCGGCGTGTTCCTCACGCGGCGCGGCCCGTTCATGTCGGCCGGCGACAAGGCGATCATCTCGATCGAGGGTGTCGGCGGCCATGCGGCGCGGCCGCACCTGACGGTCGACCCGGTGGTCGTCGCGGCGAGCATCGTGATGGCGCTGCAGACGATCGTCGCGCGTAACGTCGACCCGTCGCAGCCGGCGGTCGTCACGGTCGGCTCGATGCACGCGGGCACCGCGAACAATGTGATCCCGAACGGCGCGCGTCTCGAACTCAGCGTGCGTTCGTTCAGCCCCGCAGTGCGCGCGCTGCTGAAGCGCCGCATCGTCGAGCTCGCCGAATCGCAGGCCGCGAGCTACGGCGCGATCGCGCACGTCGAGTACATCGAAGGCTATCCGGTCGTCGTCAATACGGATGCCGAAACGGATTTCGCCGCGCAGGTCGCGCGCGAGCTGGTCGGCGACGCGCACGTCGTCGAGCAGGCCGACCTGCTGATGGGCAGCGAGGATTTCGCGTTCATGCTGCAGCAGCGGCCCGGCTCGTTCGTGCGGCTCGGCAACGGCGAAGGGGAAGACGGCTGCATGGTGCACAACCCGAAGTACGACTTCAACGATCGCAATCTGCCGATCGGCGCGGCGTTCTGGACGCGCCTCGTGGAGCGTTACCTCGGGCAGTAATCCCGGCGGCGGCGCGTGGCCGGCGCTTCCGGCCGCATTGAGAGGAGAGACGAACGATGCAGAAAGACCATCTCGCGCTGCACCCCGCGTCGACGGGCGCCGCCGCAACCGATACGCGCGGCGCTCCGGCTGTCACGAAACGCGGCGCGATCGCGGCGGCCGTGATCGGCAACTGGCTGGAGTTCTTCGATTTCACCGTGTACGGCTTTTTCGCAGTCCTGATCGGCAAGCTGTTCTTCCCGTCGAGCGACCCGACCACGTCGCTGCTGCTGTCGGTCGCGACGTTTGCCGCCGGCTTCTTCACGCGGCCGCTCGGCAGCGTCGTGCTCGGCGTCTATGCGGACCGCAAGGGCCGCAAGGCCGCGCTGAACCTGACGATCATGCTGATGGCGCTCGGCACCGGCCTGATCGCGATCGCGCCGACCTACGCACAGGCCGGCGTGGCCGCGCCGCTGCTGGTCGTCTGCGCGCGGCTGATGCAGGGCTTCTCGCAGGGCGGCGAGTTCGGTGCCGCGACGTCCACGCTGATCGAGCAGGGCGGCACGTCGCACCGGGCGTTCCGCGCGAGCTGGCAGCTCGCGACGCAGGGCGGTGCCGCGCTGATGGGTTCGGGTTTCGCGGCGCTGCTGTCGAACACGCTGACGAAGGATGCGCTCGAGGGCTGGGGCTGGCGCCTGCCGTTCTTCGTGGGCGTGCTGATCGCACCGGTCGGCATGTATCTGCGCCGCCGGCTCGCGGACGATGCGCCCGGCGACAGCCACCACGGAATCGAACGCGGCGTGCTGCGCGAGCTGTTCTCGCAGCACACGCGCACGGTGCTGCTGTTGATGCTGACGGTGATGGGCGGCACGGTGTCGACCTACATCCTGACCTTCTACATGCCGACCTACGCGATCCATACGCTCGGGCTGCCGATGAAGCTGTCGATGTTCGTCGGCGTCGCGTCGGGCTGCGTGATGCTGGTGACGTGTCCGCTGTTCGGCTGGCTGTCGGACCGTCTCGGCAGCCGGCGCATGCCGATCTTCGTCGGCCGCGGCGTGCTCGTCCTGCTGCTGTTCCCGGCGTTCTGGCTGATGAACCATCATCCGACGCTGTCCGTGATCCTGCCGCTGACCGCGCTGATGCTGCTGTTCTATTCGCTCGGGTCGGCATCCGAAATGGCGCTGATGTGCGAATCGCTGCCGCGCCATGTGCGCGCGACGGGGATCTCGATCGCATATGCGCTCGCGGTGACGATTTTCGGCGGCACCGCGCAGCTGATCGCGACCTGGCTCGTGAAGACGACCGGCAGCACGCTCGCGCCGGCCGGCTATGTGGCCGCATGCGTGGTGCTGTCGCTGATCGCGGTCGCGATGCTGCGCGAGACCGCGCGCGAGTCGATGGACTGACGTGCCGTGCCGCGGGCGGTGAGCCGGGCCAGCCGAAGGGCGAGGATTTCGCGTTCGCCGGCGCGGTCGCCGAGGCTTTAGGACGGCACGTGCGACCGGATTGGGAAGATGTACTTCGATTTCTACCGGTACGGCGACTGACCCCCGCGCGCCGTTTTCCCCGCATTTTTCATTCGAGACCCTCGATGCAGATTCGCAACACGCCGCTCCTGTCGCCTTCGATCGGCACGCAGCGCACGCTGACGAGCTTTCATTTCGGGCCGGCCGACGCCGACCGCAAGATCTACCTGCAGGCCGCGCTGCACGCGGACGAAACGCCCGCGATGCTCGCCGCGGTCGCGCTCAAGCAGCGTGTCGCGCAGCTCGACGCCGACAGCCGGCTCGCGGCCGAGATCGTGCTGGTGCCGGTCGCGAACCCGGTCGGGCTCAATCAGCATCTGCTCGGGCAATTCATCGGCCGGTTCGATCTCGCGAGCGGGCGCAACTTCAATCGCGGTTTCCTGCCGCTCGCGGACATCGCCGCAAGGGCGCGCGACCGGCTCGGCATGGATCCCGAACGCAATCGCGCGATCGTGCGCGAATGCGTCGGCGCGGCGCTCGACGAGATCGTGCCACGCACTGAATTCGACGCGTTGCAGCTGGCGTTGCTGAAGCTGTCGCATGACGCCGATGTCGTGATCGACCTGCATTGCTCGCTCGAAGCCGTGATGCACGTGTACACGAGCGACACCGCGTGGCCGCAGGTCGAGCCGCTCGCGCGCTATCTCGGCGCGGCGGTGTCGCTGCTGGCCGAGGACTCGGGCGGCCACGCGTTCGACGATGCGCATCACCTGCTGTGGTCGCAGTTGCGGCAGCACCTGCCGGCGCGCACGCCGATGGCGGCGGGCGCGGTGGCCGTGACCGTCGAATGCCGCGGCCAGCGCGACGTGACGTATGAATACGCGGCGCGCGACGCCGACGCGCTCGTCGACTATCTGGTGTGGTGCGGCGCCGTGCGCGGCGAGCGCGCGCCGCTGCCGCCGCTCGCCGCGCCGGCCACGCCGCTCGCGGGCAGCGAGCAGTTCTACGCGCCGGTGAGCGGAATTCTCGTGCACCGCGCGGCGATCGGCGCGACGATTCGCGCGGGCGATCCGCTGTTCGACATCGTCGATCCGCTGACCGACGCGATCACGACGGTATCGAGCAGCACCGACGGCGTGTTCTACATGCGGCGCGCGATCCGCTTCGTGACGGCCGGCGCGCCGCTCGGCCGCGTGACGGGGGTGGTGCCGGTGCGCAAGGGGATGTTGCTGGGCGCGTGACTGGCCGGGCGGCACGGTGACCGAGAGGCGCCGCGCAATTTCGTTCTCGTCAAATTGACCCGGCTTTGCCGCGTCACTAAATTGGCGGTGCGGAGTTCGCTCCGCCCTCCGTGAGAAGGATGTTGCAATAGAGTCAGAGAGTTGAGCGGGCGGCGTATGCCGCCCGTCTTTTTATGTGCGAATTGTCGTATCGCCGACACGACAATCGAGGCAGCACACCGCGGCGCCCCGGCTGCGGGGGAAACGTCCCGCACGCGCCTGCCGGTCCGCCGGGCCCGCTCACCCGCGCCGTGCCACCAGCTCCGACACCGTCTGCGCGGCCTGCTGCAGCGGCCCGAGAAACTCCTTCACCATCTGCTTCGCGGTATGCCGCTGCGCGTTGCCGCTGATGTTCATCGCGGCGATCACCTGCCCGCGCCGGTTGCGGATCGGCGCGGAAATCGACATCAGGCCCACTTCCAGTTCCTGGTCGACCACGGCCCAGCCTTGCTGGCGCGCCTGCGCGATCGTCGCCTTCAACTCGCCGATGTCGGTGATCGTGCGGGGCGTGTGCGCACGGATGTTGCTCTGCGCGAGCGTTTCGTCGAGCGTCGCGTCGTCGAGCGCGGACAGCAGCACGCGGCCCATCGACGTGCAGTACGCGGGCAGGCGGCTGCCGATCGACAGGTTGATCGTCATGATCTTGCGGGTCGGCACGCGCAGCACGTAGACGATCTCGGTGCGGTCGAGCACGGCGGCCGAGCAGCTTTCGTGGATCTGCGCGGACAATTGCTCCATCACCGGATCGGCGAGATTCCAGAACGGCATCGACGTGAGATACGCGAAGCCGAGCTCGAGGATCTTCGGCGTGAGCCGGAACAGCCGGCCATCGGCCTCGACGTAGCCGAGCGTTTGCAGCGTCAGCAGGATCCGGCGCGCGCCCGCGCGGGTGAGCCCGGTGGCCGAGGCGACCTCGGTGAGCGTCTGCTCCGGGCGCTGGGCGTCGAACGCGCGGATCACCGCGAGGCCGCGCGCGAACGACTGCACATAGGAGTCGCCGGGTTTCGTCTGGATGTCTTCGGTTGTCATGAACGGTCGGATTGTCGTGCAGCCGAGAAGATAGCGCATGGGGCCTGACACGCCAACCGCCCCGCTGACCGGGCGCTTGACAGGTCGTCCCCGCACTCCCTATGATGCGTTGAACGTTCGATACACGATCTTATGTTCGTATATAGAACATTTAAGCGCATCCCGGCGGGCAATGCAAGGGGCGCGTTTTCTTCACTTCCCAGCCTTGCATGAGACCGGAGACACTGATGACCGAAGCTTTTCTGTGTGATGCGATTCGTACCCCGATCGGCCGTTACGGCGGTGCGCTGTCCGGCGTGCGCGCCGACGACCTCGGCGCGGTGCCGCTCAAGGCGCTCGTCGAGCGCAACCGCGACGTCGACTGGACGGCGATCGACGACGTGATCTACGGCTGCGCGAACCAGGCCGGCGAGGACAACCGCAACGTCGCGCGCATGTCGGCGCTGCTCGCGGGCCTGCCGGAGGGCGTGCCGGGTTCGACGATCAACCGCCTGTGCGGTTCCGGGATGGACGCGGTCGGCGTGGCAGCACGCGCGATCAAGTCGGGCGAGGCCGCGCTGATGGTGGCCGGCGGTGTCGAAAGCATGACGCGCGCGCCGTTCGTGATGGGCAAGGCCGCCAGCGCGTTCGCGCGCCAGGCCGACATCTACGACACGACGATCGGCTGGCGTTTCGTCAATCCGCTGATGAAACAGCTGCATGGCGTGGATTCGATGCCGGAGACGGCCGAGAACGTCGCGGTCGACTACAACATCAGCCGCGCCGATCAGGATCTGTTCGCGCTGCGCAGCCAGCAGAAGGCCGCGCGTGCGCAGCAGGACGGCACGCTCGCCGAGGAAATCGTGTCGGTCACGATTCCGCAGAAGAAGGGCGATCCGGTTGTCTTTTCGCGTGACGAGCATCCGCGCGAAACGTCGCTCGAGACGCTCGCGAAGCTGAAGGGCGTCGTGCGTCCGGACGGCTCGGTGACGGCCGGCAACGCGTCGGGCGTCAACGACGGCGCCGCTGCGCTGCTGCTTGCGAACGAGGCTACCGCGAAGCGCTTCGGCCTGACGCCGCGCGCCCGCGTGCTCGGCATCGCGACGGCCGGCGTCGCGCCGCGCGTGATGGGCATCGGCCCCGCGCCGGCCACGCAGAAGCTGCTCGCGCGGCTCGGGATGACGATCGACCAGTTCGACGTGATCGAGCTGAACGAAGCGTTCGCATCGCAGGGTCTTGCGGTGCTGCGCATGCTCGGCGTCGCCGACGACGATCCTCGCGTGAACCCCAACGGCGGCGCGATCGCGCTCGGCCATCCGCTCGGCGCGTCGGGCGCGCGTCTGGTCACGACCGCGATGTACCAGCTGCATCGCACCAACGGCCGCTTCGCGCTGTGCACGATGTGCATCGGCGTCGGCCAGGGCATCGCGATCGCGATCGAACGCGTGTGATCGCGTGATGCGGTGAAGCGCGCGCGGCATGCGCGCCGCTTCACCGTACTCCCTTTTCGGATGATGTGGCCGCGCGCGATCTTCGTGCCGGCCACATCGTCATTCAGCGGGCGATTGTCGCGCGAGGCGCGCGGCGAGCGCGTCGATCTCGGTGTCCGCGAATACCTCGACGCCATGCTGGCGCAGCAGCGCCGCCGTCACGCCGGCGCCGGCATGCCGCCGACCCGCAAAACTCCCGTCGTAAATGAAACTGCTTCCGCACGACGGACTCCCGTCCGCCAGGATCGCGAAGCGGCAATCGTGCGCGCGTGCCAGCGCGAGCGCGGTCTGCGCACCGTCGACGAACTGCGCTGTCACGTCGGTACCGTGCACGTCGACGATGCGCGCGGCACCTGCCAGAACGCGTTGCCCCGATTCGCCGTTCGCGATTTCGGCGGGCGGACGCGGCACGCTCATGCCCCCTGCGAGTTCCGGACACACGGGCACCAGACGCCCTTCGCGCTGCCACCGTGCGAGCGTTTCGTGCGCGGCGGTCTTCGCCGAGCCGTTGTATCGGACGGGGTGTCCGAGCACGCACATGCTGACGAGGATCTTCGGCGTGGCCGGCGGCTGCGGCGCGTTCTGCAATGTCGTTCTCCGTGTTGGCGGTGTTGAGCGAACGGAAATACGTTCGAATGCCGGTTGAATGAAGCCGATCAGGCTGAATCGTTTTGCTGCGTGCAACGGCCGTCTGGATTGGTGCGTCGCTTGACGTTATCGCGTAACGCAGTCGGACTGCATCCGCCAAGCGCCGGACGCGATTATCGCGGGATTTCGCGGGATTATTTGATCGAAATCATCCTGAAGACCGAATTCGATATTTTACGCGCATCCAGATTAAGGTTTTTCCGGAAATTGCCGACAGTTAGATCGAGACCGTCGTGAAGCGATAAACCGTTTTTCGGCTACTGAGCGTGATTTTCGCGCCGCGCGGGTCCTGCGTCCGGATCCGCTTTTCGGAGCCCTGCATGCGCAACAACCAGCCTGTCACCCAACAAGAATTCGAATTCCCCGACGACGTCACGCTGATGTCGACCACCGATGCCGACAGCATCATCACGTACGCGAACACCACGTTCGCGCATGTGAGCGGCTTCTCGACCGACGAACTCGTCGGCCAGCCGCACAACGTCGTGCGGCACCCGGACATGCCGAAGGAGGCGTTCGCCGACATGTGGGCGACGCTGAAGAACGGCGAACCGTGGACGGCACTCGTGAAGAACCGCCGCAAGAACGGCGACCACTACTGGGTGCGCGCGAACGCGGTGCCCGTGATGCGCAACGGCGCGCCGCATGGCTATATGTCGGTGCGCACCCGGGCGCCGCGCGACGAGATCGCGGCGGCCGATGCGCTGTATCGCGCGTTCCGCGAAGGCAAGGCGGGCCAGCGCCGTTTCCACAAGGGCTTGGTCGTCCGGACCGGGCTGCTGCGCATCGCGTCGCTGCCGCAGACGATGTCGGTGCGCGCACGCGTTCATGCGGCGCTGTGCGTGCTGGCTCCGGCTGTCGTCGGTGCGGCCTGGGCCTGTGGGCTGACCGGTGGCGGCCTCGCGGCGTTTGCGGCCGCGACGGCCGGCGTGTCGGTGGCGGCCGGGTTGTGGCTCGATGCGCAGATCGTGCGTCCGCTGAAGCAACTGCACGACCAGGCGCTGAACGTGGCGACCGGCGAAAGCCGGCGCGGCGTGCGGATGAACCGGGTCGACGAGATCGGCATGACGCTACGCACGATCAACCAGCTCGGGCTGATGTTCCGCTGGCTCGTCGACGACGTCAGCGAGCAGGTGCACAACGTGCAGCGCGCGAGCAACGAGATCGCCCAGGGCAACAACGACCTGAGCGCGCGCACCGAACAGGCCGCGTCGAGCGTGCAGGAGACGGCCGCATCGATGGCCGAGATGACGGCCACCGTCGACAGCAATGCGGAGACCGCGCTGCAGGCGAACCGCTTTGCGGTGTCGGCGAGCGACGCGGCCGAGCGCGGCGGGCAGGCGGTGAGCGAGGTCGTCACGACGATGCGCGACATCACCGACAGCTCGCGCAAGATCGCCGACATCATCGGCGTGATCGACGGGATCGCGTTCCAGACCAACATCCTCGCGCTGAACGCGGCAGTCGAAGCGGCACGCGCGGGCGAACAGGGGCGCGGTTTCGCGGTGGTTGCCGGCGAGGTGAGGGCGCTCGCGCAGCGCAGCGCGAACGCGGCGAAGGAAATCAAGACGTTGATCGGCGCGAGCGTCGACCGGGTCGAGTCGGGTGCCCGGCGGGTCGACGATGCGGGCAGGACGATGGAGGACATCGTCACGCAGGTGAAGCGGGTGTCGGATCTGATCGCGGAAATCAGTTCGTCGACGGCCGAGCAGAGCACCGGCGTCGCGCAGGTCGACCAGGCGGTCGTGCATCTGGACAACATCACCCAGCAGAACGCGGCACTCGTCGAACAAAGCGCGGCGGCGTCGGAAAGCCTCAAGCAACAGGCGACGCGGCTGGTGGATGCGGTGAACGTGTTTCGGTAATCGTCGGCGGCGAATCTCCGGGTTTCCGATTTGACGAGATTCGAATGGGTATCGGATAAAAATGGATTTTTTGATTCACGTATAAACAAAGTGTTCGGCTGAATCAAGATGATGCAAATCTAATACATATTTACCCGTGCCCGGCATAATGTTTTCGTCAGATTTGCCGAAAGCGCAGGAGTGTGATCGAACGCATGCGGGCCGACCGCGCTGCGTACGGTCTCGATCCCATCCACAAGCGGACGCAAGATCCGCAACCCGGAACTCCACACCATGCGCAATAACCAGCCTGTCACGCAACGCGAATTCGAATTTCCCGACGACGCGACGCTGATGTCGACCACCGACGCGGACAGTTACATCAAGTACGCGAATGCCGCGTTCATCCAGGTCAGCGGATTTTCCCCGGAGGAGATCGAAGGTCAGCCGCACAACGTCGTGCGGCACCCGGACATGCCGAAGGAGGCGTTCGCCGACATGTGGGCGACGCTGAAGAACGGTGAACCGTGGACCGCACTCGTGAAGAACCGCCGCAAGAACGGCGATCACTACTGGGTGCGCTCGAATACGGTGCCGGTGATGCGCAACGGGCAGCCGACGGGTTACATGTCGGTGCGCACGAAGGCGTCGCGCGACGAGATCGCGGCGGCCGACGCGCTGTATCGCGCGTTCCGCGAAGGCAAGGCCGGCAACCGCCGTTTCCACAAGGGGCTGATCGTCCGGACCGGGCTGATGCGCGTCGCGTCGCTGTTCCAGACGATGTCGGTACGGGCGCGACTGCATTCGACGCTGTGCATGCTCGCGCCGGCCGTCGTCGGCGCGGGCTGGGCCTGCGGGCTGACTGGCGGCGGGCTGGCCGTGTTTGCGGCGGCGACGGCCGGCGTATCGGTTGCGGCCGGAATGTGGCTCGACGCGCAGATCGCGCGACCGCTGATGCAGTTGCGCGATCAGGCGTTGCGCGTCGCGACCGGCGAGAGCCGCACCGGCGTCGCGATGAACCGCGTCGACGAGATCGGCATGACGCTGCGCACGATCAACCAGCTCGGGCTGATGTTCCGCTGGCTCGTCGACGACGTCAGCGAGCAGGTGCACAACGTGCAGCGCGCGAGCAACGAGATCGCGCAAGGCAACAACGACCTGAGCGCGCGTACCGAACAGGCGTCGACCAGCGTGCAGCAGACGGCCGCGTCGATGGCCGAGATGACGGCCACGGTGTCGAGCAATGCGGAGACGGCGCTGCAGGCGAACCAGTTGTCGGTGTCCGCGAGCGATGCAGCCGAGCGCGGCGGGCAGGCGGTGAGCGAAGTCGTCGCGACGATGAACGACATCACGGCGAGCTCGCGCAAGATTTCCGACATCATCGGCGTGATCGACGGGATCGCGTTCCAGACCAACATTCTCGCGCTGAACGCGGCGGTCGAAGCGGCGCGCGCGGGCGATCAGGGGCGCGGTTTCGCGGTGGTCGCGGGCGAGGTACGGGCGCTCGCGCAGCGCAGCGCGAACGCGGCGAAGGAAATCAAGACGTTGATCGGCGCGAGCGTCGACCGGGTCGAATCCGGCGCACGCATCGTTGATGGCGCCGGCAAGACGATGGAGGACATCGTCACGCAGGTGAAGCGGGTGTCGGACCTGATCGCGGAAATCAGCTCGTCGACGGCCGAGCAGAGCACCGGCGTCGCGCAGGTCGATCAGGCGGTCGTGCATCTGGACAACATCACGCAGCAGAACGCGGCGCTGGTCGAGCAAAGCACGGCGGCGTCGGAAAGCCTCAAGCAGCAGGCGACGCGGCTGGTGGATGCGGTGAACGTGTTTCGTTGAAAGCGGGGCGCGGGCTCGTCGCAGGAGCTGCCCGCGCATCGCCTCCTACCACGGCAAGGATCAAATCAGCGCCGGTTGCAGCGGCGCCCGGTGCTCGCGAACCTTGACGATCCGGTATTCGTTGCGAAGCCCTTCGTCGGTGATGATCTGCGTCTGACGCAGATCGACGATCAGCACGTCGCCCTTTCCGAAGCGCTCGCCGGCATCGACCTTCGCGATGAACTGTTCGTCGTCCAGTGCGGCAAAGAACGCCGACGTGCCGTCGTGCACGCGCCATGTGTTGCCGTCCTTGAACACGACGGATTCGAGCTTCAGCATCTTGAGCGCGATCGTGTCGGTGACTACTTCGCCGGGATCGTCGCTGCTCGCGAACGTATCGAGTTCGTCGCACTCGATCGAGAGTTCGACGGTGTCGTCGCGCACGATGCCGAAGCGGTCGATGCCGTCGCGTTCGAGCGGCGACAGCACTTTCTGCAGGTTCACGCGAATGGCCCGGTTCCGGTACAGCCGGACGATGGGTTCATCGACGACGAAGCATTCGTGCTCCGAGATCCAGATCCGGACGTTCGTCCCCTCCGGCTCGGTGCGATGCGGTTTGCGTCCGCGCAGCGTGCGGATGAGGCCGATCAGGCCGCCGCCTCCGACGATCCCCAGTGCGGCGAGGATCGCCAGCGCGTTGCTGAACGCATTGGCGTTCGGCCCCGCGAACAGATCGCGGATCTGGCTCGCGAGCGACTGGACGAAGATCAGTTCGGCGTGGAACGAGCCGGCCTTGAAGCTGCCCCTGACCTCGAGACGCACCTCGGAGTGCTCGCCATTGAGTTCCTTGTTCGCGCACGAGAACAGGTCGGCGATCGCGAGCAGCACCGGCGCGAGGTCGCGCACGTCCATCCGGTGCTCGCCGAGCGCGGGCCCGTCGTAGACGATGTTGAACGGCTGGTGATTGCTCGTGCCGCCGGGCTTTCCCGTCGAACCCGATGTTCTCGCGATCATGCGCGGGCTCCTTGCATGCAAGGAGCGACGCCCGGGCGAGCGGGAGGACGCAGTGCGGGGAGGGCGCGGGTCGGGCGGACGGGAGAAGGGTTCATGCGCGGGCAAACCGGAGCGGGGTGGAACGCTCAATCTAGCGGGTGGCAGCGCAACGAGAAATCAGACTGGGACGAAATTGCCGAACGGTATGACGTTCGGCCGACGCGGGATCGACATCGCGCACATGAAGCATGCCGACATCGCACGCGGGAAGGAGGCGACGCGGACACGGCGGAGAGGGGCACCGGCCCGCGTCGTGACCGCCCGGTTCCGGCCGGGCGGTCAGGGCCTGTCACGAACGCGGCAGGCCTCGAACCATCAGACGGCCAGGCAGAGGTACTTGATCACGACGTAGTCGTCGATGCCGTAGTGCGAGCCTTCGCGGCCGAGGCCCGACTGCTTGACGCCGCCGAACGGCGCGACTTCGTTCGAGATCAGGCCCGTGTTCACGCCGACCATCCCGTATTCGAGCGCTTCGGCGACCTTCCACACGCGGCCGATGTCGCGACTGAAGAAGTAGGCGGCCAGGCCGAACTCGGTGTCGTTCGCGAGGCGGATCACCTCGTCGTCGCTGCTGAACTTGAACAGCGGCGCGAGCGGCCCGAACGTCTCTTCCTTCGCGACCTTCATCGCCGGCGTGACGCCCGTCAGCACGGTCGGCTCGAAGAAGCCGTGGCCGAGCGCATGGCGCTTGCCGCCCGTCACGACGGTCGCGCCCTTCGCGAGCGCGTCCTCGATGTGCGCCTCGACCTTCAGCACGGCCGCTTCGTTGATCAGCGGACCCTGCGTGACGCCCGGCTCCGTGCCGCGACCGACCTTCAGCTGGCCGACCGCCGCCGCGAGCTTCTGCGCGAACTGGTCGTACACGGCTTCGTGCACGTAGAAGCGGTTCGTGCACACGCACGTCTGGCCGCTGTTGCGGTACTTCGATGCGATCGCGCCCTGCACGGCCGCATCGAGATCGGCATCGTCGAACACGATGAACGGTGCGTTGCCGCCGAGCTCCAGCGACACCTTCTTGACCGTCGCCGCGCATTGCGCCATCAGCAGGCGGCCGACCGGCGTCGAGCCGGTGAACGACAGCTTGCGCACGATCGGGTTCGACGTCAGCTCGCCGCCGATCGCCTTCGGGTCGCCCGTGACGACGCTGAACACGCCGGCCGGCACGCCCGCGCGCTCGGCCAGCACGGCCATCGCGAGCGCGGAGAACGGCGTCGCTTCGGCCGGCTTCACGACGATCGGGCAGCCTGCCGCGAGCGCGGGGCCGACCTTGCGGGTGATCATCGCCGCCGGGAAGTTCCACGGCGTGATCGCCGCGCACACGCCGATCGCTTCCTTCGTCACGACGATGCGCTTGTCGCTCGCCGGCGTCGGGATCGTGTCGCCGTACACGCGCTTGCCTTCTTCCGCGAACCACTCGAGGAACGATGCCGCATAGCCGATCTCGCCCTTCGCCTCGGCCAGCGACTTGCCCTGCTCGGTGGTCAGGATCAGCGCGAGGTCGTCGGCGTTTTCCATCATCAGGTCATGCCACTTGCGCAGGATCGCCGCGCGCTCCTTCGCGGTCTTCTTGCGCCACGCCGGCCATGCGGCGTTCGCGGCTTCGATCGCATGACGCGTCTCGGCCGTGCCCATCGCCGGCACGGTGCCGAGCAGGCCGCCGGTCGCCGGGTTGCGGACTTCGAACGACTCGCCGTTCGCCGCGCCTTGCCATTCGCCGTTGACGTACGCCTGCTGGCGGAACAGCGACGGGTCTTTCAGTGCCAGGGTTTCCTGAACCGTGCTCATATGAATAGCCTGCTTTGAAAAAGGACGGATGAAACGGCCGCCGCCGTCGTGAAGACGGCGGCGGCGCAATCAGTTGAAGTCGGCGGGAACTCAGGCCGGCACGCCGACCGTCTCCTTCAGCACTTCCTCGAGGATCACGAGCGCTTCGTCGAACACGGCCTGCGGAATCGTCAGCGGGAACAGGAAGCGCACGACGTTCGAGTACACGCCGCACACGAGCAGCAGCAGCCCGCGCTCGAGCGCACGCGCCTGCACGCGCTTCGTGAAGTCGGCGTCCGGCTCGCCCGAACCCGGCTTCAGGAACTCGACCGCGATCATCGCGCCCGGGCCGCGCACGTCGGCGATCTGCGGCACGTCGGCCTGCAGCGAATTCAGCTTCGCCTTCAGCACGTCGCCGAGTTGCGTCGCACGCTCGCACAGCTGCTCTTCGTCGATGATCTCGAGCACCGCGTGCGCCGACGCGACCGCCAGCGGGTTGCCCGCGTAGGTGCCGCCGAGGCCGCCGGGAGCCGCCGCATCCATCACGTCGGCACGGCCGACGACGCCCGACAGCGGCATGCCGCCCGCGAGGCTCTTCGCCATCGTGATCAGGTCGGCCAGCACGTCGTAGTGCTGCATCGCGAACAGCTTGCCGGTGCGGGCGAAGCCCGTTTGCACTTCGTCGGCGATCAGCAGGATGCCGTGTTCGTTACAGATCTTGCGCAGCGCGCGCACGAACTCGGCCGGCGCCGCGTAGAAGCCGCCTTCGCCCTGGACCGGTTCGAAGATGATCGCGGCGACGCGCTTCGGATCGATGTCGGCCTTGAACAGCATCTCGATCGCCTTGATCGAGTCGGCCGTCGTCACGCCGTGCAGCGTGTTCGGGTACGGGGCGTGGAACACGTCGCCCGGGAACGGGCCGAAGTTCAGCTTGTACGGGGCGACCTTGCCGGTCAGCGCCATGCCCATCATCGTGCGGCCGTGGAAGCCGCCCGAGAACGCGATGACACCCGGACGGCCGGTCGCGGCGCGTGCGATCTTGATCGCGTTCTCGACGGCTTCGGCGCCGGTCGTGAAGAAGGCGGTCTTTTTCTGGAAGTCGCCCGGCGCGCGTTCGTTGATCTTCTCGGCCAGCTCGACGTACGACGCGTACGGGACGATCTGGTAAGCGGTGTGCGTGAAGCTGTTCAGTTGCTCCGCGATCGCCTTGACGATCTTCGGGTGGCGATGGCCCGTGTTCAGCACCGCGATGCCGGCGGCGAAATCGATGAAGCGGCGGCCTTCGACATCCCACAGCTCCGCATTCTCGGCGCGGGCTGCGTAGAAATCACACATCACGCCGACGCCGCGCGGGGTGGCGGCGTTCTTGCGGGCCTGCAGGTCGGCATTCTTCACGGTCATCTCCTTGATGTCTGTCCGGTGGGATAAAAATCGGCCGCGTTGGCAGCCCATGGAGGCGACTATAATCACATTTGGCTCTGACAATCAGAGCCATTTCAATAAATAATCAGGAGCCAATCATGCGCGCAAGCGTGTTGTCGGACTGGCTGGCGCAGCGCCTCGTGCGCGGCGGCGAACAGCCGATCTACCGACAGCTGCATCGGCTGCTGCAGCAGGCGATCCTGTCGCGCGAACTGCCGGCCGGCACGCGCGTGCCGTCGTCGCGGCTGCTCGCGGCCGAGCTCGGGATCGCCCGCAACACGGTCACGCAGGTTTACGAACAGCTTGCGCTCGAAGGCTATGTGAACTCGGCCACGGGGCGCGGCACCTTCGTCGCCGACAGTGCGCCGGACGAGATCGTCGGCGCACCGCCCGATCCGGCCGCCGGCCCGGCGGTGGTGCCATCGCCGGCGCGGCGGCTGTCCGTGCGCGGCACGCGGCTCGTCGAAGGCGCGGGCGTGTCGAAACGACAGGGCGGCGCGTTCATGCCGGGCGTGCCCGATGTGTCGCGCTTTCCGGCGCGCGTGTGGACGCGGCTGCACAACAAGTACTGGCGGCGCCTGCGCCCGGACCTGCTGACCTACGCGCCGGGCGGCGGGCTCGCGCTGTTGCGCGAGGCGCTGGCCGACTACCTGCGTACGTCGCGCTCGGTGCGCTGCACGCCCGAGCAGATCGTGATCACGACCGGCATCCACCAGTCGATCGACCTCGCGGTGCGGCTCCTGACCGATCCGGGCGACGCCATCTGGACCGAGGATCCGTGCTACTGGGGCGTGCGCAGCGTGCTGAACGTGTCGGGGCTGACCACGCGGCCGATTCCGGTCGACGACGAGGGGATCGCGCCATCGGCCGCCGATCTTGCCGAGCCGCCGAAGCTGATGCTCGTCACGCCGTCGCACCAGTATCCGCTCGGGATGGTGATGAGCCTCGCGCGGCGGCGGATGCTGCTCGAATACGCGCGCCAGCACGGTTGCTGGATCATCGAGGACGACTACGACAGCGAATTCCGCTACGGCAGCCGGCCGCTCGCGTCGCTGCAGGGGCTCGATACGGCCGGGCAGGTGATCTACGTCGGCAGTTTCGGCAAGACGCTGTTCCCGGGGCTGCGGGTCGGCTATCTGGTCGCGCCGGAGCCGCTCGCGGAAAGCTTCGCGACCGCGAGCGCCGAGTTGTACCGCGAGGGTCAGCTGCTGCAGCAGGCCGTGCTCGCCGAGTTCATCGCGGAAGGGCACTTCGTGTCGCATATCCGCAAGATGCGCACGCTGTACGGGCAGCGCCGCGAGGTGCTGCTCGATGCGGTCGCGCGCCGCTACGGCGATACGCTGCACGCACTCGGCAGCGACGCCGGGCTGCATCTCGTCACGCGGCTGCCGGACGGGGTCGACGATCGCGCGGTCGCGCAGGCCGCGCTCGAACGCAATATCGTCGTGCGGCCGCTGTCCGGCTACTACGCGGAGCGCGAACGTGCGGCGTCGGGGTTGCTGCTCGGCTATGCGTGCGTGCCGGAAGACGAAATCGCGACGGCGTTCGCGACGCTCGCCGAGGCGATCGACGAGCGGGCGTTCGGCGAGATCGTTGCGCCGGCTTGACGGGGGCGTTGCGACGGCACTGTCGCGGCGTGGTGCGGGTTGTCGAGGCGAGGCCGGCGCCTGCGCCGCGCGGCGCGCCTCCGCTGGCTCAAAGCCGGATCAGCGCCGCGCCCGCGACCACCAGCGCGCATGCGGCGAGCCGCTGCGCGCCGGGCCGCTCGCGCATCACGAACCAGCCGATCGCGACCGCGAAGATCGAGCTCGTCTCGCGCAGCGCCGAAACCGTCGCGACCGGCAGGTGCCGGTACGCGAGGATCACGATTCCGTACGCGGCGAGCGAGATCGTGCCGGCGATCGCACCCTGCGTGAGCGCGGTGCGCGAACCGAGCACCGCGCGCGGGCCGCCGCGCAGCGCGCAGACCAGCACGAGCTGCGGCACGCTCCACAGCAGGTACACCCACGCGATGTAGCCGAGCGCGCTGCCGGACACGCGCGAACCGATCCCGTCGCAGATCGAATACGCGGCAATGAACACGCCGGTGAGCAGCGCATACGGCACGCCTTCCCCGGAGAACCTGAAGCCGCGCCGCAGCGCGAGCGACATGATGCCGAACGACACCAGCGCGATACCCGCGAAGCCGAACGGGGTTGGTTGCTCGTGCAGCGCCGCCAGCGCGAGCATCGACACGAGCAGCGGCGAGATCCCGCGCGCGATCGGATAGATCTGGCCGAACTCGCCGTGGCGGTACGCACGCGCGAGCGTGAAACAGTAGGCGACCTCGAGCGCGGCTGACGCGGCGATGTACGGCCACGCGGCCGGCGCCGGCGCGGGCAGCAGCGCGGCGCCGGCCGCGCCGAATGCGAGATACGGCAACGACATCGTGCCGAGCTGCACGAGCCGGTCCTCGCTGACATGGAGGAAGGCATTCCAGATGGCGTGCAGCAGCGCGGAGCACAGCACGAGGCCGATGAAGAGGTGATCCATGAGCGAAGATAGGGGCGGGAGCGGTGGGCGCCGTCAATTATGTGGGTATCGGGCGCGCTCGCGCGGAATTGTCGATAATGGAACGTTGTTATTCACCGGATGCCGACGATGACCGAAGCCACCCTTACCCCGCCCGCCGTTCCGCGCCTCACGAGCCTGTCGCACGGGGGCGGCTGCGGCTGCAAGATCGCGCCGGGCGTGCTGTCCGAGCTGCTGAAGCGGGCGACGCCGCCGGCGTTGTTCCCGGATCTGCTGGTCGGCACCGAGACCTCCGACGACGCGGCCGTCTACCGGCTGAACGACGAGCAGGCGATCGTCGCGACGACCGACTTCTTCATGCCGATCGTCGACGATCCGTTCGACTTCGGCCGCATCGCGGCGACCAACGCGCTGTCGGACGTCTACGCGATGGGCGGCAAGCCGATTCTCGCGCTCGCGCTGGTCGGGATGCCGATCAACGTGCTGCCGCACGAGACGATCGCGGCGATCCTGCGCGGCGGTGAATCGGTGTGCGCGGAGGCCGGCATTCCGGTCGCGGGCGGCCATTCGATCGATTCGGTCGAGCCGATCTACGGACTCGCGGCGATCGGCGTCGTGCATCCGTCGCGCGTGAAGCGCAACGCGGCCGCGCGCGCGGGCGACGTGCTCGTGCTCGGCAAGCCGCTCGGCGTCGGCGTGCTGTCGGCCGCGCTGAAGAAGAACCAGCTCGATGCCGCGGGCTACGCGCAGATGGTCGCGACGACCACCAAGCTGAACCGGCCGGGCGCCGAGCTCGCCGCGCTGCCCGGCGTGCATGCGCTGACCGACGTCACGGGCTTCGGGCTGCTCGGCCACACGCTGGAGCTCGCGCGCGGCGCGAACCTCACCGCCCGCGTGCATTACGCGTCGCTGCCGTGGCTCGCGGGCGTCGAGGCGTTCGTCGCCGACGGCGTGTTTACCGGTGCGTCGGGCCGCAACTGGGCCGCGTACGGCACCGACGTCCGGCTCGCCGACGGGCTGCCGCCCGTCGCGCAGGCGCTGCTGACCGATCCGCAGACGTCGGGCGGGCTGCTGGTCGCGTGTGCGCCGGAAGCGGTCGACGACGTGCTCGCCTGCTTCCGCGCCGACGGTTTCGACCGCGCGGCCGTGATCGGCGAGATGGTGGACGGGCCTTCGCGCGTCGACGTTGCCTGACGCCGCATTCATACCGCGGATCATTTTGACGTGGTTAGAATCGATGCCTTCCGTCGAAGGCATCGAGGACCGGTGAACGACTTCCTGTTCGGGCTGACGATCGCGTTGTCGGTCGGGCCCGTTGCGCTGCTTGGCGTGGCGGTTGTGCGAGCACGGCCAGCGTGTCGATAAACCGCATAGTATTCCTGATGTTCTTTCGTGTAGCGGACGCCGATTGCAGCGCAATTGCGCGCGAATTCCGACGATGCCGTCATGCGTTGCACGCGCATCGCACCGACACCGCAGCACCGCCCGCCGTTTCGTAGTCGGGTTCCGCATCGCGCAGGCGCGTTCTATACTCCCTCGCGCAGTCTCCGAGAGCCGTTCTCACCCAACATCCCCGAAACAAGGAACGCCGATGCTGACTCGCTCCATCCTTTCCGCCGCCGCATTCTCGCTCGCGGCCTGTGCGACCGCGCCGTCGATCGCGCAGGACAACCAGGGCAACAACGCGGGCAACGCCGCATTCGCCGAGACCGGTGCACAGGGCCGCCCGGTCAAGGTCATGATCATCACGATGTTCGGTCCGGAGGGCCAGGCGTGGCTCGACCGTATCGGCCCATGGCGCGACATCGCCGTGCCGGGCCTGTCGCCCGACTACCCGAACGTCCACTGCAACAAGCAGGACGTGTGCGTGGTCACGACCGGCATGGGCTATGCGAACGCGTCGGCGACGATCATGGCGCTCACGTTCTCGCAGCGCTTCGACCTGCGCCACACGTATTTCCTGATCTCGGGCATCGCGGGCGTCGACCCCGCGCAAGGCACGGTCGGCTCCGCCGCATGGTCGAAGTACCTGGTGGATTTCAGCTTGCAGTGGGAGCTCGATGCGCGTGAGATTCCGGCCGGCTGGAACACGGGCTTTCTCGGCATCAACACGAAGAGTCCGAACGACAAGCCGCCGCTCGACTACCGCACCGAAGTGTTCCAGCTCAACCCGCAGCTGACCGACGCCGCGTATGCGCTGTCGCGCAACGTCGTGCTCGCCGACAGCGCGCAGGCCCAGGCCGCGCGCGCGAAGTTCACGTATGCGCCGGCGAACCGGCCGCCGACGGTGATCCAGTGCGACACGTCATCGGGCAACACGTGGTTCTCGGGCACGCTGATCGGCGAGCGCGCGCGCCAGTGGACGAAGATTCTGACCGACGGCAAGGGCACCTACTGCATGACCGCGCAGGAAGACAACGCGACGTATGAAGCGCTCAAGCGCGCGGCGAGCGTGAAGCGGGTCGACCTGTCGCGCGTCGCGGTGCTGCGCACGGGGTCCGACTTCGACCGGCCGTATGCGGGGCAGACGAGCGCGGACAACCTGCTGAACTACGCGGACCAGGGCGGCTTCGCCCCGGCGACCGAGAACCTGTACCGCGCGGGCAATCCGCTCGTCCAGGATATCGTCACGCACTGGGGCGAGTGGCGTGACGGCGTGCCGCGCCGTTGACGGCAGTACGACGGCATCAGCGGGACGTCGACGTGGTGGTCAGTGCGACGACTGCGGCGCCGAACGGAACGGTGTCCAGACCGGCGTGGTGTCGTCCCAATGATCGAGCGGCGAAGGAAGTTGATCGTTCATCACAGGCTCCTGCAACTAACTAACTGACTGACTCATCGCGTGTTCGACAGCGATGTCACGACGCCGCGCACCGGATCATCCGCTGCGCGGCGTTGCACGTTTACCGGCCCCCGCCTGCGAGCTGGTTGCTTTCCGGCATGGAGCGATACGGGCCTTGCGCGAGTTCGAGCCCTTGCGGATACGAATTCGCCTTGCGCAGCCAGGCCAGCGTGCCGTCGCGGCGGGCCTGCGCGACTTCCGCGCTGACTTCGGCGCGGGTGCGCGGACCGTTGTTGTGTTGCGTGTACCACGACGCGTTGCCGTAGTCGCCGGCTTGCGGGGTGTTCGTATCGGCGAAGGCCGGTGCGGACACGGCGAGTGCGAGGGCGACGGCGGAGAGAAGGTGGCGGCGGTTCATGACGTAACTCCTGTGTTGGTCGGAGTTGGCGCGTGAGCGCTGGCTCCGGTCCCGTCAAACGGGGCTGTTCGATGCGCAACGAGGTGCGCGACAGGGTTTACTCTAGGTGCCCGCCCGGCTGCGATAAATGGCACTGCCGCGAATTGAATTGTCGTCAGCGCGGAACAATCGCATTCCACACGACCGTCAGGGTGGCGAACCGCGCCGCGCCCCCATGCCGCAAGGGCGACAGCGGCGCGACGCGTATCGCGCGTTGGCTGATGCGATTGTCTTCGCCGGCGCAAAGGTCTCTTCTGCGCCGCGCATCGAATGGCTCGCCCGTCAGACCGCTTCGATCCGGTAGCCGAGCGTGTAGACGGCACTGAGACGCACGCCGTTCGACGGCTGAAGCGTGAGTTTCGTGCGCAGTCGGTAGATGTGCGTGTCGAGGCTGCGGGACGCGCCGGCCATGTCGCGTCCCCATAGCGAACGGATCAGCGCTTCGCGCGGCATGATGCGGCCGAAATGGCGAAACAGCAGGACGGCGAGTTCGAATTCGCGCGGCGTCAGCTTGACCGGGGTGCCGTGCACCCATATCTCACGCGCCTTCGTATCGATCCGGTAGATGCCGATGTCCAGCACGTCCTGCTGGATATCGCGGCCCTGATAGGCCCGGCGCAGCAATGCGTTGATGCGCGCCAGCAATTCGAAATGATTGATCGGCTTGATCATGTAGTCGTCGGCGCCCGCATTGATTGCGGAAAAAATCTCGTTTTCGTGCGCGCGGATCGTCAGGAACAGGATCGGTAGCGTGCCGCCGATCCGTTCGCGTGCCCATTTGAGCACTTCGAAGCCGGACAGGCCCGGTACCTCCCAGTCCAGGATCAGCAGATCGACGACCGTGCGCTCGAGATGGCGGATCGCCTCATGACCGTTGCCGACGGAATGCACGCTGTGTCCCGCCTCTCCCAGTATCGAATTGATGAGTTCGACATACGTCGTGTCGTCCTCGAGATATAGAACGTGCATGGTGGGTGCACCTATTTGTCGCGTGTGGTGATATCGAGCCGGACGCAACGCGGATAAGGCGGAATTCGCGCCCAGCTTGGCGCCGGATGTCGGCCGGCGATCCGCGGCGCATGTTCGCATGGGTCCCATTCGGGAAATTGTCAACAATTCTGAACGCGGCAGCCATGAACATGGAAGCTGCGGATTGAGTGTCGTAGCATTTTAGTAATCCAAATCAATGGGATTTTGGAGGAAGTGCTCGGGGAGGAAAGTCATGCTGGTGTACAAGTCGTTCATGGAAAAGAAGGCGCTGCTCGAGGAGCAACTGGTTCGGGAGCGACTCGCGATTGCGACCATGGTGTTGCTCGAAATCCGGCAGTGCATCGAGGAATTCGGATTCGGCGTCAAGGACGTGTTTCCCGCCCATGGCGGTGCGTCGGGGAAGCGGCGACGGGTGAAATACTTCAACCCGGAAACGGGGCAGGCCTGGTCGGGAGTGGGGCGGGAACCGGTATGGTTGCGGGGGCAGGATCGAGACCGGTTTCTGATCGACGCGGAATCGCATGAACAACCTGAAGATGAGGAATCCTGATCGTGAAGTCGATAAAAAATCGTCGAATTGCCATCGAGGGTGCCCCCGCCGCGTGCCGTTTCGATGCGGCCGAAAATCGTTGGCAATTCAACGCCCGGGGGCGGAGATCGGCCGCACGATCGGCGGAACCTGGCCGAAAATGGAACCGGTTCCATTCGAGATTACAATTTCATTATATCAGTTCTCGCAACGGTTCCCCGATCTGCCGCTCGTGGCGTTCAGGAAGGGGGCGTCCATGATCGGGGACGTGAACCAGCCGGACGGCGGGGACCTCGTGCCCGAGCGCATTTGCGTCGGCGTCGGCGTGACGCGCGAGATCATCGAAGTGTGTGCTTCGTCGATGCGACTCGTCTTCGGCTACCGGAACGAGACGTTCGGCATCGAATCGTTGACCGATGCGATTGCCGAGTGGTCACCGGCGCTCGTGGTGGTGGAATCGGCCGGTGGCTACGAGTGCGCAGCGGCGTGCGCGCTGCTGGCGGCACGCTTGCCCGTGGCGGTCGTCCATCTGCATCAGGCCCGCGCGTTCATCGCGCGATCGCTCGACTTGCCGCTCGAGGGGAAAGGGGCCCATGCGCGAATGATGACGGAACTGGCGTGCATACTCGATGACGCGCCGTCGAGCGCCCGGTTTGCCGAGCCGCTTGCCGATCCGCAACTGCAGCATGTCCAGGCGCTGGTGCAGCGCCGGCGGCAACTCGCGCGCACGCTGATGGCGGAATACCAGCTTCTGGCTCGATGCCACCCGAGCGTACGCGGCGGGATCGAGCAGACCATTGCGTTCCTCAGCAACCAGATCGGCGTGGTCGAACGTCACTGTGGACGGCAGGTGCGCGGGCAACGCGTCGGCGCGGCGAGGGCGCTCGCGCGGGTGGTGAGGCGCTCCGGCCGCGCCGCGCGCTCGTCAGGCCGGGGAGCGTGCGGATGAAGCGTCACGGGCGAGCGGAGCGCTTGCCCCGCCGTTGCCCTTTACGCGACCCACTCGTTGATGACCGGCGTGTCGAGCACCGGCGCGCGCTCGGCTTCCTCGAACGTGCGCTTGCTGCACGTCGCGTCGAGGCTGCCCTTGCCGCTCAGCAGCGGGCAGCGGTCGAACACTTCGGCGATCCAGTCGACGAATACGCGCACCTTCGGCGACAGGTGCCGGCTGTGCGGATACACGACCGAGATCGGCATCGGCAGCGGCTTCAGGCCGGGCAGCACTTCCTTGAGCCGGCCGTCGCGCAGGTGCGGCAGCACCATGAACAGCGGCGGCTGGACCAGCCCGAAGCCTTCGAGCCCGCACGTCACGTACGCGTCGGCGTCGTTGACCGACACGATCGCGTTCATCTTGACCTCGACTTCCTTGCCGTCGGTCAGGAACGTCCAGTCGATCGTGCGGCCCGTGCGGCTCGAGAAGTAATTGACGGCCTTGTGATCGCTCAGGTCCTCGATCGTCTGTGGTTCGCCGTACTTCTCCAGATACGCGGGTGCCGCGACCGAAACGCATTCGAACAGGCCGACGCGGCGCGCGACGAGCGACGAGTCCTGCAGCGCACCGACGCGGATCACGCAGTCGACGCCTTCCTGCAGCAGGTCGACCGGCCGGTCGGACAGGCCGAGCTGCAGATCGATGTCCGGGTAGCGCGTATGGAATTCGCACAGTGACGGGATCACGAGCAGCCGCCCGATCGAGCCCGGCATGTCGATACGCAACTTTCCGTGCGGCTTGCGGTTGTTCGCCTGGAAGCTTGCTTCGGTTTCCTCGACATCGGCGAGGATCCGCACGCACCGTTCGTAGTACGCGGCGCCGTCCGGCGTGAGCGACAGCCGGCGTGTGGTCCGGTGCATCAGGCGCACGCCGAGGAATGCTTCGAGATTCTGGATGATCGTCGTGACGGACGCCCGCGGCAGGCTGAGCGTTTCTGCTGCCTTGGTGAAGCTGCTTGTATCGACGACGCGAGTAAACACCTGCATGGCCTGAAGCCGGTCCATCACAACCTCCGCAATCTAATGAGCCACCGGAACAACAAGGCTGCGCTACCTCGTGGGTAAACGCAGCCTAGGATTGTTCGGGGGTGTTGAATTGTGTTGCCGGATTATAGGCATTTATCCCAATGTCTGCCGGACCCAGAATTCGTTCCATCTCGAAATGGATCCTGCATCGTCATGGACGCTTCTGAATTCAGCAAATTCCTGAAAGCCGCATTGCCCGCCGAAGCCAGAGCCGGCGCGGCACTGACGGTCGCGGAGGTGGAAATCCCCGGCTACGCGCAGGACATCGTGCTGCGCCTCTATCGGCGCGCGGACAAGACCGGACTGCCGGTAGTGCTTTACTTCCACGGCGGCGGTTTCGTGCGCGGCTCGCTCGACGACGCCGACTTCGCCGCGCGCTTTTTAGCAGAACGCTTACCAGCTCTCGTAGTGTCGGTCGATTATTCGCTCGCGCCGGCCTTTCCTTTTCCGGCCGCGCCGGAGGATGCGTATCGCGCCGCCGTGTGGGCCGCGACGCGCGCCCGCGCGTTCGGCGGCAATCCGAAGAAGATCGGCGTCGCGGGGCACGACGCGGGCGGCCAGCTCGCGAACTGTCTCGCGTTCATCGCGCGCGATCGCGGCGAAGTGTCGATCGCCGCGCAGGCGCTGTTCGGGCCGATGCTCGACCCGAGCATGACGCGCATCGGCGACGCCGAACGCCTGTCATCCGACATCACCGCGCGCGAATGCGCGGCCTGTTATCGCGCCTATCTGCCGCAGGCGGCGCAGCGCATGCACCCGTATGCGGCGCCGCTCGAATCGGTGCGCCTCGCGGGCCTGCCGCCGACGCTCGTCGTCACCGCGCAGAACGACGTGCTGCACGTCGAAGCGGAGAAATATGCGGGCTGCCTGATTTCATCGGGCGTGCTCACGCAGGTGATCCGCTACCCGGACGTCACGCACGCGGCGCTCGCGACGCACGAAGCCGCGCTCGAGGAAGCCGTGCGCTTCTTCCAGTGCCGCTTCCAGGCGCGCCAGCCGAACCGTTCCGAATAACCAGACCAATCCACGCTTACTGGAGATCCACATGGCCATCCTACGCACCTCCCGTTCCCGAATCGCCACCGCGGCGATCGTGACGCTCGCCGTCGTCGGCCTCGGCACGTTCGGCGCGATGCGCGTGAGCGCGAACGCGCCCGAAAAAGCGGCGGCGCCGCTGCCCGAAGTCGACGTCGCGACCGTCGTGCCGCAGACCGTCACCGACTGGCAAAGCTATTCGGGCCGCCTCGAGGCGGTCGAGAAAGTCGACGTGCGCCCGCAGGTGTCGGGCACGATCGTCGCGGTGAACTTCAAGGACGGCGCGCTCGTGAAGAAAGGCGACGTGCTGTTCGTGATCGATCCGCGTCCGTACCAGGCGGAAGTCGATCGTGCCGCGGCGCAGCTCGCCGGCGCGCAGGCACGCAACGGCTACGCGCAGAGCGACTGGCAGCGCGCGCAACGGCTGATCGGCGACAACGCGATCGCCAAGCGCGACTACGACGAGAAGCAGAACGCCGCGCGCGAGGCGAGCGCGAACCTGAAGGCCGCCGAAGCCGCGCTGGAAACGGCACGCATCAACCTCGGCTATACGCGGATCACGGCGCCGGTCTCGGGCCGCGTGTCGCGCGCGGAAATCACGCTCGGCAACGTCGTGTCGGCCGGCGCGTCGGCCGCCCCGCTGACGACGCTGGTGTCGGTGTCGCCGATCTACGCATCATTCGACGCGGACGAGCAGACCTACCTGCAATACATCAACGGCGCGCGTAACGGCCGCAAGGTGCCGGTCGAGCTCGGTCTCGCGAACGAAACCGGCTACTCGCGCAGCGGCGAGATCGATTCGGTCGACAACCGGCTCGACACGTCGTCCGGGACGATCCGCGTGCGCGCACGCTTCGACAATGCGGACGGCGCACTCGTGCCAGGCCTTTACGCGCGCGTGAAGGTGGGCGGTAGCGCGCCGCACCAGGCACTGCTCGTGGACGACGCGGCGATCAACACGGACCAGGACAAGAAGTTCGTGTTCGTCGTCGACCAGCAGGGCCGCGTGTCGTATCGCGAAGTGCAGCAAGGGATGCAGCACGGCAATCGTCGCGTCATCGTGAGCGGACTTTCCGCCGGCGACCGCGTGGTCGTGAACGGCACGCAGCGTGTCCGACCCGGCGAGCAGGTGAAGCCGCACATGGTCCCGATGACGGGCGGCGATGCGCCGTCCGCGCCGCTCGCGAGCACCGCGAAGCCGGCCGCACCGGCGAAGGCGGATTCGTAAGCGGCCCGCCGCTTCGTTTCCGCGTTCAACCAGACAGAGCAACCCATGAACATTTCCAAATTCTTTATCGACCGGCCGATCTTTGCAGGAGTCCTATCGGTGATCATCCTGCTCGGCGGGGTGATCGCGATGTTCCTGCTGCCGATTTCGGAATATCCGGAAGTCGTGCCGCCTTCCGTGATCGTGAAGGCGCAATACCCGGGCGCGAACCCGAAAGTGATCGCCGAGACGGTCGCGTCGCCGCTGGAAGAGCAGATCAACGGCGTCGAGGACATGCTCTACATGCAGTCGCAGGCGAACAGCGACGGCAACATGACGATCACCGTCACGTTCAAGCTCGGCACCGATCCGGACAAGGCCACGCAGCTCGTGCAGAACCGCGTGAACCAGGCGCTGCCGCGCCTGCCGGAAGACGTGCAGCGGCTCGGCATCACCACGGTGAAGAGCTCGCCGACGTTGACCATGGTGGTCCACCTGATCTCGCCGGACAACCGCTATGACATGACCTACCTGCGCAACTACGCGCTGATCAACGTGAAGGATCGCCTGTCGCGGATCCAGGGCGTCGGCCAGGTGCAGCTGTGGGGTTCGGGCGACTACGCGATGCGCGTGTGGCTCGATCCGCAGAAGGTCGCGCAGCGCGGGCTGTCCGCCGAGGACGTCGTGCAGTCGATCCGCGAGCAGAACGTGCAGGTCGCGGCCGGCGTGATCGGCGCGTCGCCGTCGTTGCCGGGCACGCCGCTGCAGCTATCGGTGAACGCGCGCGGCCGTCTGCAGACGGAAGACGAGTTCGGCGACATCGTCGTGAAGACGACGCCGGACGGCGGCGTCACGCACCTGCGCGACATCGCGCGAATCGAACTCGACGCGTCCGAGTACGGGCTGCGCTCGCTGCTCGACAACAAGCCGGCCGTCGCGATGGCGATCAATCAGTCGCCGGGCGCGAACTCGCTGCAGATCTCCGACGAAGTGCGCAAGACGATGGCCGAGCTGAAGCAGGACATGCCGGCCGGCATCGACTACAAGATCGTCTATGACCCGACGCAGTTCGTGCGTTCGTCGATCAAGGCCGTCGTGCATACGCTGCTCGAAGCGATCGCGCTGGTCGTGATCGTCGTGATCGTGTTCCTGCAGACCTGGCGCGCGTCGCTGATTCCGCTGATCGCGGTGCCGGTGTCGATCATCGGTACGTTCTCGCTGCTGCTCGGCTTCGGCTATTCGATCAACGCGTTGTCGTTGTTCGGGATGGTGCTCGCGATCGGTATCGTGGTCGACGATGCGATCGTGGTGGTCGAGAACGTCGAGCGCAACATCGAAAGCGGGATGAACGCGCGGCAGGCGACCTACAAGGCGATGCAGGAAGTGAGCGGGCCGATCATCGCGATCGCGCTGACGCTCGTCGCCGTGTTCGTGCCGCTCGCGTTCATGTCGGGCCTGACCGGTCAGTTCTACAAGCAGTTCGCGATGACGATCGCGATCTCGACGGTGATCTCGGCGTTCAACTCGCTGACGCTGTCGCCGGCGCTGTCCGCGATCCTGCTGAAGGGGCATGGCGACAAGGAGGACTGGCTCACGCGCGTGATGAACCGCGTGCTCGGCGGTTTCTTCAAGCGCTTCAACAAGGTGTTCCATCGCGGCGCGGAGAACTACGGCCGCGGCGTGCGCGGCGTGCTGTCGCGCAAGACGCTGATGCTCGGCGTGTACCTCGTGCTGGTGGGCGCGACCGTGCTGGTGTCGAAGATCGTGCCGGGCGGTTTCGTGCCCGCGCAGGACAAGGAATACCTGATCGCGTTCGCGCAGCTGCCGAACGGCGCGTCGCTCGACCGCACCGAGAAGGTGATCCGCGACATGGGTTCGATCGCGCTGAAGCAGCCGGGCGTCGAGAGCGCGGTCGCGTTCCCGGGGCTGTCGGTGAACGGCTTCACGAACAGCTCGAGCGCGGGCATCGTGTTCGTCACGCTCAAGCCGTTCTCGGAACGGCACGGCAAGGCGCTGTCGGCCGGCGCGATCGCGGGGGCGCTGAACCAGCAATACAGCGCGATGAAAGACTCGTTCGTTGCGGTGTTCCCGCCGCCGCCGGTGCTCGGCCTCGGTACGCTCGGCGGGTTCAAGATGCAGATCGAGGATCGTGGGGCAGTTGGCTACGCGAAGCTGTCGGACGCGACCAACGACTTCATCAAGCGCGCGCAGCAGGCGCCGGAACTGGGCCCGTTGTTTACGAGCTACCAGATCAACGTGCCGCAGCTCAACGTCGATCTCGACCGCGTGAAGGCGAAGCAGCTCGGCGTGCCGGTCACCGACGTGTTCAACACGATGCAGGTGTATCTCGGCTCGCTGTACGTGAACGACTTCAACCGCTTCGGGCGCGTGTACCAGGTGCGCGTGCAGGCCGATGCGCCGTTCCGTCAGCGCGCGGACGACATCCTGCAGCTGAAGACGCGCAACGACAAGGGCGAGATGGTGCCGCTGTCGTCGCTCGTCACGGTGACGCCGACGTTCGGCCCGGAAATGGTCGTGCGCTACAACGGCTACACGGCAGCCGACATCAACGGCGGCCCGGCGCCGGGCTTCTCGTCGGGTCAGGCGCAGGCCGCGGTCGAGCGCATCGCGCATGAAACGCTGCCGCGCGGCGTGCGGTTCGAGTGGACCGACCTCACGTACCAGCAGATTCTTGCGGGCGATTCGGCGATGTGGGTGTTCCCGATCAGCGTGCTGCTCGTTTTCCTGGTGCTCGCCGCGCTGTATGAAAGCCTGACGCTGCCGCTCGCGGTGATCCTGATCGTGCCGATGAGCATTCTGTCGGCACTCACGGGCGTGTGGCTCACGCAGGGCGACAACAACATCTTCACGCAGATCGGCTTGATGGTGCTGGTGGGGCTGTCGGCGAAGAACGCGATCCTGATCGTCGAATTCGCACGCGAACTGGAGCATGACGGCAGGACGCCGCTCGAGGCCGCGATCGAGGCGAGCCGGCTGCGGCTGCGCCCGATCCTGATGACGTCGATCGCATTCATCATGGGCGTCGTGCCGCTCGTCACGTCGACGGGTGCGGGCTCGGAGATGCGGCATGCGATGGGTATCGCGGTGTTCTTCGGGATGCTCGGCGTGACGCTGTTCGGCCTGATGCTGACGCCGGTGTTCTACGTGGTGCTGCGCACGCTCGCGGGCGGCAAGATCCACGTCGCCGGCAAGGACTCGGCCGGCTATGGCGTGTCGCCGTCGGGCGCGTCGGGTTCGGGCGTGCCGGCTACGGGCGTGCCGGCTACGGATGCTTGAGGACAACAAGATGGATAACATGTACAACTCGAATGGCCTGATGCGCTTCGCGAAGGTGGCGGCCGCGAGCACCCTGCTCGCGACGCTGCTCGCCGCGTGCGCGGTGGGCCCGGACTACAAGCGCCCGGACGTGTCGACGCCCGCGGCGTTCAAGGAAGCGCCGACGCTCGCGGCCGGCGAACAGGCCGGCACGTGGAAGACCGCCGAACCGGCGGACGGCGAGCATCGCGGCGAATGGTGGAAGGTGTTCGGCGATCCGGTGCTCGACTCGCTCGAGTCGCAGGCGCTCGCCGCGAACCAGAACCTGAAGGCCGCGGCGGCGCGCGTCGAGGAAGCGCGTGCGGCGACCCGCACCGCGCGCTCGCAGTGGTTCCCGCAGGTCGGCGCCGGGTTCGGGCCGACGCGCGAGGGGCTGTCGTCGGCATCGCAGCTCCAGCCGCAGGGCACGGGCCCGACCAACGCGACGCTGTGGCGCGCACAGGGCACGGTGTCCTACGAGGCCGACCTGTTCGGCCGCGTGAGCCGCAACGTCGAGGCGTCGCGCGCCGACCAGGCGCAGAGCGAAGCGCTGTTCCGCTCGGTGCAGCTCGCGCTGCAGGCGGACGTCGCGCAGAACTACTTCGAACTGCGCCAGCTCGACTCGGACCAGGACCTGTACCGCCGCACGGTCGAGCTGCGCGACCAGGCGCTGAAGCTCGTGCAGCGTCGCTTCAACGAAGGCGACATCAGCGAGCTCGACGTGTCGCGTGCGAAGAACGAACTGGCGACCGCGCAGGCCGATGCGGTCGGCGTCGCGCGCCGGCGTGCGGCGTCCGAGCATGCGCTCGCGATCCTGCTCGGCAAGGCGCCCGCGGACTTCGCGTTCAAGGAAACGCCGATCGTGCCGATCGCGGTGAAGGTCCCGGCGGGACTGCCGTCCGCGCTGCTCGAACGGCGCCCGGACGTGTCGGCGGCCGAGCGCGCGATGGCGGCGGCGAATGCGCGGATCGGCCTGGCGAAGTCGGCGTATTTCCCGAAGCTCGATATCACGGGCGCGTTCGGGTATGAGGCGTCGACGCTCGGCAACCTGTTCCTGTGGTCGAGCCGCACGTTCCTGCTCGGACCGTTCGCCGGTACCGCGCTGACGCTGCCGCTGTTCGACGGCGGGCGGCGTGCGGCCGGCGTGCAGCAGGCGCGCGCGCAATACGACGAGCAGGTCGCGAACTACCGGCAGCAGGTGCTCGTCGCGTTCCGCGAGGTCGAGGACAATCTCGCCGATCTGCGTCTGCTCGACGACCAGATTCGCGCGCAGGATGCGGCCGTCAACGCGTCGCGCCGTGCGGCGACGCTGTCGCGGACGCAGTATCAGGAAGGCGAAGTCGCCTATCTCGACGTGATCGACAGCGAGCGGTCGGTGCTGCAGTCGCAATTGCAGGCGAACCAGCTGACCGGTGCGCAGGCCGTGTCGACCGTGAACCTGATTCGCGCGCTGGGTGGCGGGTGGGGGAATGCACCGGCGCCGACGGCGGTGGGCGATGCGGCGACGGGGAAGCAGGAAGTCGCCGTGCGTTGAACGTGGCACGCGGGCGCGCATGGGTGATTTTCATGCGCGCCGAAGCAGCGGCATGGTCGAAGCAAGAGCCCGATTCGCGGTGACGCGGATCGGGTTTTTTCATGGGGCATGCGTGATGCGCGTTGCTCCGGCTTCGGCTGGGCATCCGTGCGCTCGGCGATCACCACCGCGTATCGGCCCGACGGCAGCGCCGTGCGGGCGGATGGCTGGCGGCGACGCAGAGGCGGGTGATTGTCGTTCACGCAGTCGACGGCGGATGAGGCATTGCCGGACGCCGCTACGACAACGCATCGCTGGTCCATTCGATCAAGGCGGCAGCGTATTAATTAACTGCAACTAACGGTCAAGTCGGCGCGGATTGGCCGACGGTGTGGCGGCGATCGCCGCCACACCGGTTATCGATCGTCATCCACAGCCCGAGGCGCGCAGCGTGCGGTCTCGTTCGGTTGGCGCGTGCGGCTCGCCTGTGTCGCTGGCAGGCCGTTCGCTGCCCGCATCGATGCAATTCCGGGCGACAAGCGTCGGCAGGATCATGTCTTCTTCTCGCCGCCGCCGAAGCGACTTCGGCACGGCCCTTCATCCGTCGCGACTACTCGGGTTATTCGGTACGCAATTTCTCGACAGTCCGCAATAAGCCGATATCTCACCGCAGCACCGGTCACTACCATCCATCGATATCGATTCCGCCCGATTGGCGGGCGGTCTGACGGAGCCACGTTGCGTGGCGCGAACGCCGATGGAACGAAGCATGAGCATCGAGGCAGGGCGTCTGCCGCGGCGAAGCCGCGTGCGTGCAGGGATCGTCATCGCCGTGACACTGGTGCTGGCCTACGGCGTCGCGAGGCACGTGTCGCGGGCATCGCCGGCACCGCTGGAGCCACAGCATTTCTCAGTCCACGTGGACCGCGCCAGGGCGCCGTGGGAGCGGCCCGTGATTGTGATTCGCGAAGGGGTGCCGGTGCATATCGACGTGCTCGCAAACGAAGCCGGCGTCCTGATGGCGCATGAAATACCGGGCGCGTTCGCCGTATGCGCTTCCGGGCGTGCGCAGTCGCTGGACATCCTCCCGGTCGGCGTCACCGGGCGTTTCTCGCTGCACTTCCATGGCCGGACAGGCGACCCGATCGAGGTCGCCGTGATCGAAATCTATCCACGGCCGTGACTGCAACGCAATTCCATCACGACAAACAAGACGAAAGGAGACAACGATGCAATTACCGATTCGCGCAGCGATTGCGCTGTCGCTCGGCGTGTTCGTGCTGGCCGGCTGCGGTGGAGAGGCCGACGATACACCGGCGGCCGTGTCCGGCGTATCCGTGGCCGACTATGTCGTTCCGCGCGTGCCGCACTGCAGTCCGGGCGATACGCCCGAGACCGCGCTGCAAGGGCAGGTGCCGGCGGCGCTTCGGCAGACCGGCTTCGGCGGTTTCAACTGCAATCTGAAGCGCGTCGGCCAGCTTCAGGGCGAAGGCGCGTCGTGGTCCGCCGCCACCTATACCGACAGGAAAGGCCAGACCTGCTTCTATCACGCGACGATGGGCGCAAACGCGCTGTTCAACAATCCCGCCGCGCCGCCGCGTGTGAACCCCGGCGTGCCGGTGATCGACATCACCGACCCGGCGCAACCGGTGCGGGTGAGCTCGCTGACGTCCACGTCGATGATCGACCCGTGGGAGTCGCTGCGCGTGAACGTCGCGCGCGGGATCCTGGCCGCCGACAACGGCCTGGGTGGCGGTGGGGGCCCAGAGATTGACCTGTACGACATTGCTTCGGATTGCACACGGCCGCAATTGCTGGCCAGCGTGCCCGTCGGTACCGGCGCGGACGGCGGCATCGTTCCGGCCGCCAAGCCGCTCGGCCACGAAGGCGGATTCTCGCCGGACGGACTGACGTATTACGTCGGTGGGGCTTTCACGAAAGCCTATTACGCGGTCGACCTGACCGTGCCGACCCGGCCGAAAATGATTTCCGCCATCAGCCTGTCGGATCTGGGCATGGGTACTTTTTCCCACGGCCTGTCGGTGAGCCAGGACGGGACCCGCGCGTACTTCGTCGCGTCGGGGAACGGCGGCGCGGCGGTCGGCATGGGCGCACCGCCGCTGAACGACGCGAACGCGACCGGCGACAACGGCTTCTTCGTCGTCGATACCAGCGAAGTGCAGAGTCGGCGTCCCAATGCGCAGATGCACCGGATCGCGACGGTACCGGTGCGGGACGGCAGCATTGCGCAACATACGATCTCGTTCTCCGTGGCGGGGAAACCCTATCTGATCGAAGTCGACGAGGGCGGGGCCGGCGGGCTTCAGGATCCGGGCGCAACGGCCGTCAAAGCCGCGTGCAATGCCGGCGTGGCGCCGTTCCCGATGGGGCACATCTACGACATGTCCAACGAAGCCACACCGCGGCTGGTGTCGGAACTCCGGCTCGAAACGCACGCGATCGCGAACTGCAGCAAGGTCATTCCCGATATCGCGGGCCTGACCACCTTCACGTATGGCGCGCACTACTGCAGCGTCGACAACCGGCAGAACGCGACCGCGCTCGCGTGCAGCTATTTCAACTCCGGCATTCGCGTCTTCGACATTCGCGACCCGTCGAAGCCCAAGGAGATCGCGTACTACAATCCGGCCTCCGCGAAGTCGCCGGGCGCGGGCTCCGCGCACCTCATGTTCGGCCAATACCGCGCGGGCGGGCCGGACTGGTGCGCGTCGCGCCTCGATTTCGACTTCGACCGGCATTTGCTGACCACCGCGTGCCAGGACAACGGCATGCTGGTCCTGTCATTCGAGAACGGCAGCTGGCCGTTCCCGGAAAGCGCGAAGGCGACGGAGATCGGCAATTGACACGCCTGGGATGTCGCCTGCTTGCTTGCGCGACTGCGCTCGCGATGCCGCTGACCTGTGCCGGTTTCGAGGCCGATGTGCACTTCGGCCTCACGCTGTGGCTCGCGCAGCAGGCCGGCTTCGCGCCGCGCGACGCCGAAGCCATTGCGCTCGCGGATCAGCGCGTCGACGCGGGGTCGATCGAGTACATGACGTCGCCGCTGCAGTACGCGTGCCTGTCGCGCTTCGTTCCGGATGCCGTCGACGCGCAGGCCCGGCACTATCCCAGCGCACGCAGTGTGCCGGCCGACGCGCAGACAAGAACCGTCGTGCCCGGCGGACCGGCTGCGCTGGCGCTGATCGACGCTGCGCTCGGCAACGCCGGCGGCGGCAAGGCCGCATTCATGCTCGGCCAATTCGGCCGCGCGCTCCATGCGTGGCAGGATTCCTGGGCCCATCGCGGTACGCCTTCCGTTCCGGACTGGCACCGTGACGGGATCGAATGCGATGCCGGTCTGGCGATGGCTGCACCGCTCGATCAAGGCGCGCCGTCGAGTCACGCGGCCGGCCTGACGTGGCGTCGGGCCGCCGACGTGGAGGAAATGGCGAAGGCGACCTACCAGCAAATGACGAGGTATCCGAAGATCGATGGGGCGGCCCGGCAGGCGACCCCCTGGGATCAAGTAAGGCAACGGCTTCCCGACTTCGTTCATGCACGAACGAAGCGGGCCAAGTCGGACTGGTTCGTCGCGAACGGCATCGCGGATACGTCGTTTCTCGACGGCATCAGCCTGCCGGACGGTCTCGCGTGGAAAGCCGTCAGATGGCATGGGCGGCGCGACTTGCCGACACCGCTGCCACCGACGGTTCAGGCTGGCGTCGACGAGGATCTCGTCGATTTCTACACGCGCTTCTTCGGCGACTGGGTCACGACGTCGCCGGTCGACAAGCACTGGCTGCCCGCGCTCTCAGCCGAACGCGGGCACCCGCCCGACAATGCGCTGGTCAACGCGCTCGTCGGATGGAGACTGAGAGACCACGGTGCCTATCTGGCCGTCCAGGGCTCGCAGCATTCGACAGCACACTCATCCGCGTCTGCGCGCAACCGGGCATCGTTCGAGGTGTTCAAGTCGTTGAACGATGCCGTGCTGCCGCTGATCGTGGAGGGGGACAAGCCGTCTCCGGTCCTGCCTTTCCTGGTGTTTCTGCTACCGCGTTCGAGCGACGGCGCCACGCGTGCCGTTGCACTCATCAAGTTGCTCGATGCACCGTACGACACCCTGGGCGTCGTGTCGGAGAAGCGCCATGGATCCGGCTGGAAGGTAACGGGATGGATCTCGTCCGCCGACTACTGAGCAGGAAGATTGGGACATGCCCGACGATATTGCACAAGGGGCGGCGCACGTGAGGAACCGCCTCGAAGGCCCCGCATGGCGCCGCAAGGGATGGTTGGCCGCTTGGGCTGCATGGGTTCTCACGTGCATGCCGACCGGCGCGAGTGCGCATGCGTGGAACATTCCGTACTACTTGCCGGTGCCGCTGTGGCTGTACGCGTATGCCGCCACGGGCACGCTCATGGTGTCTTTCATGGTCCTGGCATTTGTGTCGGACACGCGTGTTCCCGCGCCGGGATGGTGCTCGGGAACACGAAAAAGAAAGGCGTTGCGAATCCCGGCTTCGATCGTGAACGCAGCGCAAATCGCGAGTGCGGCATTCGTCGCACTTCTGATCGTGGCCGGCATCGCAGGAACCGCAAACCCGTTCCTGAATCTCGCGATGTCGGGTTTCTGGGTCTGGTTCTATCTGGGCTCGCTCTATGTCAGCGCGATACTGGGCGACGTCTACGCATTCACCAATCCGCTTGCGCTGCTGTTGCGCATCGCCGCCCGCTGCTTCTCCGTCCTGGAGCGCGGTCGCTATCGTTATCCGCCACGCCTCGCATCGTGGCCGGCGTTGGGCGGCTATATTGCGCTCATCGCGCTGGAACTGTTCGGAGCGGGGCGGCCTCGAGACGTCGGCCTGTTCCTCGTCGCGTATGTCGCGTATGCGCTGATCGGTGCGTTCTGCTTCGGGCGTGAGCGATGGATCGCTCACTTCGATACGTTCGGCACGCTGTGCGGGTTGTGCGCGAAGCTGTCGCCGCTGAAATGGCGTATGTCCGAGCGTCATGACGTGATCGTCGAATTGCGCAACCCGATTACCGACATGTCGCGCGCCGCATCGGCGGACACCAGCATCGTCGCGCTTCTGTCGTTCATGTTGGCGTCGACGGCCTACGACGGGTTGCGCGATACCGCGCCGTGGAACACGTTCTTCTGGCGCCGCATCTATCCGCACATCGTCGATCTGATTCCGTCGCTGGGGAAAAACTACGCCTTCTCGGCGGAGCTATTGCTGACGTGGCAATGGCTGGCGTTCGCGGTCGTCGGTGTGGCGTACTACCTGCTGTTCCGCGGCTGTTGCACGCTGGGTGCGATCGGTTCGCGGTCAGCGTCGGACGGGGCCGCTTTCTCGCGGCGGTTCTGCCTGATACTGCTGCCGATCGCGTTCTTTTATAACGTCTGCCATTACTTCACGATGTTCTGGGACCAGGGACGGCAGATCATCCCGCTCGTGGCCGATCCGCTCGGGCTCGGCTGGCGCCTGCTGCCGGCAGCGGCCGCGGACGATCAGGTGTCGGCGGCACAGGCGCTCATCAACGTCGGATACATCTGGCATGCGCAGGTACTTCTGATTCTCGGCGGCCACATCGTGAGCGTGATGCTCACTCATGCGATCGACGTCCGGAGCGGCGCACCGGGCGGAAGGGCGATCGTCGGCCAGTTGCCGCTTCTGGTTCTGACGATCGTGTTGACGATCAGCGGCCTGTGGATTCTCTCGCTTCCTCTGGCGTGACGATCGCCGAACGTGGCTTGAGCTCGGATGGCGACACGCCCCATCGCTTGCGGAACGTCGCCGAAAAGTGGCTGGCCGACGAGAAGCCGCAGTCGAGTGCGGCTTCCGTCACGTCGCATTGTCCGCGCTCGATGAGGCGGCGAGCAGCCTGCAAGCGGCTCTCGATGATGTACTGGTGCGGCGTCAGCCCGTTGGCCTTTCTGAAAGTCCGGATGAACGAGTAGAGATCGCCCGGATAGCCGACGGCCTCGGCCACCATCATCAGCGTCAGCGGGCCCTGGAAATTGGCCCGGATGTATTCGCCGGCCTTGTGCATCATGCCCGCATGCGTGTATTGCTTTGCTTGCGGCCGCGATTCCAGATGCAGCATGCGATGCAATGCGGCGGACCCGAGCGCCTCCGCATAGGTCGGGCCCTGCGGCATCCCGGCGACGGCATCTTCATGGAGACTGCGGACGATCTGCATGAGCAAGTCGTCGATCACGTCCATCCGGAGCGCCGCCGACGCAAACCAGACGGCGGTCTGAAGGCCCGTCCGCGACAACCATGACGGGTCGAAGTGGACGGTGATCCATTCGATTTCGTCGGACCATCGGCCGGAAAACGAAAATCCCGGCGGCACATAGGCCAGCGGCCCGCGAATGCGGGTCGGGGCCCACCGGCCGCCGTTCGTTCGCAACTCGAGCGTCGTCGGCGCCTGCAGGTACATGCCCAGGATCGGTCCGGTCGTCTCCAGGTCGACGATCTCCGTGGCGCCGGCGATGTAGTGCTCGATCGAGACGGCCGCAAGCGATGGCGCGACCGGCTGTCTTCTCCACTTCTGCGGCGGGTGCCAGCTTCCGCGGGTCCCGTTCGGCGCAATCGCGCAGACATCCCTCATGGCTGGCCGGCTGACCACGCGTCCTCCTTTCGTCTGATCTGGCGAGCGATTCCTGAGCCGTGACCCGGTACGGCCACGGGGCGCTTGAACGACCCTACTGTAGGTCGCGATGCTTACTCGAGTCTTACCTGGCGGCGTGCCCGAGGCGCCGCCGCGGCTCACCGGCAGCGCCGGCTTCTGCCGCAACGGCTACGGATTGCCGGCGGCAGCCCGCAACGCCCGCACCAGCTCGCTCGCCGCCTTGCCAAGCCCCGTGTGCTTCGGCCGACGCAGATACACCGGCAGCAGTAGCCCGTTGCGGATATTCGCGAACACGAGCGGCGCAAGCTCGCCGTCGTCGACGTATCGGCCGATCGTCGATTCGGGCAGGTTGGCCCAGCCGTGGCCGGCCTTGACCAACGCGATCGCGGTCGCCATGTCGGTCACTTTCCACGTGCGATTGCCGATCACCGGCCGCACGTCGGTGAGCGGCCGTTCCGGATCGGCGATCACGATCTGCCGGAAACCGGACAACCGCTCGATCGCCTCCGGCTGCGCGGCTTCTGCGATCGCCGGATGTCCCGGCGCCGCGACGGCGATCAGCGTCTCGGTCCACAGCGCGTGGATCTGTTCCTGCGGATGAAGATCGAGCCCGCCGTACGCGACGCACAGATCGACGGCGCCGCGATGCAGCGCGTCGACGATCGCGTCCTGCGGCGCGGTGACGATGCTGATCGCGAGCGCCGGATACTTCGCGGCGACGGCGGTCAGCGCGCGCGCAACGGGTGCGCCGTCGAGTTCCGCCGCGAGCCCGAGCCGCAGCGTGTCCTCGACGCCTTCCGACAGATGCTGCGCATGCGCGCGCAGCGCCTGCAGCCGTTCGGCGATCGACCGCGCATCGGGCAGCAGCGCGGCCATCGCGGCGGTCGGCGTCGGCTCGCGCGTGCCGCGATCGAACAGCACGAGGTCCAGCTCGGCCTCGAGATTCGCGATCGCCATGCTGACGGCCGACGGCGTGCGACCGAGCGCACGCGCGGCTGCCGAGAACGAGCCCTTGTCGATGACGGTCAGCAGCATGTCGATGTGGTCGCTGGTCAGCACGTGCGGCCTCCTGTCAGAAAAATTGAAAGGACCTGACTTTTGCGGGCGAAGTGCCCGCTGTAGTCTCGCCACCTTGTTCGATACGAAGGTGATGGGTCATGCAAGGATGGAAGAGACGCATAGTCTACGTCGTGATGTTCGAGGTGCTCGGCATCCTCGTCGCGTCGTCGGTGCTCGGCATGCTGAGCGGCGCGAGCGCGACGACGAGCGGCCTGCTCGGCGTGATGATCTCGACGACGGGCGTCACCGTCAATTTCCTCTACAACTTCGGGTTCGAGGCGTGGGAGCGGCGGCGTGCGGAAACCACGCGCAGCGTCGGGCGGCGCGTCGTGCATGCGATCGGATTCCAGATCGCGCTCGTGACGTTCCTGATTCCACTGATCGCGTGGTGGCTCGACGTGTCGCTGCTGCAGGCGTTCCTGTACGACGCGGTGCTGATCGTGTTCTTCCCGATCTTCACGTTCGCGTACAACTGGTCGTTCGACAGCGTGTTCGGATTGCCGGATGCGGTGACGCGCAAACCGGAAGCGGTCGCGTGACGCACGGGATGACGTAGCGACGCGGGGCGGCCCGCGTCGTTTCGCGTCGAAAGAGAAGGGGAGCAGTGGGCGGAACGAATGCCGCCCGAGCGCGTTACGCGGCGACGAACTCGTGCACGAAACGATTGAACACCGCGGGGCTTGCCGCGTTCATCCCGTGCGACGCACCGGCGACGGTCTGCCGTTGCGCATCGCCGATCCACTGCGACAGCGTGTCGACGTTGTTGCGGAACATCTTCGGGCTGCGCTGGCCATCGATCAGCAGCGTGCGGCACGCGATATCCGACGCCGCATGCTGCGAATACGCAGGCAGCGGATCGCGCAGCTGCTTCGGCAGCGTGCTTGCGTTGTCGATCGCCATCGTGCGAAAGCGCGACGTGCTCTTCTTCCATGCGCCCGGCAGGCTCACCGAGTCGACGAACATCTCGAGGCCGGCTTCCACTTCACCTTGATCGATCAGGTTCACGGCCTTCGTGCGCAGCGCGATCGCGCTGGCCGGCAGCGCGGCTTCGCGCACGCCCGGCTGTTGCAGCGGACCGCCCGGATCGGCGAGCGTCAGCGACTCGACGAGGTGCGGATGCTGGCGCGCGACGTTGAACGCGACGCTGCCGCCACGCGAATGGCCGACGAGATGCACGGGGCCGAGATCGAGTGCGTCGATGAATTCGGCAAGCTCGTCGACGTGGTTCTGCCAACTGAACTCGTCCTGGATGCCCGCTTCGACGGCCGGCCAGTAGTGGCTCAGGCTCGGCGCGATGCAGCGGTAGTGTGCCGACAGCGATGCGAGTTGCGGATCCCAGTAGCGGTAGTCGCACAACGATCCGTGCACGAACACCATCGGCGCGCCGCTGCCCCGCTCGACATACGGCAGGCTGATGCCCGACGAAAGCGTCGCAAATTGCAGGTCGGGGTTCGCGAGCACCGAAGGCTCGATTCGCATGTTCATGGCTGAAAGACTCAAAGGTGCGTCAACACGACGCAACTATGCATCACGGCGACCTGCAAGGAAAACGCATAATTTTCATCGTGACGATCAATTTTATTGATGGCTCCGCTGGAAACCCTTGTCGCAGCGTGGGGAGGTGTCGAGGCTTTCAATCATCTGACGATTCGTTTCGCCGCCGAACGCGCGTGCGAACGCCTGCGCCCACGCGCATCGGCGGGGGAGGCGGGAAAAAGGGGAAAGGCCGGCGAACGCGGCCCCCACATCACCGCACCGCCAGCGCGGGCGCGGTCTGAAGCTCGACGGGCAGATCGTTGTCGGCGGCGAACTGCATCGCGAAGTCGAATGCATCGGCACATACCGTGCGCAATTCGTCGGACACGAACAGGCATTTGGCGCCGCCGTCGACGACCGGCATCGCGAGCCGCGACAACGCGCACGGATAGCCGGGCCGCCGCTCGCCGACGAACAGCGTGATGACGCCCGCGAGCCGTTCGGGCCAGTCGCTCGGGCGGAAGGTTTTCTGCGCGCGGGTGATGCCGCGGATCAGGTGGCCGCGGGGTTGGCCAATGATGCGGCCGCGTTCGGTGATGTCGATGCGATCCATGCCGTTGTGCGTATCCTCGTTCGCGTCATTCGCCGCCGTCGGCCGCCGCGTCGCCGCGCGCGGGAATCCGCAGGTGGCGCAGCTTGTGATAAAGCGTCTTCTTCGGCATGCCGAGTGCAACGCTGGCGTCCGCGACGTTGCCGTTGTGACGCCGCAGCATGTCCTCGATCAGCATCCGCTCGAAATACGCGAGCTGCTCCGCGAGCGTGCCGCCCGCCGTGGGCGCGCTGCCGGACGACAGCAGGCTGTCGCCGGTCAGGCCGAGCACGAAGCGGTCGGCCACGTTCTGCAGTTCGCGCACGTTGCCGGGCCACGCATGCGTCATCAGTTCGGACACCTGTGCAGCCGTGACGACGGGTGCCGGCTGCCCGAAGCGACGCGCGGCCGCGAGCACGAAATGCTCGAACAGCAGCGGCACGTCCTCGCGCCGTTCGCGCAGCGGCGGCAGCTCGATCTGCGCGACGTTGAGCCGATACAGCAAGTCCGCGCGAAAGCGTCCGTCGGCCGCGAGCTCGGCGAGATCGGCCTTCGACGCGGCGACGACGCGGCAGTCGACCGGAATCAGCTCGTTCGCGCCGAGCCGTTCGACCACGCGCTCCTGCAGCACGCGCAGCATCTTGATCTGCAGCGGAATCGGCATCGTCTCGATCTCGTCGAGGAACAGCGTGCCGCCGTGCGCCCATTCGATCTTGCCGATGCGCTTCTTGATCGCGCCGGTGAATGCGCCGGCCTCATGGCCGAACAGCTCGCTCTCGAAGATCTGCTCGGGCAGGCCGCCGCAGTTCAGCGCGACGAAATGCGCGTCGCGCCGGCCGCCGAAGTCGTGCAGGCTGCGCGCGATCAGTTCCTTGCCGGTGCCCGTCTCGCCGGTGATCAGCACCGACACCGACGTATCGGCGAGGCGCAGGATCTTCTTGCGCACGTCGGCCATCGCGGGCGACTTGCCGAGCACGAACGCCTCGATGCCCTGCCAGTTGTTGAGCGCCGCGCGCAGCCCCTGCACCTCCAGCGTGAGCCGGCGCTTCTCGACCGCGCGCGCGACGCGGCCGGCGATCACGTCCGACGAGAACGGCTTCTCGATGAAGTCGTACGCGCCGTCGTGCATCGCGCCGACGGCCGTCGAAATGTCGGCGTGGCCGCTGATCAGCACGACCGGGATCTGCGCATCGACGGCCATCACGCGTTCGAGCAACTGCAGCCCGTCGATGCCCGGCATCCGCACGTCCGACACGATCACGATGGGCGCGCCGGGTGCGACGTGCGCGAGCGCGTCGGCGGCCGACGCGAACGCATCGACCGGGAACCCGGCGAGCGCGACGGCCTGCTCGACGCCGATCCGGACGTTTTCATCGTCCTCGACGACCAGCACGCGAATCTCATCTTCCATGCTCTGTCCTTTGTTGCGGCGTCGCCGCCGCGAATTCGATGGTGAACTGCGCGCCGCCCGCGTCGCGGTTCGTCGCGGCGATCTTCGCGCCGAACGCCTCGACGATGCGCGACGTGATCGCGAGGCCGAGCCCGAGGCCCTGGCCGCGCGGCTTGGTGGTGACGAACGGCTCGAACAGGTGCGGCAGCACGTCGGGCGCGATGCCGGCACCGCTGTCGGCGACGGTGAAGCGCACGCGGCCGGCTTCGTCTGCTTCGTCCGCATCGTCCACTTTGGCGGCTTCGATGACGATCCGCCGCACGGGCGCATCGTGCACCGCATCGAGCGCGTTGCCGAGCAGGTTCACGATCACCTGCTGCAACTGGCTCGATTCGGCGGACACCGTCGTGCCGGGCGCGATGTTCACGTCGAGCTGCACGCCTTCGTCGCGGATCCGCGCATCGTAGATGAACCGCGCATGCGCGACGGCCTCGGTCAGCGACACGGCGACGCGCTCGACGTCGGGCTTGCGCGCGAAGGTCTTCAGCTCGCCGGTGAGCACCGCCATGCTGTCGACCAGCTTGCCGATCCGTTCGAGATTGGCGTATGCCGGCGCCGGCTGGCCGCGCTCGAAGAACGTGCGCGCGTTGTCGCACAGCGTGCGGATCGCCACGAGCGGCTGGTTCAACTCGTGCGTGAGGCCGGCCGCCATCTGCCCGAGCACCGCGAGCTTGCCCGCGTGCACGACTTCCTGCTGCGAATCGCGCAGCCGCTGCTCGGTGCGCTCGCGTTCGACGATCTCGCGCTGCATCCGCTCGTTCGCGGCCGTCAGCGCGGCCGTGCGCTGCGCGACGGTCAGCTCGAGTCGGTCGTTCGCGCGGCGCAGCGCGTCCTGCGCGTTCAGCCGCGCGACGATCGCCCGGCGGCGCTGGATCGCGTAGCCGACCAGCAGCGCGGCGATCAGGAACACGCCGGTGACGAACACGAACGCGGTCTGCTGCTGGCGCCGCGCGCTGGCGATGTCCAGCAGCACCATCAGCGAATCGCCGGCCTGCGGGGCGGGGCGCGACATCACGAGATAGCGCGTGTTGCGGCCGGCGTGACGCGGATCGGGAAACGTGCCGAACCACGCGGCGGCGCTGCGGTCGCCGATGTGGCGGTACGGCAGCACGTCGACCGTGCGGCCCGCGTATTGCCGCGACGCCTGGATGTCGCGCTGCTGCTGCGCGGTGATCGGGCGCAGCGCGGTGAATTTCCACGCCGGCTCGGTCGAGATTACGACCACGCCGTTGCCGTCGACCACCAGCGCCGCGACGCCCGGCGCGCGCCATGCGGATTCGAGCGTGTCGACGCTGATCTTCACGGCCGCCGCGCCGATCGGCACGCCGTCGTCGCGCACCGCGCTCGCGAAGTAGACGCCCGGCACGCCGGTATTGGTGCCGATCCCGAAGAAGCGGCCGCTGCCGTGCGCGAGGGCGTCCTTGAAGTACGGCCGGTACGACACGTTCGTGCCGACGAAGCTGATCGTCTCGTTCCAGTTGCTGGCGGCGATCACTTCGCCGCGCAGGTCGATCACGTCGACGGCGCCGCTGCCCGCGTCGCGGTTCACGGCTTCGAGGTACGTGTTCACCGTGTGGGCGAGCGCGGGCCGGTCTGGCGGCGCGGCCTTCAGCAGCGCGCGCACGCCGTCCTGGCGGGCAACCAGGCCGGGCAGGATCTCGAAGCGGCCGAGTTCGCTCTTCAGGCTCGACGCATACAGGTCGAGCCGGTGCGCGCCGGTTTCCTCCAGCGCGTCGATCGCGCGTTCCCACGCGAAATCGACGGCCGCGCCCGCCACGCCGACATACAGCACGGCGGCCGACGCCCACCCCCACCACGGGATTCCCTTGAAGCTCTTCTGCACGTTCGCCCTCATCGAAGCCTGCAACCGGTCACGCGCAACCGGCCGTCCGCGACCGGCCCTCCGCAACCGGCCCTCCGCAATGACGCGCGCCGCGCGCCGGCAGAGCCGGCGGCGGCGCGTGCGAAGCAGCCTGCGCGACGGTGCGCGCGGCCGTGCATTATCCGAAGTGCGCGACCAGGATCAGCGTCACCGTGACGACGATTGCGCCGCCGATGCGCGTCGCGATCTGCGCGAACGGCATCAGCTGCATCCGGTTCGCGGCGGTCAGGATCGCGACGTCGCCGGTGCCGCCTTGTCCGCTGTGGCAGGCGTTCACGATTGCGGTGTCGATAGGGTACATCTTCAGCAGGCGGCCGACCACGAAACCGGTGCCCATCAGCGTCGCGACGGTCGACACGATCGTGACGACGTTGACGATCGTGAAGGCGGCGGTCAGCTTGTCCCACGGCGTCATCGCGACGCCAATCGCGAACAGCAGCGGATACGTGACGGCGGTCGAGAAGAACTTGTAGACGACGAACGCGCCTTCCTGCAGCGGCGGCGACACCGCGCGCGCGAGCTTCACCAGCACCGCGAGGAACAGCATCGCGACCGGCGCGGGCAGGCCGAACAGCTTGTGCGCCATCAGGCCCACGAGATACAGCGTGATCGCCGTGATGCCGGCGCCGGCGATGTGCGTGACGTCGACGTGACCGCGGATCTCTTCGTTTTCCGGCGCCATGTCGCCGCTTTCGCCGACCTGCAGACGACCGTTGCCGGTCAGGTGCGGCAGGCGCTTGCCGAGCATGTCGAGCGCGCCCGACAGGATGATCGCGGTCAGGCTGCCGAGCATCACCGGCGGCAGCACCATCGCGAACATCTCGCCCTGCGGCAGGTGCATCAGTTCCGAATAGCCGATCGACAGCGGAATCGCGCCTTCGCCGACACCGCCCGCCATGATCGGCACGACGATGTACAGCAGCGTGTGGCGCGCGCCGAGGCCGAGCGCGGTGCCGACCGCCGTGCCGACGATCGCGGCCGCGACCGAACCGGCGGCGAGCGGGATGAAGATCTTCACGAAGCCCTGGATCAGCACGCGGCGGTCCATGCTCAGGATGCTGCCGACGATGATCGACGCGATGAACAGGTACAGGAAGTTCGTCGACTTCGTGAACTCGACCGTCAGGTTCAGCACCGGCTTCGGCAGCACGTGATAGTAGGTGAGCGCCGACGGCACGAAGGTCGCGAAGATCGCGGCCGCGCCGATGTTGCGCAAGAGCGGCAGGCGCTTGCCGAGTTCCGCGCACGTGAAGCCGAAGAACGCGAGCACGGCGATCGCCATCGAGATCTCGCCCGGCACCTTGCCCGTGACCGAGAAACCGACGATCAGCGCGAACAGGATCACGTACACCGGCAGCGGGATGATGCCGATGCGGATTTCCATCAGCTTCCACCAGCCTTCCGGCCAGAAGCGTGCGCGCGTGGCGGCGCCGGCTTCGGCAATCGGTTCCGGGTGGGACGGGGTATGGATAGAGGTCTGCAAGACGTGTCTCCTGATTGTTGGATGCCTGCATCGCTTCGCGGCATCGTGTGCCGTCTATTACGCAACCCCCGTGCCAGAATTCCGGCCTGCCTGAATATTTTTAATGCATTGATTCATAAGGGATTTGTTTCGTCTGCGGAAAGGGTTGCCGCCCCAGGCCGGCCGAGATTTCGGAATTCGTCCGGCGGGGAGGCCGAGATTTCGGCCAGTCGGCCGGCCGGGCGCGAGGTCGACCCCGATTGCGCGCCATATCGCCGCGCGCGATTTTCTTCGCACAATCGCTTCGTAGACCGCCTTCCTGCCGCTCTCTATCATCGGCTGATCCTTTTCCGATGCGACGACTGTCCGGAGAACGCCCGCGCGTTCGCCGCGGCGTCGCTCATCCGTCGATACCGTCTTTGGACAGGAGAGTGGTTCCCATGCCGCATGCCGTTTTTTCCGCCCGCTCGTGCGCCGGCCGCCTCGCACGGCTCATCCTGCCGGCCCGCCTGACGGCGGCCGCGCTGCTCGCGGCGTGGCTCGCCGTCGCGCTGCCGGGCGGCGCGCGCGCCGACACCGCGCCGCTGAAGGTCGGCATCTCGACGAGCCCCCAGATCGAAGCGCTGAAGATCGCCGCGAAGGAGGCGAAGGAGCAGGGCCTCGACGTGCGGATCGTCGAGTTCACCGACTGGAACACGCCGAACGCGGCGCTCGCGAACAAGGACATCGACGTCAACTACTTCCAGCACATCCCGTTTCTCGAGAACGCGAAGAAGCAGGGTGGCTACAACTTCGTGTCGATCGCGCCGGGCACGATCATGAAGATCGGCCTCTATTCGAAGAAGGTGAAAAGCTTTGCCGAGCTGAAGGACGGCGCGCGCGTCGCGATCGCGAACGATCCGGTCAACGGCGGGCGCGGGCTGTTGCTGCTGCAGCGCGCGGGCCTCATCACGCTGAAGCCGGGCAGCGACTACCGGGCGACGACGCACGACATCGTGTCCAACCCGAAGCACCTGAAGATCATCGCGCTCGAGGCGTCGCAGCTCGCGCGCTCGCTCGACGACGTCGACCTCGCGCAGGGCTACCCGAGCTTCATCAAGCTCGCCGGCACGACCGACCCGAACAGCGCGCTGCTGTTCGACGGCACCGAGAACAAGAGCTTCGCGATCCAGTGGGTCGTGCGGCCCGACAGCGTGAACGATCCGCGCATCCGCAAGTTCATCGCGATCTACCAACACTCACCGGCGGTGCGCCGTGCGCTCGACAACGCGTTCGGCTCGCTTTACGCGATCGCGTGGTGACGGAGGGAACATGACGACGCCGAACCGCAAGAAGATCCTGCTCAACGCGTTCAACATGAACTGCGTCGGGCACATCAACCACGGGCTGTGGACGCATCCGCGCGACCGCTCCGCGCACTACACCGATCTCGACTACTGGGCCGATCTCGCGAGGACGCTCGAACGCGGCAAGTTCGACGGGATCTTTCTGGCGGACATCGTCGGCGTGTACGACGTGTTCGGCGGTGGCCCGGACGCCGCGCTGCGCGAATCGGTGCAGGTGCCCGTCAACGATCCGCTGCTGCTCGTGCCGGCGATGGCGCAGGTCACACGGCATCTCGGCTTCGGCGTGACCGCGAACCTGACCTACGAGCCGCCGTACCTGTTCGCGCGCCGCATGTCGACGCTCGACCATCTGACGAAGGGGCGCATCGGCTGGAACATCGTGACCGGCTATCTCGACAGCGCCGCGCGCGGAATGGGCCTCGCGCAGCAGATCGGCCACGACGACCGCTACGAACGCGCGGACGACTACATGGACGTCGTCTACAAGCTGTGGGAACAAAGCTGGGACGACGATGCGGTGATTCGCGACGCGCAGGCGCGCGTGTTCGCGCAGCCGGGCAAGGTGCGGCGCGTCAAGCACGACGGGCCGTTCTATTCGGTCGACGCGATCCATCTGAGCGAGCCGTCGCTGCAGCGCACGCCGGTGCTGTACCAGGCCGGCTCGTCCGCGCGCGGCGTCGAGTTCGCGGGGCGGCACGCGGAGTGCGTGTTCGTGAACGGGCAGAGCAAGGCCGCCGCGCGCGCGGCGGCGCTCGATATCCGCGCGGCCGCCGCACGGCAGGGCCGCGACCCGGCATCGATCAGGATTTTCGCCGGCGTGAGCGTCGTGACCGCCGAGACCGAACTGCTCGCCCGAGAGAAGTTCGACGAATACCGGCGCTTCGCGAGCCCCGAAGCCGGCCTCGCGCATTTCGCGAGTTCGACCGGCATCGACTTCGCGAAGTACGGGCTCGACGAGCCGATCTCGTACGTGAAGACCGATTCGATCCAGTCGGCCGTCGACGCGATCTCGCGCAAGAGCACGACCGGCACGTGGACCGTGCGCCGGATGCTCGAACAGATGTCGCTCGGCGGCCGCTACGCGCCGATCGTCGGTTCGCCGTCGCAGGTCGCGGACGAGCTGCAGTCGTGGATCGACGAGACCGGCATCGACGGTTTCAACCTGACGCGCACCGTGATGCCCGAGTCGTTCGAGGATTTCGTCGACTGGGTCGTGCCTGAACTGCAGAACCGCGGCATCTACAAGGAAGACTACGATCCCGCGCCGACGCTGCGCGAGAAGCTGTTCGGCGCCGGCCCGCGGCTGCCCGCGTGGCATACGGGCGCGCAGCACCGGCCGGCCGCCGTGCCGGCATTGGAACCCGCGCATCCCGCGCATGCATGAACGTGATGGAGCGAAGCGATGACGCAACTGTTCGATACGCTGGGTTTCATCGAGGCATCGGCCGTGCAGGCCGGCGCAGCGGCACGCGACGCGCATGGCGCGCATCGGGAAGCGGCCATGCGGGCTGACGTCGCCACCGTGTCGCTCGTGCACGTCGGCAAGGTGTTCGCGACGCCGCGCGGCCACGCCGCTGCGCTGCGCGACGTGACGCTCGACGTGCGGCGCGGCGAAGTGTTCGGGATCATCGGCCGCAGCGGCGCCGGCAAGTCGACGCTGCTGCGGCTCGTGAACGGCCTCGAACGTCCGAGTTCGGGCAGCGTGCGCGTGCAGGGCGTCGACGTCGGCGCGCTCGACGAGGACGGCCTCGTTGCGCTGCGCCGCCGCACCGGGATGGTGTTCCAGCATTTCAACCTGCTGTCGGCGAAGACGGTGTTCGAGAACGTCGCACTGCCGCTGAAGATCGCCGGCGTGCCGAAAGCGGAGCGCACGCGCAAGGTCGATGCATTGCTCGATCTCGTCGGGCTCGGCGCGAAGCGCGACGCGTATCCGGCGAGCCTGTCGGGCGGCCAGAAGCAGCGCGTCGGCATCGCGCGGGCGCTGGTGCACGATCCGGAGGTGCTGCTGTGCGACGAGGCGACGTCGGCGCTCGATCCCGAGACGACGCAGTCGATCCTCGCGCTGCTCGCCGACATCAATCGCCGCCTCGGGCTGACGATCGTGCTGATCACGCACGAGATGGAAGTGATCCGCGCGGTGTGCGACACGGTCGCGGTGATCGAGCAAGGCGAGGTCGTCGAAACGGGCCCGGTATGGCGCGTGTTCGGCGATCCGCGCCACGGCGCGACGCGCGCGCTGCTCAGCACGCTCGTGCATGACCTGCCGGCCGAACTGGCCGCGCGCGTGCAGCCGTTGCCCGAGCAGGCTGCGCTGCCGGACGGCGCGCAGGTCGTGCTCGACGTCCGCTATACGGGTGAAAGTGGCGGCGAGCCGGACGTCGGCGCGCTCGCGGCGGCGCTCGGCGGCTCGGTGCGTTTCCTGCATGGCGGGATCGAGCGGATCCAGGGGCATGCGCAAGGGCGCCTCGTGATCGCCGCGTCGCCCGGGCAGTCGCTGGCACACGGCGGCGCGGTCGCCGCGTTGCTGGAGCGCGCGCGCCGTCATGCGAATCACGCGGAGGTGCTCGGTTATGTTTGAACTCTGGTGGCCCGAACTGCTTGACGCGATCCGTGACACGCTGTCGATGGTCGCCGCGTCGGCCGCCGTCGCCGCGCTGATCGGCATTCCGCTCGCGGTGATCCTCGTGACGACCGCGCCCGGCGGCATCTACGAGCGGCGCGGCGTGAACGCCGTGCTCGGCGCGCTCGTCAACGTGTTCCGCTCGACGCCGTTCATCATCCTGCTCGTCGCGCTGCTGCCGTTCACGCGCGTGCTGATCGGCACGACGATCGGTGTCTGGGCGGCCGTCGTGCCCTTGTCGATCGCCGCGATTCCGTTTTTCGCGCGCATTGCCGAAGTGAGCCTGCGCGAAGTCGATCGCGGGCTGATCGAGGCCGCGCTCGCGATGGGCGCGAAACGCCGCCACATCGTGTGGCACGTGCTGCTGCCCGAGGCGCTGCCCGGCATGCTCGGCGGCTTCACGATCACCGTCGTCGCGCTGATCGGCTCGACCGCGATGGCGGGCGCCGTTGGCGCGGGCGGGCTTGGCGATCTCGCGATCCGCTACGGTTACCAGCGTTTCGACACCACCGTGATGGCGACCGTGATCGTGATCCTGATCGCACTCGTATCGGCCGTGCAGATCACGGGCGACCGCCTGGTCCGACACGTGACCCGGCGTACCTGAGCGGCGCCACGAGCGCGGCTCATTTCATTTTTCCAGACCCTGAGAGAACGATACCCATGACCTTGCCCATCGGCGCACCGCGCGAATGGAACGGACAATTCGAGGAAGCGCTGTTCCTGGACGTCGCGCGACGCCATCGTCCCGGCTTTCCCGACAAGCTCGCGACGCCGCCGCGCGAGCCGCGCAGCGAAGACGAGCTGGCCGCCGTCGCCGACTACTACACGAAGATGGCGTCGCACGACCTGTTCATCGTGCAGGTCGTCGCGAAGGCGATCGACACGCTGTTCCGCGACGATCCGCATTTCCAGCTGATCCTGTCGCGCCAGCTCGGCGACGACGGCGCGCATGCGGTGATCGGCCGCGAGCGCGTGACCGAACTGACGGGCCGCGATCCGCTGCCGGAAGTCGAGCGGCTCGTCGCCGCGCACTGGGCGCGCATCGGCGATATCGCGGTGCGCGACGTCGCGGGTTTCCTCGCGTTCGAATGGCATTACGAGCTGCACATCCTCGCGAAGCTGTGGATCCAGCGCAAGACCGGCCGCATCACGGATGGCGCGATGCGCGAGCACGGCGAAAACCGGATTCGCCCGGACGAGGAGTGGCATCGCGTGCAGATCGTCCAGTGGTGGTTCGACACGTTGAAGGCGCTGCCGACCGCCGAGCGCGATGCGCTGATCGACCGCGTGATCGCGGCCGACGAGGAAACGCAGGCGCGGCTCGACGGGTATCTGCATGACGAGTACGCGCATACCGCGCATGTGTTCGGTGCGGATATCGCCGAGTACCGCGCGATCTACGACGACTGGCGGCGCGAGATCCTGTCGCGGCTGACCGGCCGCCCGCTCGGCGCGCTGGTGCCGCTGTCCGGCGAAGTCGTGGCGCATGAACCCCTTGCACGGGAAGCCGTCGCATGAACGATCCCCGCAGCCCGGCGACGTTTGCGCCGGATCACGATGCACGTGCGATCGACGCCGATGCGCTGGCGCGCGCGATCGACTCGCTGCGTGCGACCGCGGCCGCGCGCGACCGCGCGGGCGGTCATGCGGCCGACGAGAAGCAGTGGCTCGCCGACGCCGGCCTGCTGACGCTCGCGGTGCCGCGCGAATTCGGCGGACAGGAAGCCGCTTGGCCTGCGATCTACGACACGATCCGGCAGATCGCGCGCGTTGACAGCGCGCTCGCGCATCTGGTCGGGTTCCAGATCCTGCAGATCGTGAGCGTCGACGTGTGGGGCAGCGCGGCCCAGCGGGAGCGCTATCTGCGCGGCACGGTCGAGCATCGCTGGTGGTGGGGCAATGCGGTCAACCCGCTCGACACGCGGCTGGTGGCGACCGCGACGCCGGACGGCGGCTACCGGCTCGACGGCGTGAAGGGCTTCTGCTCGGGCACGCGCGGCTCGCACTGGATGACCGTGTCCGCGCACGATCCGGAAACGGGCCGCACCGTGTTCGGCGTGGTGCCGACCGATCGTGACGGGATCACGGTCAACGAGGACTGGGATCCGATCGGCCAGCGTCAGACCGACAGCGGCAGCGTGCGCTTCGACGGCGTGACGCTCGCGCCGGACGACGTGCTGCACCGCTCCGAAACGCCGCCGACGCCGCGCGCGACGCTTCGCACGCTGGTGTCGCAGCTGGTGCTGACGAACCTGTTCGTCGGGCTTGCCGAAGGCGCGCTCGCCGAGGCGCGCGACTATGTGCTGAAGCATGGCCGGCCGTGGATCCATTCTGGCGTCGCGCAGGCAAGCGACGATCCTTATACGCTGCAGCGTTTCGGCGACATGCGCGTGCGGGCGGTGGCGGCGGGATCGCTGGCCGACCGCGCGGCGGTCGAGTTGCAGCGCGCATGGGCGCGGCGCGACGCGCTGACGGCCGACGAACGTGCCGAAGTGGCGCTCGCCGTGTCGGAGGCGAAGATCGTCGCGCAGCGCGCGGCGCTCGACAACGGCGAGGCGCTGTTCGATGCGTGCGGCGCACGCGCGACGGCCGCGTCGCTCGGCCTCGACCGCTTCTGGCGCAACGCGCGCACGCATACGCTGCACGATCCGCTCGACTATCGGCTGCGCGACGTCGGCCGGTTTGCGCTGACGGGAGAGTTGCCGCAGGCGTCGCTCTATACGTGACGGCGGTCAGCCATCGCGTCACTGCGCCGGCAACTTCTCCGCCAGTGCCCGCATCGCATCCACCGTCTCCGGATTCGCCGGAAAAAATGCCTCGATCGCGAGCTCCGACAGCGTGACGTCGACCGGCGTGCCGAACACCGTCGTCGTGCTGAAGAACGTCAACTCGCCGGCCGCCGTGCGCAGCCGCAGCGGCACCGCGATGTCCGCGTAGTCGGTGCGTGCATGCGTGTCGTCGGGCTGGCCGGCTGGTGCCGGATAGGCGGCCAGTTCGTCGCGCAGCGCATGCAGCGCGCGGTCGCCGCTCGCGTCGATCTGCCGTTGCAGCCGGTGCAGGATATGCGCGCGCCATTCGTGCCAGTTGACGATCTGCGATGCGAGGCCATCCGGATGCAGGCTCAGGCGCAGCACGTTGACGGGCGGCTGCAGCAGCGCCGGATCGGCCTGCGCGACCAGCGCGCCGAGCATCCGGTTCGCGGCGAGCAGCGTCCAGTGGCGATCCACCGCGAGCGCCGGGTAGGGCTCGTGGCCGCGCAGCACAGCCTCCACCGCGTGGCGCGCAGCATCGAGCTGCGGATCGGAGAACGGCCGCTCGCGAAACAGCGGCGCATAGCCGGCCGCGACGAGCAGCGCATTGCGCTCGCGCAGCGGCACGTCGAGGCGCTCCGCGAGATGCAGCACCATGTCGCGGCTCGGCTGCGCGCGGCCCGATTCGACGAAGCTCAGGTGTCGCGCGGACACCTCCGCCTCGAGCGCGAGCGCCATCTGGCTCAGGCGCCGGCGTTGACGCCAGGTGCGCAGCAACGGGCCGATGCCGGACGCGCGGCCGGCGGACGGGGGGAGCGAATGGAGGGCGGCGGTCGAGTTCATGGTGAAGATGATAGGCAATCCTGTACGCGCCGGGCATTACCCGACAGGTAAGCATTCCCGACCGGCGTGCGCCGCCGCTTCCGCCGGCTGCCGCCCGGGCTCTCTTCCGCCCCCGCATTTCGTTCCCTGACGCGCCGCGACGCTGCGTTACCATAGCCTTCGTGCCACTGAGAGGCGGCGCCGGACCCGCGACCACAACGCTCGGGCCGGACGCCGTGCACATTCACAACAAGGCAGTCCAGGGGAATCCAACAATGAAAAAACTCGCCGTCCGCGTCGCCTGCGTGGCGATGCTCGCATTCGCCGCGACCCGCGGCCACGCGCAAACCGAAGCCGCGCAGGTCGAAATGAGGGCCGCCGCCGCGGCCGCCAACAAGGCCGTCGTCAGCGGGCCGGCCGATATCGACATCAAGCACGAAGCCGTGCTGAAGCTGAAAGCGGGCGAATCGTTCGTGCCGGCTGCCGAAGCCGGCCGCTACCTGCGCTCGATGGGCAACTCGATCGACGAATCGAAGCTGGTCGGGCTCGTGCTGCCGGAGGATCCGGACGCCGACTGGATCTCGGTCGTGTCGTTCGAGCCGAGCGGCTATATCCGCGACGACGACGCGAAGGACTGGAAACCCGACGAATTGCTGAAGAGCCTGCAGGCCGGCACCGAGGAAGGCAACCCCGCGCGCAAGGAGCGCGGCCTGCCGGAAACCGAGGTGGTCGGCTGGGCGAAGGCGCCGGCATACGACGCGGCCACGCACCGGCTCGTGTGGTCCGCGATCATCCGCCACAAGGGCGCGCCCGCGAACGCGGAGAACGACGGTGTGAACTACCGGACGCTCGTGCTCGGCCGCGACGGCTACCTGTCGCTGACGATGGCGTCGACGCTCGCCGATCTGCCGAAGTACAAGCCCTCGGCCGACGACCTGCTCGCGAACATCCGCTTCAACGACGGCAAGCGCTATGCCGATTTCAACAAGTCGACCGACCACGTCGCCGAGTACGGTCTCGCGGCGCTGATCGTCGGCGTCGGCGCGAAGAAGCTCGGCCTGCTCGCGCTGATCGGCGCGTTCGCGCTGAAGTTCTTCAAGATCGGCGCGATCGCGCTGCTGGCGGGCGGGGCGGCACTGAAACGCTTCTTCGGCCGCAAGCCGAAGGCAGCCGCGGTACCCGTCATCGCCGATGCGTCCGGCGCGCCGGAGACGGAGCGCAAGGAATGACGAAGCTGCTGCTGCTGATCTTCGGCGGCCTGAAGCTCGGCAAGGTGCTCGTGTCGGCGGGCACCATGCTCGCGTCGATTGCGGTCTACGCGCTGTTCTACGGCTGGCGCTTCGCGGCAGGCTTCGTCGCGCTGCTGTTCGTGCACGAGGCCGGCCACTACCTGGCCGCGCAGCGGCGCGGGCTCGACGTCGGGCTGCCGACGTTCATTCCGTTCGTCGGCGCGTGGATCCAGTTGAAGGAGATGCCGCACGATGCCGAAACCGAGGCGTACGTCGGGCTGGCCGGGCCGTTCGTCGGCACGCTCGGCGCGCTCGCCTGCTACGCGGCCGCGCGCCACTACGACAGCAACCTGCTGCTCGCGCTGTCGTACACGGGCTTCTTCCTGAACCTGTTCAACATGATTCCGCTGTCGCCGTTCGACGGCGGGCGCATCACCGCGGTGCTGTCGCCGCGTATCTGGTTCGCGGGCGTGCCCGTGCTGATCGTGCTGTTCGTGTACCGGCCGAGCCCGCTCCTGATCGTGATGGCGATCCTCGCGCTGCCGCAGCTGAAGCGCGCGTGGCGCTACGATCCCGCCGCGCCGGAGAACCGCGCGTACTACGCGACGTCGATCGAGACGAAGGCGACCTACGCGCTCTGCTACATCGGCCTGCTCGCGTTTCTCGCGCTGATGACGTCCGGCGTGCACGACATGCTGCGCGTCGCGCATTCGGCGGCCTGACGCAAAAACGGCGGCCGTTTGCACGCGGCCGCCGTCATCTTCCTTTCATTCCCGCCGAAGCTCACGCGTCGCGATGACGCAGTTCGACGCGCTTGATGTCCTTCACGATCACCAGATAGCTGAACACCGTGACGAGCGCGTTCAGCCCGACGAACACGAGCGCGCCGTTGAACGAGCCGCTCGCGCCGACCAGGTAGCCGATCGCGATCGGCGCGACGATGCCGGCCGTGTTGCCGAACATGTTGAACAGGCTGCCCGACAGGCCGATCGCTTCCTTCGGCGCGGTATCCGCGACGACGGCCCAGCCGAGCGAGCCGATTCCCTTGCCGAAGAACGACACGGCCATCAGCACGATCACCAGCACTTCGCTGTCGACGTAGTTGCAGCCGATGATCACCATCGACAGCAGCATCCCGCTGACGATCGGGATCTTGCGCGCGAGCGTCAGCGACACGCCGCGACGGATCAGCAGGTCCGACAGCATCCCGCCGAGCACACCGCCGAGGAACCCGCAGATCGCCGGCAGCGACGTCATGAAGCCGGCCTTCAGCAGCGACATCCCGCGCGCCTGCACGAGGTAGATCGGGAACCACGTGAGGAAGAAGTACGTGAGCACGTTCACGCAGTACTGGCCGAGATAGACGCCGAGCAGCATCCGGTTCGACAGCAACTGGCGCACGTAGTACCAGCCCGCGACGCGGCTGCCTTCAGACGCCGCGGACGCCGCGCCGCTACCGCGCGCTGCGTTCGGCCGTGCCGTCGCGCGAACGAGGCCGCCGCCCTGCTCGATGTGCTCGAGTTCCGCGCGGTTCACCGCCGGATGGTCGACCGGGTCCTTCATCACGCGCAGCCACAAGAACGCGAGCGCGATGCCGGCGAGGCCGAGCCACAGGTACACGTGGTGCCAGCCGTACGCATGCGTGAGCCACGCCATCAGCGGCGAGAACACCACCGCCGCGAAATACTGCGCGGCGTTGAAGATGGCCGACGCCGTGCCGCGCTCGGCGGTCGGGAACCAGCTCGCGACGACCTTCGCGTTCGCGGGAAACGCGGGCGCCTCGGCGATGCCGACCGCGAAGCGCATCACGAACAGCGCGGTCACCGCGAAGGCGGCGCTGCCGCCGAGGCCGATCGTGCTTTGCAGCAGCGTGAACGCCGACCACAGGAAGATGCTCGCCGCATACACGCGGCGCGCGCCGAAGCGGTCGAGCAGCCAGCCGCTCGGCAACTGCGCGAGCACGTACGCCCAGCTGAACGCCGAGAAGATGTAGCCCATCGTCACCGGATCGATGCCGAAGGCCTTGCGGATCGGCGTGCCGGTGATCGACAGCGTCGCGCGGTCCGCATAGTTGAGCGTCGTGACGACGAACAGCATCGCCAGGATCCAGTAGCGCACGGCGGTCCGGCGCGCGCTGCCGGCGAGTTCGATCGGAAGATCGCGAGAGGTGGTCTGATTGTTGGGCACGTTAAGGTACGTCGTCGTATGACATGACCGCGAGTTTATGAGCAACGCCGCCACGCAGAAACCTCGGGTTTTCCCTTTGCCGGGTGACGCGAAAGGGTCAGAAAATCGTGCTTAGGCTGGATGGGTAAGGATTTGATGTACGCGGCCACGCTGCCGACGCGCGGCGCAAATATCCAAATGTCGTCGGCAGACATCATATCTGTTGAGCTACAATGGGCGAATCATTCCCGAACCACGGAGCACACCCCATGCAACTGACTGGAGAGATGCTGATCGGCGCCGAAGCGGTGGCCGGCTCGGCCGGTACCTTGCACGCGTTCGACCCGTCGAAGGGCGCGCCGATCGACGCGCCGGCCTTCGGCGTCGCGACGCAGGCCGACGTCGAGCGCGCGTGCGAACTCGCGCGCGACGCCTTCGATGCGTACCGCGCACAGCCGCTCGCGGCCCGCGCGGCGTTTCTCGAAGCGATCGCCGACGAAATCGTCGCGCTCGGCGACGCGCTGATCGAACGCGCGCACGCCGAAACGGGCCTGCCCGTCGCACGGCTGCAGGGCGAGCGCGGCCGCACCGTCGGCCAGCTCCGCTTGTTCGCGCGCGTCGTGCGCGACGGGCGCTTCCTCGCCGCGTCGATCGATCCCGCGCAGCCCGAGCGCACGCCGCTGCCGCGTTCGGACCTGCGGCTGCAGAAGGTCGGGCTCGGGCCCGTCGTCGTGTTCGGCGCGAGCAACTTCCCGCTCGCGTTCTCCGTGGCCGGCGGCGATACCGCGTCGGCACTGGCGGCCGGCTGCCCGGTGATCGTGAAGGCCCATGAGGCGCACCTCGGCACGTCCGAGCTGGTCGGTCGAGCGATCCGCGCGGCGGTGGCGAAATGCGGGATGCCGGCCGGCGTGTTCTCGCTGATGATCGGCCCGGGCCGCGTGACCGGCGCGGCGCTCGTCAGTCATCCGGCGATCCAGGCCGTTGGCTTCACCGGGTCGCGGCAGGGCGGCATGGCGCTCGTGCAGCTCGCGAACGCGCGTCCGCAGCCGATTCCCGTCTATGCGGAAATGAGCAGCATCAACCCGGTCGTGCTGTTCCCGGCCGCGCTGGCCGCGCGCGGCGACGCGATCGCGACCGGCTTCGTCGATTCGCTGACGCTCGGGGTTGGCCAGTTCTGTACGAACCCGGGCCTCGTGCTGGCGATCGACGGTCCCGATCTCGACCGCTTCGAGTCGGTCGCCGCGCAGGCGCTCGCGAAGAAGCCGGCCGGCGTGATGCTGACGCGCGGCATCGCGGACGCGTATCGTAACGGTCGCGGCAAGCTGGCCGAATTGCCGGGCGTGCGTGAAATCGGCGCGGGCGAGACGGCGCAGACCGAATGTCAGGCAGGCGGCGCGCTGTACGAAGTCGCCGCGCAGGCGTTCCTGGCGGAGCCGGCATTCAGCCACGAGGTGTTCGGGCCGGCATCGCTGATCGTGCGCTGCCGCGATCTCGACGAAGTCGCGCACGTGCTCGACGCGCTGGAGGGCCAGCTGACCGCCACGCTGCAGATGGACGCCGACGACAAGCCGCTCGCGCGCCGCCTGCTGCCGATCCTCGAACGCAAGGCCGGGCGTCTGCTCGTCAACGGCTATCCGACCGGCGTCGAGGTGTGCGACGCGATGGTGCACGGCGGGCCGTTCCCGGCGACGTCGAATCCGGCCGTCACGTCGGTCGGCGCGACCGCGATCGAGCGTTTCCTGCGGCCCGTGTGCTACCAGGACTTCCCGGACGATCTGCTGCCGGAAGGGTTGCGGGAAAGCAATCCGCTCGCGATTCCGCGGTTGCGGGACGGCAAGGCGGAGTGAGGGTGCGGAACGTGACCGACTGAAGGCCGCGTCCCGGGAGGGGCGCGATTCGGTACGTTGATGGATGGCGGCGGACGGTGCCCACGGGCGCGTCCGCCGTTTTCATTTATGGCGGGGTTTCGTGCCGCGGGTTGCGCGATCTGAAGTGTCGACAAGAATCATGCGGGCTTTGACGGCCGGCGTGGAACGGATTCAAGATCCGGCTCGGTGCCGACGAGGCGGGCAAGTCGTCGTGCGCTTTCGCGCGCGATCAAAGCGCGCAGCGCTTCTCTCACCAGCGCCGATTTTTCGGTGACGCCGGTTAATTGCTGCGCTTTGGCGAGCAGTGCGTCGTCGAGGGACAAGGTGGTGCGCATGAACGGCTCGCGAGTAAGTCGACGCGTCAATTGTCGCATCAGATGATGTGTTGCCGTGACGTGCCGGCCCCCACCTTCCGCGCCGCCTGAATTTCTCCTACAGTAGCGAGGCCTCGGGCCGTCCGGTCCGCTGGCGAGCCTGAGAGACCGACACAAGACCAACAAGGAACCATCCGATGAACATCAGCAAGCGCGGCGACCACCTGTTTGCCGCCGGACTGTGGAAGGCGATCGGCGACGTCGCGCATTCCGTGCGCAGCCGCATCGGCCAGTACAGCGAAGGGCGCGTGCTCGCGAATGCGCTGCTGGAATTCCAGCGCGACCTGGGCGGCAGCGAATTCGACGTGACCATCAACCAGGGGCGGCCCGTGACCGGCTCCGATGCGCATTCGCTCATGTTCGGCCTCGCCGTGCGCCGTTTCAGGCAGGACATGGAAGCGCTGGTGTTCGCGCTCGAGCAGCGCCGCGGCATCGACGAACGCGACCAGAACCTGCGTACCGACGCGCTGATGCAGGCCAACAGCGCGCTCCTGACCGCGAAGCAGTCGGCGACGATCACGGTCGGCCGGTTCTTCGATGCGGTCGTCGACCGCGACGTGCTGGGGCAGATTCTCGGCGGCGAGTCGAACGCACGCGTGCGTTCGGGCGCACAGGGACAGATCGAGACGACCCGCATCAAGCTCGGCAACGTGCGTCACCGGATCATCGGCGTCATCGCGCAGATGTGACGGCACGCGTCGCGGCGGGATGCAGCGCGTTGCTGCCGCGGCACACGACCGCGGCCGGCAAGGGCCGGCCGCGACGCAACACTGGCGACAAGCCGGCCGCGGTGCCGCTGAGCGCACCGCGCCGGCCGTCCCCGCTTACTGCGGGCCCATCTTCTTGATCAGCACGTCCAGTTCGGCGACTTCGGCGTCGTTGAGGTCGACGAGCGGCGCGCGCACCGGGCCCGCGTCGTGGCCGACGAGCTTCGCGCCCGCCTTCACGATGCTGACCGCGTAGCCCGCGCGACGGTTGCGGATCTGCAGGTACGGCAGGAAGAACTCGTCGATCAGGCGGCCGACCGTTGCGTGGTCGTCCTTCGCGATCGCTTCGTAGAATTCCATCGCCGTCTTCGGGATGAAGTTGAACACGGCCGACGAGTACACCGGCACGCCGAGCGCCTTGTACGCGGCTGCGTAGACTTCGGCCGTCGGCAGGCCGCCGAGGTACGCGAAGCGGTCGCCGAGGCGGCGGCGGATCGTGACCATGCTCTCGATTTCGCCGACGCCGTCCTTGAAGCCGATCAGGTTCGGGCAACGATCGGCGAGGCGCTCGAGCATGTCGGCGTTCAGCTTCGAATTCGCGCGGTTGTACACCACGACGCCGATCTTCAGCGCGCGGCACACCTGCTCGACGTGTTCGGCGATGCCTTCCTGGCTGGCTTCGGTCAGGTAGTGCGGCATCAGCAGCACGCCGCTCGCGCCGAGGCGCTCGGCTTCCTGCGCATATTCGATCGCGACGCGCGTCGCGCCGCCGGCGCCGGCCAGGATCGGCACCTTGCCCTTGCAGGTTTCCGTCGCGACGCGGATCACGTCCGAATACTCGCGCTGCGTGAGCGAGAAGAATTCACCGGTGCCGCCGGCCGCAAACAGCGCGGTCGCGCCATACGGCGCCAGCCATTCCAGGCGCTCCGCATAGGTGGTCGGGCGGAAGCTGCCGTCTGCGTCGAAGTCCGTCAGCGGAAACGACAGCAGGCCGTGGGAGATGATTTGTTTGAGTTCTTGCGGTGAAGTCATGGTTGGGTCGTCCGTCTAGCGCGAGTGCTGGTTTGTCGGGCACGGCATCCGAGCCGTATTGGCGATGTCGTTGTATGTCATCGTACAACGAGGGAAGAGGTGACGCAAGCGGTTTGCTGGCGGGCGGGGGTTAGGGTCTTTCCGGATAAGGGTTTACTCAGCATCCCGGTTAGTGTTGAATGTCGTATGATGACTAACGATTTGACCGGTAGCCTCCCAGGAATTCCGATGACTGCTTCCCCTCTCTACATCCGCGTGCACCCGGACGACAACGTCGCGATCGTCGTCAACGACGGCGGCCTGCCCGAGGGCGCGACGTTCGCCGACGGCCTGACGCTGCGCGAAGGCGTGCCGCAAGGGCACAAGGTCGCGCTGGCCGACCTCGCGGCCGGCGACCCGATCGTTCGCTACAACGTCGTGATCGGCTACGCGCTCACGGAGCTGCGCCGTGGCAGCTGGGTCAACGAGCGCACCATGCGCATGCCCGAGCCGCCGGGGCTCGACAACCTGCCGCTCGCCACGCGTGCCGCGCCGCCGCTGGCGCCGCTCGAAGGCTATACGTTCGAGGGCTTCCGCAATGCCGACGGCTCGGTCGGCACGCGCAACATCCTCGCGATCACGACGACCGTGCAGTGCGTGTCCGGCGTCGTCGAGCATGCGGTGAAGCGGATCAAGGAAGAACTGCTGCCGCGTTACCCGAACGTCGACGACGTGGTCGGGCTCGAGCACACGTACGGCTGCGGCGTCGCGATCGATGCACCCGACGCCGACATTCCGATCCGCACGCTGCGCAACATCAGCCTGAACCCGAACTTCGGCGGCGAGGTGATGACGGTGAGCCTCGGCTGCGAGAAGCTGCAGCCCGAGCGCCTGCTGCCGCCCGGCACGATTCCGGTGACGGCCGACGGCGCAACCGACAATGGCGGCGTGGTGTGTCTGCAGGACGCCGCGCACGTCGGCTTCAACTCGATGATCGATTCGATCATGAAGATGGCCGAATCGCACCTCGAGCGGCTGAACCGCCGTCGCCGCGAAACCTGTCCGGCGTCGGATCTCGTCGTCGGCGTGCAGTGCGGCGGCAGCGACGCGTTCTCGGGGCTGACCGCGAACCCGGCGGTCGGTTTCGCGGCCGACCTGCTGGTGCGTGCCGGCGCGACGATCATGTTCTCGGAAGTGACCGAAGTGCGCGACGGCGTCGCGCAACTCACGTCGCGCGCCGCGAACGAGGACGTCGCCCGCGAGATCATCCGCGAGATGGACTGGTACGACCGTTACCTGGAGCGCGGCCGCGTCGACCGCAGCGCGAACACGACACCCGGCAACAAGAAGGGTGGCCTGTCGAACATCGTCGAGAAGGCGATGGGCTCGATCGTGAAGTCGGGCAGCGCGCCGATCGCCGGCGTCGTGCGTCCCGGCGATCGTGCTCGGCAAAAGGGGCTGCTGTACGCGGCGACGCCCGCGAGCGACTTCATCTGCGGCACGCTGCAGCTCGCGGCGGGGATGAACCTGCACATTTTCACGACCGGCCGCGGCACGCCGTATGGCCTCGCGCAGGTGCCGGTGATCAAGGTCGCGACGCGCAGCGATCTCGCGCGCCGCTGGCACGACCTGATGGATCTCGACGCGGGGCAGATCGCGACCGGCGCGGCGTCGATCGAGGACGTGGGCTGGGAGCTGTTCCGGCTGATGCTCGACGTCGCGAGCGGCAAGCGCCGCACGTGGGCCGAGCAGTGGAAGCTCGCGAATGCGCTGACGCTGTTCAATCCGGCGCCGGTGACCTGAAGCACGGTTGCGACGGCCGACGATGCGGGCGCCTTCGGGCGCCCGTTTTCGTTGCGGCGGCGGGCGCGCTACGCGTCGTCGTTCGGCAGGTCGAACAAGGTATGCGCGTACTCGACGCGGCCGAAATGATGTTGCCACAGCCGCACGCCGAGTTCGCCGCTGCGATCGAGCGACGAACCGGCCGTGAGATCCGCGAGCAGCGTCGGATGCAGGCCCGCGTCGAACAGCGCGAAGCCGGCCGCGAGCACGCACGTGTCGGTCTGGATGCCGCAGACGAGCACGCGTTCCGGCGCGAGCGCGCGCAAGTGCTCGACGACTTCGACGGGCAGCCCGTAGCCGTGCTTGACGAACACGCGATCGGCGGCGATCAGGCTGTCGTCGTCGCGGGACGGGCGCCAGCCGAGCTGCCGCTCGAACGGCACGCGCGCTTCGTCGTGACGCTCGACCGTCGCGACGGTCGGCAGGCGCCCGACGAGCGCGCGCACGCGGGTGACGAGCCATTCGGGCGGCGCGAACGTCGGCTGGATGTCGACGATCAGGAGGGCTTGCTGCATGGCGGATGACGTCCGGAGTACCAGGCAGGCCGATTCTAGCGCGTGCGCCGGCGGCGCGATTTCCTTACCTCGAACGTAATCGACCACCCGCGCGGAGCCGGCGACGATAGCGGCACGCGAACCCGACAGGTTCGCGGCGCTGTCCTCCCTTCATCCAGACCAGGAGCCTCGCATGAACACAGCCCAAACCGTCCAGTCCGCTCACGCCGACCTGATCGACCGCTATTTCGATGCATGGAACGAACCCGACGCCGCGCGCCGGCGCGCACTGATCGATGCGACCTACGCGAACGACGCGGCCTATCGCGATCCGCTGATGGCCGGCGACGGCCACGCGGGCATCGACACGATGATCGCGGCGGTGCAGGAACGCTTCCCCGCGTTCCGTTTCCGCCGCACGACCGACGTCGACGGGTTCGGCCAGCACCTGCGCTTCTCGTGGGCGCTCGTGTCACCCGACGGCGCGGCGATCGTGAAGGGTTCGGATTTCGGCACCGTCGACGCATCGGGCCGCCTGAAGTCGGTCACGGGTTTCATCGACGAAATGCCGGCCGCGGCGTCGTGACGCGAGCCGCGCATGCCCGGCGGCGTCCGGGATCGGGTAACGTTATGCGGTTCGTTCCTGATCCCGGAGACTTGCCGACATGCTGAAGAATCTCGATCCGCTGCTGCACGCCGACATCCTGCACGCGCTGCGCGCGATGGGCCACGGAGATGAAGTGGCGATCTGCGATGCGAATTTCCCGGCGGAATCCGTCGCCGAGCACACGGTGGTCGGCCGCGCGCTGCGCATCGACGGCGCCGATTCGGCGCGCGTCGCGCGCGCGGTGCTGTCGGTGCTGCCGCTCGACACGTTCGTCGACACGCCCGCATGGCGGATGGAAGTCGTCGGCGATCCGGCCGCGGTGCCGCCCGTGCAGCGCGAGGTGCAGGCCGAGATCGATCGTGCGGAAGGGCGCGCGGTGCCGCTCGCGGGCATCGATCGTTTCGCGTTCTACGAGCGCGCGCAGCAGGCCTACGCGGTGATCGTCACCGGCGAGCTGCGCGGCTACGGCTGCTTTCTGTTCAAGAAAGGCGTGCTGCTGAGCGACGCGGCTTAGGGCCGCATCCCTTTATTTGCGGCACGGGCGAACGCCGTTTTTCGCGGCGCCGCCGGGCCTGCGCCGCCGCCGCAATGTAAAGATTTGCTACAACCTTTTCCTTGGACACCGCGGAAAGACCCTCTATGCTGGCCCATTTGCCGCGGGCCCCGCAGGGCCACGCGGCCCCGAACTGCATGGGTGTGCCCCGTGCGGACGGCCGAATTGCATACGAGGAGAGAGGCATGACGCGTTCCGTCGATTCCGGCGTCATTTTTTTCGCGCGCCTGGCGCTGGCGGCGTTGTTCTTGTGGGGCGGCGTGATGAAGCTGCTCGGCTACAGCGATTTCATCGGTTATCTGCACGCGCTGAACGTGCCCTATCCGCAGGTGATGGGCCCGATCGTCGTCACGATCGAAGCGCTCGGCGGCCTGCTGCTGATCGTCGGCTACAAGGTGAGGCCGCTCGCGTTGCTGCTGGCGTTCTATACGATCGCGACCGCGATGGTCGGCCACAATTTCTGGGACGCGACGGACGCCGCGGTCCAGCACGACATGGTGATCCACTTCTGGAAGAACGTCGCGATCGCCGGCGGCTTCCTGCTGCTGTACGTGACCGGCGCCGGCGGCGCGAGCATCGACGCGCTGCGCCGGCCGAGTTCGTCGTATGGCGCGCTGCGCTGATTCGAGCTGAAGCGGGCAACGCACGCACGTCGTCGCACTGAAGCAAAACAAAAGGGCCGAATCCCGCACGCCGCAGGATTCGGCCCTTCGTTCATGCAGCCGGCGCGTGCGCGCCGACGATCAGCGTGCGTCCTTCGGATCCGGCGCATCCTTCGAGAACTGCACGGCGATCGCGCCGAGCACGCAGATCGCCGCGACGTACACGACCGGCGCGAGCGGATTCGACTTCATCATCAGCGACACGATCACCGGCGTGAGGCCGCCGAAGATCGCATACGCGACGTTGTACGAGAACGAGATGCCCGAGAAGCGCACGACGGCCGGGAAGCTGCGGACCATCACGAACGGCACCGCGCCGATCGTGCCGACCGCGAAGCCGGCGATCCCGTAGTACAGCGGCAGCGTCGACGCGTCGGCCGCGACCTGCACGAACAGCAGGTAGTAGCACGCGGCCAGCACCAAGCCGCCGATGCCGAGCACGCGCTTCGCGCCGATCCAGCCCGCGAGCGAGCCGGCGGTGACGCAGCCGGCCGTCAGGCACAGCGTCGCGACGCTGTTCGCGAACAGCGTGGTCGCGGGCGTCAGGTGGAACTGCTTCTGCAGCAGCGCGGGCGTCATCAGGATCACGACGACGATCGCCGCCGACAGCATCCACGTGAGCAGCATCGACACGATCACCGCGCGGCCGTGGTCGCGCAGCACGGCTTTCAGCGGAATCTCGGCCGCGAGCGCCTTCTTCGCCTTCATCTCGGCGAACACCGGCGTCTCGTGCAGCCAGCGGCGCAGGTACACGGAGAACAGGCCGAACACACCGCCGAGCAGGAACGGAATGCGCCATGCGAACGCGGTGACTTCGGCGCCCGAGTAACGGTTGTTGATGCCGGCGGCGACCAGCGAGCCGAGCAGGATGCCGGCCGTGAGGCCCGCGGTCAGCGTGCCGCACGCATAGCCGATGTGGCGCGACGGCACGTGCTCCGACACGAACACCCATGCGCCCGGCACTTCGCCGCCGACCGCCGCGCCTTGCAGCACGCGGAACAGCAGCAGCAACACCGGCGCGAGGATGCCGACCGAGTCGTAAGTCGGCAGCAGGCCCATCAGCAGCGTCGGCACCGACATCATCAGCACGCTCAGCGTAAACATCCGCTTGCGGCCGAACAGGTCGCCGAAGTGCGCCATGATCACGCCGCCGAGCGGGCGCGCGAGATAGCCGGCCGCGAAGATGCCGAACGTCTGCAACTGGCGCAGCCAGTCGGGAATGTCGTGCGGGAAGAACAGCTGCCCGATCGCCGGCGCGAAGAACACGAAGATGATGAAGTCGTAGAACTCGAGGGCGCCGCCGAGTGCGGCAAGGCCAAGGGTTTTGTAGTCGCTGCGCGTGAGCGCGCGTTCGGCGGCGCGGGGCACGCCGCTCAATTCGGAAGCTTGCATGGTCAGGACGATCGGTTTTCGAATGTAGTTGTCGGTGCTGCGTCTCCAGGGCCCGCTATCGGCATGGACTGACAAGGCGCGGCTTGCATCGTCGAAGCGTGCCGGGTGCCGGATGGGGCACGAAACACGCGGCGTCGCACCGGGATGGGGCGCGACGCAGACGAAGCGTCAAAAGCGGGTGGGGGGATTCTACAGGAGCGCGAAATGCGCGAGCGCGGGGGCGCGCCGAGGGATGTTTCGGACTTCGTCGAGCCGAAACGCATGCGGCGCGGCAGGCGGGGTGAACCGCTTGCCGCGCCGCGCGGGGCAGGCGCCCCGCGATCAGTTGCCGGCGATCGTGTCGACCGGCTTGAACGCACCGTGCTCGACCTTGTAGATCGTCACCGGCGCATCCTTCAGGTCGCCCTTCGCGTCGTACGCGATGCTCGGCGCCGACACGCCCTTGACCGACACCTTGCCGAGATACGGCGTGTAGACCTTCGGGTCGGTCGAGTTCGCGTCCTTCATCGCGGTGAGCAGCGCGATCGTGCCGTCGTACGCGTAGGGCGAGTAGGTGATCACGTCTTCATTGAAGCGTGCCTTGTAGCGAGATGCGTAGCCGGCGAAGCCCGGCATCTTTTCCTTCGGCAGCCCGCCCATGTAGACGATCGCGCCTTCGGCCGCTTCGCCGCCGACCTTCAGGAACGTCGGCGAGCGCGACATCTCGCCGGTCACGAATGCCGACTTCATGCCGAGCTGGCGCATCTTGCGGATCATCGGCGAAGACTGCGCATCGCCGCCGCCGTAGAAGATCGCGTCGGGGTTGATGCCCTTCAGATTGGTCAGGATCGCGGAGAAGTCGAGCGCCTTGTCGTTCGTGAAGTCGCGTTTGACGATCGTGCCGCCCGCGGCCTGCACGGCCTTCGCGAATTCGTCGGCGATGCCCTGGCCGTAGGCCGTGCGGTCGTCGATGATCGCGATGCGCTTGAAGTGCATCGACTTCACCGCATAGGTGCCGACGATGCGGCCGGCCTGCGCGTCGCTCGTCAGCAGCCGGTAGGTCGTCTTGTAGCCGCGCGCCGTGTATTGCGGCGACGTCGCCATCGAGATCTGCGGCAGCCCCGCGCGATCGTACAGGTCGGACGCCGGAATGCTCGTGCCCGAGTTGAAGTGGCCGATCACCCCGCGGACATTGTCGTCGATCAGCCGCTGCGCGACGGTCGTGCCGGTGCGCGGGTCGGCCTGGTCGTCCTGCGAGTCGAGCTGGAACGTGACGGGCTTGCCGCCGATCGTCGGATGCGTCGCGTTGAAATCGGCGATCGCGAGTTGCACGCCCTTCTGCATGTCCGCGCCGTAGTTCGATTGCGGCCCCGTCAGCGGTGCGGCGAAACCGATCTTGACGACGTCGGCGGCGATGGCGTGTGCGCCCGACAGTGCGCAGGCAGCAGCCAGCGCGACGTGCGATACCTTCAGCTTCACTTTCACTTCCCCTTGATGGCGTGGTTGGGCCGCCGCCGGCCAGCGGGCCGGTGCGGTAAACCGGGCGAGACGTATCGGTTGGCACGCCAATGCGACGGCGGCGCGGCTCGCCGTGCGCCGCGCGGGTTGTGCCGGAATCGGCGTGCGCGGTGGCGGCGGGATGTCGTCTCGTAACCGTTGAGCGAAGTCTAGGTAGCGAAAATGCGCGCGTCTTGCGCGTTCGGTGCGCGGCCGGCGACGATTTCGGCATATCGTCGATAACCCTGATATATGCTGAAATCGTCATACGGAGTGCGCAAACGCGCCAAGACGCGACACGCCGGCATTTCTAGGATGGCGGGTTCGGGCGTGCGTTGTCGCGGCGCCGGCGGAGTGCGCTGCATGTCGCCGCCCGCGCCGACCGACGCGCGGCGACATGCAGCGGGCCGACGCGAAATCGTTGTCGCCGGACACGCGAGCGGCGCGGTGGTTGTGCACACAACCGCACGGCGCACTACGGGCCAACGTATGCGATCCGATCGGCGGCGCATTGCGCGTCCCACCGTTCGCCGAGCCGCCCCGCTCGCCTGCCCGCGATCGCCATGACGCGTTCGAGAGGGCACTCCTATAATCGACGCCATCAGCCACTCCCTTCGCAGATGCCGGGATGACGACCTTCCTTGCCGCACCACCCATGAGCCTGTCCGATACGTTGCGCTACCAGCCCGACAACGCCGATCTCGGCGCGATGCTCGCGCACTTCCGCCTGCTCGAGCCGGTGTTCGACGCGCTGCCCGACGTCGCGTTCTTCGTGAAGGACGCGAACGGCCGCTACGCGCTCGTCAACCGCACGCTGGCCATGCGCTGCGGCTACAAGGACAAGCGCGACCTGCTCGGCAAGACGACCGACGAAGTGTTTCCGCGCCGCTTCGGCCGCACCTATTTCGAGCAGGACATGGCGACGATCAACGCCGGCCAGCAACTGATGGACCAGCTCGAGCTGCATCTGTATCCGGGCCGCCAGCCGGGCTGGTGCCTGACCTGCAAGGAGCCGCTGCGCGACGCGGCCGGCAAGGTAGTCGGCCTCGCTGGCATCTCGCGCGACCTGAAGGCGCAAGAGGGCTCGCATCCGGCCTACAGCAAGCTCGCCGACGTGGTCCAGCACATCCAGGATCACTACGTGCAGCCGCTGAACCTCAAGCAACTCGCGCAGATGGCCGGGATGTCGGTCGCGCAGCTGGAGCGCTACTTCCACAAGGTGTTTCACCTGACGCCGCGCCAGGTGCTGCTGAAGACGCGGCTCGACGCGGCCACCGCGTTGCTCGTCACGCACGACAAGGTGACCGACGTGGCGGCGCTATGCGGTTATACGGATCACAGCGCGTTCACGCGCCAGTTCAAGGCGACCGTCGGCGTGACGCCGACGGAATACCGGCTGATGCTGCAGGACCGCACAGGGTGAAGTGACGCGCCGGCCGGGCCGGCGGTTCGGGATGATCGGGGTGAGGCGGGAGCGGGGAGTGGGAAAGCGTCGGCTCAGCGGTAGCCGAGCCCTTTCAGGACGGCCGTGCCGTCTTCGGTCAGCCGGAAGCGCGGTGACGTGTCGGCGTCGAGCTTGATCATCTCGACGAGACCGGCTTCTTGCAGCGCGGGCAATTCGGGTTTGGCATTCGCGCCGATCGGCGCGTGCAGCAGCACGAGCAGCGTCGCGATTTCGTGATGGCTGAGCAAACGGCGCAGCATCGTCTTTTTCGCAGGGGGGGCGGCCGGGCGGCCCGCGGGTGCATCTACGGCGCTCATCGCTGTCCTCCTTTTCGGGATATCCATCGGGTACTGGTTGCGGATGGTGCCGAGAAAGACTTAAGCGATTCTTAAAATTGCGGCGACCGCACGGATGTTGCGGCGCGGCAAGCATTACCGGATGTAACTCGCGCCGGCCGGCCGTGCCGGATGCGCAAGCGCCAACCTTGCCGGGCGGGGCGCCGCCGGGACATTCACCACGATGGTGCGTGCGCACGGCTGGCGCCGTGGGAGCCCGCGGCTTTCCCACGTGCTCCGACCCGGAACGAACTTCCCGTTGCTTCCTTATTTCCTGCGCTGGGCCTGCGCGGCGAGCCGCACGGCCGCGTTTGTCGCCCCGTAGCCGTCGTAGCCGCCGCGCCGCTCGACGATCTCCAGCGAGAAGCGGTTGTCGACCAGTTCCGTATACGCATGCAGGAATTCGCCGCCGTTTTCGTCGCGGTCGTACAGCAGATGGTGGGCGCTCAGCGTGTCGATCAGGTCGTCCGGCAGCGCGTAGCGCGCGGCGAGATCGTCGTAGTAATTCGGCGGGATCCGCAGGAACGGCACGCCGTCGGCTGCAAACGCGGCGACCGTCTTCACGATGTCGTCGGTCCGGAACGCGACGTGATTCAGCCCGGTGCCGTGATAGCGGTCCAGCGATTCGGCGACGGCCGTATGGCGGTCGACCGACGCATTCAGCGCGATCCGCACCGAGCCGTCCGCGCTGCGCACCGCCCGGCTGCGCATCAGGCCGTACGGATCGGGCACGAGCCAGCTGCGCTCGGCCTCGAAGCCGAATGCGGTCTTGAAGAACAGGATCCACGTATCGAGCGCGTCGGCCGGCAGCGCGAGGCAGACATGGTCGATGCCCGTCAGCGGGCCGACCTCGCTGGGTCCGTCGATGTCGGTCAGCACGAAATCCGATTCATACAGCGTTGGCGCGTTCGGCGTCTCGTCGACGAAGTATTCGAGGCTGCCGTCCGGCGCCTGCACGCTCGGCAGCACGCGCTCGTTCGGGCCGACGCGCCCGGAAAACGGCGCGTAGCCGAAGCCGGCCGCGCGTTCGAACGCCACCTTCGCATCGTCGACGCGAAACGCCGACGCACAGAGCGACAACCCATGCTGCTGGAAGAACGCATCGGCGAACGAGTCGCGTTCGGCGTTCAGCACGATCGAGGCGGCGCCGTGCTGGAACAGCGTCACATCTTTCGACCGATGGCGGCCCGCGAGCCGGAACCGCATCCGGCCGAGCCATGCGCCGACGGTGGCCGCCGCCTGCGCGTCGACCGCGAATTCGATGAACTGGAACCCGACGTGCGCGGGCGGCGCCGGCGGCGCGAACAGCGGCTGGTCGGCGGCCGGCGCGCGGCCGTCCTGCGCGAGCCGCGCACGCGTCAGTTCTTCCAGATAGAGCAGCGAGCGATGGCCGTCGGCCGCCGTGATCGCGGTCGGCGCGGCGCGGAAGCCGTCGTTGAAGATCTCGAGCGACAGCGGCCCCGTATAACCGGACTCGATCACGCGAGCCGTGAAGCGCGCGAGGTCGAAGTCGCCCTGGCCGGGGAACGAGCGGAAGTGGCGGCTCCATTCGAGCACGTCCATCGCGAGCTTCGGCGCATCGGCGATCTGCACGAACGCGATCCGGTCGCCGGGGATGTCGGCGATCGCGTCCGGCGAATCGTCGAGCGACAGCGTATGGAAGCTGTCGAGCGCGAGGCCGAGGTGCGGGCTGTTTACCGCGTTCACGAGCTGCCACGCATGGCCGTACCGCTTCACGACGCGGCCCCACGCGAGCGCCTCGTACGCGGCGACCACGCCGGCCTGCCGCGCGGCTTCGGCGAGCGCGCCGAGCTGGTCGACCAGCAGCGCGTCGTCCGCGATCGTGTCGGGCGACACGTTGCTGCACACCAGGATGCGGTCGGTGCCGAGCGCGTGCATCACGTCGAACTTGCGCCGGATGCGGTCGAGATTGCGGGCGAGCTGCGCCGGGCTCACGCCCTCGAAGTCGCGAAACGGCTGGAACAGCACGATGTCGAGGCCGAGATCGGCGGCCATGCGGCGCACGTCGGCCGGCGATCCGTCGAAGTAGACGAGGTCGTTCTCGAAGATTTCGACACCGTCGAAGCCGGCGGCCTGGACGGCGGCGAGCTTCTCGGCGAGTGTGCCGGACAGTGACACGGTGGCGATCGAGCGCTGCATGGGCGAATCCTGCGGATGAGCGGGGTGGGGCGTCGGCCGATCGGACCCGAATGAACCAGTCGTTGAATTCACGGCGAACGCCATATCCCGAATTTACTAGGGAAGTGAGATGGATTATACAAACTAACTAGGTGGTACAAATAAGCGAAAACCCGAAAAGACAGCGCGTGCATGCCGGCGCACACTAGCGCCAACTTCCTGATACCCGGGCGCATCCGGCAGGGTTCCGCCCCCTTTTTTTAGAGCAGAAATCGTCATGAGCAAGCACAAGGTACTGGTACTGAACGGCCCGAACCTGAATCTGCTGGGGACCCGCGAGCCCCATATCTACGGCGCGGAAACCCTCGCCGACCTCGAGCAGCGTTGCCGCACGGCGGCCGAGGGGCTCGGGCTGGAGATCGATTTCCGCCAGTCGAACGCCGAGCACCAGCTGATCGACTGGCTGCATGCCGCGCGTCACGACACGCACGGCATCGTGATCAACCCGGCTGCCTATACGCACACGTCGGTCGCGCTGGCCGACGCGCTTTCCGCGATCGCGAAGCCGGTGATCGAGGTGCATATCTCCAACGTGCATCGCCGCGAGGCGTTCCGTCACCACTCGTATGTGTCGGCGGTGGCCGAAGCCGTGATCTGCGGCTGCGGCACCGAAGGCTACGTATTCGCGCTGCAGCGCCTGTCGACCCTTTTTGCCCAGGGAGCCGCACGATGAGCCGCCCGTCTTTTCTGATCGGCCTGATCGGCCAGGGCATCGCCGGTTCGCTGTCGCCCGCGATGCATGAGGAAGAAGGATTCCGCCAGGGATTCGGCTACGTGTACCGGCGCATCGATCTCGACGCGCTCGGCCTGACCGTCGACGCGCTGCCGCAACTGCTCGAGGCCGCGCAGCGGATGGGCTTCAACGGGCTGAACATCACGCACCCGTGCAAGCAGCGCGTGATCGAGCACCTCGACGCGCTGTCGGACGACGCGCGCGCGCTCGGCGCGGTGAACACCGTGCTGTTCAAGGACGGCAAGCGGATCGGCCACAACACCGACTGGTCGGGTTTCGCGAAGTCGTTCCGCCGCGGGCTTCCCGACGCGTCGCTCGAGCGCGTCGTCCAGCTCGGTGCGGGTGGCGCGGGCGCGGCCGTCGCGCATGCGGCACTGCAGATGGGCGCCGCCGAATTGACGATTTTCGACGTCGACGGCACGCGTGCCGACACGCTCGCGAGCGAACTGCAGCAGCGTTTCCCGGCCGCCCGGGTCACGCCGGGCAGCGATCTCGCGGCCGCGATGCGCGCCGCGACGGGCCTGATCCATGCAACGCCGACCGGCATGGCCAAGCATCCGGGCCTGCCGCTGCCGGCCGAACTGCTCCACGCGGGAATGTGGGTGGCCGACATCGTGTATTTCCCACTCGAAACCGAACTGATCCGCGCGGCGCGCGCGGCCGGCTGCGCGACGCTGCCGGGTGGCGGGATGGCCGTGTACCAGGCCGTCGATGCGTTCGAAATCTTCACCGGACGTACGCCGGACGACGAGCGGATGTTCGAACACTTTCAGTCGCTCGTCGCGCGCTGATCCTTCGATCCAAAAGAGAAACCAGGAGACAACCATGCAGCACACCACCCACACGAACGCCGCGCCAGCGCAGGCGGCCGGCACGGTCCGGCGGACATCGGCGCGCTACAAGATTCTCGCGCTGCTCGCGATCGGCACGATGATCAACTATCTCGACCGTACCGTGCTGGGGGTGGCTGCGCCGCAGCTCACCAAGGAGCTCGGCATCAACGCGGCGGTGATGGGCATCATGTTCTCCGCGTTCTCGTGGACGTACGTCGCGATGCAGGTGCCCGGCGGTCTGTTCCTCGACCGCTTCGGCAGCAAGGTCACTTATTACTGGTCGATGACGCTGTGGTCGCTGTGCACGCTCCTCCAAGGCTTCGTGCCGGGTATCGCGACGCTGCTCGCATGCCGGCTCGGCCTCGGCGTGACGGAGGCGCCGTGCTTCCCGACCAACAGCCGCGTCGTCGCGACCTGGTTCCCGCAGAACGAACGCGCGATGGCGACCGGTACCTATACCGTCGGCGAATACATCGGCCTCGCGTTCTTCAGCCCGGTGCTGTTCGCGCTGATGGGTGCGTTCGGCTGGCGCTCGCTGTTCTGGGTCGTCGGCGCGGTCGGTATCGCGTTCGGCCTGATCTGGTGGAAGTTCTATCACGAGCCGCGTGATCATCCGGGCGCGAACTCGGAGGAACTCGCCTACATCGAGGCGGGCGGCGGCCTCGTGCACGCTGTGCGCAAGGGCGACAACGGCGCCAAGGGCGGCAAGGGCGAGCAGAAGAAGTTCAGCTGGTCGATGGCCGGCCAGCTGCTGAAGAAGCGCCAGCTCGCGGGTATCTGCCTCGGCCAGTTCGCCGGCAACTCGACGCTCGTGTTCTTCCTGACCTGGTTCCCGACCTATCTCGCGACCGAGCGCCACATGGGCTGGCTGAAGATCGGCTTCTTCGCGGTGATGCCGTTCATCGCCGCATCGGTCGGCGTGATGTTCGGCGGGATCTTCTCCGACTGGCTGCTGCGTCGCGGCAAGTCGGCGAACCTCGCGCGCAAGCTGCCGATCATCGCGGGCCTGCTGCTCGCGTCGACGATCATTCTCGCGAACTACGTGAAGAGCAACGAAGCCGTGATCGCGATCATGTCGATCGCCTTCTTCGCGCAGGGGATGGCCGCGCTCGGCTGGACGCTCGTGTCCGACATCGCGCCGGACGGCCTGCTGGGCGTGACGGGCGGCATCTTCAATTTCGCGGCGAACCTCGCGGGGATCGTCACGCCGCTCGTCGTCGGCTTCATCGTGGCGTCGACCGGATCCTTCGTCGGTGCGCTGGTGTTCATCGGCGTGATCGCGCTGATCGGTGCACTGTCGTACATCTTCGTCGTCGGCGACATCAAGCGGATCGAATTGTAAGTACCGGCTCCACGCACGCTCGGTGCATTCGCCCGGCGACCTTGGTCGCCGGGCGTTTTTATTTCTGCCGCCGGATTGCGGGCCGGCTCACGCATCCGCGCTCACGCGCGCTGCATGGCAATCCCGAGCGACTCGAGCGCCTGCGCGATCGCCGCGACCGCGCGCCGGATGTCACCGGCATCGATCGCGCCGATGCAGCCGACACGGAACGTCTCGAGTTGCGTCAGCTTGCCCGGATACAAGATGAAGCCCGCGTCGCGCACCGCGTCGTAAAAGCGGCGGAAATCGTAGGCCGGATGGTCGGGCGCATGGAACGTGACAATCACGGGCGCCTGCACGCTCGCGTCGAGGAACGGCGCGAAGCCGAGCGCGCGCATCGATTCGACCAGCGTCCGGCAGTTCTCCGCATAGCGCGCGCCACGCGCGGGCTGGCCGCCTTCGGCGAGATACTGGTCGAGCGCGGCGCGCAGCGCGGCGATCACGTGGGTCGGCGGCGTGAAGCGCCACTGGCCCGTCTTGCGCAGGTACGCGTGCTGATCCTGAAGGTCGAGCGCGAGCGACGGCGAGTTGCCTTCGCTTGCATCGAGCGCGTCGCGCCGCACGATCGCGAACCCCATCCCCGGCACGCCTTCCAGGCATTTGCCGCTCGCCGACACCAAGGCGTCGATCCCGCTGTCTGCCAGCGCGATCGGCAGCGCGCCGAACGAACTCATCGCGTCGACGATCAGCCGCTTGCCGTTCCGCCGGCACACGGCCGCGATCGCGTCGAGCGGATTCAGGATGCCGGTGCTCGTTTCCAGGTGCACCAGCGCGACATGCGTGATGCGCGGCTCACGCGCGAACGCGGCTTCCACCACTGCCGGGTCGACCGCTGCGTCCTCGCCGAACGGCAACGCGATCGCTTCGATGCCGAGCCGGCCGAGGATCTTCAGGATGCGCGCGCAATAGGCGCCGTTGTCGGGCACCAGCACGACGCCGTCGCGCGGCACCAGCGTGCCGAGCGCGGCCTCGACCGAAAAGGTGCCGCTGCCTTGCATCGGCACGCACACGTACTCGTCGCCGCCGCGCGCGATCGCGACGAGGTCCGCGCAGACGCTGGCCGTCAACTGATTGAAAGCGGCGTCCCACGAGCCCCAGTCATGTTGCATTGCGTGGCGTGTTGTGGCGGACGTGGTGAGCGGGCCGGGCGTGAGCAGAATGGGATTGGGCATGGTTTTCTCCAGCAAAGGTCGGATGAAACGCGAGGGCGGCATTTCTGAATGACTTGCATGATATTGGCGAAATGTGTCATTTTGTGGAAATTGTGGCGCGCGTCACGGCTTTGTCATCGAACGCTGTGATCCTTCGGTTGCCGCGCGAAACCACCTGCAGCGCGGCAGCGAGGCCGGCCGGTTGTCGGTCTGCCCGACTGAAACGAGCCGGATCGTGCCCCGGCCGCCTGGTGTTCCGCCTACGGAGAAGTGAGATGACACTGCAGAATTCCTCGCGCGCCGCTGCCGGCGCGTTCCGCAAGCTCGCGCTGGCTGCCGGCATCGCTGGCCTGATGGGCGTCGCATTGCCCGCGCATGCGGCGAACGCGGTCGTGCTGTATACGGCGGACGGTCTCGAGAACCTCTATCGCGATGTGCTGCCGGCCTTCGAGAAGAAGGAAGGTGTCAAGGTCAACATCGTGACGGCGGGCAGCGGTGAGGTCGTCAACCGCGCGAACATCGAGAAGAACTCGCCGAAGGCGGACGTGATCGTCACGCTGCCGCCGTTCATCCAGCAAGCCGGCCAGATGGGCCTGCTGCAGCCGTATCAGAGCGTGAACTACAAGAACGTGCCGGCGATCGCGAAGGCGGAAGACGGTACGTGGGCGACGTTCGTGAACAACTACTTCTCGTTCGCGATCAACCCGGACGTCGTGAAGAACCAGCCGAAGACGTTCGCCGACCTGCTGTCGCCGAGCTATGCCGGCAAGGTTGCGTACTCGAACCCGGCGACCGCCGGCGACGGGATGGCCGTGCTGATCCTGACGACCTCGCTGATGGGCGAGGACAAGGCGTTCGACTACCTCGCGAAGCTGTCGCAGAGCGTGAAGTTCCACACGAAGGGCACCGGCTACCTGAACGTGCTGCTGTCGCGCAACGAGATCAGCGTCGCGAACGGCGACCTGCAGATGGACCTCGACGACGCTGAACACGGCGCGCTGTCCGTCAAGCCGATCTTCCTGGCCGCGAAGGACGGCGACCAGCCGACCACGTTCCAGTTGCCGTACGGCATCGGTCTGATCAAGAGCGGCCCGAACCAGGACGTCGGCAAGAAGCTGATCGACTACCTGATGTCGACGGAAGTGCAGTCGAAGGTGCCGGACATGTACGGCATCCCGGGCCGCACCGACGTTCCGCTGGCCGGCAAGAACGGCGAGGCGGTCAAGAAGGCGATCGCGGGCGTGAAGCTGATCTCGGTCGACTGGACCCAGGTGATGGCGAAGAAGCCGGTGTGGATCGAGCGCTGGAAGAAGGACGTGATCGGCAGCTCGGGCAAGCAGCTCGACGTCGTCAAGCCGAAGTGATCGGCGCACGCCGCCTGTATTAGTGAGCAAGAGGATGAACCCGGTGGAAACCACCCTGACCCATCCCGGCGCATTCGGCGCCGCCGAACCGCAAGCGACGCTGCGGTCCGGCGTGCCGGGCGGCGTGCGGATCGAGCACCTGAGCGTGCGCTACGGCGCACGCACGGTGCTGGAAGATCTGTCGCTGTCGATCGGCGCCGGAGAATTTCTGACCGTGCTCGGCAAGAGCGGCTGCGGCAAGACCACGCTGCTGCGCTTCATCGCCGGGTTCGTGAAGGCCGACGGCCTGACCGGCACGCTGACCGTGGCCGGACGCGACCTGACCTATGCGCCGCCGCACAAGCGCAATCTCGGTCTGCTGTTCCAGAATTACGCGCTGTTCCCGCACCTGTCGGTGTTCGAGAACGTCGCATTCGGGCTGCGCGCCCGCGGCATGGCCTCGTCGGACGTGACGCGCCGCGTCGCCGACGCGCTGAAGCTCGTGCAACTCGGCGATGCGGGCCATCATCTGCCCGCGCAACTGTCGGGCGGGATGCAGCAGCGCGTCGCACTGGCGCGTGCGCTCGTGATCGAACCGGACGTGCTGCTGCTCGACGAGCCGCTGTCGGCGCTCGACGCCAACCTGCGCGCATCGGTGCGCAGCGAACTGAAGGCGCTGCACGAGCGCCTGCCGAACCTGACCGTCGTCTGCGTGACGCACGACCGCGACGACGCGCTCGTGCTGTCCGACCGCGCCCTGCTGATGCGCGACGGCCACATCGCGCAGCTTGGCACGCCGCAGCAGCTGTACGACACGCCGCAGGACGGCTACGTCGCGCGCTATCTCGGCCCCGCCAACCTGCTGCCCCCGCATGTGATCTTCCCGCTCGGCGATCCGCGTCACGACGTGCGCGACAAGGTCGCCTGCGTGCGCCCCGAGCGCCTGACCGTGATGCCGCTCGCGGCGGGCGGCCTGCACGGCACGGTGTCGTCCGTCGAATGGCAGGGCGCGGACCTGTCGATCGCGGTCGTGATCGACGCGGCGCCCGACGAGCCCGTGCGCGTCACGATGCAACGCGGCCGCGGCGCGGCTCCCGAGCGCGGTGCGCGCGTTTCCCTGCATTGCGAGGCAGACGATGTCGTCCTTATCGAGCCCTGAAGCCGGCCTGCCGCCGCAGGCGCTCGCGTCGGCCGCCGCGCATGCCGCCGCCGCGCGGCGCTGCAAGCGCATGGGCGACCTGCATCTCGCCGCGCTCGCGCTCGTCGTGCTGGGCCCGCTCGTCATCTATCCGCTGGTGCGGCTCGTGCTGCTGAGCGTGTCCGGCGATCACGGGCTGAGCTTCGCCGCGTACCGGACGTTCTTCGGCAACCCCGACACGCGCAGCGTGCTGCTGACGAGCGTCGGCGTGCTGTTCGCGAGCGCCGGCACCGCGTCGGTGCTCGGCGTGCTGCTGGCCGCGCTGCTGTTCTTCAGGCCGTTCCCCGGCGCATCGCTCGTCACGCGCTTCCTGGAGCTGTACGTCGCGTTCCCGTCGTTCCTCGTCGCGTTCACGCTGATCTTCCTGTACGGCTCGCAAGGCTCGATCAGCATCGCGCTGCAGCAGCTGTTCCATCTCGAGAACCCGCCGCTCGACTTCCTGTTCGGCATCGGCGGCGTGATTCTCGCGCAGACTGTCTTCTATACGCCGTTCGTCGTGCGGCCGACGCTCGCGTCGTTCGCGACGCTCGACCTGCGCCTGATCGAAGCGGCGCGCAGTCTCGGCGCGTCCGGCTGGATGCTCGCGCGCCGCGTCGTGCTGCCGATCGCGTGGCCGGGCATTGCCGCCGGCACTGTGCTGTGTTTCCTGCTGACGCTGAACGAGTTCGGGATTCTGCTCGTGCTCGGCAGTGCGCGGCTCGTGACGCTGCCGGTCGCGATCTACAGCAGCGCGACCGTCGACCTCGACCTGCCGACCGCATCGGCCGGCGCGGTCGTGATGCTCGCGCTGTCGCTGGCGCTCTATGCGGTTTATCGTCGGGTGAACCGGCGTGCGACGGGAGGAAACGATGTCCGCTGAATTCCGTATCGGGCCAGCCGTGCCGCGCCACCAGATCGGCTGGGGCGACACGCTGCTCAAGCATGCGTCGCGCGCCGCGCTCGCGCTGGCCGCGTTCGCCTGCTTCTGGCTGTTCGTGCTGCCGGTCGTCGTCGTCGCGCTGTCGAGCGTGTCGACGCAGTGGTCGGGCACGATTTTGCCGGCCGGCTACAGCCTGCGCTGGTTCGAACGGCTCGGGTCGCCGGAATACGACGCGCTGCTGACGAGCCTCGAAATCGGCTTCGGTGTGTCGGCGCTCGGCACGATCCTCGGGCTGTGGCTCGCGCTCGCACTCGAAGGGCGCGACCGGCGCAGCCTCGGCGCGCTCGTCGATGCGCTCGTGATGGTGCCGAACGGCGTGCCGAGCGTCGTGCTCGGGCTCGCGGTGCTGATCGCGTATCACCAGAAGCCGCTCGACCTGTCGAGCTCCGCGGCGATCGTCGTGCTCGTGCAGCTCGCGCTGATTCTGCCGTTCTGCTATCGCTGCGCGGCCGCCGCGCTGCGGCCGGAACTGACCGTGCTGCGCGAAGCGGCGGCGAGCCTCGGTGCGCCGCCCGCGATGGTGCTGCGCCGCGTGCTGCTGCCGCAGCTCGTGCCGGCGCTGCGTGCGAGTCTCGCGCTCGGCTTCGCGCTGTCGCTCGGCGAACTCGGCGCGACGCTGACCGTCTACCCGCCGGGTTTCGCGACCGTGCCGATCGTCGTGATCGGCCAGGTGGAGCGTGGTTATTACCTTCCGGCATCGGCGCTGTCGTTGTTGATGCTCGGGGCGTCGCTCGCGGCGCTGCTGCTGATCGCCGCGCGCGTGCCGCGCGGCACGCGGGCGGCATCATGAACGCCGCGTTCGCGTTGCGGCTGCCCGGCGAGCAAGCGGCCGCGGGCAAGGTATCGACGGGTCTCGCGGGACGTTCCGTCGACGTGAACGGCCGGCGCTACCGGCTGCCGGTCGAACCGACTGTCGTGGTCTGCGTCGACGGCTGCGAGTACGACTATCTCGAGCGTGCGGTGGAGGCGGGCGTCGCGCCGTTCATCGGCCGGATGATCGCGGCAGGCACCGCGTGGCGCGCCGACTGCGTCGTGCCGACCTTCACCAACCCGAACAACCTGTCGATCGTTTGCGGCGTGCCGCCGTCGGTCCACGGGATCTGCGGCAACTACTTCTGGGATCCGGCCGCCGACGGCGGTCGCGGCGCCGAAGTAATGATGAACGACCCGGCCTACCTGCGGGCCGGCACGTTGCTCGCGGCGGCGTCCGACGCCGGCGCGCGGGTGGCCGTCGTCACGGCGAAGGACAAGCTGCGCCGGCTGCTCGGCTGGCAGATGAACGGCATCTGTTTTTCCGCGGAGAAGGCCGCGCAGGCGAATCTCGCGGAAAACGGGATCGTCGACGTGCTCGACTGGGTCGGCCTGCCGTCGCCCGACGTATACAGCGCGGCGCTGTCCGAATTCGTGTTCGCGGCCGGCGTGCGGCTCGCGCAGACGCGCCAGGTCGACCTGATGTACCTGTCGACCACCGACTACGTGCAGCACAAGTGCGAGCCGGGCAGCGCCGGCGCGAACGCGTTCTACGCAATGATGGACGGCTATCTCGCGCAGCTCGACGCGCTCGGCTGGGCGATCGGACTCACGGCCGACCACGGGATGAACGCGAAGCACGATCCGGCAACCGGCCGCCCGAACGTGATCTATCTGCAGGACGCGTTCGACGGCTGGTTCGGTGCGCGGGCCGCGCGCGTGATCCTGCCGATCACCGATCCGTACGTCGTGCACCACGGCGCGCTCGGCTCGTTCGCGACCGTGTACCTGGCGCCGGGTGTCGACCGGACCGATGCGATGTGGCGCGTCGGCGGGCTCGACGGCGTCGAACTCGTGCTCGACAACGCGGAAGCCGCCGCCCGCTTCGAGCTGCCGGCCGACCGGATCGGCGATCTCGTCGTGATCGCGCGGCGCGACATGACGCTCGGCACGCGCGAGCGCGAACACGACCTGTCCGGCCTGACCGTGCCGCTGCGTTCGCACGGCGGCGTGTCCGAGCAGGAGGTGCCGTTGCTGTTCAACCGTCGGATCGAGCGGGACGACCCGGCACGTCGGCCGCGCAACTTCGACGTTTTCGATTTCGTGCTGAACCGGGTCGCGTCATGATGGCTCATCCCCGACAGGATCACCCCGCGTTTCGCGCCGAGACCCTGCGCTGGTGCGGCACGCGTGCGACGCGCGACCGTGTTTTCGACGTCACCGATCCGTACACCGGCACGCGTGTCGGTACGGCGCCGCTGGCGAGCGTCGACGACGTGCGCGCCGCGTTCGACTACGCGATGGCGTACCGGCCCGCGCTCACGCGTTACGAGCGTTCGCAGATCCTCGAACGTGCGGCCGCGCTGCTGCGCGAGCGTACCGAGGCGGCATCCGACCTGATCACGCTCGAATCGGGATTGTCGAAACAGGATTCCCGCTACGAGATCGGCCGCGTCGCCGACGTGCTGAAGTTCGCGTCGGTCGAGGCGTTGCGCGACGACGCGCAGACCTTCTCGTGTGACCTGACACCCCACGGCAAGGCGCGACGCGTGTTCTCGCAGCGGCAGCCGCTCGACGGCGTGATCGTCGCGATCACGCCGTTCAATCACCCGATGAATCAGGTCGCGCACAAGATCGCGCCGGCGATCGCGACCAACAACCGCGTGATCGTGAAGCCGTCGGAGAAGGTGCCGCTGTCGGCGTTCTATCTGGCGGACCTGCTCTACGAGGCCGGCTTGCCCGAGCCGATGCTGCAGGTGCTGACCGGCGACCCGCGCGAGATCGCGGACGAACTCGTCACGCATCCGCATGCATCGCTGATTACCTTCACGGGCGGCGTGTCGATCGGCAAGGCGATCGCCGCGCGGGCCGGCTACCGGCGCATCGTGCTGGAGCTGGGCGGCAACGATCCGCTGATCGTGCTCGACGATGCCGATCTGGAACGTGCGGCATCGCTGGCCGTGCTCGGTTCGTACCGCAATTCGGGGCAGCGCTGCACGGCCGTCAAGCGGATCCTGGTGCAGCGCTCGATCGCGCCGGCGTTCACCGAACTGCTCGTCGAGAAGACACGCGCATGGAATTACGGCGATCCGTTCGATCCCGCGAACGAAATGGGCACGGTGATCGACGACGCGGCGGCGCGGCTGTTCGAGGCGCGGGTCGGCGAGGCGCTTGCGCAGGGTGCGCGCCTGCTGACCGGCAACGTGCGGCGCGGTGCGCTGTATTCGCCGACGGTGCTCGACAACGTCGATCCGTCGATGACGATCGTGCGCGAAGAGACTTTCGGCCCCGTATCGCCCGTCATTACGTTCGACACGATCGACGATGCGATCCGGATCAGCAACGGCACGGCATTCGGGCTGTCGTCGGGGGTGTGCACGGACAGTACGGCCGCGGTCGTGCGGTTCGTGAACGAGTTGAACGTCGGGACGGTGAATGTCTGGGAAGTGCCCGGATACCGGATCGAGCTGTCGCCTTTCGGCGGCGTCAAGGATTCGGGGCTTGGCTATAAGGAAGGCGTTCAGGAAGCGATGAAGAGCTTCACGAATCTGAAGACGTTTTCGCTGCCTTGGGAGTAAGCGGATGGCACTGACGGTGGAAGAGATCCACGGGCTGTATCGCGAGCATGGCCATGTCGCCTATAGCGGCGAACCGGTCACGCAGCTGGAGCATGCGTTGCAAAGCGGCTTGCTGGCGGAGGAGGCGGGCGCCGACGACGCGCTGGTCGCGGCGGCATTCCTGCACGACCTCGGGCATCTGCTGAATCGCCAGGGCGAGACGCCGAGCGCACGCGGAATTGACGATCTTCATCAGTATTACGTGCTGCCGTTCCTGCGGCCGCTGTTCAACGACGCGGTGCTGGAGCCGATCCGGCTGCACGTCGACGCGAAGCGTTGCCTGTGCCGGACGGACGCCGGCTACTTCGAGAGCCTGTCGCCGGATTCGGTGCGCAGTCTTGCGCTGCAGGGCGGCATCTTCAGTGAGGAGGAGACGGCGGCGTTCCTGCGACGCCCGTTCGCGGAGGATGCGCTGCGTCTGCGCCGCTGGGACGATACGGCGAAGGAAGCGGGCAAGGTGACGCCGAATCTCGATCACTATATGGAGATAGTGGCGCGCCAGGTGCGTGTGGCCTGACGGCCCGGTTGCGTCCATATAAGGCCCCGCACGCGGCAGCGTGCGGGGCCTTATATTTTTTTCGAGAAACCCCTTGCGCAGTTCGAGGGGGCTGCCTACAATCACGCCTCTTTCGCGCTAACGGAAACGCAGCGCGGGAGGGAAGGGAAGCGGTGCTGGCGAGGGTAGGTTGTAGGAACTCCGGCGCACACGAAGTTGAACCCCCGCCGTCGCAACGAAGCAGTTCAAAAAGTTGTTGACGAGCGAAGAAAGACGGTTCATAATCTCGCTTCTCTGCTGCTGAAAACGCAGCGCTGCTGGGAAACAGAAGGTTTCTCGCAGAAATGCTCTTTAAAAATTAACAGCCGATAAGTGTGGGCGCTTGATGGAAGCGAGCTGATCCTCGGATCAGATAG